>CAWGPW010000044.1:0-212305 GCA_963824555.1 uncultured delta proteobacterium | reverse complement strand
GCCAACCCACAACGCATGAGCGCCGATGGGGCCAGCTTTGGGGAAAATACCTGACATCGCGAATCGCCTTACCTGGACGGACGTTCAGTATCCTCAGGCCACCCTCATCCGTCAAGCCGATCCGCGGATTGGGGCGAGATGCCGCGTGCTTGCCAAGCCTCTTGGGTGATCGCACAATCTCCGCGGTACTGGGTGATGGTCGAGAAACCAGGCGAAACAATCGTGGGAGACACGGGGAGCGATGCGCTGCAATCCTTGCGCGAGCAGGTGCTTCTGGCGTCACTGAATGTTCTTGCGTTCGCGGTCCCCGGGATCAGCCTGGCCATCATCATCGCCAGCGTCGTGTCTGGGACCTTCGATCCGACGACCATGGCACTTTCGGCCTACACGCTGACTTTTCCCCTGCTGCGTTTGCTTCACCTGCGGATCGGCTTCCGCGCCTCGGCGCTCACCCTGCTGGTTCTCCTCGCCCTCACCGGTTTTGTCGTCGAGGCGCGCGGTGGAGTCGGCGCGGGGAACATCCTGGTCAATGCCCTGGTGTTGCTTCTGGGCGCCTTGTTTTTCGGCAAGCGCGGCGCGGTTGTCGGGTTGATGGTGGTGACCGGACTGTTCGCGCTGGGTGGTTTTCTCGTGATTACGGGGCGGGTGCCGCACGTCACGGTCGACATGTGGGATCCCACGCATTCGCGCTTTTGGGTCCGACAGATCCTCGCGTTCATCCTCATCGGCTTGGCCATCACCGTCACCCAGGTCTATGTCGTGGAACGGCTCGCGACCGAGGCCAAGCGGTTGGCGAGCTTGGCCAAGCACGAACAGCAACAACGCCTGGCGCTGGAGAAATCCGAGCGCGAGCGCGAGCACGAACGCGAGCAGCGCATGAGCGCCCAAGCAGCCCTGGCCGAATCGCGCCGAATCGAAGCTCTCGCTCGCTTGGCCGGTGGGGTCGCGCACGACTTCAACAACTCCCTGACGGTCATCATGGGCGCCGCCGAACAGATTAGATTCGCGGGCTCGCTCGAGGCCTTGAATTGCGCCGATGAGATTGTCGCCGCTGCCCGACAGGCCGCGGAATTGACCCGACAATTGCTGACCCTCGGGCGGCGCCAGGTGTCGAGACCTCGGTCGGTTGCGATGGCACCCCTGTTCGAACGCATGCAAACCGCGTTTCGCCGCGTTTTACCCGACGATGTCGCGCTGGCCGTCGAGATACCGAAGGAAGATCTCGTCGCGTGCTTGGATCCCAACGATCTCGAACGTTCGCTGCTCAATCTCGTTCTCAACGCGCGGGATGCCATGCCGGGCGGGGGGCGAATCAGCATTCGTTGCGCACGCAAGGCGGACGAGCGCGATGGCACCGGTCTACCGCAAGGGCGATACCTGGAAATCTCCGTGTCCGATACCGGCCACGGCATGGCGCCGGAAACCCTCGATCGCATTTTCGAGCCCTTCTTCACCACGAAATCGGTCGGCGCGGGCAGCGGACTGGGTCTGGCAACCGTGCATGCCTTCGCCAAGGAATGCGGCGGCAACTTGACCGTCGAGTCCACCGTTGGCGCGGGGACGACCTTTACCATGCTTTTGCCCGAGTCCGCGGATGACGGAGCTCGGCCACCAATCACCCTATCGCCGTCGCCCGTGCTTGGCGAAGTGTCGGCGGACACCAACGTACTGGTCGTGGAGGACAATCCCGACGTGAGAGGCAGCATGGTAAGAATTCTGTCGCACAGTGGGTTTCAGGTGACGCAGGCCGCGAATGGGGACGAGGCCGTGGCTGCGATGGCCGAACGCGACAAACTTTCGTTGCTTTGTATCGACGGCGTGATGCCGGGTCGGCCCGCCCGCGACGTCATCGACCAAGCCGAGAAGCGCTGGCCGGGCATGCCCATCCTGCTCTGCTCGGGATACTTGCCAGAAGATCTCCTGCGGCGTGGGGTGGCGGCGGGGCGCTATGCGTTCCTGCAGAAGCCGTTTACCTCGGACGAATTGCTCGCATCGGCCCGTAGCCTTGTCCGCGTGTCGGGGTGAGCCTGCTGGCGAGTGCGCACATGCGAACGCTCATGACCGGCGCGACGGGGCTCATCGGCAGGGCGCTCGTGGAACGCCTTGGCGGAGCGGTGGTACTGACCCGCGATCCAGAACTTGCCAAGCTAATCGTCCCCGCCGTCGAGGCGCACGCCTGGTCGCCCCAGTCTGGTCCGCCACCTGCCGCCGCCTTGGATGGCGTGGACGTGGTCTTCAACCTCGCGGGCGAGCCGGTCGCGGAAGGGCGCTGGACCTCGGACAAAAAGCGCCGTATCCGCGACAGCCGGGTGCTCGGCACGCGCAACCTGGTGGCCGGGCTCGCTGCCCTTGAGCGCCGCCCGCGCGTGCTCGTGTCGGCGTCGTCGGTCGGCTATTACGGCGACCGCGGAGACGACGAAATCTCGGAGACCTCGGCCGTCGGGCACGGATTTCTCGCGGACGTGTGCGCGGAATGGGAACGCGAAGCCATGGCTGCGGAGGCCCTGGGCATGCGCGTGATCTGTGTGCGTATCGGCATCGTGCTGGCCAAGGGCGGGGGCGTGCTGGCGAGAATGCTCCCGGCGTTTCGCCTGGGAGCCGGCGGCAAGCTCGGCCACGGTAGACAGTGGATGCCGTGGGTTCATCTCGACGACGTGGTCGGCGTCCTGCTGCACGCGAGTCAGGACGGACGGATCCATGGCGCCGTGAACGCCGTGGGACCGCGACCGGTCACGAACGACGACTTCACGCGCGCCCTTGCGCGGTCCGTGCACCGCCCCGCGTTACTAGCTGTGCCGAAGATCGCGCTTCGCCTGGCGTTCGGCGAGATGGGCGAGATCCTCACCGATTCGCAACGGGTGTTCCCGACGGTGGCCGCGCAAACCGGCTACGCATTCGAATTCACCGACCTCGACCTCGCGCTGAAGGCAGCGCTTTAGGCCGCATACCGCCCAATCTCGACCGCGCGCCACAGGTACCAGCTTGCGACCGATGCGTAGGGCGCCCAGGCCCGCGCCGTCCGCTCGATGGCCTCGGCACTGGGCAATCCTCGTTTGCCGTAGGTGATGGCGAAGCCCTTCTGCACGCCCAGATCCGCCACCGGCAGGACGTTCGGCCGGCCGAGATAGAACATCAGCAGCATCTGCGCGCTCCACCGTCCGATGCCGCGGACGTGGGTCAGGCGCTCGATGATGTCCGCGTCGGGCATCGATTCCATGTCGGCGCGCGTCGGCAGACGGCCATCCACGGCGTGTGACGCGAGATCCAAGAGCGCAAGAGTCTTGTTTTGCGAAAGACCCGCGCTGCGCAGCTTGGCTTTGGGCAGCGCCAGCGTGGCTTGAGGGTCGTCGATTTCACCTTGCTCACCGCCCTCGCCTTGCCCCAGCAGCGCGGCCACCCGGCCGTGGATGGTCGCTGCCGCCTTGCCGGAAAGCTGTTGCGCGATGATGGCGCGGGCCAGAGCCGCGAATGGCTTCGGGCCGCCGCGCGGCTTGGGGGCGGTGGCCTGCAGGGTGAACGGTCCCACCCGGTCGATCAACTTGCCCAGGCGGGGATCGGCACTCTTCAGGTACGCGACCGCCGCGTGCTCGTCGAAGGTCACGTTCGAGGTGCGGCCGCGATAGCCTTCGCGCCAGAGCAAGCGCAACTTCGTGTGCACGCCGCTTCCCGCCGAGTATTCGCCGAATCCGGAGCGTGCAAAAACGCGGTGGCAGGGAACGATGATGGGCCAGGGGTTGGTGGCCATGGCGCGGCCCGCGGCACGGACCGCGTTGGCCGAGCCGACGACCGCGGCGAGCTCGCCGTAGGTGCGAGTCTGGCCGGATGGGATGGCCTGGGCGGCGCGCTGCACGCGCAGCAAGAAGGGCGGGGCGTCCCTGGTGTCGAGCCCGACTCCCGAGAAATCCTGGGCCGCTCCCCCGACATGCGCCTTGAGGGCCAGAGCGACCTCGGCGACCTCCCGCGGAGGACGCGTCTCGACCCGCAGCCCAGCGCGGGCCAGATCCGCGGGCTCGAGCTCGCTCCAGTCTGCGCTGGGGAGCAGCACGCGCGAAATGCCGCGTTCGTTGAAGCCAATGGCAAGGGTGCCGAGGTCGGTGCGAATTTTTGTGAAGGAACCCATGGACTCTCAGATGAACCTTTGGGGCGGAAGGATTTCTGACCTTTACCGAAGGGGACGCGACTCTTGGAGGGACACAGGAGTCTAGCGATGCAGCACGACCGCGATCCAAGGAAAATTCGATGGAGTCTTGCGCGTGGTATCGCTTGCTGCCCTGCCATCGCGTTGTACTGAAAGCCCGATTCCGGCAGGATGGCATGCAGGTCGCACTCTCCACGATGGTCGTATCGCCGCCGCTTCCCCAGATATCCGTGTCCGGGTCGGATTCCTCCGACGCGGCGTGGGTGCGCGCGGCGCGGGCCGGCGACCGCCGCGCGTGTTTCGCCATTTGGTCCAAATATGCCGCCCTGGTCCAGCGCCTGGCCCGGCGGTTTCTCGGGCCGGGCCCCGACTACGCCGATCTCTGCCAAGAAGCCTTCTTGCGCATCTTCAAACGGTTGGATGAGTTGCGCGAACCGGCTGCATTGCGCGGGTTCGTGGTCAGCGTCACCCTGGGTGTCGCCCGCAACGAGGTCCGTCGTCGCCGCATACGAGCCATCGTCGGGCTCGTGCCCGAAGAGGGCCTGCCGGCGTCGCCCGAGCTTCCGGGGCAGGGCGAGGCCAGGGAGGCTGCGCGGGCGCTTTACCGATTGCTCGGCGCCCTGAGCGCGGAAGATTGCTCGCTTTTCGTCGCCCGTTTCGTGGAGAAGATGGAGCTTGCCGAGGTGGCGACGGTGCACGCCATGAGTCTCTCGACGGCCAAGCGCCGCGTGGGCCGGTTGGTGGCGCGGGTGAACTCGCGCCTCGAATCGAGTCCGGTGCTGAGGGAGTACGTGGGCACGCTCGGGCAAGGAGGGAATCCGTGAAGGACAAACGCGAAGCATCTACGGCCGCCGAAGCGAGCTGTCAGCGTCTAGGCGACCTCGCGGGGCTCGCAGTGCCCGTGGAGGTGCGGTCCCCGCGTGCCGGACAGTGGGCCGAGATCGAACGTCGCCTCGACGGGGGCGGGCGTGGGCCATCACGCCGGCTTCGTTGGGCGGCGTTTGCGGTGTGTGCCGCGCTTGCCCTGTGCGTGGTTGGATGGCTGGTGGCGCGGCGACCCCTCGGCTATCGCCTGCGGGGGTGCACCCTGGCCGCCGACGGCAACTTCGAGACCGCCCGCGGTGGCAGCATCGCGTTCGAGGATGGCAGCCAGGTGGCGGTCGCCAAGGACGCGCGCTTTCGCCTGGGAATGTTGCCATTCGGTCGCGGAGCCGAAATCAACGTGGACGAAGGCGAAGCGCATGTGGCCGTGGTTCATCGCGCGAAGGCACGTTGGGCGGTGTTGGCCGGGCCATTCCGGGTGGACGTGACCGGCACGCGCTTCGGTGTGCTGTGGTCCCGGCACCGCGGACAGTTCCGCCTTGCCATGCAGGAGGGGGAGGTGCGCGTCGCGGGTGGCCCGATTCCCCCGGACACCCATGTGCATGCAGGTCAGACCGTGAACGCGGATCTGGTCGGCGGGACCTTCGAGATCGCGAACGAGCGGGCTTCGGCGATGGAAAAAGCCGGCGAAGCGGCCGAGCTGGCCGGCCCGGCCTTGGAAGCCGAGCCGAAATCGGCTGGCCCGCATGAAGCGCGTCCGCCTCTGCCCCCGGCCTCGCCTCGCAAGCGGAGCGACCGTGTCCCGCGCGCCGAACGCCGCCTCGCGCGCGCAAGCGATCAGCCCGGGCGCGAACCCGCAGCAGAGCCCGTGCCACCTCCCACGCTGCTCGAACCGGGGAGTGACGTCGCCCCGGCCGCGTCCAGCGTACGCGAAGCCCCCCTGCCGTCCTTCGCGCCGACGCTGGTTCCGACCGAGCCCACCAGAACCGTCCAACCCACGAGCCTGCGCGTGGTCATCGGTGAAACCGGACAATTGGCGAACGGCTTCACGGGGGCCACGTGGATCGCGAGCGGCGATGGCACGTCTTTCTCTTCACCAAGCGGGTGGGAGGGCCGGGCTCATCTTCTGCCCGAGTCAGGCCTTTTGTGCACCAGCGGAACCGTGGCGGGGCTGTCCTGCGTGAACGAAGGGATGCCGCAGATGCAGTGCAACTGGGGGCGGAACTGGGGCGTGGCCATTGGCTGGCACGCGCGCGCCGACCAAAAGGCCTGGGGGGACGAAGCCGCGCGTGGGATCGCCGTCGAATTCCGCGGCCGCTCCGCCAGCTACCGCATGAACGCGCACCTCAAGGGCGATCCCCTCGAACGCATCTACTGCATCGAGAACTACAAATCCGGCCAAGTCGTTCGGCCGTCCATGTTCAAGTCGGAGTGCTGGTTCGACAAGGGCGACACCCTCGAGGATTTCCAGCAGGTCGACACCTTCAACCTGCAGTTCTCGTCGGGGATGAGCTACGTCGCCTTCCGGTACTGCGTATCGGCCATCATGCTTTTTCCGTGACCGCCGAATGCCCTAAAACGTGAACGCGACGTCATCGATCCAGACCCCGAAGTTGGCACCCACGGGGATTTGGAACAGGACTTCGTACAGACTGGTGGGGTCGAAGGCCGTCCCCGCATGGCCCCAGCCTTCCTGGCCAAGTTGGCTGAACATCACCGTGTACTTGGTCCACGTCGAGTCCAGGGTCATGCGATAACCATAGTGATCGAAACACGCCGTCGGGCCCGACGAGATGCCGGTCTGGCACATGTTGGCGTCGGGCTGTGTGTCCTTGTCCGGGAAGGCGACGCGTACCACCGATGAAGTGCCCGCGTCGATCTTGGCCCAGAAGCTGATGCCCTTGTACTTGGAGGCGTCGTAGGGGCTGCCGAGCCCGAACCAGAAGTCGGCGCCCCACAGGACGTATCCAGCGCCGGCGACGTAGGCCGCGTATTTGCGGCACGGGTCTCCGGTGTCGGTCGGGGCGAATCCCGTGTTCGGGTCGGGATACATCGTTGCGTTCGGGCTGCCGTCGTGGCTGTCGGACCACGCGCCGGCGCGGCCATTGACGGCGGGAATGAAGCGATCGCCGTCGTTCAGGTCGTCGATCAATTCTTCGTTGCTGGCCAATCCTGGACAGGTGTTGCCGCCGGTTCCAAGGGCACCGCCGGTTCCCGAGTCTGCGTTTCCGCCTGCGCCACCCGTGCGCACGTCGGAGCCGCCGTCTCTACCGATCGCACCGGCACTGCCCCCGCGGCCGCCATCGGGGCCGATGGCTCCCGCTGCCCCTCCGGCGCTGCCGCCCGCGCCGATGCGCCCACCTGTCGCGAGCGATCCGCCCGCGCCGCCCCTGCTTCCGCCGACCTGGCCACCCAGCCCACTGCCGCCCGCGCCGCCCCTGCTTCCGCCGACCTGGCCACCCAGCCCGCTGCCGCCCGCGCCACCCTTGCTTCCGCCCGCGGGGGATCGACCCGGGCCCATGCCGCCGAATCCTCCGACGTTGCCGCCCACGTTTGGAATTCCGCCGGTGCCCGATCGTCCGCCGCTGCCGAGAGTGCCACCGGTGTCCGGTCGCCCGCCGCTGCCGAGGATTCCACCGGTGCCCGGCTGCCCGCCGTTGCCTAGAATGCCCCCAGCGCCGCCGGTTGAAACGGCGGGCTCTTCATCCAGCGTATCGAGCGTGCTGCGCGCGCCGCAA
Source organism: uncultured delta proteobacterium (assembly GCA_963824555.1). Taxonomy (GTDB): domain Bacteria; phylum Myxococcota_A; class Polyangia; order Fen-1088; family Fen-1088; genus Fen-1118. Next base: position 204,607 of record CAWGPW010000044.1, on the reverse strand, counting down.
CCCAAGAGGAGGAGCAATCCGAACGACAAGACAAGCTTTTCCAATTTCGACTTCATGAACATGGCCTTTGTCAGAGTCGCCGACACTATGGCATGGCTCAAGGGCTTTTTCGCGCCATTGGCATGACGGTTCAAGGTGCCAGTCATCACATACCACCGTGGTGTGACTTCCCCTTTGCGTATGAAATGAGGTCTAATAGGAGCTATGCGCTCGCTCGCCCCGCTTGCAATGGTAGCACTTGCGATTACATGTGGGCCTTCGCCTGACGCAAAACTTCCCGGCTATACCGAGAGCACGGGCGGCGAGACCTCGACGGGAGTTGGAGGCGCGACAAACACGGGTGGCACGAGCTCGATCGGCACGGGGGGCAGCACTGGCACAGGCGGCTCGTCGGTCGTCGGTACCGGCGGCACGACTGGCAGCGGCGGTAGGATCGGGACAGGCGGCGGGCCCGGCAGCGGCGGCAGGCTTGGCGCCGATGCCGGCCGAGACAGCGCAACCTCCCCAGACGGACGTGGCACGGACGGCCGCATACCGGGGACTGGTGGTTCGTTGCTCGGCACCGGCGGCGTGGGCGGGGGCGGCGCGACGAAGGGCACGGGGGGCGGTGGCGGCGCTGCGACAGGTGGAATCACGGGCACGCGCGACGCAGCCGCGCCACCCGACTCGGCGGGAACATGCATCAGCCAAGTCGTCAGCAACGGCTACGCCTGCGGCAGCACCCCCGCGTGTAGCGCGTGCAAAGACCAGAACGGGAATTCGAGAGAGGCTGGTTGCCAGAAGGCCATCGACTGCCTTGCGGCTGCGGGGGCATCCTGCAATAGCAGCTGCAAGCAGGATTGCCTCAACCAGGCCGGAGATACCCCGGCCATGGCCTGCGTCACCGCCTTGCAGACCGCCGCGTGCAGCGCTTCCGGTTGCGGAGAAACGCCGCCCAACGGTGGCGGCTAGCCTCTCGCCCACGACGTGACAGACTCATTCATGATCCTGGGTCTTGCGCTGTGAGCAATCTCGTTCGTACGAACAAGCTGCCCTACGTCGTCAAGCTGGCGCGCGGGGACTACTATTGGTGCGCTTGCGGATTGTCCAAGCGGCAGCCCTACTGCGACGGATCGCACCGAGGCACCATGCACTCGCCCATGAAGGTCGCGCAAACCGAACCCGGCGAGGTCAAGCTCTGCGGTTGCAAGCAGTCGGCGACCAAGCCCTACTGCGATTGCACCCACGAAAAGCTGTAGGATCGAGGCAGACGACCACGCACGGGACGGCCCCCGGACGCTGGCGCGCCAGCGGATGCACCCCGTGGTATCCTCCCCAAGTGGATCGTTCTTTGCGGACCTACCAAGACCCGGCCGAGGCCGATGAGGCTGATCGGCGGTACTACGCCTCGCTCTCTCCGCAGGAGCGCCTGGACATGGTCGTCGAGTTGGTGGACCGCTACCTGAGTACCTACGGTGAAGCTGCAGAAAGATTTGAAAGAGTTCATCGCATTGATGAATTCCCACGGCGTTGACTACGTCGTGGTTGGCGGCCACGCCGTCGGATACCATGGCTATCCGCGCTTCACCGGAGACATCGATCTGTTCATCCGCTCGACGTCCGATAACGCGGTTCGCGTGCTGGCTGTGTTGAGGGCTTTCGGATTTTCCGACCTGAGCGACGTCGAGTCGATCCTCTTGCAGCCTGGGAAGGTCGTTCAGCTCGGCCGCCCGCCCAATCGTATCGACATTCTGACCGGGATCAGTGGAGTCGATTTCAGCGAGGCCTCGGCAGGCTCCCAGCTCTCCCACCTTGATGGCGTCCCGGTGCGAATCATCGGACGGACAGCATTGCTCAAGAACAAGCGCGCCTCCGGCCGCGCGAAGGATCTGGCCGATGTCGAGGAACTGGAGAAGCTTCCGACTGGAAAGGGCCAGCAGAGCTAAATTCGTCCGCCCGTCAGCGACATGCTGCTCTTGGGGGTGCGGCTCTCGTTGGCGGCGCTGACGCGCACGCCGGCGCGATCCACGACCGGGCAACGGTTCTCGCAGGTACCGCAGCCGGTGCAGTGGTCGAGGTCGACGTAGGGGAATTTCAGCGTTTTTTGCGTGCCGTCGCGGGCGGTGATGGTTTCGACCTTGAAGTAGATGGCCTTGGGCGAGGTCGGGCAAACCTCCTCGCACACGATGCACTCGGTGCCGTAGCCCCAGGGCAGGCAACGGCCCTTGTCGAAGAAGGCCGAGCCGATGCGCACGGGCGGTTTGGCCGGCATGGCGCCGACCTTGTCCGCGAGCTTGAGGTGTGTGATGGCGCCGGTGGGACAGACCTGTCCGCAAAGGGTGCAGCTGCTTTCGCAGTAGCCGATGCGTGGAATCAGGATGGGCGACCAGAAGCCCTCCATGCCTGCCTCGTAGAGCGCGGGTTGCAAGCCGCCGGTCGGGCACACCTTCATGCAGGCGTCGCACTTGAGGCACTTGGCGAGGAAGTCAGGCTCGTCGAGGGCGCCCGGCGGACGGATGCGCGCGGGGTTGGGCCGCGGGCCTACGCCGTCGGAGGCGCGCATGAGGGGCACCGCCGCCACCCCCGCCACGCCCGCGGTGAGCCACTTGCGGCGGGAGAGATCGGTCTCGACTTTCGCCAGCTTGAGATTGGGCAGGAAGCGGTAGGCGATGCCGCCGCGCTTGCAGCTAGTGGTGCAATTCAAGCACACCATGCACTCGGTGGCGCGCACGGTGCCCTGCGGATCGGCGGCGCCCTGGCAGTCGGCCCCGCACACGTCGCACTCGTTGCAGCGACTGAGATCCTTGCTGATGCGGAAGAGCGAGAACTTCGACAGCAGTCCCAGAAACGCGCCGAGCGGACAGAGCACGCGACAGTAGAAACGCGGATAGACGAAGTTGAGCGCCAGAGCGCCGAAGAAGACGATGGTGATGATCGTTCCCCACTGGAAGTGGCGCTCGCCCTGGTAGAGGCCGAGGGCGGTGTTACTGGCCGCCGGCAGGGCCGAGACGGACAGGCCGCGCCAGGTAGACGCGATGGGATCGAGAAGCCCGATCTGCACGCTGCCGGCCGCGGCCAGTCCCAGCATCACGGCGAGCACGGCATACTTGATCTTGTGCGACGGGCGCGGGGCATTCTGCTCGACCCGTTGCAAGATCTTGCGCTTGCGACCGAGGAAGCCGAGGAAATGGTGGAGCACCCCCATGGGGCACATCCAACTGCAGAAGAAGCGGCCGAACACCAGGGTCAGCACGATGAGCGGCAGCGACCACAAGAGCGCGTGGTGCAGGGCGTGCGACGCGAGAGCGGTGGTGAGCGCGACCAGCGGATCGAGCTCGAGGAACCACTGCACGTCGTAGCCGCGAATGAAGTGCGACGTGGTGGCGAATACGAGGAAAAGGAAGAAGAGGAAGAAGACGGCCTGGTACGTCCGGCGCAACCAGAGGAACATGGCTAACCTCCCAGCTCCACGGTCTTGAGGTTTCTCCACTCGGACGTGCCCAGTCCCGCCTTCACGCCCTCGACGATGAACCCGAGGCTGGTGGGCGACAGACCGAGCAGCCCGGCGCCGAAGGCGTCGATGGCGACCTCATCGCAGCTGACCGCGATGGTGTCCATCTGCTTCACGTCGGCCAAGCTGCCGCCGGTGGGACCGTTGGCCAGCAGGATTCGCGTGGCGTCCATGACCGTGAGGGTGGGCTTGATCATGGATGCCAGATCGACGATGGAGAGGTGAATGTTTTGGTGCAGCTTCACACGCTGGCCGCCCAGCATGCCGTACCAATTCTTCATGGCCATGGTGGCGCCGGACAGGCCGTGCTGCTTGACGATGGGGACGTTGATCACCCGATCGGCGTCGACGAACGGGAACAGCACGTCGGCCGTGCGCAGCAGCTTGCCCGCCACATCGACCTCGCGAAACGCCGGGGCATCGGGGCGCACCACGATCGCGCCAGCGGCCTTGGCGGCTTTCTCGATGCCCGAGCGGGCGAAGCACTGCTCGGGGGTATTCACTGAAACGTCGGTGACCCAGATCTTGCCGGCGCCGGCCGCGGCTACCAGTCTCACCACCTCGGCCACCACGTCGGGATTGGTGTTGGCGGCCTGTTCGGGCAGACGGTTCCAACCGATGTTGGGCTTGATGACCACGCGCTCGCCGCGTTTCACGAAGCGGCCCATGCCACCCATGGCCTCGACGGCACGGCGGACGTTGGCCGCGGCATCGGCTCCGCGCGCGATGGCCATCTCCACCGCGCCTTGGATCTTCTCCACGCGGTGATCTTTCAACTTGGGCAGGGTCTTGCTTTTGCCGTGGCCGTCGCGAGCGCTCAGCCCGAGCCCCAGGGCCACCGATCCGGCGGCCATGGCGGCGGTGAGCCCCACGCGGAACAGGGCGCGCCGATTCATCCCGTCCCCTTCGCCGATGCCGTCCGGGTTCTTGCCGCTTTCGCGCAGCCGCGCCTCGGACACGACCTCGCCAGGGCGCGGGGGATCGCCGTCGCTCATTTCATCTTCTCCTTCAGCGAGCGCGCCACCACCGGCAAGGCTGCCTCGGCCTTGGCATCGAAGGCGGTCAATTTGGCATAGTAGCGGCCGTGGTGAAACACGAACGACATGGGGCCGACGATGGCCTCGGGCCAACCTTCCACCAACTTGGCGTTGGCGGATTTCTCTTTGTCGAAAATCGCCTGGGCATTCTCGGGTATGCCCATGTCGTAGACATCGCACACCAGATCGCTGCCCTCGGGCGTGGCCATCTCGGCGGCAGCCAACTTGCGGAAGTGGCGCTCGATGAAGATGGGCGCGGCGCCGTCGATGTAGTCGAAGAGGCCCTTCTCGTCGTACAGCGCAACCTTCTCTTTGACTCTAGCGCCCGTGGGAGCCGGCTCGAAAAGCGCGCGCAGGGCCGCGTCCGCATCTTGTCCGCTCGGGCGCGCGGACGCGGGCGCATGCTCGACGGGCGGCGCCTTGTGGCCTTGCCAGACAAGGGTGCCGATGAGGGTCGGTGGGATCACGGCCAGGACTGCAAACACGAGGATGCGCACGATGCTGCCAAGAGCGTATGTCGGGGAGGGCATGCCGATCAAGGCCGACCGCAGCGTAATTCCGGAATTGCGGTATCGCAGTAAGGTGTGGATAATCAGCTCGCTCGGCCGGGGATGTTCCTGACAGAAGGCCGACTGGTTCCAGCGAAGGAGAAAACAATGACTCGTCTAGGCTCTTTGATTTCATGCGCTGCGCTTGGTTTGGGCGCCGTGCTTTCAGGCTGTGGAGGCGGCTCCAGCGGTGGCGGCGGTGCCTCCAGCGCGCTGCAACTCGTCCCCGCGAGCAATGCGGTCGCGGGATGGACATTCGACGCGAGCAACTCCAAGACCGCGAATGGTGCTGCCACCGCCACGACCGAACAAGCTACCAGCGATCTCATCGATGGTGCCTCGGCCGATTTCTTCGCTGCCCCCTACGCCCCGGTGCTCTTTGCCTGGGAGACCTACGTGAATTCGACAATCAGCACGGTGGACACCACCACCGGCGTCCCAGATCAGCAATTCCCCAATGGCGCCACGCTTGATCTGAAGATCCTGCAGCTGCCCTCCACGGCTCAAGCCGCGGGGCTCTACGGGGCCTTGACCTCGGCGTCGCTCTACGACGGGAAGCAGTGGACCGATCCGAGCTCGCCGCAGGTTGGAACCGCGTCTCGCGTTGCCGACACAGGGACCAATTGGTGGATCAACTTCTACAAAGGTGACTTCTACGTCGAGATTAGCATGGGCCCATCCTACAGCCCGCCACCCGACTACAGCCCGGGAAACACGACTACGAGGGCGGCAGCCTTCGCTTTTGCCTCGGCAGTTGTAGGAAAGATCTAGCCTTCCTCGTCGACGGCGCCGCCATCGATGGCGGCGCCTCCATCGATGGCCGGGGTGCCGTCTGCCGCCAGCGCCACCATGTTGTAGGCCTTGGTTCCGATGCCCAACTGGTAGGCGCCGTCGAGCCAGACAGTGATATCTGCGGCGACAGGGGCGGTGGGTTTTTGGTTGTGAATGGGATTGGCGCGTAGCTGGTTGATGAGATCCAAGGCATAATGATCCAAGGCGAGGGGATCCGTGGATGCGAAGATACGCCCCGGAAAACGGTCGACCGGGGAGGCCGTGTCTCCCACCACGACAGCCTGCAATGCGTCCACAATCGTGAGCTTGATGCTGTTGCGGATCTGCGGAATATTGTAAATGGCGGGCAAGACCATCGGAAGGTTGATACTCTTGTCCGTGGTGGTATGGAACTTGTCCGGTATGTCGATGATGCCGAAGATGTTCTTCAGGGCGGCGGTGATGCCGGATTGGTTATGGGACTTGAGCACCGGGCAATTGATGGTGACGTCGGTCATCTCGGTCAGGATGCGCGAAAGCCGAGGGGTCAAGCCTTGGAAGGTTCCGAAGAATTCGTCGGAATAGCGTGGGCCGTGCCAGTCCTTGGGTGCTGCGATGGTGCCCAGCAGTTGCGCCCCCAGTAAATATTCATCGGTATACTTCCCGGCGCCCTTCAATTCGTCGAGCCGTCGATCCCAGACGATGATATTGCCCGGGCACACGTCGGTGTTGGTTTGCAGGTTCTTGATGATGGCCCGAACCAACGCGGGCGATGTTGCGAATAATGTATTGAGGCAATTGACCTTGAGGCCGATGCGCGTACAAGTGCCGATGTTCGGCAGAAGAACCGACCATGGGTTGGTGGCGCCGCCGGCCAAAGTCGATAGCACCGCATCGACCATCTCTTGAACCACGCCGAGCTGAGGCTGCGCGAGACTCTTGCCGGTGGCGTCGATGCTGTCGTCACGCTGGATGGTGACGACGGTCGATGCTCCTGTCATCGGGCCTGAGGCTCGGTCCTCTGCGACGTTCGCACCGCCGTCGGGTGGGCTGCAGCCGCAGGTCGACACGACGGCGGCATCCGGCCAGGTGCCGCCGACGCCGGGAAAGCAACCCGCAAGGCCGCCCAGCGACACCGCGGCCGCCGCGCTGGCCGTGCCGGCCAATATTTCTCGTCGGGTTAGTCCTGGTCGGGCCGCCATGTGTTTCCTGCCTCCCGCGAAACGAAAACTGGCAAATCGAAAGAACCTGAATTCGGAATTTCAGATGAAGAATAGCACATAGATTGTCCATGCTCTGGTACAATTCCCTGCGGTCGGAGTGGGGCATGGGCTTTCTCAACGACTGCGACCGGCGCAGTCCCAACCGATAAGGAATCCCGCCATGAAAGTCATTTCTCGACGCAGCTTCGTAGGTGGTTCGATCGCGGCGGCCGCGGCCATGAAGTACGGCCGGGTTTTTGCCGCGGGTCACGAGCCCGACATCGTCGACGTATCGGGGAGCGATCCCGCGAAAATGGTTGCGGCTGCGTTGGCTGCATTCGGCGGGATTTCCAAGTTCGTGAAGCGGGGCGATTTTGTCGTAATCAAGCCCAATGCCGCGTTCGCGAATCCGCCGGCCTGGGGAACCACGACCCATCCCGAGACCGTGGTCGCCATCGCCAAGGCCTGCCTCGACGCCAAGGCCAAAGAGGTCTTGATCCTGGAATTTCCCCAAGCCAAGGGTGAGAAGTGCCTGGAGCGCTGCGGGCTGACAGCCGCGATGGCCGCATTACCCGCAGCGAAGGTCAAGCTGCTGAGCGGCGCCGGTGATTTCCAGAAAGTCGATGTGAAAGGTGGGGTAACGCTGAAGTCGGTCGAGGTTGCCAAGGCAATTCTTTCGGCCGACGTGTTCATCAACGTGCCCGCGGCCAAGGCCCACTACCAGGCCGGGGTTTCCCTCGGGCTCAAGAACCACATGGGGCTGATCCTCGACCGGCAAGCCTTCCACACCGCGATGGAGCTGCACCAGGCGGTCGCCGACTTGGGACGCGTGATTGTCCCCAATCTGACCATCCTCGATGCCACGCGGGCGTTGCTGACCAATGGCCCGGCCGGGCCTGGCGATATCGCGACGCCGGGACGCATGGTGGCCGGCCGGAAGGTGGTGTCGGTAGACGCTTACGGCCTGACCGTGGCCAAGTTCAATAACAAGATCATGACCCCGGCGGAAGTCCGCTACATCGAATTCGCGGGCAAGGCCGGCCTTGGTGAAATCGACGTAGCCAAGATGAAGGTCAAGAAAGTCAACGCGTAGGCCGTGTCCATGAAACGCGCGGCCTTTGTCGTGGCCGCGGTGGCGCTGCTGTATGTGGCTCCATCGTGGGGCCGCACCCCTGAGATCGCCGTCGATCCCGTCAATGGCATCTGGATCGCGCAGGACGACAAGTTCATCTTCCAGACCCTCGACCGTTGGACGGTCTTCGCGGCGGGCGCGACCGTCAACAAGCTCGTCGTGGACCAGAATATCCTGTGGATCGCCACCGACGATGGGGTCATTCGTTTCGAAACCGGGAGCCAGCGATCGACCAAGCTGACCATGGATGATGGTCTTCCCAGCCAGCGGGTCAGCACCGTCGCTTTCGATGACCAGTACGTTTGGTTTGGCACCAACAAGGGGCTGGTGCGCTACCGCAAGACGGATCGCACGCTCAAGTTGTACGACGAGACCAACGGATTGCCGAACAAGGCCGTCACCTACGCCGTCACGATCGGCCGGCAGGTCTGGTTCGGCACCCACGCCGGAATCGCCGTGTTCAGCCCCGACGTGGACGGATTGCGCGCGTTCGGCGAGGTGGACGGCATGGCATCGGGCGATGTCGCGGAAGTCTTTCAGGTCGGCAGCGACCTATGGTGCCGCACCGATGTCGGGTTGTCGCGCTTTCGCATTCAACAACGCGTGTTCAACAACTTTCCCCTCACCCTGATGGGCGCGCAGCAACTGCGCGTGATGGCAGTCGATGGTGCCGACATTTGGCTTGGCACGGACAACGGCCTTTTCCAGTTCCAGGATGCCAGCGACAGCATCATCCCGTTTCCCCAGCAGGCGGCGCTCGGCAGCAAGATGATCGTCGGCGTCGAGCCGACCAGCTCGTACGTTTACATCACGACCGACAAGGAGATTCTGCAATACAGCCGCACATCGCTGGCCATTCGCCGCTGGACCGCGGCCGAGGGCCTCATCCATCAGGAAGGCTCGACAGGAACCCTGACCTACGGTGGTTTCTTTACCGCCATGTTTCCCGACACGGCCGAGATGTACAACATCCAGCTCGACCAGTGGACAGACCGAAAGATAGAGGTGAAGGCCGCGAGCACCAGGAAGACGACGGCCCGCGTGTTTGGCCAGCTCGATTCGGAGATGCCGTACAACAACCTTCACCTGGGTCCAGGGTTCCTTCACGGAGGACTCCGGACACCGAGAACCAATACGCCAACGCCACGGGGGGCTTTGGAATTGGACAGCAGCTTGACAAGGATCGAACCCTCAATGGCTCCGTCTATCTCGATTATGGCCAGCTCAACGCGAGCGGGATTCGCGACTTGCAATACAAAATCGAGTACCTGGGCAACCAGAACGATATCGTGCGCGACGTGCGCATCGAAGACAAGTTGAAGTATCGCTACGTGGAAGAGGGGCTCGAGAGACAGCTCCTGCTCCAGGGAGCGCATGTGGGCTTGGCCACGCCCGGGGCCGAGCCCAAGGCGAGCATGACCGTCGATGCAGGCTTCCGGCGTGGCCAGGTCGTGCGCGATTTCATCACCGGTCCTCGGCAGGACACCTATCAACTTTCCCAGAAGTACATTCTGCCTGGCACCGACAGGGTCTACGTAGACGGCGAATTGCTCAACAATGGCACCGACTACACCATCGTCTACACCGCCGGGCAACTGCTCTTCCTCAATCCCGAGCGCATCGACGATTTGAGCGTCATCACGGTCGAGTACGAGCACGACCTGGTGCCCAAGAAGGACCTGGGAAACCTTTCCTTGTCTTCCCGGCTGCCGGTGACCAATGAAATCGGAAATTGGGCGCTTTCAGGAACGCCGACGATCGTCAGCAACGACACTGCCCTTTACAATCAAATTGACGGCGGCGCACCCAAGTACATCGATCGGGGTTGGATCAGCAGCGTGTACGCCACCTATCAGCAGGGCGGCAGCAGCATCCAGGTCGCCATTCACAACATGGGCACTGCGGACTTCGCGCAAGGCCTGTATCAGTTCGATCTGCCGGTTTCGCGCTTGACGCTCAATACGCTGCCCGACGGCACGGTCAACGCGGTCGTGGACATGGGCTTGCCTAGCGCCTACGCCGCCGAGGCCGTTGTCGATCAGTACGTGATCGAGGTGTCCATCGACGATCGGTCGGATGCGGCGCTGGCCTACATCAAGACCTTCACCCTGGAGATTCTCAATCGCAGCAAGCAGGCCGGTGCAAGCCTTGGCGATCAATTCAAGGAATGGATGGTGGCGAGTCGGGTCGCTGCTTCGCCCGTCAGCGGCATGGAAATAGGCGCACGCGCTGTTGAGTTGCAACAGATGTCGGATACCCGGGATGCCAACGGCAATCTCGTGAGCCCCGCCTTGCACCTGACCACCGGGGCGCTCGATGGCCGCTATCAGATGAAGGTAGGCGAGGGCGGTCTTCTGACCGGCTATGCCGAGATGGCGGGCTCGCATGATTCAACCGGCCCGAGACCCGACGGTCTGGCGGGAATGGCCTTTCTGCGTCTATCAAGCCCGACCCTCGAAGGCATGCTGTCCAGCCGCCTGAACTCCGAGGGCTGGACCCCGATTGGCCATACCACGCCAACGGCCGTGAATCCGTCGACGAGGACCTACAACGATGCGCGGATGGGGACCTTGCGCGACGAGACCCGGTTCAATGTGACCGGCTATCCCGTGGCCTGGTTGCCGGTAACCGCCCTGTTCACCCGGCAGCGTGCCTGGTTACCCGACGGAAGCGGAGGCACGGGCACGCTCCAACATGCCATCGCGCGCGTGCAGCTCAACAAGGCCGGTTTGCCCGGCACCACCCTGCAGCTCGGCAGCACCGACCTCGACAATCCCAACGGTTTTCAGACCCATCGTTTGCAGGGATCCTTGCAAACAGACTACGATCTCGCGCCCGCGCTCTCTTTCACCCACATCAAGAAATTCAATATTCGGGCCCTCTACAGTCTTTCACAGGGTGAAACCGACGAGAATGGCACGTACGCCTACGAGGATCGCGTGCGCCTGATGCGCTTCGAGGGCAAGCTCTCACCCACCGCGACCGAGTCCATCTACGCGCTCTACCGCTCGCGCGACGTCGGCCGGCAAATCGATCCCGGAAGCCCCTTCTGGCGTAGTCTCTACCACTGGGAGCTCACCTCCGGCGCGCAGAGCCGGATCATTCCCGGCCTCGTGCCGCAATTGAATTACAACCTGATCTACGACGACAATCGTACGGCCCCGATCGTCCCTGGCTCGGCTACAAGCACAACCCCAACAGTCACACCCGCCGCAACCGCAGGTGCAGGCAACTTGAGCGTGAACCAGTGGGCGAACACCGGGCCCGCGGGGTCGGCCATCACGCCGGTTGGGCCGGGACCCCTGATCCTTCAAGCGCCAACCGCAACGGTGACGGGGTCGATCGGCGCTGGGCTCGGTATCTATCCTGGACAGTGGTGGTCCAAGCTTGCCCCGCTTGCGTTTTCCCCCAGCGTTGCGGTCGGTGACAGCGAACAGACCGTCACCGGCAGCAAGACCACCTACGGCCGTGTCTACGATTTCGTGGTGATGGAAGTGTGGGGGGGCCGAAAGTTGGAAATGCAACTCTACCAGCGCTACCGCGTCACGACCTCCGAGTCCGATGCTCAGCCCGAGCCGTACGAGAGCGCCGTCACCACCATCCTCCAGAACCGCATCGTCTACCGTCCCATCTTCACCTCGCCGATTACTCTGCTGCTCAACTACAGCAGAGATCGGGGCATCAATGACCCTACGCTCATTTCGAATGCCGGTCCGTGGTGGACCAAGGAAAGCTATCAGAGCACCCTGCAATGGCTGATGCGTTGGAACCAGGTATTCACCACGCGCTCGACTGCCACAGGAACGTTGGAGCGCACCTCGGACTCTTTCGCGGCGGACGCCAATTCGGGCGAGTATCTGCCCGCGGATCACTCGAAGTATTCCGCCTACGGCGAATTCCAAATCCGAATCTATCCCCTGCCCGAGGTCTCGGCTCTCTACATCTACCAGACCAGCGGCGTCATGCGGTGGTTCGGCAGCGGCACGGGTGCCTTCGAGGCGTGGGAAGCTCCTGCCGGCCGCTGGTGTGATATGGCGCATGGGCGACAAGCTGTATCTCGACGCGGAGCTCAGCTACGACTACCTTGGCTGTATGTCCGGCATTGCGTGCTCTCCCGTGTCGAGGGTGCTTCCACACCTGTACTTCACCATGAATCTGTAGCGGCGGGGTGATACCCTCGTGACCGTCATGCGTAGTTGCTGCCCGCTCTCGGTCCTGCTCGTCTCGGCATCTCTTCTCGCCTGCAAGCCGCGCACGACCGAGGTCGTCGTCTTTTACGCCAGCAGCCTCTCGGCGGTGCTGGGCGACGCATCCGAGGCATTCCACAAGGCCAATCCGGACCTTCGCGTTCGCCTTGAGCCCTCGGGCTCGCAGGTGGCTGTGCGCAAGGTGGTCGAGCTGGGCATGCACGCCGACGTCGTGGCTGTCGCCGACGCGGCCTTGATCGACAAAATGATGATTCCTTCGTACGCCACCTGGAACGCCGTGTTCGCGACCAACGAGATCGTCATCGCCCACAAGGACCACAGCAAGTGGACGGAGCAGATCACGGCGCAGAACTGGCCCGAGATTCTCACCCGCCAGGGCGTTCGGCTGGGGCGCGCCGATCCCGACACCGCGCCGGTTGGCTACCAGACGCTGATGGTGTGGCAGCTCGCCGAGTCGTCGGGAATCTATGGTCCCTCGGGCGCGCAGCTAGCCGAGCGCCTGAAGGCCCAGTGCTCGAAGGAGCACGTGGTCCACGACGAGGCCGAGCTCCTGGCCCTGCTCGAATCGCGGGCCATCGACTACGCCTTTCTCTTTCGCTCGACCGCCGAAGATCACCACCTCAAGATTCTGGCGTTGCCGCCGGAGATCAACCTGTCAAGGCAGGACCAGTCCGCGCGCTATGCCGGCGTTCAGGTCGAGATCCGCATGAAGCAAGGGCAGGGCAAGGCACGCATCGTCGGCGCTCCGGTGACCTATGGCCTCGCCGTCCCGAACCGCGCGCCCCATGCTGCTGCCGCCGCGCGCTTCGTCGCCTTCCTGCTGGGCGATTCCGGCCGCCGCTTGTTCGAGCGGAGAGGTTTTCATCCCCTCTCGCCCGCCCAGTGCGTTTCGTGCGCTGGTCTTCCGGCGGTGCTCCACGCGCTCGTGCTACCCGCGGTGACTCCCGCCGAGGCGACACCGCCGTGAAACGGACCTGGGTCCAATCCGTCGTCGCGATGGTCGCCCTGGCGGCGATCCACATCGGGATTGGCATGGCGCCCAGATCGCCGTTTTCGCTGGGCGTGAACCTGGCACTGTTCTTCACCAATCTCTTCGTGTTCTACACCGCGGCCACGGTTCTGCGTCGCCGTTCGGCACGCTCGGTGCTGCTCTTCGTCGCCGGCTACTCGGCGCTCTTCGTTTTGGTACTTGCCGTGCTGAACAAGCCGCCCCTCTTCATCCTGCTGGTCATCGCCTACGCGGGGTTCTTCGGCGCCCCGGTTCTGCTCGGTATTTTCGCCATCTTCGTTCTCTGCTTCGTGGTCCTGCAGCCTTTCGCCTTCGAGACCTTCATTCCGCTCTCGCTCATCTACTCGGTCTACTGGATGACACGCGGAAAGGCCTCGCGCTTCGTACGCTTGTGTCTGTGCGGGGGCCTCTTGGCCCTGACCGTGGTGCTCTTTCCGCTCATCTACTTGAGCATGCAGGATTCCTTGCAGACGCTCTGGCGCACCTTCATGCGAGGGGATGTGGCCAGCGCCATCTGGCTGAGCCTGCTGACCTCGACCATCGCTACCGCGGTGCTGGCCGTGTGGTCCGTGCCGCTGGCCTATGCGCTGGCGCGCGTCGATTTCCCGGGCAAGCGCTGGGTCGAGTCCATCGTCGACGTCCCCATCTTGGTTCCGCAGTCGGTGGCCGGGGTGGCGCTGATCGTGCTGCTTGGGCCGGGCAGTGTGCTCGGCGGTGCGCTGGAAAGCCTCGGCCTGCCCATCTCGGGCTCGCTGCTCGGCATCGTCATCGCGCAGGTCTTCGTGGCCGCGCCCTTTCTCGTGAAGACGGCGATGACGGCCTTCGAGGCGGTACCGCTGCAGTATGAGCTGGCTTCGCGCAGCCTGGGCGCGTCGCCGGCCGCCACCTTCGCGCGCATTTCGCTGCCACTGGCCTCGCGCGGAATCTTGGTCGGTGCCACGCTGGCCTGGGCGCGGGCCATCAGCGAGTTCGGCTGCATCGTGCTCTTCGCCAGCTCGCCGGTCACGGCGCCGGTCCTGGTGCACACCGAATTCCTGCGCGCCGGTGCCTCGGAAAGCCGGCCCATCGCCATCCTGTTGCTCATCATCTGCCTGTGGGTATTCGTGATGTTGCAGTTCGGTCAGTCCCTGATGCCGTTTGCCCTGCGCGGCCCGCGCGGAGGCCGTCGCCCATGATCGAGCTGGAGAGCATCCGCTGCATCTTCGGCGACTTTGCGCTACGGGACATTTCCCTGCGCATCGAGAAGGGCGACTACTGGGTCATCCTGGGTCCGAGCGGCTGCGGCAAGTCGGTCCTGTTGCAGACCATCGCGGGCTTCTTCGCGCCCGCGCGAGGGCGAATCCTCGTGGACGGTCGCGACGTGACCGGGGTGGCGCCCGAGCATCGCAAGATGGGCCTCGTGTTTCAGCAGGCCGCGCTGTTTCCCCACAAATCGGTTCGCGAGAACATCGCCTACGGCTTGCGTGCGCGCAAGGTCGCGCGCGAGGAGGTCGATCGCATCGTCGACGACTTGATCGAGCGTCTGGGGCTGCGCGCGATTCTCACCCGCCCGGTGGCCACGCTCAGCGGGGGCGAGGCCCAGCGGGTGGCCGTGGCGCGCGCCCTGGCCATCAAGCCCGATCTGCTTCTTCTCGACGAGCCCATGAGCGCGCTCGACCACAACACGCGCCTCGAATTGCAGACCGAGCTGGCCCGGGTTCATAAAGAGTTGGGTCTGACCACCTTGCACGTCACGCATAGCCGGGAGGAAGCCGCGGCATTGGGCGACCACGTTGCCATCATGCTGGGCGGCCGCATCGTGCAAGGCGGAAGTGCGGCCGAGGTGCAAGGGAGGCCGCGTTGTCCGTTCGTGGCGCGTTTTCTGGGACTGGATCCGTCCTCGATCGTCGCGCTGCCGGATTGCGCCCACCGCTGCGATGAAAAGCCGGGCGAATGCCTCGCCGAGGAGGCAAACTAAAAGGTCATGCAACCGGAGCGCGCTCCTCTCGGCAAGGTCTTCAACACGCCGTTCCTGTCGCTGGACGGAACCAGTGTGGAGATGGCGACGCTCTTGTTTCTGTTCCTGGCCGTGATCGTCATCAGCAATACCAATCGCCATCGGCAATGGATTCGGCGTGGGGTGCAGGCTCTCTCATTCGTGGTCTTCTTCTACGTCGTGTATTCGTGTCTGGGCGTGTTCGGCATGATCCGCAACGGTCTCTACGGCCTGACCCTGGTCGGGTCGGCCTACAGCGAGTCCTTCTACTGGCTCGCCCTGCCCATCGTCATCATCGCCGTGACCTTGCTGCACGGCCCGGTTTTCTGCGGCTGGATCTGTCCCACGGGAAGTCTCCAGGATCTCTCGGGTTGGGTGCGCAAGCGACTGCCGCGCCGGCCGGGCGGGCTCACCCGTGTGCAACTGTTCGGCATCGCCGGCGCGAGCCTGGGTTTCATCGCGCTCATGGTTTGGCTGGGGGTCAAAAAGAAGTTGTTCGTCGAGGACTCGAGCCTGCACTGGGCCGCTATGCTGCTCCTCTTGTGCTGTCTGGTCCTGGCCGGCGTGATCGACGACATCCCGACGCGCAAGCTGCGCATCCTCAGTTTGGCCGCGATTTTTCTGACGGCGGTTTCGCACATGGTGGTGACCTCGCCGGTGCATTTCGCCTTCACGGCGCGCGACGATCCGGCTTCCGCGCTCACCACGCTGGTCATTCTCGTGGCCGGGACCTTCGTGCTGCGCTCGTGGTGCCGCTACCTTTGCCCCTGGGGCCAATTCATGGGCTTCTTGCACCGGTTTTCCCGCCTGCGCATCCTGCTCGACGCCAGCAAGTGCAACCGCTGCGGTGTGTGCGATACCAGCTGCGACGTGGCGGCCATCGACAAAGGCGTAATTCGTATCTCGAGCTGCCAGTTCTGCTACGCCTGCGTGGACCACTGTTCGAATTCGGCGCTGAAGGTCGAAGATGTGTGGTCGATTCGCGCCCAGAAGGAAGGCGATCGGCCCCAAGCCAAGTCGTCTCTGCCTGGCGAGAGCGCGTCGGCATGACGTCGCGTACCGTGCTCGCCGCTCTGGCGTTTTCCTTGCCATGGCCCGCGGTCGCCTCGGATTGCGAGGTTTGGTCGCAAAGCCGGTGCGACGCCCAGAACCAGGCGTCCATCGAGCTGCGTGCGGCCGAGACCACCCTGCCACGCGCTTGGAGCTTCGACGGTAGTGGCCGCGTTTGGGGGTACGAGCCCGGGCTCACGGTTTGGTCCTCGCCTGCCCTGGGCGTGGCCGGCGAGCAACCCATCGTGGTGGCTGGCAACTACGACCACACGCTGTATTGTCTGAACGCCGCCACCGGCGAAACGCTGTGGAAGTTTACCACGGGTGGCCCCATCTATTCGGCGCCGGTCTTCTTCCAGGATGGCGCGCGCCAAATCTTGTTCGCAGCTTCGAACGACCGCATCGTGTATGCCATCGACCCCGCGCTGGGCCGCCAAATCTGGGTCCACGCGGTCGAGGACTTCCGTCCCACCCTGGGCGGTGCGCGCCTGGCCGCGCCTTGCGTGGGCGGTACCGGCAACCAAGGCGACCGAGGCGAAAACAACGACGCGGTCTTCGTTCCCTATTGGATTTGGGATCGATCGCTTGCCCACAGCGAGCAGCGAAGTGGTGTGGCGGCGCTGGCCATCGAGGATGGCCACCTGCTCTGGCGCGCGGATTTGGGGGACAACGAGCTGACCGCGGCCATCTTCGTGCGCTTGCAAGGCCGGGGCATGCTCTTTCTTGGCTCGTCGAGCGGCAACCTCTACGCCATCGCAGCCAAGAGCGGCCAGGTGCTGTGGAAGAAGGCCGAGCTCGACTGCGTGCGAAGTCCGCCGGCCTTTGTTTCGACCAGCCTGGGCCCCATGCTGGTGACGGGGTCCAAGTTCGGCACCGTTCGCGGGCTCGATGCGCTGACAGGCGCCGAGCGTTGGCAGTTCCGCACCGGCGACAGGATCACGGGCGCGCCGGCAACTCTCGACGGCACCCCGCCACGGGCTTTCGTGGGATCCTACGATCGAAATCTCTACGCACTCGGCGCAGGCGACGGGGCGGCGCTTTGGCGCGATTCGACCCGCGGCGGCGTCTTTTCCTCTCCCGCCATCATCGCAGGCGGCGATGAACCGATGGTGTTGTCCATGGCCTGGGACCACATGTTGCACGCGAACGCTCTCGACCGCGGGCGACCGATCTTTTCCGCGTTCACGGGCCGGCCGTTGTGGAATGTGGGCGGCATGGACGACAGCAATTGGTCCTCGCCGGCCGCCGGGCGCATTCGCGGTCACTGGATGGCGTTCGTGGGCAGCTACGATGGAACCTTGCGCGCGCTTCCACTCGGCGCGGACGAGCGCTCGGCGCCAGAGCTTCGGTCCAATCTCTGGTTCTGGCTTTCCTTCCCGATCTTTTTGCTGCCCATCGCCGCCGTTGCGATTCTGCTCACCCAGCGTGAACGTCGCCGCAAGCTCGCGCCCGGGTCCGCTATTCCAACTCGTTGACGATCACGGGGATCCGACTTCCGGTGACATCGCCGATGCTGTTGATCTCGCCGTTGCGAGAGAACTCGGCCAGGGTGCCGTTGCAATTGATGTCGCCCTTCGAGAACGCGGTGAACTTCGCGACGGCGCCGGTTCCCGAGGCGCTATACCCGGGCATGTAGTGGTGCGGATCGGGCATAGCGAAATTGAGCGCTTGCCAGACAGCATCCGAGGCCCAGATCGCGTTGCCGCCGGGGCAGGCGGCACCCGTCAGGCAACCGCACTCCCTTGCCTCGGCCCAGGCCGCCGCTGGGCCGGGGAATTCCTTGGTCAGAACCTTGCCAAGCGCCACGGTGTGATCGGATTCGTAGTACGCCAGCGAGCCGACCCACTCTTTGCTGAGCTGCCCCACGGCCTCGGATGTTCTGGCCTTGCGCACGTACCGGCTAAACGAGGGAATGGCGATGGCAGCCAAGAGCCCGATGATTGCCACCACAATCATCAACTCGACCAGGGTGAATCCAGAAGCTCCAATGTCGGATTCCGCGTGGTGCCATTCCTGCTCCTAAATTGCCAAAGACCTTCTTGCCACAGAGTATGCAGCAACGATGCCAATGGCATCTTTGCCGAAAAAGCGGAAAGATCCATGGTCTTTCCAGGGAATCGTGAAATGCGTCGTTTGTCTTCAGACCCAGTCGAGCCCCGGCGACTGCCACTTTTTGCCCAATCGGCGATGGCGAGTGGACATTTAGCGGCTGGCCCTTCGCAAATTGCCGGTGAAATTCTTACCCGATTCGGCTAGCCTTCGGCCCCATGCGTCCCGCCGTTGCACGCGCACCCGCCGCCACGGGCCAGCTCGAGCTTCGAGAAACGTCCAGTCGGCTTGTGGCCCTGTTGCGCGAGAGACAGAAGCTGCTGGCCAGCGTGACGCGAAGGAAGAACAAGCTCGAAAAGTTGCTCGCGACCCTCGACGCGCAGCATGCACAGATGGCGAAGCTGTCGAGCGCGGTCCGGCCGCTGCTCGTGCAGGGGCAGGCGATCGACCGCGAGATCCATGGGCTCTTCGCCGCCATCCTGGCCAGGCCGAGCCTGAAGCGAAAAGACCGGCGCCTGATCCGGGATCTCTACGATCTGTTGCAGGCAGAGGGCATTCTTACCCCCACGTCATCCCCCGACGATGACCTCTTCGAATTCGACCCTGCGGGCCAGGAGCCCTCGGACTTTCCCGCAGGAGAGGCTCCGCCATCGCCAGATCCGACTGGCGAAAGCCCGTCCGCGAGGCGCTCGGCCGGCTCCGCCGCGACGGCCATACGGGATCTCTTTCGTCGCCTCGCTACCGCCATCCACCCCGACAAGGCCCGGGACAAAGACTCTCAGGAGAAGCGGACCGAGGCTATGAAGGAAGTGACCCGTGCCTACCAGGACGGCGATCTGGCCCACCTGCTCGAGCTGGAGAAGGTGTGGCTGGCGGGGACGTTTCCTGACCCGAGCTACGATGAGGACGAGACGGAACGGCGCTGCTCCAGCCTAGAGCAAACCAACCGCGAGCTGAGACGGCAGCTCAAGGAGCTGGACGCAAGAATGCGCGAGCTCAGGCGTTCGGCCCCCGCCGAGCTCGCGACGGCCCTCGGTCTTGGAGGCGGGCATGGGGATGACCAGCTCGGCGGTTTGCTGTCCTCGCTTGAAAGCGAGGTCGAGTCCTTGCGGGAGACACGCGAGTTCGTGCAGTCCTTCGTCGACGGCAAGATTACCTGCGCCCAGTTCGTCGCTGGCCCGGCGAACGGGCAGCGCAGGGATCCTGACTACGAGCCCGAGATGGATCTCGAAGATTTCCTCGCCGATATCCTGATGCCATCAGGCTTTGGCGCCCCAGGCCCCCGCGCTTCTCGCCGTCGCCGACGGAGATGAGGTCACCACGACATCCGGACTGGCACGGGCGCCTCGTCACACTAGAATTGGCGGGTGCCAAGTCCCATTGAAGCCATCCTCACGAGCAAAGAACACATCGCGTCTGGTGTGTACGATCTGCGCTTTACGATAAAGGTGCCAGAGCGCCTGGGGTTCCAGGCCGGGCAGTTCGTGACCTTGCATGTACCTGACCTGAAACACCTCGCCCCGCGTAGCGGAGCGAAGCGGGGAGAAGTCGCCGAGCGCAGCGAGGCGGGTGAGGGGCTGCCCGTTTCACGCCTGAAGGATCCGGGCCATCGGCCCGGCGGCGGTACTGGGGGAGAGTTGGTCGCCTCCGTGCGACGCAGTTACTCCATCGCGTCGCCGACGTTTCGCGGCGAACAGGTACGCTTAATCGCCCGCCAGATCCCGGGCGGCCATGCCAGCGAATACTTCACACGGTTGTCGCCAGGCGCCCCGGTTACGATGACGGGTCCCTTCGGTGGTTTCATCCTGGGCGAGTCGCATCCTGGAGACCTCGTGTTTGGTACGACGGGAACCGGAATCGCCACCATCATGCCGATGCTCGAGGAGCTCGTGCGCAGGCCCGAGCGCGCGCCGGGAAAGCGGCTTGTCTACTGGGGCTTGCGCCGGGCGGAGGATATCTTCGCGCGCGATGAAATCGAGGAGCTGTGCCGGCGCGCCGGCGCCGAGCTGTGCATTCACTTGAGCTCGGCAGAGTCAGGATGGAAAGGGCGTCACGGACGCATCAACGCCAGCGTTCTCGCGCTGGTGCCGGGGCTGTGCGCGCCGATGTTCTATCTGGTCGGCAACGGCGCCATGGTCGCGGAGATGCGATCGTCGCTGGTCGAGCACGGCGTGGACCGCAAACGTCAGATTCGCACCGAGGCATTCTTCGGCTAGAGCACCGAACGGGTTGATTTTCTCGAAGAATCCGACTGCTGAGTCTCTCTCGGTGCTCTCCACGCGAGGAGCACAACGTATAGGATTTTCACCACAGAGAGCACAGAGACCGGAAGAGAAGGGGTTCGGATCTCGAATCCGGATCCTCTTCCCTTCTTTCATCTCTGTGTTCTCTGCGCCCTCTGTGGTGAAAAATTCGGAAAACACTCGGTTTTCAAACCGTTCGGTGCTCTAGGCGAGCGCGGGGCTCAGCTCTTGGCGAGGGCACTTTCGATGGTGATGGCCACGCTGGGTTTGAGCATGCCGGCCACCGAACAGTACTTGGTGACCGCCAGCTCTGCGGCACGGGCGAGCTTGGCTGGATTGACCGTCCCTTCGGCCGTGAATCGAATCTTGATGGTCTCGTAGATCGCTGGCGTGGCGTGCGCGCGCGCACCGTCGACGTCGATGACCAGCCCGCGCAGATCCTCGCGCTGGTGGGTGAGAATCTGCACCAGGTCCATGGCACTGCAGCTGGCCAGGCTCACGAGAAACAATTCCATCGGACGCATGCCCAGGCCCGTCGCGGGGGCGGGCGGTGCCGGGGCGGGCGTTGGCAGCACGGACCGATCCGCGACTCGTTCCAGGATCTTGGCGGCCAGCTCGGGGGAGCCTTCCACCCGCGTGCGATGGCCCGCGGAGCTTGTCGCCTCGAAAGCGCAGACGCCGATCCGGCGCAGGGTGATCTTGAGATGGCTCATGTCATGCCTCCGCGACCTACAGCTTGCCCAGCCCCGCATCGCCCAGCCACGCGTGCGCTGTCCATTCTGCGTCGGCAACGTAAATCACACACTGAAGTCTACCGGGTAGGCGGGCCAGCTCATCATGCACCTGGCGATTCCCGTGGTCCATTCCCTCCTGCGACCGCCCCATCCATGTCACCGGATCCTGTGACGATCCTCGCCAGTGATGTGCTCCTTTGACCCACAGCAGAGCGTGCGATGGCGATAGCCAAGGGTTGGCTTCGCGGAGGTTGGCCTCGCGGACCCGGGTAAAAACGCGGAGTCGTCGTCAAGTCCATCATAGTGATGGATGGATCCCATCATCGTGACGGGTCGTTGGTTCGAGTGTGTGCGAATTTCCACGCCAGCTCGAGATTCGTCGATGTTGGCCTCACCTTTGCTCTCTCGGGTGGGCACGTTCGCCGGATTCGGCTGGTCGGCCGGGTGCGCAATCACCACAAGGAGACGAAATGCAAATTCAGAGGCAACAAGGTCGAGAAGGCGGACACCACGATGGACAAGAAATAGGAACAGACGACTGGGCAACTATTGGAAGGAACTGGTGAACCATGTATTCGACGAAGAACGATATTAGTGAGAAGCATCGCACCCCCTTGGTGGAATTGCTCAACGCCCGCCTGGCCGATGCCATCGACCTGCAGACCCAGTGCAAGCAAGCACATTGGAACGTGAAAGGACCGGATTTCATCGCGTTGCACGAGCTGTTCGACAAGCTCAACGAGGATGTCGAAACCTACGTGGACGACATCGCCGAACGCGCAGTCCAGTTGGGCGGGATAGCGGAAGGAACCGCACGCAGCGTGGCCAAGCGGACGACGCTGCCCGAATACGCAGCAAAGACCGGCGCTGGCCGTGATCACGTGGACGCGCTGTCATCGGCCCTGGCGGCGTTCGGGAGATCGGTTCGGCAATCGATCGGGAAGAGCGACGAAGTTGGCGATGCCGACACCACCGACCTCTTCACCGAGGTTTCTCGCGGGGTCGACAAGTGGCTGTGGTTCGTCGAGGCGCACCTGCAGGCCGAGCGCTAGCAGCAGCGCCTACCGGCAAGCCGTTTTCTCTGCTGGCGTTGCTGGCGCTGCTATTTCCCGCCGCATCCTACGGTGCATCCGAGGTTCACGCCCAGAAGCGCGGCGCGATCCCGGATGGTGGCATTGTTGGCGATGCCGCTACAGTGTCGTCGGATGCTCAGGTCCCCAAGCGTGTTTCGATTCCCGACGGCGGTGTTGTCGGCGATGCCGGTCTGTCGGCACCGAATATTCATGTCCAAGTCAGCGGATCGATCCTGCCCAGCGACGTCGTAAAAAACGCGATGGGGCTCGTCCCGGCCGATGACGTCAACCTAGCCCCATGGGCCGCCGCAGCCTGCCGGCGCATCGTCGAGGCCTACCATGCAGTCGGCTACGATTACGCGCGTGCTTGGTTCAGCCTGGAAGAGAAGCGGCTGGTGTGGATTTATGTCGACCCGGGCCACATGCGCATTTCGTTCGTCGGGGTCGGCGGCGTGGGCGCGACACTTTTTCGACTCAGCCTGAACTTGCCAAACAACATCTTCCATAAGCCGACCGTGGAACAAGCCCTGGAGGACCTGAAACAAAAATACGGCCTGGTCAACATCTCGTACCGGGTCAGGGATCTCGGTGAGTCTCAAATCACGCCCTTCGGACCCATGGTTCCCGATCGGCTCCTGCGAATCTACGTGGTGTCGCGCGAATTCCTTGGCTGGGCGCTCGACGTCTCGGTCAGCGCCACCTGGGGCGTCGTGCCTGCGGTGTCCTACCAATATGCGAGCCTGCTCCTCGATGACGACAGGCTGTTTGCCAGGGTCGAGTTCGCGTTTCCCTACCGGCAATACCTGGCAGAGGAGGAGCCACGCCTCCGCTGGGTGCATGGTGGTTTCAACGCCGCTTACCGTCTGCCACGTCGGTTGCAAGGATTGCTGGCGCTGCGGCTCGAGACGTCGCTCTACCTATCTCTCTACGACCGCCCGGACCTGGCTATCCAGACCTTCGATTTCATGCGCAACACCACCGTGCCCGCGCTGGTGTTGATTCGACCGTATCTAGAGGTGTCGCTCGGTGCGGGCGCCGACATCGTGAGAATCTTTCAGGTACAGCGCGTGTCGGACAGCGCCACGGCCATTCCGGCCTTGGGCGACCTGAAATCCGTGCGAGCCCTGGTCCGGCTGGTGGCCAACCTGGACCCGCATGCGCAGGTCATGCAGCGCGACCAGCGGCCCTGGGTGCACCTACAGGTAGACGGGGCTTCGTCGAACATCCAGCAGTGGCTCCTCGTCACCACGCTGACCGGCCAGTCGGTGATGACCGTGGGACGGCACCGCTTCATCCTCCGTGGCCGGGGCGTCCTGCTGGCCGGCGACGTACGCTTCTGGGACGAGATGCAGCTTGCCGGGGACTACCAGCGCGTGTTCTTCGGCAACAGGTATTGGGTTCGCCAAGCGGCCCAGGTGGAAACCGCGTACCGCCTACAGCTGTGGCGTGATTGGTTCGCGGTGGGCGTTTTCCACGACACCTCGCTCTTCATGGATCGCAGCCAGCCGCTCCATCACACGACGGTCGTCGACGCATTCGGCCCGAGCGTGCACTTTTTGCTTTTCGATACGTTCGCGCTGGATTTCTACGCCGGTTTCGGTTTCTCGCCCGTGGGCTTCGACCAGACCGTCACCTTTGCCCTGCAGACCATCTTCTAACGCCTGCAGCCGATAGGCGATGCTCGACGGCGACCAGGGGTCTTGTGGATCTCGGCACGACCGCACACCGCGAGGGCGTCGTTCTCGCACAGACCTCGGTTACATTGCGAACCTGCGCATCGCTCAACGGCAGGTTGCTCGCGCAGACGGCGGTCAACATCGACGGCAGCACCGTGGCCGAGCCCGCCGGAGAATCCCGATGAGCGATGCGGTGCCCATCGTCGGACAAGCACCTCCGCCCAGTGCGACCACGCACGAAACAGAACGACCCAGAAGGCCCGATCCGTCCGCGCTACTTGAGAGTGACCTTCATTACGGCGCCGTCAGAAGTCGTCCAGTAGACGCCTGAAGCGTCCACTGCGATGCCCGAGGGTTGGTTCTGTCCTGCGGCGAGAGTAGTAGGTGTGCCACCGCCAGCCAGCACCTTCATGACCGTACCGTCGCTGTAGGAATTCGCATCCGTCCCGGAGTTCGTCCAGTAGACCGCCGTGGCGTCAACAGCAATGTCCGAGGGTTGGTTCTGCCCCAAAGCGAGTACAGTGGGTGCACCACCGCTGGTGAGCACCTTCATGACCGTGCCGTCGCTGTAGGAATTGGCGCTCGTTCCTGCGTCCGTCCAGTAGACGCTGGTGGCATCGACGCCAATGCCCATAATGTTATGCCCCGAGGCAAGGGTGGTGATCGGGCCGCCGTCGATGGAAACCTTCATCACCGCAAGCGTGCTTGCCTGACCTATCCAGTAGATGTTCGAGGTGTCAACGATGATGCGTGAGAATGCGCGTGGGACATAGGCGAGCGCTGTGGCGGCGACGCCGCTGATGGGCACCTTCATCACCACGCCAGACCTGGCATTGATCCCGTAGATGTTCGTGGCGTCAATGGCAAGGCCAGCATAGAAGTCAGAGGTGAGATCGATAGGCGCGCCACCACCGACGGGCTCCTTTTGCACCGTGCACACGGAACCCATGTTGTTGCAACCGCCCCAGTAGACGTTCGCGGTATCGACGGCGAGGCCAGCGGTGTATCCATCCACTGACGCGAAAGTGCTGGTGGTGCCGCCGCCGATGGGAATCTTCACCACTGTGTTTGGGCTCGTCCAGTACACGCTCGTGGCGTCAGACACGATGCCGCTGGGTTGGTTCTGTCCTGATGCAAGGGTAATAAGGCAGTGGCCCGCAATGCACGCGGCCGTGGAAGGCAAAATCGCGGAGCACGGCATCTGGCAGTCACCGCAGTTGCTGGTATCACTCTGATCGTCGACATGCGTGCCGCCACACTCAAGCTGGTCCGAGGCGCGGTACGGGCCGCCTTGGCCTATATCGTCGGTGCTACACGCGGCCACTCCGGACAGCAGGGACAGGAGCACAAGTTGGCGTGCCAGGCTTGTTCCCTTGATCCCATCCCACTTGCTTTTGACTTGATCCTGGTTCATTGGGCAGCCCTTTCCAGTGCCGGTCCTCTCGCCTGTGTGCAAATAGCTACAGCAGCATTCGTGCCGCTGACCAAACACGAGCACTTGCGGGCAATTATCGCAGTTGAAAGTTCGCCGGACCTGTGATTCCGACCAAGATGACGGCCCGAGCCCATCGAATTGAAGTACGAAGCCAGGTAGTCACAGAAGATTTTCTGGACCTTTGGAAAGTCGAAAAGGGCGATGTTTCGTAAGGCCGGGGACTACGGATCTGGTTCACTCAGACCTGCGCCAAGATCAGCGTCAACGCGGGTGCTAGCACATCGCCCGGTTCGTCCCGAGTGGCGTGCGCGAGTCGCACAATTTCTCGGGTGGATGTCCTCGGGCGCAAGAGCTACGCCCCGTGACGCCCTGTCATTTACCGGAGGTCCTCTTTCGATCTTTGTCGCCTTTGCCGTCCTTGCCCCTCGCTGGCTTGCGGCCTCGGCGCGCATGTTTTCGTGTCTGTTGCAGTCGGAGATTCAGCTTGGGCTTGTCTTGCCCCATTTCTTTCTGCTCGCTTATGTCGCTGAGCACGACGCGGCTCGCGGGTGAACCGTCGGGGCCGGAGCTCTCCTGCGTGGTGGCCGTCAGTCGAGCCCAGAATGCCGTCCCATCGGCCTTCACCATGCGTACTTTGCACGTGTGCGCCTTGCCCGTGGCCAGAAGCTCTCTTCGGTGCAGATAATAGACGTCTTGGTCTTCCTTGAAGATGAACCGGGTGATGGGCTGCTTGACCAGCGCGGCCCGGGGAACGCCCAGCAGGAGGACACTGGTCAGGTTGGTTTCCAAGATTCGCCCCTCGTGAGAGACCACGAAGTAACCCACGGGCGCCAGGTTATACAGGTCGAAATAGCGCTCCCTGGTCGCGGTCAGCTCTGCCTGTGCGCGGCACAGCTCTTCGTTTTGCATCTTCAGCTCGATCTGATGCACGCGAAGCTCGTGTACCAGCTTCAGCGCTTCCTCGCGCGACATCAGCGTGAGATCCTTGGGCGACGGAGCACCCTGCTCCTGGGCGATCTCTTCGGCGCGCCAACGAAGCTTGGCGATGCCCGTGGGCTTGCCCTCCTTGCCATTCATCGGGCACCATCGTCCTCTCTTTGTTATTACCGCGAGCTCTAGAATCGTACGCGGCATTTACACTCCACGCCAGGTCCAATCTCGACTGGCCTAGACAATGCATCAGGCTCGGCCGAGGCTTTCAACGCTCGGAGCCCTACCCACGATGACTCGCAAACGACAATCGGAAGCCCGGAATGCGGAGAAGGCCACCAAGCCGGTTGCAGGCGTGCGTCCTTCGTTTCCCATCGTCGGCATCGGTGCCTCGGCTGGAGGTCTGGAAGCACTCGAGAGTTTCTTGCGCCACGTGCCGGAGAACAGCGGCCTTGGCTTCGTGGTCGTTCAACATTTGGACCCGACCCACAAGGGCATGTTGGTCGAGTTGCTATCCCGGGCCACGCCGATGAAGGTTCTGCAGGTCAAGGATCGCCTGAAGGTCGAGCCCAATCACGTCTACGTCATTCCTCCCAACAAGGATATGTCCATCCTGCACGGAGTGCTGCACTTGCTGGCGCCGGCGGCGCCGCGCGGGCTGCGTCTGCCCATTGATTTCTTCCTGCGCGCCCTGGCCGCCGACCAAGGGCCCGAGAGCGTCGGCGTCATCCTCTCGGGCATGGGTTCCGACGGTACCCTGGGACTTTCCGCGATCAAGGAGAAAGGGGGCGCGGTGTTCGTGCAAACCCCCGCCTCGGCCAAGTTCGACTCCATGCCCAGGAGCGCCATTGATGCCGGCCTGGCCGATGTGGTGGCGCC
This sequence comes from uncultured delta proteobacterium, assembly GCA_963824555.1. Lineage (GTDB taxonomy): Bacteria > Myxococcota_A > Polyangia > Fen-1088 > Fen-1088 > Fen-1118. The sequence goes on along the minus strand of CAWGPW010000044.1, from coordinate 177,166 downwards.
CGGCGAGGAACTGGCCAGCAAGATCGCAGCCTACCTTGCCCACGCTCCACGAATAGCCTCGCCCGATCTCGTTTTGGACTCCAAGACCGAGAGCGCGATTGAAAAGATGTGCGTCCTCCTGCGAAGTCAGACCGGTCACGATTTTTCGCAATACAAGCGCAGCACCGTCTACCGCCGCATCGAGCGGCGCATGGGACTGCACAAGATCGAAAGCATCGCCGGCTACCTGCGCTATATGCAGGAGAGCCCGCAGGAGACCACGCTGCTCTTCAAGGAGCTGCTGATCGGCGTGACCAGCTTTTTCCGCGATCCTGAAGCCTGGGACCACCTGCAAAAGATGGAGATCCCCGCGCTGCTGGCGGAACGTCCGGCGGGTGGGGTGCTGCGCGCGTGGGTGCCGGGCTGCTCGACCGGGGAAGAGGCCTATTCCCTGGCCATGGTCTTCAAGGAGGTGTTCGCGGAGATGCGGCCGGCTCGGAACTATTCGCTGCAAGTCTTCGCCACCGACCTCGACAAGGATTCCATCGAGCGAGCGCGGCAGGGAAGCTACCCAGCCAACATCGCCAGCGATGTTTCGGCGGAGCGCTTGGACCGATTCTTCGTGAAGGAGGAGCACGGCTACCGCGTACGCCAGGAGATCCGCGAGTCGGTGGTCTTCGCCACACAGAACATCATCATGGACCCACCGTTCACCAAGCTCGACATCCTGAGCTGCCGCAACCTTCTCATCTATCTGGAGCCCGAGCTGCAAACGAAGCTCCTTTCGCTGTTTCACTACAGCCTCAGTCCGGGCGGCATCCTTTTTCTGGGCAGCGCGGAGTCGCTGGGGCAGGTCGCCGATCTCTTTGCGCCCAAGGGTGGCAAGACCCGAATCTACCGTCACCTCAATGCTGCGTCCAAGGCCATGCCCGCCGAATTTCCAGCGTGGTTCCATGTTCGGCCGCGTAGGGCGGACCCAGCGGCTAGCAGTGCGACACCGCTTCCCAATCTGCAAACGCAGGCTGCGCAGCTGCTGCTCGATCGCTACTCACCCGCCGCCGTGCTCACCAACGCGCAGGGGGATATTCTGTATATCAGCGGGCAGACGGGCAAGTACCTCGAGCCGGCGGCGGGAAAAGCCAACTGGAACATCCATGCCATGGCCCGCGAAGGTTTGCGCAACGAGCTTGGCAACGCCTTCCGAAAGGCAGTGCGAGATCGGCGCGGCGCCGGGCGGATTCGGGTGCGGCTGAAGGACCGCGAGGTCGTACACATCGTGGATGTCACCATCGAGCCACTACACGAGCCGCAAGCGATGCGCGGGATGGTGATGATCGTGTTCGCCGACGTCGCCTTAGCCCCCGCTGACAAACCGTCGGGCAAGCGCACTCGAATTCCCGCGGCCGAGGCGAGGCTGGAGCAAGAGCTGCTGCACGCACGCGAGGAGACCCGAGCCACACATGAGGAAATGCAGACATCCGAGGAAGAGCTCAAATCGGCCAACGAGGAATTGCAGTCCACCAACGAGGAGTTGCAGAGCGCGAACGAGGAGCTGACCACCTCCAAGGAGGAGATGCAGTCTCTGAACGAGGAGTTTCAAACCCTCAACCGCGAGCTGCAGGCCAAGGTCGACGACGAATCTCGCGCCAACGACGACATGCGAAACCTGCTCGACAGCACCGACATCGCCACCCTGTTCCTGGACGAAGCTCTGAAGGTTCGGCGTTTCACCCCGCGCATGACGAAGATCATCAAGCTGATTCCCGGCGACCTGAATCGTCCCATCACCGACCTCGCTTCGGATCTGATCTATCCCGAGCTTGCTTCCGACGCGCAAACCGTCCTCCGAACCCTGGTATTCAAGGAGACGCCGGTGAAGACCGTCGACGAGCGCTGGTTCTCGGTGCGCATCATGCCCTACCGCACGCTGGACAACCGCATCGATGGCGTCGTGATCACCTTCGCCGACATCACCGTCGCCAAGACACTTGAGGCGACGCTGCGCCAGAATCAATCGAGCTGATGGGGAAATGGGATCAACGGGAGTGACGGATGAAGAAGAGCAAGAGCGAAATGGTAGATGCCGGTGAGTTGCGTCGTCGGGCGGAGGAGCGATTCGGCGCACGCCGTGCCGATACCATCGCAGAAAACACCAACACGCCGTCGGAGACGCAGCGGCTGTTTCACGAGCTGCAAGTTCACCAGATTGAGCTCGAGATGCAGAACGAGGAGTTGCAGCGGGCCCGGAGCGAAGTCGAGGAAGGGCTCTCCCGTTACACGGATCTCTACGAATTCGCTCCCGTCGGATACCTGACCCTGAATCGAGAGGGGGAGATCCGGCAGGTGAATCTCACGGGGACGCGCCTTTTGGGGCTGGAACGCTCGCATCTGGTCGGCAAACGCCTGGGCAATGTGGTCGACGCAAACAGCCGTCCCGTCTTCAATGCGTTCTTGACCAAAGTATTCGAGTTGACCGGAGGGCTTCACCGATGAAGGCGCGCGTCACCTTCGGTTGGCGCGCCTTGGCCGCCCCTCAGGGCGGTGGTCTGTGGGAAGACAACGAGCGTTAGCTGTCCGGTCTTGGCCCACTCGGCGGCGAAACCATCGCGGCCGTTCACGCGCAGGCCATATGCGGGATCAAGGGTCAGCACGCGCTGCTTCTGCCGGTTGATTCCCACGACTACCTCGTAATGAGGATAGTTGCGGAAGAAGTATCGCTTCATCATCCCAACCAGGACGGGATGATGTCGATGGATCTCGCGATCGAGGTCACCTGGCTGACCTTGGATAAGAAAGGCTTGCAAACCTTGGCGGACGGCGATGTCGCGGAGGAGCGCCGCCCTCAGGCCTCGGTCGGGCGCAGGTGGGCTGGCGAGCCTAATCTCGTCTCGCGTGATCGGGCGCCCCCAGTAATCGAGAACCATGGCGAGTGCAGCCGCGCCGCAGTCCTCACGGTGAATTTGGCGCACATCGGGCACTGTCTCGATGACCTCCCAGCCTCCTTCATCCGCCAATTCGGCGGGCGTCGTGCTTCGGGCGGATCCCAGATAGCACCCGCTCGCCAGTAGGCAGGCTAGGAGTGCAAGGCGTCTCGGGCTGCGATCGCGTGGGATCACTCTGTTGGCCCACGCTGGATGCTAGCGAACGACAAGGACGATGAGGACGACTAGCGCCACCACAAGGGCGCCTGTGCCGATGTAGATCCCGCCACTTCCGCCCGCAAACCCCCCGAGTTGTGGGGCAGCGGCCTGTCGGGCGGCGTAGTCCAGCGCACTGCCTGGAGCGCTGTCAATCGGCGCGGGCTGGGCCAGACTATTGCCCTGTACTTCGCTCGCGCTAGCCCGAGGGGCGCGCGTGACTTCGGCCTGGGCGAGGGATGGAACGCAAGAGAGCGCCACCAGCAACACCCCCGTGATGAACCCCTTCATGGCCGATCTGCCGGTGGGCGACATCGACGTCACGGAAGAACCCTTCGTCCCTGGATAATGCGGATGACAACCGCCACGGCCGCCAGAACCAATAGAATGTGGATAAGCCCTCCCATGGTGTAGGAAGTAGCGAATCCAAGAGCCCAGAGAACCAACAGAACGACTGCAACTGTCCAAAGCATGTTGATGCCTTTCTCGTATCATGGTTGCGCACTGGTACTTCGAAGTGGCCTTTGGCGTGCTTCCGTGTACCTAGTCACGTGACCAGTGCAGTATTCGGGCCATGGTCCAGTCGTGTGCAAGTTCAGGTACTTGCACCATCGATAATGTCAGGGCCCGGCCTGTCCAATCAAGATGAAGGTGAATGTCGAGCCGCTTCGGGACACGCTGCCGTTCGGGACAGTCCACTCCCTCGCACCCGGAGGACTACCGCTGCTCCTACCCGCTAGAGCCGACAACTCTTAGCACCGAATTGCGTCCGTCAAACCCGTCGTAGACAGATTCCGGGTTGTGCGGGTCGATGGTGATCGTCTCCCGGTTCAGCAGAAGCTTGTATTCGTACTTGCCTGGGGCCAAGAACAACTCGATGATGAAACAGCTCTTAGGCGAATCCCAGGCCATAGGCTCCGCCATTCGATCCCACCCGTTGAAATCCCCGATGACATGAACGGAGCGATAGGTCTCGGGCGCGAACGGGCCGTGCAAAAGCCGCGTGGAGGTCCTCGGCTTGGCAAAGCAAACTTGGTTTCGGCCGGCCCGCTTGGCGCTGTACATGGCGCCGTCGGCCTCGGCCATCAGAGAATCCGCCGTTCGAGCGTCGCGCGGAAACGATGCCATTCCCAGGCTGATGGTCAGCGGAAGCGAACCGAGCTCTGGCAATTGCAAAGGCGTAGCCGAAATGAGCGCCCGAATATCCTTCGCCAATTCTTCGGCGATGTGTTTGGGGGTTTCAGGCAACAGAATCATGAACTCGTCGCCACCATAGCGCCCTGCCACATCCGTCTCCCGCACGAAATTCCTCAGCAAACCAGCCACGTGTTTCAAGGCGGCGTTCCCCGCCAAATGTCCGCAACGGTCATTGATCTCCTTGAATCCGTCAAGATCGAGAATGATGAGCGAAAGCAGACGGCCATACCGCGTGGCCCGTTTGATCTCATTTTCGAAACGCTCCGACAGACTGCGAAAATTGGGCATCCCAGTGAGATAGTCAACAAACGCCATTCGCACCAGGCTCTCATGGGTTGGTTCCTGAACGATCCCCTTCTCCCTCAAGGCGCCTTCCAGCTGGTCGAGCAGATCCAGGGCCGCGGTTCGGACGCCGACGGGCCGACGCAGGACCTCGCTCACCCCCAGGACATGAGCATTCAGCTCGTCGAATACGACCTTGGCAATCGCCTCTGGCACCGTCATACCAGTCAAGTCGAATGCCAACGCCTGCAAATCCGTCGAGGTTCGACCAAGGCCAGCCAGGCGCTCCTGAATTTCTCCGTTGGGCTTGTCCCAATAGACCAAGCCTCGAAGTAGGTCGCATCCTGTCAGTTTGTCCTCATTGGATAATGTCACGGGTCATCCCACCTCCGCGGTTTCCCAGTGTCAACCGTTCACTCGCGCCCAGCCTGTCGTCCCAGGTTTGACCGATCGACCAAAATCTCCGCCGCGCGCTCTTCGGCGCGTAGCTACAGCAGCATTCGCGCCATTGGCTGGAATCGAGTAAGATCAGGTGCTTGGCATGGGAAAGAGTCCGGGAAAGGCCTTGGATTCAATCAAAATGAAGCGCAATTATCGTCATTTCGACGTAAGAGTTGCTCCACTGGACCGCGGCGCTTTACGCTGCCGACCGCTTCGGCGTGCTCCGGCCAAGCCCCAGCGGCATCTGCCTGCGCGACGTCAGTTGCGCGACGGCCGAGGCCGCGCCACCGTGAGCTCGCGGACGCGGTCGTATTGTGGAGGCCAGTCGATCGACACGCCGAGCTCGGCGGCGGCGTGGAGTGGCCAGTAGGGGTCGCGGAGCAGCGCCCGCGCCAGGAACACCATGTCGGCCTGGCCCGTGCACAAGACGTGCTCCGCCTGCGCGGCCGATGTGATGAGCCCCAGCGCGGCGGTTAGAATCGGCGCCTCGGCGCGGATGCGCGCGGCGGCGGCCGTCTGATAGCCCGGCCCCGTCGGGACCGCCACCCGGGGCGCGATTCCGCCCGAGGAGCAGTCGATCAGGTCGACGCCTTCGGCGTGCAGCCGGCGCGACAGCGCAATCGAGTCCTCCACCGTCCAGCCGTCTGGGCCCAGCCAGTCGGTGGTCGACAGTCGGACCAGCAGCGGGCAGCCATCGGCCCAGACCCGGCGCACGGCGCGGACGATCTCCAGCAAGAAACGAATCCGGTTGTCGAAGGTCCCGCCCCACTGATCGTCGCGGCGATTCGAGATCGGCGAGAGAAATTCATGATTCAGATAGCCGTGCGCCGCGTGAATCTCGATGACCTCGAACCCCGCCTGCCCGGCCCGCGTGGCCGCCGCTGCAAAGGCGTCGATCAGCGCACCGATCTCTTTGTCGCCTAGCGCCTTCGGCGTTTGAAAAACCTCGTCGAAGGGCAGCGCGCTGGGCGCGACGATGGGGCTCCAGCCCGCAGGGGGCGGCAGCGGCTGGCCGCCCTCCCAGGGGCGAGCGACCGACGCCTTGCGGCCCGCGTGGGCCAGCTGGATTCCGGGCGCCGCCCCGTGGGCGCGCACGAAGCGGGTGATCTTCGCGAGCGCCTCGATGTGCTCGTCCTTCCAGAGGCCGAGATCCTGCGGGCTGATCCGCCCGCGCGCCTCGACCGCGGTCGCCTCTGTCATCACCAGGCCAGCTCCGCCAACGGCGCGGCTGCCCAGGTGGACCAGATGCCACTCCTGGGCGAACCCATCGGTGCTGGAGTACTGGCACATCGGCGAAACGCCGACGCGGTTCCGGAGAGTCACGCCACGAAGCTGAAGCGGATCGAAGAGCATAGCCAGGAATAGCGCCCGGCGGGGCGCGGGTCAAAGGCCCAAACGCCGATCGATCCATGGGGCGGGTGCCGCAGAATAGTCGTATAGTCCGCGGCCTCACGAACGACGGGAGAGCAATCGCTAAGTCTTGGCCGACCTTCGCCTGATCCCTTGCCTGACGCCGCATGGTCGTCTCTTGCTTTCTCCGTCGGACGAGGCGCCCGCGCTCGATCCTCAGTTCGGCGAGCGCATCCAGCGGGCGTTCGCACGTGGCGCGGGACGCGGACTCTTGAGACTTGGCGCGGCCGAGGTGGAGGCGGTGGTTCCTCCTGTCTTCGCCTTTTGGCGCGAATTCGCCGGCCGATTCGTCGCCGCGCTTTGTGCCCGACCTGATGCGGACGAAAGACAAGTAGAGCTGCCGCCGCCTCCCGACGACATCCAAGCGCTTGCCGCCTCGGCTCCCGTGATGCCGGGGGCCGAATACCTGACGGCCGATGTCCTCACCACACTTTGGGCGGAGATCGGCGCGGCCTTTCTGGTCGAGCTGGCCGAGGCAAAGGTCACGGTCCAGGAGCTCCTCAAAAGTCTTCACCCTGCCTGGAACGTCGTGGGCAAGGTGCACTTCAATCTCGCCGAAAACCGCAAGGACGAAGAGGCGCCGTTCGCTTTTCTCGCCACCTACACGCACCGGCTGTCGGCGCACGGCAAGGCCCAGCACCTGCCGCTTGGCCAGGCGTTGCGGGACTACGCGGGCGCGGCCAGCAAGGAAAAGCTGCTCTCGCTCTTGCTGCCGGTTCAGCGCGCGGCGGAGTCCTGCTCGTGGCTGAAACGGATGGTCGACGCCGGCGAGATCTTCCACCCCCTGCGCTGGTCGCCGCGGGAGGCCTTTCAGTTTCTGGGGGACGTGCCACAGCTCGAGCGCGCCGGCGTGGTCGTTCGCATGCCCGCGACCTGGCGGACCGGACGCCCATCTCGTCCGCAGGTGACGGCCACCGTCGGGACGAAGGCGGCAGCGTCGCTGGGACAGGACGCCCTGCTGGATTTTCGCATGGAGGTCACGCTCGACGGTGAGAGCCTGAGCGCCCGCGAGGTGAAGGACATCCTGGCCAGCGCCCATGGACTCGCTCTCATTCGCGGGCAATGGGTCGAGATCGACAGCGAGCGCCTGAAGCGGACGATGGTCCTATTCGAGGAGGCACAGCGGCTCGCGGCCAAGGATGGGCTGACCTTCGCCGAGGCCATGCGCATGCTCGCGGGCGTGGGCGCCACCACGGAGCTCGCGGCGGCCGGCACGGATCCCGATTGGTCGCGCGTCGTCGCCGGTCCGTGGCTGGCCGAAACGCTCAAGGGGCTGCGCTCGCCCGAGGAGCTGGCGAAGATCGATCCGGGCCGCGCGCTGCACGGCACGCTCCGTCCCTATCAGCAAGTCGGCGTGCGCTGGCTGCACTTGCTCTCGCGACTGGGCCTCGGCGCGTGCCTGGCCGACGACATGGGGCTGGGCAAGACCATCCAGATCTTGTCGTTGCTGCTGGTGTTGCGTGGCGAGGCGAAGAGCAAGCGGCAGCCGAGCCTGCTGGTGGCGCCGGCCTCGCTGCTCGCCAACTGGGCCGATGAAATCAAACGCTTTGCGCCCGGGCTCACGGCGCTGATCGCGCACACGTCCGCCATGTCCGCGGCCGAGCTGGCGTCGCTGTCGCCCGAGCGACTCGCGGAGGTCGATTCTCGTGATCACCAGCTACGGCTCGCTCTTGCGCGTCCCGTGGCTCGCGACCGCCAAGTGGAAGCTTGCCGTTCTCGACGAGGCCCAGGCCATCAAGAATCCGGGCGCCAAGCAGACCCATGCCGTCAAAAAGCTCGTGGCGCAGGCACGCATCGCGCTTACCGGCACGCCCATCGAGAACCGGCTGGGCGACTTGTGGTCGATCTTCGACTTCTGCAATCCTGGGCTGCTCGGCTCGGCCAAGGAGTTCGGAAGCTACACCAAGAGCCTGGCGGACAAGCCTCACAATCCCTACGGCCCTCTACGCGAGCTGGTGCGGCCGTACATTTTGCGGCGGCTCAAGACCGACAAGCTGGTCATTTCGGATCTGCCGGACAAGACCGAGGTGAAGGCCTTCTGCCCGCTCAGCCGGAAGCAGGCCGCGCTCTACCAACAGGCAGTCAAGGATCTGGCCGAACAACTCGAGGACGCCGAGGGCATTCGCCGCAAGGGGCTGGTTCTGTCCTTTCTCATGCGCTTCAAACAGATCTGCAATCACCCGTCGCAGTGGCTGGGTGACGGCGCGTGGGGCGAAGACGATAGCGGCAAGTGGGCGCGCCTGCGCGAGCTCGGCGAGGTCATCGCCGCCAAGCAGGAGAAGGCGCTGGTGTTCACCCAGTTCCGCGAGGTGACCGCGCCGTTGGCGTCGTTCCTGGGAGGCGTGTTCGGCCGTCCCGGCTTGGTCTTGCACGGCGAAACCGAGGTCAAGAAGCGCAAGGATCTGGTGCGGCGCTTTCAAGAGGACGAATCGGTTCCGTTCTTCGTGCTGTCGCTCAAGGCCGGCGGATCGGGGCTGAACCTCACCGCGGCGTCGCACGTGGTGCACTTCGATCGCTGGTGGAACCCGGCCGTCGAGAACCAGGCCACCGACCGCGCCTTTCGCATCGGCCAGACCAAGAACGTCCTGGTCCACAAGTTCGTGTGCCGAGGAACCGTCGAAGAGAAAATCGACGAGCTCATCGAATCGAAGAAGCAGCTCTCAAAGGACTTGCTCGAAGGCGGCGGCGAGCTGAACCTGACCGAGCTGAAGGACGACGAGCTGTTGCGGCTCGTCGCCCTCGATCTGAAAGCCGCAATGAAGGAGTGATGCATGTTCTACGAGTGGCGTCCCTATGTTTCCGTGGCCGAGCGGCGGCGCAAGGCCGCGCGCGAGATGGCGAAGCTTGCAAAGAAAGGCCACCCGGTCTCGCCGGTGGCGATCGAGGGTCGCGCGATTGCCAAGACCTTCTGGGGAAAATCTTGGTGCGAGAACCTCGAACGCTACAGCGACTACGCCAACCGGCTGCCGCGCGGGCGCACCTACGTGCGCAATGGCTCCGTGGTCGACCTGCAAATCACGCCGGGTGAAATCAAGGCGCACGTCAGCGGCTCGGAGATGTACCAGGTTGCGATGAACGTGTCGGCGGTGCCCAAGGCGCGGTGGAATGCGATCTGCACCGACTGCGCCGGCGCCATCGACTCGCTGGTGGAGCTCTTGCAGGGGCGTTTCTCGAAGGGGGTCATGGAACGCATCTGCCAGCAGAAGGTCGGCCTTTTTCCCACGCCGGACGAGATCCACTTCACCTGCAGCTGTCCGGACTGGGCGTCGATGTGCAAGCACGTCGCGGCCGTGCTCTATGGCATCGGCGCGCGCCTCGACGATCGGCCCGAGTTGCTCTTCGAGTTGCGCAAGGTCGACGAGAAGGCGCTCATCGCGAAGGCGGGGAAGGGAGTGCCTCTAGCGAAGAAGGGTCCCGCCGCTGCCAAGGTTCTCGCCAAGGACGGCCTGTCCGAGTTGTTCGGCCTGGATCTCGGCGCGGGCGAGGCCAAGCAGCCGCAGGCGAAGAAGGCGAAGAAGGCGAGGGCGAAGGCACCGCGGGCGAAGGAGCCGACGCAGGCAGCGGGGAAGAAGCGGGACGCGGCGAAACGTCGAATTCGAACGTCATGATCGGGGAGCTGAATCCCGCGCTCCTGGACCGGTTGGCCGTGGAGCTTCTGAGATGACACCACCGCAGGCTCGCAACCCGCTTCATGGAATCACGCTCGAAATGATCGTGACAGAGTTGGTCGCGCATTTTGGCTGGCCGGAGCTCGGGCGGCAGGTCAACATCCGCTGCTTCGTCAGCGACCCGAGCATCGGTTCCAGCCTGAAGTTTCTGCGCAGGACGCCGTGGGCACGGGAGAAAGTCGAAAGCTTGTACCTGTTCATGCTGCGGGAACGAGTACGCCAGGCCCGGCGCGCCTGAGAGATGGTTGACCGGGAGAATCGACTGGGTGGGCTTGGGTCGAAGCTGTAGACTGCCAGGATGGTGCCCATCGTCCCAAGGAAAACTCTTCGCGGCAGCACGCGGTCGACCCGAATGCCGGGGTCGCCGCAGGCCTGGCTGGATGAGATCCGGGCAGCCTACCAGGATGCGGCCGAGACGATGCCGTTCGGCCCACTTGTTGGCACCCTGATTCGTGAATCAGATCTCTTCCACCTTGCTCCCCACGTGTGCCTGAGATTCCGGGGTATCAAGCGCACACCGTCGGCGCAGAAGAAGGTCACGGAGGCAGCGCTCGCCAGCTACGTAGCTACGACCTCCCGCCTTCCCGGGGAACTGGCCGATCCCCGGGTAGCGTTCGCCTTCTGCTACCTGGCAGCGCACTTCGGCCTCGACCTTTTGAGTCAGGAACAGGTTCAGGACATCATGGATTGGGTCGAGGGGCGATTGGGAGCATCTCCTCCCGCCGTCTCTTCTTCCGGGCGTCGGCGGACGTCACCGCGTCGGCTCAACCCTGCGAGGAGGCGTAGCCTCGCATAGCTGATGGCTCCGAACGAGTGCGCATTGGCCGTTGTGTCGCCGAGTGGGCTCAGCCGCCGCGGTGGCTGAACCGGAGGTGGACGAAACGCCTCCTCGGTGCGGCCTGTGGCGGGCGATTATGAGACTGAGTCGCCGGGACAACTTATGCCGGCGCCATGGTTTCAGGCCACGTAGTGGCAAAATTGCAATTTGCCATCAATCATGCAAAGTGCTATCTTGAGAGCATGCCGTCCTCCAAAGATCGAACGCCTTCGTCTCGCGCCTCAGCGTCGCGGGAGCCGGTCGTGGTTGCGCGTGCAGCCCCCAAGGCTACGACCTTCCGGCTGGAGCCCACTCTTCAAGCGGGGTTGACCGTGCTCGCGCAACTTACGAAGAAGCCCCTCAATCGATTGGTCAACGAGGCTGTTCAGAGCTTCATTGAAAAGCGCTCGCATGAAGTCGAAGCCGATCTGGAGGCCGCGCTCAAGCGCTTGAGGGCGGCCCGCAAGAACGATCCCAATTTCGAATCGGCCATTGCTCGTTTCGCTGAAGTGGAGGCAAGTCTGAGCGAGGGCGACCCCGTGGAGGGCCGCCCGGTTGAGGGCGGACGGATGCCGAAGGCAGGACCGGCTCGGACCATGGTTCACGAGCTTCTGCGTGGCTGATTGGGACGAAGACAGCCCGAAGCTGAGGGCGAATCTCGCCAGCGTTCTGCGGAAGGTCCGCGATGCAGCCGTGCGCCGCAATAGTCCAAGTGCTAGCCACGCCCTGCAATGGCAAGCCGACACCATGAATGGGTTGAAGGCGCCCGATGCGAGGTATGTAGGGAGCTTCCGCGGGACCAAGGGCCTTCAGAAAGTACGGGTTTGGCTCGGCTCCCACGAGGGCGTCGCTCCATCGCACGTGGCCAGCGAGCTAGCCGAATTCCAGAGGAAGCTGCGGGCGGCTGTGGACAAGCTCGACATGCGTTACCCGGTGGGAGCGGACCTTGACGTCGACGGTCTAGAGGCCGTCCTAGAGCTTGCCGCCTGGGCACACGCAGAATGGGTGCGGATACACCCGTTCGCAAATGGCAATGGCCGTACGGCACGCCTCTGGGCCAACTACGTATTGATGCGCTACGGGCTACCACCAGTCGTGCGGCTGCGTCCTCGGCCCGACGGTGGCTACGGAGCTGCCGGAGCCGCAGCCATGGTTGGCGACTGGGAACCGACCGCGGCTGTGTTCAGGAAGCTGCTCCTGGAAGGGTTGACTTAGCAGCTGATCTGGACACGCCGTGGAGTTACGGTGACAAGCGCACCGCGGATGGGCGTGCGCTTTGATCGCAGCGCGATCGGCCGCGATCCGTGGCATAAGTCGAAAGCATCATGCACGCAGTCGCCATCTCGGGAAGCCCGCGCAAGCACGGCAACACGGAAACCCTTCTCCAGCACTGTCTCGACGCTCTGGCCAAGCACGGCGTGGGCGGAGAGCTGATCTCCCTGCGCGACAAGACCATCAAGGGCTGCCGCGCCTGCGAAATCTGCCGCAAGAACAAAGACGGGCGTTGCAACACCCGCGACGACGACTTCCATCCCGTGTTCGAGGCCATGCTCAAGGCCGACATCATCGTGGTCGGCTCGCCGGTCTACTTTGGCTCGGCCACGCCCGAGATGATGGCCCTGCTCGATCGCGCCGGCTACGTGGCCAAGGTCAACGGCGACCTCTTCTCGCGCAAGCTGGGCGGCCCCGTCGCCGTCGCCCGCCGCGCCGGCCACAACTTCACCTACGCCCAGCTTCTCTTCTGGTTCCTGATCAACGACATGATCGTGCCCGGCGCTGGCTACTGGAACGTCGGTCTAGCGCGCAAGGTGGGCGAGATTGAGGACGACAAGGAAGCCCTGGCCACCGTCGAGCGCTTCGCCGAGAACCTGGCCTGGCTGGCGGCCAGAACGGCGGCGTAGACGGCGGCATAGCCCTGGTAGGCTCTACCCTTGTCGCACGGTCGGTGCGGGCATCTCCGGCGGCTTTCTCGCCGGCAGGAACGCCTCGATGGTCTCGACGTGCGCTCGGAATCGACCGGTGCCGTCAACAACCACCAGCCCGAGGTTCTTCAGTTCGGCGAGATCGCGCCTGAGCGTCTTCCGGGTCCGCTCGGCATACAGCTTGGCCAGGTGTGTGCTCGAACCCTCCGCACCATCATCGGGCCCGCGGATCCCGCGCTGGGGGATTCGCGCCAACGCCCTCATCACCGGGGATGATCCCTCGTGATCCCGAAGGCCGAGCTTCCACGTGCTCCGAGGCGAATGGAGCCTGAGCGACGAGGTCATCGAGAAGGAATTTTCCTACGGCCCCACGACCACCACCCGGCTCTTCCCGCATCCCGCCGGTTCCACCCGTACCTGGGCGCCGAATCGTTCTTGCAGCTCGGGCACGTGGGAGATGATGCCCACGGTGCGGCCGGTGGCCTGGAGGTTCTCGAGGGCGACCATGGCGTGGTCGAGGGTGTCGCGGTCGAGAGTGCCGAAGCCCTCGTCGATGAAGAGAGTTTGGGCTTGGGTGGCGCGGGTGGAGATACCGGAGAGCCCGAGGGCGAGGGCGAGCGACACCAGGAAGAGCTCGCCGCCCGAAAGGCTGTTGATGGTGCGCACCTCGCTGCCGAGATCCTGGTCGGCCACCTGCAGCTCCAGGGCGGCCCCTGGCAGCGACATCAGCCGGTAGCGAGGGGCGAGATCTGCAAGATGGGTGTTGGCTTCCCTCAGAAGGGCGTCGAAGGCCAGGCTCTGGGCAAAGACGCGAAACTTCTTGCCGTCTGCTGACCCGATCACCTCGTCCAGTTGTTCCCAGATCCTGCTCGACTGCTCCTGTGCATGCGCTTCGGCCTGGGCGCTGGCTCGGCCGGTCTTCAGGTCGTCGTCTTGCTTCTGCTTGGCCCCAAGCTCGATCCGTTTCTGCCCGAGGTCGTCCACCTGTGCCCGCGCGCTCGCAACGCGCGCCTGCGCGACTTCGTGGTCGCCCTCGGGACGGCCCTTGGCCGAGTGGTCGTCAAGGCTGCGCTGTCGGTCAGCACGGGTTGCCGAGCCGCGAGTCACTTCCTCGCCGAGGGCGTCCAGAGCTTTGCGTTGTTCAGCAATCCAAGCCTCGTCGTGGGCTAGTCTCTCCTCGAGCTTCCGCCGATTGATTCCTAGCCCAGCCAGCGCGACGTCGAGCACGAGCCGGGCGTGCGCGGCCTCCTGGTCAGCTTCGTCGAGGTCCTTGGTTGCTGCCTCCTCGGCTGCCTGGGCAAGGGCACGGGATGTGACCGCCTCTGCGTGTGCCTCGCGCGTCGATTCGTGGCTGTTCGTTGCATCCTCGATTGAGGTCTTCAGCTCGGCTTCGACGTCCGATGTGGCCCGGCCTTGGAGCAGTGTCGTTCGTTTCGCTTGCAGGGCGGTCAACGCGGTCTCTTGCCCCTGCATGGCCGCAGTCGAGCTTTCGAGGTTGGTCTGGCGCTCGCCGAGAAGGGTCAGACCTGTTTCGTGGCTCGCGTGCAGTGTGGCGAGCTTCTCCACCGCGGTCACGAGCCGTCGCCGGCAAGCCTCGTACTCCCGAGCTCGGCCCTGGCAGTCCCCGAGAAAGACCTGCGATTCCTTGCGGGCCGCCTCCGCCCAGTCTGACTGCCAGCTCATGACTTGAGTGAGGAGCGTTTCGATGCCGTCGCGCTCTTCCGCCAGCCTGGTTTGGTCTTCAACCAGGAAGTTGGTGAACTCGAATTGCGGCAGAAGGACGGTGCGCTTGAATTCCTCGAAGGTGAAGCCAACCCGCGTTTCGATGGCCTGCCGGACTTCCAGCGAGCATCTCTGGTGAAGGCTCGTTTCCGTGCTTCTGTTTGTACTTGAGCAGGAAGACCTGTTCGACCGAAAGCTCGCTGAGCCCGACGGCGCCACTCTCAGGCAACCCAACGCCTGTGCCATTGAGCACGGGTGGGGCGATGCGGACCAGGCGGGCTTCTTTGCCTTCCAGGGCTTCGTCGATGCGCTTGCGCAGGGCAGGCTCGGGTTTGTCGAGGGCGACGTGAACTTCCAGGAGCGGACGCTGCTCGTCGGGACCGTCGCCACGGTTGGGCAGCGCCTGCAAGGTGTCCAACACCGCTTCGAGTGGAAGCGCGCCCCCATTCGGGACGGAGAGCAGCGGTACGCTGCGAGGAACCTGGAGCTCGCGGATGCTCGTCGTTTGCGCCCCTTCGGTCTCGACCAGCAGGACGGCGTGGTGAATGGCCCTGGCATCGAAGGAGAGAGGCAACACCGCACCCGAATACCGGATGGTCTCTTTGCCGCCGACCCGCTGCGGGACGTGGAGGTGGCCAAGGGCAGCGTAGGTGACGTCCGCGCCAAACACGTCATGGGGCAGGGGATGTTGGTTCCCACCCAAGACCTTGCGCTCGGACGACTCGGACAACTGGCCACCCACCATGTAGCAGTGCCCCATGGCGATCACGGCTTGGTCTGGCGTGCGGCGCGCGTGAATGGCTTGCAGGACTCGCTGGTACAGGGCGCGCGTCCCTTCCACCAGCGGATCGGCGTCTTGCCCCACGGTGGGGAGATCCGCAGGGCGCAGGAATGGCATGGCGAGAACCCAGGCGGCGGTCGCGTCCCGACGGTCGCGGAGCGGGACGATCATCCGCTCGACATCGACCTCACCGTTGACCCGGGGCAGCCCGCCCACGACGTGCAGCGGACCAAGCTCGTCGAGGATGGGCCTTGCAGCTTCGAGTCGGGCGGCGGAATCGTGGTTACCACCGATGACGACGATCTGCAGGCGCGGAGCCCGCGCGTGGGCCTGCCCGAGGAAGTGGTACCAAAGCTTCGTCGCGCTGGCGGGCGGATTCGCGGCGTCGAAGACGTCGCCAGCAATGAGCAGTGCGTCGATGGCCTCGCCCTCAATCGTTTCGAGCAGCCAGTCGACGAAAAGCCGGTGCTCATGCTCGCGCTCGACCCCGTGGAATACGTGTCCAAGGTGCCAGTCGCTCGTGTGGAGAATTCGCAAGGCCATTCGGCATCATACGGCGCATGGCGAGGTCCGCGCCTGCCGCGCTGTTGAATCTTCACCGTTCTTGGTCATCTGGACGGCCGCGTGCTCGACCGCTCGCTCGCTTTTCCGGGCCTCGCACCCTGGCCCCGGCCTTGCAGCTTGTCGCCGCATCCCCATGAAGGTCTCCCACTCCATCGTGCTTGTTCCAGTCATTCTTGCCGGCCTTGCCCGCGCGGGTGTTTGCCAGGTAGCCGCCGACCCCTTCGATCCAGCAGTCACCGAGGAAGGCACCGAGGCGAACGGGCCCGGAGCCGCCGGGCGTACCCAAGCCTTGATCGCCGCGCCACCGCCAGCGCAGGGGAGGACCTGGTATGGGGGAAAGATCCTAGCCGCCGACGCCGCCATGGTCGCGACCCTGATGGTCGCGGCAAGCACGAAGAGCACGCTTCTTGCCACGGCAGGTGGAATTTCGTATCTCGTCACTCCCGCCGTCATCCACGGCGCCCACGGTCGTGGGGGGCTTTCCGTCTTGAGCGTCGTGCTTCGCATCGCTCTGCCCATCGCGGGCATGGCCATGGGCGCATCCATGGCGAACTGCCACGCTTCCACCAGCGACGAAGACGACGATGCCTTCTGCGGCCTGGGCGAGGCTCTTATCGGGGGCGTGCTCGGCGTCGTCGCGGCCAGCGCCGTGGATGCGAGCCTGGCCTGGGAACCCGCGACCAACGGTCCGTCGCAGGTTGAGCCACAGCCCCGTTACACCGCCCCCCCTCGCATCAGCTTGCTCTCACCATCCGTCGTTCCCATTGCCAACGGCGCGAGCATCCTTCTGGGCGGTCGATTCTAGGCAGAAGCTTCTAGAATGTCGGCGGCGCATTGACACCCCGCCACGGTCGATGAGACAATCTCTCCTAAAGCCCATGCGCACCTTGAGAGCATCCATCGTCATAGCCCTTTTCGTCCTCGTCCTCGTTGACTGCTCCAGCACCAGCGAAAGCACCGACGCTGGCTCGGGAGCTTCCACCGGCCTTGATGTTCCCGCCGCTATGCTTGGCGGGACCGACACCAACGGTGCCGGTGGAGTCCCGGATACGGCTACCGGCCTGGGGAGCGGTGGGACGGGAGGCACCAGCAGTGCACTCGGCACTGACGGCAAGGTAGATGCAGGAACGAGCACTGGCACCGGTGGTGCAAACCCACTGGATGCGGCCCTGGAAACCGGTACCGGTGGCAAAGCTGGGTCAGGCGGTACTGGGCCAGAAGACTCGGGCAGCGGAGGGATGAACGCCGATGGCGGCGGTACAAGTACCGGTGGCATAGCTGCAACGGGCGGTACGGCAAGCACCGGAGTCACTGGTGGCCGCACAGGGGGGGTGGGTGGAGCGCTCGGCTCCGGGGGCAATTTCGGAAGCGACGACGCGGGCAAGGTTCATTACTTGCAAGTGAGCGCGGGTGAGTACTTCACGTGCGCTGTCACAACCGACGGCACCATCGTCTGCTGGGGCTACAACGGCAGCGGTCAGGCCACGCCTCCCGCAGGCACGTTCCTTTCCGTCAGCGCCGGCAACGATCACGCCTGCGGCGTGCAGAGCGATGGCGTCGTCGTGTGCTGGGGAGAGAATGGGTACGGCCAGCTGACGTCGCCTGGGGGCACATTCGTTTCCGTCAGCGCGGCTTACGAGCACACCTGTGGCCTAAAAGCCGACGGCACTGTCGCCTGCTGGGGCTATGACCTTTCTGGCGAGTCGAAGCCCCCTGGGGGCACATTCGTTTCTGTCAGTGCGGGCGACGGCCATACCTGCGGCCTCAAGGGGGACGGCAGCATCGTCTGCTGGGGCAGCAACGACGCGGGCCAGATGACGCCCCCCGCGGGCACATTCACTTCCGTCAGCGCGGGTTCTCAGTACACTTGCGGTCTCAAGAACGACGGCACCGTCGCTTGCTGGGGTCGCAACGATTTGGGCCAGGCAACCGTCCCAGGGGACTCATACACCTACGTCGCCGCTGCTTACGAGCACACGTGCGCCGTAAAGACCGGCGGCGCTGTTGCCTGCTGGGGATACGACTACTACGGACAAACGGCGGCGCCACCGGACACTTTCACTTCGGTCACCGGGGGATATGGGCACACCTGCGGCCTCAAGACCGACGGGACCGTTGTCTGCTGGGGCGACAATAGTGACGGTCAGGCGACGCCGCCATAGCCCCCTTGCACCCGCCGAGCGCCAAATGAACTGGACGTGCCTTGGCGAGGTCCGGCGGTTCAGCCACTACCCTCGGTTCGGCGTGCCCAAGGTGCCACCTAGGACAGCTTCGCAACCGAGCTCGACGGATGATGCATATTGCTTTTCAAGTGGTAGTCGAATAATTCATTAGACTATGTCTGATCAAGGCTTTCGCCTCGACTAGTCGTTCTTGCCTCGGGCATCACCTCGATGTGCACTATCAAAAAGACAGTGGTCTCTCATCTCTTCCGGAAGACAAACAGTTTTTGGGTTCCGTAATCCCCCGCAGCGGGCAATTGCGCGAACCAGCGATTCCATTCCATATTGGGATTGGCGACATCGACTGTGGCTTTGATGGCCTGAGCGAGCAAGGGTTTCAGGACCCGCGTGCCGACGTAATAGGTGCTTGCGAAATCCACGAGCTTGACCAACTCCAGCTTCGGAGCGAGTACCTTGCAGACGTCATCTTGGTCCAGGTACCGGTTGAACGGAGGTATGGGGATTTCCGACAGTCCCCACTCGCGCCGAAGCGCGTTCAGCTGTCGCCAACCCTGGAGGGTCGCTTCAGACAGCAACAGCAACCCTCCGGGCTTCAAGACGCGGACACATTCCCCCAAGCCCTGTACCTGCCGAGTCCAATCCCCTAGACCAATGATCACCCGGATCGCGACCACCTTGTCGTAGGCGTTGTCAGGCTCGTTCAATTCGGTGACATCGCCGACGTCGAATTCCACGGCGCCGTGCAGCTCGCAAGGGGCCTTCGCGAGTCGCGCGCGCGCCTCCGCGATCATCTCCGGAATGAAATCCAGGCCACGGATGGCGACATTCCTCTGCGCTGCAAACTGGACGGTAGAGTATCCATTGGCACATCCAACATCCAGGACCCGTTCGCCTTCAGCGAGGTATCTCAAGATCTCGCGAATTTCCATCTCAATGACTTGGACGTCAGACCAGGAGACCGCGGGCGATTGGCCGTGCGCCACCGCCTGTCGTACCCAATATTCGCGGATCTGCTCGAGGGTGAACTTTTCGTCACGCATGGTCTGGCAACCCGATCGCCAGGACAGTTGCCAATGGCCCCCTCATGACGTCCGGCCTCGCACGACATAGGGCGGCCGATCCAGGGAGCGTGTGTGGACCCGGGCCAGGTACTCACCGATAATCCCCAGCGCCACCAGCTGGGCACCGGAGAATATCGAAATGATGGAAACCAGTAGCGGAAATCCGGGTGGGGCGCCTTTTTGGACGAACGCCCGAATGAGCACGTAGGCCAGGACAAGCACGCCGAACGCCGTCGTGCCAAAGCCGAGGAGGCTGGCCAGCTGCAAGGGCAGGGTCGAGAACCCGGTCATCATGTTGAGGGCGTGGGTCATCAATTTGCGAAAATTGTAGTTCGATTGTCCCACGCGACGTGGGTGATGGTCGACGGTAACGATGCCGAATCGACTGGTTCCCCAGGTCAGAAGCACGTCCAGCGAGATGTACACACCCATGAAATTGGCAAACGCCTCGCGTACCTGGGTGCGAAAGGCGCGGAACGCGTCCACGCGGCTGGCAATTTCCGCGCCCATCGCCTTCTGGAGAACCAGCTTGGTCAAGCGGGAAGCAAGGTTGCGCCCGCGGGAGTGAGGCAGCACCTCCGGGACGCCATAAACCACGTCCTGGTCCGCGGTCAGCGCCGTCAGCAGCTTGCCGATTTCCTCCGGGGGATGTTGAAGGTCGTCGTCCATGGTGACCACCACATCGAAGCGCGCGGCACGAATGCCGGCCAAAAGCGCATTGTGCTGGCCGAAGTTGCGCATCAGCTCGAACCCGCGAACGAACGCGTAGCGTGCGGCCAGTTCCTGGATGCGCGCCCAGCTCTGGTCGCGGCTGCCGTCGTTGACCAGGATGACTTCGTAGGATGCCGCCAGCTTGGGCAAGACGGCGGACAAACGCTCGAGCAGGGTGGGCAGGATTTGCTCACTGTTGTACACGGGAATTACGACCGACACCCCGGTTTCAGTCGTCGCCGAGTTTTCCACGGAGGGCGACTCTACACCGGCCCCTCCCACGAGGTCGAGCAGGATGCGGCACCGCGGGCACGGCAGGCGGGAGGCGCTTGTCCTGCCAGGCAGCAGCGGGACTCGACGACGTGCCCCGATCACCGGGCCCGTCGCCGAGGCGGCTGACGTCGCCTCCCTCGCGAGCACCCATATGGCGGATTGCGCCATCAGCCGGTCTTCTACGCAGGGCGCGAACCCGTGAAGCGGCTCTTTCGGCTGGAATAGCGTTCATCGCGGTGATCTCTCGGACGCCACGCAAGCGGTCGCGCGACGGCTTGCGCATGACCGGAGCGCGAAGGCTCCGGGGTCGCGCGGCAAGCCTTTCGGATGGGAGGCGATCGGGGTAAAAGGCGGACGGTGACACGGAACGTGGGCGCCAAGCAGAAACCCGGGTCGGCGAGCCGGACGAAACCCAAGCACGAAGGCAGTCTGCCCGCGGCGGCTGAGCTTCGCTCGGTTACCCTCCTCTGGTGGCTCGCGGTCATCCTGACCTGCTGGTCCTTTGGTTTCACCACGATGCAGGGCTCGGACCTCTGGTGGCACCTGGCCGGCGGCCGCTGGATTGCGCAGACCCGCACGCTCAACTTCACGGACCCGTTCTCCTTCACCAGCCATGGCCAGCCCTGGTTCCATCCCGAGTGGCTGGCGGACATCATGCTCTATTTATGGACGAAGCTCTTGGGGACGGCCTCCCTGGTCTGGTGGAAATGGGGCGTTCTAGTCAGCACGTTCGGGTTGCTCTTCCGTCTGCTGCGGAAAATGTGCGGCAGCTCGGGCATCGCCTATCTCGCCATGCTGGCCGCCATCGCCATCGGGGAGCCCTTCTTCGACATACGGCCTCAGCTCCTGACCTTCCTGGGCTTCGTCCTGATTCTCTCGTTCGCGCTGCCCCTGTCGCGCAGACTGTGGGTCCTTCCCCTGGTGTTCATGCTGTGGGCGAACCTCCACAGCGGCTTCCTGCTGGGGCTGTTCACCCTCATCCTGGTCCTGGCGATTTCCTTCTTCTACGGCGAGCTTCCCCGACGAGCGGTTGCCATCGGCCTGGCGTGCCTGGTTGCTTGCCTCTTCAATGCCAACGGACCCGATGCGATCCTGTGGCCCATCCGCTTCGCTCACGACACGCATTCGCCCTTCCTACGCGTGGCCGAATGGTTGCCGCCGTATGAGCCGGGCGGCATCCGGAGCAGCCTCTACTTTCCTTCGATTGCCGTGTTCGTGGCGTCCGTAGCGATCGTCCTGACTTTGGGCACCTACCGTCGGCAGCCGCGCCTGACGCTGTCGAGCCTGGCCATCGCTCTGGTCACCTTGGTGATGTCGCTCAAGAACCGCCGCTTTATTCCGCTTTTCGGTATTTCGCAGAGTCTCCTGCTCGCCCCCGCCCTGTTGGTCGTCGCTGCTTGGCTGTACCAGCGCATCGCACGCGATCTGGCCTGGCTGGACCGACCGCGCGTCTGGCGCTTCGCCTTGCCAGTCGCGGCGGTGGTCGGGGGCGGTCTCCGGCTTTCGCCCTATCCGCTTTCCGGCAACGCGTTTCTCTATCTGACTTCGCTCGACAGCTTCCCCGTCGAAGCCATGAATTTCGTCGAGGTGAACCACCTGGCAGGCAAGGTCTTCAGCTTGTACAACTGGGGCGGCTACATCGACCTGCGGACGGCCGGTCGCTGGCAGGTCTTCATTGACGGCCGGGCCGGTACGGTGTTTGACGTGAAGACCTATCGGCAGTACCAGCGGGTCGCCAGCCTGTACGACGGATGGGAGGATGTGGTCGCCGACTCCGGCGCCGAATACGTCCTCTGGCCCCGCCGCGATCCGAAGCAGATTGAACAGCTCCGCAAGTCCGGACGCTGGCTGCCGCTCTACTCCGACCACGTGGCAACTTTGCTGATCCGCGAGGATCTTCCCGAACCCAGACCCCTGCTACCCACGCCCGATTCGCCGTGGCGGGATCTGACGCTCGGCTGGTCGGCCTCCCATGCCCACGCATACGCTGTGGCCGAAGGCCATTTCCAGCGGGCCTTGAGCCGGATGCCAAGCCTGCGCCCGGCGTGCGAGTGGCTCGCCAACGCGCGGGCACATTTGGGCCACCTCGCGGAGGCGGAAGCGACCCTGGATCGTTGTCAGCGGATGTTCCCCGATCGAGCGCGCCGCCAGCAGCTCCTGGATCTCTTCAAGGCCCGGGCCAGTGACCCCGCGCCCCAACGCTCGGCACCCGACCGGAACGACCCTACTTGATCGAGACCGAGAAACTGTTGTTGTCGTAAGGTAGTCCGCCCGTGCGAAGCTCGTCTCCGGCTTGGATTGCATAGAGGTACCAGGAATTCTGAACGTACCCTCTGGAGGCCGCGTCTTTGAAGAAGGCGTTCAAATCCAAGTTGGTGATGGATGTAACCATCGGGCCTTGGATCATGTAGGCCAGGTAGGTCCAGTTGTTTCCGCTCGTGGCTTGGGTGGCCACCCAAACATCCCAGGTATGCCCGTCCAGACTCACGGTGCCCAAGTTGCTTTCCCATCCGGTGACGTTCTGGTAGTCGAGCCAAATCATCAGCTCCGTCCCGTTCGGGAATCCGTTTCCCCCGCAGGTGTTGTTTGGGCAAAACCAGATATCGTAGGCGACGTCATATTGGTCGGCAGCGGCGCCTCCCACGCTGAAACTCCAGCTGCTGGTCACGGTGGTGAGCGAGCTGACCTGCTTGGGAAGCACGCTGCTGGGGCTGCAGGTCCCGAACGAGCAGCCGTAAAGCATGTTGGGGTAGGAGGCAACAGTGTTGCCGCAGTCGGGAAACTGGGTCACGGTGAAGGCGCCGGTCGCATCGTTGATGGCCATGCACTGGGTGCCGGGACAGTTTCCTTGATTCCAGAAATCCGACTCCACGACGTAGGACCCAACGTTCACGGCTGCATACTGTTCGCAGGTATTGACGGTCACATTCTGCGGCCACGTCGTATTCGCCCCGCCAGCACCCCCTGTGCCGCTCGTGCTCGCTCCACCTCCGCCTCCCTGGACCGATACGCCGCCGGTGCCGGTGCTATCCGATGGGCTCGGCGCGAACTGGTCGAGCGGTGTCTGTAGCCCGCATCCTGTTGCGAGTAGGAGAGAAAGAACCAGACATGGATTTGGACAATTCATCATATGGGCCCCTTGTATGAAGACTCAACTCCCATCTCCTCTACGCCAATGGGAATTCCAACCGCCCCGAAGGAAGAGCAGACAGCCGCCAGATCGTCGATGGAACGTCGAGCAACGTCCGTCAGAATTGACCGATAGGGGCGGCCCTTGGACTTCGCTGCCAATCCCTCCAAGGCGTATGCGAGCGGCGCTTGGATGTCGTGGTTGGATGTGGACTGCTCCCAGACCATCCTACAGGAACCACCTTCAAGATCGACAAGCTCCAAGGGAGAAACAGCGTCCTCAGGAAGCCCAAGGTCCTTGCTGACAGCTAGAACCGTCTCCTTCAACTGGTGGACCAGCGTTTCGAGCACGTCGATGCGGATTCGCTTGGGTGGCGATTTCTCGTCGCCGATCACCAAGCGTCTGCGAGCAACCCTGCCCGATGTAGGTGTCATTTCTCGGGGTTGATGCTAGTCGCAGTGGCTGTGGGTCGCAAGCCCGCAGCACACCTATAGCCGGTTCTTTGGACGAGCACCCTTGGAATTCTGATAGTTGACGGACTCAATGGCCATGTTCTCACCTGCCACCTGGGCTTTTCTCTACGTAGTTGCCGAAATCGAAGCAGCAGCCCGTGCTGTAGCGTTTCCCGTCGAGCACCATATACATGGCCTCTGGCTGGTCGCCGGTTGCGAGGCCTCTGGCGTTGTTGTTCCGGTAGCCGACGTTCGCCGTGGGGTTGTTGACGTAGATGCCATAGGCCTCATGACCAGCGACCGTGACCTTGGCGCCGGTGGCGCTCGCTTCGTTGAAATTCTTGAAGGAAAGCGTATCGGGCGACCGCTTGAGATCGTTTACTTTCGGAGACTGGTCGTAGAGAATCGAGATGGTGCACGTCGTGCCGGCGCAGAAGGAGTCTTGCACGGATATTCGAACGAAGCCGCCCGGAGCATCGACCGGGATGTCCGTGGTCGAGCCGTCCGAAGCACGCCTGACCTGGTACAGGGGCCCTGGGTACGCTCCGTACAGAGCGCGAACGGTGCTATAGGCCGCCACACATGGCGTCTCGTCCGCTAGATAGATGTCGCAAGGTCCGACCGCCCCCGCCATTCCGCCCGAACCAGGGGCTCCGCCCGCGCTAGCGTTGCCGCCCAGACCGGTCTGGCCGCCAGCCGCAGCGTCCTGCGTGCTGATTACTCCGCCTCCGCTGCCTCCCTGCGTGACCTGTCCGATGACCGTGGGCTCGTTGTTGCTCGCGTACCAGAGTGCCCCGTCGGGGCCGGTGGCCAGAACCGACGCCCCGGGCGCGGGGAGCTGCAGCTCGGTGATGGCGCCGGCGGTGGTGATCCGCCCGAGCTTTTGGACGTAGGGCTCCGAGAACCAGAGCGCGCCGTCGGGGCCCACCGTGATGTCGTCGGCGCCGCACTTGGGCGTGGGGATCGGGAACTCGGCGAACGTTCCGGTCGGCGTGATGCGGCCGACCTTGTCGCTCATGCTCTCGACGCACCAGAGGTTGCCGTCGGGGCCGGCGGTTATCGCCGTGGGGTAGCCGCTCGCGGTGGGGACGGGGAATTCGGTGATGGTCCCGGTCGGGGTGATGCGCCCGATCTTGTCGCCGTCCGCTTCGCTGAACCAGAGATTGCCGTCGCCGCCGGCCGCGATGTCCGTCGGCCCGTCCCCCACGGTGGGGATCGGGAACGAGGTGACGACGCCGGTCACCGTCATGCGGCCGATGTTGCTGCTGGCGTAGCCGGTGAACCAGAGGTTGTGATCGGACCCGACCGTGATGCCGTCGGGGGTGACGATGTCGCCTGCGGGAAACTCCCGACCGGGTGGCCGCTGGCGAGCGCACCGCCGCTGCCGCTCGAACCACCGGAGCCTGACGCCCCACCCGCAGCGCCACCCGAGCCACCGCCGCCGGAACCGCTGCCACCGGAACCGCCGCCGCCCGAGCCGGCCGTGGCGCCACCCGAGCCGGCCGAGGCGCCGCCGCTCCCCCGTCCGCCCGTGCCGCCGGTTCCGCTTCCCGCGCCGCCGTCCTGCGATGTCGACATGCCCGCGTCGTGACAAGCCGCGAGCAACACCACTGGCGCGATCAACGCTGTTCTGGTCGCCGTTCGACGCACGAGGCAGATTTTACGCCGGACGCTCAATGCTCGCCCTTAATCACGATGGACGAGCCACGGATGGTGGATTGTAGGCGAAACAGCCCAAGGAACGCGCGAACTATGACGATGACCAGATTTCGACCGTCGCGGAGATGGCTTGTCCGCTGCGGCCGCCAGCGATCAACACCCGGCCATCGGGCAGAAGCGTGGCGGTGTGATAGGCTCGCCACTCGACCATGTTGCCAGAGGCGGTGAACGTTGCTGCCGTCGGGTCGAAGATCTCCGCGCTCCACTGGGGGCCGTCGAGATAGCCGAGCCCGCCAGTGATCAAGACCTTGCCGTTTGGCAGCAGGGTCGCCGTGTGCGCGTACCTCTGGGCGGTCATGTTGCCGGCATCGCGGAACACGTCCGCGGCCGGATCGTACGTCTCGGCGCTGGCGAGCACGGCGTCGTAGTCCGTGTGCCCGCCGAGAATGAGCGCCCGACCATCCGGCAGCAGAGTCGCCGTGTGCCACTCGCGCGGTGCGAGCAGCTCGCCGGTCGGTGAGAACGTAGCAGCTACCGGGTCGTAGCGATCGGCCGTTTTCTGGAGAGCCCCGCCGAAGTTGTCACGTCCGGCGACCATCAGCACCGTCCCGTCGGAGAGCAGCGTGGCCGTGTGTCCCGAGCGCGCCACGCTCAGAGAACCCGTCCGTGGGCACGTGCCTGCGACCGGGTCGTAGAGATACGCGTCGGCCCCCGCGCCGCCGACGGTGACGAGCACCCGCTGGCTGGGCATCAGGGTCACGGTACAGCCGGTCGTCGCGGGAAAGCAGTCCACCGGCGAGAAGGCGCCCGCGCTCGGATCATAGAGGTCGGCTCTTGGCGTAGACGCCGGGGCGACGTTGCTGGCCCCGACCACGAGCACCTTGCCGCTCGGTAGCAAAACGGCGGTGGGCCAGAACCTGTCAATCGACATGGTGCCGGTAGGCGCCGAGGTTCCAGTGGCCGGGTCGAAGAGCTCCGCGGTGTTGGTGCCGTTGTTTCCGCCGCCTGCAATAAGCATCTTGCCGTTCGGAAGCAGGGTCGCGCTGTGGCGAGCCCTGGGCATCGTCATACTCCCGATGTATCGGAAGCTGCCACCCGCCCTGGCTGCCGCGTCGCTCAACCCGGCAGGGTGGGCGCGGTCTCCGCACGCGGGCACGCTGCCAGCGGCCAGCAATGACAGCATGGCCCACTTGGCCCTTACGAAGACACCCCGATTCGTCATGACGGCCGACTATTGTAAGCCACAGCCCCCTATTATGGCGACATTCCGCTGGCCCGGGTTCGGCGCAGTCGGGTCGGGGACCGGCGCGGTGGTGTGCAGGACCCCCCTTGGGTGTGTCCGCCGTTTCCAGCTTCGTGCCCGTTTAGGGGTTCCATCCCTGCGGTTCGGGCGTCTTCAGGTAGCCCCAACAGGTAGCGTAGCCGTCGGGCCGCAGCCCGCAGGCGTGGCTTTCGCCCATGGAGATCTGTGCGAACGCGCCAGGCGGGACGTCGATCTCGCCGCGCGAGTCGTCACCCCAGCACGTGGCCGTGCCATCCGGGCGCAGCCCGCAGGCGTTCCACATGCCCACAGAGACTTGCGTGAACGTCCCGCTCGGGTCGGGGTTGGCCGTGTCCCCCCAACAAGTCACGGTTCCGTCGCTGCGCAGCCCGCAGGTTTGATCCTCGCCCGCAACGATCTGTTGGTAGGTGCCAGCGGGGACCGGTGCCGACGTCTCCCCCCAGCAGGTCGCGGTTCCATCGGCACGCAGGCCGCAGGCATGAAACTCGCCCACCGAAATCTGCACGAACTTTTCGTCCGGAATGTCGCTCTGATCGTTGGGCCAACAGGTGACACTGTTGTCGGATCGCAGTGCGCACGCCTGGCCGAGTCCCACACCCACCTGGGTGAAGGAACCGGACGGCGGCGTCATATCGCCGAGATAGTTCTGTCCCCAGCAGACGACGCTTCCATCGGTCCTCACCCCACAGGTAAACGACGAGCCGTTCGCGATTTGCACAAAGGATCCGGCAGGGGGTGTGGATTCGCCCGAGTCGTTGCCGCCCCAACAGGTGACCGTGCCGTCGGGATCCAAACCGCAAGTGTGGTCGTAGGCCGAGGCGATGGTGGTGAATGGACCTGCGCTCGGCGTGGCTTGCCCCTTGCCGTCCTCGCCCCAGCAAGCAGCACTGCCGTCACCGAGCACCCCGCACGCAAAGCCTTCTCCCGCGGCAACCTGGACAAAAGGTCCAAGACCTGCCGAAGGTTGAACGGCGCCACTGCCCCAACAGGCGATGCTGCCATCCAAGCGTCGACCGCAGGCCAGCGTGCTTCCCGTCGATAGCTCGGCAAAAGGGCCTCCCGCTGGCTGACCCAGCTCGGCGTCTGTATTGTCGGGCGCGACCCAGCACTGCGTGGTCCCGTCGGCCCGCAGCCCGCAGGCGTAGCCCGAGCCCGCATACACGTGCGCGAAAGGACCGGGATCGGTGAAATCATGCCAGCCATTGATGCCGCTCCAGCAAGCGATACTTCCATCGGACCGTAGCCCGCAGGGATCGAACCCGCAGGTGATTTCCTTGAATTTGCCGCCCGTCATGAGCCCCTGCCAGCTTCCCCAACCGTCGCCCGCACACGCCACCGTTCCGTCGGCCCGCAACCCGCACGTCTTGCTCCATCCAGCACACACGTGCGTGAACGTGCCCGAAGGCCCATACGCCGTGCTCGGCCCGTTGCCGGCTTCGTAGGTTCCCCAGCAAACAATTCCTCCGTCTGCTTTCAATCCGCAACTGTGGCTTGAGCCTGTCGCGATTTCCGTGAAGGTCCCCGCGGGAGGGCTCGACTGTCGATAGTCATTGGCACCCCAACACACGACGCTGCCATCCCGTCGCAACCCACATGCATGATAATCCCCGGCCGCGAGCTGCACGAATGCGTGGGAAACGCCGGCATCGGGAACGGCTTGTGCGGGCGTGACGGTTTCCTCCGGAGAAACGGACAGCGCAGATCCGCTGCACGCGAAGGCGCTTATCGAGGCGAGGAGCCACAGAAAACAAGAGGTCGTCGGGAAGGGTGGATTGGGGGCGCCTTGGATCACTTGCATGGTGTCACCTCCGCGCAGAACTGGACGTCGGGCCAAGCCGATTGTGCGCGTGCAGGCGGGCGCAAGCAAGCTCAAGATCGCGCGAGCCGGGACCGACGAGCTCTTCGAAGATAGCGATGCAGTCAGACACAGAGGCGGTGGGCTGGAAGACCGTCAGCGTCTTCGTGTCGAGCACGTCAATGACATGCACGCGGAGCGGGACTACCTGGTCAAAGATATATTTCCGCGCCTGCGCGAATGGTGTGAGCAACGGCGACTGCGCCTGGTGGACATCGACCTGCGCTGGGGCGTGACCTGGGCGTGACCGAGACCGATGCCAGCTCATCATCGATCTGGATGAGGAGTGATTGGCGTCCGCCGCAATGACTGTTGACATTGCGTGCAGCGACCTGACAATGGACGACAGGCGCACTAGGATTTCGTCGCTCCTCGCCGTCTGGATCTGCTCCGTAATCACGGGCCAGGCGGTGGCTCTGAGCATGGCACGAGCCGACGGTTTCGATCCTTCGCGGACATCTGCGGCGGCTAATCAAAGAATTCGTCGAACACTACATGACCGAGCGCTTCCACCAGGGTCTTGGTGGCCAGCTCATCAGGAAGCAGGTTGGTCCGACGAACGACACCGGCGTCGCTGGCGAGGTTGTTCGTTGCTCACGCCTTGGTGGCATGCTGAACTACTACTCCCGCAAGGCCGCATGAGCCTCGGCGACGGGTTTTCGGACATCACGCGGTCGAAACCAGTTCGAGAACCCGAGGATGCCGACGCTGATCCCCCGACGGATTGACAATTTTCCGAGTCGGTAGTGTAAACTGCCGCGCGAGGGATGCCATGGCTAAAGAGACTTGTCTGGACAATGAATTCATTACCATCTGGTATCACGCGGACAAAGGAATGGTGCATCATCAGTGGCACAAGTTCCTGCAAGGCGCCAAGCTGCGAGAGGCATTCATGAAAGGGACGGACCTCTTGAAGAAGAACGGCGGCACGAAGTGGCTTTCTGATGATAGAAAGTATCCACTTCTTACCGCTGATGACTCGCAATGGGCTGAAGTCATTTGGTTCCCTAAAACCGTAAAGGCGGGATGGAAGCACTGGGCCATTGTGACACCTGAAAAGCCGATCGGACAGATCAACATCAATCAGTTCGTCAAGAAGTACGCGGCCGCCGGAATCAATGCACAGATGTTTACCGACCCGGATGAAGCTATGAACTGGTTAGAGAGCCAGTAGGCTTGATGTCCGGAAAGGCATCGCTGGAATTCTTGCGAGCAGGCAGATTGGCGTTGAATGGTTCCGGCGACGCTCCAATTCCTCATCACGATGATCGCATGCGCGATCAACGAGCGGATGCAGTGCAAGCTGGACTACGGAAGAAGAAGGACATCCGCAAGATGGTGATCGAGATGGCCTTGGCGAACTTGGGCTGGGGATATACGAAAATCCCAGCTGCGTGCGCGGACATTCCCGAGTTTTGTGTACGCAACATCGGCACCCTCAAGATCATTCAGCTCTTCTTCCTGCGCGGCTCCGGACCGGAGGATTCTCCGACGATGATGTCCGTCTCTTCGTCAGGACCGCGTACGCGCCGCACCTACGACCATCGCCTGCGCGAGCACGTGGTGCTCGCGGGTGCCAGGTCTCTGGGCCACGGCCTCGCCATCCCCCGTTCCACGATCTCGACCTGGCAGCGGCGCGGCCTCCGCCCAGTCGTCACCGTCGAGATCATCGATCAGAACCGACAACAACTTCTCGAGTCCATCGCCAGGCTCGACCGGCGAGCCCGAGTTCTCGCCGCCGTCGTTCGGCCTTTGCTGGCTTTGCTTCGAGTGTCCGAGCTCAACCTCGACGGCCGACGCTTGCCTGAGGGCGCCGCCAAGGCGGACACCCTCCGCTCCATCGAGAGTGCCCGACCTCGGCTGGCCCTTGGATTGGTCCTCTGGGTTCGACGACCGCCGCCCTTCGTGTCCCCGCACCAGCCCGGGCCAGCTCACCGTCGCCGAAGTTGCCACTGTGAGGACCATGGTCCTCGCCCCCGAGCATCGCCACATGCCGCCGCGTACCCTCGCGTACTACGCCCAACGGTGACGCGGGCGTATATCCATGCCACCATCGACAACTTCTCTCGGAAGATCCTGGCGTGGACCGTGGCTGCCCGGTTGGAGCCGACCAGCACTTGCCAGGTGCTTATCGCAGCCGGTAAGCATCTCGTCTCTGCCAGACGACCACTGCTCCACGCCGACGCTGGTATCGAGAACGTCAACGGTGTCGTGGACGCCACGTTGTTCAGCGCGTGTCTCGAGCGGGTGCTCGCCCAGGTCGATGTCACCTTCTCGAACTCGATGATTGAGGCGTTCGGGCGTTCGCTCAAGCACCAGTGGCTGTACCTCAACTCGTTGGACTCCGTCGAGCGCCTCCGAGCCCTCGTTGCGTTCTACGTCGAGCAGCACAAACAGGAAGTCTGGAATGTCTGCGCGCGCAGCACGGGTGCTCCAGGCTCTGCTCGGCCATTCGACGCTCGAGCCCGACTGAACCACTCGCTCACCCAGCGTCGAAGCCCATTCTCATCACGTAGCTCGCTCAGCGTTGACAGACGCGAACGTAGTCGATGGTCATCTCTTGTGGAAACACCGTGGTGGAGTCGGGGTTGCCCGGCCAGCCACCGCCCACGGCGTTGTTAATCAAGAAGTAGAAGGGATGATTGAACACCCACGTGTTGCCGGACCCGATGTCCGTCGGGGTCTTGGTCGAATACAGCTGACCATCGAAGTACCAGCGGATCACATTGGTTTCCCACTCGACGGCGAATACGTGAAAGTCGTCGGCGAGCTTGGCCGGGCCGGGCATGGTGTAGCTCGCGGTTGGACCCTGGGCGCCGGAATAGCCTGGCCCGTGCATTGTGCCGTGAACGATGTTGGGCTCCTTCCCCAGGCTTTCCATGATATCGATCTCGCCACACGCGGGCCAGTTACCGCCCGTGCTGCCCATCATCCAGAACGCCGGCCACATGCCTTGCCCGTAGGGGATCTTGATGCGCGCCTCGAAATGGCCATAGGTCCAGTCGAGCTTCCCCTGGGTCTTGAGTCGCGCCGAGGTGTAGTTGAACCCGCCCACGGTCTCCTTCTTGGATGTGATCACGAAGTTGCCGTTCCCGTCGAGCGCGCCGTTTGCGTTGCCGGCCTGGTAGTATTCGAGTTCATTGTTGCCCCAGCCGTTGTTGTTGCCCGTTTCGTAAACCCAGTTGCTTCCATTCGCGGCCGTCCCGGCTGGGCCATCGAATTCATCACTCCATGCCAGGTTCCAGCCCGCCGGACACTTCGAAGCCGAGGTTCCACCAGTTCCAGAAGCACCGCCACCTCCGACCACGCCACCGCTGCCATTCGAACCACCAGTAGCCTGCGCACCGCCGTTTGCCGTGCTCCCACCGGTGTTCCCCATGCTGCCGCCGCTTTCGACCACGCCGCCGCTGCCATTCGAACTACCAGTAGCCTGCGCGCCGTCAGTGCCAGGCGCGCCGCCGTTTGCCGCGCTCCCACCGGCGTTCCCCACGCTGCCGCCGCTTCCGACCACGCCACCGCTGCCATTCGAACCACCAGTAGCCTGCGCGCCGTCAGTGCTAGGCGCGCCGCCGTTTGCCGCGCTCCCACCGGCGTTGTCCCCGCTGCCGCCGCCTCCGACCACGCCGCCGCTCCCGTTGCGCCCGCCAGTGCTAGGCGCACCGCCATTCTCCGAATGCCCGCCTGGACCAGCCCCGCCCGTGCCCGAGGGTTTCGTGCTGTTTCCACAACCTGCCGCAGCGAGGGTGACCAGGAGGGCGACGAGGGCGAGGAGTGGCTGCTTCATAGCTTGCGTTCCTTTAACGTCGTTGAATCGTCCGCCTACTACTAGGTGACTTCTTGGTGGACACTGACCAGGCCTTGAACGGGAAGGAGAGTCTGCTCGCCGGGTCTGCGGGATCTGGTTGCCGACCACGTCCCGGTGCTCCTCGCCAAGCTGTTATCCGACTCGAGCGGGCAGGTGTTCTCGGATGGAGCGCGGACCTTGGCGTTGTGCTCGCGGTGGCGCCGCCGCAGATCGTGACCGGGATCGTCGCGCTGCCGTGGGCAAAATTGGCATCTGGGCGGAGGATGCCGTCCGCCTCGATGGGGGCATACTGCGAGAGACTCAATCTTCAGGCCGCGATGCGCTCGTACCGGTGATGGAGGCCGCCCACCTCGGACGACTCCACGATCTGGCCCATGCTGGACGGGCACACCGCCCTTGTGTCGGGCGCGTCCTTGCCGAGCGAGAGATGGGTTCGCGACCGGTGGTAGTACGCGAAGTACGACTTGAGGATGCCGTGGAGGTGCTGCTCACCGAGGACGATGACGTGATCGAGGCACTCTCGCTCTGCAGATCCCACAAGGCGCTCGGCATATCGGTTCTGCCACGGCGATTGTGGGGCCGTGAGTACCTCCTCGATGCGGATGCCTTCCACCCGACGGCGGAACTGGTCGCCGAAGCTGCCGTCGCGGTCGCGAATCATGTACCTGGGCGCCCTGCTCTCGGGGAAGGCTTCGATGATCTGGCCTCGCGGTCGAGAAAAGCCAAAGTGTTTTCACGCCCTTTCCGCGACTCTCTCGAATCACGACCGGGGCAGCCTTCTCTATATGGGGCCTTTCGGCGTCAAGCCTTGGTGCTCGCTCTATGCTCCTCGGCTCCAGGTACTTGCGGCACTTGCATGCCGCCTTCAGAACGTAGCCGCGGGAGCGGTCAGGGTCTTGATATCTGCGTAGGTAGCCTCGATACCGGCGGTGGCGATTGTGTTCTGCGCCCCACTGGGATTGCCGCCGTTGTCCGTGATTGTGTTGGTCCCGTTTTTGTTTTGGGCGATGTTGGTCGGGCAGTTAACCATGACGTTGTGGGCGACCGTGTATCCGGACGTCTGCTCATCCAGGTACAGTCCGTTGCAACCGTAATCGGCCCACTGGCTGCACGAATAGTCGTGAATATAGTTGTACTCCATCTCGTCGCCCGTGCCCTGGTTGGAAAGCACGTAGATAGCACCTCCGTCGGTCAGGATTTGATTCACGTGGTGGATGTTGTTGTAGTCGATCTTGTTGTTGGTCATCGCGTTCGGGGAGCTGGTCCAGCCATAGCCGACTGAAATGCCGGTGTAGTTCGTGTGCGAGACCTCGTTGTGCTCGATATCGATGTATGCCGGGTAGCCCCCCGCGATGCCGACGCCACCCTGGAACTCAGTGGTCACGTTGTCGATGTAGTTGTCCTTGAACGTGTCACGCGTGCAGATCTCGTTCTTATCACTCGGGTTGTAGGCGACGTGGTACTCGGTGGTTTCGCTGGCGGTGAACTTGCCGATCGAGAAGCCGTTGCCAGCGATGTCCGTGATGGCGTTGCCGATGATCATATCGTCATGGGTACCCGAGATGAAGTCGAGGCCCGTGGCCCCCATCTGCGTGAACAAGTTCCTTTCGAAGTGAAGGTGATTGGCGTTGGTGACGCTGACGCCGGCCGGCGGTCTGCCAATGGTCTGGTTGTTGTTGGCATCCGCCGTCAGGTTGTATTGGCCAGCCTGCGCATCCAGGAAGCCGTACTGACTTGGACGCATGTACGTCGAATGCGCGAAGGTCAGGCCCTGGAACCACAGATAGCTCGCCTGGCTCGAGGTGCTCGTACCGTTCACGCTCATGATGGTTTCCACCATCGGCGCGATGACCGTGGCCGTCGTCATGTCCTCGCCGGTCCGCGGCTTGTAGTAAATGGTGCTGGTCGTTTCGTCGAGGTACCACTCGCCGGCCTGGTCGAGGAACTCCATTGCGTTCTCGAAGTAGTAGGCTCGTCCCGAATCCCCAACCTACCTGCGCCATGTTGGGGTTGGGCCGCACGAAGACCATGGGAGACTCGGGGCTTTGGAACTTGACGAGCGCGGTGGTACCCGAGTTCGTGATAGACGCGATACGCAGCGTACTATCCCCCCAGGCGATGTTGACGTGCATCTCGACCTTGGTGAGATTGTTCCAGGACGCGACGGCCGAGCTCGGGACCTGAAGGTTGTTCGCCGTTTTGTCCCAGCCGGAGAGGCGGTTGAAGTTGGCGACGTTGTTGGCCAGTAGGTTCGGGGTGCGCGCCCGGATGGCTTTGACGCCGTTGACGTAGAGCTGCCGGAAGGCCGTGGTGCCTGCGCTTGCCGAGTAGATATTGTTGGTGGCGTCGGACACCTTCCAGCCCTTGATCGGCTGCCCTCCCGTAATGAGAGGCCGCTCGCCTGGGTACGCCATGTATCTGACGTAGAATCCGCCGGTGCCCGAGTCAGGGTTGGTAAAGGTCAGCGCGCTCGTCTGAGGATAGGTTCCACCGCGCAGGTAGACCGTGATATCGGCGGTCATGGCGCTGTTCTTGGTCTGCACCAGATCGCGGGCCTTAGCCACCGTCCTGAGCGGCTGATCGAGGGTTCCCGGATTGGCATCATCGCCGTCCGGGGCAACGTAGATGGCCCCCGCGACGGCCGTGCCGCCGCCCGCGCCGGTCGTTCCACCAAGCCCAGTCGCGCCCCCAACGCCGGTCGCGCCACCATAGCCGGTGGCACCGCCATGCCCGGTCGAGCCGCCTGAACTGGTTGCTCCGCCACCACCGGTTGCACCGCCTGATCTGGCCGCCCCGCCACTGCTGGTCGCCCCGCCTGAGCCGGTTGCTCCGCCCGAAGCCGTTGCGCCGCCTGAGCCGGTCGCCCCACCTGAGCCGGTTGCTCCGCCCGAAGCCGTTGTGCCGCCAGAGCCTGTTCCACCGCCCGAGCCGCTCGTGCCACCCCTGCCAGTCGCCCCGCCCGAGGCGGTCGCGCCGCCTGAGCCGGTCACCCCGCCACCGCCAGCGACGCCGCCAGTGCCGTTGGATCCTCCTCGGCCGGCTGCGCCTCCTCCGCCTGCAGCTCCACACCCTAGGAACCCGAGAAGAAGCGGGAGGGCAACCCAATTGAATCGTCTTACGCGCATGCGAACCCCCATAGCGAAACCATCACGATCTGCGGAGGAGCTCTCCGCGCACTTCGCGTCGGATATCGGAACTCGCGGGCCGTACCCATTCTGCAGCAAGATGTCATTGCCCATGCAGTGGTGTGAACCTGGCGTTTCCGTGTCGCCGATTCTGCGACTGCTCGAACGAAATCTGGGCTTGTACGCCCTTCCTGCCGGTCCAGCTGGAAGCCATCGCCCGAAAACGCGCCATGCCGATCAGCGAGAGCGCGGGCTTGAGGCGATGAAGGCCCTTGGAATTCCTCGCCACCACGGGCGTCTGCGATCCCGGCCACCGCGATCGATTCCCGCGCGTTCGTCGCGATCGTCTCCAGTCAACAGCACGCGTTGAGACCTCGGCACCCGGCTGGTTCTGGCCGAGCGCGACCTCGTTGTTCCCGGCCTGATTCGCATGGTTGTCATCAAGAAGCCAGCGACGAAAGAGCGCAAGGGCATCAACCCCTTCACCAAGGAGCCGACGGTCTTCAAGGCGAAGCCAGCAAGGAAGGTCATCAAGGGTCGACCGGTGAAGGCTGCCAAGGACGCTGTAGCGTAGGACACACGGAAACGTTCAGGGCCGGACTATCTTTGACGTTTGCGGTCCTGGCGGTGAACTGCGGGTTGTCGTGCGAGCACCGCCGGAGTGATCAAGTCATCACCCCAGAATCGAACATTCCACCGTGATTCTCGACGTGTCGCTGTTGCGTACGCGGAAGTCTGGAATGTCTGCGCGCGCAGCAGTGCAGAGGAAACGGGAAGCGGCCGGATCTTGTCGACTGACCTGCGCGACTTTCGCACCTACCGCTGGAAGAACAGGCGGCCGTTCCGTAACCTGCTGTTGGCCTGACGGCTGTTGTCTGCGGCGGTCTTCCAGCGCTTCGTCAGCCCTGCAGAAGCCGTTTTCTGCAGTCGCCAAGGCGGTGGGGCGTGGAAGCACCCGTCCCGGTCAGCCGCTGCAACGCCTTGATCTCATGACAGAATCGACGTGCCACGCTGGCGGGAAACTGCAGGAAAGGACGTGGCGAATTTCGGTGGACCGGTTCACCTGGCTCATAGCTGGGCGCGCAGCGGAAGGCTCGGAAGCTCGGCCCCGCGCATGCTTCTGCGATCCACGTTTTGCTTCCGCGACATATCATCCATGTAAACATTTCGAACAGCCCCTCTCCCACGGCTGAACATCCGGTCATCGGCGCTAGATTAAGCGCGATGGGTTCCGCGATCACGCACACCGATTTGCCCATTCCCGTTGGCTGCGAGCGCATCATCGACGGCCAGCGGCGGGTGTATTGCGACGGCTACTGGGTCAAGGCCTACGACGTTCCCGACGACACGCTCACGGCCAAGAAGCGACTCATCGAGGCGCTCACCCGCAGGTTGTTCAACCACGTCGAGCACGGGGTGAACATTCCAGGCTCCCGGCTCGCGGAGGCACGCCGTGCCTTCGACGCCGAAGACGATCCCCGGCGAAAACGCGTCAAGGGCGCGATGCTGGCGGGAGCGCTGTTCAATCGCGCCGCCGACGTGTTCACCAAGGTGGTCGAGATCCAGTCGCTCGGCATCGAGATCCTGCCCGACAACGCGCTCATGCGCGAGTGTGGCGAGCACCTGCAAGAGGCCCTCGAGCTCGGCCGCATGGTTCTCCATCGCAGCGGCGAAGAAGGCATCGACGAGCTGTGGGGCGAGCCGTTCAAGGCCTTCGCGTTTCCCATCGAGGAATTCTACAAGAGCCGCTACATGAAGATCGCGCAGACCATGCGCACCCTCGACATCATTCAAGACGCGTTGATTGCCACCTTCGGCGGCACGCACACATTCTCGGGCGTCGAGCCACTCGTCCGCGAATGCGTGGCCGCGGCCAAGGTTCGCTGCGAGACCCTGCACACCGACCCCGAGATCTTCGAGGTGTGGGCGTCCCTGGTGGTGGCCGGGGAGAAGCTGTGTGCCTTCGAGCCTCGCCTGTCCGAGACGTCGTCGCTGGACGATCAGGTCAAGGTCCGCCAGGGCGGCCAATTGATCGCGCTGGGCAAGGATCCGATCTTTCACATGACCCGCGCCCGGGTGCCCATGCCCAAGAGCACGCGGGAATATGTCGAGCGCCTTCAGATGTACCGCGAGCGCCTCGCCCAGGCGGTCCGGCCGCAGCCTGGCCGCGCACATTCGTCGC
This sequence comes from uncultured delta proteobacterium, assembly GCA_963824555.1. GTDB lineage: Bacteria > Myxococcota_A > Polyangia > Fen-1088 > Fen-1088 > Fen-1118. The sequence continues at coordinate 139,528 of CAWGPW010000044.1, read as the reverse complement.
GCTGAACCCGCCGTGCTGCGCGCACAGACATTCTAGACTTCCGCGTACGCAATAGCGACACGTCGAGACGACACCCTGTTCAGCACCTGCCTGGAGCGCGTCCACCGTCGTCGACAACCAGCTCGTCAGCACTTGCTGACCCAGACTCCGACATTGAGATCAGAGTGTGGAGCCCGAAGAAGGAACCCGCTATGGGGGGCACCGACTCCGGCAACCTTGCCACGGCCACCGTGATGTGGTCGGTGCCGGCGATCTTACCGATCGTTGGGTCGAATCCCTTCCATCCGGCGCCTGGCAAGTAGACCTCAGCCCATGCATGCGTTGCTCCGATTCTGTCAACCATTAGCGGCGTATGCAGATACCCACTCACGAACCGCGAGGCCAGCCCAAGGCATCTCGCGGTCTCCATGAAGAGCGCGGCGAAATCACGGCAAGATCCATTTCCGAACGATAGCGTTTGCTGAACAGGTTGAGGATCATCAGATTGTCCATGTCGTCCTGATCGGCCTCGGCGTGGTTGGTGTAGCAAACATCGCAACCCATGGGTAGGCCAAGCAGCTTGCCGCAAAAGTGGTCCTCCAGCCCGGCGCGGATAATCTGTTTGCCATCGTAGAGATATTCCGGTCCAATGAACCCGACCACCGTATTGACGAGCAGGGGCTTAAAGTGGCGTGCCAGGCCGTAGGCGCGAGCTTCGCAGGTTTGCTGGTCGAGGCCGTGGTGGGTGCCGGCCGACAAGCTGCTTCCTTGCCCGGTCTCGAAGTACATGACGTTGTCGCCGAGTGTACCGCGATGGAGCGACAAGGCCGCGGCGTGTGCCTCCGCCAACAGCTTGATGTCAACCCCAAACGAGCGATTGGTCGCCTCCGTGCCGCCAATCGATTAAAAGACCAGATCAACCGGCGCGCCTTGTTCGATGGCCGACATGGTATTCGTCACGTGGGTCAGCACACATGACTGGGTCGGGATGTCGAAGCGCTGGCGAAGGTCATCGATCATGCCGAGCAAGCGGATGATGTTCTGCGGGCTGTCGGATGCGGGGTTGATGCCGATCACGGCATCGCCGGCCCCGTACAGCAGGCCGTCAAGAATCGACGCCGCTATGCCGCGCACGTCATCAATAGGATGGTTGGGTTGCAGGCGGATGGCCAGTCGGCCGGGCAGCCCCAACGTGTTGCGAAAGCGAGACACAACACGGCACTTGCTGGCGACCAGGATGAGATCCTGATTACGCATCAGCTTGGTCACCGCGGCTGCCATTTCCGGCGTGATGCCAGAGGCAACCTTGGCCAGTGCGGCGCTGTCCGTATCGTAGGAGAGCAGCCAATCGCGCAGGCCGCCGACGGTCAGGCCGCTGATGGCTGCAAAGGCACTCTTGTCGTGCCCATCGAGGATCAGCCGTGTGACTTCGTCTTGTTCGTAGGGAATGAGAGGCTCTTCGAGGAAGCGTGCCAGCGCCACTTCGGCCAAACCCATACGCGCGGCAACGCGCTCCTCGTCGCTTCGCGCCGCCACACCAGCCAACTCGTCCCCGGACTTGCGTGGGCTGGCGCGCGCCAGCAGCGTGGCAAGACTCGCGAAGCAGTAGGTGCGCGCTCCGATGGTTTGGCGATAGTCCGACATCTAGGCGAAGGACTCGTAGTTGGGCAACCACATCTTGGACTCGACCAACTCGGATACGCTCGCTGGACGTTTCACGCCAGCCAAACCGCTTTCGAAGGCGATTTCGGCAACAGCGACGCCAATCCGAGCGGAGACCTCGCGAATTCGCTTGAGCTCGGGATAGATGCGCCCAACTTCGAGATCTTATTCACGGGCGGCAGACGCCAGGGCGCGAGCGGCCTGCGCGAACATCCGATCGGTGACGTGCCGGGCTTCTGCCGCCACGATGCCAAGTCCCACGCCCGGAAAGATGTAGCAATTGTTGGCCTGGCCTGGAATCATGACCTCGGATCCGACGGCGCACGGAGGGAAGGGGCTACCGCTCGCGAAGATTGCTCGCCCCTTCGACCAGGCATAGGCTTCCTCGGCTGTACACTCGGACTTGGAGGTGGGGTTGGAGAGCGCGAAGACGATGGGGCGTTCGTTGAGCGCGGACATGGTCTCGATGACTTGTCGGTCGAACGACTTGGGAATGGTCGAGACACCGATGATGGCGGTGGGCTTCACGGCGCGCACCGATCCAAGGAAGTCGGGAATCCTCGGTCCCTGATGGGCGTAGGTCAGCTTGTGATTAGCGAGGTGGTCTCGCCCCTTGACCACGAGCCCGTGGGCATCGACGAACCAGCAACGCTGGCGCGCCTCGGCCAGGTCCATTCCCTCGTCCACCATCGCCCAGACGACGAGGTCGCCAATCCCTACGCCAGCTTCGCCTGCACCGAGGAACAGGAGTGTCTGTTCACGTAGGGTCTTACGCGTGATGCGAAGGGCGCCATAGAGGCCGGCCAACGTGACTGCGGCGGTGCCCTGGATATCGTCGTTGAACGCGCACACCCGGTCGCGCCACTGCACGAGCAGGCGGAATGCATTGATATTGGCGAAGTCCTCGAATTGGATGAGCGCCTGCGGCATGAGCTCGTGCACGGCCGACATGAATTCGCCCACGAAATCGTCGTACTCTTGCCCGCGCACGCGGTGCTGGCGAAGTCCAAGGTAAAGTGGATCTTGCAGATAGCCTTCGTTCTCCGTGCCCACGTCTAGCATCACGGGCAAAACCGTGGCCGGGTGGATCCCCGCGCATGCTGTGTAGATGTGTGTAGATGGACAGCTTGCCGACTGGAATGCCCATGCCGCCCACGCCCTGGTCGCCAAGACCCAGAATGCGCTCGCCGTCGGTCACCACGATCACACGCACGCCAAGGTGGTACCAGTTGCGTAGCAAGTCCCGGATGCGGCCTCGATCGCGGATGGAAATGTAGAGTCCACGCGGTCGTCGGAAGAGGTGCCCCCACTGCTGGCAAGCCTTTCCCACCGTCGGCGTATAGACGATCGGCATCATCTCCTCGATGTTCTCCATGAGCACACGGTAGAAGAGCGTCTCGTTGCGGTCCTGAAGACTGGAGAGGTAGATGTAGCGTTCGAGGTCGGTATCCTTCATGCGATAGTTCTCGATGACCCGTGCCTTCTGCTCCTCGATCGTGTGCACGTGCGGTGGCAGCAGTCCCTGCAGTCGGTAAATGTCGCGTTCGGCCAGCGTGAACGCGGTGCCCTTGTTGAGGGCCGGATCATTGAGCAGTGAGAATCCTGCGGGAAATGAGCTGTCCGGGCGATGTGGATGCATGGTGTGTTTCATGGCAATTCCGGTAGGCGGTGGAAGCGACGCTGGTCGGCCGAAGATCTGGAAAGCTTACACTTTGCAGAGGCTACTGGCTGCCAGGACAGGGTCAAGCTGCGTTTCCAAAACAACCGCGGCTCGTCTTCGCAAATTTACAATCATGATCCTGCACAGAAACCGCTTCTGGGTGATGCTTGAATCTGTCTAGCTAGGCTCGGTGGACAGGACGGCCGACCTTCACTCGCTGGCACGTCCGTAGTGAAGAATGATCGATCCCACGTCGAGGCGCCTTTCATTGATGAGCCTGAGATCGATCCGAGGAATACCAGTGTCGAATAGCCGCTTGCCTCCGCCGAACACCCTGGGTGTGACCATCAAGAAATACTCGTCGACCAGGTTTTCAAGCATGAGACTCTTCGCGAGGCCCGCCCCTCCAAAGCAATAGATGTCGCCATCGGTTACTGTCCTCTTGAGATTCGCAACAACCGCGCCCAAATCGCTCCGGACGACCGATCCGTTCCAACCAGGATCGCCCGAGAGGGTCGTGGACACGACCGTCTTGGGAAGCCGATTCATTGTAGCGGTCTCCCGCTGCGCAGCCGCAGCCGGGGACGTCCAGTGACCCTTGTTGAACTCGAAGTTGACCCGACCATAAATCAAGTGACCGGCATGAGCGAGATTGTGGTCCACCCACGCCTGACTAACCTCGGCCGACCAGGGCGGTTGTATGAACTCGCCGTTCGGCCCCTCGATGTATCCGTCGATGCTCGTGAACATGGCTAGAACTAGCTTCTTCATGGTGCTTGCTCCTGTTGAATTCCTTGGTCAACTCTCGTTGCCGCACTTTGGCTACTGGGCATGGATTGCACATAGCGGCGCCAGAAGTAGTACGAAAGGCCCCAGAGCACAAAGGTGGCCGCCGCCCAACCCCACGCCTCCGGGCCATCACCCACCGCGAGATGGGCGATGAGGGCGGAGCCAAGGTCGATGGCGAAGCCGGCATAGGCCCACTCCTTGAGCCGGGCCGGTACCGGCGCAAGCAGCAGTGCCACGCCTAGCAGCTTCGCCCACGAGAGTTCAACCCTGAAATAGGCGGGGAAGCCTAGGTGGGTAAATGCCGCCGCCACCTGAGGCAAGCGCAGCTCCGCGTAGGCGGTGAAGCCCATCTGCAAGCAGAGAATCGTGGTGAAGATCCAGAAGCCAATGGCCATGCGTTTGGTGCGGGACATCCAGGTATCTCCTTGCGACTCGGCCCCTTTTCGAAGGCGTCGACTTGCCAAAACTGTTGGGGCCACCGCTTGCCGGATGAAACGTACTCGTCGATGGTTCTCGGCCTGGCCAACACCAGCGGTGTCTTTGTGATGCACTGGCGCCGTCCTTGGTTACGACAGCCGCAGTGCGATCTTTCAGACCTATCGTACGCGACAGCACCGGCACGACGACATGGCGGCTCTGTCGATCTTGTGGATCCTATCTACATAGGGTGCCACGTCGGTGGGAGCCACCATCGCCAAAGCTCACGGTCATCCGCAAGTTCTGGCGATGATCAACCTATACCCAAGGTCCAGCTCTTGAAGTGACAGCAGGTCGCCGTTGGTGAGGGTCCAGGTACCATCGTCGAGATCCGACCGAAGTCGGGCCAGGGCTCTGATGGCATCGACTCGCGAGAACGTCGAGATGGCTCGACGGATGTCGGCATCGAGATAGGCTTGGGGCCGTCGCCAGTAGGCTCCGAGGAAACCGTCGACGCAATTGTGAGGGACGGCAACGGTCCGAATCTCGATGGGGCCGAGGTGTTCACGAAGCTCGTCGGTGGACGGGAACAGCTTTCGATTCGTCTCCAAGATCTCGGGCATGTAGTCGCGCACCAGCCAGAAGCCCGGATGAGAAGGATCCCAGGTGAACAGGACCACGCGCTCACGGGCGACACGGAGCATTTCCCGGAGCCCGGTGCGAACATCAACCCAGTGATGCAGGGTCAACACAGCCAGCGCGGCGTCGAATGAGGCATCTCGGAAGGGTAGCTGCTCCGCTGTCGCTCGAATGACCTCAGCTTTTCCCATCGGCCGCTGCGAACACATCTCGGACGATGGCTCCACTGCCACGACTGCGAGATCGTCGGGTTCGTACGAGCCGGTGCCAGCCCCAACGTTGATCACCGTTTTCACATCCCCGATGGCGCTGCGGATGGCGGCGGCGATGCGCGGGTCCGGTCGCCGGTACTCGGCATAGGTGAGCCCAATGGAGTCGTAGACGTGCGCAACCATCAAGGATCAGCAGAGTAAGCCGAAATCGAGAGTGCGCAATCGCTTCCGCTTACACGTGACCGCCGTAGTCAGGAAGGGCCGCCACGCTGGCGTACGGAGTTGGGCCGCGGTGGGCTGGATTGGGCATCTGTCGGTTACCCACCTCGACGAGGTTATTTTTCGATCATGAACACTACACATGGTCAAAACAGTCAGACGAAAACGGAAAAGGTTCGGACGATGGAGGGCAAGCCAGTCGCGACGATCAAGACGAACACGCAGACGGGCATGCAACGGGTCTACGACAACCTCGGGAATTTCAAGGGCACCTACGACCCCCGAAGGAACCTCACCTTCGACGAGAGGAACAGACCCGTCTCCAAGGGCAACGGCCTCATCGGAGTTGTCACCAATAGCCTCTGCCACAAAGGCATGGGAGCCGTCTGTCATCCAGTTGCGGTGGTGGAGTCATCATACCGCCCGCAACACGTCTTCCGTCCGATCCCGGTGAATCCTTCGTCCTCCCCTCAATCTCCCTATCGCCCTGTCCCCGTGGTCCCGTCTTCGTACGTCCCACGTTCTCCGTGGAGGCGGTGGTGATTTCCATCGCCATGCCGCGACGGCTGCCACCTCACGCAGACCGCGTGTTCCTGGATCGCGATTCGGAATCCTGGCGTCGCTTGCCAGAATCCATGCAGCGGGAGTTGGAAGAGGAACGGGACGAGGTCGTCGCTATCCGTGCTTCCATCGCCAAGCAGGCCGTAGTCGATGTGATGCCGCCAGTGGTAATCACCGGGGATGCATGGGTCGACCGGGACTACGAAGAGTATCTGCACGTTGCTTCCGGTGTGGTCGAGGTCGGGAGGGCGATGCAGTTTGGTGTGAAGCTTTCGGGCGCGTCCACGCTTCTCGCCGACGGTTTGGAGCTGCGCGAACTCCTGCTACACGGGTTCAACCACTGCTTCTGGCTCACCCGACACGCTCTCCAGGACGGTGTGCCCCCAGAAGAGTGCAGATCCTTTTGGCTCGATTGCCGGATGTTCGACGACGAGAACTTCGAGGAGAGGCTCAGCGAGCGGCCCGCGGATTGGTTCGGCGACCACGACGTCCAGCTCTCCAAGTGGCGAGCCCGAGATCTATTCCTCGGCGGCGGCAACGCCGTCATGCACGAATGGGTTCTCCCCGGCCTACCATGCACGGAGGCGCCCTCAACCTATCCACCAGTCCCGACTCCGTCGTTTGCACCAGCGGTGATGGGCATCGGTGATGGGCATCGGTGATGGGCATCATCGATCGGCCCCAAGCAGTCTGGACATTGCCACAGGTTTAGTTAAAGTCATTTCCATGCACGCGCCCACTCGAACTTGTTCGTTCGTCCAGAGCGTGCGCTGGCGTTGGCGCTGATTCGGGCGCCGTCTCTCTATCCGCAACGCACACAGCATTAGAAAGGAGAGGCCGCCCGGAGGATCCCGGGATGGCCACGCCTATGTCGGGATTCATGGCGGCAAGACCCATGACCCAAACAAGCAATCACTACACCTTTGGTGAGAACGACTTGGCAGCCCAGCGCCTTGCCTATCTGGCTGCGGCTTATGAACGACCCTCACGCGAGTTCCTCTCGGCTTGGGGAATAGAGAATGCAGAGCACGCCATCGACCTCGGCTGCGGCCCAGGCTACACCTCGTTGCTCCTGCGGCACGTGCTCAGCCCGCGTTCGGTAACCGGCATCGATGCGTCGGACAAGCTGCTGTCCCATGCGAGGTTGCGCGCGCCGTCCATCACGTTCATTCGCCACGATATCACCCGTGCGCCGTTCCCTTGCGCGGCTGCTGACGTTCTGTTTTGCAGGTTCCTGCTCACGCATCTGCACGAGCCAGCCACGGCTGTGCGTGCCTGGTCTGTGGCCGCCAAGCCGGGGGCACGCCTGCTCATTCAAGAGACGGCCACACTCGAATTCGACGAACCAGTGATCCGCCGCTACTACGAGTTGGTCGCGGCGTTGCAGTCGGGCTACGGGCAGTCCCTCCACGTGGGAACCGACCTCGACCGCTATGTCGGGCAAGATGGTTGGGCGCTCCTGTCCAGCGAACTCGTAGTGATAGAGCAGGACGCGAGCGTCATGGCTCGCCTTCACGCCTTGAACATTCGCACGTGGAGCCAGGACGCCCTGGCCCTGCGTTCGTTCGATTCCCGTGAGATTGCGGATGTTCAGTCTGGGCTCGAAGGCATCGCCACCGGCAAACAGACCGCGCGGTCCGTTCGCAACACCCTTCGCCAGTTGGTCGCGGTCAGGACGTAGTGCCGCAAACCCTCCAGGGTTCCACATCAGCACCCGACCGGGGCACCATCGGGAAGTTGACGTCTCCCTGCGCCAGATGAATAATCCATTGAGTCGAGCACGCAGCGACCGAGTGACGCCGCTTTCAGAGTGGTTGGATCGAAACGAGGACAGGATCTCCCGGACGGCGTTGGCCGACAGGCTCAACCTGTTGCGTGGCCAGGGTGGTACGGCGGCAGGTACGGGGGAAGGTCGGTCCCGTATCCCGGAAGAAGAGGGCTCCGAAGGAAATGCCGTTGGCTCCTGCGCTGGCGGAAATCCTGAAGGAACATCGGCAGCAACTCGTCAGGCGGCAGAACCCCGGCTTGGCAGCAGGATGGGTATTCCCCAGCCTGCGTGGTGGACTCAAGACACCAGGGACGCTGACCAAAACATGGCAGGGCTGTCTGAAGGCAATCGGTGCGAAGGAACGGTTCACGGTCCACGGACTGCGACGAACCTTCAACGACCTGACCCGGCTGGCAGGGACCGATGGCCTGGTGATTCGCGCACTCACCGGACACACGGGCGAGAACATGCGTGCCCACTACTCGACGGTCGGGCTTGATGAGAAGAGGGTGGCGGTCGACGGGGCTGTCAGTCTGGTTTCGCTTCCAAAACTGGGGACCGGACTGGGGACGGGGCTGAAAAGAAAGAAGGCCAGCTAGCGGTGCCACGCTAACTGGCCGAAATTACTTAGCTTTTTTGTGGGCGTTGCAGGGATTGAACCTGCGGCTTCCACCGTGTGAAGGTGGCACTCTTCCGCTGAGTTAAACGCCCGGAAGTCCTTTGCAGATAATCGCAAACCGTGCGGCTGTCAATGGCGCAATCATGTTCTCGGGGGCGGAAGGATGTCCGTCGCCGCGCTCCATCAGAACGAGGGCGCGAGGACGCCGTCTTCGTCCATCGTGTGCCCGCTGTGCTTTCGGCCCGCGTAGGGCTTGCGATGTCCGCCCGAGATCGCCTTGGTCGCATTGACGGAGGGCTTGTTCTCCACCTTGGCTTCGGCGCCCGATTGGGCCGGCTGCTGGGCCGGTTGCGGGGTGGCGGACAGCGCGACCGACACCTGTCCCGATTCGGTAGGCACGAAGGGCTCGACCCTGTCGCCGAAGTTATCCTTTCTGAACAAGAAGTCGATGGCCTGCTGGGAGGCGGGGAGCTCCACGTCGAACGGCGTGATGCCGAGTTGTTCGTTGGTGTCCTTGCGTAGAACTGCGGCGCCCTCGGGATCCGAGTTGAAGGTCAACTTCACCTTCTTGGGGAACGCGGGTTGCGCGACCGTCGCGGCGGCCTTGCCCGGGACGCTGGAGGTGGTCGGGCTCTGTTGCGTGAAGAAGTAGAAGGCCGCTCCCGCGACGGCCGCGACGCCCAAGACGGCGACGAGGAACGACGTCTTGCGCGACTTGGTGGCGGGGCGAAAATCCACTTCGTCGTCCATCAGCTCGCCCGCGGCGTGCCGGAACGTGGAGGGCAGGGGCACGGCGTGCGCGCCCATCTCCGTCTTCGAGTTGCCGAACACGACCTGGCCGCTGACCACGCTGTCCGCCCGTCCGCTGGGGGCCGCCCCCATTCCCTCGAAGATGGCCGTCGGAGCGAGGGGCGGGGTGCGCGGCGCGAAGGCCGGCGCGGTCGCCGCGTAGCCTTGCGGGTCGAGCAGGGCTGCGGCGAAATCCTCCATGGTCTGGAAGCGCTCCTCGCGCGGTTTGGCCAGGGCGCGCAGGATGATGCTTTCGATGGCGGGCGGCAGCAGCGGGTTGATGGCGCGCGGGGAGGGCACCGCGGCGGTGATGTGCTTGACGATGATCTCGCCGTAGCCTTCGCCGCCAAAGGGGACCTTGCCGGTCAGCATCTCGAACAGAATCACGCCCAGCGAATAGATGTCGGCGCGGTGGTCGATGTTGGCTTTGCCTTCGCACTGCTCGGGCGCCATGTAGTACGGCGTTCCCATGACCGAGCCGGTGCGCGTCTTGTGCGAGACCTTGTCATCGCCCTGGGTCAGCTTGGCCAGGCCGAAATCCAGCACCTTGACGAAATCGACCGCGTGGCCCTTGGTGATGAGGAAGATGTTCTCGGGCTTGAGGTCGCGGTGGATGATGCCGTGCTGGTGGGACGCGCCAAGGGCGTCGGCAACCTGCGCGGCGATGGCCAGGGCGCGCGAGAGCTCGAGCGGGGCGCTGCGCTTCAAGGTGTCCACCAGCGCCTCGCCCTGCAGGAACTCCATGACGAAATAGAACTCGCCATCGGGCGTGTTCCCGAAGTCGTGGATGTCCACGATGTGCTCGTTGCCGATCTGGTTGACCGACTTGGCTTCGGTGACGAAGCGCGAAACCACCTCGGGGTTGCGCGAGAGCTCGGGGTGGATCGCCTTCATGGCGACCTTGCGCCCGATGACCGGGTGCTCGGCCAGATAAACGATCCCCATGCCTCCCTCACCAAGCTTGGCGGTAAGCATGTAGTTACCGATGGTTTGGCCGACCGCGATCATGGGATTCGATGGTGAAGCGACTGCCTAGAGGCTGGAACTATAGTCCATACCTTCTGACATTTCAGGTACCCCGTCAAGCAAGCGGGCGCTCACCGCAATCCCGGGGTAGCTGCAGAAGGTCGTGGTCGTGGTCGTGGCCGGTTGTAGTTGGGGCGTTCACGTGCTGCATGGGTTAGACACGGCAAGCGTGGGAATCAGCCAAACAGAACCGACCGCCGCGCGGCCAAAAGCTCGGCGATCATGTGATCCAGCTTGCTACGCACGGCTTCAGCCATCTCCAGGTTCTCTTCCTTGTTCTCTTGCTTCGACGCTTCTCCCTTCGAGCCGAAGGGTGGAAACACGATGGGCGGGCCGATCTTGATGCTCCACTTGCTGGGAACAGGAAGCAGGCCGAGCGGTCCCAGCAGGGGAAACGTCGGCGTGATGGGAATGTAGGGCAGGCCAAGCGGCGCGGCGATGCGCGTGAGCTTGGCCAGCACAGGATGGGTTTCCTCCGCGCCGACGATGGCCACGGGAATGATCGGCACCTGGGCGGTGCGCGCGAGGCGCACGAATCCACCGCGACCGAAATGGGTCAGGCGATAGCGCTCGCGATAGAGCTTGCCCACGCCGCGCAAGCCCTCGGGAAACACGCCGATGAGCTGGCCCGCCTTGCACAGGGCCAGGGCGTTTTGCATGGAAGCGCGCACGCCGCCGATGCGCGCCACCACGGGGCGCATCCACGACGACTGGAAGGCGAAGTTGGCCACGAGAGGGCGCAGGGGACGCGCCGCGGGATGGTGGCGGTGCATGGCGTGGATCAGCATGGCGCCGTCGTAGGGCAGGCCACCCGAATGGTTGGCCACCAGCAACGCCGCGCCCTCGGCAGGCACGTTTTCCAGGCCGGTCACGCGGATGCGGAAGTACCTCGACCACAGGAATTCCAGGACCGGCGCGGTCTTGTTCAGGAATTCCGGGTCGAACCCGAAGTCGGGCAGGGTTGCGGGATCGGGAATGCGCTCCCGCATGGTCGCGGCCAGGGCGGCGAACGCCGCTTTGGTTGCGGGCTCGATCATTTCGCAGCAGCCAGGTGCTCGCGCAGCTTGGCGGTCCAGTGCTCGATGATTTCGGCCAGCGAGGTGCCGGCGGGCAGGGCGCCTCCGCCTTGGGCTAGGTCGGCGCGCCCGCCGCCCTTGCCGCCCAGATCCTTGGCCAGCATGCCCACGATGGCGCCGGCCTGGACCTTGGCTTGCGCGCCGGGCGTGACGGCGCAGACGATGGACACCTTGCCCTCGGCGGCGCCGGCCAGGACCAGCACGCCGGGTTCCATGCGCGGGCGCAGCTTGTCCGCGCTTTCGCGCATGATCTTGGGATCCGCCACGCCAGCGTCGTGCACCAGCAGGAAGAGCTTCCCCGACCTGCTCGCGAGCAGAGAGGGGGTCGCGCGTGCCGCCCGAGGCGATTTGCGCCTTGAGCTTGGCGATCTCCTTGTCGCGCTCGCGCAGCTCGGCGTTCTGCTTGGTCACGCGGGCCGCGATGTCGAAGGGGCCCGAGCGGAAGGTCTCCGCCGCCTGGCCAAGCTCGCTTTCCAGTCGGCGCACGTAGTCCATCGCGCCCTGGCCGGTGACGGCTTCCATGCGGCGCACGCCCTGGGCCACCCCCGATTCCTCGACGATCTTGATGAGCCCGATGTCGCCGGTGCGGCTGGCGTGGGTGCCGCCGCAGAACTCCTTGGACTCGCCCATGGTCAGCACGCGCACGGTGTCGCCATACTTTTCGCCGAAAAACGCCACGGCGCCTTTCTGCTTGGCCTCGGCGATGGGCAACACCTCGGTCTCGATGGGCAGGTTGCGCAGCACGCGCTGGTTGGCCAGATCCTCCACGCGCCGCCGTTCGTCTGGAGACAGGGGCGCAAGGTGCGAAAAGTCGAAGCGCAACCGATCCGGCGTGACCAGCGAGCCCTTCTGCGCGACGTGGGGGCCGAGCACCGTGCGCAACGCCCAGTGCAGAAGGTGGGTGGCCGAGTGGTTGCGGCGGATGGCATTGCGGCGCTCGACGTCGACGGCGAGGTCGAGCGCGTCGCCGACCTTCAGCGTGCCCTGGCTGACTTCGCCGAGGTGTACGGTGAGGGAGGACAGCGGTCGCTTGGTATCGGACACCGCGAGGGCGCCTTGCGGGCCTTGGGCCGTGCCGGCGTCGCCGCCCTGGCCGCCCTGCTCGCCATAGAAGGGAGTCTCGCGGCAGATCACCGCCACCCGCTGACCCGCGACCACACTGGCGACCTCCTTGCCATCCGCCACCAGGGCGACGATCTCGCTCTTGGCTTGCGTCGATTCGTAGCCCGTGAACTTGGTCGCGCCCACTCGGCCCAAAATGGTCTGGAAGACCGCCTCGACGGCGACCTCGCCCGAGCCGGCGAAGTCGGCGCGTTTGCGCTGCTCGTCCATCGCGGTCTCGAAGCCGGCCTCGTCGACGTCGAGACCGCGGCCAGCGCCGATGACCCGCGTGAGATCCATCGGGAAACCGAACGTGTCGTAGAGCTTGAAGGCCACCGCGCCGGGGATGAGCTTGCCCGACAGCTTGCCCGCCTCCTCGTCGAGGATGCGCATGCCGCGGTCGAGGGTTTCACGGAAGCGTTTCTCTTCGAGGTCGGTGACCTCGAGGATGAGGCTCTTGCGCTCGACGAGCTCGGCGTAGGTGTCGCCCAGCTCCTCGATCACGCGGCCGGCGAGCCCGGCCAGGAACGGCTTGTCGATACCGAGCAACCAGCCGTGGTAGATGGCGCGCCTCATGATCCGGCGCAGGACGTATTCGCGTCCGGTCTTCTCGGGGAAGACGCCGTCGGCGATGAGGAAGGCCGCCGAGCGGGCGTGATCGGCGATGGCGCGCATGGAGACGGCGACCGAGCCCGGAGCGTAGTCGGCGGGCGCAAACGCCTTGCCGGTCAGCTTCTCCACCTCGGCGATGAGCGGGCGGAGGAGATCGGTTTCGTAGTTCGAGCGGAAGCCGCCGATGACCGCGGCCAGGCGTTCGAGGCCCATGCCGGTGTCGACCGAGGGTTTGGGCAGGGGCTTGCGCGTCTTGTCTGCGAGCTGCTCGAACTGCATGAAGACCAGGTTCCAGATCTCGATCCAGCGGTCGCAGTCGCAGGCCGGCCCCTGGCAGGCGTGGCCCGCGGCGGCCTCGGCGCAGGGAATGTCGTCGCCCTGGTGGAAGTGGATCTCGCTGCACGGACCGCACGGGCCGGTCTCGCCCATGGCCCAGAAGTTGTCCTTGTCGCCGAGGCGGATGACGCGGGAATCGTCGACGCCTGCCACCTTCTTCCACAACGCGCTGGCCTCGTCGTCGCTGTGGTGGACGGTGTAGACCAGGCGCTTGGGATCGATGGCCAGGTTCTTCACCAGGAGCTCGTAGGCGAAGGCGATGGCGTCGGGCTTGAAGTAGTCGCCGAAGGAGAAGTTGCCCAGCATCTCGAAGAAGGTGTGGTGGCGCGCGGTGCGGCCGACGTTTTCCAGGTCGTTGTGCTTGCCGCCGGCGCGCACGCATTTTTGCGAGCTGGTGGCGCGCGGAGTCTTGCGCGTGGTCTTGCCCGTGAACACGTCCTTGAACTGGTTCATGCCCGCGTTGGCGAACATCAGCGTCGGGTCGTTGGCGGGAACCAGCGACGAGCTCGGGAGCTCTTCGTGGTCCTTGCCCACGAAATAGTCGAGAAAGGCGCGACGGATCTTCTTGGAGGCTCGGTCTGACATTGGGCGCGCAGACTAGCACTTGGAATGGGAACCCTGAAGGGGTTCCGCGCTCTCGCTAGGCGGCCGTGATGGGCGCCGCCCGGTTCTCCGATTCCAGACCGACGCGAATCGGCAGCACGCCCATGGACAGTCCCTTCCAGTGCAGGCGCCGCTCGATTTGGTAGGCGGTTTCGTTGTGCAGGATGCGCTGCCACCAAGTTTCGCGCTTCCAGATGAGCTTGCCGGCGAAAAAGACGGTGTGCGGGTACTCGGCGGCTAGGTCGGTACACAGCGAGGTCGCCACCTTTACCGCGTCGAGGCCCGAGCCCATGCGCGACGAGGCGCTCCAGCCGAGGCCACGCGCCAACTTGACGTACTTTTCCAGCGACGCCCGCGTCTGTTCGTGCAGATGATCGATTTCTTCTTCGCCCTTGAAGGTGCCCGAATCGACCACGGCCACCGACACGAAGATGATGTTCTTGAAGTAGCCGGCGTAGCTGCGCTGGATGGAGAGCAGGGAGTGAATACCGATGCCGCCGAAGCCGCCGACCATGAGGACTGCCGTCGGCTGTCGGGGATCGGGCTCGCCACCTTCGCCTTCGAGCAGACCGAGGTCGCCGAGCTCCTGGTCGAGCCGCCGCAGTTGCTGGGCGACGTGGCGGTAATGCAACTCGATGGACAGGCAGAGCGCTACGAGGGCCGCAGTGACCAGAAGCGTGACCCACGCGCCCTGCGAGAATTTCTGCACCACGGTGAAGACGAGGATGCCCGCACACAGGAACAGCGCGACCGCGTGCAGGGTGAACGATCGTTTCCAGTGCTCGACCCGCTTTCGACGCTGCCACCAGAAGCGACACATGCCCGTCTGCGAAAGCGAGAACGTGACGAACACGTTGATGGCGTACATCACGACCAGGGTGTCGAGATTGCCGTTCGTGGCAATGAGCAAGATGAGGGCGGCCGAACCGAGAATGATGATTCCATTCGCCGTGGTCAGACGATCCGAGAGCGAAGAAAAGCGGCGGGGCAGCCACGAGTCGACGGCCATGTTGGACATGACGCGCGGGCCATCGATGAAGCCGGCCTGCGCGGCGACCAGCAGCAGAGCGCCTTCCGAAGCCAGCACCAGCAAGACGAAGATCTTGCCGAGCGGGATTCCGAAGGCTCGCCAGTTTCCTGCGAAGGCCTCGACCAGAACGCCGTTCAAGGTCTTGCCTTCCGCCGGCTTGGCATTGAAGAGCAAGTAGCAGAGCAAGATGCCCGACGAGGTGATGGCCAACGAGAGGGCCATGTACAGCATGGTCTTCTTGCCGGTGTGGACGCGCGGCTCGCGCATGATCTGCAGGCCGTTGGATACGGCCTCGATGCCGGTGTAGGTGCCACTGCCTCGGGCGAAGGCGGCGATGAACACCATGAACATGCCCCATATCCCGATGGTCGACGCGCCCAGGTGAAGACCGTTCGTCACCGAAGCGGCGACGTCGCCGATGCGCGCGAAGTGGGTGATGAGCCCCCCGGCGATCAGAATCGCGTGGCTGGCCAGGAAGAGCAGAAAGACCGGCAGCAAGGCGGTGACGGATTCCTTGACCCCGCGCAGGTTGAGCAGGACAAGCCCCATGATGGCGGCGATCTCGATGACCAGCTTGAACCTGTGCAGGCCGATGGGCAGCATGTTGAAGATCGCGTCTGCCCCCGAGGCGATGGACACGGAAATCGTGAGTACATAGTCGACCAGAAGGGCGCTGCCCGAAACCACGCCCGCATGGCGGCCGAGCAGCTTGGTCGCCACGACGTAGCCGCCGCCCCCGGAGGGAAAGTGCTCGATGATCCTGCTGTAGGAAATCGACAGAACCATGACCGTGACCGCGGTAGCCAGGGCCAGGAACACGGCAAGGAAGGTGTAGTTGCCCTGCTCACGCAGCGCGCGAAAGCACTCGTCCGGACCATAGGCGGACGAAGAAAGGCCATCCGCCCCCAACCCGACCCACGCCAGGAAGGCGATCAGGGAAATCTTGTGGAAGATCCCCGGATCCCGAAAATTCTTGGGGCGCCCCTGCAGAACGTTCCAGGCCCGTTCGAGAAAAGATGGAACTTCCAGGTCCGCCAGGACGATGCGGCTACTGTCGTCCTCCGACGCGCTGGGGTCGACACTTGCCGACGGACTACTTCTCTCGGGCATTGGATGCTCTCCTGGTGCGGCCTTGACCTCCGTCGTCCGCTCGCCTACGAGGTTAGCTGTCGGGCTCGGAGAGAGGAGTACTCCGGTGCTTATGCACTTAGCCCCGCGGGTGTGACCCCTGGTGGTTCCCCCGTTCGGGCTTTCTTACCGATTCGGCATGGAAGGGCGATCTACGACCGGGGATCCGCAAAGTCAAGCCGGGTCCAAGGCCGTAATCCCGCGATAGCCGCAGAAGGTCGTGGCCGTGGTCGTGGTCGTGGTCGGTTGTGATTACCGTCGGCCACGGCCACGGTAAGCCGTCTACGTCCACGACCACCCGTCATCGTGCCGATTGGGTGCGAGCATCCGCCGTGGAAAGGTGTCTCCTTCTGGCACCTTCCGCGCTGTCGCTCTTCTTGTCGCGGGATTACGCCAAGGCCCCAACGTCATGGCAGCGACTTGCCTGCTTCACCAAGCGCGGGTTCTGGTAGTGTGTCGCCCGGAAGGCAAAGCTCATGGCAACGATCACGCTCAAGGGGAACTCTATCAACACCTCCGGCAATCTGCCGCAAGTGGGCAGCCGGGCGCCGGACTTCAAGCTGGTTGGCGAAGATCTGCAGGACGTCTCGCTGGCCAACTTCAAAGGCAAGAAGAAGGTCCTCAACATCGTGCCCAGCCTGGATACCTCGGTGTGCGCCACCTCGGCGCGCAAGTTCAACGAGCGGGCGAAGGAGCTCCCGAATGCTGCCATCCTGATCGTCTCGGCGGATCTTCCCTTCGCCTCCGAGCGCTTTCGGAGCAACGAGGGCCTGACCGAAATCGTGACCCTCTCGATGATGCGCTCGCGGGATTTCGCCCGCGACTATGGCGTTCTCATCACGACCGGCCCGCTGGCCGGCATCTGCGCCCGCGCCGTGGTGGTTCTCGATGAGAGCAACAAGGTCGTGTACACCGAGCTGGTTTCGGAAATCGCCCGCGAGCCGAACTACGAAGCGGTCCTGGCTGCGCTCAAACCATAGGGTGCCTCATGAAAAGCAAACTTCTCTTCGTCTATCTCTCCATTCTTGGTGCCGGGTGTGGCGGCGGCGGATCGAACCCTGACGCGGGGGGCGGCGAGGCTGCCGCCAGCGCGGTTGAGGCTGCGGGCGCGTCTTCGCCGTACTGCACATCGAAGCCGGCCCTGGCCAGCGTTCAGGACATCTCGGGCACGTGGGTCGTGCGCGTGGTGGGGTCGCAGCACGTGAAAGCGATCGGGACTGATCTCTATCCCAAGAGCGTCTTTACCATTTTGACCACGATCTCCCAGACTGACACCGAAATCATCGCCGACGGCCGCTACTGCGATCGCACCGAGATCGATGCCCCCGGTGCTTTGGTGCCAGTCATCATCCCGGACAAGTGGGCGCACACGGAGAAGCCTATCCACCGAACCGGAAAGTTCATACCGGGGAGCGACGGGGTGTCGGTCTTGAATTTCCCGGACACGACCGAGGTCGCTGGCGCCGTACTCGCCTCGGACACCGATCCTTTGCCCACCGAGCCCACGGAGTCGACCGTGATCGACGAGGACAACGACGGTCATCCCGGGATCACGGTCAATTTGGGCGGTATTGCCCCCGGCAGCCTGTACTCGGTGCAGAAGCAGATTACATCCGTGGTGGCGGTGCCCGTTGCGTCTGACAGGCTCGAAGGGGCGCTGACCTTCACCTCGTCTCAGGTCGTCCTGGACAGCAATCCGTCTTCTCTGAAAGACCTCTATGCCAGCTCCATCACCTCGCCGGATCTCACCACCTGCAGCAGCACCTTCGCCATGGTCAAGGTCGGCGGCCTGCCCGCTGTTGACGGTGGCGCGGTCGACGCCTCGTCCATCGACGCGGGCGATGTTGACGGTGGGGCCGCTGACGTGGGTGGTCTCAGCTGCGCCTGGGTGCGCGCCAACGAAGCGGTGCTCTTCCCCTAGCGCGCGATTCTGAACGTCGCGCCGACGCCCACCATGTAGCCCGTGCTCTTCCAGCCAGGATAGCCGGGGTTGTTGGTTTGCAGACCCGCGGCGGCAGGGTCGGGCAGCCCCGTTTTACTATCCGTGGCGGTGTCGGGATATTCATCCAGGACCGGGTGGGCGGCGTTCGGATCCTTGGTGACCTCGCGGGGCAGCAGGTAGGCACCGAACAGCGTGATGCCGGCTTCGAGGTCGCGGCCGAGAAACTTCACGGGGCCTTCGATGCCCAGGCTGGCCACAAGCCGTGAGTTGTCGACGTAGTTGGTGCGGCCGGTCTGGTCGGGCACGGGCGAGGGCACGTAGCCGAGGTCGGCCGTAACGTGCCTATCGCGCCAGAGGAATCCGCCGCCGACCGCGACGCTGACCGTGTTGTTCCACGCGTCGAGTGGGTGGTCACCCTGGCGATTGGTGTATTTCGACCAGCGCTCGCCAAGGAGTTGTATGCCAATCTCCCAGGGCGCGCGGCCATCGGGCAGGCTCCGGCCGCTGTAACTGCCACCTAGGGCAATCCGCAAGGGCTCGCTGCCCTGGGTGATCCAGTAGGACTGCTTCGCGGACGAGTTGGGCGAATTGGGGTCGACCGGGAAGAGCAGATCGTTCTCTCCCTTGGTCGTGTTGTCGAATGCGAAGTGCAGGGTGGCGATCACGGAGCTGCGCGCAGTTGGATGCACGGTCGTGGCCAGGTAGGGTTTGAACTTGCTGTTGGTGTGGATATCAGGCGAGAGCAGGACTTGGCTTTGATCGGAAGCATTGGAGATGTACGCGTTCACCTTGGACTCGGTGTAGATGGCGACGTCGATGCCCGCGCCTACGGAAATCCAGTTGGCGAGCTGGGAGCCTAGGGCGAAGGTGATACTGGAGACGTTGAGGCGGTCGCCCAGCAACTCGGGGTGTAGTTGGTTGGAGAAGAACTGCTCGTGCTCGTCGGCGTAGAAGCCGTTCTGATTCAGGAATGCCCGCACCGGGAGGAGTGCGTAGAAGCCGAAGACCAGGGCCTTGCCGGCCAGCGGACGGACCAGTCCGATGGAGGCGTAGATGACGTCGTCATCGGCCTCCGTGTTGGACCGCGGATTCGGTAGATCTTGGGTGGCCAGCGGGCGTGCGAGGCCGTGTATTGGATCTGAGTATGAATTGGTCGGAAAGCTGGAGTTATAGATCGTGGATGGCACGTCGACGCCAGGGGGACGCGCCTTGAGGCGAATGTTGCTCTGGCTCGCCAGACCGAAGAAGCCGGCCTCGAGCTTGGGCGTGGCCTCGGGAAGCAGCGACGGATTGAAATAGGTCGCGGCCGAGCTGTGGGATAGGACTCGCGCCATGATCTGGTTACCGCCGGTCGTGGCGCCGATGATTTCCAGGGTGCTCGAAGCCCGGGCGGCGGCGGGCGCCAGCGCGGTCAGGGCCAGGCCGCAGCAAAGCGCCAAGGCACGTTGCGGAAGAGGCAGCGTTCGATGCATGGGCGCATGATGCCACGAGCGTCGCCAATAGACGAAGGGTGAGGGATCGGGATAATGTCGACCATCGTGATTTACCGACGCTTTGGCAGAACCAACCTCGCGCTTCCCGTCTTTTCCCTCGGAGGCATGCGCTATCAGGAATCGTGGACCCGCGGCGTGGAGACCTCGGAGGCCAGCCAGAGGAACCTGGAGGCCACGTTGGATCGTGCCTTGGAGCTCGGCATCACCCACGTGGAAACTGCGCGTGGCTACGGCACCAGCGAGGCCCAGCTCGGCCCGGCCCTGGCTCGCCACCGCCGGGATCGCTTCGTGCTGCAGACCAAGCTTCGTCCATCGCCGAACGTGAAGGAATTCGAGGTGCAGCTCGAAGAATCCTTCCAACTTCTGAAGATCGACTACCTCGATCTATTCGCCTTGCACGGCGTGAACGATCAGGCGTCGGTCGATTGGTCCCTGGCACCGGGCGGCTGCCTCGAGGTCGTGGAGCGCTGGCGCAAGCAGGGACGCATTCGCCACATCGGGTTCTCCACGCATGCACCGCAGCCGATGATCCTGCGCATGATCGAGTCCGGCCGATTCGACTACGTCAACCTGCACTATTACTACCTGTTCCAGGACAACCTGCCTGTCATCCAAGAGGCCCGACGACGCGACATGGGCGTGTTCATCATCAGTCCGTCGGACAAGGGCGGGCGTCTGCATCGTGCGTCGCCTCGTCTGCGCGCCCTGTGCGAGCCGCTGTCGCCCATGGTGTTCAACGATTTGTGGTGCCTGTCCGATCCCGATATTCACACCCTGTCGCTGGGCGCGGCCCGGCCGTCGGATTTCGACGAGCACCTCAAGGTGCTTCCGCTGCTGTCCGATCCGGCGCCGATCCTGCAGCCCATCGCAAGCCGTTTGGAGGCGGCCTATTGCCAGGCTCTCGGCGACGATTTCGGGCGGCGCTGGTTCGAGGGACTGCGCGAATGGAACGAGCTACCGGGCAAGATCAACGTGCGGCGCATCCTGTGGCTGCGCAACTTGGTGCTGGCCTATGACTTGCTCGACTTCGCGCAGGAGCGCTACATGTCCATGAGCCCCGACGACATCTGGGTTCCCGGCGCGCGCGCCGCCGACTTCGACGACGCCGCGATGAGCGCGGCACTTCCCGATTCGCCGTTTCGCGAGCAGATCCCAGCCATCCTGCGCGAGGCGCACAAGATGCTCTTCAACCCCAAGGTCCGCCCGCAACCGTAGCGGCGACGATCCAGTTTTTCACCACAGAGACGCAGAGAGCACGGAGGCCGGAGAAGAAAGGGTTTTCCGGATCCCAGATCCGAACCCTTCTTTCTGTTCCGTCTCAGTGCTCTCAGTGTCTCTGTGGTGAAATCCCTTTACACGTGCACGCGGATGAGCGAGCGCACGCCAACTACGACCGGTAGTGCGCGGATGCCCGCGACCGCCCGTTGGAAATCCGCCTCGGCGACCTCGTGGGTGAAGATGACCAGCTCGACGGATTCGCCGGTGGCTTCTTTCTGCGTGACGGCGCTGATGCTGACGCCGCAGTCGCCGAAGACCTTGGTGATGGAAGCGAGCACGCCGGGCTGATCCTTGACGTCGAGGCGCAGGTAGAATTGGGTCTTGATCTCGCCCATGGGAACCACGGCTTTTTTGAGCGAGCCGAAGTTCATACGCGGACTGGTCCCACCCTTGGACTGGTGCATGGCCAGGTCGATGATGTCGCCCACGATGGCTGACGCGGTCGGTAGCTCACCGGCGCCACGGCCATAGAACATCACGTCGCCCACGAAGTTGCCGCGCGCGAACACGGCGTTGAACGAGTCGTTCACCGCGGCCAGTGGATGGCGCTTGGAGAGCATGACGGGATGGACGCGGAGCTCGACCCGGTCGTCGTGGGCCACGCCGATGGCGAGCAGCTTGATGACGAATCCGGAGCTCTTGGCGATGGCGATGTCGCCCGCGGTGATAGCCCGGATGCCCTCGGTGTGGATCTCGCGGTAGTCGAAATGGCTGTCGAAGGCCATCGACGCGAGGATGGACAGCTTGTAAGCCGCGTCGTGGCCATCCACGTCGGCGGTCGGGTCGGCCTCGGCGTACCCCAGCCGTTGAGCCTCGCCGAGGACATCGGCGAACTCGGCACCCTCGCGGTACATCTTGGTCAAGATGAAGTTGGTGGTGCCGTTGACGATGCCGAGAACCATCTCGAAGCGGTTCGCCGCCAGGGATTGGCCGAAGGCGTTGATCACCGGAATTCCGCCGCACGTGCTGGCCTCGAAGTGCAGGGTTACGTTGTGCTTGCGCGCCAAGGCGAAGAGCTCGGGGCCCTTCTTGGCGATGAGCTCCTTGTTGGCGGTGACCACGTGCTTGCCGGCCGCGAGAGCGGTTTCGATGAATGCCTGTGCGGGCTTGACGCCTCCGATGACCTCGACCACCACGTCGATGTCGGGATCGTCGAGCACGACCTTGGCATTATCGGTGAGCATCGCGTCTGGCAAGCCGGTCGAGGCGCGCTTTGCCGGGTCGAGATCCGCGGCCTTACGCAGCTCGACAGTCACGCCGGTCTTGCGCTGGAGGTGCTCTCTTTGGGACATGAGCAACTTGACGACGCCGCCGCCGACGGTGCCGCAACCGATCACTCCGACCCCGAGGTGTGCGCTGGCCATGCTGGTTCTCCTAGGTGGATAGTCGTTGGTCTGAACGCCACTTTCGGCGCTCGACCGGGGCAAGACCTATCGCCCTTTTGTCCCAAGTTCAACCGCCGAAGCGGGACGCTTGCCATAGCTGCCACGCAGGGCGGCCGGCGATTGCGCTAGAAACTGGGCCGTGCTAAGAACGTGAAACATCATAAGGCACACCCGAACGAGGGCGGGCCCCCAAGCCCGCCTTTTTTTATGTCCAACGGTTCCCCCGAAAGCAAAACGACCCCGCCCGGTACGCAAGGAATGCGCAAGGAAATCGACGATCTCTGGAAGTTGATCGACCCCCCCATCGAAGGGGCGGGGCTGGAGCTTGTCGAGTTGCAGTGGAACCGGGAGGCCGAGGGCTGGGTGATGCGCGTGTTCATCGACCGTCCGGCGGGGCCCAAGGTCCCTGGGGCGAAAGAGGACGGCGAGTCGGTCTTCGAGCCCCTGTTCGTCAGCCACGAGGATTGCGAGCAGGTAAGCCGCGACCTTTCCGCCACGCTCGACGTAGCGGATTGCATCCACCACGCTTATCGGCTGGAGGTGAGCTCGCCCGGCATCGACCGGCCGCTGCGCCGCGCACGTGATTTCGCCCGCTTCGCCGGGCAAGAAGCGAAGATTCGAACGATAGATCCGGTGGAGGGACGACGGAACTTTTCCGGCGTTCTTGCTGGCGTCTTGGAGGGACGGGTGCAGATCGATTGCGAGGGCAGGTCGTACCAACTGCCTCTCGACATCATCGTGCGTGCCAACCTGGTTCCCGATTGGGACGCCGAATTTCGCCGGTCAGCAGGGGAGGGCCCAGCGGTTCCCAAGGGCCGCGTCAGTGGGTCCCAAACGACACCGAGGAGTGCGTCATGAGCGACGGTACAAGCTTGAGCCTGGTTCTCGACCAGGTTTCGAAAGACAAGAACATCGAGCGCAAGGTCCTGGTCGAGGCTCTCGAACAGGCGATTTTGACGGCGGCCAAGAAGGCCTTTGGCGAGGATCGCGAGATGGAAGCGACCTTCAACGAGGCCACGGGCAGGGTGGATCTGTCCCAGATCATCATCGTGGCCGATCCGGTTACCCAGCCGGCCAAGGAAATCACCCTGGAAGAAGCGAACCGCTTCAACCTGCAGGCCGATGTCGGCGACGAGCTGCTGTTCCAGATCTTCTACGACGACAAGGATCAGGCCAAGGCCGAGGAGCAGGACGGCAAGTACGGGGCGCTGCTCAAGCTCAACCGGGCGTGGAAAACCTTCGGTCGTTTCGCGGCCCAGACCGCCAAGCAGGTCATCCTGCAGCGGGTACGCGAGGCCGAGCGCGAGAACGTCTTCAACCAGTACCGCGACAAGAAGGGCGAGCTGATCTCGGGCATCGTGCGCCGCTTCGAGCGGGGCAACATCGTGGTCGATCTGGGCGGACCCGAAGCCATCCTGCCCGTGCGCGAGCAGGTGCAGCGCGAATCGTACCGGGCCGGCGACCGCATCGTGGCTTATGTGGTCGATATCGACAAGTCGGCGCGCGGACCGCAAATCATCATCTCGCGTGCGCACAAAGGCCTTCTTGAAAAGCTCTTCGAGATGGAAGTCCCCGAGATCTACGACAAGATCGTGCGCGTCGAGGCCTCGGCCCGCGAGGCCGGGGCGCGCTCGAAGATCGCCGTGTTCTCCCGCGATCGCGACGTGGATCCGGTGGGCGCTTGCGTTGGCATGAAGGGCTCGCGCGTGCAGGCCGTGGTGCAGGAATTGCGCGGAGAGAAGATCGACATCGTTCCCTTCGATGCCGATCCCGCGCGCTTCGTGTGCAACGCCATCGCGCCGGCCGAGGTGTCGCGCGTGCTCATCGACGCCGCCAACCACACCATGCAGCTCATCGTTCCCGACGACAAGCTGTCGCTGGCCATTGGCAAGAAGGGGCAGAACGTCCGGCTGGCTTCGCAGCTGACGGGGTGGCGCATCGACATTCACTCCGAGAGCAAGGTGCGCGAGATGGAGGAGCGGGCGCGCGCCTCGCTGGCGGCCATCCCGGGCGTATCCGCCGAGCTGGCCGAGACGCTTTTCCGCGCCGACTGGCGGTCCGCGGCCGAGGTGGCCAAGACCTCCCAGGCCGAGCTCGCCACGGTTCCCGGTATCGGCACCGTGGAAGCGGCGGCGCGAATCATCGACGCCGCGGTGGGTGCCGCGGAAGTCGAGCGGGCTCGCCTGCAAGCCGAGCGCGAGGCCGTGGCTGCGCGAGCCGCCGAAAGTGCATCATCGGTCGAGGAGCACGCGTGACGAAAGGAACCAGTCATGCGCAAACCACCAGGGCGGACGTGCATCGGGTGCCGAGCGGTTTGTCCGGCGTCCGAATTGGTGTGTCTGATTGCTCCCGAGGGCCAGGTTCGTCTGGCTCGTCGTGGGCCAAGCCAGGTCGTGGACGAGTCGACCGGGAAACGAGGTCGGGGAGTCTGGGTCCATGTGCGTTGCCTGCCGGCCGCGCTCAAGACCATGGCCAGAGCGTTCCGACGGCAGGTCGAGATTCCCAAAGTAGATACTCTCATGGCCCAGATGCATGTCGCATCGGGGCGGTCAATCGACGCGCAGGGTGATTCACGATGATTGGAAGCGGATTTGATCGAAGAGATCCCGGTACCGATGGGGCCGGCGGCGCCGGCGCGAAGGTGCGAGTGTACGAGTTGGCCAAAGAGTGCAACCTGGCCCCCAAGGATCTGGTGGCGAAGATTCGCGCCTTGGGCGTCGACGTGGCCAATCACATGTCCAACCTCGACGTATCCGATGCCGAGCGCATCCGTCGCTCGATCGAGCGCGAACGCCAGGAATCACTCGTGGAAACGCGCTTGAACGACACGGTCATCCGGCGTCGCTCGCGACTGCCTGGAGGCGCGGCGGTGCGTTCCCAGCCGGCCACCGAGGTCGAAAAACCGGCGCCGGGTCCTGCGAAAGCGGTACCCGTCGAGCCACCTGCGCGCGAGACGCGGGTCGTGTACGCGGTTCCCGAACCCACCCCCCCGCCTGTCATGGTCGAGCCGCCGCCGGTCGTGGCGGACGTGGCACCCTCGGCGCCGGTGATCGAGACCGCCGAGGCAGCGCCCGCTCCGGCGCCCGCCCTCTCGCTGGAACCGACGGTTGCCGAGCCCGTGATTTCGGTCGTTCCACCCGAACCTCCCCCGGTGGCGGCGCCAGCTAGCGCACGTGAGCCGGAGCCGGCCCTGACCCCTCCGCCAGTTCAGGAAAACAGGTCGGCCGCCACGCAGGCTCAGGTCATCAAGATCCCCCAGCCCGTCGTTACCGGATCCGCGGCCACGGGCCAGTTCATCCAACTGCCGGGTATGCCGGGCCGGGACGGCACGGTTCCCAAGATCGAAATCAAGGATCGCGACGAGGAGTTGCGCAGACTGGGGCGAAGCGGCTTGGTTTCACGTGGACCGGGTGGCCGCGATTGGCGCCAGCCGGGCGCCCCTGGGCAGCGCCCCGGGGGACCGCCACGCAAGAGGGTCGCGGCGGCAGGTAAGAAGACCAAGCAGACCCAAATTACCACGCCCGCCGAGCACAAACGCGTCATCCGCATGGGCGAGAACATCGCGGTGTCGGATCTCGCGCAGAAGATGGGCGTGAAGGGCAACGAGATCATCAAGAAGCTTTGGGCGCTCGGCATGATGGGCGTGAACATCAACCAGAGCGTGGACCAGGATACGTCGACGCTGATCGCGAACGAGTTCGGTTACCAGATCGAGTCGACGGCCTTCCGCGAGGACGAGATCATCTCCGAGGGCCAGGCCGACAGCCCCGAGGATCTGGTTCCGCGCGCGCCGGTCATCACGGTCATGGGCCACGTCGACCACGGCAAGACGTCGCTGCTCGACGCCATTCGCAAGGCCAACGTGGCCGCGGGCGAGGCCGGCGGCATCACCCAACACATCGGCGCCTACAAGGTTCACACCCCGACGGGCGATGTCGTGTTTTTGGATACCCCCGGTCACGAGGCGTTCACCGCCATGCGCGCGCGCGGCGCCCAGATGACCGACATCGTGGTCATCGTCGTCGCCGCCGAGGAAGGCCCGATGCCTCAGACCATCGAGGCCATCAAGCACGCGCAGGCCGCCGAGGTACCCATTCTCGTCGCCATCAACAAGGTCGACAAGCCCGGCGCCAATCCCGCCGCGGTCAAGACCAAGCTGATGGAGCAGGGGCTGGTGGCCGAGGACTTGGGCGGCGAGACCATCTACGTCGAGGTTTCGGCCAAGGCCAAGACTGGTATCGACAAGCTGCTGGAGATGCTGGCCCTGCAGGCCGAGGTGCTCGAGCTCAAGGCCAATCCCAACAAGCCGGCGCGTGGCAACGTGGTCGAGGCTCGCCTCGATCGATCGCGCGGGGCCATTGCCACGGTGCTGGTCAAGGAAGGCACGCTCCGCCTGGGCGATCTGGTGGTCGCGGGTGAGGCCTTCGGCAAGCTGCGCGCCATGCTCGGCGACAAGGGCCAGATTATCACCGAAGCCGGCCCCTCGACGCCAGTCGAGTTGCTCGGTCTCGAAGGCGTGCCCGACGCGGGCGAATTGTTCAACGTCGTGGCCGACGAAAAGTCCGCCAAGGCGCTGGTCGAGCACCGCCGCGAGCAGCGCAAGCGCAAAGAGGCGAGCGCCAACACACGGGTGTCATTGGAGAACATCCTCGACCGCATCAGGGAAGGCGCGGTCAAGGAAGTTCGCATCGTGCTCAAGGCCGACGTGCAGGGCTCGGTCGAAGCTATTGCCAACGCTCTTCGCAATCTGTCCACACCCACGGTTGGCGTCAGCGTGATCCAGTCGGGCGTGGGTGGCATCACCGAATCGGACGTAACCCTGGCCAAGGCCTCGTCGGCCATCGTCATCGGGTTCAACGTGCGGCCGGCGGGCAAGTCGCGCGCTCTCGCCGATCAAGAGGGCGTGGACATCAAGCTGTACCAGATCATCTACGACGCCATCGACGACGTAAAGAAGGCCATGGTCGGCATGTTGTCGCCGGTCATGCGCGAGAAGAGCCTGGGCAAGGCCGAGGTGCGCCAGGTGTTCCACATCGCCAAGGCGGGCACCGTCGCCGGTTGCACGGTCGTGGACGGCAAAATCACGCGCAAGGCCCAGGTCCGCCTGGTGCGCGATTCGGTCGTTGTCTTCACCGGGAAGCTCTCGTCGTTGCGCCGATTCAAGGAAGACGCCAGCGAGGTCACGCACGGCTATGAGTGCGGCATCACCATCGAGGGCTACGGCGACTTGAAGGAAAAGGACATCATCGAGGCCTTCGAGATCGAGACCACTGCGGCCGTGCTCGACGCGGCCATCACCGACAAGCCCGGTCGGCGTTAGTCTTCGTCGGCCTGGCGCCGCATCGTCATGACCGTAGGCATTGCGCGCCTGACCTTGTTTCTCCCCGAAGCTCACTCGCTCAAGGAAAAGCGAATGGTGCTTCGCCGGGTCAAGGATCGGGCGCAGCAGAAATTCAACCTGGCTATCGCCGAGGTGGGCGACAACGATCTCTGGCAGCGCGCGGTGCTGGGCATGGCCGTGGTGGGCAATGGGCGGCGCTTCGTCGAGTCGGCGCTGGACGAGGTGGTCAGGTTCGTGCGCGCCGAGGCTGAGGTCACCAACGTGGAGCGCGAAATCCAAACCTTTGGCGACGCCCTGGCCACAAACGATCTATTATCATGGGAACCCTGAAAGGGTTCCCAAACCCTCCCGCGATGGGGAGCCGACCGGCAAAGCCGGCCTGCTCCCCACGCGATTTGGATTCAATCTTGCAATGACTCAGCGGACAGAACGCGTGGCCGGCGAGATCCGGGAAATTCTCGGCGAGATTGTCGTGCGCCAGGAGATCAAGGATCCGCGCGTGCGTATCGCCGGCATCATCACCTTCACGCACGTGCGCATGTCCGGCGATTTGCGCCAGGCCAGGGCTTTCTTCACCGTTCACGGCATGGACGACGAAAGCCACGAGCGCGTACGCCAGGGCCTGACCAGTGCCGCCCCCTTCATGCGACGGCGCATCGCCGAGCGCTTGCGTCTGAAGAGCACGCCTGCTCTCGCCTTCGAGGTGGACAATGTCTTCGAGCAGGAGGCCCACATCGACGCGCTTCTGCGCGAAATAGGCGCCAGCCAGAAGAAACCAGATTGAGTCTCGTCGTCGTCGACAAGCCGAGCGGCCCCAGCTCGTTCACCGTGGTGAAGCGGGTTCGGGCGCTGCTGGGTAGGCGAGGGGAAAAGGTAGGGCATGGCGGTACGCTGGATCCCTTCGCCAGCGGGGTGCTGCCCATTTGCATCGGCCAGGGCACCAAGGTTCTGACCTTCCTGCTCGGCGCGGACAAGACCTACGAGGCGGTGGTCCGATTCGGGGTGGAAACCGACACCCTCGATGTCACGGGGCAGGTCGTGGCCGAGCATGCGGTTGCAGATTTGACCGCAGCGAACGTCGAGACGACGCTGGCGCATTTTCGCGGCCCGATCGATCAAGTGCCGCCCATGTTTTCGGCCTTGAAGCGCGATGGCCGGCCCCTGTACGCCTACGCGCGGGCCGGCCAGACGGTCGAGCGGCCCGCGCGCAACGTAACGATTCACGAGTTGAAGATGGTCGCGTTCGATGCTCCGGATCGCGCCCGCTTGCACATTCGTTGTTCCAAGGGCACCTACATTCGTTCGCTGGCGGCGGACTTGGGTACGCGGCTGGGCGTGGGCGCGCACCTCGTGGAGCTGCGCCGGACCGCTTCGGGCCCGTTTCACATCGAGCAAGCCATCACCCTCGATGCGCTGGCGGCACGCGTGGCCGATGGTCGCCCGCTGCCATCGCTTTCTGCGCTCGAAGCTCTGGCCCACTTGCCGACGGTGGTGGTGGACGAAACCCAGGCCATGGTGCTCGCGCGTGGCCAGCGCATGGATTGGGTCGTCCTTGGCGGCGGTTGTGAGCTGGGCGGGCCGGTATGTGCCGTGCTGAGCGGCGAGGGCGGCCCTTCGCTGGTGGCCGTGGTCGCTCCGAATCCCGATGGCACGGTGAAGATCCTGCGCGGATTCCAGAAATAGCGGTCGCCGGAGGGGGCGCATCGGGGTCATGGTTGCTTCGCGCTTGTGCATGCGGCCATTGCGCGGTTAGTCTTGCGTCGTGGAATTTGGATTGGCCTGCCGCGTAGGTCGAGCGACTGCAATGGGAGCGCACCGTGGATGCTTGGGAGCCGTGCTCGCGTTCATGCTGATTTGCGCGGGGCCAGCCGAAGCCAGAGACGAAGCCTGCTTCGACTTCGCGTCACCCACCCTCGACAGCCTCTTCCAGGCAAGCGTCGTGCATCGGTTGCTCATCGTGGTGAGAACGTTCGAGGTAGACGCCCGATGGGCGGCCAAGGGATTGTCCCTGGCGGCCCGCCGCGGCGGCGTCGAAACGACCATCATGCGCATTGCACCGGCCGTGTCGTCGCACGATCTTGCCGTCGAGGAGGCCGGCGCCAACCAGGCCCAGATGGTGGCCATCATCGAGGTGGTGGCAGGGAGCGAACCGAAGATGTCTACCGCGGACTTTCGCGATCGATCCGGGCAGAGGCTTGCCTTGCTTTCCGCGCTGCAGGCCCAGAGCGGGCGATGCGGAAGCAAGGATTCTGACAGCGCCTCCTATTCAGCGGCGCTGCGGCGGCCTCGAGAGGATCCTGGATTCGTGGTCGGCGTTGGATTGGTTCCGCACCGGCACGGCGCCAGCCTTGGTATGACGGCACGATTCTAGTCTTGGATTCTCGTCGCTATGGCCAGCGCTCGTGGGCAAAGTAAAGTCCCGCGAATACCTTGGCGGCGATGACCAGCCCCTTTCGTTCCTGTTCGCCCAGCCAGGGACGCGCATCGCCCATGGGCACTTCGTGCACGACGATGTTCTCGCTGTCGACACCGCCGCCGGGGCCGACCCGATCGAGGTTCCAGGCCAATACGAAATGCACGAATTCGTTCGCCATGCCGGGCGAGGTGGCGGTGGTGGCGACGAGCTCCAGGTCTTGCGCGGCATAGCCGGTTTCCTCGACCAGCTCGCGGCGTGCGGCGACCACGGGATCCTCGCTTTCGTGGCCGGCCTCGTCGCCCATCAGGCCGGCCGGGAATTCGATGACCTTGCGGCCAAGCGGCGCGCGCAGCTGCTCCACGAAGAGGAGCCGGCGCTCGCGGGTCAAGGGAAGGATGGTCACCACGCCCTTGGAATTGGGCCGCTCGACGAAATACCACCCGTCGCGCTCGATCATGCGCAGGTATTTGGACTCGGCGACGACGCGATCGACCATCGGATGTGCGACCTTGCTACCGGCTCGTCAGCGGCCCAGCTCTTCGTCGATCCAGTCGCGGAAGCTGGCGATCTCGAGCGGATCTTCGTACTTGCGTCCGTTGATGTAGATGCTGGGCGTGGCCATGACACCGAGGTCGTTACCCTCGGACTTGTCCTCCTGCACGCGGTTCTTGACCGCGTCCGATTCGAGATCCGTTCTCCATCGCGCGACATCGAGCCCGACCTCCTTGGCGGATTTCTCGAGCACTGCGGGAGTCAGGTTGTCCGAATTGGCCCAAACCTTGTCGCAAAAAGGCCAGAACTTGCCTTGTTTCTGCGCGGCGACGGCGCCCTCCGCCGCCAGCCGGGAGTTGGCGTGCGAGCTGAGCGGGAAGTGCTTGAAGTAAATCTTGACGTCTCTCGGATACTCCTCGACCACCTGGCGCATCAGCGTCTGGGCATGCTTGCAATGAGGGCACTCGTAGTCGACGAATTCGACCACAGTGACGCGGGCAGTCGGGATGCCTTTGAAGGGCGCCGCCGACACGTCGATGGACGTCTGTCGGGGCGTGCGGAAGCGTTGCTCCAGCTTCTCGCTGATTTCGGAGTCCGTAAATCCTGAATCGACCAGGTGCGCGACGTAGCGAACGGCGTAGAACGATGCCCGGCAGGCGCTGTCGTGCTTGAGCGAATAGATCAGGCTTTGGCCCCTGCCGCAGGCCGAGGATTCGCGGTTGATCACCCGGAAAAAGACCTTGCGCTCGAAGTCGTCGAGCTTGCTGATGTCGATGCCCGGCGGAGGCGAGTCGTCGTCGCCCGTCGGAGAGCCGCCCTTGTCCGAGACCTGGCGCGCGGCCGGGGGCAGGGCGGGGGCGGCCTGGGCCGCCTGCGTCCGCGGATACGCGCCCAGACCCAACCAGACCGCGCCGATCGCGGCCACGGGGAGGAGTCTTCGTCGTCTTCGTGGGGGGTGCATCGGGAGAGAGATTAGGAACCCGGAAGCCTTTAGTCAAACCCGTGGGCTCAACTCCTCATTTGACGTTCCGACCTCGACCGGACAGTATGTAGGCCGTCGGACGGACAGTCAGCATGGGCTCGGATTACATCGCAGTCACTCTGGTCTTTTTCGTAGGCGTGGGCGTCGCTTTGCAGTTTCTGGCGCTCGCCAAGTTCCTGGGCGAAAGCAGGCCAAGCGCGGCCAAGGATATCACCTACGAGGCCGGCTCCGACCCGGTGGGCGATCCCCGCGCGGACTTTCCGGTGCGCTTCTACCCCCTGGCCATCCTGTTCGTGGTCTTCGACATCGAGGCGGCGTTTTTTTATCCCTGGGCGGTGACTTACCGCGAGCTTTCCTGCGCCGGCACGCTACACGGGGGCGTGTGCACGGCCGGCGTTTCCTTCCTCGGGTTCGGGGCCGCCTTGGCGTTCATGGCCGTGCTCCTCGTCGCCCTCGTCTATGCATGGCGCAAGGGCGTCATCGGCTGGGGCTAGGTTCATGCCGCTCACTTTCTATAGCTCGAAGCTCGCCGACGCGGTCAACTGGGCGCGCAAGTACTCGCTCTTCCAGTATCCCTTCGTCACCGCGTGCTGTGGGATGGAATTCATGGCCTTGTGGGCACCCAAGTACGACGTGGCTCGCTTCGGCGCCGAGTTCCCGCGCTTCTCGCCGCGCCAGGCGGATCTTCTTATCATCGTCGGCACCATCACCGAGCGGCAGGCGCCCGTGCTTCGTCGCATCTACGACCAGATGTGCGAGCCCAAGTGGGTGATTGCCTTCGGCGTGTGCGCATCCACCGGCGGCTTCTACCAGAACTACTCCGTCATGCCGGGCGCGGATCAGGTCATTCCCGTCGACGTCTATGTCCCGGGCTGCCCGCCGCGTCCGGAACAGGCGCTCGACGCCCTGATCCTGCTCCAGGATCGGATCCAGCGCGGGGAAGGTCATAGCCAAGTCGCGCTGAAACAGGAAAAGGGATTCGACGTCCCGCTGGTTTCGATAAGAGCCAAGACTGTTGAAATGGGGACCCTGGGAGGGTCCCCAAACCCCCCCGCGATGGTGCGCGGCCAGCAAAGCTGGCCGGCTCCCCACGCGACCAAGAAGGCGGGGGGCTAGGATATGGCGAAGATTGTCCTCGACCGATTGGGCGAACGATTCACCGGCGGAGAGATCCTGGAAACCGGATCGCAGCACGGCAACGAGTGGGCGCGCGTGGCACCAGATGCCTGGCGGCAGGTGGCGGAATTTCTGCGCGACGATCCGGCGCTGCAGATGAACATGTTCGTGGATTTGACGTGCGTGGACCGCACCCCCCGTGAGCCGCGCTTCGACGTGGTTCTGCACCTCTATTCCATCGACAAAAAGCACCGCGTACGTCTCCTTGCCGGCGTGCCGGAAAAGCTGGCCGTCGTCGACACGCTGGTTCCACTATGGCCCGGCGCCAATTGGTTCGAGCGCGAGGCCTTCGATATGTACGGCGTGCGCTTCGAGGGACACCCGGATCTGCGGCGCATCTTGATGTACCCGGAATTTCAGGGGTACCCGCTGCGCAAGGACTACCCCAAAGAGAAACGGCAGCCCCTCATGCGCCGCCTTCCAGGAAGCGTGTAAGCATGTCCGCGGACGCACCTTTGCAGCTTGAATCACGGCGCCGAATCGTGTTCGGCGAGTCCGACATCTCGGATTTCGACGCCGACAGCGATCTGCCCACCGCGACCATGCCCTTGATGATGGGGCCGTCGCACCCGGCCATGCACGGCACGATCCGCATCGCGCTCGAGGTCGAGGGCGAGAAGATCAAGACCGCCGACATCCAGATTGGCTACCTGCACCGCTGCTTCGAGAAAGAGTCCGAGTACGCCACCTGGACGCAGATCTTTCCGTACACCGACCGCCTCAACTACGTGTCGCCCATGCTCAACAACGTGGGCTATGCCATCGCGGTGGAGAAGCTGCTCGACATCGACGACAAGATCCCCGAGCGCGCGCAGTACATTCGCGTGATCGTGGGCGAGATCTCGCGCATCACCGACCATTTGACCTGCCTGGGCGCCAGCGCGATGGAGCTGGGCGCCTTCACGATCTTCTTCTATTTGATCAAGGCGCGCGAGTGGCTGTGGGAGCTGCTCGAAGAAGTCTCGGGTGCGCGCCTGACCCACAGCTACGTGCGCATCGGCGGCGTGGTTGCCGATCTGCCATCGGGCTGGCCGGCCAAGCTGCGCGACGTTCTCGCCAAGACGCGGACGGCGCTTTCCGACGCGGACAAGCTGCTTACCCGCAACAAGATCTTTCGCGACCGCATGGACGGTGTGGGGGTGATCGCCAAGGAAGACGTCGCGGCGTGGGGGTTGACGGGGCCGGTCGCTCGCTCGACCGGGGTGGCCTACGACGTGCGCAAGGATCACCCATACCTGGTCTACGACCGCCTCGATTTCGACGTGCCGGTCGGCTCCACCGGTGACAACTTCGACCGTTACGCCTGCCGCATGGAGGAGATCCTTCAATCCATGCGCATCCTCGAGCAAGCCCTGGCCAAGATCCCCGACGGCCCGATCCTGGTCGACGATCAGCGCGTGGCCTTGCCGAAGAAGCGGGAGACCTACAACACCATCGAATCCATGATCGCCCACTTCAAGCTGATCATGGACGGTCTGCACGTCCCGCCCGGCGAGATCTATTCGTTCACCGAGGGAGGCAACGGCGAGCTGGGGTTCTACATCGTCTCGAACGGCGAGGGCCGGCCGTGGAAGTGCCGCGTGCGTCCGCCCTGTTTCGCCAACCTGGCCGTGCTCACCAAGGTTCTTCCCGGACTTTTCATTGCCGACGTGGTGCCGACCTTCGGCATGATCAACATGATCGGCGGCGAGTGTGACAGATAGATGGCAGCCGAAATTTCCCCGCCAGCCGAAACCGTAACCGTCCTCATCGACGGCAAGGAACACAAGTTCCCCAAGGGCACCAACCTTCTCGAGGCCTGCCAGTCGGTGGGGGCCAAGATTCCCTTCTTCTGCTACCACCCGGGGCTGTCGTCGCCGGCAGTGTGCCGCCAGTGTCTGGTGGATATCAAGGGCGCGCCCAAGCCGGTGCCGTCTTGCTACACCACGGTCGCCGACAAGATGGAGGTGACCACCAATTCGCCCAAGGTGCTGGATATCCGGCGGCAGATGCTCGAGTTCACGCTGCTCAACCACCCCATCGACTGTCCCATCTGCGACAAGGCCGGCGAGTGCAGCCTGCAGCGCCACTACTTCGACTGGGACGGGATGCTTGCGCGCAACGAGGGCGACAAGGTGCGCAAGGCCAAGGTCGTCGATGTCGGCAAGCACATCATCCTCGATCAAGAACGCTGCATCTTGTGCACCCGCTGCATCCGCGTGTGCGACGAAGTCGCCAAATCGTCGGATCTGACCATGGCCTTCCGAGGCAGCCACCAGATCCTGACCACCGCGCCGGGGCACCGACTGGACAACCCGTACTCGCTCAACACCGTCGACGTCTGTCCGGTGGGCGCTCTCACGGCCAAGGATTTTCGCTTCTCGCGCCGAGCGTGGGAGTTGTTCTCGACCCCGTCCGTGTGTCCGGGGTGTGCCACCGGCTGCAACATCGAAATCCACACTTCACAAAACAAGATCCGGCGCCTGGTGCCGCGCGAGAATCCCGCGGTGAACAAGCACTGGATGTGCGACGAGGGGCGCTTCGAGTACAAGGCCGTGCACGACCAGCGCGTGGTGCTTCCGTCGGCGGGGGGCCGCAGGGTGACGTTCGATGCGGCGCTGGCCGAAGCCGCGGGTTTGCTTGGCAACGACATCGTGCGCTCCCCCGGCAGCGTCGGCGTCGTGTTTTCGTCCCAGGCCACCAACGAGGACCTCCACGCGCTGCTGCGCCTGGCCCTCGACGGTCTGAAGATCGATCGCGTGTACGGCGGTGGGCGCCCCTTGGGTGGGTCGGACACCATCCTGGTAAGCGCGGACAAGAATCCCAACACGACGGGACTCGAACGCATGGTGCCGCCGCCGATACGGACGCTCAAGGACCTGGCCTTGGACCTGGCGACGGGTGCGCTGACCACGGTGCTTGTGCTCGGGAACGAGGCTTTGACCGTTCCTCCCGCAACGCCTGTCGCGCTGATTGTCTTGGCTTCGCACAAGGGACCGCTGGTCGACGTCGCCAGCGTGGTGCTGCCCATCGCGACCTGGGCCGAGGTGGACGGTTCGTTCACCAACAAGGACGGCCGCGTTCAGCGCATTCACGCCGCGCTCCCGTGCACCGGCGAGGTGGTGCCAGGGTGGCGCGCGCTGGCGCTTCTCGGCGGCATGCTGGGCATCCAGCTGGCCTACGCGTCGGCTGGCGAGGTCTTTTCCGAGGCCGCGAACCGCCATGCCTTCATGAAAGGCGCGACCTTCGGGCCGCCGCGCCCACCCGTTCAACTGCGCTTTGGCGAGTCGAGAGGCTAGGCGAGAGGTCAGGTAAGGAATGTCGGACAGTATCTACAATTTCTTCGCGCACATCCTGCCCTACGAATCGGCAGGTTTCAGAGCCGTGGCGGCTCTGGCCAAGAGCGTGTTCTTCATTCTGCTCTTCACCATGCCCCTGGCCGGGATCCTGACCTGGATGGAACGCCGGCAGTCGGCCATGATGCAAGATCGCGTGGGCCCGAGTCGCGCCAACATCGGGCCCTTCACCCTGTGGGGCATTCCGCACTTCGTGGCCGACGCGTTGAAGATGATCTTCAAAGAGGACTTCGTTCCGCCCCAGGCGAACAAGATCCTGTTCGCGTTGGCCCCCGTCTTGTCCGTCGCCCCGGTGCTCATCGCCAGTGCCATCATTCCCTTCGGCGCCCCCCTATGCTACGGCCACATGACCGAGGTCGTGGCGCCGCGCACGTGCGTGGCGCCCATCGCATTGCAGGCCGTTCGCCTGGATGTCGGTCTGCTCTTCTACTTCGCCATCGCCTCGCTGGCCATCTACGGCGCGGCGCTGGCCGGCTGGGCCTCGCACAACAAATGGGCACTGATGGGCGGCATGCGCGCTTCGTCGCAGATGATGTCCTACGAGGTCACCATGGGCATGGCGGTGATGGCCATGTTTCTCGTCTACGGCACGCTGGAACCGGGTGCCATGGTGAATGCCCAGGGCGATTGGCCCTGGCAGTGGGGTATCGTCGGCGTTCCGCAGGTCATTGCTTTCGTTCTCTTCCTCGCCTCGGCCATCGCCGAGAGCAAGCGCACGCCGTTCGACATTCCCGAGGGTGAATCGGAGATCGTCGGTTATTTCGTCGAGTACTCGGGCATGCGTTTCGGCATGTTCTATCTGGGGGAGTTCGTCGAAGTCATCACCAGCAGCGCGCTCATGGTTACCGTGTTCTTCGGTGGCTGGCGCTTCCCGGGCGCCGCCGTGCTGGCCGCCAGCCTTCCCAATGTGCTGTTCGTTCTGGTCAGCGTCCTCGTGTGGTCCTTGAAGGTGTTCTTGTTCTGCGCCTTCCAATTGCTGATTCGTTGGTCGCTGCCGCGTTTCCGCGCCGATCAGCTCATGCGCCTGGGTTGGCAGCGCCTGCTGCCCATTTCCATCGCCAACGTGGTCCTGGCCGCGGGGTGGATCCTCTTGCGCAGGTAGAAGCGAGGAGCATGGCAACCACGGTCAAAATAGTCGAGAGGCCCGCCGGAATCCGGCGCCAGACCTATCTCATCGCCATCCTGGAGGGGCTGTGGGTCACCTTCCGTCACCTCATGAAGAACTGGGTGGGGAACACCTTGGGCCGGCGATCGAAGACCGACATCGCGACGCTGTCCTACCCCGAGGAAAAGAAGACCTATCCCGAGCGCAACCGCGGGCTACACCGCCTGATGAAACGCGAGGACGGGCAAGTCCGCTGCGTGGCTTGCATGATGTGCCCGACGGTGTGCCCTGCCCATTGCATCACCATCGTGCCCGAGGAATCCCCCGACGGCGGTATCGAGAAGCGCCCGCGCATTTTCGAAATCGACGAGCTTCGCTGCGTGGTGTGCGGCCTGTGCGTCGAGGCTTGCCCGTGCGACGCCATTCGCATGGACACCAAGGTGCATGCCTGGCCGACCATCCGCCGGGCCGACGCCATCTTGGACAAGGAGGCGCTGCTCTCGCGCGGCGATCGATCGATCGCGACCCAGGGTGGCGTGGGCGAATTCTGGCGCGAGAAGGTCAAGACGTAGGACCGTCCCGTAACTACCTGAAACCCTTGCCCTCGCCTTAGCTCCACGCGGCGTCTGGGATAGAATTCGGCTACTTAGGTTGCTGCTGCGCCACTAACTACGCATGGGACACTCGCCAGCACTCAGGGATGCATTGCAGCATTGTGCGGGTAACCCGGCCGAGGCCTTGACCCGCGTGGGCACGCGGATCGGGGACTACGAGATCACGGGCGGCCTCGGCGAGGGCGGAACGGGCGTGGTCTACCGCGGTCGCCACGTCGGCAGCAACAAGCCGGTCGCCATCAAGATTCTGCGCGATGCCTGCGCCCGGAAGAAGGACGCCGTGGAGCAGTTCCTCGTCGAGGGCAGGGCCGCGCGTGGCATTCGCCACGCCAACGTCATCGACGTGGCCGAGCTCGGAACCGCGCCCGATGGCACCGTCTTCCTCGCGATGGAGTGCCTGGAAGGCGAGAGCCTGCGCGAGCGCTTGCGCCAGGTTCAGCGCCTGCCGCGCTTCGAAGCCATCAACATCATCCGGCAGGTGGCGCACGGGCTGGGCGCCGCGCACGAGGCCGGCATCGTCCACGGCGGTCTCAGGCCGGCCAACATTTTCCTGTGCACGCGCAAGGGTCGGCGCCGTATCGTCCGTCGCAGCAAAGCGCTGGGTATGCGTCTGGCGGTCGAGCCCGAGGAGAGCTTCGATCTGGTCAAGCTGCTCGACTTCGGGATGACCATGTTTCTCGACCAGGCCCTCGGCGCGCACGCTCCGGCCGGGGACTTGGGCGCCCCCCACTACGTGTCGCCCGAGCAGGCCGAAGGGCGGCCCGCCGACCCGCGCAGCGACATCTATTCCCTGGGTGCTGTCTTCTACGAGATGGTCAGCGGGACCGTGCCATTCGGCGGCGAATCGCTGCTCGACATCCTCAAGGGACACGTCTCGGGCGTTGCGATCTCACCGAGCCGTCGTGCACCCAAGGCCGGCATCGATGCGCGCATCGATGCGCTCATCCTGCGGTGCCTCAAGAAGAACCCGTCCCAGCGCTTCTCCAACACCCGCGAGCTGTGCGAGGCGCTCGACGCCTGCACCACCGAGTGCGCCTTTTTGCGGGACGCGCATCGCCTGCCCGGGATTACGGAGTCGGGAATCGATCTGTCGGAAGCCTTGCCCCAGGCTCGCCGGGATCCCGCGCGATCCGCAGAGAAGCCCGCCGTCGCGCCCGTCGCAGACGAGATCAAAGCGGTGTCGGTGGCTCCAAAGGCCCCAGGAACGTCGGTCGTGGCAAAGGCCAAGGTAGCTCCGGTAGCACCCCGGCCAACCCTGGCCCCGGTTGCTCGGACAGCCGCGAAAGCGCCGCCGGTTGACGATCCCGAGGTCGCGGTGATCACGCCGCCGCCCGCGCTCGTGGCGAGGGCAGGCGACCCTGCCGTGGCAGTGATCGCGCCGCTGCCGACGGCGGCGCCGACGGCGAACGATGCCACGGTGGCCGCGATCACACCGCGACCAGTGGCAGCGGACATTTCCGACGACAGCCCCGGCGATGACGAACCGCTGCACACGCGCCGGCCGCAGGTGTTTGCCCTGGCGTCCGTGCTCCTGCTCGGAGCCGCCGGAATCGCGCTCTGGGCCGGGCGAGGTGGCTCGGCCGCAAGGGGCGGGAAGACCGAGGTGGCTCCACCGACGGCTGCGGCCCCCGCACCCGAACCGTCGCCGCCCTCGGCGGCAGCCGTTCCGGTGGTCGCACCAGCCGCAGCCGCGGCTTCGACAGCGATGGCGCCTGCGCCCGCGACGCCCAAGCCCGAACCAGCCCCGCCCGCCGAAATGGCCAGTTCCACGCTCCGTGCTCCGAGCAAGCTCGCTCTGCCCCATCATCGACCTCTCCAGGCGCGCAGCGCTCGCCAAAGGGCGCACGCGATGCCCGTGGCTTCCGGCGCCTCGCCCGAGCCGGAGCACGCACGGATGCCCGCTGCCGAGCCCGCGACCATGCCGATGCCGCCTGCGCCACCAACCGTCGACGACCTCGTACGCGAGGCCCAGCAGACCTGGATGCGGGGACACTACGCCGCAGCGATCGGCAAGGCGCAGGCCGCCCTCGATGCCAAACCCAACCAAGCCCAGGCCGCGCAGGCCTACGAGGTCATCGGAACCTGCGCCTGCGCGATTGGTCAGGTCGACGTCGCCCGCGAGGCCGCCTCCCATCTAAGCGATAGCAAACGCGCGCCGGTCAAGGCGGCGTGCGAGAAAAGAGGGGTGGCGATCGAATAGGCCTTGGGAGCATGTTGAGGGGCGTCCAGTTTCTTGGACCAATTCTGGTGCGTGCTGCAACTGCTGTACGTGTTGCCTTACCGAGCAGGAGGAGCCAACCGATGAGACGGCAATCGATAAGGACGCTGGCGCTGGTTATGACGCTATCTGCTGGCCTTTGGGGTTGTAGCAACGCGCGCTCGGGCGGCAGCGGCACCGGGGGAACGGCCGGCCCAGCGGGAAACACGAGCCTCGCGGATGGTTCAGGCGGCGCCGCTCCGGGCGGGAGCATTGGCGGAGGTAGTGGCTCTAGCGGCACGACCGGCGTGGGGGGAGCCTCGGCCTCGGGAGGTTCGCGAGCCACGGGTGGCACGCATGGAACGGGCGGGGTATCTAGCCGAACCGGTAGCAGCGCAGCCGGCGGGGCGAGCAGCGGCGGCGGGAACGCGGGGACTGGCGGCGCCGGGACCGGAGGCATTGGCACCGGCGGCGTAGAGGCCGACGCCGCGGAAATCGCCGAGGGCGGTGCGACCGGCGGAGACTGCACGGTCGGGACGTGGCCGACAGCCGATCCCTCGGCCGCCGGACCCTTCCCGACGGTCACCGAAAACAACATCGGTCCAGTCGCGGGCGCGGGTGTCGACGGTGGCGCCCCACCGCAGTTCACCCTCTTCCGGCCCAAGGATCTGGCGCAGGGCGGGCTCTGCCATCCGCTGATTACCTGGGGTAACGGCACGGGCGCTACTCCGAGCATGTACAAGGTTCTCCTCAATAACCTGGCCTCGCACGGGTTCGTCGTGATTGGATCGAACAGCCCGAACGTCGCCCAAGGGAATCCGGCGCCGATGATCGTGGGCGTGACCTGGGTGCTGGAGCAGAACGACGACCCGACGAGCGAGCTGTACCACCGCATCGATACGACCCACATCGGCGCGACCGGCCACTCGCAGGGTGCCATGGCCACCAGCCAGGCGGCGACGGACAGTCACATCACGACCAGTGTGCCGATTTGTGGAGCGATGACGGAGAAGAACCTACATGGACCGGCCATGTTCTTCTGCGGCGGACAGGACACGCTCGTGGGGTGTAGCGGTGCACAGAACGCTCTCACCGCCGTCACCACCCTGCCGGCCATGTTTGCGGAGTACGTATCCGCGGATCACGGCTCTTGGATGAGCTTCACCGGCAACAAACCCAGCCCCGTCGAGACCGCAATCACAGCCTGGATGCGCGTCCATCTCATGGGGGATGATTCTCTTAGGTCGTGGTTCTACGGGGCGTCGTGTAAGCTGTGCACAGATAGCGCCTGGATCATTACCCAGAAGAATATGGACCAGTAGAGTTTCGCACCTGATCTTCGAAGGAGTACCCATGACATCGTCGTCTGCTGTCCGCAACGTTTCGCCGTTGACTTCTGTTCTTGCGCCAGCGCTGGCCCTTCTGCTCGCAGCGGGTTGCTCCAGTGGAGGAGGCGTCGCCGGCGGCGCGGGCGGCAGCTCTTCAGGCGGAACCACCTCGTCAGGTGGAAACACCGGCACTGGCGGTACGACCACCACCGGCGGCACGACCACCACCGGCGGCACGACCACCACCGGCGGCACGACCACCACCGGCGGAACCACCGGTAGTGGTGGCACCACTGAAAAAGGGGGAACCACCGGCAACGGCGGTGCGTCCGCTTCCGGCGGCGTCACCGGCTCTGGCGGCTCCCCAGGCAAGGATGCTGGCCCCGGCAGCGGCGGCACCGGAAAGGGTGGAACCCCCGGCAACGGCGGAGCGACCGGCAGCGGGGGAGTCACCGGTAGCGGTGGCATCCCAGGCAAAGATGGTGGCCCCGGAGCTGGCAGCGGCGGTGCCACCAAGGACGGCGGCACAAGCACGACAACGGTCGATTGCACGGCTATCCCTGCAATGCCGAGCGGCGGCACGTCGCACCAGGCGAGCAGTCAGGGCGGCTCGGGCAATCTCGCCTGGCAAGTCTGGTCGAATCAAAACTCGGGAAGCATTACCACCTTCAGCACTCCAGCCTTCACTGCAAATTGGAACAATTCGGGAGACTACCTGGCCCGTCTTGGGCAGGAATGGGGGAACAGCGGCAAGACCTATGACCAATACGGGACGATCACGGCACAATTCGCCTACACCAAGTCGGGAAGCGGCGGCGGCTACTCCTACATAGGAATCTACGGGTGGTCGACGAACCCATGTGTCGAATGGTACATCCTCGACGACTCGTTCAACACGATGCCGTTCAATCCCTATAACTCGAGCCAAAAGGGAACTGCCACCATCGATGGCGAAAGCTACAAGCTCTACTCGAACTCCACCAATGGAACCGGTGGTTCGCGATGCAACGTCTCGAGTTGGACGCAGTTCTGGAGCGTCCGGCAGAAGGCTCGCCAGTGCGGAACAATAACCATTTCCGACCACTTCAAGGCGTGGGACGCTGCGGGCATGAAACTGGGAAACCTGTTGGAGGCCAAGATTCTCGTGGAAACAGGGGGAGGCAGTGGAAGTGCCAATTTCCCAATTGCAAACGTAACGACGACCCAATAGACCCTGCCCCATCTCGAGCGAGGTTGTCCAACGTGAACCGCGTCCGCCGCTACGGGCTCGCCGGCAGTTTGCGCACGTAGAGCTTGAGCGAATCGCGCAGCACGGGGTGATGGAAGAGGCTGTCGACCTCGGCGGGCAGGTCCCGATTGCACCGCGTGTCTACCACCAAGAACCCGGCATCCTGCAACGCCTGGGGCAAGTCCCCGACGGGCGATTCCGGCGATGCCCAGGGTTTGTCGGGATCGGGAATGACCAGCCTGCCGAGCGAATACAGCCCCTCGGCGTACGGCCCTTGGCAGGTC
Source organism: uncultured delta proteobacterium (assembly GCA_963824555.1). Taxonomy (GTDB): domain Bacteria; phylum Myxococcota_A; class Polyangia; order Fen-1088; family Fen-1088; genus Fen-1118. Next base: position 96,706 of record CAWGPW010000044.1, on the reverse strand, counting down.
AGCATGACCACCCGGTCGCGCAGCCCAGGGGGCGGCGGCGTGGCCGGCATGCGAGCGATGGTGTACTGGCCGATGGTAACGGGAATCGCGGCGTAGTTGAGGGCGAAGCCCAGGAACGCCAGATTGTTGGCCAGCGAATTCCAGTCCGTGACGTGGTCGGTTTCCCAGAGCAGGTGCGTGACCCCCAGGCTGGAAAGCTCGCGGTCGATCGCCGCCGGCGTCCTGAGCGCGGCGTAGCTGATGCGGCCTTGCCACTGATCGTTGACCACGCGCACTCCAAGCCCAATCTGGAGTTGGATCTCGTGCAGCAAGAGGCGGGTGTCGCGCGGCAGGGTTTCGCCGATTTCTCCCAGAACGCCATAGGGCCGCAGGCGGTGCTCGGTGTGCAGGAAGCCCGAGGCCAGGAAATTGGCATCGATGCGCAGGGGCGAGTCGTAGGCGATGTTGTGCGTGGGAAGGAACGGGACGTCGCCGCCCCAGACCAGCTGCAGCGCCACCAACACCACCACCAGCGCGCGCACGACGATGCGACGGCGACGCCAGATCAAAATGAGCGCGGCGGCGGTGGTCCCGGCCATGATGGGCAGCCAGGCTTGCAGGAAGCGGTCCTGGTGGTTCGTGAGATACCAGGCCACGATGGCGACCATCACGCCGATGCAGGCCAGCCACAGGCGAACGCCCGCACGTACGAACGGCAAGCACAGCATGGTCAAGGTGAAGAGCGAGCCGAAGACCGGAACGTCATGGTGAAACGACCACCAATCGTCGGGCTTGAATGAGAAGGTCAGGGTGGACAAGAGCGCATCCTTCACACCCTGCCAGCCGGGGCTGGGCGGAGACTGGAAGGACATGAACACGCGCAGGGCCGCGGGTGAATCCGCCGTCCAGGGATGCACGTGGAGCCAGCGGTAGAAAACCGGATACAGCGGGTCGCCATACCAGATCCAATTCGTCAGCCAGTGGGGTGCGCTCAGCGCCAGGGTGGTCACGCCGCAGGCGAGCAGGGTTCCCAGCACCGGTTGTCGCAGACCGCGCAGGCGGCGCCAGGCCATCCACCCGGCCCGTGCCACGAAAAGACAAGCGGGGAACACCAGCACGGCCCAGGCCGAATACTTCGACATTTCGACGGCTGCGGCCAAGGCTCCGAACAGAACGCCGTCGCGAACCGACCACGACTTCCACACCCGAACCAACGCCAGCACCAGGGGAATGCACCACATCGCCGCCATGTGGTCGGCGCCCGCGTGCAGATTGCCGTCATAGAGGAAGATGCCGGGAAACAGAAAGATCGCGGCCCAGGTCTTGCGGCCGGACGCACCCGGAATCAAGGCTCGAACCAGGGCTGGAATGCTGGCGATGGTCACGAGAAAGACCGCCAGCTCGAGGTGCGCGCATAGCTCCAGCTTCTGGAAAAGCAGGCCGCCGGGCAGCAGGAAAGCCCAGGTGTAGACCAGGCTCGCCGAGTGCGGGTAGGCCGCCAGCCACCAGCCCTCGGGAGAGGCTCGCACCGCGCCCTCCAGGGCGTACTGCTGCGCGATGGGCAGGTGGTACCAGCGCGCGTCCCAACTGAACGGCGCAGGTGAAAGGATCTGGAAGTAGAGCAGCGCGACGGCACCGGCGCCGAAGACGATGATGGCAAGATCGGAAAAGGTTTGCGCCCGAACCAGTCCACGCCAACCGCGAACGACCTCGCGCAACGGTCCCAGCCCGGACAGCAAGAAGGCCAGCGGTAGCAAGGCGAACGCCACGCTGTTCAGGGCTCCCGCCAGCCCGAGAAGAAAGATCGCCAGTTGAAACGCGAGCACCCCGAGGGGAAATGCCAGAACGAGATCGGCCGGATCCCGGCAGGGGAGCCGCGCGAGACGAGACGACAGGAAACAGCCCGCCGACGCACAACTGGCCGCCCATAGGCCGGCCAGACCGCCCACCAGCAGGTAGTGCCAGAACAGCCATTTCTGGATGGGATAGTGCGCGTGCACCACGCCCAGGAAGATGGCGATGGCCGCGACCAGCGCGAGACCGAGTAGAACCGTCGAGACGCGTTCCTTCCACGAACGGTTGGGAGACGCTATCTCCCGGGAAGTCGTGCGAGGAGGCTCCCCGTTGCCGTTGATCGATGGGCTGTCCATGGCCGCGCCATCATGCCCTGACGTGCTGGACCGCAACAAGATCTAGTTCATCGCCCTAGTCCATCCTCGACAGCGCCGCGCGCAGCGAGGAGACGTGCCCGCGATCCGAGGCCATCATGGCGGCGAGCAACTGCTTGCACTGGGGATGGGTGAAAACCAGGATCTGGTCGGCGTGCAGGGCATTCATCGATTCCTCGAAATCGATGGCCGCTACCAGGGCCTCGCGCACCGAGGGCGGGTGGAGCCGGTATTCCTCGACGGTGTTCTCGACGGCTCGGCGAACGCGATCCAGGGTCACGGCGTCGGCCAGGCTGGCGGAAACCGTGTCGGACATGGTGTCGATGAGCAGCGAAAACTGGGCCGCATGGTTCATTTCCTCGCGCGCGGTCTTCCTCCATAGGTGCGCCACCATGGCGTCACGGGCGTGCAAGATGGCCAGCTCCTCGTACAGACCGGCCATGGTGAGCTTCGAGGGATCGACAGGCCGTCAGCACCCGATAGACTTCCTGGGCAACCTCGGACGACATGCGCGGAAAACCCTAGCACGCTCGGACTAGGCAGGCCCGGCCAGGGACGGCGGGAACTTGCGTCGATATTCGGCGCAAGCGTTCGCGGCGCGGTACCATGCCCGTCTCCATGCAAGAGCAGTCTGAAATCGCGCGTCGCCTTTCTCCGCGAGCGCATGGGTTGACGTTGGAAATCGCCGCCGAGGCGCGCGCCGAGTGGGGCTTTGCCACGGACATCCTGGCGCGCGCCTTTCGCGAACGGCGGGACCTGGCCAGCAGCGACCGGCGCATGGTGGCCGAAACCGTCTACGGCCTTTTGCGCTGGGAGCGGCTTCTCGAGGCCATCGTCGGGGAAATGCTGTCGTCGCCGCGCGGGCCGCGCGAGCCGATTTCGGCGATAGCGCGGCAGGAGCTGAAGCTGCTGGTATACGAGCTGCGCAATGGCATTCCGGCCGAGGCCCTGCGGCCCGATGTGCGGCGCCTCGTGGGCCGAGAGTTGGACTTGGGCAGAGCCGCCGCCGAGGACGCGGGGCTGGCGGGCCGCGATGGCGTGGATCGAGAGGCCATGCGCGTGTCGTTTCCGACCTGGCTGTTTCAACGTTTCATCGATAGCCATGGCGAGACGGGGGCAACCACGCTGGCCACGGCGATGAACACGCGGGCGCCGATGTGCGTACGCACCAATACCGTGAAGGGAACGCGCGACGAGCTCGTCTCTCGTCTGGCCGAGGAAAGGATCGTGGCGCAGCCGACGCGGCTGTCCCCGGTCGGGCTTTGCCTCGAGACCCGTGTGAACGCCTTCGGCCTGACCGCGTTTCGCGAGGGTCTTTTCGAGGTCATGGACGAAGGAAGTCAGCTCGTGGCCGAAGCCGTGGCGCCGCCTCCGCGCGGCCGCGTGGTCGACGCCTGCGCAGGGGCAGGGGGCAAAACCCTGGCGCTTGCGGCGATGCTCGCCAACCAGGGCCGCATCCTGGCTCTCGACACCAGCGGCAAAAAGCTGGAAGAGCTGCGGCGACGGGCACGGCGTGCCGGAATCTCCAACCTGGCCGCGCGCGAGGTGGGCGGCCCCGCATTGCCGGCCGAGGCCAAGCTGGGCGCTTGGGATCGGGTGCTGGTCGACGCGCCCTGCTCGGGCCTGGGAACCCTGCGCCGAAACCCCGAGGCGCGCTGGCGGCTTTCGCCCAAGGCCGTGGATGCCTACCCCGCGGATCAGCTCGCCCTACTCGTTGCCTACGCACCCCTCGTGGCCATCGGCGGGCGATTGATCTACGCCACCTGTTCGGTGCTGCGCGAAGAGAACGACGCCGTGGTCGAGCGTTTTCTGCGCGAGCGATCGGATTTCGTGGTCATGCCCATCAAGGAGATCTGGGGCAAGGCACGCGCCACGGAGCTGGGAGACGGGACCTTTCTGCGCCTCCTACCTCACGTGCACGATACCGATGGCTTCTTCGCCGCGGTCTTGCGCCGCAAGGATTGAGGTGAAACCGCGATCCGAGCGTGGCTCCAGCCACCCTCATGACCTCAGCGTCTGGGTTCCTACACCGGCGGCTCCTATGAGTGGGCAATGGCTTGCAGCAGCGCAGAAGTGGCACATTCCGAGGCCCCTTACCCCAACCTTCTCCCCGCTTCGCTACGCGGAGCTACGCGGGGCGAGGGGGTCATTGGGGCGAGTCCAGAAGATCCCGTGCCTGCGCAGAGAACCAACAGCCAGGTCCCCTCGCCCCGGCGTGAGCCACCCAAAGGGGAGAGGGGCGACCGACAAACAGCTTGTCCTCGAATTTCTGGGGCATTCAGTCGCGCTGCCGCGCTTAATGCCTATGGGCCGCGACACGCCCCTCGTCCGCGTCCATCCAATTCGGGACAGGTCATCACTCGTCGCCGGAGGCGGCGAGAAGCTGGGTCAGGTTGCGCGTGGTGGTGAAGGTCCTGGGCTTCATGCGGTCGATGTAGAGCGTTCCGTCCAGGTGATCGATCTCGTGCTGCAGGATGCGCGCGTACCAGCCGCTGGCTTCGATCCTCACGGGCTCTCCGTGGTGATCGAGGGCATCGACGGTTACCGTCTCTGCCCGAGGCACCAGGGCTTGGAAACCCTCCAGGCTGAGGCAGCCCTCGTAGTGCTCGACGAGCTCCGCTCCGAGTATGAGCCGCGGGTTGACGAGGACGTGAAAGGGGACTGGCGCGCGCTCCTTCTCGGGCACGTGCGCGACATCCTCGATGATCGTCAGTCGCAGCGGTAGGCCGACCTGCGGTGCGGCCAAGCCCACGCCGGGCGCCTCGTGCATGGTCTCGCGCATCCAGGCGATGAGCTGCTGGATCTCCGCGCTCCTCACCTCGTCGGGGGTGAGAGGCTGCGTGCCGTTGCGGAGCACGGGCGCGCCGACTTGGACAATCTTGAGAAGCATATACCCAAGTATGCCCTCGCCCGGCACGGCGCGGAAATGGAATCCGGGCCGCAGTATGGACCCCGGCTAGCCTTGCCGTTCAGCAGCAAGCCCGCCTGCGAGTCGGCGTCTCGATTCTACACCGACGTCCCTGCGGCGGGATTGTCAGCAACGGCTTGTTAGCCAGCACTATGCTGCAAGTCCCAACCAAAGACCAACGGCCCGGTTGACTCGCACCATAGTGCGGTCATCCAGACGACCGACGGTCTTTCCGACCTTGTCGCGGCGAATCGCAGTGATCTTGTCGAGCATGAGCTGCGAGACCGACTTCAGCCCGTTGGAGTTTGTTGGATCGATGGTTAGTCGAAACAATGGGGCGTCTACGATGGTGCTGGTCACAGGAGCCACCGTAATGCTTGCATGTGTTTCGTTGAATAGGTCCGATTGAATCACGAGGGCTGGCCTGGGCTTGCCGTAGTCTCCTTGAATGGCGATGATGACCACATCCCCACGCCTCACGATGTCCAACCTTCCGTGTCGCCAAGGGCCTCGACCCAGGCTATTGCGTCACGCTCGGATCGAACAATTCTCTTTGCAGCAAGGCTCTGGCGGCGGCACTCCTCGACGAAGCCCGGCGCTCGCGTATCGGGCAGCCATACCTGCACCAAACGCAAGCCTGAGTCTCTCATCCGCTCCCGATAACGTTGAACGGTCTTTCTTGCTGCCGCAGCCTTGGTCATGGCATGAACTATAACATGTCATCCACCATGTCGTCAGCCACCCGTGTCTGGCAACGATTTGCCATTCAGCGGTGTGGGCGCCGCCAAGCCGTCCCAGCGATTCTATACGATGTCCCTGGGGCGACCCAGCTGCTGTTACGGATTGTTGGGCAGCGTCCACGCGATATGGCTGATATAGCCATCCAGGTATGGTAGCATTGGCGGTATGAAGAAGACGCTGCACATCGACGTGGAACTGCTTCGGCATGCCAAGGTGGCGTGCCGTGCCACCACTGACACAGACACCGTTAGGCTCGGCCTGGAAGCGCTCGTTCGGCACGCCGCCTACGAGCGATTGCGCGCGCTTCGTGGCGCGGAGCCACGCGCTCACGAGGTGCCCCGTCCAAGGGAGCAGCCGAGAAGCCGTAGGGTAGCGTGATGGTCTTGGTGGACACCTCGGTCTGGATCCGGTTCCTAGCTGGCCGTGAGCCATTCGCCAGCGGCCTTGACGAAGTTCTTGGTCGGGACGAGGTAGTTGGCCACGAGATGGTCTTTGGCGAATTGCTCATCGGCGACGTCGGAGGCGGCCGAAGGAGCCTTCTCGAAGCTTACGCCCAGATGTTCCAAGCCCAGACGGTCGCCCACCAGGAAGTCGTCGAGTTTGTGCGCGAACGACGACTAATCGGGCGAGGTGTCGATTGGATCGACGTGAGCATCCTGGCATCCGCAGTGGTCGGCAGATTCCAAGTGTGGACTGCGGATCCACGATTCCTCACATTGGCCAATGAACTTCGGGTGGCCTACGCCCCGGCCCCCGCATAGTCTGTCGAACGCCTTGCCATTCAGCTGCAAGCCCGCCACCGAGTCGATGCCGCGATTCTACACTATTTCCCTGCGGCGCCACCGTCAGTCTGCAACGCCTTGTTCGGCAGCGCTAGGGGAGTTCCTGGAGGCGGATGCGCACTCCATTGACCCAACGCGGCGCGGGTGGTTGTATTTTGAGCCACGCGATGTCGTCGCAGAACGCTCGCCATTTCGCCGGCGAGAATCGTCCCCTTGTCTCGTCGGCGCGTGCGAGCAGTGCGGCGGTGGGAATCATCGCGTAGGTGCGCAGGCTGCGCACCGTGGTCGCCGTGCTCCGCAATCGGGTGTCATGGCCCGTGAGCCAGATGGCTGCCGACATTTCGCAACCAACTCGTTACCCATTTCGTCGGCAAATTGGGTTACATGGGCGCAGGCATGAAGGTTCGACACGGCGTCTTGTCATTGTTGTTGCTCGTGGCCCCGAGCGTGTTCGGGCAGCCGGCCGCGCCCCGAGCGGGCGCAGAGACGCTGGCCCCGCCGCCAGCACCCCCGCCGCCGGCGCCACCGGCGGCGCCGCCCGCGGTAACACGGGCTCCGCCACCAGAGCCGCCTCCGAGTGCGCCCGCTCCGGCAGCCGTTTCGAGCGCGCCGCCGGTCCCCGCGCTTCCGGCTTCGCCCGTCGGCGATGCGATCGACCGCGTGCTGGCCGCGCCGCGCGCAAGGCACGCGCCCATCGTGGTGGCCATCGTGGTCGATCAGCTTGCCGCTTGGGTATTGCGCGAGCGCATCGACAAGCTTCCCGCCGACGGTGGCTTTGCGCGCCTGCGCCGGGAAGGGAAGTTCTTCCAGGAAATGGCCTATTCCCATGCCATCACCGAAACCGCGCCGGGGCATGCGTCGCTCTTCACGGGCAAGCTGCCGCGCGAGCACGGGATCGTCGCCAACGATGTGCTCGGTCCCGACGGGAAGAAGCAGGCCACCATCGCCGACCCGCGCGACGCGAGCAAGCTCGTCACCCTCGATGGTGCGCCAGGGATCAGCATGGGTAGCTCGCTCGACAAGCTCGGGGCCAAGGCTGATCTCGTCGCGGAGGTCTTCCGCAGTCGCTATCCCAAGGGACAGGGCTTGCTTGCGGCGCTTTCGCTCAAGGATCGCGGGGCGCTGTTCGCCGCCGGGGACACGGCCGACTATGCCATCTGGTTCGATCCCAAGGCCGGCGTCACAGGCGAGCCCAAGCGCGAGCTCGGTAGCTTCGTCACCACGAGGCGCTACGAGGCGGCGATGCGCGCGAGCCGCCTCGGCGATTTCGTGCGCGCCTACCTCGAGGGCGCGCCGGACGACAAGCGCGACGGCGTCGAACGTCTCGAAGACCAGGCCTGGCAGGGGCTCGATCAGGCGTGGTTGGGCGAAAACGCCCTGGTTCCCGGCGACAGCGACTATTCCGGGTTCTTCTCCGCGCACCTGGCCAGCCTGGCCCCCAAGCCGGGCGCGGCGTTTCGTGCCTTGCCCGGCAGCGATCGGCTGCTCCTCGAGATGGCGTTGCACCTACTCAAGAGCGATCCCAAGCAAGCGCCGGCGTTCGTCTCGCTCTCGCTTTCGGCCAACGACTACATCGGGCACCTGTTCGGCCCGGACTCGTGGGAGGCGTGGGACGAATTGCGCAGGCTCGATGCCAACCTGGCCTGGTTCTTCAAAGAGCTCGATGCCTTCGGGCCGCAGGCGTGGGCCGTCGTGTTGTCGGCCGACCACGGCGCGGTTCCCGTCGAGGACGACGGCATGCGCCCGAAGTGCGGCGACAACCCGCGCAGCGCGCTTGATTCCGGCAAGCCGTGCTCCGGCTCGCGGGCCCGCGGCGCGCGCGTGTTCCTCGATGAGCTGGGCAAGGAAGCCGAGCTGGCGGCAGCCAAGGTTCCCATGAAAGACGCGGGCGGAGCCAAGATCGAGAAGATCATCGCCGGCGTCGTCTATCCCTACATCTATCTCACCCAGCCGGCGCGGTCGCTCACCCTCGGCAATCCCCGGCTTCGGGCGCAATTGGCGAGAAGGCTCGACGCCGAGCTGCGCAGGAAGCTCAGGGGCGTGCAGGTCATCCTGGACGTCGTGCCCTTCCAGGAATCCGCCGCCTGCCCGGACGAGCGGACCGATCTGCTGGCCGCGCTGGTGTGCCATTCCGTGAGCCCGCACAACGACCGCGGCGGCGATTTCTATATCGTGCTCAAGCCGGGATGCTTCGTGGATCCGGATCTCGTCAAGGGCGCCGGCAGCAGCCACGGCAGCCCCTATGGTTACGATCGCTTCGTGCCCATGCTGGTGCGCGACCCGAGCCGCCCGGAAATCGCGGGGCAGGTCGAGCCCAAGCGCGTCCCGTTCACGCTCTTCCACGACGAGCTCGTGCGCCTCATCCTCAGCGCCCCCGCCGTGCCGAGGTAGGAACGAGCGGGTCAGTTGTACGCGCAGGCGACGCCGGCGCCGATGATGCTGGCGTCGACGGTGCCGAGGGTCGTCACTTGCGTGTCGCCCTTGCGGTAGAGGTAGACGGTCGAGCTGCTCGAATCGGCTTCGCCGAGGAACAGGTAGAAGGCGTCTTGCCAGGAGACCAGCGCGAAGGCGCCGGAGACGAAGCCAGCCGGAACCCTCGTGACGTCGATGGCGGACGCTGTCTTGGGGTCGATGTTGAGCAACAGGGACTCGGTCTGGCCCACAGCAAAGCCATAGAGCTCGCCATTCGGCCCGGCGGTGAGCTCGGCCCAGGGCACCGCTGGCGAGATGTCCCCGATGCTGGTGAGCGCGAACGTGGACAGGTCGATGCGCTTCAGGTGATTGACGTCGGTGTCTCCCGCTACGGCGATGTAGAGGGTTTGGCCGGCGGTGCTGGCGTCGGGCAAGAGCGCCATGCCGTAGGGGTTCGACAGGACCAAGAGCGGGCTGAATGCCGTGCGCGTGACCATGAAAGTATGCGCGTCCACCGAGCACAGATCGCCTGATCGACTCGAAATGTAGGCCGGCCCGATGGATGACACGGTCATCGAATTCAGGTGGTTGCTGCCGCAACTGACGGTGGCAAGGCGAGTCAGCGAGAGCGAGTCTGCCTCGAAACGGTAGAGCCGACCATCGTCGCCCAAGAGCAGAACGTACCTCTTTTCCACCTGGCAGAGGTCGGCCGCCACGGCATCGGTGTGCGGCAGATCGGTCCCAAGGTCTGGACCTGCATCGCCAGTTGGGCTGGCCGACTCGCCCGCGTTGGGATCGAGCATGGGCGTGCGGTACCCGAGACAGCCGGCCAGGGCCAGCACTGCGAACGGGAGTAAGACGTGCAGGGTGAGGTTCTTGTTACGCATGGTCGGCAACCGTTTGGAGTATGCACCGGGCTGCCGTCGACGCAATGGTGCGCGGGCGAGGGCGGTGCCACCCGGCCATCCTGCCATCGACCCATCATCGACCCCCTGGCTAGCCAGGGCGAGGCGCGCTAGTCTGCACGACGTCATCATGGCCAATTTCATTCCCGACCGAGCCAAGTTCTTGGACCTCGCCCGCCGAGGCCGTCTTTGCTTCGTGTACCGCGAGTGGTTGGCCGACGCCGATACGCCCGTGTCCGTGTTCGCCAAGCTGGGCCGCGGCCCGTATTCGTTTCTCCTCGAAAGCGTGGTCGGCGGCGAAAAGTGGGCCGCCTACAGCTTTGCCGGCGTGCGCCCGCGGGCCGTGATCCGCGCCAAGGGCAAGCAGGTCGAGGTGCTGAGGCCCGACGGTGCCGGCTTTCGCGTGGACGAACGCCTGAACGCCGACAACCCGCTCGACTACGTGGCCAGCGCGCTGGCCGCGCTGCCAGCCGCGGTGCCGCCGGGCCTGCCGCGTTTCTTCGGCGGGGCCGTGGGTTTCCTGGGCTACGACATGGTTCGCCACTTCGAGCGCCTGCCCGAGCGCGCGCCCGACGAGCTTGGCCTGCCCGACATGTGCTTCGCCCTGACCGACACGGTCGTGGTGTTCGACAACCTGCGTGGCACGCTCAAGGTGGTGGCCTCGGTCGACGTGGCGGGCAAGGATCCGGGCAAGGCTTACGACGAGGCTTGCGCCAAGGTGGACGACATCTGCGATCGCCTGACCGCGCCGGCCAAGTCCCTGGCGCCGCTGGATCTCAACCTCGGTACCGGGACCGCCCTGTTGCCGACCTCGCGCACGGCCAAGGCCGACTACCTGGCCGGCGTGGACAAGATCAAGGAATACATCCGGGCCGGGGATGCCTTTCAGGTGGTGTACTCGCAACGCTTCGACGTGCCCCGTGAAAAGGTCGACCCCTTCGACGTCTACCGCGTCCTGCGCGTGACCAATCCCTCGCCGTACATGTTCCACCTGGAATTCCCCGAGGCGGTGGTGACCGGCGCCTCGCCCGAGGTCCTGGTTCGCCTGGACGGTCGCAAGGTCGAGGTCCGGCCCCTGGCTGGAACCCGCCCTCGAGGTGCCACGCCGGCCGAGGATGCGGCGCTCGGGCACGAGCTGTTGGCCGATCCCAAGGAACGCGCCGAGCACGTGATGCTGATTGACCTTGGCCGCAACGACGTGGGCCGGGTCTCCGAGCCCGGCTCGGTCCGCCTGGACGAGACCATGGTGGTCGAACGCTACTCGCACGTCATGCACCTGGTGTCCAACGTCAGCGGCACCCTGGCCGGGGGACTGGCGGCCAAGGACGTGGTCAAGGCCGCGTTCCCGGCCGGCACGCTCTCGGGCGCGCCCAAGATTCGCGCCATGGAAATCATCGAAGAGCTGGAGCCCGCGCGGCGCGGGGTCTACGGCGGGGCGGTCGGGTACCTGTCGTACACCGGCAACATGGATCTCGCCATCGCCATTCGTACCTTGGTCACGGCGGGCGACACCATCCACGTCCAGGCCGGCGCGGGCATCGTGGCCGATAGCCAGCCCGAGGCCGAGTACCAGGAATGCGTGAACAAGGCGCGCGCCGTGGTCAGGGCCGTCGAGCTGGTCCGCCAATCGGCCACACGCGGGGGGAAGTAGCCATGCTGCTGGTCATCGACAACTACGACTCCTTCACCTACAACCTGGTCCAGTACCTGGGCGAGCTCGGGCAGCAGGTGAAGGTCGTTCGCAACGATGAAGTAACGGTTGACGAAATTGAGCGTATGTCACCGGAACATATCGTCATTTCACCTGGTCCGTGTACGCCGAACGAGGCCGGAATCTCGCTCGAAGTGCTGGCCAAGTTGGCGGGCAAGATGCCCATCCTGGGCGTGTGCCTGGGCCACCAAGCCATCGGTCAGGCCTTCGGCGGCAAGGTCGTTCGTGCGGGGCAGGTCGTGCATGGCAAGACCTCGCGCGTGTTCCACGACGAGCGCGGTCTCTTCGCCGGCTTGCCCAACCCCTTCGAGGCCACGCGCTACCACTCGCTGGTCATCGAGCGGAAGAGCATGCCCGAGTGCCTCGAGATCACGGCCAAGACCTGGGACGAGGAGATCATGGGCGTGCGCCACAAGACCCTGCCGGTCGAGGGTGTGCAGTTCCACCCCGAATCGTTCCTGACCACGGTGGGCAAAGACATCTTGCGCAACTTCATCGCCATGAAGGTTGCGAGATGAGCGGCGCGGGAGGCAAGGCGGTTCAGGGCGCGCTCACGTAGGCGGGAAGCTTGGCGACAGAGGGCGTTGCCGCGCAAGGTCGGGCCAACGAGGCGAGGAGAGTGTCTGTGCGTCCCCCACGCCCATGGTTGCAGCACGGACTGATCGTGCTGGGGCTGTGGACGGTCTCGATTGGCCTCTTCTGGCCATGGATCGTCTCTTCTCCCAAGGGGCTGGCCGACAGCGGCGCCTACCTGGCTGGCTTTCAGGCGGTGAGAGACGGCCTGTCTCCCTATGTTCACCCGCGCTTTCTTTACCCGCCCTTGTTCGCCCACGCCGGGGCCTGGCTCGGCCAGCGCTTGGGTCTGTCGGCCGTGGCGATTCTCTTGCAGTTGTTCGATCTTCTCGCCGCGTCGTCTCTGGTATGGATTTCGCTGACCCTGGTCGTGAGCCGCCGTGGGGTGAGACTGATTGCCGCGCCGGTGTTGCTGGCCTTGCTGCCGCCCATCGGGGATTCGATCAGGTCCGGCAACGTGGCGGTGGCGATCGCCAGCCTGACGCTTGTAGTTGGGCTGCTTTGGCCACGCATGCCTCTTCTTGCCGGCGCCTTGCTCGGACTCACCCTGGCAGCAAAGCCCATGGCCCTGGGACTGCTGCCCGTTTTGGTCTTGCAGCAAGCGACTTCTCGCCGGCGATCCTGGCTCGCAGCCGCCCTGGCCGCGGCGCTGGCGTTGGCCTCTTTGGGACTCTACCCCGAGGAATCGTTGAGCATGTTCCGTCGCGCGAGTGTAGCCTGCGGGGCCCGAACGGTGTCCTTGCACGCGGCGTTTCGGGAGATGGGGCTGCCCATCCCGGCACTGGCCATCACTGCGCTTGTCGCCCTGGCCGGAGGGATCATTGTTCACCGTGGAGGCCGCGGGCTCGGTGTCATCAGCCTGGCCTATCTTTCCTGCGCCTTTTCTTTGTGTATGCTGCCGGTGATCAGCACTGGTTCGCTGGCGTTGGGGGTCCCGCTGATCGTGGCCGCGGCCGCGTTTGTCCTGCGTCGTGTGCTCCAGCAATGGTGGCAGGGAGCCGAGTCGAAGAGACGCGCCGTTCGAGACCTGCTGTTCGTGGGCGTCGGGGCAGCCGCGTTTTGTGGCGGCGACTCCTGGAGCTTGTGGCCCGAGGCGCCGCGTGAGATCCGTGGCGCGACGATGCTCATTCCACTGCTTGCGCTGAGCGGGCTGACGTGGTTCTGCCTCAAGACTCTGCAGGCACGCGAGCGAGCGCGCTCGCAGGGCGGCGGAATGGGAGACGTGGAGGATCCGCCGCTGGCCACCCAAGGCGATGCGCGCTAATCTGCAAGCCTTCTGCCATGGCCAATTTCATTTCCGACCGAGCCAGGTTTTGGGATCGCGCTCCCCGCCAGCTTCGCAGCGACTGCCTTGTCGCCGAGGTCGCGAGATGAGCGGCGAGGGTGGCGAGGGGAAGCTGTCGGTTCGCGAAGCGCTCGTGGTGCTGGTCGCGGGCAAGGGCCTTTCGGCCAACGACATGACGGCGGTGGTCGGACAGATCATGGACGGCGCGGCCACGCCCGCCCAGGTGGGCGCCTTGCTCGCGATCTTGCGCATGAAGGGCGAAACGGTCGACGAGGTGGTGGGCGCGGCCCAGGCCATGCGCCAGCGCATGGTGCGCGTGCAGACCGACATTCCGGTGTTGCTCGACAATTGCGGCACCGGGGGCGACGGCTCAGGTTCGGTGAACGTCTCGACCCTGGCGGCCCTGATTCTCGCCGCCTGCGGGGTGAAGGTCGCCAAGCACGGCAACCGTGCGCTGTCTTCGCGTTCGGGCTCGCACGACGTGCTGGAGGCGCTCGGCGTCGACCCCGCGCCTGGACCGGATCTGGTGCGGCGCTGCCTGGCCGAGGTTGGCGTCGGCTTCATGTTCGCGCCCGTGTACCACGCGGCCACCAAGAACGTGGCGGGGCCGCGGCGCGAGGTCGGTTTTCGCACCATCTTCAACCTACTTGGTCCCATGACCAATCCCGCCTCCACGCGCTACCACGTCAACGGCGTGTTCGCGCCCGAGCGCTGCGAGTTCTTGGCGCGCGCCCATGGCCAACTGGGCTCGCGGCGGGCCATGGTGGTTCACGGCAGCGGCGGTCTGGACGAATTCGCGCCGGCGGGGCCGACCTTGGTGGCCGAGCTCGACGACGGCAAGGTGCGCGCCTACGAGGTCAGGCCGGCCGATTTCGGCCTCGCCGAGGTGAGCGCCGAGGGGCTCAGAGGCGGCGAGCCGGCCCAGAACGCGGACATGCTTCTGGCCACCTTGCAGGGCAACGGCGGGGCCAGCCGAATCGCCGCGCTCATGACCGCGGCGGCCGGCTTGGTGGTGACGGGCGGGGCGCCCGGCCTGCGCGAAGGCGCCGTCCTGGCCGCCAAGGCGCTCGACAGCGGCAAGGCCATGGCGGTGCTCGAACGCCTGCGTGTGATCGCCCCCTTGCCAGGCAAGCCATGATTCTCGACGAGATCCTCGACGAGACCAAGCGTACGGTCGGCTATTGCCGCTTTCGCCTGCCGCTGGCCGATCTGGAAAAGCAGGCCGCCGCGAGTCCCGCGCCGCGCAGCCTCAGCGGGGCGCTTCGCTCTGCCAAGGGCATGGCCTGCATCGCCGAATTCAAACGCCGCTCGCCGTCGAAGGGTTTCATCCAGCGCGACGCCGACGTCTCCGTGGTGCTGCCGGTCTACCAAGCCGCCGGAGCCGCAGCCGCGTCGGTGCTGACCGATACGCCGTTCTTCGGGGGTAGCCTGGAAGATCTTCGCCGGGCGCGCGCCGTCAGCCAGCTGCCCCTTCTGCGCAAGGACTTCATCATCGATCCGTACCAGGTCGCCGAGGCGCGGGCCGCGGGGGCGGACGCGGTGCTGCTCATCGTGGCGGCTCTGCGCGACCGGGATCTGCGCGAGCTGCTGGCCGAAGTCCACCGTTTCGGCATGGAAGCCTTGGTCGAGACCCACGACCAAGGCGAGGTGGAACGCGCGGTGGCCGCGGGGGCGCGCATCGTCGGCGTCAACCACCGCGACCTGCGGACATTCGCAATGGATATGGATCTGGCGGTGCACATGCGCCCGCTCATTCCCGCCGACCGCCTGGTGGTCGCCGAATCGGGCATTCGCAACGCGGACGACGTGCGCAGGTTGCGCGCGGCCGGCGTCGACGCCATTCTGGTCGGGGAGACCTTGATGGCGGCGCCCGATGCCGGGGCGGCCTTGGGCGAGCTTCTGGGCGCGTGATGGGCTTCCTCATCAAGATTTGCGGCATCACCCGGCCCGAGGACGCCGAAATCGCCTGCCGCGAAGGCGCGGGCGCCGTCGGCATCAACCTTTGGCGGGGGTCCAAGCGCTACGTCGAGGACGGGCAAGCGCGCGAGATCCTGGCCGCCGTGAACCCCGGCGTGCTGAAGGTCGGTGTCTTCGTCAATCCGCACCCGCTCTTGGTCGATGAAAGCCTGACCGATCTCGGGCTGGACTTGGTGCAGTTTCACGGCGACGAGCAAGCGCAAGCCTGGTCGAGCCTGGCCGGCAACAAAATCATCCGCGCCATCCGCGTGTTCGACGAATCCTCCCTGTCGTCCGCCACGGGCTGGAACCCGCGCTATTTTCTTTATGATGCCTTCGCGGAGGGCTACGGCGGCTCGGGCAAGCGCCCGCCCTGGCAGATCGTGGCTGCGGGGGCTCGCCGACCGTTCCTGCTCGCGGGTGGCCTCGGGCCGCTCGAGGTGGCCGCGGCCATCGAAACCGTGCGACCGGACGGCGTCGACGTGGCCAGCGGCGTGGAATCCAAACCCGGCATCAAGAACGTCAGCAAGCTGGTCGCGTTCATCGAGAACGCGCGCCAGGCCGCCGCCAAGCTTCAGTAGGCATTGCGAACCAGGAACTTGGCCCTGGCTTCGACCATGGTCTTGCCGTCCTGGACCAGCTCTGCCCGCTGCAGGTACAGCGGATGCGCAGCGGAGCTTTCGGTCCAGGCCCGGACCATGGCGAAGCGGCCCGTCGCGGTGGGCGCCAGATAGCGCAGCTCCATCGTGGCGGTGACGGCCACGATGTCGACGGCAAACAGCACGTTCACCATGGCCGAGTCCAGGATCGCCGAGATAACCCCGCCGTGCAGCACATCCGGGTAGCTTTGCAGCGCGGGCAGACAGTCGAACACGGCGGTCACCCCGCCGTCGGGTTGCACTTTGAACTTCAGCCGCAGACTACTCGGGTTTTGCGAGGCGCACACGACGCACATCGGGTGCTCCCTGGCATGGACCCGGTCGAGACACGCCTGGGTGGCGCAAATCTGGCCCAGATTCTGGCGGGTGGTGCGGAGCTCTTGGAAGGACATCGGGCATCAAAGCTACAACGCCAAGGAGGCACCCGCACCTTCAACCATGGTCGGCAAGAAGTCTTATTTGTGTTCAACTTTTGAGTGGTCGGCGGTACTAATACTCAGAACATGAGAAGTCACTTATCGTATCGTTTTCTAGCCTCCAGGGCAGCTACGGTCATGTATTGGGCGGTGCTTTCCCTGGGAGCCGGTTGTGGCGGGGCGGGTTCGGTAGGAGGCGGCGGGCAAGCGGCCCACGACGGCTCTTCGACGGCGGTGGATGGTGTCATCATCGTCTTTCCAGGTGGCGATGCGACGCGAGGTCAAGACGGCGGACTATCGCCCGGCCAGGACGCGTGCGACAACTGCACCGACGCACCCCAGTTGGCGATCTGCGGTGATGGCATCCTGCAGACTGGCGAGCAGTGCGACGACGGCAATCTCATTCCGGGCGATGGTTGCTCGGGCGTTTGCACCCTGGAGCCTGGCCACGCGTGCCCGACCCCCGGCAAACCCTGCATCAACACCGTCACGCAGGTCTGTGGCGACGGAAAAATCGAGGGCGGCGAGGCCTGCGACGACGGCAACACCCTGAGCGGAGACGGCTGCTCGTCGAATTGCTCGGTCGAGGCGGGTTGGGCCTGCACCACCCCGGGCCTGCCGTGCGCCCCCATCGTTGCTCCCAGCGTTTGCGGGAACGGAATGGTCGAGGCCGGAGAGCAGTGCGACGACGGAAACGCCACCAGCGGCGACGGATGCAGCGCCACCTGCAAGGTGGAACCGCATTGGGCTTGTCCGCAGCCCGGTCAGCCATGCACGTCGGTGGAGTACTGTGGCGACGGGGTGGTCCAGACCGCACATGGCGAGCAATGCGACGATGGAAACGCCATTCCGGGCGATGGCTGCTCGGGCATCTGCACGTTGGAGGCTGGCTATGCCTGTCCGACCGCCGGCGCGGCGTGCATCCACATCTGGGTCTGCGGCAATGGCATCGTCGATCCCGGCGAGGCGTGCGACGATGGCAACACCACGGGCGGGGACGGCTGCTCGGCGAGCTGTGCGACTGTCGAGTCCGGCTGGACATGCCCCAGGGGCGCGAATAACACAGGCGGCCCATGCACCAAGCCGTCGGCGGGCGTCTGCGGCGACGGCATCTTGGGGCCTGGCGAAAGTTGCGACGATGGCAATACCGTCTCGAACGACGGATGCTCGTCAACCTGTCTCACCGAGCCGGGCTGGGACTGCCCCACCCAAGGACGGCCGTGCACGCTGGTCGAATTTTGTGGCAACGGCGTGGTGGATCTGGCCATCGGCGAGCAATGCGATGATGGAAACACGAAAGGAGGCGATGGGTGCAGCCCACAATGCACCGTCGAGCCCGACTACGCGTGCCCCGTCGCCAATCAGCCGTGCGTCTCCACCGTCAAATGCGGTGACGGGAAGATCAGCGGGACCGAGCAATGCGACGACGGCAACTCGGTCGCAGGCGATGGCTGCGGCGCAACCTGCCAGCTCGAGCCAGGCTGGACCTGCCCGGTGGTGGCGGCGGCGTGTACGGCCAAGACGTGCGGCGACGGTATCCTCGCCGGGACCGAACAGTGCGACGATGGCAACGCGGTCTCGAACGACGGATGCAGCTCGACGTGTCGAATCGAGGCCGGGTATGCTTGCGGGCCCGACACGTGGCATCCCGCGGCCTTGTCGACGGCGTGCTACCAGACGGTTTGCGGCGATGGGCACAAGGAAGGCACCGAGCAGTGTGACGATGGCAATGTCCGCCCGTTCGACGGTTGCTCACCCACGTGCACCAACGAGCCCAAATGCGGCTACCCGAACAACGACACGGCTCAGCCCTACCAGTGTTTCTCGGTCTGCGGCGACGGCATCAAGATGCCCGACGAACAGTGCGACGACGGCAACCTCCAAAACGGCGACGGCTGCTCGTCGACATGCGCCATCGAGCCCGGCTACACCTGCACCGCCTCGGCGCCTGCCCTGGGCACCACGCTGACCGTGCCTATCCTTTACCGCGACTTCAACTGGCACCACCCGCAGTTCGAGGTCGATCCGGTCTACGATCAGCGCCAGGCCGGCATCGCCAGCAGCGCGATCGGGGTGAGCGGCAAGCCCATTTACAACGCGGCCTACGCGGGAAACAATGCCGGCACATCGCTCGGACGGCCCTTCACCATGGATGGACCGGCCATGAACACCACCGGCACGCTCATGAGCGACGCCACCGGTGCCACCTTCCGTACCAAGACTTCCAGCAACGCGGCCTCATTGACCGCTGCGCAGGTAGCTTCTAGCTATGCCCAGTGGTACACGGACGATCCCAACGCCACGGGCAACACGACCGTGGACGCGGCCAATCCGGCCGTCACCCGACTCACGATCCAAAGCACGCTGACCTTGAATCAGATCGGCACCGGGACCTATCAATACTACAGCTCGGCGTTCTTCCCTCTGGACGGTCTGGGGTTCGGCAACATCAACTACCCAGCGACCAACCCCACCTTGGTTCACAACTACAGCTTCACCAGCGAAGCCCACTATTGGTTCCAATACAACGGTGGCGAACAGCTCGAGTTCCGGGGTGACGACGACGTCTGGGTCTTCGTCAACGGTCAGCTCGCGGTCGATCTCGGCGGCATCCACAACGAGTTGCGCGGCATCGTCACCCTCAACGGGACGAGCACGCAGGCTTGCGCCGACGACACCCCGCCTGCCTGCGCCGGGCAGCCCGTGTGCGATACCCCGGCGCCGGCCAACTGCACAACTTTCGTGAACGGCTTCGGCATGGTGCCTGGCAACATCTACGAGATCGTCGTCTTCCAAGCCGAGCGGCACGTCATCGCCTCCAATTACAAGCTGACGCTCAGCGGGTTCAATGCCCCGAAGAGCGTGTGTCACAGCGTGTGCGGCGACGGTATCGTCACCCGCGGGGAGGCTTGCGACCTCGGCACCGCCGAGAACACCGGCGCCTACGGGACCTGCAATCCGGACTGTACCTTGCCGCCCCGCTGCGGTGACCAAGTCGTCCAGAACCCACCCGAGCAATGCGACGATGGCGTGAATCTCGCGACCTACGGAGGGACCTCGACCAAGTGCGGCCCGAACTGCCGGTGGGCTCCGTACTGTGGCGACGCAGTCGTGTCGAACGGCGAGGAGTGCGACGAAGGCGCCCTGAACGGTGCTGGCTACGGACACTGCACGGCCGCCTGTACTCTGGGCCAGCGCTGCGGCGATGGAGTCATCAACGGCGCCGAGCAGTGCGACGACGGCGTCAAGAACGGCACCAGTGGAAGCAAGTGCACGAGCACCTGCACCTTCAAGTGCGGCAATGGGATCCTCGATCCTGGTGAGGACTGCGACAACGGCGTGGCGCTGAACACCGGCGGCTACGGCATGTGCACCCCGCAGTGCACCTCCGGTCCGTACTGCGGCGACGGCGTCAAGAACGGCCCCGAGCAGTGCGACGACGGCAAGAACGACGGCACCTACGGTACATGCGCTCCCGGTTGTGTTTGGGCGCCCTACTGTGGTGATGGCGTGGTCAACGGAACCGAGGCTTGCGACTTGGGCGCGTTGAACAGCGCCACGGCCTACGGTCGGTCCCTGTGTACGAACCAGTGCGAACCCGCCCCGTACTGCGGCGACAAGGAGGTGCAGGGGCAGTTCGGCGAGGTGTGCGACGACGGCGTCAACAGCGGCCTGCCCGGCTCCTGCTCGCCGGATTGCAAGGGCTTCGTGCCGCTGCCATCTTGCGGGAACAACGTCGTGGATCCACCCGAGCAGTGCGACGACGGTGCCAGCAACGGCACGCCGGCCAGCACCTGCGACGCGAACTGCAGATTCAAGTGTGGCAACGGCATCAAGGATCCGGGCGAGCAATGCGACAACGGCGTGAACAACGGCAGCTACGGGACCTGCTCGCCCGACTGCACGCTGCCCGGCTACTGCGGCGACGGCATCAAAAACGGCCCCGAGCAGTGCGATTTCGGCGCTGCGAACGTGGCGCTGGCGACCGCCTACGGCCCGGGTGTGTGCACGTCGGTCTGTACCTGGGCGCCCTACTGCGGTGACGGCCGGATTCAGTCGCAGTACGGCGAAGAGTGCGACAGCGGTGGCACCTGCAGTGCCACGTGCAAGATCATCATCCCTTGATGCTCCGGCTGGGGCCTGCGGTGCGGGCCTCCACGCCTGCCGCACCGTAGGTGATCTTCTTTGCGATTACGAATCCTTTTGGCCATGGTTGGCTCCAAACGGGGAAACCATGAACACCAAGATTGTCATCGTCGGAGGCGTTGCGGGGGGCGCCACGGCCGCGGCTCGGGCGCGCCGAATCAGCGAAGAAGCCGAAATCACCGTGATCGAGCGTGGTCCCTACGTCTCGTATGCCAACTGCGGGCTGCCGTACTTCATTTCGCGCGACATCGAGAAGCGCTCGGAGCTGCTGCTGCAAACGCCCGAAGGCTTCGATGCCCGCTACGCCGTGCGCGTCCTGCTGGAAACCGAGGCCGTCGACATCGACCGGGCGGGCAAGCGGGTACTCGTGCGCGGCAAGGGCGGCGAATCGTGGCTCGGCTATGACAAGCTCATCCTCGCCCAGGGCGGCAACCCCATTACGCCGCCCATGCCGGGCGCCGAGCAGTCCCACGTCTTCAAGTTGTGGACCGTTCCGGATATGGACCGCATGCACGGCTATATCGAAGGTGGCAAGCCGCGAAACGCGGTCGTGGTCGGGGGCGGATTCATCGGTCTGGAGATGGCCGAGGCGCTGAAGAAGCGCGGCCTCGACACCACGGTGGTCGAGCTCTTGCCCAGCGTGATGGCCACCATGGACCCGGAATTCGGCCATCAGATCGCCTCGGCGCTGGAACAAAACGGGGTGAAGGTGCTGACCGGCGTGAAGGTCGAGTCGGTTGCCGATCGAACCGTGGTGCTTGGTGATGGGCGAAAGCTGCCCGCGGATCTGGTGTTGTTCTCGGTGGGCGTGCGCCCCGAGCTGACGCTTGCGCGCAAGGCGGGCTTGGAGATCGGTTCCACCGGCGGACTTCTGGTCGACGATCACTTGCGCACCATCGACCCGGACATCTACGGGGCAGGGGACATGCTGGAGATTTTCCACAAGGTCTCGGGCCGGCGTGTGCGCGTGCCGCTGGCGGGGCCGGCCAATCGCCAGGGGCGCATCGCGGCCTCGAACGCGCTCGGGATGGACATGCGCTTCCACGGCGCGCTTGGCACCAGCGCGGTCAAGATCTTCGAGGCCACGGCCGCGTCCACGGGGTTGACCGAGCGTGCGGCACGCGAAGCCGGCTTCGCGGTAGGGGTTGCGGTGATCACCAAAGGTCACCACGCCGGCTACTACCCGGGCGCCGAGGAGCTGTCGCTCAAGCTGGTCTACGACAAGAAGACCGCGCGTTTGCTGGGCGCCCAGGCCTTCGGCCCGGCCGGCGTGGACAAGCGCATCGACGTGCTCGCCACCGCGCTGGCCGGCAAGCTGACCCTGCACGATCTGGCCGAGCTGGATCTGGCGTACGCGCCACCGTACTCGACCGCCAACGATCCCATCAACCTGGCCGCGTTTATTGGGCTCAACGACATTTCTGGCTTCAGCCCGCTTGTGTCTGCGGCCGAGCTCAAGGCCGAGCTGGCCAAGCCCGAACCGCCCGTCGTGCTCGACGTGCGCACCCTGGGCGAATACGAGACTTCGCACCTGGCCGGTGCCGTGCACATCCCGGTGGACGACCTGCGCTTCGAGAGCGAACGCCTGCCCAAGAACCGGCGCATCCTCGTGCATTGCCGTTCGGGCTTCCGCGCGCACCTGGCCGTGCGCGTGCTCAAGCAGCAGGGCTTCGCCGACGTGGCCAACGTCACCGGCGGGCACCTGAGCATGCTCGCCGAGGGCGGCTTCAACTGGGAGACACCTTGAACACGCAAACCCTGACCTACATCGCAATCGCAGTCATCACCGTGATCATCCTCAAACGACTTCTTGGAGGTGGAAAAGTGGCATCTAGCATCGTAAAGCAGAAACTGGACTCCGGCGCCGTCATCGTCGACGTGCGCACGCCCGAGGAATTCCGCGACGGCGCCTATCCCGGCGCCAAGAACATCCCGCTGTCGGACCTCGGCCGGCGTCTCGGCGAGATCCCCAAGGACAAGCCCGTGGTCCTCTACTGCGCCTCCGGCGCGCGCAGCTCGTCCGCCGCCCGAGCCATGAAGCAAGCCGGCTACGCCGACGTCATCAACGCCGGCGGCCTGGCGGATATGCCTCGGTGATCTCCTAATTCCTCGCGACCAGCGTCCTCTCGGAGACACCGAGGTCACTCGCGGTCGCGCGCGCGGGACTGCTCTTTCGGGCGCCGCGTGCAAAGGAGCTTCCGATGGCGTGGCGGATGGCCAGGATGGCTGCTTGCAGTTGTGCCCTCACCGTCGTGGCCGGGAGGTCGAGGATGTCGGCGCTCTCCTCCGCGGACATCTCCTCCAAGGCGCCCAGGATAAACGCCGCGCGCAGCTCCAACGGCAGCGAGTCGACGGCTTGCCGAATGTGTCGCAACAACTCCTCCGACCCGAATTGGTTGGGTGTGCGCATCGACCAATTCGGATCTTCATCCACGGTCAGGCGGCTCCAGAACTCCCGGGTGGTGAACAGGAACAGCAAGGTGCGATCTTCGGAAAGCTGTCCCCGGCTCCGGGTCGCATTCAGGCGTTCCAAGGCGGCCTTGACCGTGGTTCGATAGATCCACGCGTTGAATCGAGTCCGGTTTGCAAACGCTTTGATGTTTTCCCAGGCCGCCAGGAACGTCTCTTGGAGGATGTCTTGCGCGGCCCGTTCATCGCGAAGAAAATGCATGGCGAGCCGGAAGGACTTGTCTTCGCAGCCGCCGACCCACGCTTCAAACGCGGTGAAGTTCCACTCTGCCCCAAGCTCGGTCGGCAGTGCCGAGTATGGCGAATCATGCACGGCGGGCTGTCCGACCTTCTGGTGTTTTTCGTGGTTCGTCGCTTTTTTCACGGCTCTCCCCGGCTTTGTCGGGCCAATCGTGTTGCAATTTCGTGACCAAACCGTCACGTGACACCCGGGTGTCATTCGGGAAGAATGCCGCCGTTCGCGCAGGTTGAACGCTCCCAAACCGTAACAAACCAGACGCGACCATCCTGAAACGGTAACGCGGACGTGACGCGGACTTCATCGCCTGCCGGGCGGTCGGCCGTGGCACGCTGGTCGTCGATTTGTTCATTGAAGACGGTACGGGTCTAGCGGGCCGCCGCCGTGGGCGTCGATAGCAGCACGGGGGTGCCGCCTGAGCCCGGCCCCATCACGACGGTCTTGGCGTTGCTCGATGCCGCCAGGCGGTTGAGCTCCTGGATGCGGTCGAATTCCAACATCGGAGAGGTCAGGCTCGCGGCCACGATCTGGTTGTAGTCGGCGATCCCTTGCGCCTCGATTCGGTGCTGTTCGGCCACCGACTTGGCCACCGCGATCACGTACTTCATTTTCAACACGTCCTGCTCGGCGGCCAGCTTCTGATCGATGGCGTGGCGAATGGCGTCGGGAAGCTCCACGTTGCGAATCAGGACCGCTTCCAACGCGATATGCTTGCCTTCGATCTTAGAACGCAGACCTTCGCGGATCTCGCGTTCGATGAGATCGCGCTTGGTCGAATAGATCTCCTCGGGCGTGTAGCGCCCGAAGACGCGGCGGGCCTCCGAGCGCAGCACGGGCTCGAGAATCGTCTTGTAGTAGTCGGGGCCGATTTCCTTCTGCAGGGCCACCACCTCATTCGGCATGAGGTGGTACCTGACGGACGCGTCGAGCTTGATGCCGAGCCCGTTCACCGCGATCACGTCGAGCACCTCATCGTGGCTCATCGAGCGCAGGTCGTAGACGTACATATCGTTCCACGGCGCGATGTACTGCAGGCCTTCGCCGTAGGTATTGGGTTGGGTGCCGTTCGACGCTCGCCACAGCACGCCTACGCGCCCTGGACCCACGGTCGTGGCGCAACCTCCAACGGCGCTGCCCACGCCAAGAACAAGGAAAGCTCTCGTCATCGTCATCAGCCGGTGTGAATTCATGGTTCAACCTCCAAGATATACGGTTGTGCGTTCGGGCGGACCTCGACCTGGGTCGAAGGCGCCGTGAGCAACTTGGACCACGCGCGATAGGCGGCGTCGCTCAGGATCTCGGGTGTAAGAGTTGGGGCAATGAGCGCATGGGCCTCGGCGATCCCTTGGGCCTCGGCACGCGTCTCCTCGGCGTGCTGTCGCGCCAACACGGGCAACTCCCGCGCGGTAAGAGCCTT
Source organism: uncultured delta proteobacterium (assembly GCA_963824555.1). Lineage (GTDB taxonomy): Bacteria > Myxococcota_A > Polyangia > Fen-1088 > Fen-1088 > Fen-1118. The sequence goes on along the minus strand of CAWGPW010000044.1, from coordinate 71,941 downwards.
TTGTTCTGCCACGCTGGTGTCGACGATGGCCCGGTAGGCCTCCGACGAGCGGGTGATGCCGAGCGTGCGCAGGCTGATACCGTCGAACACGATGTGGTAGGGCCGCAACCTTCGCGCCGTCTCTTCCGTTACCTCGCGCTGGGCTCTGCCGATCCCGGGCGTGTCGAGCTGGTCGGCGCGAAAGCCCGCGATCACCTTGCGCAGGACGGAGCGGACCATTGGTTTGACGATGGTCTTGTAGTAGTCCGGCCCAACTTCCCGCGCCAGGGCCACCACTTCCGAAGGCGCCGGGTGGAAGGTCATGACGGAGGCGCGCGCTTCCAGCACGGCTCCGTCCGCTGAAAGTGCCTTCAGATCCTCGGTCCGTTCTTGCGCTCGTAAATCGTAGGTCTTGACCCTGTCCAGCGGCCCGATGAAACTTACGCCCTCAGGCAACGTCTTAGCGTCCACGCCGCTGGTTCGCAACAGAACCCCCGCGTGACCAGGCGGGACCGTGGCGCACGCGGAGAGCGCGACGAGGGGGACGAGAGGTAGGGTGGTCAACATCAGTCGCATGGTGACTCCAAGCTCAAGGATCCATTGCCATGCGAGAAAGGCATTCCTCGTGCCAGTCTTCCAAAACCTACGGGTAGAACCGAGCCAGCATCGGTATCGGGATTCTTTCCCGATCGATTCGGGAATTTGGTCCGGTTCCGGAAAATCAGCCGATGAGCTTGTTGGACGGCCCGCGGCCTTCGCGAAGAACCGTCACCCAGTCGCCGGCCAGACTGACCACGGTCGAGGGCGGGCCGGAAAGGGTGCCGGCGTCCAGGATGAGGTCGAGGCTCTTGCCGTACTCGCGTTTGATCTCCGCGGCGCTGGTCAGGATGTCGCCCGAACGCGATTTCGCCGTGGCGGTCAGCAGGGGCTTGCCCAGGGACCATAGCAGTTTTTCGCACAGCGCGGTGCCGGGGATGCGCACGCCGATGGTGCGGCGATCCTCATGGACGAAGGGCACAGGCACGTTGGCGCTGGCCACAAGCTCCGCGCAGTACGGTCCGGGAAAGATCTTCCTCAGCACGCCGAAGGCCGACTCGCTGACCACGGCATAGCGGGGCAGCTCCCCGAGGTCGGGCAGGAGGAAAGTCAGCGGACGCGCGGCGATGTCGAAGCCGCGCATGGTTTGGATGCGCTTGATGCCGGCGTTGTCGCCAAAAAGGCACGCGATGCCGTACAGCGTGTCGGTTGGAAGCGCGATGACCCCGCCACCCTTGAGGACCTCCAGGGTCTTCGCCAGGACTTCCTCCTCGGGCTGGGAAGGCGCCACGGAGACGATAGACGCTGATGATGTGGGTGGAGTGGATGTTTTGGTTGGTGTGGTCGATGTCATAGGTTATGCGACATACGCGTAGCGCGGCCCGGCCCAAGAATCAAGTCATGGTGAGCCGCCGTTGGCCGGGCCGTCTTGCCGCGCACCGGACGGAATCCCCCCTGTAACTTCTCCGCCTCTCATCCGTCCATTGCTCCAAAGCGCCCGATCGACGACGGTGCGGAAGATGCGAGAAAGGTGCTCCTGGACGGCCGGACCTTCCAGGAGGCCAAGGGCCAACGCGATGGCCTCGAAGGTTGCCAAGCGATTTCCGAGATGGGTGTGGCGCAACCGGTAGTGGGACTTTTCGTTGCCAGGCAGGCTGACGGCCTGGATATCGGCCAGGCCGGGCACACGTCGACGCACCCGGTTCGCCTGGCGCCAAGTCCCGTCGGGCACGACCAGGGCGACTGTGCTCGGTTTCCTTGCTTGTGCCGACAGCCATTCCTCGAGGGGCAGCGAGTCTTTACTGGGAAACAAGAAGAGCGGCGTACGTCCGGTCTCCCACACCACGGGATCGTCGGGTGCGTCCTCCCGGCCGCGCAAACACAGGCGCGCGCCGTTCAGGCAGCAAACGGCCAAGTGGCCGGTGTTGGTGGCCTTGCGGTTCTCGAGCTTGTGCGTAACCAGAAGGACTTGGGTCGCGACATCGATCGGCGCCAGCAACGCGCAGGCGCACAGATCGGTGTGCAGGCGGCAGCGCGGACAGCGCAGCGGATCGGCGTCGGTTTTTCGCATGCGGTTTCGCATTGGCGCATTGGATTGTGGCTATCTGATCTACACTGGCAAGCCACTCCGATGCACGTCTGGTTGCCGCTTGTGCTTTTCTTTGTCTCGCCTCAGGGGCGGGATCCTCCGGTTCAAAAGGTCGAGGTGCGCATCGCGGGGCCGCTGGCCATGGTCGAGGTGTGGCGCACGGTGGAGGCGAACACCCGTGTCGTCGGGAATCGACGCAACGGTACCTTCCTGGACCTCGCCTTGCCCGAAGGAGCCGCGCTGCTCGATTGGGAGGTAATCGATCGCGCCGGGCGAACGCCGCTTGCGCCGGAAGCCGAGGTGCACGTCAGCGCAGCACTGGCGGTCGCGCTCAAGATGCGCCAACTTGCCATGCCCGCTGCGCCGGTGGAGGAGGGGACGGCCTACCGTGTTCACGTCACGCCCATCGTCGACGGGGAGAAGGCCGTCTTGCACTACCGGTACTCGGCCGCCGTTGGGTGCAAGTCCGGCCAGTTGGTCTTGCGTATGCCGGAGAGTCTTGAAGAGAACCCGCTTCCGGCCGAGGTGACGGTCACCCTTGCACCCTCGCCGGATGGACTGGTGCTCGCCGGGGCCAGCCTGGCCGGGCACGCGGCGGACATTCGGCCGGGTCGCCCGCTTGTCATGCGCGGGACAGTCCCGGCGCGGGCGGCCTGGAAAATTGCCTGGCACTACGCGCGCTCGCCCGAGGGCTTCGCGGGGCAAGCCCTGGCCGCCGCCGCACGGATCCCGCGCATCGACACCACCGGCCGCCGGCCGAAGACGGTTCAGCAATACGAGCTAGTGGGGCTTTTGTGCCGGGACGACACCCCCATCAAGACCCAGCCTCCGGCGCGCGTGCTCTTGCTCGTCGACCGTTCGCGCAGCGCGGGGCAGGGCGGGATCTCGGCGGAGCGGGCACTGGCCCGCGCGCTCATCGAGGCCTTGCCGCCTTCGGTCCCGTTCGATGCCATTCCTTTCGGCGTGGAGGCCACGCCCGTGTTCCCGCTACCGCGCATGTCGACGCGCGAGGCGCTGGAGGCTTTCGCCGCTGCCGCCGATCCCAACCGGCTGGAGAACGGAACCGACGTGGTCAAGGCACTGGCCCGCGCGCGGGCCATCCTCGACGTGAGCGGCGGCGAGGCGGACGGGACCACGTGGCTCGTGCTGCTCACGGATGGCGCGCTGCCGGCCGGTCAGAATGCCGAGGGTATGCAGAAGGCCCTGGGGGGCGATGGTGAGGGGCGACTCAAGGTGTTGGTGCTGCTGGTGCGGCAGGCGGGCGACGACAGCGTGCCCGCGGCGGACGTGGCTGAGTACGTGCGCTTTGCCCGGAAATTCGGCGGGCTCGTTCGCGTGATTCCGGCCGGCAACGCGGCGGAAACGGCCAACGGAGCTCTCGCCGCGATGGCCAGGGGAGGGGATCTGCTCGACGTGCGCCTGGATGGCGCCAAGCTTGCCGAGGTTCTGTCGCCCGGCCGCGGCGCCAGCCTGGCGTTCGACGATCCGGCGAGGCTTCCCAAGGAGCGACGGGTGCGTTTCAGCGCTCGGGGTCTCGATGCCGAGATGCATGCGGAAACGATGCCCGCGCAGGGGAAGCGCGAGTGGCTGGATCCGTTGCTCGAAGGAGCTGCGCGCGCGCGCCGGGCCTGGTCCGGCGCAAATTCCAACATGGCCATCGCCATCCTGCCGCCGCCCGTCCAGGCCAACCAGCCCGGCGACGCCGTGGTTCACGGTCGCATGGATCCCACGGTGCTGCGCAATGCCCTCTCCCTGGCGTTCATGCCGCGCGCGCGGGCCTGCTACCTGTCTCGCAGGGTGGCCAAGGCCGGCGACGTCTATCTGCGCGGTCGCATGAAATTGGAGCTCACCATCGAGCGAGGCGAGCTGCACAACGCGGTTGTGCTCAGCTCTACCCTGGGCAATCGCGATATCGAGAATTGCGTACGCGACGCCGCATGGGCAGTCGAATACCCCAGGCCCGAGCACCGCGACGCACCGACCACGGCCAACGTGAACCTGGTTTTCAAGCCCCACACGCCCGAGGAGACCCCGCTCGACGCCTCGCCCATGGACCGCGAAATCGAGCTGATCTTGGGTCCGCTGACCTTCACGAAGGACTTCACGGATCTCATCGAGAGCAAGACGCCCGACAAATCGCCGGCCCAATGATTTCTGCAACTTGACCTTCCGTCGGCCGCCGACTATAAACCCACGTCTTTCAAGAGGTTCGCACACCATGTCACAGAAGATGGGCCTAATCGGCCGCAAGTTGGGGATGACCCGCTATTTCCACGACGACGGTTCGTCGCTGGGTTGCACCGTGCTTTCCATCGGCCCCTGCGTGGTCACCGGGCAGCGCACGGTCGAAAAGCATGGCTATGCGGCCTTGCAGCTCGGATTCGAGGAACAGCTCACCCGCAAGATCACCCGTCCCGAGTCGGGCTACTTCAAGAAGGCGGGCCTCGAGAAGATGCCGGCCATCCTGCGCGAGATCCGCCTCGACCAGGCCAAAGATGTTGCCGATCGCAAGGTCGGCGATGTGTTGACCGCCGGGCAGATTTTCAAGGCCGGCGATGTGGTCGACGTTTGTGGCGTGACCAAGGGCAAGGGCTACCAGGGCGTCATGAAGCTGCACAAGATGGCGGGTGACACCGACACGCACGGTACGCACGAGTTCTTCCGGCACGGTGGCTCCATCGGCTGCCGTCTGACCCCGGGCCGCGTGCACAAGGGCAAGCGCATGTCCGCGCGCATGGGCACCAACAACTACACCTCCTCGGACCTCGTGGTGGTGAAGGTTCTCGAAGACAAGAACGTCGTCATCGTGAAGGGCTCGGTTCCCGGCCCCATCAACGGCGTGGTCGTTCTCAAGGGCAGCACGAAGAACGTGAAGAAGTACATCGTTCCGCAGGCTGTCAAAGAGGTCGAGTCCAAGAACCCGATGAAGGCCTCCAAGAAGGGCCAGACCGCGGCTCAAAAGAAGTAGCCGCCTTTTCGGGTGGGCCAGCTCCGCGACCGCAAACAGCGCCACGATACCTTCTTCCGCAAGGCGCGGAAGGAGGGGTTCGCGGCGCGAGCCGTGTACAAGCTCGAAGACATCGACCGTCGCGTGCGCTTGTTTCACCCAGGCGCGCGCGTGCTCGACCTCGGTTGCCGGCCAGGTTCGTGGATGCAGTACGCGTGCAAGGCGGTAGGGCCGCACGGCAAGGTGGTGGGCGTGGATCGCCTGCCATTGTCCGTGCCCGTGCCGGGGACACACGTGATCGAGGCCGACATCTACACGCTTTCCGACGAAGAATTGCTGTGCGGGCTGGCGGCGTACGATGTGGTGCTGTCGGACATGGCGCCGGACACCACCGGCATCCGCGCCACCGATCAGGCGCGCTCGGCCAACCTGGTCGAGGAAGCGTTGATGCGCGCCGAGCGGCTGCTGGCACCGCTGGGGGCGTTCGTGGCCAAGGTCTTCCAAAGCCCCGAGGTCGATAGGCTGCGCAAACACATGACCGACCACTTTTCCGACGTGCGCCTGCTCAAACCCGAGGCCTCGCGACAGACGAGCAGCGAGCTGTACCTCGTGGGCAAAAACTTCGGCCCACCCAGGCGCTAGACCGGAAGGATTCACCACAGAGTCCACAGAGGGCACAGAGGACGGAATGGGAGGGGTTCGGATCCAAGATCCGTACAACTCATGCTTTCCAACCTCTGCGCTCTCTGTGTCTCTGTGGTGAAAAATCCGAATCCAAGGAACGCTCTCCCGCCAGCGACGTTCTTGGAATATCCTTGGTGGACATGGAGAATCCTTCGTCGTCGCCGGCGCCGCGCGTTCACGTCTTGCCGCGCACGCTCGCGGACCAGATCGCGGCTGGCGAGGTGGTCGAGCGTCCAGCCTCGGTGGTGAAGGAGCTGGCCGAGAATTCCATCGATGCCGGCGCCCGCCGTATCGACGTCGAAATCGATGCTGGCGGCCGGCGCCTCATTCGTGTGGTCGACGACGGCGGCGGCATGACCGCCGAGGAAACGCGTTTGGCGTTGCTGCGACACGCCACCTCGAAGATCCTATCCCCGGACGACTTGTGGGGGCTGACCACCTTCGGCTTTCGCGGCGAAGCCCTGCCGTCCATCGCGGCCGTGTCTCGCCTCACCCTGCGCACCAAGCGGCCCGGCAGCACGGCCGGTTTCAGCTTGGGCTACGAAGCTGGGATCGAAACCAGCAGCGGCGACGTGGGCATGCCTGACGGCACCCAGATCGAAGTGCGCGACCTATTCTGGAACACGCCAGCGCGACTCAAGTTCATGAAGTCCGAGGCCACCGAGGCGGCCAACGTGTCCGAGGCCGTCATTCGCCTGGCGATTGCCCACCCCGAGATCCATTTCCGATTGCGCGGCAACGGCCGCGTGGTGCTGGATCTGCCCCCCCATCGCGACATGGGCGAGCGGGTGCGCGCGGCCCTGGCCCGCCGGGGGGCAAGCCTTCTGCACGAGGCCCAGGGCCAGGAGGCCGGCGTGGTCGTGCGGGCCTTCTTGGCCGCTCCGGAGGAAGCGTCGGCCACGCCGCGTTCGACCTTCTTGTTCGTCGCCAAGCGCTTCGTGCGCGACCGCTCGCTGCTCCATGCGCTCGGCATGGGATATGGCGAGCTTCTGGAAAAGGGGCGCTATCCTCTGGCCGCGCTCTTCGTCGAGGTACCAGGGCAAGAGCTGGATGTGAACGTCCATCCGCAGAAGCTGGAGGTCCGTTTCGCCCGGCCGCAGGAAGTGTACGGCGCCGTTCGCCACGTGGTCGGCGCGGCGGTGGCGCGCGCACCGTGGCTGCCGCCGGCCCCGTTGCGCGCGTACACGTTGCCGCCCGAAAGACTGGACGTCGCCGCGGATGGCGCGGGTGAGGCGACGGCCCCGGTACAGGTCACGTCGGAGAGCCGTGGCTGGCAAGAGCCTTTGCGTTCGCTGTCGCAAACCCGACCGCGCGGGCTCGCCCATACCGTCGAGGGACTCGACCTGCCACGGGAGACGCCGCCGCGAGAAACGAAGGACGCTTCCGAGCAGGCGCCCGAGCCGCCCGCTGCCGCGGGTGGCTTCTTCGGTAGCCTGGAGTACCTCGGGCAGGTCCATCGCACCTATCTCATCTGCGAGAGCAGGGACGAGCTCGTCATCGTGGACCAGCACGCGGCCCACGAGCGGGTGACCTTCGAGCGCCTGCAAAAGGCGCATCGTCAGCGCCAGGTCGTGCGCCAGCGCCTGCTCTTTCCCATTCCCATCGAGATCGACGAGCTGGCCATGGCGGCCGTACGCGAAGGCGGCGCGCTGGTGGCACTCGGCCAGCTTGGTTTCGAGGTCGAGGACTTCGGACCCAAGACCTTGCTTCTGCGCGCGGTGCCCGACCTGCTCAAGAAGGTCGATCCCAAGCCCCTCCTGCTCGACGTGATTTCCGGATTGACCGGAGACGAGCAAGGCATTGTCGCTCAAGCCGGTTTCGACAAGGTCTTCGCAACCATGGCCTGCCATGGTGCTTTGCGCGCCGGAGACGTGGTCAGCCGCGAACAGGCGCTGGCGCTGCTCGGCCAGCTCGATGCCGTCGATCTTCGCTCGCATTGCCCGCACGGGCGTCCGGTGCTTCTGCGCATGCCCGTGGCCGAGATCGAACAGCGTCTGGGGCGAACCTGATGTCGGAGCCCGCCGGCAGGTCGCACCGCTTTCCCCCCGCGGTCGCGATTCTCGGCCCGACTGCCTCGGGCAAGAGCGCGCTGGCTCTCGATCTTGCCGAACGGCTGGGTGGTGAAATCCTGTGCTGCGATTCGATGCAGGTCTACCGCGGGATGGACATCGGCACGGCCAAGGCCACGCCCGCGGAGCGCGCGGCGGTTCCCCATCACCTTCTCGATCTGGTTGCGCCTGACGAACAATTTCACGCCGCCGCCTGGGCCGAGGCAGCGAGCGCACTCGTCCAAGACGCCGAGCAGCGCGAACGCCTGCCCATCATCGTGGGAGGCACAGGGCTCTACTACCGGGCTCTGGTGCGCGGTCTCTTCGAAGCGCCGCGGCCCGACCCGGTGATCCGGGCGCGCCACCAGGAGGAAGCCGGAAGACAAGGCGTGCCGGCGTTGCACGAGCGGCTGCGCGTCATCGATCCGGAGGCTGCGGCGAGGATCCTCCCCGGCGATCTCGTGCGCATCAGCCGGGCGCTGGAGGTCTACGAGCAGACCGGTGTCACCATCAGCGAGCAGCGGCGCAAGAGGGCGGTTCCGCCTGCGCCGGTGCGAGTATTTTCGGTGCTTCTGGAATTCGACCTGGCTCTCTTGCGCTCGCGCATCGCCGCCCGGGTGGACCGCATGATGTCCGCCGGGTTTCTTGACGAGGTTCGAGCCTTGCGCGCGGCCGGGTATTTTGCCGCGCGCTCGATGCAGGCGCTCGGCTACAAGCAGCTCGGCGCGTATCTCGATGGCGCCTCGACCTTGGAGGCGGCCGTGGCCGACATCAAGACTGCCACCGCCGCCTATGCGCGCCGGCAGCGGACCTGGTTTCGCCGCGAGGAGATCAACCTTCGTTCCTATCAGCCACTCGTCCCTTCGGCCCTGGCGCGCCTTGTCAGGGGCTGGCTTTTGACGTAGGAACCTCGTCGAGACACCGGCGTATCGCCCGCAGCAGCACGGTCGACTCGAAGGGCTTGGCTAGAACGGAAATCCTGTCCGAGGCAGGAATACTCTGGATGTTGAGATAGCCGGAGCAAATGATGGCGCGCAGATCCTGCTTGTCCTTGCGCAGATTCTCGATCAGCTGCAATCCCGTCGTCTTGCCGGGCATCACCATGTCGGTAATCAGCAGGTCGACGGCCCCGTGATGGGCCAGCCAAAGCGCACGCGCCTCGTCCCCGTTGCCGGCGTCGAGAACGCGGTAGTCGAATCGGCGCAGAATGGAAACCAAGGCCGCGCGCAGGCTCTCTTCGTCTTCCACGAGCAGCAAGGTCTCGCCCTTGCCTCGGGCCGGGGCGGCGCTGGTGTCCGGGCTCATGGCCGCGATCTCGGCGGGGAGCGCTGGAAGCAGCACACGGAAGGTGCTGCCTTTGCCTTCCTCGCTTTCCACCTCGATCCAGCCGTCGTGTTGCTTGATGATGCCGTAGACGGTGGACAGACCGAGCCCCGTTCCCTTGCCGGTTTCCTTGGTGGTGAAGAAGGGCTCGAAGAGGTGCTGTCGAACTTGCTCGTTCATGCCGCCGCCGGTGTCGGTCACGCCGAGGCGCACGAACCGGCCCACGCGAGCCTCGGGATTGCCCGCGATGTCGGCATCGCCCAGGGTCACGTTTTCCACCCTGAGCTCGATGCGGCCGTTGGCGGGCATGGCGTCGCGCGCGTTTACGCAAAGATTCATGACCACCTGTTCGATCATGCCGGCGTCGCCCTTGATGTGGTCGCAGTCGGCGGAGGCGTTCAGCTCGACATGGATGGTTTCGCCCAGCATCCTGCCCAGCATCTTGCGCAGGTCGGCCAGCAAGACATCCAGTCGCAGCGGTTTCATCTGCATGACCTGGCGGCGGCTGAAGGCCAGGATCTGTCGGGTCAATCCTGCGGCGCGACCCACCGAGGTTTCCAGCTCGCGCAGGGCCGCGCGAACGCTCTCGGCGAGGCCAGGCTCTTCGCGCAAAAGCCCGAGCTCCATCAGCATGGTGGCCAGGATGTTGTTGAAGTCGTGGGCCACGCCGCCAGCGAGCTGGCCCATGGCCTCCATCTTCTGCGCCTGTTGCAGTTGCGATTCGAGGCGTTTGCGATCCGTGATGTCCGAAATCAGCCCGTCGTGTACGAAGCCGTGGCTGGCCGGGGCAGGGCGCGAGACCACCGTGTTGCGTACCCAACGGATGGAACCGTTCTTGTGGACGATGCGGTGCTCGATGGGCGTGGGCGCCTCGCCCCGATCGATGCGGTTGGCGAAGGCCAGCACTGCCGCCCGATCCTCCGGCACCACCATGTCGAGCCACAGCGAGGCGCGGGCCGCGAATTCATCCGAGGTGTACCCGGTGACCTTTTCGCAACCCACGCCGTGGCGGGTCTGCACTTGCCGGCCGTCACGATGGTCCACGGCGTAGGAATAGTCCGTGGTCGATTCCAGCAGACGGCGGAAACGCTCCTCGCTGACCTGGCGTGCGGCCTGATCCTTTCGTTGCGAGATGGCGATGGCCAAGCTGTCGGCCAGCCTCTCCAGTAGGGCAATGCCCTCGAGCGTGAAGCGATCGGCTCGCTTGTCGTTGAACTGCAGCAGACCGTAGGTTTCGTTACCCACGCGCAGGGGCACCAGGGCGACGGATTCGTAGCCTTCGCCATTGCAACGATTGCGCGTGCGGGACTGCCGGTCGGCTTCGCTGGTCGAGGCCAGAAACCGGGTGGTCGAGTTGGTCCAGAAGCTGCCGTGCTCGGTGAAGAATGACTGGGTCGGATCGAAGCGTCCGCGAAGGATGTTGCCACACATGCAGTCGAGCTCGGGATGGCCGGCAGTGTCGCGCACAACCTGTCCGTCGCGATCGCGCGTGCACAAATAGCGTTCGGCCTGGACGAAGGCCGGTGGAAAACCGCGGGTCTCGCAATAGGGAAAATCCTCGCCATCCGAAAGTCGGATGCCGACCGCGGTACATCCAGACCAGTCGCGCAACAGGATGCTGACCTCGCGCATGAGCGCGTCCAGGGAATTGGGCTGGTTGATGAGCCTGAGCATGCGAACCGTGGCGTCGCGCTCCTCGTCGGCCCGCTTGCGCGCGCGGATGTCGCGGGCGAAGGCCATCACGCGCCCCTCGCCGATGGGCAATCGGTTCGCACTCACTTCCACCTCGACGATGGAACCGTCCTTGCGTCGCATGCGGCGCTCGAATCGAGCAGACCCCGATGTCAGAATGCGCGAGGTGGTTTCCGCGACATCTTCGGGCCTCGTGTCTGGCGCGAGATCCGCCGCCGTCAAGGCGAGCAGGTCCTCGCGCGCGTAGCCGAGCAGCGAGCAGGCGGCCTCGTTGACGTCGAGCAAGCGGCCCCTGGTATCGCCGAGAAAGAAGGCATCGGTGGCGGTGCGCAGGATGGTCGCCAGCTCCTCTCGACTTTCGCGCAGACTGGATTCCACCTCGTGTTGGTGCAGGGCGATCGCGATGGCTGTTTCCAATTGCAGGGGATCGAAGGGCTTGACCAGGTACCCGAAAGGGGAGGCCTGTTTCGCCCGCTGCAAGACCGCCTCGGTGGCGAAGGCGGTGAGAAACACCACCGGAACCGACATTCGGCGACGGATGGCCAGGGCCGCATCGATCCCGTCCATGGCTCCCGCGAGCTGAATGTCCATCAACACGAGGTCGGGTAACAGGGCCGCCGCCAATTCCACGGCCTGCTCGCCGCGCGGCGTGTCCGCCACCACCCGATGGCCAACTCGTTCCAACTGACGAACGATATCGCGAGTCACGCTGGACTCGTCCTCGACGACCAGGATGCGTGCGCTACCCATGCGCGGTCTCGCTGAACCCCGTGGCGTCGGAGACCAACGACGCGTTTGCATAACGCAGTAGGTCAGCGCCGACAGACGGCGTCACGCAAGAGAGCCATCGCGTGGGACGCGGGCTCGCCACAGTGGATCCACCCGCGGGCGCGGTTGTCGGCGAGTCTGCTACCATCTCGGTTTCCACACTCCTTCGGGTCGCCGGATTATAGGCTGGTTTGCGGGATCCCGCTGCTCGCAAGAATCTTCGAATGGCGCTTCGGATTGCCGGCGGATCGTCCGATGGGGTGGAAGCGATGGGCTCAGACGCCGAGTAGGGAGACACGGATGGATGCCAAAGGTCCCAAGATTCTCGCCATCGACGACCGCCGCGACAATCTCATTGCCCTGGAGGCCGTGCTTGGCAATGCCCTGCCCAGTTATCGACTCTTGATCGCCTTCGAAGGCGCCACGGGCGTCGAGATCGCCAGGGCCGAGGATCCGGACGCCATCCTGCTCGAAATCGTGATGCCGGACATCGACGGCTTCGAGGTGTGCCGCAGGCTCAAGGCGGATGAAAGAATGAAGGACATTCCGGTGATCTTTCTCACCGCGCTAGGAACCGATCAAGAAAGCCGGGTGATGGCTTTGGAGCTTGGAGCCGAGGGCTTCTTGAGCAAGCCATGGAACGACCAGGAGCTTGTGGCGCAGCTGCGGGCCATGGTCAAGCTCAAGGCCGCCAATCGCATGCAGCGTCTGGTGAAGGAACACTTGGCAGAACAGGTCGCCATTCGCACCCACGAGCTCGAGAAGGAGCTGGCTGCACGCAAGCGCGTCGAGGAGGCCCTTCGCCGCTCGAATGAGAACTGGGGAAATACCTTCAATGCCATCACGGACACGGTGTTCGTGCTTTCACGCGAGCAAGACGTCCTGGAAATCAACCATGCCGGCTGCCTGGCGCTCAATCGACCGAGGGAGCAGGTTCTGGGAAAGAAATGCTTCGAGCTGATGCATGGCAGGAATGCCCCCATTCCGGGCTGTCCGTGCCTGCAGTCCATCGCCGAACGCAGACCTTGCATGGGCGAGTACGAGGAGAACGGCAGGTGCTACAGCTTGGTGGCATGGCCCACCCTCGACGAGCGCGGCGAGGTCGTCTCTCTGGCCCAAGTCGTCAAGGACGTCACGCAGGACAGGCAAGTGGAAATGGAACGCGAGCGCCTGAAGGATCAATTGCGCACATCACAGAGGATGGAGGCCATCGGCAGCCTGGCGGGAGGCATCGCCCACGACTTCAACAACATGTTGTACGTCATCATGACCTTCACCGATCTCGTGCTCGATGCCACCGACGAAGTGGATCCTCGCCGTGCCCAACTTTCCGAGGTGAAGAAGGCCGCCGACCGCGCCGCAACCTTGATTCGGCAGCTCCTTGCATTCAGTCGCAAGCAGATCCTGCAGCCTGTGGCACTCGATTTGAATCGCGTCGCTTCGGAAATGCAGAAGTTGCTTCACCGCATTCTCGGCGAAGACATCACCATCGAGCCTTCGCTTGCGCCCGATCTTGGTTTTGTCATGGCGGACCCAAGCCAAATCGAACAGGTTCTCATGAATTTGGTGGTGAATGCCCGCGACGCCATGCCCACCGGGGGCAGACTGACCCTCGAGACCGCCAACGTGGAGCTCGACGACGCTTTCATGATTGGCGGCTCGTCGGTGAAGCCGGGCCCCTACGTCATGATGGCAGTCACGGACACGGGCTGCGGCATGGATGCCAAGACCTGCGAGCGCATCTTCGAGCCGTTCTTCACCACGAAAGATCGCGGCAAGGGAACGGGGCTCGGCTTGTCCACCGTCTACGGCATCGTCCGCCAGAGCGGCGGGGAGATCATTGTCCACAGCGAGCGCGGCAAGGGGACGACGTTCAGGATCTTCTTGCCTCGCATCGAGTCGGCCACACAACAGCAGTCGCCCGCCATCGCGCAGGTCGCTGTGCGCACGACCGGCGATGAAACCATCCTGATCGTCGAGGACGAACCGGCGGTGCGCGATCTGGCGAAACAGGTGCTGGCCCGCGCGGGCTACACCGTGATGGCGGCTTGCAACGGCATCGAGGCGCTTCGACTGTGTGAAAAGCAGGCGGAGAAGATCCATCTGGTGTTGACCGACGTGGTGATGCCCGAGATGGGGGGCAGGGTGTTTGCGGAGCAATTGGCGAAGGCACGGCCGGACGTCAAGATTCTGTACATGTCCGGCTACACCGACGACGCCATCGACAAACACGGAACCTTCGATCCCGGAACACACCTCATCACCAAGCCGTTCACCCTGATCGACCTGCGGCGCAAGGTGCGCGAGGTGCTCGACGAAGCCGGATTCCCAAACCAGTCTTGACCGTCCAATGTCACCTGCGAACGGTGTTGGCTCCGGCTGGCGTGGTGGCGTATGGAATGTCAGCATTGCCGGATGGGCCTATTCGTGGAGTGATCATTTCGATGAGCTAGATTAGGGACTGGCATGGGATCAGGTGCGGGCAACACGACGGTGGCGACGACCAGCGCAGGTTCGCGGGGCGCGGTCGATTCGTCGAATTTGGCACTGGTTTGGATGTTTCCGCAACCCTCCCAACCCACGGTCGGTTTGTGCTTGGCGGATGGGGGAGAGCTGGTCATCGGACGCGACGAAGGATGTGCGGTTCATCTGCCTGGCAACGACGTTTCACGCCGCCACGCTGCCCTGCGAAGAGAAGCCACTGGCATGGGCGTCGAAATTGTCGATTTAGGCAGCCGCAACGGAGCTCGGGTCAACGGGCAGCGCGTGTCTTCGGCCCACCTTCGGCGAGGGGACGTGGTTCGTCTTGGCGGCTGGCTGGGAGTGGTGACCGAGGGGCTCGGCGCATGGAAGGAGATCGCCTCTGGCCTGTGGGGAGGCGCCACGCTGCAGTCGGTGTTGGCGCCGTTGCAGCGCGCTGCTTCGAGCGATCTCCCCGTCATCCTCGAAGGCGAGACGGGAACCGGCAAAGAGGTCGTTACGCGCAGTGTACACAAGTGGAGCGGGCGTTCGGGACCGCTCGTCGCGGTCAATTGCGCGGCCTTGCCCGAGGCGCTGGCCGAGGGTGAGTTGTTCGGTTATCGGCGCGGTGCCTTTACCGGCGCGGACAAGCCGAGTCAGGGGTTTTTCCGCAGCGCCGAGGGCGGAACCTTGTTGCTCGACGAGGTGACGGATCTGCCCCTTCCGTTGCAGGCCAAGCTGTTGCGCGTGCTCGAAGAACACGAGGTTCAGCCGCTGGGAGAGACACGTCCGATCCCGATCGATGTGCGCGTGGTGGTTGCGGGGCAGCAGTCCTTGCTGGAGGCTTCGCGCCAGGGGCGCTTCCGACCCGATCTGCTGGCGCGGCTTGACGGGGTGACCGTGCACTTGCCGCCGTTGCGCAGCCGGCGCGAGGATGTGTCGCCGCTGTTCTCGCATTTCCTGACCGACCTTGGACGAGGCACGGTACCGTCGGTCGACGTCGATTTCATCGAGCGCCTGTGCTTGCACGATTGGCCCTTCAATGTCCGGGAAGCTCCTGCTGCTCGTTCGCCGGCTCATGGTTCTGCACGGTGGCGAGTCGACGTGGAAGGCATCCCACCTGCCCGCGAGAATCGGCGACCCGTCGCCAACCCGAGCGGAAGATGCGGCCGGAACGGCACGGCCCCCTCCCGGCCCGCCAAGGGCAGCCATCAAGGCGGAGCCGGTCGAACCCGTGGAGCTCCCGGCGCTGGTCTCCGCCTTGCGCGCCTCGGGTGGCAACGTGGCCCGCGCGGCGGCGATGCTGGGCATCTCGCGCCAGCGTGCCTACCGTTTGATGGAGGGCCAAACTGTCGATCTCGAGGGGTTGCGCGAGCAAGAGCAAGCGCGCAAGGAGGCCGGGCGGTGAGCACCAGGTCGCAGACCGGCCGAGTCGGCGAGCTTGTCGGGGACAAGTACCGCATTCTTCGTGTCATCGCGGAAGGCGGCATGGGCGTGGTCTATGAAGCTCAGCACGCCGTGGTCAAACGACGCTTTGCCGTCAAGTTCCTGCGCCCCGATCTTGCCGATCGCCGCGATCTCCTGACCAGGTTTCATCGCGAGGCCCAGGCCGCGGGAGCGCTGGAGAGCGAAAACATCGCGGCGGCCATCGACTTCGGCATTCTTGCCGACGGCGCACCCTACATCGTCATGGAGCACTTGGTCGGCGAGAGCCTGGGATCCTTGCTGGCGCGCGAAGGATGCCTTCCGGTTTGGCGAGCCGTCGACATTTGCCTGCAGGCTTGTCGCGGGATGGAGGCGGCCCATGCCGCCGGCATCGTCCACCGCGATCTCAAGCCAGAGAACCTGTTTCTGAGCCGGCGCGAGGACGGGACCGATCTGGTCAAGGTGCTCGACTTTGGCATTGCCAAGCTGGAACAGATCGAGCTCAACAATGCAGCCACGCGCACGGGAACCATCCTTGGAACCCCGGCGTACATGTCCCCCGAGCAGGCGCGCGGGGACAAGAGCATCGATCACAGGACCGACGTTTACGGACTGGCGGCGATCTTGTTCGAGATGCTCTCGGGCAAGCCGCCCCATCCGGGCGATTCGCACAACGCGGTCCTACACCACATCGCCACGCAACCTGCCCTATCCTTGCTTTCTATTCAGCCCGATCTGCCTGCACCGCTCGTGGACGCGGTCGAGCGCGCGCTGTCGTGCGATCGGAGCCAACGCCACGCTTCCGTGGAAGCCTTGGGGCTTGAGCTGACGCCGTTCGCGAAGCGCGAGGCGTGGCCCCCACCGAAGAGCACCGACCCTATTCCCGTGGTGCTGGCGGCATCCCCAACACCAGGCTGGCGGTCGGCCGATGTGGACGCCGCCACCATCCCCGCATCGGGTCGGCCACCACGGAAGCGTCGGCGACCGCGGACAATCTTCGTGGTCAGTAGCGGACTGGTCGCGACGGTCGCCATCGCGATGACGATGGCAGCGCGAAGCTCCCAGCATTCGACCGTGGCTGCGCCGACTGCCGAGTCCGGGAGCCATCGCGTCGCGGCCAAAGAAGTCCAACGTGCACAGCCGCCACCAACTCGGTCCTTGGATCCGCCAGCACCTTCGCTGCCGCAGGAAAACCGTGAAGGTAAGGATCGCAACGCGAGCGGCCAGGCGTCAGCAACGGTCGCCGATCGGACATCCGAGGCGAGTGTGCGTCCGAAGCTCGCACGGGGGCACACCGGACGTCCGCTTGGACGTCCCGCCGGACGTCCGATCGCGGCCAAGGACCCGGCGTCCACACCTTCGGTTGCCGTTCCGCCACTGGGGGGCACCGAAGCGCGCTCCCCGCGGGGGGTGACTTTCGACACACAGAATCCGTACGGAAATTGAGGTGGCATGGGACGTGCTGACTACATCCGACTGGTGCGTATGTCGCGGATTCCGATGATCCTGCTCCTCGCGCTCGGCTGGACGATTCCAGCGAGAGCGGCCGAGCAGTCAAGTGTCGAGCAGCCACCCGAAGATGCACGCGAGGTTGCAAGGCAGCACTTCGCCCGGGGACTCGAGCTGGCCGGCCAGGCCGACTACGAAGGCGCGTTGCAAGAGTTCACCGAGGCGTACCGGGTCAGCCCAAACTTCGCCGTCCTCTACAACATCGGTCAGGCCGAGTTCGCACTCGGTCATCCCGCGGATGCCGTTCAAAGCCTGTCCAAGTACTTGCGTGATGGTCAGGAACAGGTTCCGGCAGCCCGGCGCCAGGCGGTGCAGTCTCAAATCGCACTGCTCGAGTCACTCTTCGCCGAGCTCACCATCACCACCGACCAACCTGGGGCACTGATCACCGTCGATGGCCGCGAGGTCGGGCGCACGCCGCTCTACCAGCCCATTCGGCTAGCCACCGGCACGCACAAGGTTTCCGCCGCTATGGAAGGAATGGCCGCAATCATTCGAACCGTCACTCTCGCGCCGGGAGATCGCCAAGTGTTGAACCTGGAGATGTCCACTGCGCCCGCGGCGGCAGCGAAAGCAGCGGAGCCTCAGCGAGCCCCGCTGCCGCCAGCCGGCGTCCCCGCACGCTCTGCAACCTCGATAACTGCCAAGGCGTCGCCGGCTGCGGTACTTGAGCAGCGACCCGAGCCCGACACACAAGGGCGACAACGCACAATGGCCATCGTGGGCTATTCCGCCGCTGGCGTGGGCGTGGCGCTTGGAGGTGCAGCGCTTGGCGTGTACCTGTGGAATCGCGGACGGTACAGCGACTGGCAGGCCGGAGACTCCGCGCTCAAGAACGACACCATCGGGACCGCCGCGTACCGCGAGCGCGCCGACGCCAATAATTCACTTGCGGCGTCGCTTACTCGCACCAACCATGTCATCTTGGGTCTGTCCATCGCCAGCGGAGCGCTGGTGGCCGCAGGCGCCGCGTTGCTCTACCTCCATCACACCCACGGACGCCGAGCGAGCGAGATCTCCTTCGGGTGGGGCGGAGGCGCATCGGCCAACGTCGCATGGAGCAGCACATGGTGAGCCGGGCCGCCCTGAACCTCCCGCTCCTGCTGGCCGTGCTCGGTGCTGGCGGCTGTTTCGACGTTCATACCGTCGACCCGGGACCCTACATCATCGACGATTTCGACGACGGCGACTTGCGACCCGCCGACCCGAACTTTCAAGCGTGGTGGTGCGACGCGTACAACCCGAACACGAACCAATGCAACTGCGATCACGACGCCGGTGATCAGAGTAGTTTTTCGCTGTTCTTGCAGGCCAACATTGTGGACCCGCCAGATGGAACGCAGCAACACGGCGGTGCCAGCCTAGGTACGTCGACCTACACGGGCGCGTCCGAGGACTTCACACGCTTTAGTAGGATCCAGTTCAGCGCCAAGCTCGAATCGGGCAACCCTCCTATCCCAAGCAACGCACTGATGTACGTAGAAATCGGCTGCACCACTGCGCGTACCGAGGATGGCTCTTTGCCAGGTGACCTGTATGTCAATCAGGGCGTGGACTACAAGAGCTATTGGCAGTCGTTCACGCTGGAGCTGAACGGCTTCAATTCGCCCCCTTGGCTAGCGACGCACATCAAGGGGGGACCGGCGGCGTGTCTGGGACGAGTCGACAGCATTCGGTTCACGGTCGACGCACAATTGCCCGACGGTCAATCGGGGAAGTTCGTCCTGCACGTCGACACCATCAGCCTGCAGTAGGATGGCGATGATGATCGTCCAGATGCTCACCGAACGGGCGATCCTGGTGGTCTCCCTGCTCGTGTGCGCCGGGTCTTGTTCGAGCGAAAAGGCGAGCAACGACAGTGCGCAGGCCGGCTACACGAAGATCGATGACATGGAGGGAGAGAGTGGATCGATTCAGTGGGTGGCACTCCCCGGCGTGCCTCCCGGAACCTGGTGGACCAACACCGATTGCACCGAGGGTGAGCGCATCTCCCCAGTTCCGCATTCTGTCGATCCACATGGTTGGTTCTATGCAGCCTATTCCACTCTCAACGAAACCTTTCCGGGCATCACCAGCTCCCACGCCGCTCGCCTGCGCACCACTTCGCCGCTGGTCGGTATCTGGGGGGCGATGATGGGGATCGATTTTACCCAGCTGCCGAGTGGCGACGGCGGCCAGGCAGATCTCTCTGGCAGGCTGGACGCCGGTGTTTCGATCGGTGGGCAACCGTGCACACAGAGCAGTAGCCTCGATTTTCCGAGTGTTCCGGTAGACCTCAGCGCGTACTCGGGCATAACGTTCTGGGGGATGGCCGATAGCGCCGGTGCCAAGACCATCCTTGTTCAGCTCAGGGACATCAATACCGATCCACGAGGCGGCATCTGCAACGCCGCGGATCCAAGCACAGATGGCGCCTGCTACAATGGGTTCGGCATCGCAGTCGCTTTGACGGACACGCTTACGCGGTACACGATAGATTTCCCGAGCCTTCAACAGAACCCGACCTGGGGTTACCGACCCGATCCTAGCGTGCTCGATTCGAAGCACGTTTACGGCATCCTCTTCGAGGTCGATCTGCCGTTCTGCGCGACAAATCCAAACTTCAAATGTGCCGGTGGAGCACCATCGCTCACCTTCGACTTCTGGATCGACGATCTGTACCTCGTCAACAAGTAATTCGGCAGAGCGGGGCACTCGCCGGTGACAGCAGAATCCTCCTATTGGCATGGCTATTGCTGTTGACCTTGCTCGTATCCATGGTGGCCGAGGCGGTGCTAAGGCGATTCCGTCTGCACGAAAGAACAAGGAGAGATAGTGATCATGACCAAGCTTGCCTTTGATGTAAATGGAACGGGAACACCGAACACTCACAAACGGAGACTGCCTTACGCCTGCCGACTCTTGCTTCTCGCCGAAGTCGCGGCCTGCTCGAGCCAGCCACTCGCGAGCGGCGATGGTGGAATTCCCGACGCCGCTGTCCAGCCTGCCATCGGCACCATCGCTATATCGGCCGCCACCCGCAAACCGCGCACGACCACCCTGTCGGTGAATTACTGGAATTGGATGCCGAGCTACGAGGACGACGTCAGCGGGACCGAAGCCGCCATCGCCCCGCTCAGGCCGGCCCTCATGCGCGTCGGCGGGTACAACAACGATGCGAACATGGCCGATCCCTTCGACGATGCTCAATTCGACAAGGCCGTGGCGTATGCGCGCGCCATCGGAGCCGAGCCCCTCATCCAGGTGCCCCTGCTCGCGAACATCGACGGCAGTCCTCCGACCGCGTCGACTGCTGCCGCCATGGTGAGCTATGCCAACGTCACGAAGGGCTATGGCATCAAGTACTTTTCCATCGGCAACGAGCCGGACCTGTACGCGACGCAGGGCTCGCTGACCGACTCGACGAAGCCCGCCATCCCCGGCTACCAGCCGTCCGATTACTGTGCCTCGGTACGGGCCTACGTGGCGGCCATGAAGGCGGTCGACGGGACGATCGAGATCGTCGGCCCCGATTTGTCCTGGCACTATATCCCCGGCAACGATTGGCTGACTCCGATCCTTCAAGGCTGCGGCGATCTCTTCGACATCGTCTCCATCCATCGCTATCCATTCAATTCCGAGCAAGCCACGCTCGACGCCGCGACGGGCGATGCGACGACGTTCGCCAATACCCTCGCGTCGGTGCGAGCGCTCATGCAGGCAGTCGGTTACGGTGACAAGCCGCTCGCGCTCACGGAAATGAACATCGTCTACGACGCGACGGCCTGCCAGCTCGGCGCATCGCCGGGCACCATCGGTTCGGCGCTGTGGCTGGCGGATGGGCTAGGAACGGCGATTCAAAACGCTCTCTGGACCTCGGCGATTTGGGACCTCGGCGACAACGATCTGTGGGCGTTCGGGTTGGTTGGACCGCCCCCACTGCACACGCCCAGTCCGGAATACTACGCCTATCAGCTCTATGCCGACCACTTCGGCCCAACGCTCCTGGAAATCAGCCCAGTCACCGACGAACATCCGTGCCTACGCCAGTCGCAACCAGGCCGACGACGGGACCGAGATCATCGTCGTCAACTGGAGCACACTTTCCGCTCCACTGGCGTTTCAGGTAACGGGCTTGACGACGGCACCGTCTCCGGCCACCTACACCGTGCCTGGGCTGTCGATCTCGGCGGTGGAGATCCCGGACATCGGCGCCACCCTGGCGTGGACCTTCAGCGAGCAGCAGCACCAGGCCGGTCAGGGGCCGATGCCGCTCGCACCAGGCGCGAACGTAGCGACGGACGCTGGCCTTCCCCAGTTGACCAACGCTTGCTCAGCCGATGCTTCCTTCATCTGCCCGAAGGTTACGCTTCCAAGCCCGGCGATTACGACGATGGGCGCCGCCTCTGGGAACGTCTTGTTGTTCGGCACCCCGCCGTACCAGTGGCAATCGTACACGTACGGCTCGAACGGACAGACCACGCCGACCGTCACGGTAACGTCCGACGGAAACGGTCTCACGATCGCGGGCACCTTCGTTCCGCCGGTCAGCCAAAACTGGATGGGCGCTGGGCTCTTTTTCAATGGCACGGCCTGCATTGATGGATCGTCCTTCGCTGGCGTGCAGTTCGACTTCTCGGGCGACCTCGGCGGATGTGCCCTGGCGGTCGGCGCGAACTTTAGCGGCGACTCGACTTCGACGGACGTGCCGGGCCGCGGCAGTTGTCCTTTCGCCAGCGACTCGAATTGCTACCCGCCGATGGCGGCGGTGACGCCACCTTCGGTCCTGGATGCCGGATCCGCTACCACGACGTTCAAGGTTCCTTTCGCAACCATGGCGAGTGGTAGCCCGGCAACCGAGGTCGACCCGTCGACGATTCTGACCGTGCAATGGCAGCTGAACGCGCAAAGTGGCGGTCCAGGGTGCTCGGCTGACTTCACGGTCAGCAATGTCGCCTTCTATTGAAGAAGTGCTGCCGGGGCGACAAGGGCGAAGTTGTTACAAAGAGTTTACATGCCGACCGTTGGCAGATTCTGAGGCATTCGTGCTAGCGTTCCTGCCGCTGGAGATCGGCCGGACGTCCACGACGAGTTCGCGGCTCGAGGAACTACGCTATTACGACGGATCACCCGGGCGGTTCCCCGGAGTTTTCTTGAAAGTTCAATCCCCATCCTGGCCCAGCGATTGCTGGACCCAGGCAGTAGTCAGGACGGACGAGCTCCCAATGCTCCGTGGCTGGGATCGCGGGGAAGCCAGATGAAGATTCAGCTGTTTCGTCGGCGTCTGCGCTCCCCTCAATCGTGATTCATTCACCTCGCACGGGAAGCTCGTCTTTCAAATAGAAGGACAGAAAGGACATAGCAATGAGAATACAAGCGACGACAGGACTGATGGTCCTCGGCATCTCGCTCGGGGTGCTCGGATGCGACAGTGAAATGCAGGCGGCCGACGATCCCGGGACCGTGCAGAGGCAGAGTCAGGTATTGCATCAAGCCGCGATGAGCCGAAACCTCAGCCCACGCACGGAGTTCTACGCACCTGATCCGGATGATGCGGCGCTGGCGCAGGCGCGGGCGCTGCTCAAGGCCAGGGATCGCAACGATGCGCGCAAGTTGACGGCGCTGATCGACACTCCCCACGCGGTCTGGTTCACAGACGGTACACCGGCCGAAGTGACCAAGGCCGTTCGCAAAACCATGGACGCGGCCGACTGCGGGCATCGTGTTCCCGTGTTGGTAGCCTACAACGTGCCTTACCGCGATTGTTCGCAGTACTCGGCAGGAGGCGCCGCGGACACGGCCGCGTACGAAGCCTGGATCGACGGCTTCGCGAAGGGTATCGGCAAGGACAAGGCGGTCGTCATTCTCGAACCCGATGGGCTCGGGATCATCCCCTACAATACGACCATCAATGGCGCCGCCGATTGGTGCCAACCCACCGTGACGGATTCTTCCGGCAACACCGTCCCCGCACCTGGGGCAAGCCCCGCGGAACGCTACGCGCAGATCAACTATGCGGTCGACAGCATCGAAAAGCACGCGCCCCAGGCCTCCGTCTATCTTGATTCGGGGCACAGTGCCTGGCTGGGGGTAGGAGAGGCCGCCTACCGTCTGACCAAGGCAGGTGTGGCGCGTGCGCAAGGTTTCTTCCTCAATGTCTCGAATTACCAACTGACCAGCGACAACATTCAGTTCGGCACCTGGGTGTCGGACGCCATCGCGGCGCCTTCGGGGGCGCCCTCCTGGGCCTTCGATGCCGCCGGCAATTTCCATTTCGACTGGCTGCCGAGCCAATACGATCCGGCGACGAACTACACCCAGGTCAACTACAGTCCGGATTATGCAGGGACGGTGACGGCGGGAATCCAGTCGTTCATGGGAAGCGCGGTGGCGACGACCCATTTCGTCATCGATACCGGCCGCAACGGGCAAGGGCCGTTCGAGGCGGCTCCGTACGCCCTTGTGCCCTACAATCAGTCCGCAGCCGTCATCAGCGGACTCGATTCCGGCAATTGGTGCAATGCATTCGGCGCAGGCGCTGGGCTGCCGCCTTCGGCCAACACTGGCGTTGCGCTTCTCGATGCCTATCTCTGGGTGAAGGTCCCTGGGGAATCCGACGGCAGCTGTGACATCGCCGGAGGTGCTCGGGCTTGGGACTTCACCGCGTACAATCCTTGGGCGCTGAGCGGCGATGCGGAGAACCACTTCGATCCGCTGTGGGGCATGGTGGACCCGGCGGCCGGGGATTGGTTCGCGGCCCAGGCGCTCCAGCTGGCCCAAAACGCCAACCCAAGCTTGCACTGACAGGTCGGACTCGGACGGTTCTCACGCCGTGTTTTCGGCGTGAGAGCCGCTCTACTCGACCTTCACCTTCCTGAACGTCCGCCAAATCAGCAGGTCGTAGAGAATCTTCAGCCCGCCCGCAAACAGGAAGGGCAGGCTGGCCAGGGCCGCGGAGGCATAGAGCGGTCCCGCCAGAAGCGGCGACAGCGAGGCACCGATGGTGCGGGCGATGCCGGTAACCCCGGCAGCGGCGGAGCGTTCGTCCGCTGGCACCAGCGCCATGGTGTAGGCCTGCCGGGTGGGCACGTCCATCTGCGAGATGCTGAAACGCAGAAGCAGGACCGCGATGGCGAGCGGCAGGCTGGGCATGAGAGGAACCAGGAACAGCAGCACGTTCGACGGAATGTGCGTGGCCACCATGGTGGCCAGCAGGCCGATCCGGCGCGCGACCCGCGAGGCCATGAGGGCGGACAGCCCTGCAAGCAGATTGGCGCCAAAGAAGATGGCACCGAGCAGGCCCGGCGAGACGCCGAAGCGACGCTGGAACCAGTAGGCGACGAAGGCTTGCACGACGAAGCCCCCTGCGAACGAATCGATGGTGAACAGACCCGCGAGCTTGAAGACCCTGTTGCGCGAGACTCTGAGGCCGAGGTGAAATCTCGGGCTGGGGACGGGTGCTTCGGCGCGAGCCGCCCGGGGCACCTCGGCACCAGGAGACAGCCGCAAGAACAGCACGGCCAGACCGAGGCCCAAAGCAGCGTAGCCGGCGGCGAGCACCCGATAACTGCCGAGCGGGCTGACCCCGCCGCCCTGCAGACCGCCGGCCAGCGCCCCGCCGCACAGGCTGCCGACGGCGGTGGCCAGCGAACCGACCAGGTTGTACCAGGCGAAGACACCGGTGCGCCGCTCGGCGGGTATGGCCTGGGCTAGTGCGGCTTGTTCGACGGCGAGGAATGGGCCGACCTCGTTGCCGCTCGGGCTGATGACCCCGAAGGTGGCGGCAAGCAGCAGCAGAAAGAAGGATCGCGTGCTGGCGAACAGGGCGCCGGCTACGACCATGAGTGCCGCGCCGAGTAGTAACATGCGGCGGCGGCCAGCTCGGTCGGCGCGGGTCGTGATCCACAGCGAAATCCCGGCGTCTCCTAGCAGTGTCAAGGTCAGCAGCAGTCCGATCTGGCTTTCCGACAGGCCAGCGGCGGTCAAGTGAAGGACAAGGACGACCGAAACCAGGCCGTAGGCAAACAGGCGAACGATGCGTGTCGTGAACAGTAGGCGAACGTCGCGAGAAAGGGTGGGGAGAGCCGCGGGCGGGTGGAAATCCATCGCGTGTGCTCGTTATAGCGCCAAGCGATGCCCACGGTCGGCAACTCTCGCATCCTTTCATCCTTGCCGTGGCTCTTGGCCCCACAAGGCGTAGAATTGTCTGCAGGTTCCGGCCGTCCAATCCATGAGCCGGAGGTGGCATCATGAAACGTCCATTCATCATCATTTGTTGCTCGCTGAGTTTTTCGTTGTTTGCTGCCACGGCCGCTCGCGCCCAGCCGAGCGGGCAGGCGCAAGGCTATGACAATGCACCAGCGGCGCCGATGCCCGAGCCGGTGCAGCCGCCAAGCGCGGCGCCGAGCCAGCCCCCGCCCGCCCCGCCAGCACAGCTCCCGGCCCCACCGGTCGAGACCGAGGCCATGGATCAGCCGATGCCGCAGGCGCAAGCCCCGCAAGAGCAGGCAGGCGCCGGGCAATGGGTGTACACCAGCCAATACGGCTGGGTCTACATGCCCTATGGCGACCAGTACGCCTACGAAGGAACCGCCTACGATGAGTCTCCCTATTCCTATCTCTACTATCCATCGTACGGATGGATGTGGCTGGCATCGCCCTGGCTTTGGGGCTGGGGACCGTATCCGTACTTTGGCCTCGGTGGGCCCTGGCACTACGGTTGGTACCACGGTCTCGTTCGCGGCGGCTACGGTTGGGGCGGATACCGTGGCGGCGGTTACGGCGGGCCGCGTTTCGGTGGCCGCGCCGGTTCCGTCGGGGGGGGGCGGTCGGCCCGCGCGCCGGCATGTACCATAGCGCTCCCGGCGGCACCGTGGGCGGCTATCGTGGAGGGACGGGCGCAGGCGCAGGCGGCGGTCACGGCTTCGGCGGCGGCGGTCGCGGCTTCGGTGGCGGGCACATGGGCGGCCGGCGCTAGTTTCGGCTACTACTTTCGGCACAGGCGCAGAACCACCGCGCACGACCACAAGACATGCGCGAGCAGCGAGCCCGCGGCATGGTGGTGTAGTGCGAGGCTCGGGGCGCGCAGTACTCAGAAAATCGGTACGGTCCGAACCGCGACGAAGATGGATTGGATGGTTGCCGCAAGATCTGAGGGCCTTGTATGGTTGGCAAGACGGAGACGAACGATGGGGGGACGGTTTGCGACCTTGGCAGTCCTGCTTGCAGCGACCACTTGCGGTCGTTCGGACATGCTGCATGCCCCGGCGGGCGATGAGGGACTCCAGAGTGGCGCCGGCGCAGGAGGTGGCACTGGAGGAGCCGTCCCGGTCGGTGGCAACTCCGGGGGCAACTCCGGGGGCGTCATGATCGGCGGCGCCTCGGGTAGCGGCGGCGCCGTGGTTCATGTCGTGGGCGAATTCGCCGTTCCCAGCATCGTCAGCCAGCCGCGCGTCATCGTCGCTGGCCCCGATGGCAACCTGTGGTTCACCGAGTACAACGTCGACAGAATTGGTCGCATCACGACCGCGGGCGCGATCAGCGAGTTTATCGTGCCGACGCAGGACGCCGGTCCTTTCGGCATGGCCGCGGGTTTGGACGGCAACCTTTGGTTCGCCGAGGTGCTCGCGCATCGGGTTGGCTACATCACGACCAAGGGCGTCGTCACCGAGCTCGCGCTCTTCGGGGACACCAGTCTGCCCAAGGGCGTGGCCGTGGGTGCGGATGGTGCCCCCTGGTTCACGGGCTATCTTGGCGACTACATCGCCCGTGTCGCCACGGGTGGGATCACCACCGTGCTCTCGTGTGGCCTCGACGCCGTGTGGGTCGGTATCACATCAGGGCCGGATGGGTGTCTTTGGCTGTCGGGCAACGCCACCGGCAACATCTGCAGACTCTGTCTGGATGGCCGCGCCACCCTGTTCGAGTTGCCCGATGCCGGCAGCCAACCCTGGGGCATCACTGTCGGTCCCGACGGCGCCATGTGGTTCGCCGAATACGCTGGCAGCCGGATCGGCCGCATCACGCTCGACGGCGCGATCAGCGAGTTCCCCATCCCGACCCCGCGCAGCTATCCCATCGATATCGTGAGCGGTCCCGACGGCAATCTGTGGTTCACCGAGGACGCGGGAAACAGCATTGGCTGCATCACGCCCACGGGTGAAATCAGCGAATATCCCGTTCCCACCCCAGGCAGCGGTCCGGCCGGCATCGCGGTCGGCTCGGACGGTAACCTGTGGTTCACCGAAGAGGTTGGCAACAACATCGGCCGCATCAATCCGTAGGCGAGACCGTGCCGCGAAGATTTCTGACCCTTGGCGCGAAATCGCCGACTCTCGACACGTAGAAGGAGCCTGTCCATGTCCCACAAACTCGTTCTCTGGTCTCTGTTCCTGGCCCTTGGTGGCGCGGCCTGCGGGGGCAAGCTGAACAAGGGCGACAGCGAACCGGCGAAGGTGACCTTCGTCAGCGAGACCTCGGGCAAAAATCCCTTCAAGGGTGTGAGCTTCTTCATCAACCCCGACTACGTCGAGCAGGTCGAAACCACCGCGCGCAAGTTTCCCGAGATGGCCGGCACCATCCGCAAGGTCGAACAATATCCCACGGCGGTCTGGCTCGACGAGATTGCGCGCGTGCCCAGTCTCAAACGCTGGCTCGACGAGGCCAAGAAGCAGCAGGATGCGAGTGGCAAGCCCACGCTTGCCGTGGTCGTGCTCTGCAACCTGCCCAACCGCGATTGCGCGGCCAACGCCTCGGCGGGCGAGCTTTCGGTCGAGCAGAACGGCGAGGCCCGCTACCGTACCGAGTTCGTGGATCCCATTGCCGAGCAATTCGCCAGCCACCCCGATCAACCCATCGTGGCCATCGTCGAGCCCGACTCGCTGGCCAACATGACCACCAACCAGTTCGTCCCCAAATGCGCCGCCTCGACCCTCGCCTACCGCAACTCCATCGTGTATGCGATCAAGCGTTTTGCCCTGCCCAATGTGAGTGTCTACCTCGACGCCGCGCACGCGGGCTGGCTCGGCTGGGATACGAATCGCGAAAAGATGGCGAAGGTGTTCCGCAGCGTGCTGGAAGAGGCAGGCGGGCCAGGCATGATCCGTGGCTTCGCCACCAACGTCTCGAACTACACGCACCTGTCCAACCGCGACGGCGCCGCCCTGGCGCTGACCAATCCCTGCCCGAACGAGCTCACCTACGTCAAGATGCTTGCCGAAACCCTGAGCATGTACGGCATGCCGGGCAAGGGCTTCATCATCGACACCTCCCGAAATGGCAAAGGAGGCATCCGTCGCAGTTGGGGAAGCTGGTGCAACGTCAAGGGGGCGGGCCTCGGTGCACGGCCCGTGGCCGAGCCCATTCGCGGCATCGACGCCTATTTCTGGATCAAACCGCCGGGAGAATCCGACGGCGTGTCGGATCCGACGCAGCCGCGCTACGACGGGATGTGCGCCAACCGCGACGCCGCTCTCGGCGCCCCCCAAGCCGGCAAGTGGTTCGAACCGTACTTTCTCGATCTGGTGCGCAACGCCTCGCCGCCGCTGTAGGCGTTATGGGAGCGTGTACTCGTAAAGAACGCCGCCGCCCATCTTGACCAGCTGGACATCGACGGAGTCCGGGCTGACGGTGACCCGGCCCCAACCGGATTCGAGCCAAGATTGGGCATAACCGGTTTGGCTCTGGGGAAACATCCAAATGGCGCCCGCGCTGCCGGGCAACGTGTAGTGGATGCCGTCGACCTGCATGTCGGTGAACACGTGGTCATGGCCGTAGAAGAAGATTTGAACGCCGTATTGGAGCATGAGCTGGTGGATGGTGGCCTGCTCGCCCACGTAGGCGGCTTGCCCGCCGCCGCGGCCGTACGCCGAATCCGCGGAGTCTCCGGCCGCACCCCCGACGGTGTGATGGATGAAGACGAATCGCCACTTGGCGGTTGCGCTGGCCAGGGTTTCCGAAAACCAGTTGAGCTGCTCGTCGCCCAGGGTCCAATCATTCGGAAGGCCGGGATCGGAGCTCAGGAGGTGCACCGTGGGGGTGTAGGTCATCACATTGAGGACGATGAACAGGGCGTCGCCCCAGGTAAAGGCATAATAGTCCTCGCTGGGGCTACCACCTTCCGGATAGGTCGCTGGAGCAGGGCCCGGCAAGTAGAGAAGTCGTTCTTGTCGGGAACGCGCGATTTCCTCCGCGGTGTAGGAGCCGTTCTCTCCCTCCCAATTGCCGATCACGGCGTAGTGCGCTGTGCTGCCCAGGGTGTCGCCCAACAGCTTACGATAGTTGAGGTATGCGAGACGGGTGATGGAGCCGCTGGGGGGGGGATTGTTGAAGCCGTACTCGTGGAAGTCGAGCATGTCGCCCAGGTTCATCATGAAGTCCGGCTGGGCTACGCCGGCCTCGGCGCTGACTTGTTCGAGAGTCTGGGGGTTGCCTTGGTTGGAGAAACTCAGAATCCGCGCCGATGTGGCTGTCCGTGATGAGCGCGAACGTGAACGAATCGCCGGCCGGCCGCTGGGTGACGACGTGGCCCGAGTAGAGCGAGATGTCCCCGCCGGTGGCGGAGGCCAGAATTTCGTAGTCGTAGCGGACACCGGGGGCGAGGCCATCGAGGCTCCACTCGGCGATGTCGTTGGCGCGAACCACCGGCACCGTCGCGGTGGTCCAGGCTGCCGCGCCCTCGGCACGGACATGTGCGCGGAGCAGCGAGGGATCTCCCTGGTCGAGGACCGCATTGAGCCCGAACCCATGCGAGGTTGGCGCAAACGACAACGGGGCACCGTGTAGCGCGAACACCATGGGCCCGGTTTCGCCGTCGGCACCGTCGGGTGGACCGGCATCCTCGGCGACATCCTCCTCGCCGCCGTCGCGGCTGCCGTCGTCGTTACCACTGTCTCTGCCACCCGCTCCGCCGTTGCCGCCACTCGCGCCGCCGTTGCTACCTCCGCGGCCCGAAGCGGTGGGCACTTCAGCCAGGCCACCGCATGCGAGGGGCATGAAAAGAACGCTCGCTACCGAGCGCATGGCCCATTTCTGAAGGACCGAGAGGCGCCTCCATGGATTTCCGCTGTGCAAGGTTCGCTTCATTTCTGGTCAGAGGCCCGCGCCCGCCCGCGGCACGGCTACCGGGTGATTCTAGCTAGCCCCACCCATGCGTCAACTCGCGCCCTCGCAGCCCATCGGGTTTGCCACGCTCTTGCCATGGAGTCCCATGGGGAGGATTCGAAACAGATTTGAAGCCCGCTCGAACATGGTGCGAAAGCGCGTCTCGCTCTCGGCCTGGGCGCTGCCGGTCTCGACGGTTGCCGCCGCCAGAAGCAGGAGGAGCGAGCCGAGCACCCTTGGCAGGCCGGGACAGCGTGGATGGCGTGGAATTGCCTTCACAGGCGCGCCACTATGTCACGAGTGCACGTGGCCGGATCTGGTTTCGTTTGGAGGCGTGCCCCCACGTCGTTGCTCTCGAAGAGGGGCGGTGAAGCATGGTGACATGCCCGCCAGCGGGGCATTGCCATCGCCCGGAAGTTTTTTCGCGACGGTGTGTCTTCGGTTGACCAGACTCAGGCCTTGTGACGCCCACGACCCAGCCAGCCCCCAACAAGTGGTTGGTGACCATCTCGATTACCTTCGGGACCTTGATGGGCGCCATCGACACGTCCATCGTCAATGTCGCGATCCCGCACATGCGCGGCGCCCTGGGGGCCTCGGTCGACGAGATCACCTGGGTCTCGACCGGCTACATCATCGCCAACGTCATCGTCATGCCCTTGGTCGCCTGGCTTGGACGTCGCTTCGGTCGCAAGAAGGTCTACCAGTCGTGCATGCTCCTCTTCCTTGTCGGCTCGTTCTTCTGCGGTACGGCGCGATCGCTCGGAACCCTGGTTTCCTTTCGCATCTTGCAAGGGCTCGGGGCAGGGGGGCTGCAGCCCACCGAGCAGGCCATCTTGCGTGAGACGTTTCCGCTCGAGGAGCAGGCGACGGCCATGTCCTTCTTCGGGTTGGCGGTGATGATCGGTCCCGCCATCGGGCCGACGCTGGGCGGCTGGCTCGTGGACCACCAGTCCTGGCCCTGGATCTTCTACGTCAACCTTCCCGTCGGCGCGCTCGGCCTCATCATGGTCCAGCGCTTCGTGCACGATCCCGAGTTCTTGGTGGCCGGCAAAGAGCAGGCACG
Organism: uncultured delta proteobacterium; assembly: GCA_963824555.1. Taxonomy (GTDB): domain Bacteria; phylum Myxococcota_A; class Polyangia; order Fen-1088; family Fen-1088; genus Fen-1118. Next base: position 40,835 of record CAWGPW010000044.1, on the reverse strand, counting down.
CCGCGAGAAGGTCGACTATCTCGGGTTGGCCCTACTGGCCGTCGGTCTCGGCGCGTTTCAGCTTCTGATCGAGCGCGGCGATCAGCTCGATTGGTTCTCGAGTCGCGAGATCGACGCTTTGGCAGTTGTCGCCGTCGTGGCCCTCACCGCGTTCGTGATTCGCGAGCTCACCGCGGAGCATCCGATTGTCGACCTGTCCGTCCTCAAGGATCGCTGCTTTGCCGGTGGAACCTTCATCGGCGGTCTGCTCGGCCTGTCGCTCTTCGGTAGCTTGTTCATCTTGCCGCTCTTCTTCCAGGAGCTGCGCGGGCTCTCGGCGGAGCAATCCGGCATCGAGCTCATGCCCCGGACCTTGGTCATGGTGGTCACCATGCCGATTGCGGGCCTGCTGTTCAATCGTGTCGGGGCGCGGCTCATGATCGCGGTCGGCCTGGCCATCGGGGGCTACGCGGCCTGGACCATGAAGTACTTCACGCTCGATTCCAGCCTGGGGGGCATGGTCACCCCGCAGGTCGTCCAGGGGATTGGCTTTTCCTTGGTCTTCGTGGCCCTGTCGACCGCCACCTTGGCGAAGTTGCCCAAGCCCAAGATGAGCGCCGCGACCGGGCTTTACAATTTGGTCCGCAATCTCGGCGGCTCGGTCGGCACGGCCATCATCGCCGTCCTGTTCGAGCGCGCGCAAGGGTTCGCCTACAACGACCTCGCAGGTCACATCACGTCCGCTCAGCCCCAGGTCGCCACGCGGCTCGGGGCCGCGCATTCGCTGCTGGCAAGCCGCTACGGGTTCGCCTCTTCGATGGACAGCTTGCGCCTGCTGGACATGGAGGTCACGCGCCAGGTGGTCCTACTCGCCTTTGAACGCGTCTTCGCCATCATCGGGCTTATCTTCTTCGCCTCGATCCCCTTCGTGCTGTTGCTCGAAAACGTGCGCCCGCGTCGGCCGACGATCGAGTGAACGAGCTGGCGAGTGAACGAGCTTCCGGCTACGCCAGGCCGCTTGCGCGGGAGAGGATCTGCTCGTCGAAGTCGTCCGAGATACGTCCCGAAGCCTTGAGCGGTCGGATGCCTGGCAGTCTCGCGGCTCCGTTCGTGGGGGCCAGCTCGCGCAGGAAAGCGGCGAGTTGGCGGTCGGCGTTGCGCACGTGGTACTCGACCCAGTCTTCCAGCATGAAGTAGATGGCGGACCTGGTTTCCTCGGCGGACCCCTTGCGCGCCACGCTTGCGGCGATGGTTCGGGCTTCGCGGCGGACATGATCGTGGAAGGCGGTGTGGAAGCGTCGGCTGTCGTAGCCTTGTTCGAGCATGGCCAGCTCCTCGGCGGCGAAGTGGTATTCGAGGTAGGAAACCATGAAGGTCACGGCTCGACGGAACTGCTCCGGGCTTCCCGCAAGCTCGTCCGAGTAGAGGATCTCGTTGGCCATGGCGAACAGGGTGTGAAGCTGTCCATCGATGTCGGCGTTTCCCGTTTCCAGTTCCGACGTAGTCTCGAATCGATGCATGAAATCCTCCGATGACAGGGCGGCCGGGAATCACGGAAGGTCCGCGGACGCACAATTCCAAGCCTGCTTTCCTTTTCGGTATTTGGGTGTCCGGGCTTGAGCTCTCGGAGCAGGATTTTTCGAAAAATCTCATTGCGCGGTCGGCCCCGTGTGCCGCGTGATGCCATCGGCGCGCCCGCGAGCCATCCTTTTTCCTTCTCGGCTGCGGTCTTTGCCGCATTTCGTGCTAGCTTGGCTCCCTCGGTTTTCCCTGGCGGGCGGGCTATGACCGCTTGTCCCAAGCAACGCAGTTCACCTTGCCATTGACGAGAGCGCCCAAAACAACTACGAAAGGCGCTGCATTCACGATCGATGAACCTGCCCTGATTCACACGTAAGGAAGGGCGTACGCCATGAAGACCATCACCGAGTTTTCCGGAATCTTGCTGCAGCGGGCCGCAGAGGCCCAGCGGGCTTACCGGGCAGAGCACCCGCAGCTTGCTACTCCATCGGCCGAAGCCGCTCCACCGACGCCGGCTGTCGCGGAAGGCGCAAGCGCGGACGAAGGGATGCCTGCCGCCGAGGCGACCGCCGAGGGCGAGGCCGCTTCACCGCAAGCCGCCTCGGACAGCGTTGATGCGGCGGGAAGCTCCGAAGTTGCGTCCAGCGAAGTTGTGTCCAGCGAGAGCGACGCCGGTGATGCGAGCTCCGAGGTACAGGCCGAGCCTGCCGTCGCACCCGCACCCGACTTGGGCAGCGGTCCCGAAGCGGAAGCAGTCGGCGCCGCGCTCCAGGTTCAGGGCGATCGACTGAGCCGACTGATGGAGGCGCTCGATGTCGTGGGCAGGCGCGTGGCCCAGGTTCGCCTGGTGCGGGTGATCCAAGCCGAGACGGCGCCCGTGGGGGCGCAGAAGCGTGGCGAGTTCTTCTACCTCATCGATTTGACGCCGCGGCCGCAGAGCATGCAGCACGATTCTTTCGACTCGCGTGACGGGGATCGGCGCCGCGGTTCTGGCGGGCGCGATCGGGGCGGCAACGCAGGCAATCGCGGACCAGGCGGTCCACGCGGCGGCGGCCCAGGCGGATCGGGCGGTCCACGCGGCGCGGGCGGCCCCGGGGGCCCCGGACGTGGTGGCAAGTTCAGCAACGATCGTCCAGGTCGCGACGGCGACGGCCGCGAGGCCCGCGGGGAAACGCCGCGCGCAGGTGCAGGCTGGATGCTGTCTCGTCCCTCGGACAATGGCCGGGTCTATGCCGAAGACGCCAACGCTGCCCGCAACGAGCGTCGCCCGGCAGGGGATCGTCGTCCGCCTGGAGATCGCCGCCCACCGCGGGATCCGCGCTTCGACAACCGCGGGCCGCGCCCGCCCATGGGAGCGGTGGGAGCGGTGGGAGCGGTGGGAGCGGTGGGAGATCGTCCGCCGCGTGGCCCCCGTCCACAAAATGCCGAGGGCGGTCCAGGCGCGCCGCGAGGCGAGGGCGGCGGAGACCGGCCGTCTTTCGGACCTCGTTCCGGAGACGGTGGCGCACGGCCAGGGCCCCGCAATCCTGGCAACGGCGGACGCGGTTTCGGTCCAAGGCGGCCCGACGGGGGCAACGGACGCCCCGACGGCGGCGGCGCCGGGCGCGTGCGAGACGACCGCAATTGGTCCGGACGTCGACGTGGCGGCTGGGACGAGCCGGCCGTACCGGAAGTCACGGCGGTTGCGGCCACCGCGACGACACCGGTTGCACCGGCCGTGGTCGACGCACCTCCCTCCCCAGCGCCTGCGCCCATGGAGAATGCGTCAGCCGAGGGCAGCAGCGACTCGCCATCGAACAGCGAGTCCTAGCTAGGCTAGCTTCTAGTGCGCTTGGCTGCGAGCCCGACGGCTGGTCGGACGCTTGGCGTCGTGGAATCGCACTTCGCCTATCGGCGGCAGCAAGGTGGGCTCGCAGGTATAGAGCAGGACCTGCCGTCCACCTCTCGTGGTCAAATTGAGCACCGACACCAAGTCCACGGGGGCCGCACTGCCGGCACCTCGGGATTCGCCCGCGGGTGAGCCGGTTGCGGAACTATCCATCGGGAGCGGAACACCAGCCCTGCTTGGGCGAGGCGCGACCCGGCTCGGGTCGGCGGGTGCGTCGCCGGCCAAGGCTCGCTGCGTGTCGACCGAGGTTCGACCGAAGTAGATGAGGGCCAGGGCCGTCTTGTCGTCCGTTTGTGGTTTGCGAACCTCGGCGCAGCGCCCGTTCGGGTGCATGATGGCGGCCGGATTGTCGCTGTGGCCGAGCCCGAGCACGTGGCCGAGCTCGTGGGTCACGACCGCTTGCAGATTGAAGCGGCCGGTCGCGCCTTCGTGGGGCGCGGTGAAGAGATGGTCGCACTCGTTCAGCTCGATGATCGCCGCCGTGACCACGCCATCGTTCAAGCTGGCCGTGAATTCCGACTTGCCGAGGTCGATGGTATCGCCGTGCCACTTGCCGCGACAGAACTTGATGGTGACATCGGGGCTTGGGCCCAGGGCCACGATTAGGCGCGGCTGGCCCACGCGAACGGCGTTCCAGGTTTCCACCGCCCGCTGCACCGCCAGCGCGACGCCTTCCTGCGCGATGATTCTGCTGCCTGCGGAAGGCGCAAGCCCGACGGAGATCTCCGTTCCCGTCCAGTGCACCAACGAACCCGATCGCGTCTTGAGCAGGTCGGTCTTCGCCAATGCGGCACCGGCGCACAGAAGCACGCCGGACAGACAAATGCAGCGCGACGGCAGACGCATGCCCACTGCCTTCCATCGGCACATTTCCCGCCCATCTGAAGATCCGGTCACGAGCGCCTGTCATGCCCCGAGACTCACTGCGCACCAGGACAGCAGGTGCCCCTTCGGTGCGAAAACTACGAGACTTTCTTGCACGGGCGATCTACGAAAGAGCCGTGAGAAAACCAAGGAAGACGTTCCAGGTTCTGGCAGCGGCCGCGCTTTGTTCCGCCGTGGGGGCGGCGATTGCCTACGCCCAACCCAAAGGGAAGCCCAGCGAGGGGCAGCAGGCGGCGCAGGCGATCGAAAGTGCCTTGCAGAAACATGGCGGTGATGTGCACCGTTGTTTCGAGAAGGTTCTGGCCGATCGCCTGGACGCCGCCGGGATGGTCGAGGTCACGGTGGCCGTGGGCAAGGCGGGCAAGGTTACGTCCGCCAAGGTGAAGAAGGCCGACAAGAGCGCCAATCCCGCGCTCGCGGCCTGCGTCGAGAAGGCCGCGCTCGACTGGACGATCGAGGGAATCGAGGCCGGCGCCAGCGTGGTGTTGCCCTTTTCCTTCAAGGCGCAAACCAGTCAATTCCTGATCAATGCCGCCGACGTCCCCGAGCGCGCGCTGGGCGCTCCGGGCACGAGCAAGGGTAGGGTCGGCCCCAAGCGCAGCGTTCCGTTCACCGTCAAGGTTCTGGCCGACCAGACCAATGTGAAGGCGAGAGATCTTTCCGTGACCATGCTCGCCGTCGGTCCCGCGAGCCGCGTGGCCATGCAGCGCCATCCCCACAGCGGCAAGATTCTCTACCTCGTCAAGGGCCACGGCCGGATATTGGGTCCCGAAGGTATCGCCCCGGTCAGACTGGAAGAGGGTACGGGCGTGTACATTCCGCCCGGGTATCCGCACGCCATCGAGAACATGGGCCGGCAATCGACAGGCGAGCTCTTGCAAGTGTTCTCGCCACCCGGACCCGAGCGTGTGTACCGCGATCCGAAGGACGCCCGGGGCCGCGCCGACTTCGAGGTGATTCACGACCCGGCGTCGGCGAAAGTCACGCCCGAGCAGGCGGCCAAGGTGGTGGTGGCCGCCGCCGCAGACGTCAAGGCGGTTGCGTTGCCGGGTGGATTGGGCAACGTCAAGAACCTCATCGCGAGTGGTCCGGGCCAGCCCATGTCGCTGTCGCAGCTGGAGCTCACGGACGGCGCCGAGCTGCAGAGCAAAGGTGACCCTGCCGCCACCGTGGCAATGTATTTCATCTCCGGCGCCGGTACCCTCAACGTCGCGGGCGAGACCCTGCCAGTGGCCGCCGAGTCGCTGGTCTACCTGCCGCGCGGAACCCCCTACACCCTCAAGGTCGCTGCCGCGGAAAAGGGTGAAAAGATCCTGGCGGTCCAGTTCAAGGTCAGCGATCTGTTCAAGGTCCACGGCACGCCCGCCGCGGCTGGTGCGGTTCGAAAGTAGCGAGTCACAGGCAACCCTACGGAAGACGAACGATGAATTTCGAGCTGAGCCAGGAACAGAAGCTTCTTCAGAAAACCGTACGAGACTTCTGCGCCCGCGAGATCATCCCGCGGGCCGCGGCCTGGAACGAGGCGGGACAGTTCCCGCACGAGATTGTCGCGCCTCTCGCGGGGCTCGGCGTGCTCGGCATTCAGATCCCCGAACGCTACGGCGGCACGGGTATGGGCATGCTCGACCTTTCCGTGGCCGTGGAGGAGATCGCGCGCGCCGACGCGTCCGTGGGCCTGACCGTGGCGTCGCACAACCTCCTGTGCATGGACCATATCTACCTGGCCGGCAACGAAGAGCAGCGGCACAAGTACCTGCCTCGCCTGTCGAGCGGCAAGTCGCTGGGGGCGTGGTGCCTCACCGAGCCCGATTCGGGCTCGGATGCGGGGGCGGCGCGCACGCGCGCCATCCGGCGCGAAGGTCAGGGCGGCGCCGAGTGGGTGTTGAACGGCGGCAAGAGCTTCATCACGCAGGGCTCGGTGGCCGAGATTTACGTCGTGCTCGCCTCGACCACCCCGGCGCGCAAGCAGAAGGGCCTGACCGCGTTCATCCTGGAGAAGGGAATGCCGGGATTGCGTCCTGGCCGACTGGCCCAGAAGATGGGCCTATGGGCCTCGGACACCGCCGACGTGGTGATCGAGGACGTGGTGGTGTCCGACGCCCAGCGCCTGGGCCAGCTCGACAGCGGTTTTTTCGACACGGCCAAGGTGCTCGACCGGGGACGCATCGGCATCGGCGCCTGGGCCGTGGGCATCGGCCGCGCCGCCTTCGAGGCCGCGCGCACCTATGCCATGCAGCGGGTGCAATTCGGCAAGCCCATCGCCGAATTCCAGGCCATTCGCATCATGTTGGCCGACATGGCGACCGAGCTCGATGCGGCACGGCTCTTGGTCTGGCGTGCGGCCCTCCTGCAGGACAATGGCCAGCGCAGCACGCGCGAATCGTCGGTGGCGAAGGTCTACGCCTCCCAGGCGGCGGTGCGCGCCTGCGACTCGGCCGTGCAGATCCACGGCGGCTACGGCTATCTGCGCGAGTTTCCCGTCGAGCGCTACCTGCGCGACGTGAAGCTGGCCGAGATCGGCGAGGGCACGACCGAAATCCAGAAGCTGGTGATCGCCCGCGAAGTGCTCAAGGCCGCCGGGGGGTAAGTCCGGACAACGGGTGGTCGTGGACATAAACGGCTTACCGTGGCCGTGGCCGTGGCCGACGGGAATTACAACCGGCCACGGCCACGACCAAGACCAGGACCTTCTGCCCCTATCGCGGGATTAGGGGTCTGCTAGCGTCGCCGCGGATCGGGTGCATAATGGATTGAATGGGCGCCCGTCGGCGGGACGGCCGAGGACAAAATCGATCCGGGCTGATTGCCGGCCGTTTTCGGCTGCAAGATGTGGTTGCGTCCGGCGGCATGGGTGAGGTCTACCGCGCGCGCGACGTGGTGTCGCACCTGCAAGTCTGCGTGAAGCTCCTGCGCACGGATGAAGATCGCGAAGGCGAGCGCTTCGCCCAGGAGGCCAAGATCCTGTCCGGGCTTCAGCATCCGTCCATCGTGCGCTACCTCGCCCACGGCACGGTGGGCGGGGATCGCTACCTGGTCATGGAGTGGCTGGAGGGCGAGGATCTGGCCAGCCGCCTGGAACGCGAGCCTCCCAATCTCGTCGACACCGTGATCCTGCTCAAGCAAGCGGCCGAGGCGCTGGCCTACGCCCACGCCCACGAGGTCATCCATCGCGACATCAAGCCGCACAACTTGTTTCTCCTGGAACGCAAGATCGCGCAGCTCAAGGTGCTCGACTTCGGCATCGCCCGGCTGGCCAATGCCGGGCGGCGGCTCACGCGCACGGGGAATCTGGTGGGAACGCCGGGCTACCTGGCGCCGGAAACCATTGACGGCGCGGGCACGGTGGACGGGCGTGCCGACGTCTTTTCGCTGGGCTGCGTGGCGCACGAATGCCTGACCGGCAAGCCCACCTTCCGCGGTCACGAGCCGGGCGTGCTTCTGGCCAAGCTCATGCTCGAGGATCCGCCGCATCTTTCCGAGGTGGTTCCGGAGGTGCCGCGCGTGGTGGGCGACCTCGTTGCGCGCATGTTGGCCAAGAATCCCGAGCGCAGGCCCACCGCCGCGCAGGTCCTGCGCACCCTGGCCGCCCTGGGCGATCTTTCCGACGGCGCGGTCGCAAGCCAATTGCGCCTGCACGAGACCCAGCTCACCGTGGTCGAGCAACGGGTGAGCTGTATCGTGATGGCGACCGCGGGGCCCGCCCATTCCGGAGAAGCGCCGTCGCCGGGCGCGGACCGGACCACGCCGATCTTGCATTCGCCCGGGCAGCCGCCGACCCTGGCCGAGCTCGAGGCGCGGCTCGCGCTACGCTTCACGGCCAAGACCTACCTCCTGCCCGGCGGCAAGATGGTCGTCACGCTGCCCGAGGGCACCGTGGCTTCGGATCAAGCCGTGCTCGCGGCCCGCTGCGCGCTTCTCGTGCACCAACACATGCCCGACGCCGCGGTCGTGGTGGCGCTGGGTGTCGCCCGCCTCTCGCGCCGATCGGCCATGGGCAGCGTGATCGAGGAAGCCGCCGAGCTTCTGCGCACCACCGGGGCAGGGCGCGTTCGCGTCGAGGAAGGGGTCACCCCTCTTCTGGGCACGCGCTTCGAGCTGGCCCACGACGATACGGGCGTGTACCTGCTTGCCCCGCGCGAGACCCTGGAGGTCAAGCGCAGCCTGCTCGGCCGGCCGGCGACGTTCCTCGGCCGCGGGCAGGAATTGTCGTTCCTGGCCGGCCTGCTCACGGACTCGGCGCTCGAGTGCCAGGCAACGGCGGTGCTGGTTTCCGGCCCGGCGGGAATTGGAAAGTCGCGCCTGTTGCAGGAATTCATGGCCTGGCTGCGCGCCCGGGCGGAACCGGTTCTGGTCCTGTTCGGCGCCGGCGATTCGCTGGCCGCGGGCTCGCCCTATGCCCTGCTGGGACGGGCGGTGCGTGGCCTGGCCGGCATTGCCGAGAACGACAGCGTCGACGAGCGGCGGCGCAAGCTGGCGGAGTGCGTGGGCCGGCACCTGCCCGCGGGGGCCGGCACGGGCGCGACCGCGTTCATCGGAGAAGTGGCGGGCGTCAGCTTCCCGGAAACCGATCACGAGTCCCTGCGTGGCGCGCGCCAGAATCCCGTGCTGATGGCCGATGCCACCCGGCGCGCGTTCGAGGATTGGATGCGTGCCGAGTGCGAGGTCAATCCCGTGCTCGTCGTGCTCGAGGACATGCAGTGGGGCGACGCGGGGACCGTGGGGCTGCTCGACGGCGCGATCCGGAGTCTGCGCGACCAACCCTTCATGGTCCTGGCGCTGGCGCGGCCGGATCTGCAAACCGTGTTTCCCAACCTGTGGGCCGAACGGCAGGTTCACGTGATCCAGTTGCCGCCGCTGTCCCGGCGCGCGAGCGAACGGCTGGTGCGCGAAGCCCTGGGTGCGCCGGCCAGCGACGAGGTGGTGGCGCAGATCGTCCGACGCGGCGACGGCAATCCGTTCTTTCTGGAGGAATTGATCCGCGCCGCGCACGCGGGACGCTCGGGCGAGATCCCCGAGCCGATTCTCGGCATCGTGCAGGCGCGGCTGGAAGCCGAGGGGCCGGAAGGCAGGCGCGTGCTGCGCGCGGCCTCGGTGTTCGGCGAAACCTTCTCGCGCGACGGCGTGGCCGCGCTACTCGGCGGCGAGCGCGCTGGTGTCGGGGAGGCCCTGGAACGGCTGAGCGATCGCGAGCTGGTGAATCTGGCGGCGTCCTCCATCGCCTCGGACGGCAGTCCGGCCTTCACCTTCGCGCACGCCCTGATCCGCGAGGCAGCCTACGCCATGCTGACCGACGAGGATCGCGCGCTCGGGCATCGCTTGGCGGCCAAGTGGCTGCTCGAGCACAGCGCTCCCGAGCCCTTCGTGCTGGCCGAGCATTTTCGCCGCGGCGGCGATGCGCGCAGCGCTGCCTTCTGGTACCGGCGCGCCGCCGAGCAGGCGTTCAAGGCCAACGACCTCGACGGCGCCATTTCGCGCGCGGGGCTGGGCCTAGCCGCGCTGGGAGCCGAGGGGCCAAGTGTGCCAAGTGTGCCAGGTTCGCAAGGTGCCCAAGGTGCAAGCGACGCGCAGGCCGGCGAGATCCGCGGCGCGCTTGCGCTGGTCCAGGCCGAGGCCTTGCGCTGGCGAGGCGAGCTTTCGCGCGCCGAATCGGCGGGCGTGGCGGCATTGGCGCTGCTGGTGCCAGGGTCTCCCATGTGGTTTCGTGCCGCCGGCCAGACCATCGTGGCTCTGGGCAGCCAGGGGAAGGTGAAAGAGCTCGGCGCGCTCATCGCCAACGTCCGCGCGGTGGAGCCGCAACTGGAGGCGCGCGACGCCTTCCTGGTTTGTCTCAGCGAGGGCGCCACCCACCTCATCACGGCGGGCCACCTTCCCGCCGCCGACGCCTTGCTGGAAGAGGCCGCGCGTTTGGCCGGGTATTTTTCGGACATCGAGCCGCAGGCCTGGGGCCTGGTGCACAAGGCGCGCGCCGCCCGCGCGGCCGCTCGCGGGGAAACCACGCGCGGCCTCGAAGAGCTGGAAACCGCGTGGGCCCTGTTCGAGCAGGCAGGCGACCAGCGCAACGCCTGCGCGGTTCGTTCCGGCATCGCCTCGGTGTACGCGGATCTCGGCGACACCGGGCGCGCCGTCGAGCTCTTGCGCGAGGTCGTGGCCCATGCCGATCGCCTGGGCTTGCCCGAGATTGCGGCCATCGGGCGGCGGGATCTCTCGCGCGTGCTCGGCTGGCGGCGCGAGAGCGTGGAGGCCGAACGACTGGCCCGCCAGGCGGTCGCCACCTTGGGCGCGCGCGGCCACACGCGCGAGCAGGGGCTCGCCATGTGTTATCTGGCCGAGACCATGCTGTCCGTGGGGCGTTTCGAGGAGGCCGCTTCGCAAGCCGAGCGGGCCGCCGCCGGCCTTTCGGCGGCGCCGGCCGAACGGGGCCTGGCGCTGGCCCTGCTAGCGCGCGCGCGACTCGGACGGGGAAAGGTTCACGAGGCCTCGGTGGCCGCGCACGAGGCCTACTACGGCGCGCTGGAATCGCTCGGCACCATGGGCGAGTGCGAGACCGTGGTTCGCCTGGCCTACGCCGAGTGCTTGCTCGCCGCCGGCGATCTCGAGGCCGCGCACCCGGTGCTCTTGCGCGCGCGCGAACGTCTGCACCTGCGCGCCGCGAGCCTGGGACCGCGCTGCGATCGTGGAGCCTTCACGACCAACGTCCCGTACAACTGCGAAACCCTGCGCCTGGCCGAGACCAACCTCGGGCCCGTGCGAGGTGCCGTCAGCGAAGGACAAGGCCAGCGGGGCACGAAATAGCGAAAGGCCCACTTCCCGAAGGAGGTGGGCCTTGGCCTGGCGATCGATGTCTCGGCCTAAACCCTAGTTGCAGCCGGGGAGTGGTTTGTTGTTCTGGTCGAGGAAGCCGGTGCAGGTGCGGCACTGCATGCCAACCTTGGTGCCGGCGGGGAGCTGCTGGCCGTACTGTTGGATGTCCGCTGCGCTCCGGGCAACCTGGATGATCTGACCGTTGACCGGGCACTTCGTGGTGTCATGCCCCAGATACCAGCACGTCTCCGGAACGTTTCCATTGACCGGCGTTGAACCAGTGTCACACTCCGGCATGCCTTGGGGATCCTCGGTGTAGGTCACGTTGGACGGGTTGTTGGGATCGATCACCGGCCTTCGGTAGGCCACGCGGCAATCGGGCAGATTAGTAGCGGGATTTATCCACAGCGTGTAGTCGACGCACAGATTCTGCAGGTGCTTGGCGATGGCGGCGCCGATGCCACTCATCGCGTCCGACGAAGTCCGGCTGGCAGATGCTGTACTTGAGACCATTGGCGCCAAATTCGTCGATGAACGCGGACATGCGCAAACCTGGCGTGGCACCATAGCCGGCTGCCACCGGGTCGAATCCGGTGGTCTTGTCCGTGTTTGCCGCCGTGATCGGGTGGTTTGGATCGTAGCAGACCGGCCACGTATCCCAGATCTGGGGATTGGCTTTATCGGCGGTGTTGGGATTGGGGGTCTCGTCGACTTTGTAGGTAGCTTTCGACGTGTCCCCATCGAGGGGCCAGCCAAAGATGCCCGCCACCAGGATCTGGTTGTCCGGATCGCTCTTGAGACCCTTGATTTCACCGGCCATGGTCGCGTAATCCCTAAGCGGGTTGCAGGAGGTCGGCTGCGAGACGTCTACCGGCTTCGAGGGGTCTACGTTGCAATCATCGTCATGACCGGAGCGCGCCGAACAATTGGACATGGCGGTCGAGAAGGCGGCGCTGGTGGGATAGCCGGGAGGGGGATCGGAGGTGTTCTTGCCGTTGCACGTGTACGCTCGCGTGTAGCAGCGGATGCTCGCGGATTCCTTGCTGAGATCGGTGCCGCCGGGGGAAGTCCCAAACATCGCGTCGTTGGGAGCGGCCGAGCAGTCGTCTTCGTCGGTCAGGAAGACCATGCCGAGGTAGGCATTGCCCCGCAGCATTTGGTGCTGCAGGTTGTTGGCGTCGCCCAGGTTCGTGACGACGAAGGCGAACTCGACGGTTTGTAGCTGGTGCTCTTCGCCGCAGCCCAGGGTGCCGAGGTTGCCGGCTAGACAGGCAAAGACGTCGTTGATGTCGCCGGTGAAGTTGAGGCCCGTGTTCCCCTTGGTTTCGAGAAAAGTGACATCAGCGCTATTCACACCACATCCATTCGGGGGCGCGCCAACGGCGCCGATCATCTGGAACCGTCCCAGGTCGCCGTAGCTCGATTGGGTTCCGTCAGGCAGGGTCTTGGGACCACAGGAGCCGCTCGAATACGCGTCGTTCGTGCCGAGATCGCTGTCAAGGATAGCGACGCGCAGGTCGGGCAGGGTTCCGTCGTTGGGATCCTTGAGCGCCGCAATCAGCTTGGGAAAGTTATCCTTGAGCTTCTGCTGCTTGGGCGCCATCGACGGCGAGTTGTCGATCATGAACACCAGGTCGAGCAGCCGCTGGGGTGACACCGAGATGTAGATGTCGGTTTGCTGACTCGGGCTCGGGCACGGGCTGGGTGAGCGGGTGCGAGGCACATGCCCACCAGACGAGCGGCAAAGTCGGAAGTGCGATGGCCCAGCGGAGGGTTCGCCAGCTCAGAAGGCGAATGCTGCGCTTTGAATTACGAATCATGAGAATCCTCCTCGTAGAGCAGCCAAGGTGCTGTGCTGTCTCGGCGTTACCTTACAGCAAGATACAGGCCGAAGGAAACACTAGAAAAGAGTTGATATCACTTGGGGTTGTTCGCGCTGGGTGCAATGGGGTTGGCATTCGCGGCAACTAAGTTGGCCGTCTGTCCTTTGGCCAGGATCCGACTCGTCTTGTCGCATTACTGTGGACTTAAGCTCGTATAGGGTTTGTTCCGCTTGGCCCGAAGCTTTGCTCACTCGCTTTGCGCTCGGCGTGTATTCTGGCCGCCATGAGGCGAGATCGCCAGCCCAAGGTCGAATCCAGACAGCGCGCCCAGGCGGCCGAGGCGGCCGAGGCGGCGGCGAAGGCGAACGCGAAGAAGTGGGATCGCCACGCCGTGGTGGCCCTCGTCGTCGCCGTGCTGGTGGCCTATTTCCCGACCCTTGGCGCCGGGTTCACGAACTGGGACGATGACCGCTTCATCACGGACAATCCCCTGTTTCACGGGCCCGTGTCGGCGTACGTGGCGGCGGCGCTGACGCGGGTCCAATTCCAGGCCTACCATCCCCTGCACCTTCTTTCGTATGTGCCCGACCGGCTGCTGTGGCCCGGCAACCCGGCTGGATTTCACGCCCTGAATCTGGGGCTGTTCGCGTTGGCCTTGGCGCTCGGCTACTTTCTGTTGCGTCGGATCGTGGGGGTCTTGCCGGCGCTGATGGGGATCTTGTTCGTCGGGCTGCATCCTCTGGCCGTCGAGTCGGTGGCCTGGATCGTGGGGCGCAAGGACGTGCTGGCGCTGTTGCTGGTCTTCGCGACCTTGCTGGTCGCCGATGGCGAGGCCCGCACGACGCGCAGGACGGTGGCCGCCTGCGTGCTGGCCGCGCTGGCCTGTTTGGCCAAGACCTCGGCGGTGGTACTGCCCATCGTCTTATTCGCCTGGCTGCGCTTCGCGCGCGACCTCCCGCTACGGCCGGCGCTGCGACGCTGCGTGCCGTTCGCGGCCATCGCGTTCGTGTTTGCCCTGCCCGTGCCCTTCATCTGGAAGCACCACCAGATGATTCCTTCGACACGTCCGCTGCCCTTGGTGCTGGACGTTCTCGGCACGCTCGGCGTCTACGCCGGCCGCGTGATCGCGCCCATCGACTTGTCACCGGTGTACCCGGCGGTGATGCAGGGCCAGGTGCTCGCGGGGCTTGTCTTCGCAGCGGCGCTGCTGGCCCTGATCGGTTCGTGGCGCCGCCTGTCCGCCGGCGCGAAATTCGCGGTGGTCGGGTTCATCGGCTGCCTGCTGCCGGTGGCCAACATCACGCCTCTGTACTTTCGCTTCGCCGATCGCTATGCGCTGCTGGCCCTCGGGGCGCTGGCATGGCCCGTGGCCAAGCTGCTGGCCTGGCAGCGCGTGCGCAAGGTCGTCGCGGTGGGCGTGACCCTCGTGATTGGCGTCGAGCTGTGGGCCACCATGCAACTCGTGCCGTCCTGGCACGATTCGCTGGCGCTGTGGCAGCGCGCGACCGAGGCGCAGCCGCGGGCGGTCTACGGGTACCTCAAGCTCGGCGAAACCTATCGCGCGCAGAAGCGCTTTCACGAGGCCGCGGCCAGCTACGTGCGCGCGGGCGATGTCGATCCACGCAGCATCAAGGGGCCGGCCGGGCTGCTGCGCACGGTGGGCGAGCGCGAAGAGGCCGCGGGGCACATCCCGGCGGGCACCTGCGACACCTGGGAATCGGTCATCGCCAAGCCGGGGTTCAATGCCGACAAGATGCAGGCGCTCATCACGGTGCTGGACAAATCCGAGTGTTCCTCGTGCATGGAGGCCATGTTGTGGCTCGCCCTGCGCATGTTTCCCCAGCCCGATGCCAGCCTGGTGAGCTTCGCGCGCAAAGAAATCGACCGCGGCCGGGCCGACATCGCCATGGTGTACCTGAGCGAGGTGCACGACCCCAACACCGCCGGCCTCAGCGAGGTCGCCAAGCGCCTGCGCGAGCCGAGCGGGCCTCAGTAGGTTTTCACCACAGAGGCACGGAGGGCGCAGAGGCCGGAGTGGGATGGTTTTCCGGATCCGGAACCGATTTTTCTCCCTGCCTCTGTGGTGAAATCAGCGACTGCTGCCGTCGTGCGCGCCAGCGTCGGAGGCCGGACCTAGGATGGTCTCGGGGGACGGCGGGCCTTGCGGCGCCGTGGACGGGCCGCGCTTGGGCTTGTGGGTGACGATCCAGTCCGCCACGCGTGCCACGTCTCCGAAGCGGGTCAGGTCGCCCTCGGTGCCAAGGAAAGCCATGCCGTAGTTGTGGCCGTCGATCCTACCGGCGATGACCAGACAGTAGCGCGCGCTATCGTTGTAGCCGGTCTTGCCGCCCAGAATCTGCAGGTTGCCGCGCGCCGCGGGTTTGTCCGTGCTGTTGTAGTGGATGGCCGGCTTGGACACCGGGTGGGCGTCGTACTCGGGCCGTCGCACGATCGGGCCGAGCACGGGATGGGCCATGGCCGCCTTGAGCAGCTCGATGACTTCGCGCGGGGTCGACTGATTGTCGGCGGAAAGTCCGGTGGGCTCGCGGAAGCGGGTGAAGCGAAGTCCGAGAGAGGCCACCTTGTGGTTCATGGCCGCCGTGAACTGCGCGGTGCCGAGGCCCACGGCGCGGCCAAGGGCGGACACCGCGCGGTTGTCCGAGCCGAGCAGGGCCGCGTGCAAGAGGTCGCGGTTGGACAGGGTCATGCCTTCGAGCAGTCGCGACCTGGCCCCGCCGCGGGCCACCTCCACGTCGACCTTCTTGATGGTCGTCAGCCCGTCGAGATCGAGGTGGTGGTCCATCACGGTCAGGGTGGCGGCAAGCTTCGAAATCGAGGCGATGGCGCGCGGGCTGTCGGGCCGGCGTGCGAACAGCTCGTGTCCGGTGTCGAGGTCGATGACCAGGGCACCGAGGGACTGGACGTTGGGCAGGTTGCCCTTCATCGCGGCCACGTGCCTTTCCGAGTGGTGGTGTCGGGGCGGAGCGCTGGCGGCCCTTCTGCCCTTCTTGCCGGGCTTCTTGCCGCTCTTCTGGCCGCTGTTCTTGCAGTCCTTCTTGCCGCAGATCTTCTTGGGGGTCTTCTTGCCCGCGGACTTGGACGATTTCTTGTCGGTCTTCTTGTCGGTTGTCTTGCCCGACCTCGCCTGGGGCTTGCTCGTCGTCGCGCCACTGGCCGACGCCGGCGACAGCACGAGCAGGACCGCGAGGGCGGCGGGAATCGCGAAGAAGTGCGGGCTCCCGCGCCGGATGGCGGAAATGGAATGCGTCATCAAATGCATCGATCGAAGGTTGAGAAACTGTCGAAGGACTTTCGTATCACGCCAGGCGCGTCGAACGAAAGCGTGCGCGCAACCAATCGACCAAGGGGAGGCCGTAGCGCGTCTTGACCAGCGAGAGGCCGAGCATGGCCAGGGTGAGAATGGCGACGAGGAGCGCGGCGCCGAGAATGTGGAAGCGAGCGCGCAGGGAGTAGACCAGGCTGCCATAGCAGAGCTCGATGTGAACCCAGTAGATCAGCAGCGAGGTGCGTCCAAGCTGGCGCAGAACCGAAAAGCGGCCGTGGAGAAGCCGGCACCACGCGAAGCCGGCGCCGGCGAGCAGGCCGATGAGCCCCAGTCGGTGGAAGAAGATGCCGGGCCCCATCTGCATGATGAGCTCCGAGGGATAGCGAATGACGGTCGGGTCGACGGCGCGAATCACGACCACCGCGGCGGTCAGTGAGGCGCCAGCCGCGAAGGTGAGGGTGAAGGCGCGGCTTTGCAGGCGGGGTTCGCGGCTGGCGGTCGCCCACAGGTGGCCCGCGGGGACGCCGACCAAGGCCCAGGCGCCCCAGGGAAACAGGGAAAACCAGGCCATGGGCCGTTGCCCGCCGATGTACGAGGTCAGCGGCCGGGGCAACCAGGTGGGGAAATGCGCTGGCCCGACCAGGGTGCCGAAGCCGAGAAAGACGCCGGCCAATCCCAGCGCGGGCAGGAGCTGCCGGCGGCCATTGCGCGGCGTGGCCGCCCACGCGACCACCACCATCGAAACGCCGATGGCGTTCAGGATGTCGACGCGAAAGAGCGCCTCCCAGCCGCCGTAGCCACGCGAGAGCAGCCATTCCTGCAGGCGAAAGAGATAGGCCAGGGCGAGGATTTGCAGGCCGCGCTTGGCCAATCGGCCCCGCATGGTGCCGCTCGCAAGGCCCTTGGCCAGCCCGGATTCGAATTGAATCGCCGCCGACACGCCGACTAGAAACAAGAACAGCCGCGCCGGAATGCCCATGCCCACCCGGATGACCGCGTACATCGCGCCGGTCTTCGCCGCGGGCAGAAGCCAAGCGTCCATCCCGTGCGCCATGATCATCAGCACCACCGCCACGCCACGCAGCCAGTCGACCACCTCGATTCTCGCGCGATGATGCGCGTTGGCTTGCGCGCTGTTTGCCGCACTCATTCCTCCAGCACACTACCAGCGACCCGCTCGAAAAAGGTAGAGTGACAGCGTGGAAATTTCGCTGGCTTACTCGGTGGATGCCGATGATGCGTTCATGTTTCACGCCCTGGCGACGGGTGCCGTCGCTGCGCGCGGCCTGACGTTTTCCCATCGGCGTGGAGACACGGCCTGGCTGAACGGATTGGCCGAATCGGGGGGTGGCGACGTGGTGGCCATTTCGGCGGGCGCCTATCCGCATGTCGCGGACAACTACCTGCTCCTGCCCCACGGCGCGTCGGTGGGACGCGGGTTCGGTCCGGTGGTGGTGGCCAAGCGACCCATGACGCTCGCCGATCTGGCGGGCCGCCGCGTGGCCGTTCCAGGGCTTTCGACGACGGCATTTCTGGTGTTGCGTCTGATGCAGCCGGCGGTGGTTCCGGTGGTGGTTCCCATCGCGCCCTTCTCGCGGGTGTTCGAAGTCCTGGATCGCGGCGAGGTGGACGCGGCCTTGCTGATTCACGAGGGGCGATTGCTCTTCGAGCGTCGCGGTTGCGTGGCCGTGGCCGAGCTGGGCGAGTGGTGGCTGCACGAAACCGGGCTGCCTCTGCCGCTCGGGGTAAACGTCATCCGGCGCGCTCTCGGCGGGCAGACCATCGCTCTGGTCTCGGACGTCCTGCGCGCGGCCATCGCCTACGCGCTCGACCATCGCGACGAAGTGATCCGGACCATCGCCGGCGAAAAGCGAGGAGACGCGGCCCTGTCCGAAAGCGTGCTGCTCGACCGTTACCTCGGCATGTACGCCAACGACGACACCCGCACCATGGCCCCCGATGTCCGCAGGGCCATCGAGGTGCTGTTCGGTCGTGCGGCGGCGGCGGGACTGCTCCACGCGCGTTGCCAAGTCGCGTGGGCGCCATAGTCGGATTTTTTCACCACAGAGGCCCAGAGAGCACAGAGACGGAAGGGAAAGAACGGGGTCGGCTCTGCGGATCTAGGGTTTGGAAAACCCTTCTTCATCCGGCCACTGTGCCCTCCGTGTCTGTCGTGAAACCCTTCTCCAGGGCTGCCAGCACGGCCTGGCAGGCGCGCTGTGCGGCGGACTTGGCGTGCCGCTGCCATTCGTGGTGTCCACCTGGACCGACATGGTTCGCGATGCCCAGGATCGCGGCGAAGGGAATTTTGGCCACCACGGCGGCGCGGGCCACGGCGAAAGCTTCCAAGTTCTCCAGCGCGCAACCAGACAGTTTGGCGGCCACTTTTGCGGCTGCCGCGGTCGCCGTGATGCCCAGGGGGCACGCGACGTCGACGCAGGGCAAGCCCGCGGCGTTGCGCAAGCCTCGCACGAGGGCAGGGGTGGACTTCGCCTCCGTCGGGACGATGGCGGGAAGATAGGCGTGCTCGCCGGAGGAGATCCGCGGCAGCAGGCGAATACGCCCCGCGATGGCCGCGCTGTCGAGGACAAGCCCCGCGGACTGTCCGGGGTAGACGCCCGCGGTGCCAAGCAGCAGCACCGCGCTCGGCTGGTGCCGGTCGATGAGGCGGGCGGCGGCGATGCCGGACTCGACAAGACCCACGCCGACGGAGGCCAGGGTCAGCCTCTGCCGCGCATGACGGGGCAGAGGGGACAGGCTTGCCTGAAGGTGGGCAAGCTCGGGCGGCCAGGCGGAGAGCACAAGCCAGCAGCCAGGGGTCGTTTCGGCTGTGCAAGTCGTTGCTTTGCTCATGACGGCTCGAACGCCCGCGAGTATTGCCTTTCGCGTGGTGCTGGTATAGTGCCCATTCCCTGGTCGCGCTCGTCCATGCCCAATCGGATCATTGTCATACCCGCCTACAACGAGGAACGTACGATAGCCGAGGTCGTGCGCGAGGCGGTGAAATTCGCCGAGCATGTGGTGGTGGTCGACGACGGTTCGCGCGACCGCTCGGGCGAGCTGGCCAAGGAGGCCGGGGCTCTGGTGGTCCGACACGCGGTCAATCGCGGCGTGGGCGCGGCGCTTGGGACGGGCATCGAGGCGGCGATTCGCCTGGGCGCCGATGCGGTCGTGACCATGGATGCCGACGGCCAGCACCTCGCCGTCGACGCGGGCAAGGTTTTCGATCGCCTTGCCCAGGGCGATGTGGATTTCGTCATCGGCTCGCGCATGAAGAAGGGCGACGATTCCGGGCACATGCCAGCCCATCGCGTGCTGTTCAACACCATCGGCAATATTCTGACCTATCTGCTTTTCGGCGTGTGGGTGACCGACAGCCAGAGCGGGTTGCGCGGACTGTCGCACAAGGCGGCGCGCACCATCGAGTTGCGCACCAACGGCATGGAGTCGCTGTCCGAGTTTCTCAAGGAGATGAAGGACAAGCACTGGCGCATGGCCGAGGTTCCCATCAAGGCCATCTACACCGACTATTCGATGTCGAAGGGACAGAACTTCTTCGTCGGGGTGAAGGTGGCCATCAAGCTCATCTTCAGGCGCTTCATCGGGTAGTCATGCACGCCATTCAGATCGTCCTCATTTGTTTTGCCTTCTTCGCCATGTCGCGGGTGATGATTCGCTATCGCCGCGGCAACATGCGCACGGTGGATCTCGTGCTGTGGCTGCTGTTTTGGGCGGCGGTCGTCGTGGTGGTGTGGCTCCCGGACACGACCAATCTGCTCGCCCGATGGCTGGGGGTGGGCCGCGGCGTCGATACCGCCATGTACCTATCGATTTTGGCTATCTTCTACTTGCTCTTCCGCTCGTTCGCGAAGGTCGAGGACTTGGATCGCCAGCTCACGCGCATCGTGCGCGCCAACGCCCTTCGCGAGATGGAAGAGGATCTGCGTCTGTCGGCGGTAGAGCGTTCCAAGACCCTCGACAAGAACTAGACTAGCGTAGCAGTGCCTGTCCGTCGGCAAGCAGGGTATCCGCCGCGAGCTTGAACCAGCCCAAGGTGCGCTCGCTGCGCGCGAAAAGCGGGGACTTGGCGGTTTCGATGGGGCTGGCCACGGTGGCGGACTGGCCGATTTCGATGAATCCCAAACGTCGCCCGTGCTGGCTGTACTCGATGCGCAGCTCGACTTGCGGTGGGCCCTCGACGGGCGTCTCGTCCTTGCCCAGAATCTCGATGGGCCAAGCCGAGAAGACGCGGTCGTGCCAGGACTTGAACGCGGAATCGGGCTTGC
Source organism: uncultured delta proteobacterium (assembly GCA_963824555.1). Taxonomy (GTDB): domain Bacteria; phylum Myxococcota_A; class Polyangia; order Fen-1088; family Fen-1088; genus Fen-1118. Next base: position 20,366 of record CAWGPW010000044.1, on the reverse strand, counting down.
CGGGTGCGCCGGCGGGGGCGATGCGCACGCCTTGCTCGTCGTGAGAGATGATGAATTCGTGCCGGGTTTTGCCCTGCGATACCACCATGTGGTCGGCCTCGTCGAGTCGGAAGGCGTGGAGGTGGCGCTCGACCAGAAGCGACGCCGCAGCCTGGAAATCGGAGAGGAAGGAGCGGGCGACCAGGAAGACTTGGCCGCTGTGCTCATCCCGCAAGTAGGGCTCGGTCCCGCCGGCAGGGGCGGGCGCGATGGTGAAACTGCGCTGGCCGGTGCGCAGAACGAGGGTGATGCGTTTCTTGGTCTTGTCGAGTCCCAGCTCCTTGAGCTTGCCGGCGGTCAAGATTCCGAGTCCGCGGCTTGCGCGCAAGGGGGCGAAGCTGGCGAAGAGCTTCTCGGCCGCCTCGCTGCCGCGCACCAGTCGCTCGGGCGTCATCTTGGTTTCCGGCTTGGCGCCTGCCGCTGGCGCCTTGGCCTTCACCGGCTCCTCTTGCGGCCCGAGGCGCACCGAGGTGAAGGGTCCGGATTCGTCGGACGCGTGGCCAAGCTCGACCCAGGTAGACTTCTCCTCGTCGTCGAAGCGCACGCTGACCAGGTCGTTCTTGCCGATGTCGACCGCGAAGACCTCGCCCGGCAAGAGCTCGGGGCTGCGCTGCCAGGTGAAATAGGCCAGGATGAGAGCGCCCAGCGCCAATCCGCCTTGCACTGCAACTTGACGGAAGGTCATGGCTTCACCTCGCGCTTGCGGCGCTTCCGGGTCGCGACCCACCCCGCGAAGAGGACCAATCCGGGCGCGAGGAACACCGACGAGTAGAACCAGAACACGTCCTGCTTGCGCGTGTGGCGCACGGGAACGTCCTCTTCGTTGCTGACGGGACCGGCAACCTCGGGCTCGCCCAGCAGCCAGCGGACGGCGTCGAAGGCCAGCAGCGCGTTGGCGCGATTGCGGATGAGCAGATCGGAAAAGACATCGGAGTCGCCGATGACGAAGGCCCGACCCTCTTGCGTCTTGTCGGTGGCGGCGGCCGGCTTGCGCAAGGTGACCGCGGCAGCCACAGGGTACATTTTGCGCGCTTCGCTGCCGCCGTCGAATTCCAGGTTCTTGTTCTTGTCTTCCCAGGTGTTGGCGTCGGTGCGAATGATGAAATCGACGGCGGGGGCCGGATCGGACGCGACGGTGCTCTTGCTCAGGGCACCGGCGCCGAACAGCACCACGGGCATCTGGGTGCCGAAGGGGGCCTGCGAGGCGAGCGCGGCGTGGCTGGAATAGCCGGTGGGAATGATGCCGACGCGATCGGCCTTCTGGTGGGTGCGCGCCCAGTAGATGCGATCGTTGGTCAGAGGCGCGTCCGAGAAGCTCCAGGGACAGCGCCGCCAGGACGGGCGAGGCGACGGAGGCGTCTTCGGGGTCCACCGCCACGAGCAGCCGACCGCCGCGGCGGAAATAGCGCACGAGAGCCGAAGCTTCTTCGGCCAGCATGGGCCGTTGCGGTCCCACCAGCATGACCAGCGCGGCGTCGGCGGGCACCTCGTTGCCCAGGCCCTGCGCGAGCCCAAGCTCGCGCACCTCGAGGTTCTGGCCCTGCAAGAGCTCGCGCAGCAGGCTCAAGGAACCGGTTGCCTCGGCGTCGTGGGGTGCGCTGAGCGAGCGCTCCTCGTGACCCTGCACGAGGTAGACGGTTTGTTTGCCGCGGGAGAGGCTGAGGATGCGTTTGTAGACGTCTTGGTCGAGAACGCGCAGCTTGGGGCGGGCACTTTCGAGCTTGGCCGAGATGGGAAGCTGCTCGTGCTGGCTACCGCGCGCGAAAGCCACGGCCCCGTTGCCGGTGACCCCCAGCGCCCTGGCCTTGGCCGGGTCCACGGCCTGGTCGGCGCGCACCACGGTCAACTTGCTCGACGCTCGCGTCAGGTCGGCGAAATACCCGGCCAGCTCCTCGGCCACGTCGTTGCCCGGCGGATAGAACAGGGTGATCTCGATGGGCTGGTCGAGGGCGGCCACCAGTTGCTTGGTTGCGGTGCTGGCGCGCGCCGTGCGGAAGAAAGACAGGTCGGCTTTGACGTTGCGCTCGGCGGCCACGTAGGCGACCGCGAAACAGAACACCAGGGCGAAGGCGATGCCGAATCCCGACAGCGCGGCCGCGCGCACCCGTCGGGCATCGACCCGTGGCGAGCGGGCCATGCCCGCCAACGCGAATTCCACCAGGAGCACCGGCAGCGTGGCGATCAGCAAGATGGCCGGCCAGAGCACGGCGAGCGCGCCGTCCAGTTTGGGCATGCTTGCGTCGAGGGAGCGATGCCCGAGCAGGGCGGGCAAGTCGCCGCGCGAGAAGTGCAGGGCCAGGGCGACGAGGCCGAGTAGGTACAGAGCGGGCAAAACCCGGCCGGCGGGCCGGCCCTTGCCTCGACGAAGACCGAGCACCAGGGCCGCCACGATGGCCGCGAGGCCGAGCAACGTGGTCGTGGTGCTGGGTCGGCCGGGACCGAGTACGCGCTCGCCGATGTACACCAAAGCCAGACCGGCCGCGTAGACGACGGATGCCGTCTTCTTGTGTGCTAGTTCCATCGCCGGGCCTCCAGGACGCGAACGGAAAGGAACAGGGCGAAGTACGTGACCGCCAGGTAATAGACGACATCGCGCAAGTTGAGGATGCCCGCTTGGAAAGGCGGAAAGTGCCGTCCCCAAAGCGCCAGCGCGAAGAACACATCGTTGAGCGGCCGCTCGGTCACGGTGCCGACCATCCAGACGATGATGAGGCACACCACCAAGCAACCCGAGATGATGGCGGCCAGGAGTTGCGACCGGGCCAGGGTGGAGCCGAGGGTGCCGATGGCCAGGGTGGCGCTGCCGAGCAGCAAGAGCCCCGCATAGCCGACGGCCACGTGACCGAGCGACAACTTACCATTGACCAGAATCAACATGGGCATGAACACGCCCGCCAGGGTCATCATCGTCAGGAAGATGAACGCAGACAGGAATTTTCCGAGGACGATCTCGTGCTCGCGCACGGGCGATGAGGCGAGCAGAACCATGCTGCCGTTTTGCCGCTCTTCCGCCAGCAGGCGCATGGACAGAAAGACCGAGGCGGCCATGACGAGGCCGCTGGAGTTGAAGAAGAACTCGCTCAGTACTTCGGTCGAGAGACGCTCCTGCGGGCCGCCCAGGGCTCGCACGTTGAACAAAATGCCATCCACGAACAGGACGACGGCGGCGATGACGTAGCCGCTCATGGTGCGCAGATAGGCGCCAAGCTCGCGTCGGGCGATGAGCCAGGTGGCGGTCATTGCGGGCCTCCGACCGGGCCATGGGTAAGATTCATGAAGATCGATTCCAAGCGGGATTCGCTCCGCTCGAGGCGCAGCAGATCGCAGCCGGCGCCGACCAGCAAGCGCGCCACATCGGCGCGGACATCGGTGCTGGCCGCGATGTCGAAAACGGTGGTGTTGTCGGTTGTCGACCGGGTTTGCGCCCTGCTGACCGAGGGCAGCGCGGCCAAGCGTTCGGCAAGGCCCGCTGGCCCGCCGCGCACTTCGGCTTCGATGGCGCTACCGCCCTGGCCCATGGCCGACGCCAACTCGCCTTCACTGCCTTGGCCGACCAGCTCGCCATTGTGGATGACCAGCAGGCGGTCGCAGGTCTGGCTGATTTCGGTCAGCAGGTGGCTGGAGATGAGCACGGTGTGCTCCCCGTGCAGACCACGCAACAGACCGCGCATTTCCACGATCTGCGCCGGGTCCAGGCCAGCCGAGGGTTCGTCGAGAATCAGCAGGGCGGGTTTGTGCACGATGGCCTGGGCCACCCCCACGCGCTGACGGTACCCGTGCGACAGCTCGCCGATGACCTCGCGGTGCATGTCGCGCAAAGCGGTCCGCTCCTCGGCCTCGGCGACACGCGCCGCGGTTTCGCGGGCGGGCACTTGGCGCAAGCGCGCGGCAAAGGCCAGGTACGAGCCCACGGTCATTTCGGGATAGAGCGGCGGAAGATCGGGCAGAAAACCGATCCGGCCGCGAATTTCGTAGGGATTCCGGGTGACCTCGAGGCCGTCCACACGCACGGTTCCCGAGGTTGGCAAGAGCAGGCAGCCCAAAATCCGCAAGGTGGTGGTCTTTCCGGCCCCATTGAGACCGAGAAAGCCCACGACTTCGCCCTTGGCGATGGAGAAGGATAAATCGCGGATGGCGGCCCGCTCGCCGAAGTACTTCGACAGCTTGTCCACTTCGATCATGACAGGAGGCTAGAAGTACACAGCTTTTCGTCCGCAAGCAAGAGGCTGAAATGGGGATGAAAACCCGGTATGCTCCCACCGTGGCGCGTGACATGCGATGGACCCTCCTCGCTCTTCTCTTGGTCGGTGGCGGTGCGTGCGCCGGGGTGGACGATGCACCCCCCGCCGACGCCGGCGTGGATTCTGTCGATAGCGATCCTGTCCGCACGCTTTTTCCGTGTGTGGCGTCGCTATCCGATCCGCTCCAGTTCCGACCGACCGACGTGCTTGTCCTGCTCGACCGCTCGGATTCCATGGAGACGGCCTACGGCGCTGGCACGCGCTACCAGGCGGCGTCGACGCTGCTCTCGGACGTGGTAGGGGCCTATTCCGCGCACGTGCGGTTTGGCTTCCAGGAGATGCCGGGGCGACAGGGCTGCGGCGATCAGCTCTCCGGGGTCTGCTGTGCATCACCGCCGCTCGTGGGCATCGCGGACGGCAACATGCAGGCGGTGACGGCGGCGATTGCATCGGCCTTGCCCATGGACGGGAGCACGCCGACGGCCGCGTCTTTGCACATGGCACGCGACTACTACGCGACGCTCGTGGATGGCATCGACAACCGCTACGTCCTGCTCGTCACCGACGACGCACCCAATTGTACCCTTGCGGGCGGGCTGTCGAGCGGGGACGCGTCCGATGCGACGAGCACGGCGTGCGTCGACGCACTCGCCGAGGTGACCGCCATGGTGGCCCTGGGCGTGCGGGTCATCGTGCTGGGCGTGGGACCGGGGGACTCGGACGACGCCAGCGGGGACAACGCCTGTCTCGACGCTTTGGCGCACGCGGGAGGGGTCGCGGCTTCGCCAGGTTACCCTGGGTTCTTCACCCTGGACGATCCCCAGCAACTGCACTTGGTCATCGAACAGCTGTTCGGCGGCACCACGCGCCCGTCGTGCTCGGTGCGCTTTCCCGACAAGCTTGCCAGCACCTCGAACATCGGGGTCTATCTCGATGGCATACCGATCCCGCGCGGGCAGGTCGACGGCTGGCAACTCGATTCATCGACGAGCCCGCAGGCCGTGCTCATCACCGGTGTGTACTGCGACCAGATCCAGGAGTTCCAGGTCGCCCAGGTCGAGGTTGGCTACTTCTGCACGCCCTGCGTAGAGGGTCAGACGTGCAACTGATCGCGGTCTGCGAGGGTGCCGGCGGGATGCCTTTTCACCACAGAGGGCACAGAGGGCGCAGAGCTCGTAGATGAAAAAGTTCGGATCCTGAATCCGAACCCCTTCTTTCTCCACGGCCTCTGTGCTCTCCGTGTCTCTCACCTGAAACACCTCGCCCCGCGAAGCGGGGAGAGGTCGCCGAGCGTAGCGAGGCGGGTGAGGGGCTGTCATGTTTCATGCCCGAAGGATCCGGACCCTCGGTCCGGCGGCGGAACTGTGGTGAAAACCGGCTAGCTGAGTTCCAGGAGCACGACCGCTTAACGCTCATGGGGGCGACCGGTCAGGATTCCGCGGTGGCGCCCAAAAACGCTTGCAGCTCGGCGGAGGCCTTTACCCAATCGGACATGCGTTTGGCGAGGAGTGTGTCGAGCTTCCCGCTCTTTGTCCGCCAGCCCATGCAGTTTCTGCCAGTTGCCGCCGTGATCCTCGCCGAGCTTCGCCCGTAGCGTGGCAAGGTCGCGTTCCACGCGGGCGATTTCCTCTTCCAGGGAGGTCACCAGGCGTTCCAGCCGTCGCTGTTGCCTCTCCCGATCCTTCTTCGAGTTGCGGCTTGTTTCCGCCGGAGACTGGGCAGGGCGCCGGGGCGGCGCCTTCTCTGCCGTGGGCGGGTTGTCCGCGGTCTGCTTGCGCCGGTATTCGCGCCAGTCCGAGTAGTTCCCGACGTGGCTTTCCAGACCGTTGCCCGTGAAGATGTAGAGGCGCTTGCAGATGCGGTCGAGAAAGTAGCGGTCGTGGCTGATGACCACGAGCGTGCCTTCGAAACCATCGAGCGCGTGCTCGAGGGTTTCACGCGCGGGAATGTCGAGGTGGTTGGTGGGTTCGTCCATCACCAGCAGGTTGCGCGGGAAGAGCAGCATCTTGGCCAGGGCCAGGCGGCTGCGCTCGCCGCCTGAGAACCCGCGCACGGTGCGGAAAGGGTCGTCGCCGAAGAAGCGGAACTTGGCCAGGTACTGGCGCACCACCTCGGGGGAGAGATCGTCGCGCACGGATTGGATTTCCTCGATGGCGGTTCGTTCCTCGGACAGGGAGCTGAGCTTCTGATCGAAATAGCCCAGGCGCACCGAGGAGCCGCGCTCGACGGTGCCAGCCAGGGGCGGCAGCTCGCCCACCAGGGTCTTGATCAAGGTGCTCTTGCCGCAACCGTTGGGACCGACGATGCCGACGCGGTCGCCGCGGTAGATATTGACCGTGATGTCCTTCAGGATCGGCTGGTCGGGATAGCCGACGGTGATAGCGGGCGCGCGGATGATTTCCTTGCCGCCCAGATCGCCGCCCGCGGAAAAGCGCAGGGCAATCTTGCCCGCGAGCTGCCAATTGTCCTCTGGGCGTTCCAGGCGCTCGAGCTTTTCCAGCATGCGCCGGCGACTTTGCGCCTGCTTGGTGTTTTGTCCGGCGAGATTCTTGCGAATGAAATTTTCGGTTTTCTCGACGTGCTCCTTCTGGCGCTCGTACTCGACGCGGGCGCGTTCGAGGCGCGCATCGCGCTCGACCACATATTGGTCGTAGGGGTAGGCGTAGCGGACGAAGTCGCCGTCTTCGAGCTCGACGATCTCGCGACAGGTGCGTTGGATGAACGCGCGGTCGTGGGAGACGATCAGGAATGCCCCTGGGTAGTCGTTGAGATGGGCTTCCAAGCGCTCGATGGCTGCCAGATCCAGGTGGTTGGTCGGCTCGTCGAGCAGCAACAGGTCGGGCTGCCGCGCCAGCACCTTGGCCAATTCCAGCCGCCCGCGCTCGCCGCCCGAAAGCGTGGTCACCGAGCGCCCGAGATCGGTGGCGGCCAGGCCAACCTCCTCGGTTAGAGCGCGCACGCGGGTCTCGATCTCGTAGCCACCCTCGACGCGGTAGCGTTCTTGCAGCTCGCCGTAGCGCTTGAGCTCCGCCGCATCGGCCGCGCCCAGGCGCGCCTCCAGCTCGGCCATCTCGTCGTGCATGGCGTGCAGGTGCGCGAAGGGTTCGAGCAGGGCATCGAGCACGGTTCCGTCGCCGCTCTGCTGTTGCGACTGCTGCAGATAGGCCACGGTCGCGCGGCCAAGCATGCGCACGTCGCCCGTGTCGGCCGCCAGCTCGCCTGCCAGCAGCTTGAGCACGGTGGACTTGCCGGTTCCGTTCGGACCCAGCAAGGCCATGCGATCGCCGGGGCGGATGAGCAGCGACGCGCCGGTGAGGATGTCCTTGCCCGGGAAGGCGAAGTGCGCGTCGGCAAACTGAGCGAGAGACATGGAAATGCATCCGGATTTTTCACCACAGAGACACCGAGAGCACAGAGGGCAGAAAGAAGAGGTTTTCCCGGATCCAAGATCCGAACCCTTTCTTCTTCCGCAGTCTCAGCGTCTCTGTGCTCTCTGTGGTGAAATTCTGCCAGCTAGCGGTTCTTCGTGGCGAATTCCTTCATGTGGGCGGCGAGGAGCTGGCAACCCTCGACGGGCATGCCGTTGTAGATCGATGCCCGGACGCCGCCCACCGTGCGGTAACCCTTGAGCGACACCATGTCCTTGGCCGACGCCTCTTTGAGGAACTTGTCGGTGAGCTCGTCGCTGGGCAGCTTGAAGGTGACGTTCATGTGGCTGCGCGCGGCCTTGTCGGCCACGGTGCCTTTGTAGAAGCCGCCCGACTCGTCGATGGCGTCGTAGATAGCCTTGGCCTTTTCGCCATTGCGCTTTTCGATGGCGCCCAGCCCGCCCTGGCGCTCCATCCATCGGAAGGTCTCGAGCAGCACGTAGATGCCGAAGGTCGGGGGCGTGTTGAGGCAGCTCTTGGCATCGGCGTGGGCCTTGTAGCTCAGAATCTTGGGCACGCTCTTGGGGATGCGGTCGTAGAGATCCTTGCGCACGATCATGAGCACCACGCCCGAGGGACCGAGGTTTTTCTGGGCACCGGCGTAGATGATGCCGGTGCGCCCGACGGGGTGGGGGCGCGACATGATTTCCGAGCTGGCGTCGACGACCAGGGTGGCATGCGACGGCCAATCGACAAAGCGGTTGCCGTGCACGGTTTCGTTCGAGCAGATGTGCATGTACGCAGCCGCCGGATCGGGTGCGATGGGCGCTGGCAGGCGGTCGAATTGCGTCGCTTCGCTGCTGGCGATCACGCGTATCCTGTCGCCGCCCACGCCCTTGGCGACATCCGCCGCCTTCTTCGACCACTCGCCGCTGACCACATAGTCGGCCGGCCCCGAGAGGAAATTCATGGGGATGACGGCGAACTGCTGGGTGGCGCCGCCTTGGAGGAAGAGGACATCGTGGGTGTCGGGAATGTCGAGCAGGGTTCGGCAGCGTGCGATGGTCTCGTCGAGAACCGCATCGAATTCCTTGCCTCGGTGACTGCATTCTGCAATGCCGAAACCCTTGCCTTGGAAATCCAAGAGGGCCGCAGCAGAGGCTTCGAGAACCTCGAATGGGAGGGTGGCGGGACCGGCAGCGAAGTTGTAGACGCGCTTTTTCATGCAGGCAGGATAGTCGATGCGGCTTGGCCTTGCTAGCCCCGGCAGCGCGGGGCGCCTGCCGCGGGCGTTTCGATGCGCAGACGGCCCATGGTGCGCGACATCATATGCATTTGACAGCGGGTTGCTTGTGTACGTAGATAGGCTGCGAATTTCTCATGGGGGTGCGCAGCGGCACGCTCCCGTCTCATCCAAGCAAGGAGATCTCAATGACCCGTACATTCAAGGCGCTATCAGCTCTGGTTCTCGGTGGAATGCTTCTCAGCAGCACAGCCTGCGAAGACAAAGAGTGCAAGGACGCTCTTGCCAAGGCGACCACCGCGTCCGAGGCTGCGGCGAAGTCTCAGGCCGCCATGATGGCCGACCTGAACGCCACCAAAGCCAAGCTCGCGGCCAAGGATGCCGAGCTGGCACAGGTCAAGAAGGAAATGGAAGCGGCCAAGGCCGCCCCGAAGGCCGAAGAACCCGCCCCCGCCGCGCCGGCCAAGAAGGCCAAGGGCAAGAAGAAGTAGTCGTCGACGCGACGCCGTCGGGCGCTCTCTCGCGAAGCACCACCAGAAAAGGGGCCTCACCGCAAGGTGGAGCCCCTTTTGGTCGGTGCGCGTTTGGGCTATTTCCCGGCGGCCAGAATCCGCCGGCGCAGCGACTCGTTCTGCTGCCACATCTCCTCGGGCATGCGCGTGCCGAACGTTTCGAAAAACTGTCCGACGGCGTCGATTTCCGCCAGCCAGTCTTTGGGCTTGATCGACAACAACTTGGTCATATTCTCGGCCGGCAGATCAAGCCCGGTCATGTCGATGTCCTTGGGGTTCGGCACAAGGCCGATAGGCGTTTCCACGCTGTCGACCTCGCCGCGGCAGCGCGCGAGAATCCACTCCAGAATGCGCAGATTCTCGCCGAATCCCGGCCACAAGAACTTGCCCTTCTCGTCGGTGCGAAACCAGTTCACGTGGAAGATCTTGGGCGGGCGTCGGATACGCGAGCCCATGTCGAGCCAGTGCCCGAAGTAGTCGGCCATGTTGTAGCCGCAGAAGGGCAGCATTGCCATCGGGTCGCGGCGAACCTCACCGACAGCCCCGGACTGCGCAGCGGTACGTTCGCTGGCCATGCTGGCCCCCATGTACACGCCGTGATCCCAGTTGAAGGCTTCGTAGACCAGCGGCGCCAAGGTCGCGCGGCGGCCGCCGAAGATGATGGCCGAGATGGGCACACCGTGGTGGTGCTCGAAGCGGAACGAGTGCGTCGGGCAGTTGGTGAAGGGAGCGGTGAAGCGACTGTTGGGATGGGCGGCCACCACCGGCTTGCCGTCCTTGCCGACCATCTTCGGGTTCCACGGCTTGTCCTGCCAGTCGATGGCCTCCGCGGGCGGCGGCTCGTCATGGCCTTCCCACCATACGGTGCCGTCGGGTTTGAGCGCGACGTTGGTGTAGATCGTGTCGCGGTTGATGGTGGACATGGCGTTGTGATTGGTCTTCGAGTTGGTCCCCGGCACCACGCCGAAGTAGCCCATCTCGGGATTGACGGCCCACAGGCGGCCATCCGTGTCGACCTTCATCCACGCGATGTCGTCGCCCACCGTCCAGATGCGATAGCCTTTCATCTTCAGCCCTCCGGGCGGAAGCAACATGGCCAAGTTGGTCTTGCCGCAGGCGCTGGGGAACGCCGCCGCGATGTACTGGACCCGACCCACGGGCTCCTCGATGCCCAGGATCAGCATGTGCTCGGCCAGCCATTTTTCGCGCTGCGCTTGCACCGAGGCGATGCGCAGGGCGAGGCACTTCTTGCCCAGCAGCACGTTGCCGCCGTAGCCCGAGCCGACGGACCAGATGGCGTTGTCCTCGGGAAAATGCAGGATGAGGCGGCGGTTGACATCGAGGTCGGCCTTGCTGTGCAGGCACTGGGTGAACTCGCCGTTAGGCCCCAGGGCATCGAGGACGGCTTCGCCCATGCGGGTCATGATGCGCATGTTGAGCACCACGTAGATGCTGTCCGTCAGCTCGATCCCGATCTTCGAGAAAGGCGAGCCGATGGGGCCCATGGCGAAGGGAATCACGTACATGGTGCGCCCCTTCATGGCGCCCGAGAACAGCTCGTGGGCCTTGCGATAGGCCTCGCGCGGGCTCATCCAGTTGTTGGTCGGACCGGCGTCGCCTTGGAAGCTGGTGCAGATGTACGTCAGGTGCTCGGTGCGGGCCACGTCGTTTGCCGCGGTCCGGTGCAGGTAGCAGCCCGGCAACGCGGTCTGATCCAGCTCCAGCAGCTCGCCGGTCTTGAGCGCCTCGGCGGTCAGTCTGCGTTTCTCTTCCTCGGAGCCATCGCACCAATAGACGCTGTCGGGCTGGCACATGGCCGCCATGCGATCGATCCACTCTTGAACATGGGCGTACTTGATCATCGACAGGATTTCTTGCACGCCCGTCGCGCCTGGTCAACGGCCGATGGCGGACAGATTGCGTCAGGATCAGCGTCGCTCGCGGCAGTGCGCCTCGGCCGCCGCCGCGGGCGCGGACACCGCTTCATCCTTGCTGGCGGCCGCCTTGTGCAGGGCGGCCTCGCCTTGGTCGGGATCGCAGACCACCCCCAAGGCATCGACGGCCATTCGCTGCACCGATGGCCGCGCGTCGGAAAGGAGACCGACCAAGGCCGAAATGGCCTCGGGGGTGCGAATGTTCGCCAAGGCCATCGCCGAGTCGGCAATGACGGCCTCCAGCGATAGGTCGGCCTGGGATTCCGTCAGGAGGCGCTTGAGGACTTCGGTCAAGCCGGGCACGGTCCTCGGATCCTTGCGCTCGCCGAGCAGGCGCGCGGCGAGCGAGCGCATGTCGGCGCTCTCGGCCAAGCGGCCGAGAGTGCGCAGGAGCGTGCCCGTGGCCTTGACTTGAAAGCAGTGGGCGATGCCCACCAGCGCCGCCTGCCTCACCTCTTCGACGTCGCGTTGAAATGCGCGGATGAGCAGAATCGTTTCCCTCCGCAACGCAAAACCTGCCCAGGGCGGCAATCTCGGCCCTGCGCACCCGCGGCCACGGCTCCTGCTTCGCTCCGTCGAGGATGGCCTTCGCCGCGGTCTTGTCGCCCCTTTGGCCAAGAGCTTCGGCGGCGGTTTCGCGCACCCGCGGATCGGTGTCGTCGAGTGCCGCGCGCAAGGCGGGGAGGACCGCGGCACCTTCGGCATTGGCCAGCTCTCCGACCGCAAGGCTGCGCAAAACCCCGTCCGGGCTGTGGGCGCGAACCTCGACCAGCTCGTCGTTCGCCGCGAGGTCGCGCAGCAACCCGAGTCCTTGGATCGCCCGAGCCTGTTCCTCGAAGGGCGCGGCCTGTTGCAGGGGCATCCGCAAGGCGGCGAGAGCGGCGGGACGCGACGCCGTCTCGCGTTTGGCCTGGTTCGCGGCAATCAGCAAGAGGTCGGCACGACGACCGATTTGTCCGGCAGGCGTGGCGTCCAGCGCGGCGAGCGAAGTGGCGAGCGCCGGGCTCTTGATCTCCGAGACGACCGCTCGCAAGACCTTGCGTAGAGCCGGGCTGCCGCGCCCGACGGCGAGAAGCAGCTTCGTCCGTGCCTCGGCTTGGCCCATGTTCGCCAGGACGCGGGCGGCGCGGGCGCGGTCTTGGTCGGGCCGCTTTTCATCGGCGAGAACGTCTGCGATGGCATCCACGGGAGCTTCCGGCATGGCGGGCAGCAACTTGAAAATGATTTTCTCTTCTTCTTCGGTGGAACGGTCGAGAGCCGCGACCAGCGCGGCGGCCGCCCCGGCGGAAGGTTGCGTTCCGGCGGCGATGAGCGCGGCCAGGGAATCCACCAGGCACTCGCGCCCAATGCCCGGGCCGGCGTGCACGATGGCCGTGGCCACAGCCGCCAGCGCAGGCGCGCCCAGACGCACGAGCAAGGGTTGGCGGGCCACGCAGGAGGTGCCTTGCGCCAGGTCGGTTACCAGCCGATTCACCGCTTGCGGCCCGTCGAGCGTGGTCATCACCTCGAGATCCGCGATCGAGAGTGGACCCTTTTCCGACGTGGGCTCGCGAATCACCACGGTCACGCACGTCGAGGCCACGGGTTTGGGCAGGGCGACCCAGTACGGCTCGCGGAAACGCCGGACACCGCCGTCCGCGTCCTCCACCAGATCGACGTCCACGTTCTGGGCGGCGTCGCGGCCGAAAATCAGGCCGAGGCGGCGCGGCTTCGCGCTTGCGCGGAAGGTCTTCTCGCTGCTCGTGTCGCCGGTCAGCACGCGCAGCCCGGTGATGGGAAAACCGCCGCTCGATCGCGCGGTCAGGAGCTGTCCACGGCCGTCGCCGTCGAGGGTCCACACGGTGGCGGGATTGCCGTCATTCACGGCCACGGGCGCTCTCAGCCTGGCGGCATCGCGTTCCCCTCCGGAAGAACCGGAGGCCGCGTTGAAGAAGAAACCGCCCAGCGGGGGGCCTTCCGGGGCGCCGCCTCGGCGCGCCTGCAGCGTGGTGCGCGCGCGCGGCGGAAGCTCGGGGGGCACGGCGCGGAAGCTGCGGGTGGCGAAGTCCCAGACGCGTCGAAAGAGCGGTACGGTCGCGCCGTCGCACCGGGACAGGCGCGCGGCGGTCTGGTATTCCTCGATCCCCCGATCCGAGACCCTCAGCACCAGGGAGGTCTCGCCGTCCGCATCGCGCGCCCCGGCCAGGCTCCACGCAATCACCGTCACGCCACCGGCGCTGCGTTCGGCGATCCAGACCTCTTCGCGTTTGGGTCCGTCGCCGAGAAGGGGAATCCGAGCCTCCAACAGGGCGTGGCCCGATGCCGTCACGGCGTGCAGGGTGGCCGGCCCGCGCTGGGACTTCGCGGTCTTGGGGACGAAACTGGCCACGGTTTTGGGGCCGTCCTTGAGCACGATGGATCCGTCGGCTTGGTCGACCAGGGTCGGCTCGCCAGCGGAAGACGGCGACGCATGCACCAAGGCAGCCCCGAGGACCGCAACCGCGACGAGCGAAGGAGAGATGCCCACGATGTCTCTCGATACTGCCGCCGGCACTTGGGCGTCAAGGTCAGAACGCGCGTCCCAAGTACAGGGCGAGGCTGGCTTGGGTCGGGTGAGCGTCGTGGCCGCCAGCGAGTCGGAAAGGAAAGTAGTCGACCCGCGCGAGCAACGACGTGACGAGGTGTCGGCTCGGCAGGTAGTCGATTCCGAGCCCCAATTGCCCACCCATGCGCCAACTGGTGGCCAGCCCACCGCCGCGAATGTCGGCGACCGCGATGCCCATGTCCGCGAATGGAACCAGGTTGAGCACGTCGGCGGCCCAGGTCAACCCAGCGGCCTCGGCCGTGACATGGGCCGAGGGGGTCGAGCCGTCGGTCGGATACCACGCGGTCTGCACGCCCAGCCTCGCAGCCCAGGCATCGCTGATCCCGTGTAGTAGCCTGATGTCGGCCTGGGCTCCGGCTCGGGTTCGCGACTGAATGGCCACGGCCGGACCGAGCCCACCGGACAGCGAAGCCTCCCCCTGACCGACCGCGAGAGCCGAGATGGGCATCCACCAAACAAGGACAAGGGCCAGCCAGAAACGCATGCGGCGAGTGCACTCTACGCGAAATGCCTCCCCGCTCCCAGTGCCGTGACCGGGATGCACGTGACGGGAGCATTGACCCGCGGAGGTGCCTCTGTTATCTCCACTGTTCGTGGCAAAGGCACTTTCCAAGCAACTCAAGCAGCCTGACGAATTCGTCAGCTTTTGGACACACTTCGGGACCAAGCTGTCCCAGCACCGCGGCAAGGTCATCGTAGCCCTTGCCGTGGCGGTGGTCGGGCTCGCTGCGGGATGGGGGATGGTCCTCTATCGCGGTGCCCAGGCAGCCAAAGCCACGGTGGCCTTCGAGCGCATCGATCGCATCGCCGCGGCGGAATTGCTTCCCGAAAAGGCACCCGAGAGTGCCAAGGAGGCCAAGCCCGAGACAAGCGATGAGGACGCGGTGCCACGCTTCAAGACGGAGAAAGAACGCCTCGAGGCCGCGATCAAGGAGGCCGACGCCTTCGTGGCCGCCTTCGGCAGCGGCGGCCTGGGCCGCAAGGCGCTCTTCGGAAAGGCCAGCCGATTGCTCGCGCTCGGCAAGACCGACGAGGCCGCGACTATCTACGACACCCTTGCGGCAAGCGAGCACGATCCCGAGGTGCGGGCGATGGAGATGGATGGCTCCGCGGCGGCCAAGGAGGCCGCCGGCAAGCTCGACGATGCGCTGCGAGCCTACTCGGCTCTCGCCGACGAATGCCAGCGCACGGGCAGCTTCTACCTGGACCGGGCGCTTTACGGCAAGGCGCGCCTCCTTGATGAGCTTGGCAAGGGCAAGGACGCAGAGCAGGTCCTGCGCGACATCCTGACCAAGGTTCCCAAGACCTCGTTGCGCCCGCAGATCGACGATCGCCTGGCCGTCCTCGGCGAGAAATAGCCCGTGGTCGTACGCTTGGCAGTGGGGAAGGGAGCAACCCTGTTCGCGGGTATCACGTCCGCGTTCTTGCTGTCGGCCTGTTCGACCGCGACGATTCGACGCGATACGACCCCGCATCACGACTATCCCGCTGGCGTTGCGCAGATGCGCTGGCATACGCAAATCCACGCCTACCCGCTGACCGAGGCCCATTCCGAGGAATGCGCGACGGGCGCGCTGGTTGGTTCGCGGCTCGTGCTCGGGTCGCGCGGAGGCTCGGTCGTCGGTGTGGACGTGGGGTCGGGCGCGGTCACCTGGTCGACCCCCATCTCGGGAGGCGTCGACGGCGACGCCCGCTACGACAAGAAGCGCGGGCAGGTCTATGTCGGCAGCGATGACGGCTATCTGTACGCCATCGATCCGGCCAAGGGCGCGATTCGCTGGTCGAGCAAGCTCAAGGGCGCTATCGATCGTGGCCCCGCTATCGGCAGCTCGGGGCTGTTCGTGGCCACTGCCGCCGATCACGTCTTCGCCGTGGATCCCGGCACCGGCAAGACCCGCTGGCAATACGAGCGCGAGACGCCCGAGGGGTTCACCATCCACGGCAACGCGGTTCCGCTCCAGTACGGCTCCAGCGTGTACGCCGGGTTCAGCGATGGCTACTTGGCGGCCCTGCAGGCGGAGTCGGGCGACT
The DNA here is from genome assembly GCA_963824555.1 of uncultured delta proteobacterium. Lineage (GTDB taxonomy): Bacteria > Myxococcota_A > Polyangia > Fen-1088 > Fen-1088 > Fen-1118. Next base: position 4,414 of record CAWGPW010000044.1, on the reverse strand, counting down.
TGCTCTGGTCGCGCTCCCTGGCCGCCGCCTCGGATCAGTTCGTCGATGTGGATGCAAGCCCCATCATCCAGGGCGACAAGCTCTTCGCGGCCTCGTTCTCCGGCGGCCTGTATGCCTTGCGGCCGAAAGATGGCGAGGTGCTGTGGCACCTTCTCATCGACGGCATCAACGCCCTCGCCATGGGCGCGAGCAACCTCTACGCGATGTCGTCGCGCGAAGGCCTGGCCGCGGTCAGCCTGCAGGGCAACATCCTCTGGCGCCAGGGTTTGCCCGACGCGGGCGACCTGACGGTCCCCGTGGAGGTCGGCCCCTATCTCGTGTTCAGCGGTAGCCGACTCGGTCTCTTCATCCTCGATCGGAGCAGCGGAAAGCTGCTTCAGATCTTCGATCCGGCGCGCGGCATGTGCGCGGCGCCCACGGTCGATCGCGAAGGACGAGCCCTCTACGTGCTCGCCAACAGCGGCACGCTCTATGCCCTGGACTTGCTCTGGTAGGGCGAGAAGACCGGATCTTTTCACCGCAGAGGCACGGAGAGCGCAGAGGAACGGAGCACAAGGGGACGGATTTCGGATCCGGAAACCCTTCCCCTCCGGGCTCTGCGCCCTCTGCGTCTCTGTGGTGAAAACTAGTGAGCCTGGGGGGCGATGTAGCCCGCTGAGGTCAGGCGGCGGACCAGCTCTTTAATCCGCCGGCCACCCCCCGCGTCCCGCGCGCGCCACTCGATGCCGAAAACGTTTTCCTGGCCCGCCTTCCCTGTCCAGGCGACGCGGCCGATGAACGCCATGGGGACCTCGGCTCCGGGCGGCGCGATCTCCAGCACGACCTGGGACTCGTAGGGCACGGTGGCCGTGGAAAGCACGAAGGCGCCGCCGCGCCCCACGTCGCGCAGCTTGCCCTGCAGTCCCTCGTTGCTGCCGACCGGATGCCAAGTGATGGCGAGATCCACTGGAATGCGCTCGTGCCGGCGGCGGCTGCGCACGCTCGCCCCCGAGCGCGCCATCTCGAGCAGGTATTCGCACTTGGCTTGTTCGCCAGGTAGGAATTCGACCCCGACGCCGGCGCGAATCTTGAGCAGGTGTTTTCCCGGGCGGCGCCAGGCCACTCGACCGTAGACCATCATGGGTGGTTGTCGTCTTCCGAGACGGACCTTCACCGCCACCGGATCGCCAACCTGCAGCTTGCTTCGCGTTGGACAGAACACCCCGCCGTTGCCGCTCGATGGCTGGTATCCGGCGTGGAATTCCCGCACGTTCTTGATCACGAATTCAGTCGGCGAATCGGCCACCCCGGTCGCGTTGCCGCTTTGCTTGCGAGGGCTTGCTTTTGTATTGGCAGAAGGCATGCTGAACCGTGGGAGTGGAAAGTTCCTGCTGACTGACGATTTCGACTATGAGCTGCCCGAGGGGATGATCGCCACGCAACCAGCATTACATCGGGATGCGTCGCGACTGCTCATTCTTAGCAAAGATGACGGCGAGCGCAATCACTGCTTTTTCCGTGAGTTGCCCAAGTACCTGCGCAGCCAATCGCTCGTCGTCTTGAACGACACGCGGGTGATTCCGGCTCGCCTCGCGGCCAAGAAACCGACTGGCGGGCGTGTGGAGGTGTTCCTGGTCGAGCGGGTTGCCGGGGTCAGCAGCGAGGGCTCGTCAGAGGTGCGCGCGCCGGGTGCCTGGGCGGAAGACTGGCGCGTGCTCGTACGCGGCCTCGGGCATTGCCCGGTGGGAACCCCTCTCGCCTTCGCGGCTTCCTTCACGGCCGAGGTGCGCGAGCGCGGCCTTCGTGGCGCCGCCCTTTTGCGCTTCGTGGGAGTTGGGCAGGGCGGGCTGCTCTCCGTGGCCGAACCTGTCGGCGAGGTTCCGCTTCCGCCCTACATCGAGGCGGCTCGGCGGAAGAGCGCCGCTCGGCCGAACGTGGACGACCACGTTCGCTACCAGACCGTCTACGCGCGGTCGCCGGGTGCGGTGGCGGCGCCGACCGCTGGCCTGCACTTCACGGACGAATTGCTATCCAGGATCGAGGCCGAGGGCCACGAGGTCGTTCGCCTGACGTTGCACGTCGGCCCGGGCACTTTCCGTCCGGTGACCGCCAGCGATCCATCGCAGCATCGGCTGGACGCCGAGCGCTTCGAGGTCAGTCCGGCGGTTGCGGCCAGCATCAGGCATGCGCACGACGAGGGCCGTCCCATCGTCGCGGTCGGCACCACGGTGGTACGCACGCTCGAGACCTTGGCCAGGCGCGGTCCCGTCGAGGGCGCGACCGGAGACACGGATCTCCTGATTCTGCCGGGCAATCGCTTTCAGTTGGTCACCAATCTCGTCACCAACTTCCACCTTCCGAAATCGTCGCTGCTGATGCTGGTGTCGGCCTTTGCCGGCCGCGAGCGCGTGCTTTCGGCCTATGGCGATGCCATCGCGCGCGGCTATCGCTTCTACAGCTACGGCGATGCCATGTTCATTCGCCCGGGGAAGTGCCACCGTGAGTGGACATTTCGAGGTTTTGGCCACCTGCGGGAAAGCGCGCGCGGGCGTCCTGCGCACGGCCCACGGCCTGGTCGAGACGCCGGTCTTCATGCCGGTCGGCACCCAGGCCACGGTCAAGTCGCTGTCGTCGGGCGATCTGGAGGCCTTGGGGGCGCCCATCATCCTGGGCAACGCCTACCATTTGGCCATGCGGCCCGGCCACGCGCTGATTGGGCGCATGGGTGGCCTGCACAAATTCATGGCTTGGCCGCGCGCCATCCTGACCGATTCGGGCGGCTTCCAGGTCTTCAGCCAAAGCGGTCGACGCATCATCGACGAGGACGGCGTGACCTTCCAGTCCCATATCGATGGCAGCGCGCAGCGGCTCACGCCGGAATCGGCCATGGAAATCCAGGCCACCCTGGGCAGCGACGTGGCCATGGCTTTCGATGAGTGCCCGCCCTCGGACGCGGACGGCGCGGTCGTTCACAAGGCCATGGAGCGGACCACGCGCTGGGCGCGGCGGTGCCTGGAGGCGCCACCCCTGTCCGGCCAATTGCGTTTCGGCATCGTGCAAGGCGGGACGAGCGTGGAGCTTCGCCTGGGACACCTGGCCGAGATTGGCGCCATGCCTTTCGACGGCGTGGCCCTGGGTGGGTTATCGGTGGGCGAGCCGCCCGAGGTGATGCACGCGGTGGTGGAACAGGTGGCGCCGAAGATGCCGGCCACACGCCCGCGCTATCTCATGGGGGTGGGGCGGCCTCAGGACTTGCTGGCGGGCATCGCCTCCGGCATCGACATGTTCGATTGTGTGATGCCCACCCGCAATGCTCGCAACGGGCACCTCTACGTCCCGGCTCGCCCACCTCAACATCGCCAACGCCAGCCACAGGGACAACCCCAAGCCGATTGACGAATCGTGCCCGTGCGAAGCCTGTCGACGCTATAGCCTGGGCTATATCTCACATCTATTCAGGTCTAAAGAAATCCTTTATTACCGCCTGGCTACACTTCATAACCTCCAGTATTACTTGAGTCTTGTTCGGGGCGCCAGGCAGGCCATTCTCGAAGGCCGTCTGGACGACTTCGTGGCCCACCGACTCGCGGGTATGGAACCGGACGAGACGGGCGAGGCACGGCCGGCCTTCGTGCGGGGGACTTCAAGTCCATGGTTGGCAGTGGCCGGCCTTTCTGGTAGCGGTGTCTGCATGGCAACGCGAGTAGGAGTGGTTCTTTCAGGCTGCGGCAATGCGGACGGCTCCGAAATCAACGAGGCCGTTCTTGCCTTGTATTGGATCGAGCGAGCCGGGGGACGGTCCATCTGCATGGCGCCCGATGCCACCCAGACGAGCGTGGTCGACCGCCTGACCCGGTCGCCGGACCCGACGGGCTCGCGCCGGGTGATGTCCGAGGCGGCCCGCATCGCGCGCGGCAAGGTGCGCGACATCGCCAGCGTGCAGGACAACGAGCTCGATGCACTCGTCTTTCCCGGCGGCAACGGCGTGGTCACGGTGCTGTCGAACTACGCCGAGAAGGGTGTCATCTGCGAGGTGCATCCCGAGGTCACCCGGTTGCTCAAGGCCATACTTATTCGCCGGCGTCCCATGGGCTTCATCTGCGTGGCGCCCATCTTGGCGGCGCGCGTGCTGGGCCCCGCGGCGGGCGTGCGCATTCCTCGGATCCAAGGCGTGCGAGGAAGCCAAGCATGCGGCGGTGATGGGCGCGGACGTGCGGCCCTGTCCCGAGCGCGAGATTTTGGTCGACCAGAAGAACCGCGTGGTGTCCACGCCGGCCTATATGTACGACGATGCCCGCCTATCGGACGTGGGCCTGTCCATCCAGCGCCTGATCCGCCAAGTCATCGCCTTGGCTCGGGATCGCCAGCCGAGGCCGCAGCAGGGGCCTGGTCAACCTGGAGACATGAAAGCGTCGGCACCCGTACGCGCACCCGA
>CAWGPW010000043.1:0-214441 GCA_963824555.1 uncultured delta proteobacterium | reverse complement strand
GGTCGACGGCCACCGCGTGCCGGGCGCAGATTTGTCCAACCAGCGGAAGCACGCTGACCCCGCCGATCTTCTGCGATGGCAAGGGCGGGTGTCCGACAACACCGCCCAACGGGACACAAAGCTGCGCTCCCTACATGTGCGGCTCGAATTCGGCCTGCTTGACCGAGCCATGCCACCAGAACGCCGACTGCGCGGACGGCATCGCCTGCAACCTAACCCAGGTCACGCCTACCTGTGGAACGACACAATCTGACGGGTCTTCGTGCACGGACAACACCAATTGCCTGCATGGACATTGCGTTAGCGGTATCTGTTGTGATAGCGTCTGTACGGGGAGCTGCCAGAGCTGCGGGTTGGCGGCTAGCCTAGGGAAGTGCACATCCTTCACTTGCGCTGCCCCGGATCAGTGTCACCTGGCCGGAACTTGCAACAGCGACGGGACATGCACGTTTGCAGCCAAGCCAAGCGGGACAGGCTGCAACGATGGAAATGCGTGCACGAAGAGCGACCAATGTAATAGCAGCGGAGCGTGCGCCGGAACGGTATACAGTTGCAACGACAACATTTCATGCACTACGGACAGCTGCAACGGGGACGGGACCTGTACCAACATGATCCCAGCCACCAACTGTGTTATCGACAATGCTTGCTATGCGGCAGGCGCTGTCAATCTAAACAACAAGTGTCAGCAATGCACGCCGAGTGTCAGCCAGACATCGTGGAGTCCGAAGGCGCTGACGTGTACGGCGAGTGACCTGTGCCACACGGCAGGAGTTTGCGACCCAACGACAGGTCTTTGCACCAATCCAGCGAAGACGTGCACTCCAAGTGACGCGTGTAACACTGCGACTTGCGATCCGCTCACTGGCTGCGGCAACGCGCCAATAACGTGCAATCCCAGCGATGCGTGCCACACAGCTGCGTGTAATGCAAGTACTGGGCTATGCGTCCAAACACCAATAGCGTGCAATGCAATCGATGCGTGCCACACAGCCGCGTGCAATACAAGTACCGGGCAATGCGTCCAAACAGCGATAGCGTGCAATGCAATTGATGCGTGCCACACAGCCGCGTGCAATGCAAGCACCGGGCAATGCGTCCAAACAGCGACAGCGTGCAACGCAATCGATGCGTGCCACACAGCTGCGTGCAATGCGAGTACCGGGCAATGCATCCAAACAGCGACAGCGTGCAACGCAATCGATGCGTGCCACACAGCTGCGTGCAATGCGAGTACCGGGCAATGCGTCCAAGCAGCGATAGCGTGCAATGCAATCGACGCGTGCCACACAGCCGCGTGCAATGCAAGTACCGGGCAATGCGTCCAAACAGCGATGGCGTGCGATGCAATCGATGCGTGCCACACAGCCGCGTGCAATGCAAGTACCGGGCAATGCGTCCAAACAGCGATGGCATGCGATGCAATCGATGCGTGCCACACAGCCGCGTGCAATGCAAGTACCGGGCAATGCGTCCAAACAGCGATGGCGTGCGATGCAATCGATGCGTGCCACACAGCCGCGTGCAATGCAAGTACCGGGCAATGCGTCCAAACAGCGAAGACGTGCACGCCCGACCCGTGCCACCCTGGTACGTGCGACCTGAACACGGGAAGCTGCAATACTAGCTCCGATAGTACTCCGTGCGACAACGGGAACGGGAGCGCGAGCGGATGTTGCGCGGGTGGGGTCTGTGGGAGTTCCCCTTGTCCGACTGGGAACTGAAGCCGCCACGAGTAGACGATTCGCCTTGCGATTGGAGATTTTCAGCGGCCGCCGTCCGCACGTGAACGCGTTCGCTGCTACGGGGGTGCGCTGGGGCTGTCAGAAATCGTCGGGGGATACTCCCCTCAGCGTGGCGTGGACTCCTATGTGGCGCTCTCGATCGCCGAGGTCTTTCGTACCCCGCCGTACCTGAACCGCGACAACGCCCAGGATCGGACCTCGACGACCCTCCATAGCCAAAATCCAAGGATTCGCATATTCTGGCCCCTTCTCGGAGGGCGGCGACTGGGTCGGCACCACGTTCATAACCACAACCGGAGGTCATCGTGATGAGTCGTTTCCGCGCAACACGGGTTGGCGGTCGGGCACTCCTGCTTGGCACGCTTTTCACATCGCTGTCGGCCGGGCACGCCTGGGCCCAGGACAAGGACACGAGCCAGTCACCCCCGCAAGAAGGCGCTCCTGAGTACCGCTTCGACTTCGGCCTCTTCGGCGGTGGGCACTTCTTCACCCAGGACCATGCCCTAGGGCGTGCCAAGGGTGATTCGACGGGAACGTCGCCCAAGAGCTCCGGGATGTTCGGCGGGGAATTCGGGTTCCACCTCAATCGCTGGATTGGCTTCGAGGCCGAATTCGCCGCCATTCCGACCAGGACCCGCAACGACGATCCCAACGAGCCTGACCACGGCACGAAAATGCTGGTGGTCGCCTACCGGGGAAGCTTCGTTCTCAATCTGAACGACTACTACATGTTCCAGCCCTTCTTGCTGGCCGGGTACGGCGGTCTGACCTCGCTGGTGAGCGACTCGAGCAAAGCCAACGGGGGCACCGAGTCCTTCGTGCACGCAGGCCTTGGTTTCAAGATTGGAATCACGCCACGGGTGGGCGTACGCTTCGACGGGCGCATTTCCGTGCCGTGGACTGCGTTGCCGCTCATTCCCATCGGCGACCGCATCGGCTACACCGGCCCCGACTTCGAAGTCTTCGGAGGTCTGTACCTGAACTTCGCCGAGGTCGAGAAGGTGCACTACTACGAGAAGGTCATCGAGAAGGGTCGGCCCGACAAGGACGGCGATGGTATCCCCGACGATGTCGACAAGTGCCCCAACGAGCCCGAGGACAAGGACGGCTTCAAGGACGACGATGGCTGCCCCGATCCCGACAACGACGGCGACGGCATCCCCGATGCGCTCGACAAGTGCCCCAACGATCCCGAGGACAAGGACGGCTTCGAGGATCAAGACGGCTGTCCCGATCTCGACAACGACAAGGACGGCATCCCCGATGCGCTCGACAAGTGCCCCAACGAACCCGAGGACAAGGATGGCTTCCAGGACGAGGACGGCTGTCCCGATCCGGACAACGACGGCGACGGCATTCCCGACGCCATCGACAAGTGCCCCAACGAGCCCGAAACCTTCAACCACTACAAGGACGAGGACGGCTGCCCGGATGAGGTTCCACCGGAGGTCAAGAAGTTCACCGGCGTGATAGAGGGTATCAACTTCAAGACCGGGTCGGCGGAAATCTTGCCCGGATCGTGGGCCATTCTCGACCGCGCGCTCAAGGTCCTGCAGGACTTCCCCGACGTCAATCTCGAAATCTCTGGCCACACCGACAGCAGGGGCCGAGCCTCCTACAACCTCACCCTATCCCAACATCGGGCCGATTCCGTGAAGCTGTACTTCGTGTCGCGAGGAATCGCGTCTTCGCGGCTCATCTCCATCGGCTACGGCAAGGATCGTCCCATCGCGGACAACTCGACTGCCTCGGGCCGCGCCACCAACCGCCGCACCGAATTCAAGCTGATCGACGCTGGCGGCAAGAAGTAGCGCGAACCAGCGCAAGCGTCACCGCGGCCGGGCTTCCGAGTCCTCTGGCGGCGGTGACGCCCAGGTTGGCACCTTGCCTTCGCCGACCTGCCCAGGCGACCGCGATGGAAGAAGGTGGAGCTCGGCGCGGTCGTGCCATGCCCTGGGCCGTCTATTCGACGTCTACTCCGCCGGCACCTCGGCCCCAGGCAGCGCGATGGTGAACTTCGCGCCCTCGCCAGCGACGCCCACACCCAGCTCGAGAGTGCCGCCGAAACTTTCGACGATCGACCGACACACGGACAATCCCAAGCCCGTGCCTTGGCCGACAGGTTTGGTGGTGAAGAAGGGGTCGAAGACCTTGCGGCGGTTTTCCTTGGGAACCCCCGGCCCCTCGTCGGCGACGGTCAGGAGCACCCTCCGGCCGTCCTGGTGGCAGGACACCCCGATCGTCCCCTTGCCCGCCATCGCGTCGGCGGCGTTGAGCATGAGGTTCACCAACACCTGCACCAGGCGGCTGGGCGCAACCATCACCAGAGGCCAGGCTTCATCCGCCGGCAGGGTCACGACGCGCACCTCGCGAAAGCGGCTTTGCGGCGCCAGCAGGGCCTGCGCGGACTGCACGGTGCGCAGGGGATCGGTGGGCTCGGGGTTTTCGTGGCTGGGACGCGAAAATTCCAGCAGCTCGCGAATAATGCGATGGATGCGCTGGGTTTCGGCCTTCACCCGATCGAGGGCGTCTTGGCGGTCAGCCTTGGGCAGGTCGCCTCGGCCGGCGAGATCGGAGCGCAGAATGTCCACATAGCCCAAGATCGCGGCCAATGGATTGCCGATCTCGTGGGCCACGCCCGCCGCGAGTTGCCCCACCGAGGCCAGCTTCTCGGAGCGGATGATCTGTTCGCGCTGCACCGACAGCGAAGCGGTCATTTGGTTGAAAGCCGAGGCCAGCGCGGCGAATTCCTTCGGCCCCTCCTCGGGAATACGCGGCTCCCAATCGCCGGCCGTCATCAAAGCGGTAGCTCGCCGAAGCTGCCCGAGGGGCCTGACCACGAGTTGGGTGAGCACGAAGAGGCCCAGCCCCAGAACCAGCAGCGCGTCGGCGATGGCAAGCAAGAGCAGGAGAAGCCCGGAACGACGCAGGACCGATCGCGTGGGCTCGCTGGCCGCAATCGCCACACGCACGACGGCCACCACTCGCCCTTCGGCCTCGACAGGTGCGTAGGCCAAGAGCTCCTTGTCTCCCCCCTGCGGCAGCGCACGGTAGTTGATGACCGGCGGCCCGCCCGCCAGGGCCGTGCTGATGACGATGGCATCGCTGTCGCCCGTGCGACGCAAAGGCCATGAGACGATCTCCCGGCGATCGAGGCCGATGACGGACAAGCCCGAAGAATCCGTGGCCTCGGCCAGCGGCCTCAGCAGGGCACGTAGGTTCGTTCTCCGCTCGGCGAGGGTGGCTCTGGGGTGCATCGCCCATTCCGCTGCCACCGACCGGGCGATGGCCGTGGACAGCGTCGCGGTCATGGATTCACGCTGCATCCGCAGGCTGTCCCCGGAAGCCCATAACGCGATATCCCCAGTGGTCAGGATCGCCACCAGCGTGACCGCCGTCATGCCGAGCATGATCTGCGCGCGCAAGCCCGGCCGGGCTCGCGTCCGCGGTACTTCCGAGCTTCCTCGTCGTGCTAGCCACCCTTGGCCCGCGACGATAGCACCGCGGACCGTAAAGATGCGAATCGTCGCGCAAGCCAGCATCCCGTGTCAGAAGCATTGCCCGCGAGACCGCAAGGCTTGCTACAATCCCAACCGCATGGCGACCACGTCCGCACCCGACCCGAGCGCCCCCGTGCGCTTCGACGATATCCTGGCGCGCTTGCGCTCTCTCGTCGAGCGCCTGGAAAGCGGCAACCTGGCCCTCGAAGACAGCCTGCGCTTCTTCGAAGAAGGGATGGACCTGTGCCGCCAGGGCGCGGCGGTTCTCGACAAGGCCGAGAAGCGGGTCGAGGTCTTGCTGGCGAGCGCCGGCGAAAACGCGACCACCGCGCCCCTCGACGAGCCGCAGGACGATGAGGAGAGTCGGTGAACCCGTTCGACCTCGAATCCTGGCTCGAGGCCAGGCGCGCGGAGGTGAATGTGCTCCTCGACGCACGCCTGCCGCAGACAAGCGACGATCCCGGGCGATTGGTCGAGGCCATGCGCTATTCGCTGTTGGCGCCCGGGAAACGCCTGCGCCCCATTCTGGCCCTGGCCGCGGCCGAGGCCGTGGGAGCGCGCGCGGATGAGCCCCTGCGCATCGCCGCCGGCGCGGTGGAGCTCGTGCACTGCTACTCGCTCATCCACGACGATTTGCCCGCCATGGACGACGACGACGTCCGCCGCGGGCGTCCCACCAGCCACAAGGCCTTCGGCGAGGCCACGGCCATTCTGGCAGGGGACGCGCTCTTGACCTTGGCCTTCGAATGGCTGGCCGATGCGGCCAAGCTGGCGAATGCGCCAGGGCTCTACCTGCCCGCTATCGCCGCCCTCGCGCGCGGGGCTGGCGTCTCGGGCATGGTGCGGGGACAGGCGCGCGACACCCTGGCCACGGCCCCCGCCACGCTGGAGGCCGTCGAGCGGCTGCACGTTGAAAAGACCGGGGCGTTGTTTCGCGCCGCCGTGGAGATCGGCGGGGCCGCGGCGGGCGCCAATCCCGCGCAGATGGCGGCCCTGGGACAATTCGGCGACTGCTACGGCATCGCCTTTCAACACGCCGACGATCGCGATGATCGCGAGCATGCGACCTTTGCGCGGCAGGCACGGGGACGGATCCACGAGCTAGTCACCCGGGCCGCGGCGATCTTGGACGATTTCGGCGGCAGGGCCGCGCCGCTACGCGCTCTTGCTTGGAAGTTGGACGCTAGCGCTGGGGCTGGCGGGTGATACGATCGGACATGCCGTGACCATCAGCTGGGACGACATCACGCGGGTCCAAGACAATCCGCCTGGCACAACTGCGACGCCCACGAACCGAGACCAGGCTTATCTGATCGTCCTCGCGGGCAGCGCCATGGGCGAGATGTTCAAGATTACCCGACCCCAGACCATCATCGGCCGCGGCCAAACCGCGCACGTTCGCATGATGGACGATGGCATTTCGCGCGAGCATTGCGAGATCCAGATCGAAGGGGACAGCATGATCCTGCACGACCTGGGGTCGACCAACGGAACCTTCTGCCGCGGTTTGCGCGTCGACCGTCACGTGCTCGAGGACGGCGACAAGATCCTGGTCGGGTCGAGCACGGTGCTGAAGTTCACCTACCACGACAGCCTGGATGAGGTCTTCCAGCGCCAGATGTACGAATCCGCCCTGCGCGACGACCTGACCAAGACCTTCAACAAGAAATACTTTACCGATCGGCTGGAGAGCGAATTCGCCTTCGCCATGCGGACCAAGGCGGACCTATCCCTGGTGGCCTTCGATCTGGACCACTTCAAGACCATCAACGACACCTACGGCCACCCCGCCGGCGATCAGGTTCTCTCGGACATGGCCCAGGCCGTGGCGGCCCAGATTCGGGCAGAGGACGTCTTTGCCCGCGTGGGGGGCGAGGAATTCGCGGTCATCTGCCGTGGCGCGGACAGCATCCAGGGCCGCGCCGTGGCCGAGCGCGTGCGCCAGGCCGTGGCGGGCCAAAAGTTCGTCGTCGAGGACAAGACCATCCCCGTCGCGGTCAGCGCGGGCGTGGCAACCATTCCCGATACGCGCATCGCAGACTCGCAGGCGCTCATTGCGGCCGCGGATCAGGCACTCTACGAAGCCAAGCGCACCGGCCGCAACTGCGTGTGCGCGTGGCAACCGAAATGACGAATGTGCGCCGCTGCCGCAGGAAAGGAATGACCCCGTGGGACTGCTGAAGAATTTTCTCGACGGTCAGGTCATCGTCTACACGGTTCTGGCCCTGATCCCCAACCTGCTACTCATCCTGTGGGCCATGGCGCGTCTGTCGCGTGAGGTTCGACTGCTCAGGTCGAAAGTAGCCATGGTGGAAAACGACATCAATTTGCTCGATCAGAGCATCAGCGGCCTCTCCAACGAATTCCAGACCCTCCGCAAGGCGGAGAATCAGGGCGACAGCGCACGCGTGGCCGGACGCAAGGAATAGCCGCGGCAAGGACAGCTTTCTTGCGGCACGAAGCGATTCCATACTCTCGACGGTAAACCATGAGGCGGCCTTCACCCCCTGCCCTGCTTGCCCTGCCGGCGCTCCTCGCCCTATCCGGGATCTCGCGCGCCGGGGAAATGGGGAGCTCCGACGAGGAAGAGGAGCCAGGCACGCCCTCCGAGACCGCGCCTAGTCCCAGGTCGGCACCTGTCGCGTTCGACCCAAGGTGGCTCGAACCCTATTTCGCGGCCGGTTCTGCCGGCCAAGCCGCCGCCCACTTTCGCGCCGGCGATTTTGCCAACGCCAGCAAAGAGCTGGCCCGCGTCCTCGCCGATCTTCCTGCCAAGTCTCCGCGACGCAATCCCTTGCGCTTTTTGCAGGCCCTCGCGCTCATGAACCAGTCCCCACCCTCTTGGCAAGCCGCGGGCGACATCTTCGAGGAGCTGTGGACGACCTACCCACTGCTCGCGCCGTACCACGCCTACAACGCGGCCCGCTGCCGCCTGCGCCGGGGCGACAGCGACGGTGCCTTCACCTGGCTGGCCCGCGTGCCTTCGGGCAGCGTGCCCGAGGCCGAGGCCGTCATGGTCAAGGTGGACGCCTTCGTCGCGGCCAAGCGCTGGGCCGAGGTGGAAACCGAGACAACCACCTTCCTGGCCCGTTTTCCCAAGGGCGCTCGCCACGTGGAAGCCATGTTCCAGCGCGCCGAGGCCTTGCGGGAGCTAGGTCGGCCGCTGCAAGAAATCGCCGCCGCCTACCGCAAGGTGTGGGCCGAGTCGCCCACCGAGAGCTGGGTCACGCGCGCCGATGACCGGCTGCAAGACCTGGCCAAGACAGCGCCGGCGTCCGAGGCCAGCGCCATCACCGCCCGAAGTATCGACGAATTGCTTTCGCGCGGGATGATCCTTTTCGACGCCAACCAGAACACGCAGGCCGAGACCACCTTCGTCACCGCACTGGCCATGCCCGGCCTCGACAAAACCGTCCAGTGCCGACTGCGCTTCTACGTCGCGCAGTCGGTGTGGAAACAGCGACAACGGCAGCGCGCGGCCTCCCTGTTCGATCAAGCCATTGCCGACTGCCGCGAGGCAGGCGATCGCGATCTGCTGGCGCGATCCCTTTACCAAGGGGCGCGTTCCTATGCCTCCGCGGGCGATAAAGACAAGGCCATCGCTCTTTACGCCCGAATCGAAAAAGACCATCCCGACCACCGCCTGGCCGACGACGCCCGACTGCGCGCAGCCGAGGTTTTGAGCGACGACAACAAGGATGCCGAGGCCGAGAAGTTGCTCTCCAATCTCGCCGACATCTACCCCAAAGGCGACATGGCGCCCGAGGCCTTGTGGCGCCTCGCCCTCGATTGCTTGCGCGATCGCGACTACGACAAGGCCCTGTCTTGGCTCGACCAGGCGCTGCGGCGTTATCCGCGCGAGGACATCTTCTACGCCGAGGGGCGCGCGCTCTATTGGAAGGCGCGAATCTTCGAAAAGCAGGGTGAAAGAAGAAAAGCACGCGAAGGCTATGAGCGGGCCGTGCGCGAATACCCGCTGTCCGTGTACACGTTGTTCTCGCTCGAACGCCTGCGCAAGCTCGCACCCGAGGCCAGAACCGTGCTGCTACATGAGCTGCGCAGGCACATGGGCGACATCGACAAGAAGTCGCCGTGGGAATTCGGCAAGCAAGCCGTGTTCGGCGAACCGGGATTCTTGCGCGCGGTCGAGCTCGCACGCATTGGCCTCGGCGGCGAGGCGCGACGCGAGCTCGCCAAGCTGGGCATGCGTGTGGGCGGCAAGGGCGATGCCCAAGTCGGCGCCGCGCGCGAGGATGTCCTCTGGATCACCGCGATCCTTCTCGATCGCGGCGGGCAATGGAACGCCTCCTATTCCGTCCCCCGTTACGCCTTGCCCTCGTTCCGTCGCACCTACCCGAGCGGCGGGCGGCACGAAGCCGAATGGAGGCTCGGTTATCCCAAGGCGTTCGCCGATGTCGTGCAGAAACACTGCCGCGCGAACCATGTGCCCGAGGCGTTGCAGTGGGCAATCATGCGCGAGGAGAGCTCGTTCTATCCGCGCGCCGAATCCTTCGCCAACGCGCTCGGGCTGACGCAAATGATGACCAAAACCGCACAACGTTTCGCCAAGTGGCCGGTCACGCGCGAGGCGCTGTTCGACCCGGACAAGAACGTGGAGGTGGGCTCGAAGTTTCTCGCCTTCCTCCTCGATCACTATGGCGGCGCAGTTCCCTTGGCGATCAGCGGCTACAACGCCGGCGAAGGCGGCGTGGATCGCTGGCTGCGCGACCGCGGCAACCTGGAGCTCGACGAGTTCATCGAAACCATCCCCTTCGACGAAACCCGCGGCTATACCAAGCGCGTGCTCTCGAGCTACCTGACCTACGCCTGGCTCTACCAACCCGGCAAGCCGGTGCCCCAGATCAGTTTCACGCTGAAAAAGCCCGCCGGAAAGCAAGACCAGAAGAAGCCCGCCACCCCCACCGCCAAGCCGAACCGCAAGGCGAAGAAGAAATAACATTGAATCTTGCACGACGGAGACACGGAGAGCACAGAGGCTGAGGGGGAAGATGGGTTCGAACCCACATCCCGGAACCCTTTCTTTTCCGGTCTCCGTGCTCCCTGTGTCTCTGTGGTGTTCTTCCCTTGCTACTTGCGCTTCTTGCGCCAGAAGCTGCCACGCTCGCTGGGCGGCTCGACCAAGTCGCCGCCCGCGCTGGCGAAGGTGCGCAGGAGCTCTTCCTGCTCGGCCGTCAGCGTCTTCGGCACGACCAACTTGAGGTGCACGACGAGGTCGCCGGTCCCCCGGCCATGCAGGCGCGGCAGACCCTTGCCCCGCAAGGTCACCGTGTCACCGGGCTGGGTTCCCGCGGGCACCGCCACCTCGAGGTCGCTGTCGAGGGAAGGCGCCTTGATGGTCGCGCCCAGCGCCGCTTGTGGAAATGAAAGCAGGACCTGGGTGTGCAGATCGGCGCCGTCGCGCTCGAAGCGCTGATCGCTCGCCACATGCAAGCCGACGTAGAGATTGCCCGGCTGCCCGCCGCCGGGTGCGGCTTCGCCCCGCCCCGACAGACGCAAGGTCGAACCGTCTTCCACCCCGGCGGGAATCGCGACCTGCAAGCTCTCCTCGGCCAAGGTCAGGCCGCTGCCCCGACAGGTCTGGCAGGGCTTGCGCACGATGGTGCCCTCGCCACGGCAGATGGGGCAGGTGGTCTGGATCATCAGAAATCCCTGCTGGTGCATGACCTGGCCACGCCCGCCGCACTGCTGGCAGCGCTCGCGCCCGCTGCCCGCAGCGGCGCCGGTCCCCGAACAATCGACGCACGCCACCCGGCGGCGAAGCTTGACCTCCTTGGTGGCGCCCTTGGCGACCTCGGACAGGGTCAGCTCGATGCGAATCTCGAGATCAGCCCCGCGCGCGGACGCTCGCGAGGAGCCTCCGCCGAAACCGCCGAACATATCGCCGAAGATGTCGCCGAAGGCCGAGAAGATGTCGCCCATGTTCGAGAAACCACCGAAGCCGCCGCCGCGCGGGCCCTCATGGCCGAAGCGATCGTAGAGCCCCCGTTTCTCCGCGTCCGAGAGCACCTGGTAGGCCTCGGAGGCCTCCTTGAAGCGGGCCTCGGCCTCCTTGTCATCGGGGTTGCGGTCGGGGTGCAGCTCAAGCGCGAGCTTGCGGTAGGCGCGCTTCAGCTCGGCCACATCGGCGTCGCGGCTGACACCCAGGACTTCGTAATAATCACGTTTTTCACTCACGGCAGCAGCCCCGTAGGGTACTCCAAATTATGCCAGCTTCCAGCCACCTTGCAGGGGTCATCGCGATCCTGAATACTGCGCGGGTGCCCGTCAAACTTCCCGACGATCCCCTACCATGGGAGTGCTTCGACCAACGGTATCTTTTTCGTCGCCCTCCCTGGCTGGTTTTGCGTCAGCAGCGCTTCCGCCTGCCTTCGGGAGGCGAGATCGCCGACTACTGGATCTCCGAGTATCCGCCCTGGGTGAACGTGGTGGCCGTCACCCCGGATGACGAATTCGTGTTCGTGCGCCAGTTCCGGCCCGGCATCGGCGCCGTTCACTACGAGCTTCCCGCCGGCGTGGTGGAGGAAGGGGAATCGGTCGAAACCGCGGCCAGGCGGGAATTGCTGGAGGAAACGGGCTTCGCGGGAGGGCGCTGGACCCTGCTTGCCAACCTGTCGGCCAACCCTGCCTTGCAGGACAACATGACCACGACCTACCTGGCCGAGGGTGTGGTGCGCACGAGCCCGCCCACGCCCGAGCAAACCGAGGACTTGCGCGTCCACCTGGTCAAAGTCCGGGACGCCGTTTCGCTCGTCGACAGCGGCGACATGATCCAAGCCCTGCACGTCGCCCCTCTGTTGCGCTAC
The DNA here is from genome assembly GCA_963824555.1 of uncultured delta proteobacterium. Taxonomy (GTDB): domain Bacteria; phylum Myxococcota_A; class Polyangia; order Fen-1088; family Fen-1088; genus Fen-1118. Next base: position 202,372 of record CAWGPW010000043.1, on the reverse strand, counting down.
CTTCTTGGACGAGAAGGAATCTAACCACAGGGAGCACAGAGACCCAGAGGACACGGAAGCGAAAGGCTCCCGGATCCAAGATCCGAAAGCCCTTTCCTATCCGCCTCTGTGCTCTCCGCGCCTCTGTGGTGAGTCAAACTTTCGGCGCGTCGAAGCGTACGAGGTTGGCGAACCCGGCGATGCGGGCGCGAATGCCGGCGGCATCCAAGGTGCGGAAGCGGTCGAGGCTGAAGTCCTCGACGCAGAACGAGGCCAGCACCGTCCCCGCCACCAGAGCCGAGCGAACACCGGTCGGCGAGGTGTCGCCCGTGTGCGCGAGCGTGCCCATGAACCCGCCCGCAAACGAGTCGCCCGCGCCCGTCGGATCGACCACCTTGTCGAGCGGAAAAGCGGGCGCCGCGAAAACGTCGTCGCCTTGGAACAGTAGCGCACCGGCATCCCCGCGTTTGATCACCACCGCTTTGGGCCCGAGCGCGGAGATGGCCTTGGCCGCGGCCGGCAGGCTGGAATGGCCGGAGAGCTGGCGCGCCTCCTCGTCGTTGAGCAGCAGCATATCCACGCGTTCGAGCACGCGCAAAAGCTCGGCGCGCTTGCCGGAGATCCAGAAGTTCATGGTGTCGCAAGCCGAAAAGCGCGGCTGCTTGACCTGGGTCAGCACTTGGAGCTGAAGCGCGGGATCGATGTTGGCCAAGAACACGAACGGAGTTTCGGACCACGCGGCCGGAAGCCTCGGCTTGAAGGTCTCGAAGACGTTGAGCTGGGTATCGAGCGTGGTGCGCGTGTTGAAATCTGCGGCGTAACGGCCTGCCCAACGAAAGGTTCGGCCTGGAGCTCGCTCCAGGCCGCCGAGGTCGATACCGTGCGCGCGCAAGAAGTCCTCGTGCGCTGTCGGAAAATCCGTTCCCACCACGCCCACCAGACGCGTGGGCGCGAAGAACGAGGCGGCGTAGCAGGAGAAGCTGGCCGCTCCGCCCAAGATGTCTTCGCGCTTGCCTTGGCTGGTCTCGACCGTGTCGAGGGCGACGGAACCCACCACGAGCAAGGGATTGGATGCATGGCTTCCGGCGCTGGCTGGGATCATGGCTGTTGCTACCACGAATCGCGCGGAAGAGGCTACTGCACCCAGCCCGCGAAGACCTGGGTGAAATAGAGGGACACCGAGCCTCCCTCTCCGCGGCCCATGGCGACCCCCACACCCACGTGCGTGATGGCGGGGTTGAGAATGTTGTCGCGGTGCCCGGGGCTGGCCATGAATCCGTGCTCGGCGTCGACGGCGGATTGGGCGCTGCCTACGTTCTCCGCGATGAGGGTGGGCGTGGGTAAGATCCGCGCGGCGAGCAGGCGGTCCACGACGCTGCCGGTGCGGCGCGAGAAGTGCGCCACCTCGCCAGTCTCGGCCATTTCCTGGCTGTAGCGCCGAGCAATCTGCGCCAGACGTGGGTCGTGCACGAGCGCTGGCAGCCCCGCCGCCCTGCGGTCGCGGTCCACCTGGGCGAGAAGCTCCGTCTCCGATTCGGCGGGATCGAGGGTGCGCGTTTCCTGGGGCTGAAGGGCGACGAATCGAGCCGGCGGGTCGACACCGCAGTAAACGGGGAAATTGGCCAGCACCTTCGGTCCACGCGCATCCGTGGCGCCGATTTCGACCTGGTAGGCGCCATCGCCGCGACAGGCGAAGTGTGCCACGAAAGTATCGTGCTTGACGTTCGTGGTAAGACGCTCCACGCTGCCACGTGGCGAGGTGAACAGAACCTCCGGCGAATGAAAGAGCGGCCGAATGCGGCCCGCGACCGTGGCCTGCCCCCCCGACGCCAGCTTGCGCGGAATTGGATCCATATCGAGGTTCTTCTCCTGGAAGACGAGCACGGCGCTCCACTTGCCGGCGACGTGCTCGACGCCTATGCCGACCCGCCGCCACGCCCCGGTGGTTGCGTTTGCGAGCTGCCCGCGCAGACCCGCCACGGCCGAAGATTCGGCGCCATCGTCGCCATGGAGGAGAAAAAGACTGGGCTCGGGCTCGATCAGCCCCTCGTGCGCGAGCAGAAAGGCAACCGTCTCGGGAGGCGGCGTGCGAACCGCATCGGTCAGAATCGCCAGATCGGCCGCGACGCGATCGAGGCGCCCATCGCGAACGATGGGGGCCTGGCCCCGCTCTTTCCGGCTCTCGTCGACCTCGACGGCAAGGCGACGAGCGAAGGCATCCGTCGTCGCGCTCGCGGTGCCCTCGGTGGAGTAGAGCTCCGCGCCCGGTCCCGAAGGCACCCCCGCCATGGACGGGATCGCGACCGCTCCTCCGCGACCAACACCGGACGAGGGGACGACCGCAGCTGCGCAGCCCGTACAAGAAAGGACAAGGAACAGCTTCACCATGGCAGCGCCGCCGTGCGGAGGCCCGGATCCTTCGGGGATGAAACGTGGCAGCCCATCACCCGCCTCGCTGCGCTCGGCGACCTCTCAGTACCGCCGCCGGGCCGAAGGCCCGGATCCTTCAGGCGTGAAACGGGCAGCCCATCACCCGCCTCGCTGCGCTCGGCGACCTCTCCCCGCTTCGCTCCGCTACGCGGGGCGAGGTGTTTCAGGTCAGCCCTGTGGGCACTTCGGGTCCTCCACGCCCTACACCTGCCCCTGCGGCTTCGCCGCGCCCTCGCCCGCCGCGCGGGGCGAGGTGGTTTCAGGCCGAGAACCCTTCCTTCTTCGTCCGTCTCTGCGTCCTCTGTGTTCTCCGTGTCGAACATCCGGATCCCCTCATCGTAGCATCCATGAAAAAAGGCCGCCCGGCGACTGCCTGGCGGCCTTTCAAGCGCAGGGCGAACGACTTACTTGGCCGCCTCGTCCTTCTTGCCTTCCTCTTTCTTGCCGGGCACGGCTTTCTTCTCGGCCTTTGCCTTGCTGGCCTTCTCGCCCTTCTCGCCCTTGCCGGCCTTGCCGGCCTTACCGGTCGCGCCAGCCTTCTCGTCCTTGCCGGCCTTGACCACCTCCGCCTTGGGCGGGGGGACCTCGCCCTTCTCGTCGCCGAACACGATCTCGCCAAAGCGGTCGAGCTTGTGGAAGTCACCCACGAGCGGCGCGCTCCAGCCAACGGCGATCTGCGGCTTGTCCTTGGGCGAATCCAAGCGGAACATGTTGATGCGCCAAACATCGCCGACCGCGGGCGGAATCTTCACCCCGGGCTTGTCGAGGCCGTTGGCATCGGCAAGTGGCAAGGCCATCTCGACCGTCCAGCCCTTGTCCTGATCGTCGCGCTTGTTGAGCGTACCGTCTACAACGACCTTGGCCTTGAGCTTGGAATTCCAGTCGTACATCTTGCGCTTGGGATCGAGGCTGTCTTCGTATTTGCGATAGGTCGGCAGGTAGGAATCGAAAATGGTGCCGTTCGGCGCGACTTGCAACTCGATGTAGGTCTTGCCGTTGCCGTCGGCGTCGAGCATGACCTCGACCGCTTCCTGCGTCCACAGCTTGTCGTCGCGCGCGGTCAGCGTCGACCACACGTCGGTGTCCGTGTTCTCGAACGCGAAATAGAGGTTCTGGTTGTCCCACAGCAGCTTGGCCTGGGTCGAAATGCTCGCGGGATTGCCCGTCATGGTGTCCACGAAGGGACCGGTGGAGGGCGCGCTCTTCCACGCCGCCTCGTCGAGCTTGCCGTCGATCTTGATGGGCTTGGCGATCTTGGTGACGACGTAGCGCTTAATCGGAGCGGGCGCCTTCGACTTCATCGGGATGCTGCCGCAGAACACGCGGTTCTCGTCCTTGGGCCCCGACCTGACCGGCATGCGCTCGTTGCCCTTGAACAAGCCGGCGTACACCTCCATGTGGTCGTAGTTCCAGCCGGCCGGAGGACGGAAGGTGTGCTGATCGCGAATGATTTCGCCGGCCTTCCAGCGCGAGACCGGATACTTGCCACTGACCGGCGTGTGGTCCACGTTGGCAAAGCCCTGCTTGTTCGGGCCGCTGATATGGGTGAACATCTTCCACCCCTCGCCCGGCGCCGCGATGACCTTCCAGTAATGGGTCAGCTTGACGTCCTTGCCTGCCTCTACCGGGTTCGGGCTCACATCCATCCCAAGGTAGATCAATTTGCCGTCGAGATCCGCGTTGACCACGAATTGGGGCTGCGGGGGCGTGGAGAGGATGTTCTTCTTGACGAACTCCTCGTCCTCCTTGGTGAGCTTCTCCTCGGATTGCTCCACGCAACCGAGGGCCAGGCCGGTAAGCGCTACGAGGTAGAGCCACCCGAATGAACGCTTGTTCGAACTCCTGCATGAGACTCGTGACATCGGTGATTTCCCTTTCCCGGCCAGCCCGCTCTGATGCTGCCGGCAGCCAGCGTTTCTACTCAAGGCCGGAGGGATTTGCAAACGCTAGCCCTGGGCTAGCCAGATTTTCATGGGGACCCTGACCTGAAACACCTCGCCCCGCGTAGCGGAGCGAAGCGGGGAGAGGTCGCCGAGCTTGTGCGCGCGGGCGCACGCTTCAGGGCGTCGAGCGACGGGCCTGGGCAACCACGCGCACCCTGGGAGCCTCGCCGATTTCGTTGATGAGAACGGGTGCGCCATCGCTCAACTCGCCGTCTCCAAATGCGAGCGCGGCGGCCTTGAGGGCAAGGTCCAGGGACGTGTGTACCCCGACCAGCCTGTGCCCACACACGACGGCGAATTTGCCGCTGTGCTCGTCGAGAAGGGCTTGCTTGCAACTATTGAAAAAGGCGGTTTCCTCGGTTGCGGGAAGCATGCCCTAGGGTCGGCCATGACGAACAACCCGTCAACAAAACGATTCACGCGATGCGCTGTTCCTGCTCCGCGTCTCTCCACGCGACGCGGTCCCGGCTACAGCTTCCCGAGGCCGGCGAGCGGATCGTTGTCCAGCTTCTTCTTCTTCGCGATGTTGGGAACATCGCCGGACTTCGGAACGGCGGGTTCGGCAGAAGCCCGACGACTCGGTCGCGCCGAGCTCCGGTGGCTTGCCGCCCGCGAGGCGACCCTGGACACCGGCTTCTCCGCCTTCTTCTCGATCACGGGAGCGCTCGCCGTAGGAGCGGCAGGTGCTGCTGGCGCGACGGCCAGACTGGTCTTGAGCTTGTCCTCGCACTGCCGAAGATTCGTCTTCGACTGTTGGTCGGCCTTGGCGGCGAGCTCGACTGCCTGATTGCGGGCATCTTCCGCCTGTCTGATGGACGCATCCTTGGCAACGAGGATGGCCTGCGTGTCGTTCTGCAGCTTCACATAGCCCGCAGCCCCGCCGCCGATAAACAGCACGGACATGAATACGGCAGCCGTGTAGGAGGTCTTGGTCCGAATCACCGGGGGAGCCTGGACAGGATAGGGATCGTAACCAGGGGCCTGCGGTGCGAACCCGACATGCGGTGCGGGGGCCACCGCCAAACCCGAGCCCTGCCGCGCCGAATGCCCGTACTGCCCCCCTACCAGGGAAAGCCCGGACATTTGCATCGGCGGTGGTGTCAGTTGGTCGGATGCGGGGTCTTCGGCCAGGGCCGCCGCGCGCCCGGCACCGACAGCCGCGCGCGACTGCGTTTGCCTGGTGATTCGCTCGTGCTTGAGCTTCCGCAGTTCATTCAGCGAAGTGACTACGGAATCCTCGTTGTCGATCATGCACATTCCTCCTTCGCGCGAGGTCTTTCGAGTTGGGACGTTTGCGAGGCCTTACTACTAAGCTCTGACCTGGGCTCGGTGGGTGTTCACAAGTAAGACCCAGGCCGAGGCGGGCGTGCGTATACTGACACCATACCATCGAATACCGCAGACTCCAGCTAGGAAAAAGGTTCAACACGCCATGGCAATGGACATCGCGTCTGAATCAGAGCCTGGGCGTGGCGACCAGCAGATCCATGCTGCCAGCGGGTACGTCCACGCACCACGAACCGGCATCCGCGGGCACGAGAGCGGTCTGCATCGGAGGCAACGCCACATGGCCCGCCGGAGTCGACAGCACGCCTTGGCCGGCTGCGCACGTCACGACCACGCAAGTTTCCGCGGTGGGCTGTTCAATGTGCCCGCGCACGCGCTGCTCGCTCAGGGTGAAATACGGACACGCTACGAGCCTTCTCTGCTGGCACCCCGGCGCGTCTTCGCGGATGGGTCGCCACGGCTCCGCCGTCTGGGGACCAAACTCCGTGCGCCCGAAATCGATGGTGGCCATCGACTCGGCCACGTGCAGCGGGCGCGGCTTTCCGTCGAGGCCCAGGCGATCCCAGTCGTACACGCGAAAGGTGATGTCCGAGGTCTGCTGGACTTCGTAAAGCAGACAGCCCTCGCCAAGCGCGTGCACCGTGCGCGCGGGCAGGAAGAAGACATCGCCCCGGCGCGCCTGGAAATGATTGAGCGTGTCCGCCACCCGGTGTTCCACCAAGGCGCGCTCGAACTCGGCTCGCTGGATTCCCGGTCGCGTGCCTTGGTAGATTTCCCCGCCGTCCGCCAGAAACACCCAACACTCGGTCTTGCCGTGCTGGCCCACGCCGAGCGCACGGGCCACGGCTTCGTCGGGATGAACCTGCACGCTGAGACGCAAGCGTGCATCGATGAGCTTCACCATCAAGGGAAACTCGCCGCTGCGAGAGCCGGACCCGACCAGCGCCGCGCCGGCGCGGCCCACGAGCTCGCGCAGGGTCAGGCCGACGAAGCGCCCCTCTCCAACCACGCTCATACCGCGCGGATGATCGGCCAGCTCCCAGGCCTCGCCGATGGGCCCCGCGGGCAGGGTCCGTCCCCACATCTCCATGCGCCGCCCCCCCCACACCAAGGGCTGATAGATTGGGCGAAAAGTCAGGGGAACGCGAACTTCCATGAATTGAGATCGGACGTTGAATTAGACCGCGAATGCTAGTGCTAGCACAAGTCCAAGCGCGATGAGGAGCGCCGTAACGGCAATGGTACCGGCGACCAAGGGCAGACGGCTGCGCGCGGGTGCGGTCTCCTCATACTTGGCCGACACCACGGCCGGAGCAGGTGGCGTCACCGCGTCGTTCGATTCCATCTGGCGCAGGTAGCGCTCTTCCGGATCGACCACACGCAATCGGGTTTTCCCCACGCATACGATTTCCCCGTCGCGCAGAGTGCGAACGCCCGCTACACGCTGGCTGCCGACCTCGACGCCATTCTTCGACCCCAGATCGCGCACCACGATGCCCTCGGCGCCGCGCTCGAAAGCGACGTGCTCGCGTGAAACGTCGTCGTCGGGAATGGCCAGGTCGCACTGCTTGCCACGGCCCACCTTGAACACGCGTCCGCATGAAGACAGCATGAGCTCGCGGCCCACCGCAGGACCAGCCTCGACGATGAGCCGGGCGCACTCGGCGGGCGGGCAAGCCTGAAACATGTCGTGAACCAGTCGGCGCGCCAGCGTCGCGGTGCCTGCCTCGGGGGAGCTTGCCCGATCGCTTGTACCGTCGCCGTGCTCATCGGACGCCAGCTCGCCCTCGAAGCGCAGCTCGACACCCGCGACGTCCACCACGTCACCGACCACGATGGCCTCCGCCACGTGGGCAACCAGGCGCCTGCCGCCGAGCCGCGTGCCGTTGGCGCTGCCCAGATCCTCGACGCAGTAGCCGCCATCGTCGCGAAAGACGCGGGCATGCCGGCCCGAGATAGCTGGGAACGGTAGCTCGATGGTCGCATCCTGGCCGCGGCCGATGACCACCTCGCCGCGGGCGAAGGGCACCGAAACCCCGTGCTCGATTACGGCCGTGCCGGGGCCGGAAGACACTCCGACCGGCCTTGCGCGAATGAAGAAGCGCAACCGCACCGAAGAAGGTGGCTCACGTCAATGGGATGGTCAACCGGAGCTCTGCTCGACCGCGGATGCATCCGCGGGAGGGGCACCGCCGTCGCCACCGGAAGAAGAGGCCGCAGGCGGCACGGCGGAGGACGGCTCGATTGGAGCCGCAGGCGATGCGGCAGGCGCGGGCAGCGGTCCCGGATCGATACCGTGTCGCTTGAGCACGGCCAGGTAGTGATCGCGTTCGGCCAGTGCCCCGAGGAGCTTGGCCCGCATGACATCGTTGTTCTGCTTGAGCCGTGAAATCTCGGAGAGATCACGCTGGCGGGTAGAATCGGTCTTCGAAGCGCGGGCCAGCGCCTTGAGAAACTCCGCCTGCGGAACCTCTTGGAAAGGCGTCGAGCGGTACTTCCCCGTCTCGACCTTTTCCAAGTAACCCTCGGCGGCCAAGCCGAGCAAGGCGCGCGACACTGCGGCCTCGCTCGCACCGATGGCCATGGAAACGTCGACAGGCGTGAACACCTGCCCCGTTTGGGCATGCTTCTTGAGCTCGTCGAAGAACTCTTGTCGCCCGAGCTTGCTCCCGGAATCGGAGCCCGCACCGGAACCTGTTCGCGTGCTGGCGTGGCTGCGCTTGAGACTCATTTTCTCCCCCACAAATCAAATGGCAGCGACTTTATACATCAAATGGCCCCCCGGCGTCTCCTGCGCGATCGGGCAGGCCATTTCAACCCTTCCTGCGCTTGCGCCGCGTGGGCCGTGCTTGGCCGGAGCCCGCGGCCTCGGGCAGCGGCTGCTCCCACAAACGCAGCGCGGTTGGATCGGCCTTGTACTTCCTGTACAGGACGTACAGCAGCACGCCCGCGGCCGTCACCGAAATCGCGCCGATGAATTGCGAGGTGGAGAGGACGCCCACGTTGCCGCGGTCGGAATCGCCGCGGTAGACCTCGATGATCGAGCGCAAGACGCCGTAGCCCACCACCCAGGCCACGAAGACCTCGCCCGAGAACTTGCGCACCCGGCGCAGGTACATGAGCACGGCGAAGATGGCTCAGGCCGGCCAAGGACTCGTAGATCTGCGTGGGGTGCACGGGAAACGACAGCGGCGACGACTTGTCGAGGCCGAAGTTGGCCACATGATCCTGCCAGGCCGGCGCCTCGGACGGGAAGCGAATTCCCCATGGCATGGCCGTGCGCTTCCCGTAGTCGCAGCCGTAGAGGAGGCAGCCCACGCGGGTGATGGCCGTTCCCAGCACCACCGACGGAGCCGACACGTCCGCCCAGCGCAGCAGGTGGATCTTGCGCTTGTGGCAGCCGTACCAACTCGCCAGAAACCCGCCGATGAGGCCACCGTAGGCCACCAGGCCTCCCTTGTTCAGCAGGATGACGTCGAGAGGATTGGAAAACTCCTGCCATTCGGTGATGGCATAAAGCACGCGCGCGCCGACGATGGCCCACACCGCGGTCCACATGTAAATGGCACCCGCCTGCTCGCCGGGAATGCCGTCTTGCTTGGCCAGCCGGAGCGCCAGGAACCAACCCACGACCATGGATGTGCCCAGCATCACGCCGTAGGAGAAGATGGGCACGGGCTTCCAACCGTGGGCAAACATGCCGCCCGAGGGAATCCACGAGCCGCCGCGCAGCCCGAGCAGGAGCCACGCGCCCACGAGCAGGTAAAGCGGTGTCGACGTGCGCGCCGTCTTGGGGTTGCGCCGACGTGCGCGCGCGTTCCACAGCGCCGAGGCCACCGCCAGGATCAGGGCCAGAACGAAGAGCGGCTTCGACGGGAGGTGCACAAGCGTCTGTAACATCGACTCTTTCTAGCAGAATTCCTGCCACTGCAACCGCAGCAGGAGAATCGACCCCTCGTAGCAAAATCGCGCAGCCGACCGCCCAAGAGCCGGGGGGCGATGGCTGCGCGATGGATTCGATGTCCTAATTCTTCGGTGTTTCGGTGTACTCGGCGTCGATCACGTCGTCCTTCTTGCCGGCGCCGTCGCTGGCGGGCGGCTCTGCCCCACCCGCGCTTGCCTGCGCGCCTTCCGAGCCACCGGCGGCCTTGTACAGGGCCTCGGCCATTTTGTGCGACGCCTTTTCGAGCCGTTCGAAGGCGCTCTTGAAGACCTCGGCGTCCGTCGCTTCCTTGTTCGCGTCCAGCGTCGTGCGCGCATCCTTGAGGGCGTCTTCGAGCGCCCCGCGCTCACCCGTGGGGATCTTGTCCTTGTTCTCGTCGAAGTGCTTCTGCACGCTGAATTGCATGCTCTCCAAGCGGTTGCGCGCCTCGATGGCCTCGCGCCGCTTCTTGTCCTCGGCCTCGTGCTCCTGCGCATCCTTGGTCATGCGCTGCACCTCGGACTCGGACAGACCCGACGACGCGGTGATGGTGATCTGCTGCGCCTTGTTGGTGGCCTTGTCCTTGGCCGACACGTTCACGATGCCGTTGGCGTCGATGTCGAACGTGACCTCGATTTGGGGAATGCCACGCGGCGACGGCAGGATGCCTTCGAGACCGAACTTGCCGAGCAAGCGGTTGTCGCCCGCCATGGGCCTCTCGCCCTGGAAGACCTTGACCTCGACCGAGGTCTGGTTGTCGGCCGCCGTCGAGAACACCTCGGACTTCTTGGTGGGGATGGTGGTGTTGCGCGGGATGAGCGTGGTCATCACGCCGCCCAGGGTTTCGATGCCGAGCGACAGCGGCGTCACGTCGAGGAGGAGCATATCCTTGACCTCGCCCGAGAGCACGCCCGCCTGCACCGCCGCACCGAGGGCGACCACCTCGTCAGGATTCACGCCCTTGTGCGGATCTTTGCCGAAGAACTCCTTCACCACCTGCTGCACCTTGGGGATACGGGTCGAACCACCCACCAGCACCACTTCGGCAATCTCCGACGGCTTCTTGCCCGCGTCCGAGAGCGCCTTCTTGGTCGGCTCGATGGTGCGCTGGATGAGATCCTCGACCATCTGTTCGAGCTTGGCGCGCGAAAGCTTGATCTGCAGGTGCTTGGGACCCGACGCATCCGCCGTGAGGAAGGGCAGATTGATTTCCGTTTCCATCACCTGCGACAGCTCGATCTTGGCCTTTTCGGCCGCTTCGCGCAGACGCTGCAGGACCATCTTGTCCTTGGACACGTCGATGCCCTGATCCTTGCGGAACTCGGCGATGAGCCAATCCATGATCCGCTGATCGATATCGTCGCCACCCAGGTGGGTATCGCCGTTGGTGGACACGACCTCGACCACGTTCTCGCCCACTTCCAGGATCGAAATATCGAAGGTGCCGCCGCCGAAATCGTAGACGGCGATGATTTCGTCCTTCTTCTTGTCGAGGCCGTAGGCGAGCGCAGCCGCGGTCGGCTCGTTGACGATGCGCTTGACATCGAGGCCGGCGATACGGCCGGCGTCCTTGGTGGCCTGGCGCTGAGAATCGTTGAAATAGGCCGGCACGGTAATAACCGCCTCGGTGACTTTTTCGCCCAGGTGATCCTCGGCGGCCTTCTTCAGCTTGCCGAGCACTTTGGCCGCGACCTCGGGCGGCGTAACCTGCTTGCCACGGATTTCGAAGTCCACCTCGCCGTGGGCACCGCGAACGCTCTTGAACGGCATGCGCTTGATGTCCTCGGCGGCTTCCTCGAAGCGGCGGCCGATGAAGCGCTTGGACGAGAAGACTGTATTCTCGGGGTTGGTGATGGACTGGCGACGGGCGATCTGGCCGACCAGCACCTCGCCCTTGTCGTCCCAGGCAACCACCGACGGGGTCAGACGCCCGCCTTCCTCGTTCGCGATGACCTTGGGCTCCTTGCCGTCCATGATAGCCACGACGGAGTTGGTGGTCCCGAGGTCGATTCCGATGATCTTTCCCATGGTATGCGTCCCTTTGTTTTTGCGTCAGAAGGCGTTGAATCCGTTACAGCGGAAGAGGTAAGCACCCCACCCACCGGGTCAAGAGCCCATGACCTGCGCGACCACCGACCATTTGCCCGGCGCGGCTACTTGCCACCGCAGCGGCCGATGTCCAGATCGGGGCGCAGGCCTTGGGCGCGCGCCAGGCGAAAAAGCCCGTCCATTTCAGGGCTGCCGGGGCACACCACCGAGCTCACCTCGGCGCGCTCGAGCGCGCGATCGAGCAGACACGTGGGCGAGGCCGTCACGCGTCGGCTGCGGCCGCTGTCCAGCGCCGGCGACAGCACGATCATGGCCGCGAGCGCGAAGGCCGCAGCCACCCGTGCCCTTCCGAGCCGGCTCGACACGTGCAAGAGACCCGCACACGCAAACACGCAGGTCACCGCGACGGCCAAGGGCAGCGCCGCGCGCGTCGGCGCCCAGATTGCCGTCCGCTGGGCGAAATGCGCGAAGAGCAGGGACGTGAGCACGGTCAGGACCAACCAGGCCGATAGCGCAGTCGCGCGGGTGGCCAGGACCACGATTCCGATGGCGGCCAGCAGCGAGCCGACCACGCCGACCTCGTCCGCCAGCTCGGCGCCGGCGACCCAAGGTTGGCCCGCGCCGCTTGTCCCCAGCCGTCCCAAAGGGGCCACGAGCCTGGCCAACGTGATCGGTGCGGCGGTGGTGGCCACGCAGGCAAGGGCCGAGGTGCCCCAAGCGGCCACGAAGCACAGCGGGGCCAGGAGCGGCCAGCGCGCACCTTTGCGCAACGACCAGACCGCCAGGGCGACCAGGGGCGGCCAGAGCAAGGGACCCGCCACGGGGTCGACCCCAGCCGAGAATCCAGCCAGGCCGGCCAGCAGGTATCCCGCCGACGAACGGTTGTGGTCGCGCAGAAGAGCAAAGCCTGGCAAAAGGGCCGCCACCAGCACGACGAGGGTTGCCGTAGCACTTCCGGAGGTGGTGCCGAGATCGAAGATCGAGAGCGAAAAGGCAGCGGCGAGCGCCGCCCCCGTCGCGGCGATAGGCTCGTGCACGAAGTCCCTCGCCTCCTGCCGCGCATGGGTCGGGGGTCGCAGCAACGCGCAGGCATGCAAACACAGGCGTCCAACCCACGCCATCGCGAGAGCGCACAGCACCCCGGAGACCAGATTGGCGCGCAAGGGCGCATCACCCAGTGGAAGATACTGCCCCACGCGCACCGCAAGCAGGGCCAAGAACGCCGGCTGCGCACCGGAGTCGAGCGCGATACCGGCCGCGACCTGGGACGCCCCCTCGACACGGGCCAGACCAAGCGGCATGGCCAAGGCATAGAGCAGCAGCGACCCGGCGAAGATCGCCGGGTCCAGCAAAGGCCAGTCGCGCGGCCTGTTAGCCCTGGTCATGGGCGCGATCAGATGCGAAAGCGGGCCAGAAGTCGAGAATGAGGATAGTTGACGAAGGGGGTGGCGCCCGGTATCCCGGAAGGCGTGTATTCCATTCGGGGTCGCAACCACGTCGTCGAAGAGCTGGGTCGAGCCCTGCGCGGCCCCGCCGTGGCCATCGGCAATTTCGATGGTGTGCACCTCGGCCACCGTGCGCTGCTGGAGGAAGCCCGGCGCATCACGCGTGCCTCGGGCGGCGAGGCCGTGGCCCTGACCTTCGACCCGCACCCGGCGCGCTTCTTCGCCCCCAGCCTGGCGCCGCCCATGCTGACCCCGCTCCACCGTCGCATCGAGCTCTTGCAGGAAGCGGGTGCGGAAGTCGTCCTGGTCGAGCCCTTCACTGCCGAGCTCGCGGCCATGCCGGCCGAGGACTTCATCGAGGGGGTCCTGGCCAAGGACATGGGCGCGCGCCACGTGGTGGTCGGGGCGGACTTCAGCTTCGGCAAAGGTCGGCTCGGCAACACCGACCTGCTCGCCAGCATGGGCCGGCGCCTCGGCATCGGTGTTTCGATCATTCCACAAGTCACCGCAAGCGGCCTGGTCTGCTCGTCGACCAAGATCCGCGAGTTCGTGCTCGAGGGCCGCGTGGAAGGGGCAAGCCTTTTGCTCGGACGACCGTTCGAAATCGACGGCAAGGTGGTACGCGGTGTTGGTCGAGGCCGAACCCTGGGTGTGCCGACGATCAATCTCGACTACCAGGGAGAGATCCTGCCCAGGCCCGGCGTCTATGCCGGGCGGGCACACCGAATCGACGGCGACCCGACCCGTTTTGCGGCGGCCATCAGCATCGGCACCAATCCCACCTTCACCAAGCCGGGCGATCCTGAGCTGTTCGTCGAAGCGCACCTGCTCGACTTCGCGGGCGATCTTTACGACGCACGCATGCGTCTGGCCTTTCTCGCCCACCTGCGCGAGCAACGCCGCTATGCCAACGTGGACGAGCTGATCACCGCCATCCAGGGCGACATCGCACGCACGAGGGAAATCTGCTCATGACGACCGATCATCTTTACGAAACCGAAACCATGGCCGAGCTGTGCGCGCGCCAGGGCCGCATCGGCGAGGCAATTTCCATCTATCGCACCCTCGTCGACAGCGGTGCCGACGTCGCCACACGCACCCGCGCGCAAGCGCGGTTGACGACCCTGGAATCGACCTGGCAGCCCTTGCGCGAAACCGAGGTGCCGCCCGCGGACATCCCCCTGCCGCGGTCGCCTGGCGTGGCCGTTCTGGTGGGCGAGGATCAGGTGACCATCGCCTGGGCCTTGCCCGGCGATACCGCGCCCTTGGCGCTGGACGTGCTCGTGCTGCAAAAGACGGCCGCTGGCATCGACGCGCAGAAGAAGCTGCTGCCGCTCGAGACCGCCTCGGGCCGCCTGGGGCTCGCCGTGCCCGCGGTCCATTCCGCCATCGCCGCCGCCGGCACCGTGCGCGCGGGCCGTTTCGTGCCGTTGGCGCGCTCGACTACTTAGATTCTTCGCCCAGCACGGCCTCGCACTTCTCCGGCAAGGCGGGTGCGTTCTCGCCGGGCGGGCCGCGCTTGGCCGCGGTCTTGCGCGCGTCCTCGGAGAACCACCACTTGAGCGCATCGCAACCATCGCCCTCGGGCAGAGGCTGGGACACGGTGCAGTCGGGGCTGTCTTCCGGGCATTGCAGGCGCACGTGGAAGTGATCTTGGTGTCCCCACCACGGGCGCACGCGCGCAAGCCACGGACCGCGCCGGGCCTTGTCCTCGCACAGGGCGCGCTTGACCGCGGGGTGAACGAAGACGCGATCCACGCCGGGGCTGGACGCCGCCGCCTCGATCAACCGCTCCGCGCGGCTATTCCATGCCGGTAGCATCTTGTTCGTGCGCAGATCCACGACCGCAAGCGCTCGTGGGGTCGGTTTCTTCCCCGGCGCGATCGGCTCCGCAGGTGGTCCGTACCAAATATCGACATCGAGGCCGGTTTGATGGCTGCGGTGCCCGCTCGGCGCGGGGCCACCCCGAGGCTGGCCAAGGTCGCCCACCACCAGCAGACCCAACTTGTCCTTGCGGGCGAGCGCCGCGAGCTTGCGCAGGTACCCAACAAGCGAAGGATGGCCGAACTCGCGGTGCCGTTCGGGGTGCACGACGATCCAACCCGGGCCGCGCAGTGGCAGCGCCACCGCGCCCTGCACGCACCCCGTGCCGGGCTGACCGATGGATAGGGGCGGCCCCGGCTTGGGAGTGGTCACGTGGCTCCAGCGCAAATCGAAGGTCCGGACGGCAGGCGCGGCTTCGGCAGCCGTCCCCGCATCGCTTGTGCCAGCGTCGGGCCGAGCCAGCCCCAGGGAAAGCGCGAGAAGGACGAGCATGGACCCCATCAGGTGTCCCAATCTGCGCGCACAATCAGGAGATCGCCAGTCGCTGATCGCATCCGTTACCTCGCCCTTCGACTATTCCGCAAGTCGTGCCAAGCACGCAACAAACATCATGCTTTCCGTCTCGTGCCAAAGCGCCTGTTGGGCCGGCGGTCAGGCGAACGGGCGACTCCACACAGGCGTTCCCGGCATCAAACCAACGCAATGCTGGAAGCAAGTCGTACGAGGAACGATGTCGTGGTGACGGGCCTGGGTGTGGCCAGCGCGGCCGGCTGCGACGTCGCCACCTTCTGGGAGCGCGTCCGCAGCGGGACGTCGGCTGTCCGCCGCACGCTGGCCAAGCCCGAAGGAATGCCCGCCCCGCCCTATGAAGCCGCGGTGGACGACGGCGAGCTCGAGGATGCCGCCCGGGCCGCGGGGGCGCGCGCTGCCGAACGGGTGGTGAGGCTCGCCTCCGTCGCCTGCCGGCAGGCCTGGCGCGACGCGGGGCTTCCCTTGCCGGCAGGAGCGGAGCTGGGCGAGCGCGCCGGCGCGATCCTGGGGTCGGGAATCGGCGGCATCCAGTTTCAAGAAGAGCAGATGTGGCGCGTCCTGCGCACCCACGAGAATCGCGTCCATCCCCACACGGTTTCCCGCGTGTCGGCCACCGCGATGGTCACGGAGATTGCACAGTCCCTCGCCTTGCGCGGCCCCGGTTTCGTGGTCACTAGCGCGTGCGCGTCCTCCGCCCACGCCCTCGGTCAGGCCTTGCGTACCATCCAATGCGGCGACGCCGACGTGATCGTGGCGGGCGGGGCCGAAGCGCCCCTCACGCATTTTTCGCTGACCGCGTTTTCCTTGCTGGGCGTGCTGTCCCAGGCACCCGGGCCTCCCGGCGCTGCCTGCAAGCCTTTCGACGAACGGCGCGACGGCTTCGTGCTCGGCGAAGGAGCGGGCGCCCTGGTGCTCGAATCCCTCGACCATGCAACCCTGCGAGGCGCACGCATCTATGCGCGCCTGTGCGGCTACGGGCAGAGCCTTGGCGGCTACCATCCCGTCCATGCCCGGCCCGATGGGGAGGATGCGGCTGCCGCCATGCGGGCCGCTTTGCGCGACGCCGGCATGACGCCCGACCAGATCGGTTATGTGAACGCGCACGGCACCGGCACGCGGGAGAACGATGTCGCCGAAGCCCGGGCCATGCGCCTGGTGTTTGGCGACAATCTCCAGCGCACGCCCGTCTCGTCCATCAAGCCCGTCACGGGACACACCCTGGGAGCGGCCGGTGCCCTGGAGGCCCTGGCCTGCGTGAAGGCCCTGGAGACCGGCGTTGTGCCCCCGAATGCCAATCTCTCATCACCCGATCCGGCTTGCGCCCTGCATGTGGTCCCTGCAGCGACGGCATTCGAAGCGCGAGCCGGCGCACGCGTGGTGCTTTCCAACTCGTTCGGGTTCGGCAATATCAACGTGTCGCTGCTCTTCGGAAGGAATGAATCATGACCGAGATCTCCGCTGTCCCCTCACGCGACGACATCATCGAGAAGCTGGGCGCGGCCCTGGTCAAGGTCGCCGCACGCGAGCCCGCCTCGCTGTCGCTGACCGAATCCGCCCGTCTGCGCGACGATCTGGGGCTGGATTCCTTCGCGGCCGTCGAGCTTATCTTCGAGCTGGAGGACATGGTCGACGTGCGCATTACCCGGGAGGCCGCGGCGACCTTCCAAACCGTGGGTGACGTGGTGTCGTATGTGATGGACGAGCTGCTCGGCAGCGCGCGCCCGGGTCGCCGCCGGCCAGCCTGGCTAGGTGTGCTTTGACGGATTCGGGCTCTGTGCTGGTGCTGGGCGGTGGACCCGCGGGTTGTTTGGCCGCGCTCACCCTCGCGCGCGGCGGTGTCGGCTGTCGCCTGCTCGAACGCAGCCCGCAGGCAACCGACAAGGTGTGTGGCGAGTTCCTCTCGCCGGAAGCGGTGGCGCGCCTGGATGGCCTCGACTTTCCCTGGGCGCGCGCCCAGGCGGCCACCCTTCGCACCCTGCGCCTGGAAAACCGGGGCCGGAGCTTGTGCATGCCGTTGCCCTTCGCGGGACGTAGCGTGCGCCGAAGCTTTCTCGACGGCTGGTTGTTGCAGGCGGCACGCGACGCCGGGGTAGACGTCGAGGCGGGCGCGCACGTGCGTGCCATGGCCCGAGTCGGGGAGGGTTTCGAGCTGGTCACGCCCGGGCGCACCTTCTCGGCACGCATCTTGGTCCTGGCTACCGGCAAACACAGCGCGGGCAAGCTGCACGAGCGACAGGCGGCCCCTGGCCCCACCGTGCTCGGCTGGAAGATGAGCTTTCACCATCTCGGCCCGCAACTGCTGCGCGCCCTCCATGAAACCCTGGCGTTGTTCTTCTTCGACGGGGGATACGGCGGCATTGCCCGCGTGGCCGACGATCTGGCCACGGTCAGCCTGCTCGTGCAACCGGCGCTGTTGCAACGACACCGGCAGGAGCCGCTGGCGCTGCTCCAGGCACTGGCCGGCGGTGCGCCGCTGCTCGCGGAGGTGCTCGCCCAGGCCGAGCCCCGATGGGAGCGGCCCAAGACCATCGCCAATCTTCCCTATGGCCACTGCGACGCCGGTGCCGAGCCTGGGCTGTTCGCCGTCGGCGATCAGTTCGCGGTGCTGCCGTCTTTCACCGGCACCGGGATGTCGTTCGCCATGGCCACGGGGGCCCTGGCAGCCCGCCACATCCTGCTCTCTCCGCCCGCTACCGCACCTTTCCTCTACGCCCGAGAAGCGCGCACCATGGCCGACCAGATCCTGCGCAACGCCATGCCACTCCATCGTCTCCTGCAACGCCCCGCCTTTGCCCGCGCCGCGATGACCGCGCTTGCCTGGGTACCGCGGATCATGCCTGCGGTTGCCCGGCGTACGCGCGTCCGCGACACCTCTTCGGCCAGGGATGCCGCGTGATCGAGCCACCCAAGAACCCGCGCATCCTCGCCACTGCCACGGTGTGGCCGAAGCATGTTTGCACGCGCGAGCAATCCGTGGCCATCGCGCGCCAGGCGTTTCACGACGAGCCCGAGGCGCTCGCCTTCGTGGAGCGCCTGCTCATGGCTTCCGGCATCGAAGAGCGCCACACGGTCATCGCCGACTACGGGCGAGCGACGGAAGAGCGCACCTTTTTTTCCCGCACGCGCGACTTTCGCCCGGAGCCGACCACCCGGGCACGCAACGATCTTTTCGACCGCGAAAGCAAGGAGCTCGCCGTGCAAGCTTGCCGGGCGCTTGCTCCCTCCCCGTGGCCAGAGCGAGTCACGCATCTCGTGACCGCCAGCTGCACCGGCTTCGCGGCTCCCGGCTTCGACATCCACTTGGCACGCACCCTCGGCCTGTCGCCGCGGCTGCACCGCACCCACGTGGGGTTCATGGGGTGTTACGCCGGCTTCTCGACCTTGAAGCTCGCCCACCTCATCTGCAAGGCCGATCCCTCGGCCTTGGTGCTCATCGTCCACGTGGAGCTGTGCAGCCTGCACGTCCACTTCGACACCGACCCTGAGACCTTGATCGCCGATTCCCTTTTCGCCGATGGGGTGGCTGCCGCCTTGGTGGGCGGCGCCGGTCATGAGCACCTGGGGCAAGGCACGCCGCTCGCCCTGCGGGGCGCGGGGGCCTTTCTGCTCACGAGCGGAGAGGAGGACATGACCTGGACCTTGGGCGACCACGGTTTCCGCATGACGCTCTCGCCGCGGGTGCCCCATCTGCTGCACAAGCATCTGCCATCCGCGTTCGAGGCGCTGCTGCACGAGCTGGGTGCCAGCCGGGAACAGATCCGGCATTGGGCCATTCATCCCGGCGGCCCCGCCATCCTGGACCAGGCGCAAAAGGCGCTCGCCCTCCATGCGTCGGATCTGGCGATCCCGCGCGACGTGCTGCGCACCTGTGGCAACATGAGCTCGGCCACCCTGTGGTTCTTGCTCGATCGCGTGCGCCGAGAGCCGCAAGCCGGCCTGGTGTACGCATGTGGCTTTGGCCCAGGCCTGACCCTCGAGTCGGCGTTGCTGGAGCATCCAGGGATGCCGTGATGCCGGGCAAGGGATCCCGTTTCGAGCATCGAATCTATGTCGCCGAGGCCATCGACTCTCGCGATTGCGGCGCCGCGAAGCTGCGCCGCACCTACGCGCACCTGGCTCTCATCAACAAGGCCCTCTCGCGCATGCGCGGCCTGCTTCGCCGTCACGTCATCGCGGATGCCGCGCGCATAGGGGGTCCCGCCACGGTGCTGGAAATCGGGTGTGGCGGTGGCGACGTGCTGGCATCGCTCGCCCGTGCCAGCGCCCGCGCCGACGTCGACCTGCATCTGGTGGGCATGGACAGCGACCCGCGCGCGGTGGCGCGCGCACGGCAAACCCTCGCGCCCTATCCCAAGGCTCGCATCCGGCAAGGCAGCATCGACGACCTGGCCGGGCTGGCCGAGCCCGCGGACTACGTCTATTGCAACCACGTGCTTCACCATGTCCCGCCCGACGACGTGGTAGCAGTCCTGCGCAAGCTGCGTCTCGCCGCGAGGCGCCGGTTGCTCATCAACGACCTCGAACGCTCGGCCGCAGCCTATTGGCTCTACACCGCTCTTGCCGGCGTGGCCTTCCACAAGAGCTTCGTCTACGCCGACGGGCGCCTGTCGATTCGCAAGGGCTTCCGCGTACCCGAGTTGCAGGCGGCTTGCCTGCAGGCAGGTTTCCCCGTCGGCCATCGCGTGCAGCGCCTCTTTCCCTGGCGCGTGCTCGTTACCGCGCCAGGCGGCTGACCGGAGCGTGCGAGCCGCTCGCAAACAGCGGTGCTCTAATTTAGAAGCCCGCCCCTTGAGGGGTGAAGAAATCCTTCTTCACCGGGAGCTGTTTGCGCAGATCCTTGTACTCGACGTACTCGCGTCGCCCTTTGTCGTCGAAGACCTCGATCCTCATGGGCAAACCCAACGTGCCCTCCACGCAGTAGCGGAGCCGAGTGGCGTAGAGGTCCTTGGCTCCGGCCGGCGCCGCGAAGAACATGCAGTAAAGCCCGCGTCCGTCGAATCCTTCGTCGCTGCGACGGTAGCCCCCCACTGCCTCCGCCTTGGCTTGATCCGCTTGCATCACGTCGATCATGGCCCCGAACCCAACCTCGGCGATGGTGTGGTTGGTGTAGCGACGTACGATGCTGCCATCGATCGAAAGCCACATGGCGAACAGTCCGAGAATGCCCGACTCGCGCGCCAGCATCTGGTACGGTCGCAGCTCGACGTTGTAGAGCGCGCGTCGTCCTTTGTGCGCGCCAGCGACGAACTCCAGCAGCACCGCATGCGGCTTCTCGCGCACGGTCACCTCGACCACATCGGGGCCGCACAGGTGGCCGTGGACGCGCTCCTCGCGGGTCACGCGCGCGTGGTAGACGCCAAGTCCCTCCAGCGACTGGCGGCCAAGGGCCACGATGTCGGCCACGCTGAGCGATCGGAAGAACGCCGCGCGCTCACCCATCGGCAACGCCGAAAGCGACCGGACGCGTTCTTGCTCGGGCATGGCACCGGCACGCGCCGCAAGAGCCTGGCCGGGCGAGAGGTCGTCGGCCAATGCGGGCGAAGCCGCGCCCTGGGCGATGGCAAACAGGGTCACGGCCAGGCAGCGAGGTGATTTCAACCGCGCCAGCATAGCGCGAGAGTCTGCTCCGAGCGAGGCGCACCGGCTCCACGCCAAATTCCCGTATCCAAAGCCGGCAATCGTGCCATGCTTGCCGTCAAATGGGTGGCATGGAGCCATGATTCGACAATTTCCGCTGACCCCCGCCGCGGGAAAGCGCCTCATCGCCAAGGCGCTGGTTTCGCACCCGCTTGTCACGCAGGTTCTGCATCGCGGCCGGTTGGTCATCGTGGCCGGCACGACCAACGGCTACGTCGCCGAGGAAATTCTGTCTCATCTCGGCCAGGCCGTCGGCTTTTCCCGCCAGCATTTCTTTCGCGGCGTCACCGTCTCTCCGGCGTGGATCACGACCGCGCGCGGACGACTGCCCGACACCAGCGGCTTCCCCGGCGATGTCGTCATCGACAAGGGCGTGTGGAAACGAACCGAGACCATCTTCGGCGTGGCGGGCGAGCTGGGCGAAAACGACGTCATCGTGAAGGGCGCCAACGCGATCGACGTGGTTTCCGGTCAGGCCGCCAATTTCATCGATCATCCCGACGGTGGTCCCATGGCTGCTGTGCTCCCAGCTGTCATGGGACGTCGAGCCAAGCTGATCGTACCCGTCGGCCTGGAGAAGCGCGTTCACGGTAGCCTGCTCGACCTCGCCAACCGCCTGGCCTCGGGTGATGCCAAGGGGCCGAGGCTCTGCCCCTTGCCAGGCCTGGTGTTCACCGAGATCGAGGCCATCCATCTCGCCACCGGCACCCACGCCGAGCTCTCCGGAGCGGGCGGGGTCAGCGGCGCCGAGGGCTGCATCTGGCTGGCCGTGCAGGGCAGCGAAAGCCAGCTTGGCCAGGTCGAGACGCTGATGCACCAGGTTGTCGCCGAACCACCCTTCACCGCCGAAACCTAGCCCGCGCTATTCACCATGATCGGGGCGGACGGACGGGTGCCGAGTGCGAAGCCGTGACAGCCCCTTGTATCTTACGGGGGACTGGCTCGCTCTCGCTCGCAGTCCCCCGGTCCCCCCTCGCTTCGCCCAGCAAAGCTGGGCCACGCTCGCCCCCAAAGGCGAAGGAGCACGACAAGATTCAACGGCACGACAGACCGATGCCACCCGCCTCGCTGCGCTCGGCGACCTCTCCCCGCTAGCCCCGCTGCGCGGGGCTACGCGGGGCGAGGTGTTTTCAGGGGTGGCGGACCTTTCCCGACCACGCGTCCCCCACTATGATTGGTATCTCGTGACCCCGAAGCGCGTGCCTGGCTGCGGCGACAAATCGCCGATTCTTTTCCCCAGCGACGGGCCAGCGGTGCTGTGCCTGCACGGCTTCACTGGCACCCCCTACGAGGTCGCGCCGCTGGCGCGCGGCCTGGCCAGCGCGGGGTTCGCGGTGTCCGCCCCCACGCTCGCCGGTCACGGCGAAAGCGTCTCCTCTCTGGCGGCGACGCGATGGCAAGACTGGTTGTCCTCGGCGGAGGCCGCATTCGAGAGGCTGCGAGAGAGCTCGGGGCCAGGGCCGGTGGCGCTCGTGGGATTTTCCATGGGCGGGCTTCTGGCCCTGCGGTTGGCGCGCCTGCACCCGCACGGCATCTCGGCGCTGGTCATCATGTCCGCACCGCTCAGGCTTCCCGACAGGCAGGTCGCCTTGGTCCGCGCCTGGGCTCGCCTGCCAGGCTTCCTTCGCCGCGGCCCCCTGGCCACGTTTCGCAAGCGTGGAGGCAGCGACGTCACCGACGAGAAAGCCCGCACGGAAAACCCCGCGCTCACCGAAATGCCCCTTGCGGGAATCGTCGAGCTGATCGAGCTTGCCGAGGTCGTGCGCCGCGATCTCACCTTCATCCACCCCCCCGCGCTGGTCGTGCACGGTGAACGCGATCGGACCGTCCCCCAGCAAGCGTCCTTCGAGCTGGCGGGCAGCATCGCGTCCGAGATCGTGGAACGACTATGGCTGCCCCGATCGGGACACCTGGTCGCGGTCGATGTCGAGCACGCGCAACTTTGCGAGGCGGTGGTGCGCTTCTTGACCTTGCACGCGAAACCCGCGGCGCACACGAGCGCGGGAAAGGACGGCTCATGAGCGAACGACTCATTCTCGCCATCGACCAGGGAACCACGGGCACGACGGTGCTTCTGCTCGACGAAGCCATGCGGATCCGCGGCAAGGGCTACGGCGAGATCCCGCAAGGCTATCCCGCGCCCGGCCGGGTCGAGCACGACGCCGAGGCCATCTGGCGCTCGGTCCTGTCGGCCTTGGCTCAGGCGCGCGCGCAGGCGCCCACTGGGTCCATCGCGGGCATCGGCGTAACCAACCAGCGCGAGACCGTGGTGATGTGGGAGCGGTCCACCGGACGCGCGGTGGCGCCCGCCATCGTGTGGCAGGATCGCCGGACGGCAGGGCGCTGCCAGGCCATGCGCGAAGCCGGGCACGAACCCCTCATCCAGCGCACCACGGGGCTGCTCATCGATCCGTATTTCTCGGGCACCAAGATCGCCTGGATGCTGGAGAACATACCCGATCTCCGTCGGCGGGCCGACGCGGGCGAGATCGCCTTCGGCACCGTCGACAGCTTCCTCGTGTGGCGGCTTTCAGGCGGCAAGAGCCACCTCACGGACGTCACCAATGCTTCGCGCACCCTGCTGCTCGACCTCGCCCGCCTCGAGTGGAGCGCCGAGCTTTGCCGGCTCTTCGACGTGCCAGCCGCCATCCTCCCGCGCATCTGCCCATCTTCGGGCAACCTGGCGGTCACCCTGGGCATGAATACGATCGCCGACGGTTTGCCCGACGGCACCCCCATCGCGGGCATCGCCGGCGACCAACAGGCCGCACTCTTCGGCCAGGGCTGTTTTGAGCGCGGCCAGGCCAAGTGCACTTTCGGAACCGGATCGTTCCTGCTCATGAACGTGGGTGAAAGGCCGGTGCTGTCACAGCACCATCTGCTGGGCACGGTGGCCTGGCAAACCCGGCGTGGCACGCGCTACGCGCTCGAAGGCAGCGCCTTCGTCTCGGGCGCCCTGGTCCAGTGGCTGCGGGACGGACTGGGCATAATCAAGAGCGCATCCGAGATCGAGGCGCTGGCGGCCTCGGTGCCCGACACGGGAGGCGTGGCCATCGTGCCGGCGCTGGCCGGTCTGGGCGCGCCCCACTGGCGGCCGGAGGCGCGCGGAATCATCTGCGGGCTCTCGCGCGGCACCACCGCGGCTCACATCGCCAGAGCCGCGCTGGAGGCCATGGCCCTGCAAAACGTCGATCTGGCGGGGGCCATGCAGCGCGATGCCGGGCTCCCCATCACCTCCCTGCGCGTCGACGGGGGCGCCAGCGCCAACGACTTGCTCATGCAAATGCAAGCGGATTTTCTCGGTACGGACATCGTTCGGCCGGCCATGGTCGAATCGACCGCCCTCGGGGCTGGCCGCCTGGCGGCCCTCGGCTTGGGCCTTTACAGCGACCCAGGTCAGCAGCCAGACTTGCGTGCAACGACCTTCCACCCCCGCCTTGACCAGGCCGAACGCGAGCGGATCCTGAACCGCTGGCGCGAAGCCCTGACAAAGTCCTGAATGCCTCCCTCGACCAAAACCAAACCCGACGGATCCCATCAGTTCCTGCCGGTGACGCTGCGCCTGGAAGCGGGAGCGGCCAGCCATGCCGGCCAGGTGCGCGAGGCGAACGAGGACGTCTTCGGCATTTACCTCGACGAGCGGCTGTTCGTGGTCGCGGATGGCATGGGCGGTCGCGCGGCGGGCGAGGTGGCCGCGCGCATCGCCGTGGACGCCTTGGAGGCGTTCTGCCGCGAGAATCGGACCTCGGCGCCCGAATCGTGGCCCTTCCCGATGGATCCGCGCTTCTCCCGCGCCGTCAACCTCTTGCGCGTGGGGCTGAAGGTGGCCAACCAGAGAATCCGCGAAGAGTCGCGCAAGGATCCGGCGTGGTACCGCATGGGGGCCACCATCGCGGCCCTTACCCTCGCCGAGGATCACCTGGTGGCCGCCCACGCCGGCGACGTGCGCATCTACCGCATCCGCAACGGCGTGGCCTCGCGCCTGACCCGCGATCACTCGATCATCGAGGAGATGAAATACGCCCAGCCCGCCATGTCGCCGCAAGAGATCGCAGCCCTGGTCAACCGCAACGTCATCACCCGCGCCCTCGGCAGCAAGCCCGACATCGAGCCCACGGTCTACATGAACGCCTACGCCGACGGGGATCTCTACCTGCTCTGCTCGGACGGTCTTTGGGATTGCGTTCCCGACGATCGCATCACGGACATCATCTTGTCGCAACCGGATGCGGAATCGGCCTGCTACGCCCTCATCGACGCCGCCAATGCCGCGGGGGCGCCCGACAACGTCACCGCGCTCGTCGTCCGCGTGAGCCGATAGTGCTGATAACGGGTGATTACTCGCTATTGTCAGGCCCTTGTTTTTCAGGGTCTTCCGTTACTGGACGCTTGCCGCGTGACAGTGTGGAATAGTCCCCCAAAAGTACACTTGGGCACCAGAATGGCCACTGACCTGTTAGACTGATTTCAAAGGGCAACCGAGCGGCCAGCTACCGCTCGGTGGGCACCAGGGGATTCGCCTTCGCTGGTGCCCTGCCCACTCTTAACCCTCCCGACCGAAGGCGAGCACGAAGGCGAATCATGAAGGCGACACAGAAGGCCCGGCAAGCGAAGCGCCCTCACGCTGGCGGCCCGCAGGCGGCCACGGTGGCACCGGAGGCCCCGCAAGGCGAGACCGCGGCGCAGGCGCAAGTTCAGGAGCCCACTGGGTCCGAACCAAGGCCGAGTGGAATGCCCTGACGGACTCGCAGCGCCAGGACACCCTCGTGGTGAACGTCTACAGGTGGCTTAGTAGCAGGGAGCGCGAGCGAGCCAAGGGGATGCCGGCGGCGGTTCGGAGTTTGAGCTGCGACCGCAGGACATGCACGCGCACCAACGTGACCGCACAGGAGCAACGCGACTACGAAGACGCGGCCGGGCGCTTCCATGAGGCGGCGAAACTCGCGAACGAGCTCGCCTTCGAGATCGCCGCGGAGAAAGCCAGGCGGACCACGGCAGTCTATTCCGCTCCCCTCCGACTTCCGGCCGCCATCGAGAAAACCGAGAAGTTGCGCAAGAATCTGCAAGCGGAGATCGCCCGCTGCCACAGGTGGCATGGTGGCTCCTACGATCTGCCTGCCCAGGAATGGACTTTCTACCTGGGGTTGACGACCGCGGATCTGAACCTTCCCGCCGCGCTGGTGGACGAGGCGCAATCCCTCGCCGTGCTCGCGTTCAACCTGCGAAGGGCCTCCGACCTGTTCTCCGACCTAGCGCGAACCGAAGCGCCACGCGGACGTGGCAAGGCCGACGCCGCCGCTACTCGCCGGCTTCTCCATGCGGCCGATGCCTTTAGCATTCCCCCGCGCAAGTTGGCCGAGGTTGCCGTCGACAACTGCAACGCCACGCTCGGAACCGACGCGGATGAAGAGCTGACCCGTGATACTCACATCGAACACTGGCTCAAGCATTTCCGCGACGTGCGCCGTAGCTACAAGCGCGAGCGATAGAGCCGACCGCCACTAGGGCGGCAGAATGTTTCACGGTTTCTTTTTCTGCCGCGTGGGCGAGCGGTGAGCAGGAGGGTACACCAGTCTCATGGCCATTCGCCAATTAGCTGCACCACTCCCAGCCGCAGAAATCGCGGCACTCCGTCGCGCAGTCGGCGC
This sequence comes from uncultured delta proteobacterium, assembly GCA_963824555.1. GTDB lineage: Bacteria > Myxococcota_A > Polyangia > Fen-1088 > Fen-1088 > Fen-1118. The sequence continues at coordinate 175,677 of CAWGPW010000043.1, read as the reverse complement.
TGATAGCACATTCGCGGCGGCCCGGCGACTCGGGATTGCGGCGCACACGTTGACGCGCGCGCTGGCTGGCGTCGGACTGCGCGCTGGCACCCAAATGCAGATTCGCGCAGTGCTGGATCTCACAGATCCCAACCGAGGCCGCCCGATGATCGACTTAGTCGCCGAGGTGGCCACCGCGCTGGTGCCCGTGCTCGAGGAGCTTCGCGACCTGCGCGCGGCCGTCGACGCCCTCCGCGCTTCATCGCCGCCCCGCCTGGTGTCGGTGCCAGAAGCTGCGACCATGCTCGGTGTCTCGGTGTCCACCATGTGGCGGCGCGTGTCCGACGGTACGGTTCCGGTTCAGAGAATCGGCAGATCGGTGCGCGTCGATGCGGCCAGCTTGCGGCCCGCGGACCCGGCGGCGGTGGCCCAGATGGCGCGGGAGGCACGCCATGGCTGACACCATCGTCGATGTCTCGATCTCGATGTCGACCCATCTCGGGGATCGCGACGGTGAAACATCCCTGCTCTCGATAGCTGGATATGGTGCATTCTGCAGAATAGTTGAAGGGCTTTGGAGGCGCGGCGGAAAGCTCCCATCTGATCCCCGCGGGTTACAGCGGCTTGTGCGCGCCACCGATGCCGAATGGGCAGAGGTGTGGCCGACCATCTCGGGCCTGTTCGTCATGCTGGATGAAACTTCCATTGGACATCCACGGACCACAGTCGAGATCGAACGCTGCCGCGAAAAGAAGCTCAGCTACATCGAGCGCGGCAAGCTTGGGGGACGTCCCCCGAAAGCTGAGCTTAAGCTGAGCTTAGGTTCAGCTAAAGCTGAAGGGGGCGGTGAAACCAAAGCTGGAGGAAAGACGCCTCCGCCTCCGCCTCCGCCTTCTCCTACTCCTGATCCTCCGCCTCCGCCCGAACCTGATCTAGGCCAGATACATGATCTAGAAACCGATCATTGTCCCGATGGCGGACCATCAGGACCGGTCGGTGTGGGTGATGACACTCCAGTTTTGACTTTGGTGCCTGGCGGATCGGAACCGGAGGCCAAGAAGCCGAGCAAGCCGGACTCGGTCAATAACGTGCACAAGGTGTTCGTCCACTACCGCGAGAAGCACCCGCGCCGATACCGGCGGGCCAAGGACGGCAAAGCCTGGCGCCTTGTCCAAGCGCGATTGGTAGAGGGATTCAGTGTCGAGGAGCTGTGCAAGGCCATCGACGGCTACCACAAAAGCCCGTACCACCTAGGCCAGAACGACCAGGGCAAGGAGTACCTCGATCTGGAACTGATCATGCGGGATGAAACGAAGGTCCAGCACGGCATCGAGTGGGCCGAAAACCCGCCCAAGCCCGCCGGCACCAGCTCGGGGCGTGACGCCCGCTTCGGGCGCGCTGCCGCCGAGGATTACGACCACTCCGGACCAGTGGGGGAGATCAAGCTATGAGCCGTCCGAGTCCGAAAACAGATCTACCGCTACCCGAAGACGCCCGAGTCCCGCGAGATCGACGCCGAATGGTCCGCCTACTGGACCTCGCCCGAAGGCCAGGCCGAGATCGCAGATCCTAAGGCACGCAGGCAGGCGGCCTACATGGCGGCCCTGCCTGCGGCAATCGAGGAGAGGTTGCGCTCGACGTTCGGCGCCGACAATCCCATCGGCCTGCCCGTGCGAGCGCTGGATATTGTGCTGACCGGCGGCTTGGCTGAGACGCCGGCCCTGGCCGCAGTCCGTGGCGCCGAAGACATCTGCATTATCGCTGGCGGATGCGGCGTAGGAAAGACCATCGCGGAGGTGGCATGGGTGTGTAACTACGTCTCCGCGCCCGAGCGATGGCAAGACGCTGCCGACCGCGACCGCGAGCCGCGCCCGCAGTACCGCGGACAGGTGCCGCTGTGGATTTCGTCCGCGCAGCTCGCCCGACTGGACCACTACAAGCAGGATGAGATCGATCGCGTGGCCAAGGTTGAGCGGCTGGTGATCGATGACCTGGGCAGCGAATACCAGGACGCCAAGGGATTCTTTGGCTCGCTACTCGACGAGTTGATCGATCTGCGCTACGCGGGGCAACGGCCCACCGTCATCTCGACGAACCTGGACGTCGAGGCGTTCAAGAACAGATACGGCGTCCGCATCGTAGACCGGATCCGCGAGGCGGGCCGGTTCGTCGCGTGCGGCTCGGTCAGTCTACGGCATCGGCCCGACCCGACCGCGACCGAGCTCCCGCCGAAGTTGCGTGACGTGTCGGTGGGGCACTACCCGGCCTCGGCCGAGTACCCAACGAAAACAGGAAGGCTGGAAATGCCATGAGCCACGACCGCCGCTACCATCCCGAGGAGATCACCCTGCTGACCAGGTTGCAGACGCGGCTCAACCAAGGCCCTGGCCTGTTGCACGAGGTTCGGTGCAAGCCCATCGCCATTGCCTTCGGTCCCGGCGAGGTTCAATGGGAATCAGGCTTCGGACCTGGCCGCGATTGGGCGGTGTGGATTTCTGGCGCCGATTTCGGCAAGCGCTCCGACATCATCCACGATGCTGTGGTTCGCTTCCCGGCGGCCGAGCGCCCAAAGCACGTACTGACCGCGTGGTCGGACGTGCTGATCGTCGAATCCCGACTGCTGCACCGTCAAGCTATCGGGCAACTTCGGGATCGGGCTCAACCACCACACCATCGCAGGTGCTCGCTACTGGCTCGAACATGGCGGCTTCCGTGAGTACCAGCTCAATCACGCTGACGTGAACGCTCGCCTCTGGGCATGGGTGGCGCGCCAGAACCTCGAACCGCCGCTCGAAGAGATGCCGAGGACCGGCGTAACCGCGCGGGTGTCCGAGATGGCGGAATGGCATTGGTCGCGACCGCGGCTCACGGTGGACCAGATGCTCGCACGGCACCACGCCGGCAGGGCCTACCCGGCGCTTGTCCCCCCGCCGAACCCACTCACGTTCTCCAACCCGCGCTTGCGGCCGGATGGGCTTCAATGACTTCCCCGGTGCAGATGACCCTGTGCCAATTTGGCAAACCCGGCTCGAAGGCCCGACTTTGGCCACGGAACGCCGCGCCCATGGGCGTGTTCTCCTACGGTGCGCGCTCGCTTAGCGCATCGGATGAAGCGTCCGACCACACCACGATTTCGATGATTTCCGCACCCTGGCCCGGCCGACGGTCAGCTCCTTTCTACCGGCGCGTCATGCGCGCGACCGCGCGGGCCTCAATCTCCTGCGCACGCTTCGGCTCGCCAGGGTGCGGGAAGTTCTTTCAACGAACACGAAAGTGAGGTTCCCAATGTCTGAGAGCTGCTGCGGTCAACGTCCCGAGAACTGCCGCGCGTGCGGAGGCGACCTCGGCCGAGAGTACCACTTCGCCGCCATGGGCGCTTGCTTCTGCTTGCCTTGCTGGCGCGAGATTGCCCGCACCCAGCGCAAGGGCCCACCGGCGCAGCAAATGCTCACCCTGGGGCAGGGCGCGAAGCCGCAGCGGTCACTAGCGCCCAACCGAGAACCGGAGCGATGGGGCGACCATACGCAGGAAGATTTCGGCGTACTCGATGGGGGCGGCAATGGCTAGAAAGCGCACGCCACAAGCAGCCGAAAAGTCGGCCGAGGCGGTGCCGCCGGTGGTGGCCCCTTCTGGCCCCGATGGCGATGAAGACGCGGACGACCCGGAAGGACTTACGGTGCCTGAAACAGCCTTCGTCGATGCCCTCGCCGCGGGTGGCACGCTTCACGACGGGGCCACGGCCGCCGGCATCTCGTACAGGAGCGCGAAACGGTGGCACCGAAAGGTCGAGCTACTGGCGGCCATCAGGTCGAGAACGTCCGCGAGCATGAGCCAGGCACGTGCCACGCTGGCCAGCTCGGCGGCACGTGCCGCTCGTGAGCTGTCCAAGCTGGCCGAATCGGCGAAACCCGACGCCGCCAGAATTCTCGCCTGCCGAAGTGTGATTGGCCACGCCGCCGAGCTGGGCGTGCTCGAGGAACTGACCGACAGACTGGCCACGCTGGAGGCCGCACAAGGCAAGCAACCTGGCCGCTTCCACAAAAAAAAAAAAAAAAAAAAAAAAAAAAAAAAAAAAAAAAAAAAAAAAAAAAAAAAAAAAAAAAAAAAAAAAAAAAAAAAAAAAAAAAAAAAAAAAAAAAAAAAAAAAAAAAAAAAAAAAAAAAAAAAAAAAAAAAAAAAAAAAAAAAAAAAAAAAAAAAAAAAAAAAAAAAAAAAAAAAAAAAAAAAAAAAAAAAAAAAAAAAAAAAAAAAAAAAAAAAAAAAAAAAAAAAAAAAAAAAAAAAAAAAAAAAAAAAAAAAAAAAAAAAAAAAAAAAAAAAAAAAAAAAAAAAAAAAAAAAAAAAAAAAAAAAAAAAAAAAAAAAAAAAAAAAAAAAAAAAAAAAAAAAAAAAAAAAAAAAAAAAAAAAAAAAAAAAAAAAAAAAAAAAAAAAAAAAAAAAAAAAAAAAAAAAAAAAAAAAAAAAAAAAAAAAAAAAAAAAAAAAAAAAAAAAAAAAAAAAAAAAAAAAAAAAAAAAAAAAAAAAAAAAAAAAAAAAAAAAAAAAAAAACGCCGCGTCCTGCATCGTCGTAGCTGTACCGCAGCGCGCCGCAGAGCCACGCCATGAACGCGCAAGTCGCCCTACCTGGCATTGAGCGCGTTTGACTGTGCCGAGTCTGACCTTCGCGCGAAGTCGCAATGCAATGCGCCCTGTTGTCGTGGCTGAATTCCACGCACGAATGCGCTACTTGACGACACAATCGAACGCTTCGTCAGCGCGCAAGCTGACCCGCCATTACGCGCTCGCTCAACAAGCTGCGCTCGCTGCTCGCCAATTACTTCAACACGCGCGCGTGCCGTCCTGTTTCCACAGTCCCTATGCTAATTGTCCAAAACCCACAACGAGAAACCCACGCCATGACAACCCACGAGTATTCACCACACATCGTCACCAGCACGCCACACCGTCGCAACACTCGCCGCGCGAGATGCCGGAAGCAGAGCGCAGAGCTGCGCAATCGCTGACGCGAGCACGTGCGCGCGCGTGATAGCGAACTCGCAGCACGTCCGCGCAGCGCCGAAACCTCACGCATTCCAGATGAGCGCAAGCAGCGCCGCTCAACTCGAACGCAAAACAACAAGCGAAACTCTCGCAAGCCGACAAGCCCGTAGTCGTTCGACGCAGCGCCCACCGAACCAGTGCAACGCCATCTCGTCTGTAATTGCCACAAAGTCAATTGAAAAACTTCCCCATGCCGAAACTCTGAAAATTTACTCACTCAACGCTCAAAATAGCGCCAAGCGTTTTCACCTCACACGCAATTCTGCAAGCCTCCATCCCTGCCGGGGTGGCGATTGTGCACCGACGCCGAGATTGCAGAAGCTTACCGTGCTCACCAAAGCGATCGGCAAGGAAAGTCGCTGCCTTCTTGGCAACGAAGACTCGGCGTTCTGTTTGATCATCCCGGCGAGTGGTTATTGTCCATTGAGGCCTCGGACCGAGCTGGTGGCGTGGTAGCTGCATTATCCGAGCGAGCCATCACCGTCGCTGTGCCTATCGCCATCGGTGTCGCGATTCTAATGTCGGCAATCGCCCTGAAACAGAATTCAAGCGACGCCTGGATATACACGAGCAATATCGAGCGGCGAAGCCGAGAAGAGCGCATCGACGACGCGAAGAGGGATGCCGCTATTGCGCGCACAGCGCAAGAATAACGAGCGCCAGCATTCCGAGCCATGCTGGGCGCTGTTCTCCCCATGGAGCGATTCGCCGCCCACTGGCCTTGATCGTCGAATCGCACCACACAGACTCGCTGCCGACATCCGAGCCGCTATTGATGGCGCTGGCAATCCGAAGGATTTTCCCACGGGGAATTGGTGGAGCGGCATTGAACAATGCACGGGCATGCAAGCCGCTGCCACCAAACAAGCGCAACAGGCCACCTTCGCGCGCCGCCAAATGGCCGAGGGCATTCTTGCGCAAATCCCGGCGAAAAATCGCTGGATTTTAGAAGTCAGCACGGTGCCGACAATTTCGAGGGCAGTCGCAGCGTGGGAACAACTGCAGGCGCAGCAGGAAAAGACCGATAAGCAGAACGCGAGGGCCGCACAATGAGCCTATTTGCAGGACAAAAGACCGCCCAAGGGTTCACGCGCGTCTCGCTCGCGCAAATCCTTTCCTCATTGAATGCCCTCTGGCAGTCGGCCTACGGCAGCTTTGTCGACCTGGACCCACGTTCTGCCGATGGGCAAATGATCGGCGGCATTGCCGAGATGATGGACGATCTCAACAGTGCCGTGGCCGACCTGATGAACATCGCGAACCCCAATGGGGCAACCGGCGCGTTTCTCTCGAACATTTCCGACATTGACCAACGTCAAGCGCAACCTGCAACGGCGAAGTGCCATTACATCGGCACGCCGGGAACGGCGGTGCCGTATACGTTCACTGTGCAGAGCACGGCCGATGGTTCTTCGTGGCAGCCATTGCAAGCGCCAGCGCCCCAGGTCACCATCGGCGTCGATGGCACTGCCGCGGAACGCTCGCCTGCACAATCGCGGGCGGTCTTACCCCGCCACTGGCCGGGCACGCTGACCGACATCACCACATTGATGGCCGGCATCGACTCAGTGACGAACGACCTCGGCACAATCGACGGCGACCCAAACCTGCGCGATTCGGCGCGCAATTGGCAACGGCCATTGCCACGCAATCAATGGGCGACGTGCTGTTGGCGGCCTTGTTGGCAATCCCTCACGTCACCGACGCTTGTTGTGCGCGTGAACGCCAGTAGCGAGCCAGCTTTGATTGGCGGCGTTACCATCAACGCCAACACCGTGCGTGTTGTCGTGGAAACCGATGGCGACGCGTCCGTTGACCCGACCGTCACCACCTCGAGCACGGACCCTATAGCCAATACCATCTTCGCGCTCAAGAGCATGGGGTGCGGGACGCAGGGGGGACGGGCAAGGGGCCACTCGATGCTCTTGGGATTTCGCACGACATCTACTATGACCTGGCGAGGGCGCTGGACGTGCAAGTCGCGGTGACTATCTCAACCCGCACGAATTGGCCGAGCGATGGGGCGCAGCAGATTGCGGCGTTGATCGTTGCGTGGGCGAACGGCACGGATCCACAGACGGGCAAACCCAACCTGCCCGATTTCGTGGCATCGAGTTCACGCCGGGCGGTGACGCTGGCGAGCTTTCATGGACCGACGTGGTTGGAGCCTTCATCGGCCTGGTGCCGGGTTTCGATTTTGTCTCTCTGCTGTTCTCAACTGACAGCGGCGCCACCTGGACCGTGAACGGCGCAAACTTGGTCATTCCCTTCACCCGCTTTGCACAAATCACGTCCGTCTCGGTGGTTGCGCTTTGAGCTTGAAGGCGACGATCCCCATCTCTGGCATGGTGTCCTTGCTGGGCCTTCGCAAGTCAGCGTTGGAGGGCCAGATTGTGGGGTTGCTTCGAGAAGCCCGCGCGGCCGGCACGAAGGCCAACGTCAAGGCGCTGTCCGCGGCGTTGCGCGATGTCAAACGCCAGCTTGCAGCGGCGCGCGGGCAAGGAAAAGGCGGGTTAGCGGATGAGTAGTCCGATGCGCTACGGGCGGGTTCCCCGTCGGTGGGCACCAGGTGAGGCGCGGCGTTCCGTGGCCATTCTGGGGCCATTCGGGGTGGAAATTGGGGCGAATTCGAGGTGTATTAGATTCTTTCTTGACTAACTAACTAAGCGGCTCCATAGTGAAAGGCATGGACATGGAAAAGATGACTAACCAGAAGAAGTCGGCGAGACTCCTCGACGTGGGACGCCCGAAGATCCGCCCGGTAGACGAAGACACCATCTTGAGTTTCAAGGTGTCAGCCGCGCTCGTCAAAGCGTTGGATGCCGAGGCCGAGCGCATGACCACCGAGAAGCCCGCCGGTAGCGCCCGAGTCAGCCGCAGCGAAGCGATTCAAGATCATCTTGAACCGCTGGCTCGTCTGACCAGTCCAAGCCCCGCCAGTAACCCGCGCGCCAAGCTGCGCGCCCGAGTCCCGCCCCGTAACGAAGATGGGGCAGCGCTGTGCAACCAGCCTGCCCCGTGGTCTTCACGCCCCGTTGAAAAGGAGATCCCACATGCGCAAGATACCACGTGTCCGAGAGAGAACCGCAACCCAAGGCGAGCTCGAAGACGAAGCCCGCCGATCCCGCGAGGCCCGCGAGCAACATCGCCCCCTGGCGCCCGCGCCCACGGAAGGCAACTTGTGCGCCTGCCTGGTACTGCTTGCCCGCTTTCGGACGTGCTCGGTGTGCTCGCGGCCAGTGCTCTTCGTGAGTGACCAAGGCAGGAGCGACGGCGATGTGGAGTGCCCTACCTGTGTACAGGTCCGAGAAGACCTGGCCCGCCGGCTTCGATACACGAAGTTGGCCTCGAGGGTGCGCGCCCACCTGGCCGACCTGTTCGCCACCGCCAATGACAACGCGGTGCCCTCATGACCCTGTTCGTGCGTGAGCACAACCACCGGCGCCGCGTTCCCTTCGTGGCATCGCCGCCCGATTCAGGAGCCGAGGCCGAGCGCCTACGCCGCGCGTTCGTCGAGGTAGCCAAGCACGCCGAGCTGGTGATGGCAGCGGCGTCCGCTGGGGCCATCTCGGCCGAGGTGGCGTTGCAGGAGATTCGCAGGCACGCGCGCACGCTGGTTGCAGCGGTCAAGAACCTGGGGGAGCCGTGAAAGCCTTCCTGTCGTTCATGTCCCGCCTCTGGCGGCACGTGGTGACCGACTGCCCGGCTTCGCTGGACGTGTGCGAATCGTGCCGGGAACCACGTTGCACCCAAGGCCAGTGGGAGGCATGCGAGCGCCGGAGGGCCAGCACATCAGTCTCACGCAGCGGTGGCACGGCCCCGAGGCCGCGGTCTTGGTGGGCGGCGAATTCGACCGAGGCGGCAAGCGCGGCTTCGTCTCGCTGGCGTGCTCGCCCTCGACCTGCCTTCTCACCCGCGGCGCCGCGCGGGATGTGGCGCGCACGCTGATTCGATTCGCAGAAGGGGTGCGGCCAGCACCACGACCAACGAAAAAAGGAAGGAAAGCGCTATGAACATCTCAATCAAGACCGACAACCTGCGCGGCGAAATCGCGCCTCTCTACTGTCGCTACCAGGGCCAGACCGACTGCCAGGGCGCCTACGTCCAGATGAACGAGGACGGCATCGTCTCGGCCGACTACAACGCCGAGATTGGCTGGGCGGTCACCTTCGACGTTTTCCACAACCGCACCCTGTCCTGGGGTGTGGCCTCTCGCGTGCGCGGTGATGCGCTGGCCGATCTGCTGGAGTCCGACGAGATGCGCGCACTGTTCGAGCGCGTCCACACTGGCCACGATGTCGAATGGGACGGCAACAACAACGTAGGCCACCTGGACTACGATGCGCGCGCCGCGAGCGACGAAATCGAGGCCGAGCTGACGACGCTTGGTGAGGATGAGGCCAGCATGGGCGCCGTCTGGGATGTCGACCAATGGTTGGAGCACTCGGCCTTTGACGACATCTGGGAAACGGGGAAAACCCTGACAGAGGCTGTTACTGCGGTCGAGGAGTCCGCAGCGGCAGAGAACATCGAGCTGGACGGTGATGTCAGTCGATACCTACTCGACCGGGCCGAGCGCGCCAACCAGCGTGATGACTGCTACCGGCTGGAGGTCCTGACCGGGCTCCATGCAGACGGCCGCCATCCGATTGATGAGAACGGCGAAGAGTGGGTGCCTGCTGAGAAGCTGGCGGCGGTGGCCTCGCTCGTGGGGGGTGGTCAATGGCGCGTAAGGCGAAGCGGCGAACCTGGGGAACGGGCTCTCTGTTCGAGCGCGATGGGAAGTGGTGGATTCGCTGGCGCTCGGCCGGCAAGCGCAAGTGCCGCTCGTTCCTCACCCGCCCGGTGGCGGAAAAGGTGCTCGCCGAAGTGCTCAAGGCGGCCGAGCGCGAGGAAGCCGGGATGGCGCCCGACCCTTCCATGGTGCCCACCATAGCGGTGTTGGCGAAGGCGTGGCTCGAGCGCAGGCAGCGGACGAACCGCACGGCCGACAACGACGTGTCGAGGTGGAAGCACGTGGCCCCGACGTTCGACAAGATGAAGCCCGGCGAGGTGAACGCGGGCAATCTGCGGCGCTTCATCGAGGCCAAGCTGGCCGAGGGCTTGAACCCCGCCACGATCGCCCACTTCATCCACCTGATCTCCTCGCTGTTCACGGACCTACGCGAGCAGGGCTTGTGCGAGGTAAACCCGGTCACGACGCTGACCCGTGCGACGCGGAAGCTGTACGCCAACACCTACGACGTGACCAGCACGCCTTTCCTGGCCAGGCAGGAAGACATCGAGAGACTGTTCAAGGCGCTGGCATCGCCCTACGCGGAAATCTTCGCGGTGGGCAGCATGGCGGGCTTGCGGTGCGCGGAAATCTACGGGCTCGACTGGGGAGACGTCGACATGGAAGCGCGGACCATGCGGATCCACCAACAGGTGCAGCGCGGCCAGCTCGTGAACTGCACCAAGTCCGGGAAGGCGCGGCTTGTGCCTATCAGCACCAGCCTTGCCCCGGTCCTGGCAGAGTGGAAGCTGCGAACCGGCGGCCAGGGCCTGGTGTTCAAGGGCCTTCTGACTCCCTACATCGTGGCGGCCACCGTTCATGAACGCTTGCGGGCAGCCTTGAAGGCATGCAACCTGCCCGAGATGACTCTCTACGAATGCACCCGCCACACCTTCGCCAGCCAGTGGGTCATGCGGGGCGGCACCATGGAGATGCTCGGCAAGATTCTGGGGCACTCCTCAACCGCCATGTCGCGCCATTACGCCCACATGCAACCCGACTTCTTTGGCGCGGGGGCACATGACCGGGTGACGGCCACGCTGACGAAGGAAGGTGGCCAGGTGTTGCCCCTGCATGGGGCCGGCGGTACAAATGGGCACTGCGTGACCACGGCGCAAAGCAACACCGCGACGCAGAAGGCAGGCTAACCCCATGACACCGCTTCGCTTTTCAGGAACGTGCGTCACCGCGCTCGTCGTCCGCGTGAGCCGATGAAACAGCGGCTCGCCACCAAGAGGACGCTGGTGTGCGTGGGTCCAGGCGGCGTGGGCAAGACCACGACCGCCGCGGCTCTCGGCGTGATTGGCGCCCGGACGGGCCTGCGCACGCTGGTGTGCACCATCGACCCCGCTCCCCGCCTGGCCGACGCCCTCGGCGTGGCCAATCTCGGACCCACGCCGACCGCCATCGGCGCCGACACCGCGGCTGCGCTGGGGATCGACTCGCCCAACATGCTGCACGCCATGCGCGTCGACGCCACCACTGCGTTCGCCCACCTGGTCGAGGAGCAAGTGGCCGATCCCGAGTTGCGCAACCACATCTTTTCCAACTCGCTCTACCGTCACGTCACCACCGACCTGACCGGATCGCAGGAATACGCCGCCACCCTGGCGCTTTACGAGCTTCGTCGCGACGGGGACTACGACCTCATCGTGCTCGACACGCCCCCCACGGCGAACGCTCTCGAGTTCCTGGAAACCCCCGAACGCCTGGCCGCGGCCATCGCCAGCCCTGCCCTGCAGTGGTTCGCCCGGCCCGATCCGCGCATGGGCCGCTTTTCGCTCAAACGCCTGGGCGTGGGCGGCGCCATGATCCTCCGCCGCGCGGGCAAGCTCATGGGCAGCAAGTTCCTCGACGATCTCGGCGCGTTCCTTCTCGACATCCGCGAGGTGCTGGGGGGCTTTCTCAGCCGGGCGCGGGAGATCGAGGCCGTGCTCAAGCGACCCGATGTCGGCTTCATCCTGGTGATGACACCTGAGACCGCTTCGGTGAACGAGGCCCTGTACTTCGCGCGCCGCCTGCGCGAAACCGGTTCGCCCCTGTGCTGCTACATCGCCAATCGCACCCTGCAAGAGCCCGGCCCGTTCACGACGACCGTCCTGCGCGAGCAGATCGCCGCCCTGCCCGCCATGGTCGGCGCGCCGGACCAGGAACTGGACGGCGCCGCGCTCAAGCTGACGGAGCTGGCGCAGTACCTGACGAAGATCGCCCACGCGCAGAAACGCGAGCTCGAACGCCTGTCGAGCGAGTCGCCCGGCGTGGAGATCACCACGGTCCCGCTCATGCCCCACGACGTTTCCAACCTCGACTCGCTGCGGGCCATCGCCGATCGTCTGGAAAGCGCCTGAGCCATGCTGCGCCTGTTCGTCGCCGTCGACCTGCCGGAGCCCATTCGGCAAGAGGTCGCGGCCAGGTGCACGCAGGTGAGCAAAGCCCGCTGGGTCAAGCCGAACCAGTTGCACATCACCTTGCGCTTCATGGGTCGAACGCCGGACGACGCCCTGGACGACATCCGCGAGCGGCTCTCCCGAGTACGAGCCCCTGGTTTCGAGCTGGCGTTGCAAGGCGCGGGCGTGTTCCCCGGCGGCGCGAGCAAGCGCGCGCGCGTGCTATGGCTTGGGCTCGACCCCGCCGAGCCACTGGTCGGTCTCAAGCGCGAGATCGACGCCTGTTTAGGCCCGGACGCGCAACGCGAGGGCCAAGGATTCTCGCCCCATCTCACGTTGGCCCGCTTCACCGAGAAACCGGACGCCACCCTGACGCAGTTCATCGCGCGACACGAGACCTACCGCGGAGCGCCTTGGCCGGTCAATTGCTTCAAACTCTACCAAAGCACTCTTCTTTCAAATGGGGCGGTGCATACGCTGGTTTCGACTTATGCCCTCGCCGACTTCTGCCGAGAGCCATAAACTCGAAGCTCCCTTGAAGGAGATTCACTAGTTATGACTTCTGGCGAAACATCCACACCCGCACCCATCGTCATCGAGGGACCGCTACCCCCGATGCCGCTGCCCTTCCTCCAGCCCGGGCTGGGTTTTGCTCTCGACGCGTCCCTGTATCACAACATTCTCGACCAGGTCGACGACGGTATTTACTTCGTCGACCGCGAAAAGCGCATCCTGCTATGGAACCGCGGTGCAGAAAGGATCACCGGATTTGCCCGCAGCGAGGTGGTGGGCGACCACTGTGGCAACCGCTGGCTGTGCCACATCGATGCCAGCGGGCGCTTGCTGTGCACGACCGGCTGCCCGCTTCAGCGCGTGGTGGACACCGGCGTGCCCATCGATGCCGACGCCTTTCTGCAGCACAAGCAGGGTCATCGCATTCCCGTCAAAATCCGGACCATTCCGCTCCGCAATCGACTGAACAAGCTGGTGGGCGCGGTCGAGATCTTCCGCAGTACTGTCGACGACCGACGCCAGGATCAGCTCATCGAGGAGCTCTCGCACCTGGCCATGATCGACGATCTGACCATGCTGCCCAACCGGCGCCATTTCGACATGCAGCTCGACCGGCGGCTGGCCGAGCTTGGCCGTTTCGGCTGGTCCTTCGGCACCCTGATGATCGACATCGACCGATTCAAGCTGGTCAACGACAGCGCCGGACACCAGCTGGGCGACGAGGTGCTGCGCATGGTGGCCCGCACCCTGTCGTCGAACTGCCGGGGACTGGACACCATCGCCCGCTGGGGCGGCGAGGAATTCACCGCCATCATCACCAACGTGCATGAGGATGAGTTGCACGTGGTGGCCGAGAAGTTCCGCGCCATGGTCGAGGCGAGCGGGCTGCGCGAAACCGAGGGCGAGCCAATCCGAGTCACCATCTCGATTGGTGGCGCCCTGGCGCGACCGAATGAAACCGCCGCCGAGCTGATGAAACGCACCGACGAAATGCTGTACACCGCCAAACGTTCGGGGCGAAACCGCGTGTGCATCTGACCAGGCGCCGGCCAGCCCGCACTTACGCGATCTGGGCCTGACTGCCATGTTGTGATAGGGGTATTGCCTCGATGAAACGAGGGCCGATCCCCGACGATGCCGCGCCCGCCGCCGCCCGCTGGCCGTGGTGGCTGGCTTTGCTTTTCTGTCTTGCCGGTTTGCTCCTGTCCATCCTGCTGGAACAAATCCACATCAAGCTCCACACCAATCCCACCTTCCACAGCTTCTGTGCCATCGACCGCAAGGTGAACTGCGACATCGTCGCGCGCAGCTCCTACGCCGTGCTTTTCGGCGTTCCCGTCGCCGCGTGGGGTATCTTCGGCTATGCCCTGGCCGCCGTGGTCGCGCTGTGGGGCGCGCTCCGTCGCCGCTCGCTGCTCGCCGCCGGCTGCGCCCTTTACCTCGCCATCCTCTTCACCGCTTCGAGCGCCGTCCTGGGGGCCATCTCGGCCTTTCTGGTCAACGCGGTTTGCATCCTGTGCCTTGGGACCTACGCGGCGAACGTGTTGTTCCTCGTTTGCGTGTCGATCGTCGGGAGGCGCATGGGCCTGCGCGCCGCCTTGGCCGAACCCTGGCGCACGCTACGCGAGCGAACCGGGCGATCCCTCGTCGCCCTGGCCATCGTCGGCGCCTGCGCGGCGGCCGTCCTGATCGCGCACCCGTCCTATTGGAAGACTGCGAAGGAAGCCAGCCGGCCACGCCCCGTCGAGCCCACCCTACCCCACGGCATCGAACCCGGCGGCGGGCACTTCATCGGCGCGGAAAAGCCCGCCGTCACCCTGGTCGAGTTCAGCGACTACGAATGCCCCTACTGCCGCCAGGCCCACATTCAGCTGCGGGCCCTCCTCGAACGTTTCCCCAAGCAGCTTCGCCTGGTTCATCGCCACTACCCGCTCGACCAGAGCTGCAATTCCTCGATCAAGGCCCCCATGCACCTCAACTCCTGCTTCGCCGCCATGATCGCCGAGTGCGCGGACAAACAAGATCGCTTCTGGCAGGCCAACGACTACCTGTTCGCCGAAGCGCGCATGCTCCATTCCCTGTCGAACGCCGAAATCGCCCACGACATCGGCCTCGATCCCGCGGCGCTGGAAACCTGTCTGCGCGAGGAAGGTCCCCGCCGGGTCGCCCTCGACGTGGACGAGGGCAACCGCCTGGACATCCAAGGCACGCCCACCTTCTTCGTCGAAGGCAAGCGCTACACCGGCACCTACCCGCCCTGGCTGCTCGGCCGCCTCGAAGCCGCCGCGGCCGGTATCGACAGCGGCGCGAAGGCGCCATAAAAATACCGGAAGACTACTGCGCGAGGTCGCCGTACACGATGCCGAGGCCGTTGGTGCCGACGTAGACGCGGCCGTAGATGCGGGGATCGCCGATGATGACTTGGATGGTGGCAAACTGGTGTTTGTCGTCGCTGATGCGCGTCCAGCTCGCGCCGGCGTCGTCGGAGCGGAACATGGCGTGCACGCCGCTTACCGTGCCGGCGAGGTAGACGGCCGGCGAGCTCGCTCCGGACTTGGCCATGCCGAAGCCCACCGCTTCGGCGCCGGTCACGTCGGCGATCTGGGTGAAGGTCGCGCCCGAGTCGGTGGTGCGCCAAAGCCCGCACGTCGTGCACTGGGTGGAGCCGCCGCTCGTCTGCGTTCCGCCCGTCAACCAGACTTCGCCTTCGTGGCCGAACACGGCCTTGATCTTTCCGCTGTCGGGCAAGCCCGTGGCCGACGAGGCGGCAAACGTCGCGCCACCGTCGCTGCTGGTCCAGAACTGCCCCCCGCCAAAGCCGTAGAACTTCTGGGCATTGACCCGATCCGATGCCACGGTCGATCCGTCCGGGATGTTGGCGCACGCCTTCCACGCGTTGCCGTTGTCGGTCGAATAGGACACCGGGACGCCACTGCCGGCCCACACCACCCGGCTACCATCCGCCGCGGCCGCGACCGTACCGCCGCCTTTTCCCTCCACTGGATCCGAGCTCCCCTGGAACCAGTTGCCGCCACCATCGTAGGTGAAGGCCGTGCCATGGTAGACCGGCGAGGCAGTGGGGTTCCCCGTGCCGACGCGAACCATGAAGGTCGGATTGCTTTCGGCGAAATCGATGTCGTTGTTCGTCCCCGAGGTCGGGATGGAATAGGAGACCGCGGGCGCGGTATCCAGGCTGTCGTGCCGCCAGCCCCCGACGTCGCCCACGACGCTGAACAGGTGCGCGGTGCCGCTGGGTGGGCTTACCAGCCCGAGCACGGAGGTTTCCTCGATGCCCACCGCGGTGCTCTTGATGGTGATCGCTCCGCCGCTGTCCCAGGTGGTCAGGTTGGTCGTTGCGTAGAGTGTGGCGCCGGTGCCGTACATCATGCGATCGGAATCGAACGGATCGATGTTCATGCCTTCCATCATCCAACCGATTTTGACCGCGGGAACGGGATCGACCGGGTTCGTGTCACCGAGGTTCAGCCAGGGCGCACTGGTGATGTCCATGGTGTAACTGAGCGTCCGACTCGGGTAGCTCGACCACGCCCACAGCGCCTTCCAGGTCGCGCCGCCATCCGTGCTGCGAAAGATATTGCCGTCGGGCCACCACGAGTTCACCGTCGCCACCACCAGGGTGCCGGGGTGCTGCAGGTCCACCCCGAGCCCGCCGTAGCCCCACCACAGATCGGTCGGGGCTTGCGAGCCGAGCACGGGGCTGATCTGCGTCCAGGTCGACGTGCTCGGCACGAACTTCCACACATCGCCGACGTTGCCCTTGTAGGGGCCGTCCCAGTTGCTGTAGGTGACGTAGAGGGTGCCGTCTGAATCGAGCTTGCCTTGCTTGGGCAGGTAGCCCGTGGTGGTCCACTGCAGGGTTCCGTCGTCGCCTGCCTTGGTCATGTCCCAGGTCGCGCCGCCCGTGCACGTCACGATGTTTCCGGCGACGGTGCACGTGGGCTGGCCCGGAATGGCCTCCCAGGTCGCGCCGGCGTCGGTGCTGCGGAAGAGGTTGGGCTTGCCGCTGGCGTTTTCGGCGACGCCCACGTAAATCGTCTGGGTCGCGTTGCCCGCGGTGCCGGTGCTGGGATCGAAGATGACCCACGGAATGCCGACGGGGTGGTTCAGGTAGTCGTTGGTGTCGTTGGCATCCTCGCAGTAAGGACCGCTGTCCGGGAAGCCGGCAACCTTGTTCCAGGTCGCGCCGAAGTCGGTGCTCTTGAAGAGCCCGTTGCCTTCGCGCGCACCGAAATAGAGAACGCTGTTCTTGTTGGGATCGACCGCCAGACGTTCGCCCATGCCCCGGCCGGGCATGTTGCCGCCCATCTTGAAAGGCATCTGCGTGATCTGAAACGTGTTGCCCTGATCCGTCGAGCGCAGGATCACTCCATTCTTGGGATCCCAGCTGTTGGTGTAGGTCCCACCCGCGATGTAGAGGCGGGTTGGATCGACCGGGTCGGTCGCCACGCTCTCGGCCCCGGTCATGCCCCAGTCGTCGGGACCGACCCAGTTGAGCAGCTGGATCCAGGTGCCATCGGCCGGATTCCAGCGGTACACGCCGCCCATGTCGGTCTTGGCGTAGATGAGATCCTTCTGCTTGGGGTTGAAGAGGATGTCGACGATGAAACCGCCGCCCGCGCCGGTTCGAACGCTCTTCCACACGTAGGGTCCCGTCGCGGGCGCGCCACCGGTCCCGGCTGCGCCTCCCATCGCGCCACCGGTCACCAGCGCGCCGCCCGCGTTGGCCGCGTCTGCGCTGCCGCCCGAGCCTCCGCTCGCGCTACCCGCATCCCGATTCCCGCCACTTCCTCCGCTCGGCGAACCGCCGGTCGTGCCGCCACCGGTGGCCGAGACGCCGCCCGTGCTCGTCGTGCCTCCGCTCGCTGGCGTGCCACCGTTCGCCGACCTGCCACCGCCGCCCGACGCACCGCCTGGGCCGGTTGCGCCACCGACGGCGCTTGTGCCACCGGATGACGTTGTGCCGCCGCTTCCCGAACCACCCGACGGTTTTCCGCCTCCGGCCCCCTGATCGCCACCCGCCGCGGCGTCGTGCTGGACGGCTGTTCCGGTCGATGAGGTGCAGCCAACCACCAGCGCGGCCATGCCAAGTCCCACGGCCATCGATCTATTCAAGCTAGTCAAGAACGGCGCCTTTTGCGCGAGAGCCCTGCGTGCGGTCATCCAATACTCCATGGCTTTGACTTGCGGCAGCGTGGTCTGGTCGCCGCCGCACATCGGTCGATCCTAGGTGGCCTTTGCACCTCCGGTCGGCTCACCCAAAGTCCATTCTTCGACGGGTTCCATCAGAGCGCCGCCGTGATCCATGACGATCAATGCTTCGAGAGGCGCGAATCGATCACGAGAGATCGCTTTTCCCCTGCATTTTCGGTGATCGATTCACCGATTCCGGGGCATAGCGGGACGGACACGATGAAGGATCCGAAACGACTATCGGCGTTCGACACTACGCCGTTCGAGAACCGGCTCCTTGGCGCCGCGAGGGACGAGCGCATCCCCCGCGAGATGACGGCAAGGATGAGCCAGGGTTTGAGCCTCGGCGCGGCCACCGCTGCCGGCCACGCGGGGACGATCAGACGGGCTCACGGCGTTTGGCGCGGCTGCAATCACCGGACCCCTCGTCTTGGACTTTGACGACTGGGGGCGCACATCGCCGCCGCCGGGTTCGTGTCCATGTCGGGAAATCAGCCACAAACTGCGCGCTTTCACGAGTATGGCAGCACGGGCAGCGGCGCCAACGCCTCGTCGCGGTCGTCGTATCAGCTGAGCGCGAGCCAGGCCGCGAGCTACACCCTTGCGAACATTCTCGGTGGCTGGACGCCGACCTACAGCCAATAGCGCGATGGCAACCATTCGGGGAGATTCCGAAGGGTGTAAACTTCGTTCATGCTGCGACGAGCGCGCCTTGCGACCCGTGCCGCCTTGGTCCTTGCCGTGCTGCCGGCGTGTGGAAGCGGCGCTGCCTCGCCGCCGCCGGGACACGCGGACGACGGCTCGGTGAACGCGGGACCGACGTGCCCGGCAAGCCCGACCGTACACACCGGCGAGGGTACCTACTACACGTTTGCGGACGGCTCGGGGAACTGCATGTTTCCCGCCACGCCGAACGATCTGGATATTGGCGCCATGAACCACGATGACTACGCCGGCTCGGCGGCTTGTGGCCGGTGCGCGCACGTGGTCGGCGCCAAGGGCGAGCTGACCATCCGCATCGTCGATCAATGCCCCGAGTGCCCGGCCGGGAACATCGACTTCAGCCCGTCGGCCTTCGCCAAGCTCGACGACATGGCCAAGGGCAGGATCCCGATCACCTGGACCTACGTGGCCTGCGACGTGACCGGGCCGATCGTCTATCACTTCAAGGACGGCAGCAATCCGTGGTGGACCGCGGTGCAGATTCGGAACCACCGCTATGGCATCGCCGCGTTCGCCTACGCGGACGACAGCGGCGCGTGGGTGGACGTGCCCCGCCTCGACTACAACTACTTCGTCGCTGCCTCGGGCATGGGCCCGGGGCCGTACCACTTCCGTGTCACCGATGTCAACGGGGCGGTGATCGAGGACACCGGCGTCCCGCTGGTGGTCGACGGCGACAGCATTGGCACCAACCAGTTCCCCGCTTGTCCCGCCATCTAGGTCGTGGCCATAGCCGTGGCCGTGGTCGTGGTCGTGGTCGTGGCCGTGGCCGTGGCCGGAGTGATCTTGCTCGGCCACGGCCACGGCCACGGTAAGCCGTCTACGTCCACGACCACCCGTCATCGCGCCGATCGGGTGCGTGCATCCATCGTGGAAAGGTGTCTCCTTCTGGTACCTTCAGCGCGTTCTCTCTTCTGATCACGAGATTGCGGAAAACCCCACGAGCTGCGAAGATCGAGGTATGCGCATCGCCCGTCACGGATGGCGCGGGCTCGCCCTCGCAGCGGCCGCGCTCGTCGGATGCTCGGCGTCTGGCGGCAAGCCGGCGCCCGACGGGCCGCCCGCACCGCCGGCCCCGGTGACCTGTCACGACTGGCCCACCGCGAGCACGGTCGGCATCCCCACGGGGACCCCGACGTTGACGGTGATGGCAGAGGCCAGCTATCACACGCAGAGCGACGGTCAGGTCTTCGACGCGGTCGAGCTGCAGGGGCGCCTCTACGTGGATCACGACAATGTGGTCATCCGCCGCTCGCGCCTGATCGGCGATGTCTACTACGCCATCTACTCCACCGATGGCGCCACCGGCCTCGTCATCGAAGATTCGGACATCGTGGGTGGCGTGCTGCTGGGGGACGGCTTCGTGGGCCGCCGCAACCACCTGCACGCCCCGGCCGGCGGCTTTCGCGACGACGGCTGGATCTTCTCGGCCTCGCAGGTGCTGCTCGAAGACAACCTCATCGACGGCCTCGTCGGCGACCAGGGCGCGCACCTCGACGGCGTGCAGGTGATGGGCGGCCAGGGCATCACCGTCCGCAACAACTGGATCGAGGCCGTGTCGCCCCCCATCGACGGCGGCGGCGTCAACGCGGCAATCTTCTTCAAGCCCGACTTCGCCGAGATCGCCGACATCACCGTGGATTGCAACATGCTGATCGAGCAAGACGGCTACTACCCGCTGCGCATCGACGCGCGCGGCGCGGTCGTGGTCCGCCACAACCGCTGGCGGCGCGGCTTCACCGGCACGGCGCCGGTCAACCTGACCAACACCACCGTCACCACCTGGGAAGACAACACCTACGAGGACGGCGAGGCGATCCCGTCGCCCTGAAGCCGGCCGGCTCCTCTCGTCGAAGGTGACGCCGCCGCCACCGCTGCCGTCGCGGCCCCTCGACCGCTATTCACCCCCCTGCGGCCCGAAGTCTTATCCGACGCGCCTCCCATTTTATTCCGCCCGCGCTGGCTCCCCCACTCTTGCCTGCCCCGTTGGCAACAGCCTGAAATTGCGAGATCCCGCGCTCGCTCGCCGCCCGCAGAGCCTGATAACATCGGAAGAATAGTGGATATTTTTCGGCGTAGAATACGAGTTAGCCGGACGTTGGAATGGACCCTCAAGAACGCATCCGTCAAGCCAAGGAGAATCCCAGCCCCTATGAGGATCGCTATCTGGCCTTCATAGATGTGCTTGGATGGTCTGAAATTGTGACCCGATCCGTTGCCGATCCTTCGGCGCTATCACCGATCTCCGAGGGGGCCGAGCTGATTTGTATGGCGCGCGAATGGGCCGAGGAAACGAACGAGATCGCCCGCGGCGCCAAGGCTGCGGGCGTGGACCTACATTCGGATATCAGGGTATCGCACTTCTCGGATACGTTCGTGTTTTCGATTCCGGTGGATCCAACGGCGGAGGTCACCTTGAGATGGATGGTCGGCGAACTCTGCCGTCGCCTCCTAGACTGCGAACACTACACCCGAGGGGCGATAGTCCGCGGCCTGGTTCGACACACACCCAATATCCTTTACGGCCCCGCCATAATCAGTGCGTACCACTTGGAAAGTCGCGTGGCCAAGTACCCGAGGATCCTCATATCTCCTGAAGCCGAAAGCGCGTTCACATCCGACTATGTTCTCAGGCGTGACTTCGATGGTCTGAAGCACTTGGACATTCTCCGACCGATTAAGGCGACATCGGGGGATATCGCGAAGCTTCAGGTCCTCCGGGAAATGGCCAACAGACGTTCTGTCCAAGATGCAAACCGGCTAGAGTTGGTTGCAAAGCACGAGTGGTTCGGGGGATACGTCGATGAGACTCTGGCGCGGGCTATCCGGGAGGTCGCCGGCTAACATGCCATTGCAGGCTGATTTGGTCGCCGCAGAGGCGTCGGCGTAGAATCGAAGCGCCGGCTCGGCGGCGCCTAGACCGCTGAACGGCAAGGCGTTAGCAAGACCTGGTTCTTCATCGATGGAATCCTGCTACATGTGCGAATTGCCGGCGACTTCTCGGGAGCATGCACCTCCGAGGTGCATCTTCCCGGAACCGAAGGATCTCGAGGACGGCAGTAATCTCAGGAAGAACCTGATTACGGTGCCATCCTGCGATCAGCACAACCCGCGATTCTCAAAGGACGATGAATACTTCCTCGTCATGACCACGTTGAATATTGATGGTAACGAGCTGAAGACGCGCCACTTCGCTACAAAAGTCATCCGCGCTCTTCGACGAAGTCCTGCATTTGCAGACAATACGCTCGCGAAGAAGCTGCCATTCACCTTGGTCGACGGCCGTCCGGCCATGGGCTTCAGCATCGAGCGACGCAGGCTCGAGCGGGTAATCGAAAAGACTGCCCGGGCAATTCACTACCATTCAACAGATGGAAGAAAGCTGCACGCTCCGCTTCAGATCCACCTGCCAAACCTGCGGTATTCCGATGGCAAATCCGCCGAGGGTATGGCGCAACTTCTGCTGCTCGCCGAGGAGCTGCACCAAGGGCGAGCCATGGCTTGGAGAGAACCCCGAGGTCTTTCGCTACCGTGTGCGCCTCGACCCTACGGATAGGGCATCGTTTCTATGGATGGTGTTCTACGAGGGCTTCACAGCTTTGGTCGTATGGGGAACGGGTGTAGACACCGAGAAGGCTGGATAACCGGCGTTGACTGACGGCGCTTGCGCGCCGCGGGCTAACGCCGTACCGTTAGCCAGACCCCCCAAGGACCATGGAGGCGGAAACCGATGCAGCTTGCTTCAATCACCGTTGAAAACTACCGTTCGATTACCAGCGCCCATCGTGTACCGATCAGCGATTTCACGATTCTGGTAGGCCCAAACAACGAAGGCAAGTCAAACATCCTCCGAGCCCTGGTCACGGCGATGAACGTGCTCACCGATCCGATGTTTTCGCGACTTGCCCGTCGTGGCACCCTGATGGGCAGAGGTCCACGTGCTCACCGATTCTACGAGTGGGACACCGACTTTCCGATTCACCTACAGGAGAAGAAGCCGGACGGCAGGTCCAATATCGTCCTTGAGTTCCGACCAAGTCCCGAGGAACTTGTAGACTTCAGAACCGAAATTGGCAGCCGAATCAAGGACACCCTGCCCCTCCGGATCTCGCTCGGGCCCGGCGATATCATGGTGAGGGTGCACAAGAAGGGGCCGGGCGGCACAGCGCTGACTCAAAAGTCAGAGCAGATAGCCGCATTCATCGCAAAGCGGGTTGAATTCGAGCATATTCCGGCTGTCAGGACGGCCGGCTCTGCTCAAGAGATAGTCAATGCGCTCCTTGAGCGGGAACTGGCAAAACTGGAAGCGAATCAAGAATACAAGGATGCGCTCAAGAAAGTCGCTGAGCTCCAGCAGCCAGTCCTTGACCTCCTCTCAAGCAGCATCCAGAAGACTCTCGCGAAATTTCTCCCAAAGGTGGCGAGCGTGAGCGTTGAGATTCCGGACAGCGTTCGCTATCGCGCGCTCCGAAGGAACTGCGACGTCATCGTCGACGATGGATCTCCGACACCACTCGAATACAAGGGCGACGGAGTGCAGAGCTTGGCGGCACTCGCGCTAATGCGGCACGCATCCGAGACGACTGCACCCGGGAAGAATTTCGTCATCGCCGTAGAGGAGCCGGAATCGCACCTGCATTCCTCGGCTATCCATGAGATCAAGGATGTCCTAGCCGAACTCAGCAAACGGCATCAGGTAGTCGTCACCACACACAATCCGCTTTTCGTCGACAGGACCAAGCAGTCAGCGAATATCCTTGTGATGAAGGGCCGGGCACGACCGGCCCACAACATAGATGAGATTCGAAAGGCGCTTGGCGTACGTGCTTCCGACAACCTCCGTCATGCTGAACTCTTGCTCATTACTGAGGGCGATGATGACTCCCTGGCCCTATCTGCGCTACTGGCTCACGCTTCTGGGCGGATCAAGCATGCCCTTGGGCTGAAGTCCATAGCGTTCGATTCGCTGAACGGGGCCAGCAATCTCTCGTACAAGCTGGGCCTGGCCAGGGCAGCAATCTGTTCAACCCATTGCATACTTGACAATGATGAGGCGGGGCAGAAGGCGTTTCAACGTGCCGAGCAAGACGGTCTGACGAACCTGGCAGAAGTCAATTTCATCACGTGTCTCGGCAGACCGGAGTCCGAGATTGAGGATCTGTACGACTCCAAACTCTATGAACCACTATTGCTGAACAAGTACGGTGTTGCTCTCTCTCCGGATTTCAAGGGCAAGAAGAAGTGGTCCGACCGCCTGAAGGACGTCTTCCTAAGACAAGGAAAGCCCTGGAATGAAGCCATAGAGAACGATGTAAAACGCACCATTGCCGCCAAGGTCGCCGAGGAGCCTGGGAATGCTCTGCTTTCTGCATGCCGGAGCGCCTTCGATGCCCTTGTGCAAGCAATAGAGAGAAGACTCGATGAGCGGGGCATTACCTGATGCTGGCTAACAAGGCATTGCAGCGGACGGGCTCCGCCCGCCGCTGAATGCCATAGCGTTCGACAGTCGTGGTTGGTAGCGGAATGAAACGAGACTCACTTATTACCTCCTTCCGCCTCATGTTGCTGGTGGCCGGCGCGCTTCTGGTTGGAGCGGTACTCTGGCTCGATCTGCGATTAGGTCAACATGAGCGCAGGCGGATCGAGCCTGTGGCGACAACCAAGCCTGCGGAGACGATCGAGCCTGCGGAGGCGATCGAGCGTGAAACACTTTCGCTACCGCCGTCTGGATCAAGTCCGATCGCCGACCTCAAGCATTACAACGCAGCCCTCAAAAAGCTGCTTCTGATGCCATCTCCCTCCTCGTCGCCCGAGTACCATGCCGAGCGCGCTGAGATGCGCAGGATCGTCCGGATCCTGCTGCTACTCTCCCTCCCTCTCGACTTCGAGGATCTGGTCCGTCGATCGCTGGCCGGCCATTGGGACGAGATCAATCCTGAACAACGCACCGAGGTTGTCGGCGTAGTCCGCGCTCTAGCCGAGCGGAACCTCAGCAAGTGGCTCTACGAGCAGCCCAACTACGACTTGCGGTTTATCAGGGAGACCGTTACTGGCAGCGAGGCCACGGTCGATGCGACTCTCGAGTTCTCCTACCAGGGCAAAAAGGCCAGGGGTGTGATGGAGTGGAAGCTGCTCTACAAGCGCGGCTCCTGGCTGGTCTACGACGTCATCACCGACCAGCAGAGCATGCTGGAGAATTACCGAATTGAGTTCGACAAGATCATCACCAAAAAATCCTTCGACGTCCTTCTCGCGAGGATGAAGAAACGCCTCAAGAAGACCGAGTAGACTGGAGTCTATCATTATCAGTGCATGGGCTAGAATCGGCGGAAATGCGAAGCGCTGTTGAACAGTCGTTGCACCGGCGATCGGCCGCGGACGGCCGCCCGCAGGTGAACGCCAAGGCTAGCCGGGCATTGCCGCTTCTTAGGAATGAAAGAGAGCACAACATGGCACCACGACATCTCTGGTTCTCGAAGATAGGCTCGGTCACCGTGATTTGTACGATCGGATCGTTCTTGCGAGCAGCGCCGGCAGATCTGGTTGACAAGGCCGAGTCACGAGCGGAAGTCAGCGCCGATGGATCGGCTGGCCACATTACAAACCGCACATTTGAGGTGCTCCGTGACGACAATGAACGAGCTCACTTTCTTCTGCGGAAGGAGGTGCGAGAGAGTTTTCGTGAAGGGTTCGATGGCGGCCCGGGACGAGCAAGGATAGACGCCTGGCGGCTCCCGCGTTCATCTGGCGGCAAGCTCCTCTACTCGATTGCCGAACCGGGCGACAGCATCGGGTGGTTGTCGTACCCCGAACTACTTGCTGTCACCATTGGTGCGTGCTGTGCGTCCAGCGGTTCCTACACCGTCTTCAACGCAGCGACCGGCAAGATGCTGGTCTACTCAAACGGTGAGGGCGGCCCGAGCGGCAATCTCGCGACGGTGAAGAAGAACGGAAACCTCACGCTTCTGATCGGAGTGCACGACGACCACGGAGGTCGATGGCCACCGCTCTTCTCTAAGAACAGCAAGGACATGCAGCTGCTGGTCACGACCTCCACCCCCATAGGCATTAACCCAAAAACTTGCGGTTTGTCCAAGAATGCCCGCATATGCTTGGGATGGACAACACAGCGAAGGACGGGACCACGGGCGACTGGCCAATGATTGCGGCCCAGCTTCCATCCGGATGGGAGGAGCTGGCGGTCGAGATGGGCGTGGTCTACACGAAGTTCCCGGCGCATATGGACACGAAGGTGACCAAAGCGGCGCATTTGCTGCAGCCGATTCTGTACCAGGTGGCGACGAACTCGTCGCTGGCCGTGACGGTGGCGATGGCGGCGGCAGCCGGGGTCATCAAGATGTCGGCAGTCGGACTGCACAAGCGAATGCGAACGATGGTCCCTACCTGGCGCGATTGGTAACGCTGATGACGGATGCCGAGGTTGCGTTTGCGGCGGAGCGATGGGCGGGCTACGACGTGGTGCTCGTGGACGGCTCCTCCGTGTCGCGGCCTGGAGCCGAGGGAACCACGGCTCGCGTTCACTATGCGCTACGCTTGAGCACGTTGCGGCCTGTTCAGATCGAGGTCACGGATGACAGTGTCGGCGAGACATTCAGGCACTTCGATGCCGAGGCGGGGCAATTGTGGATGGGCGACCGCGGCTACTCGAATCCGCCTGGCGTAGCCGCGATCGTGGCAGCAGATGCCGACGTATTGGTCCGTTACAACCGTGGCTCGCTTCCTCTTTACGGCATAAACGGGCAGCTACTCGACGTTCAGCGAATGCTGGCTCGACTCAAGCGTCCCGGCGTCGCACGCGAATGGTACGCAGAAGTCCATCCGCAGGGTGGCAAGGCGATCGTTGGCCGGCTGTGTGCCTTGCTCTTGCCACCCGACAAAGCAGAGGAGGCTCGGCAGCGCGCGCGACGGGAGCAAGGGCGATCTGTGACTGAGGAAACCCTTGCGGCCGCGCAGTACGTGGTGGTGTTCACGACTGTGCCGAGTTCGCGGCTGACCGCCGCCCTCGTGATGGAACTGTACGGCCTCCGTTGGCAAATCGAGCTTCACATCAAGCGGGATAAATCCATCGCTGGACTCGACCGTCTGCCGAACTTTCGCAGCGACACTGTCTATTCCTGGATTTGCGCCAAGCTACTGCTCACCCAGATTGCCCGCAAGCTTGCCGCGCCCAACGTGGCAATACCCCCCTGTGGGGATCTCGACTGGTTCGGCATCCGACGACCAGAAATGCATCAGGGCCGCACACTCGCGGTCAAAGGACCGGATCGTCGCCGAACCATGGCGTCTCATGGCTATCCTCTGGCAGAGCGTCCTCGCAGCACTCATTCCAGTCAGTGCCAGTCAGCTTCCCGGTCTCTTGCAGGCATTCCTTGAGCACCTTCAACGTCAGGTCCCACGCAGGCGTCTACGCAGCGCTGTCAAGTTCCAGCAACATCTCGCGGAGGAATTGGGTTAATGCCTATGACCTCCACCCCTTCGGGTTGCCGCGATCAGCTGCTCTTGGTCCTTCCAGTCCCCAGTGATCCTAAACTCGGGCTTCGGATGGACACATTCGTAACCTCAGTAGCTTGGGAGCAGCACACGGCTGGGACGTTAACGGGGCTCGAACTTGTACTCTCGGCGCGAGAAGACCTGGAAGGGGTGCTCAAGGTAACCATTTCGGACAAGCGCAGTCTACTCTTTCCGATTTCCGCTGACGGAATCGATTCCTCGAAACTGACACTCCCCGCAGGGGGCACCATGAGAAAGGTTTTGCCGTGCAAGCTATAGCGCGAGTTTCCGAGGTGGCACATGAGCCGTGATGAGCTCGATGCCTGAGCTAATCCAACTCGAATACGGAACGGACTACCCATAAAGCCATTGCAGCGGATGTGGTCGCCGCCGGGATATCGTGTAGAATCGTCGCGCCGGCTTGGCGGCGCCCATACCGCTGAACGGTAAGGCGTTGACGGACCTTTGACCATCCAGGTTCAGATTGTGAGGACCCCGTCCGGGGAGGCACCTTTGCCGTGCGCGAGGCATGGGTCGGACTCGTCCTTCCCGTGCACGATGCCAAACCCGTGTCAATTCTCACCCAAGGCGTCCTCTCTGGACCGCGTGGTTGTCTTGCCACCCTTTCGGCGCTGGTGCACGGGCGCTTTCGGCGGCAAACAGGCTATCGAGTCATCGCTGCCGAGGCCGTTGCAATCCTCGACATGCATCACCCGAGCGCAGCGGCGTGGTGGAGGGAACACAAGCCCCACTTTCTCAGACAGAATCGCAAATTCGTCTTCGAAGCCGAGTGCTGCGAGCCAATCCCGCCGAGTGTCGCGATCAACGATCAGATCGAGTGATTGCAGCCCGGGACATGGCGTTGCATCCGTGGTCTTACCCGCAGCTGCCCATAAAACCGTTGCAGCGGACGTGGGCCCGTCAACTCACGGTCGGCGTTTCAACGAGCCGGGGCCGCGCGGCTCTTCAGATGAACGAAGGCCGCCGCGCGGCCCGGCAGTGCTACTATCGACCATCACCTACGGCCTTCGCTGCTGAACGGCAAGGCGTTCGGCAGACACCCATGCGCGCTAACCAATCAGTCCACGGTATAATGCAAAGAATGGCACGCAGGGCGATGCTTTCTTGGATCGGGTTGTGCCTCTCCTGCTCGCATCCGCTGGGAACCAGAGGCGGGGCAGACGCCGCAGGCGTGAGCCCGGATGCCGCCGTTGGCTCAATCAGCGACTTCCCGACCGACATGGCAGGATCCCCGCCAGATGGTGTGGATCCCGTGCGCGATACTGCAGCAGGGGATTCCCGGCCGGGTGCCGAAGCGTTCGACACACGCGAGAGCCAAGCCGAAGCGGCGATGAGCCCGCGTGATGGCTTCTCGTTGGATGGCGCCGATGCCCCAGCTTTGGAAGTCAGCAATCCCTGGATCGACGCCGCCTGGATCATCGACGGCCCGTGTAGTGACTATCCGAGTAACCTCCTGGAGATCTTGGCTACAAGCCTCGGCTCGCCGTTCTGCGCGCGAACCGCATCGAGCCAGCCCGAGGGGTATATCGACTTCGACAGCGAGGGGCGCGTCACCCTCATTACTGGCTATCGCGTTCCGGACGACAAGGAGGCCTGGGTCGATTCCCTCGCGGCATACCGCTGGCCGTGCCTCGCCGGCCAGATCATCGCCTATGGCTGTAGCCTTTGAATGCCACCGCGGCGGCGTCCGTGCTGTCATAAAGCCGTTGCAGCGGACGACCCGCCGCCGGGACATTGGTGTAACATCAGCGGACCGGCTTGGCGGCAGCTCGCCGCGGCAAGCAGACCAGGATCGATGCCGTGAAGCCAGCAATTGTAAGTAGGCCGCTAACGGCCGCGGACCGAAGTCGCGTCGAGGAGCTGTGCCGTGAATGCACGGATTTCTTCGAGCTCGTCGCGGGGCAACCCGGTGGAACCGAAACGGCAGCGGAGATCCTCGGACCTCGTCCATCGAACGTCAGGTCTGGGACCAAGAAGGTCTTGGGCTTGCAGCGAGGTGAGGATTTGGTAGGAGTCGTGGAGCTGCTGGCAGGCTTCCCCTCTCCGAACGAGTGGTACATAGGTCTGCTTCTTCTTCGGCCGGATGAACGATCCGCCGGCGCGGGAACGATTGTTTGGAACGACCTACGGACCAAGATGAAGATGGACGGCGCCACAGCCGTTCGCCTGATCGTTCAGAAACAGAACCCTGGAGCCCGACGCTTCTGGGAGAGACAGGGATTCGCCGTGGAGAAGGAAGTCTCTGCCAAGGTCGGGAAGCTGGAGAGCCAGGCCTGGCAACTACGTCTTGCTTTCGAAGCGGCGGCCCATCAAGCCGTTGCCGCGGACGCAGTCGCCGCTGAGAAATTGGAATAACATCAACGGACCGCTCATACGGCGACCGCGCGGCTGAACGGGCAAATCCCGAGTGCCGATTGGCCGCCAAGGCGTTAGCCAGGCCGAGCCGCACCCTTCTTTGCCCGAAACTTCACCACCAGGCAGGCCCTCAAAGTCTGCGTCCTGTGTCCACAACGTCGCTTCGGCCTGTCGGGCGGTCGCAAGCACGACGCTATCAGCGAGGGCCAACTTCGTGTCGCTTCCAATCTTGGCCGCAATCAGCGCCAAAGCGGAATCGAGGTCCACGACCCGTCCCTTGCTGCATCACTGCAACGACCTGAAGCGCAGGGCCTTCGCCTCGCTGCTGACATACCCGTTTGAACACTTCTAGCAGGCAGATCGATGGAACCACCAGCTCATCAGTAGCCTCGATCGCCGCTGCGAAGAATGCCGCATTCGGACCATCCGCAAAGTACTCCAACCATGCGGAAGAATCGACAACGTTCACACTCGATCCTTGTCCCGAGGTACCGTCGTGTTGATACCCTTCAAGAAACCACGCATCGCCCGTGGTGACCGAACAGGAATGAACTCGACGCGATCGAGGTACTGCAGCGCTTCCACCTTCTGCCCAGGCTTCAGCCCGAGGGCTTCACGGATCTGTAGAGGGATGACAACCTGGAACTTCGGCGATACCGTAACCCTAGACATGACCTTCTCCGTACAACGTTTCTTTAATCTATCATGAAGTCGTTGTACGATACAAGGCTGGCTGGCATGCCGTTGCCGATGGCGATGCGGGCAAGGGAAGCCGAGCGTAGACGAGATTGGTGTACAATCGCCGCGTGAAGGCGCCCGTTATCCACGCGGTCAGCGTGATCACGCGATCCCTCTGGGTGCGCTTCCACATGAGCCTGATACTGCTCATGCCGTTTACTGATCTGGTCGCCGCAGAGGTGGCAACCGCACGATGGCTTCCGTGCAGCCACGACCGAAGAATTCGACCCACCCACGCAGGTACACGCTCAGCCGCCGGACAGTGGATTGAAACGACTGTCCCGACGTCCTCGGCTTCTTCCGGTCGGGCGCCCAGCGGCACTTGCGCGCCGCCGCTGAACGCGAGATCGTTGGCCGCACGAATTCAGGGGAACGTCGAAGATGAATTTCGAGTGGGATCCGGAAAAGGCTAGGCGAAACATCGCCAAACATGGTCTTTCCTTCGAAGAGGCGGCGACCGCATTCGGTGA
Source organism: uncultured delta proteobacterium (assembly GCA_963824555.1). Taxonomy (GTDB): domain Bacteria; phylum Myxococcota_A; class Polyangia; order Fen-1088; family Fen-1088; genus Fen-1118. The sequence goes on along the minus strand of CAWGPW010000043.1, from coordinate 144,956 downwards.
TCCGTTGTCGATCACCAGGTTCGATCCAGATCACTCCGAGGATGAGGACCGCTTTCTTCTTCTCGGTGCCAGTCACGCAGGACGTCTTGTCGTCGTGTCGCATACCCATCGGGGCGAGAGGATCCGACTGATCAGTGCTAGACTTGCCTCCAAGCGGGAACGGAGAACATATGCCAGCGGCTAGGAAACACAGAAGCGAATCGGACGACATGCGGCCCGAGTACGACTTCTCGGGCGGAGTGCGTGGGAAATATGCGGCCAGCTTCGCGCGTGGCACGAACGTGGTGGTCCTAGCGCCCGACGTCGCTGTTGAATTCAAGACGTCGAGGGCCGTGAATGACGCGCTTCGATCCCATCTCAAGGCGAAGTCGAGCCCGCGCCGCGGCGGCTAACCAAGCCGTCGTAGCGGATCTGGTCGCCGCAGAGGCATGGCACCGGATCGGTGGCCCGAGCACTGCGATGAGTAGTTCTGCTGAACACACAAGGCCATGTTTGGAGAGGAGAGCACGATGAGCAACGAACAGGTCGCACCTGAGACGAAAGGTGTTGCGGTAAAGCCAGGCAGACCAGGCACCGTCTACATCCTGCAAGGAACGATCACCGACCATCGAAATGGAGTCGCCACTGGGGAACGATTCCGGCGGTGGAGATCTCGGTCGACCTAGTCAGGCAAGAGTGAGCCCAGGCCCGACATCCGGCACCGTCGGGCCTGCACGTGGCCTGGAGCCGCTTCAGTCGGCGATCAGTTGCACGCCCCGAGTTGGCAGGAGCTGTACGCGTAGCCGATGAGACTGCCGGGACAGCATGATTGACCTTGCGGGCAGTCGGCAGCGGTGTGGCACATGGCAAGTCCGACGAGACAGCTTCCGGTGGTGCAGGTGGTCTGGATGGTCGCGCCCGAGGGCATGCAGCACTGGTGGCCGGCGCCACCGCAGTCCTCGGGGCCATCGCAGGTGACCAGGAGGTCGCCACACGAGGTCGAGGTGGTGCACATCAGGGAGGCGAGCATTTGGCTGACACAGCAATTCTCGCCCGGGTTGCAGGTCGGGCCACCGCAATACACGCCCGCGTAGCCTCCGGTGCCCGTCGCGCCACCGCTGCCCGTCGCGCCACCGCTGCCGCCCGTTCCACCGGTCCCGGTCGCGCCGCCGACGCCGCCTGTTCCACCGGTCCCGGTTGTGCCGCCGACGCCGCCCGTTCCGCCGGTCGCGGTTGTGCCGCCGACTGCCGCCTTTTCCGCCAGTCCCCGTTGAACCACCGCTGCCGCCTTTTCCACCAGTCCCCGTCGCGCCACCGCTGCCTCCTTTTCCACCAGTCCCCGTCGCGCCGCCGCTGCCGCCCGTCCCGCCGGAGCCTCCCTCAGCGCCGCCGGTGCTACCGACCTCTGCGCCGCTGTCCGTGGGTGGTGGGTAACTCTCGAGACAAAGCGGAGATCCCATCGCGCTAGAGCAAATCAGAGAGCCGCAGCACGCGCTGGCGGCGCAGGACTCACCTCGCAACGCGCATGTCGCGGTTGTGCCGCCGGTGCCGCCGCCGTGTCCGCCAACACCAGCGCCGCCACTGCCAAAGGGGGCGGCGCCGTCCGGGCCACCGCCCGTACCACCCGCCATGGGGGCGTCGACGACATCGAAAGTTCCATTCGCATCCCTCGCCGCATCGCCGGGCTGACCGCCGGTGCCGCCATCGGAAAGGTGCCTCACCGCCTTTGCATTGCCCGAGCAGCTCGCCAACACCGAGGCCGTGATGATGCTCGCCAACCATTGGACCGATTGTCTCGTCGTCATGATGTCTCCCAAGCCCAGCTCCATAGACCAACATCCCATGGAGACATAATGTCGCGCAAGGACGTGGCGATGGCAAGAGCGAGGGGCTCAGAGGCACCCCTTTCGAGAATCGCCCCTCACCCTGTCCCTCTCCCCGGCTGGCGCCGGGGCGAGGGGACTTGCCTGTTGGATCTCTCCGAGAGCAAGCGATTTTGCGAACTCGCCCGAACGCCCTTCGCCCCGCGAAGCGAAGCGGGGCGAAGCGGGGCGAAGCGGGGCGAAGCGGGGCGAAGCGGGGCGAAGCGGGGCGAAGCGGGGCGAAGCGGGGCGAAGCGGGGCGAAGCGGGGTGAGGGCTCACCAACGCAAGCAGCCTGCTGTTGGTCACTCACCTATCTTTCTGGGTAAGGACGAGCCGGCTGGCGCCGGGGCGAGGGGACTTGCCTGTTGGATCTCTCCGAGAGCAAGCGATTTGCGGACTCGCCCGAACGCCCCCTCGCCCCCGCGAAGCGCCCGGCTGGCGCCGGGGCAAGGGGACTTGCCTGTTGGATCTCTCCAAGAGCAAGCGATCTTGCGGACTCGCCCGAACGCCCTGTCGCCCCGCGAAGCGAACCCTTTCAGGGCTGCCAGCCGCCGAGGACCACGGTGGGGTCGCGCATGGAGGCGGCCTGTGTGGCGGATATCTGGGTCCCATACTGGCGGCCGCTGGTGTCGAGCGCATTGCCGGAAGCGTCCGTGCTCTGGTACTCCCAGAAGCGCAGCGACGAGGTTGGCGTTCCACCCGTGACTGTCCATCCGGCGGCGGCGATATTGGCCATCTGGCAGTTGATGTACGCGACGTGGCTGCCCGGGTACGCGCTGACGTCGATGCGCGCGAGCATGTTGTTCTTCGACGCCGAGTCGGTCGTCAACTTGGAATCGACGAAGACATAGCCGTAGGCGCCCGCGGCGTTGCGGGACTGCACGAGCACGCCCGACCTTCCGACGGTTCGGATCTCGCACTGGTTGAAGTACGCGACGCCCGTGCCCCAGATGTAATCGACGTTGCCCGCGATGAGGCAGTTGTCCGCATAGATCCGGCCGCTCCACAAGAGCGTGTCTTGCAGGCTGAGAATGTCGGCGTCGCGCACGATGCACTTGTCGCAATTCTGTAGCCGCAAGGCCTCGGCCTGCGAGCCGTCCTGCGGGGTCAGGTTCTGAATCGTCAGGTTCTCGATGGTGAGCCCGTTCGTGCTGTCGAAGCCGAGCAGAGACCGATTGCTCGTGCCCGGATTGTTGCCCGTCTGCTGGGTATTGTTGTTGGTCCCGAGAATGATGGTCTGCTTGCGATCCTGTCCGTGCAAAGTGAGGTTGCTCTTCTTCGAGACGTGCATGATCTCGTGGTAGGTGCCGCTCTTGATGGTGATGGTCGAGGCGTCCGTGTTGTTGGCCGGCAGCGCGTCCGTGGCGCCCTGGACCGTGCAGAACGGACCCGATCCATCGAGGGCAACGGTCAGCGCCGAGAGGCTGCTGGGCGCGGCCACAGCGGTGCTGAACCGCCAGGCGGTCGAGCCCGTGATGGCCAGCGTGCCGCCGCCGGGCGGCTTGATCGCGCCCGAGTCGACGGTCACGTAGTACGTCTGTCCGTACGCCAGCGCCTTGGTCTTGAGGTAGATCACGGCGTCGTTGCCATCCACGTAGACGGGCCGAAGCATGATGAAGGAGGTGCCACCGATGGTGTCGGTCACGGTGCTGGCCGCCAGATCGACCGAGGCGACAGCGGTGCCCGACGAGCCGTAGACCTGGATCTTGCCGGCGGTGCCCAGGGTGGGCGCACCCGAGAAGGTGATGCGCAGGGGCGGGTCGGGACAGATACCTTGACCGCCCGGAGGTGGGAAGAGCGCCGTCACCCCCGCTGGAAGGTTGGCTTGCGTCCCCCCGGTGCCAGCACCGCCCGTGCCCACGCCGCCAGTGCCAGTCGCGCCGCCGGTGGCCGACCCGGCGTCGTTGCCGCCAGAACCTCCCTTGGCCGTTCCAGATCCACCGGATCCGCCGCCGCCTGCCCCCTTGCCACCCATGGCGGTTCCACCCGCCCCCTGGCCACCCGCGCTCGCGTCGCTGTTGCTCGGTCCGCTGCCGCCGGTGGCGGCTCCACCCGACCCTTGGCCGCCCGCACTGGCATCGCTCTTGCTGATTCCGCTGCCACCCGTGGCCACACCACCGGAGCCTTGTCCGCCGCCTCCTCCACCGGTGGAGGCTCCATCGGTGGTTTGTCCTCCGCTGCCTCCGACGCCCGTGCTTCCGCCGGCAGCATTTCCGCCCGATCCGTGGACAGTGGTCGCTCCCCCGCCGCTCCCCCCAGTGCCTACGGCCGCGCTGTCGCGGCCACTTGCGTTCGGTGCTTCGCCCGTGCTGCTGCAAGACAGTGGCCAGAATCCCAGGGCACCAACCCACACGACGGCCGTGAATCTGGGGAATCGTTGCATGGGGCTTCCTCTCCTCGCGATGGTGGTTCGCCTATCCAGGTCACAAATGGATTAGGCACCGGGGCAACCATGGCACCAATGTCCCGACAGACACCAATCGATCACTGGAAATCGGCTCCCCCGTCGATAATTTCCACATCGTGCTTCGGAACTGACCCACTTTTCAGCGCTCGAACCACTGCGCGGAGGCGCATAGCGCATTGTCATGCTCCGTCAAAACGCATTGCCGGACGAGAACCCCAGCCATCCTCGGGCGGGAACGCGAAATCCTATCGTGGATCGCGAGCGGCTCGACGCAATGTTTCGGGATCATCACCAGACGGTCTGGCGAACCCTGCGCCGCACGGGCCTCGATGCACAGGAGGCGGCGGATGCCGGGCAGCAGGCATTCGTCGTCGCGGTCGAGCGGCTGGACGACATCCGAGCCGGCAGCGAGCGCGCGTTTCTGATCGGAGCCGCACTGCGCATTGCACGGGCGAGCTACCGCAAGACGAACCGCCTTCAGCTCGAGGACGACATGGATTTGCGCGTTGCCGAGCGCGCACGCTCGACCTCGGACAAGCTGTCCGACATCGAGCTCGTGGACCTCGCGCTGTCATACATGGATCCTCTGCTGGTCGATGTCTTCGTTCTTTACGAGCTGGAGGGATTCTCTTCCCCCGAGATCGCGCAAACCATGAATCTGGCCTTGGGCACCGTGGCGTCGAGGTTGCGCCGCGCGCGCGAGGGGTTTCGCGCGGCTGCGCGTAGAATCAAGCTGCATGAATGAGGTGAGCCGCGGCGACGATCCGTGCCACTGTTCAAGTGGAGTCTCGAGATGATGTTCACAACGCCGGGCGCGACCATGGCCCGATTGTCCCGCTCGCTGGTGCTTGTCGGGATGATCGCGGCTTCTCAAGAGGCATGTTCGAGCTCCGGCGCGGGCACGGCTCGAGGCACCGGCGGCAGCGCCAACCCGTCGATATCCGGTGGGAGCAGCGCCACCGGTGGCGTGGCCGGCTCTGGCGGCGCGGTGGCGAGCGGTGGCGTCTTGGCGTCGGGGGGAATACCGGGCGCCGGCGGAACGGTGGCGACCGGTGGGAACGTGGGATCGGGTGGAACGGTGGCGACCGGCGGAACATCGGCGACTGGCGGAGTCGCCAGCACGGGTGGCGCCAAGGCGGCGGGCGGGACCGTGGGTACCGGCGGCGCCGCGGCCATGGGTGGAACCGTTAGCAGTGGGGGCGCGAGCGCGACCGGTGGCACCGCGAGCACCGGCGGCGCGGCCACCGACCGCTGCGACGTGGGCGTCTACGACTCCGCCAACCCACCCAAAGTGCTGACCCTGAGCGGCAACCTGGACGCCCACGATCCAAGTGCCATCGAGAGCAACGGCACGTACTACGAGTTTCAGACCGGGCTTGGCGCCAAGACGTCCACCAACCTGACCACCTGGAACGCGGCATCCGCCCCCTTCGCGACGCCCGCCTGGATGACCGCGGCGGTAACTGGCGTCACCGATCTCTGGGCTCCGGACATCTCCTCCTTCGGTGACACCTACCATCTCTATTATGCCGGCTCCACCTTCGGAACGAACAAGTCCTGCATCGGACACGCGGTGCGCTCGTCGTTGAGCTCGGGCACGTGGACGGATCAGGGCTCGGCCACCATCTGCTCGAACATCACCACCTCGGGCGACAATTGGAACGCCATCGATCCCAACGCCATCGTGGACACGGACGGAAATCCTTGGCTCGTCTTCGGCAGCTTCTGGGGCGGAATCAAGATCATCCCGCTCGACCAGACCGGCGCGCGCGTGGGCACGACAATCACGGGCATCGCCGCCCGCCCAAGCAACGGCGGAGCCCTCGAAGGCCCCTTCATGATCCGTCGCTGCGGGTACTACTATCTCTTCACCTCCTGGGACACCTGCTGCAAGGGCGCGGACAGTACCTACAACATTCGCGTCGTGCGCGGCACGAGCGTCACGGGGCCCTTCGCCGACAAAGCCGGGACGGCGGCCATGCAGGGCGGCGGCACGCTTATCGCACAAACGGGTGGCGACTGGGCGGGGCCGGGAGGCCAGTCGGTGATGTTCTCGGGCAACAAGGCCTATCTCGTGTACCACGCCTATGCCATGAGCAATGGCAACCCCACCCTCCGCATCGCGGACTTGGTCTGGGATTCGAGCGGCTGGCCCGTCCCCGTGGGTCCGTAGTCCTCATCTGCTACGGGCTGACGCAGCTTCCGTTCGCAGCACAGACGGTCAGGCCGTCCGGACGACCAACACAGTCGTAGTTGCTCGTACAGGCAACACACCATAGCGAAAGGGGATCGCAGCGGGGTGCGGTCGGATACGTGCAATCGAGATTCGACAAGCAAGCGGGCGCAGTTGGTTCGCACCATCCAGGGGGATCCAGGCAAAGCCGCGCCGGTTGGAAGCCGGCGCAGGTCTGCTGACTCCCAGGCTGTGCGCTGCAAAGCTTCTCGCACTGGTTTTCGAAACCGTTGCACGAATAGTCCCCGAAGTTCGCGCACACTTGCGCCGAGGTGCAGATGCAGACCGGAGGCGTGTCCGGGCCTCCCTTGGGATCGGGGAGAGGCTGGCAACTGTCATGCCACGGGGGGCAGTCGGCAACGGTCGTACAGGTCTGTAGGCAGGCCTTGCTGGCGGTGCGACAGACTTCATTGCTGGCGCAGGAGCCGCAGCTCCTCGGGAACGGAGGCGGGACGAGGGGAAACGCGTCGGCTCCGGCTGCATCGGGGCCGACCTCGGACGCGCCGCCTGCGTCCTGGTAGCACTTTGGATTGTTCTCGCAGTATCGCTTGAAAGCCTTGTCGAAATCGCACGACGGCAGGCTCAGCACGACGACCCACGCGAGAAACTGACACCGCGCTGTCACGACTGCCAACTATCCCCTCTACCCGGGAAAACGGCAAGTCTGCCGCCCCCGAAGGGCGCACGTCCCGAATCCCGCTCCCAGGTTGCCAATCCCGCTCCCCAGGTTGCTAATCCCGCTCCCAGGTTGCTAATCCCGCTCCCAGGTTGCCGAATCCCGCTCCCCGAATCCCCTAATCCCGCTCCCAGGTTGCCGAATCCCGAATCCCGCTCCCAGGTTGATTATATTATCCTCCTTTCGAATCCCGAATCCCGCTCCCAGGTTGCCCCAGGTTGCGAATCCCGCTCCCAGGTTGATTTCCCCACCGATCCCGTTCCCCCACCCCCATAGGCGTTAGGCGGGCCCTCTCGCCTGGATCGGGCTCGCGAGTCGCGGGACCCGGATCGGGCTCGCGAGTCGCGGGACCCGTGAGCGTGAGGCTGAGCGCCCCCCCGCCCCCGCTCCCAGGTTGATTCGCCGCCCCTCGATCCCGTTCCCAGGTTGATTCATCCCCTCGATCCCCTCGATCCCGTTCCCAGGTTGATTCATCCCAGGTTGATTCATCATCCCCCCCCGATCCCGCAGGTGCCCCCGATCCGCCGATCCCGTTCCCCCGCCCCCGCTCCCCCCCGCCCCCGCTCCCAGGTTGCCCGCCCCCGCTCCCAGGTTGATTCCCGGGATCCATCCGGGATCCCGCTCCCAGGTTGATTCCCACGCAACAATCCCAAGTCACGGCCGATAGCCAGGTATGCCCAAGCCGCGTGAAGTCCTCCCAGCTCGCACCTACATGATCACCCGCCGCTGCACCCAGCGGCAGTTCCTGATGCGACCTGATCTTGAGACCAACAACGCTTTCATCTACTGCCTCGCAGTCGCCGCCGAACGAGCGGGCGTCAAGGTCATCTTCACTGCGGCAGAATCGAACCACCACCACACCGGCATCTACGATCCCAAGGGCACCTATCCCGAGTTCATCGAGCATTTCCATAAGCTCTATGCCAAAACCATGAACAGTCTGCGTGGTCGCTGGGAGAACTTCTGGTCCTCGGAACAGACCAGCATTCTTCGCCTCGTCGACCTGGGCGATGTCCTCGACAAGATGGTCTACGCGCTGACCAATCCCGTGAAAGACAACCTGGTGGCGACCTTGAAGGAATGGCCTGGGGTCAATTCGTACGACGCGATAGTGACCGGTCGCCCCCTCACCGCGTACCGCCCTGCGCACTTCTTCCGCGAAGATGGCCCCATGCCCGAGACGGTTACCCTGACCATCACCCGTCCAGTCGAGCTCGCCAACATGGACGCCGAGAACTATCGAGCACTTCTGGCCACACGGGTGCGAGAAGCCGAGGCAAACGCTGCGGACAAACGGTACGCATCTGGCGTCGGCGTGCTCGGCAGGCAGCGGATCCTCGACCAGGACTGGCATGACAGCCCGGCTAGCCACGAGCCACGGCGCAACCTGGACCCGAAGATCGCAGCCAAGAACAAGTGGAGCCGCATCGAAGCGCTGCTACGAAACAAGTCTTTCCAGGTCAGATACGCGCAAGCGTTCAACGCATTCAAGTCCGGAGTCAAGGACGTACTGTTCCCAGCAGGCACCTACTGGCTTCATCGCTTCGCTGCCGCCTCGTGCGAACCCTGACCCTCCGGGGCACCGGCGGCCGCGTAGCCGAAAAGAGCCCACTATCCATCCATCCAAGGTGGTGGATGGAGTGCAGTCGTGTTTCGCAACCGATGGTGCCTGGAGCGACCACCCCGGCCAATCCGCTGGTCACCGCTTCTTCCTTACTCCGAGACCGAGGTCACCGCTTTCTGTCCCCGCGGGAACCAGCCGATCTGCGTCGGCGGGGACGAGCACCTGAGAGCAGGACAGGGGACGAGGGATAACAAGGGGAGCAACCTGGGAGCGGACAGGGGAAGACAGGGGGGGGACGACAGTGGGGACGACAGGGGGGAGCAACCTGGGAGCGGACAGGGGGGGAGCAAGGGAGCAGAGGAGCGCCACGAAGGCGCGGTGATCGGAGCCAACGCAAGCCAGGGCAACTACGTCGGCTATATCTTCTACGTTACCGTGCGCTTCGACGACGGTAGTGTGCGAACCTTCGCCTATCGCGATCGGTTGCCCTTCCGCACAGGCGATTACGTCCTGTGGACGCCTCGAGGGCTCTTCCATCGCTGGCCAGCTCAGCCGGCACCGCCTGGCCCACCCCCGCCTCCAGCAGTGCGCGGCGAGGCAGGGAATAGCCGGAGCTGAGTCACCAGGAAATTGGAATGGCTCGCGACTTCTTCTTCACGTCTTCGGGCCGAGCGGCTCCAACCGTTCTTTCAGCTCTTGCCACTGCTCGGGGGTCACGATCAGCAGCAAACGATCGTCCGGCTGCAGGGTCAGCCCGGGCAGAGGCATCTGCGTGCCGCCTGCCCGGAACACAGCGATGACGATGGAGCCGCCACCTTGCGCCTGCCAGTCGGCGAGCGTGCGTCCCAGCCACGGGCTCTTCGCGGGTAGCACGCCGATGGCCAGCCGGCTGCCGCCGGGCAGATCCACCGGCACGCCCGAAGACAAGAGATCGGTGAGGCGCAGGTGGTGCACGTCCGGCGGCAAGGTGACCAGATGTTGCCGCAGCAAGTGGAGTGCGGTTTCGACCTGCTCTTGGTGGTGGGCGGGCGAGTCCGCCGGACGTGGCACTTGCGCCTCGTACAGGCTCGGGTAGCGCAGCTTGGTGGACAGGGCTCGCTGGACGAAGTACGAAACCGTCACCGCAAGACCCGCGGCCACAAGTTGGTCGTATCCGCCGGTCATCTCGGTGACCATGAGCATGGTGGCCATGGGAACCCTTGCAGCGCCCGCGAACAGTGCCGCCATGCCGACGACAACGAAGGGCCCGGGTGGTTGGCCGAGAACGTGAGCGAGCGCTCCGCCGAGCATCGCCCCGATGAACAACGAGGGTGCAAAGACGCCGCCCGACCCGCCCGAGGAGACCGTGAGCGCGAGGGCGAGGAGCTTGGCGAACGCGAGCACGACCATGAGCGAGAGCGCCAGCTTCCCGTTCATGGCGAGCTGGATCCAGCCATAGCCGCCACCCAGTACCTGGGGCAGCCAGAGAGCCAGCAGCCCCACACCGAGGCCGCCCAGGGCTGGCTTCACGTGGTCCGGCAAGGGAAGCGCGCGGAAGCCGTCGCGCACCCGGTAAAAGACCATGGGCACAACCGTCGCCAGGACGCCCGCGGCCAGGCCCAGAACGAGGTAGCCGAAGTAGTCCGAGAACGCCGGGGGCGCGAGGCTTGCGGGCACCACGAACAGGGGTTTCCAACCCACGATGAGACCGTTCACGGCATATGCGACCACCGCGGCGAGCATGGTGTAGACCAGCGCCGGCGCATCGAACTCCATGTCCCGGTAAAGCACCTCCACCGCGAAGATGGCGGTGCCGATGGGCGAGCGAAAAATGGCCGAAAGCCCGGCGGCCATGCCCATCAACACGAGCAGGCGCCGCTCCTCGTCGGGACGTTTGGTCAGCGTGGCGTAGATGGAGCCAACCCCGGCGCTGATGAGCGCGGTCGGTCCCTCGCGCCCGGCGGAGCCGCCGGTACCGATGGTGATGGCGGACGCGACGATCTTGAGCGGGACGATGCGGGCGCGGATGAACCCGCCAGTGCGGTGGAAGGCCTTAACCGCGGTGTCCGTTCCATGACCCTCGGCCTCGGGCGCGAGGCTGTAGACCAGCAGCCCCGAAAGGAGACCGCCGAGGGTCGTCACGATCGGAACCAGCCAGAGGCCATGCGGGCCGATCACTTGTTGCAGGGCTCCTTTGTCCATCAGGAGCCCGGGCGCGGTGTACCCGGCGATGCGCGTGAGCGTGAGCGATCCCACGAGGTCGAGCAGAAAGGTGAAGACCTGCGCGCCTAAGGCGCCCACGATCCCGAGAAGCACGCTGTCCAGAACGCGCCGTACCTGGTTGTGCATGATGGTCGTCCTCCGTGCCCATGTAGTCGAACGGTACGGTCGAGCACCTCGCTCGGCCCGAAAGCATTCGCGCCCGGCGCGGGAGGGTCAAGGCCTATCCGCCAGATCCCGGCCCCCCACTGCCCGCCTGAGCGAAAGCACCGGGGATTGGTTGCGACCCGCTATCGCGTTCCACGCAAAAGACGCTGCTCGAGCGCGCGCATCACCCTGGCTTGCCTCGGACGATGGTGGTCGTGGCCGAACAGGTGGCACAGGCCGTGGATGGCCAGGCGAGCCAGCTCGCCCGGAAGCCGGCCCTTGCCGCTGCGCCGGAGCGCGGTCTCGACGGAGATGACGATGTCGCCCAAGAACACGCCGTCGCAAGCGGGGTCGGATTCGCCGTGCAGCTCCTGCTGATGAAAACTGAGGACATCGGTGGCGCGGTCGAGCTTGCGGTAGTTGCGATTGAGCGCGCGGATTTCCTCATCGCCCGCGAGCAGCAGCGCGACCTCGCAGCGCGAACGATCGAGCAGGCGCAAGGCCATGCGCACGCGGGCGCCGAGAGCCCGCCCTTGCCCACGTGCAAGCAACCCGCGCGCCTCGGGACGGACCAGGACCACGACCCCGCTCATAGCACCCGTTTGTAGATCTCCGCCTCGACGAAGAGGCGGAACAGATCGCCGTCGCACTTGCCGGCCTTGACCTCGCCTTCCAAGATACCGAGGGCGCGCCCCACGGGCACCGCGGACTTGTACGGGCGATCCGAGGCCGTCAGGGCGTCGAAGATGTCGGCGATGGTCAGCATGCGCGCCTCCACCGGGATCTCGCTGCCGCGCAAGCTCCGGGGATAGCCGCTGCCGTCGAGAAGCTCGTGGTGCGCCCCCGCGATGTGGGGCACGTTGTGCAGGGTACGGCCCCACGGAATCGTGCGCAGGAAGGCGAGGGTGTGATCGACGTGGCCCTGGATCTGTTGCCGTTCGTCGGCGGTAAGACTGCCGCGCGGCACCTGCAGGGCCGCGAGCTCGTCCGCGGTCAGATAGGGCTGCGAGATCCCCGTCTCGTCGACGTAGGTCAGGTTGCCGATTTCCAGCAGACGGGCCAGGGCCGGTCGCTCCATCAAGGTGGGCTCGTTGGCGGCCAGTACCAGTCGCCAGCACTCGTCGACCATCGCCAGGCGCGCACCGAGGTCGGCGTCGATGGCGATCGCGGCCTCTTGCACGGATCCCGGACCCGATTGGAAAAGCGCGAGCTTTGCGCGCAGGGCCTCGGCCTCGATGGACTTGCGCACGAAACGCAACCGCATGGAAACCGCGGCAAGCTGCCAGTCGTAGAGCTTCTTGGCCTTGACCAGGACGTGCTCACGCACGCCGACCTTGCCGAAGTCGTGCAGCATGCCCGCGTATTCGAGCTGGCGAAGATCGTCGCGCGAGAAATGCAACGCCGACAAGGGGCCGGCCGCGACGGCGTCGACCTTTTCGGCCAAGGCCACGGAAAGCGTCGCCACCCGCCGCGAATGCCCCGACGTCGTCGGATCGCGAGACTCGATGGCGGTGACGGAAGCGTCGACGAAACTTTCGAACAGCCGGCGAATCTCGTCGTACAGCGTGGCGTTTTCCAGCGACACCCCGGCTTGCGAGGCCAGCGCCAGCGCCATCTCTTCGGCGCGGCCGTCGAAGGGCACGACCTCGGCGGCGAAATCGTCGGGCGCGAGCAGCTTTTTCGCCGATTCCCGCTTCTTGTTGATGAGCTGGATGACCCCGATGACGTCGCCCATGGCCGAAGTCATGGGCACGGTGAGCATGGAACGCGCCTCGTAGCCGGTCTGCTGGTCGAAGGTGCGGTTGTGGGTCAGCCCCTCGATATCGGCGGGCGCAAGCGCACCGAGGTTTGCGATGTTGATGGGCTTGCCGCCGAGCACGGTCTTGCCTGCGATGGACGAGCCGTCCACCTTGAGCGTGAATTCCTGGAAATCCACGACCATGGAGTCGTTTTGCGACAGCATGAAGTGCAGAATCGTGCTTGTGCCCTTGCCCGCGCCAAGCGCGGCGGAGCGCCTATGCAAGATCTCGCGTGGCATGGGCCTACGCAGGTTCGACCGGCCGTTCGCTGCGGCATCGCCGCTTGCTTCCGCCTCCGCGGCTTCGAGAACATAGACGCTGCCGGCGTCCGCTCCCGTGATCTGGCGACTCTTGAACAGGATGAGGTCGAGCAGCTTGCGGATGTCGCGCTCCGAGGAAAGCGCGCGGGAGATGGCGAGCAGCTCGTCGCGCTCGTAGCGGGCGCGCGCGGCGGTTTGTTCCAAGTCGGCCGGCCCTTCGCCCCAAGCCATGTCAGTCGCCTCCGCCCCGACTACTTCGCCGGGCGTGCCCAGCCACCCTGGTCGGCGTCGTCCTCGGCCCGCTTGCGCTCGTAGGCGCGGATGATCTTGGCCACCAGCGGGTGGCGAACCACGTCGACCTCGGTGAAGTAGCAGATGGAGATGCCCTCGACGTCCTTGAGCAGGGCTTCGGCTTCGGTGAGGCCGGAGCGACGGCGGTCGGGCAGATCGATCTGGGTGACGTCGCCGGTAACCACCGCCTTCGACTCGAAACCGAGCCGGGTGAGAAACATCTTCATCTGCTCGCTGGTGGTGTTCTGGGCCTCGTCGAGAATCACGAAGGAATCGTTGAGGGTGCGCCCGCGCATGAAGGCCAGGGGCGCGATCTCCAGAATGCCGCGTTCCATGAGCTGCTGGGCGCGATCGAAATCGACCATGTCGTGCAGGGCATCGTAAAGCGGCCGCAGGTACGGCGAGACCTTGTCCTCCATGGTGCCGGGCAGAAAGCCCAGGCGCTCGCCCGCCTCGATGGCTGGCCGGGTGAGCACGATGCGCTTTACGCGCTTTTCGAGCAGCTCGCGCAACGCCAGCGCCATGGCGAGGTAGGTCTTGCCCGTGCCTGCGGGACCGATGGCGAACACGATGTCGCGTTCGCGGATGGCGTCCACGTAGCGTTTCTGCGCCAGGCCCTTGGGCGCGATGGGACGGGCATGGCTGCCCACGAGAATGGTGTCCGAAAAGACCTCTTGCAGGTTGGCGCTGGCGTCGCCGCGCAGGACCTCAGCGGCGCGGCCCACGTCCTCGGGCCCGATGGGCCGGCCACTGCGGGCCATGCGGTACAGTTGTTCGACCAGGCGCCTGGCCTGCCCGATGGCATCCGCGCTGCCCATCAAGGTCAGCTCGTTGCCGCGCGAGTGGAGCCTGGCATTGGTCTCGATCTCGATGCGCTTGAGGTTGGCGTTGCGCTCGCCGAAGAGCATGAGCGCGACGCGGTTGTCGTCGAGAACGACGCGATCCGACTCGACGTCGGTGCCGGAACGCGGATGATCGGAGGATCGAGGGCTCAAGGTTGCACGCTCCTCTGTAGCACGAACACCCGGTAAGAACCAGGCAGCACGTACATCGTGATGGGAACCCTCGAAGGGTTCCCAAACCCTCCCGCGATGATTCGCTGCCGGCATAGCCGGCAGGCTCCTCACGCGTGCATCGTCGTGATGGGAACCCTGAAAGGGTTCCCAAACCCTCCCGCGATGATTCGCTGCCGGCATAGCCGGCAGGCTCCTCACGCGTGCATCGTCGTGATGGGAACCCTGAAAGGGTTCCCAAACCCTCCCGCGATGATTCGCTGCCGGCATAGCCGGCAGGCTCCTCACGCGTGCATCGTCGTGATGGGAACCCTGAAAGGGTTCCCAAACCCTCCCGCGATGATTCGCTGCCGGCATAGCCGGCAGGCTCCTCACGCGTCTACGGTGATTTGGTCAGATTCAACTGAAGAACGGTGCGGGCTAGAGGGCCCGGGGCTAGACTGCAGGCCCGTGAACGACGAAACGCCAGCCCCAACTCTCGATCTCGATCCCTTGCCCGGCAAACAGACGGGCGCCAACCTGACCCGCCTGGTGGGTCTCATGCAGCGCTTGCTCGCCCCCGATGGGTGTCCCTGGGATCGCGAGCAAACCCTGCCCTCGCTTTTGCCCTACCTCGTCGAGGAAACCTACGAAGTCGTGGATGCCCTGCAATCCGGCAACGTGGCCGACCACTGCGAGGAGCTCGGCGATTTGCTCTTGCAGGTGATCTTCCAGGCCGAGCTGCGCCATGCCGAGGGAGCGTTCGGCATCGACCAGGTGATCGAGGGAATCGTGCGCAAGCTCGTGCGCCGACACCCGCACGTGTTCGGCGACGTGCAGGCGAGCAACGCCGAGGAAGCGCTGGCCAGTTGGGCCAAGCTCAAGGCCACGGAAAAAGCGAAGAAGGGCAAGAAGGGCGCTCTCGACGGGATTCCACGCAGCGCCCCTGCCCTGGTACGCGCCATGCGCGCGGGCGAGAAAGCCGGCGCGGTCGGGTTCGATTGGCCCGACGCTGCCGGCGTGCGCGACAAGGTGAAGGAAGAGCTGGCTGAATTCGACGAGGCCTGCGCCGGCGAGGACCGCAAGGCCATGTCCGACGAGCTCGGCGATCTGCTGTTCGCCATCACGAACCTGGCGCGCAAGCTCGGTCTCGACGCCGAGCACGCCCTGCGCGAAGCCACCGATCGCTTCGGTCGTCGCTTTCGCCACATGGAAGAGCGCCTGGAAGCCGAGGGCCGCACCATGAAGTCGGCGACACCCGAAGAGCAGAACACGCTGTGGGAAGAGGCCAAGAAGGCTGGCGTGAAATAGGTTCTGCCGGCAGCCGCGGAGCGGTCGGAGCTCCGAAATCCACGTCGGCCTGGTAAGGAATTCCCTGGGACACGCTCTAGCGAGCACATACGCGGTATTCATGTGCGCCATGGAGCACGCTCGCCATGGGTTCCGGTGTGGCAGTGGTCACGACAGGAAGGTTGGCCTGTGGTAGAGCTGGTGCTTGGCGTCACTTCCCGCCAAGACGCCACCGTGCGCGGTCTGGACAAATGAGCCCTCCGTAGGGTAGAGCGCCATAGGACTACTGTTCGCTACTCAGGTCGGCATGGACTTACACAACAAATCGATTCTAATCACCGGCGCCGACGGCTTCATCGGCTCGCACTTGGCGGAGATGGCCCTCCATCAGGCCAAAAGCGTACGTGCTCTGGCCCTCTACAACTCTTTCAACAGCTGGGGTTGGCTGGACGACGTGTCCTGTCTCAAAGACATCGAGGTCGTCAGCGGAGACGTACGGGACCCCAATCTGTGTCGAAACATCTGTGAAGGTGTCGATGTCGTCTTGCACCTGGCGGCTCTCATCGCGATTCCGTATTCGTATGTTGCCCCGGCCAGCTACGTCGAAACCAACGTCGTCGGGACCCTCAACATTTGCCAAGCCTGCCGTGACAACGACGTCGAGCGACTGGTTCAGATGTCCTCCAGCGAGGTTTATGGCACCGCCCGTTACGTTCCCATCGACGAGAAGCATCCCTTGCAGCCCCAGTCTCCCTACAGCGCGACCAAGATCGCGGCGGATGCCCTCGCCCGCAGCTTCTTCTTCGCGCACAAGCTCCCGGTGATCGTTGCACGGCCGTTCAATACCTACGGTGGGCGTCAGTCCGCCCGGGCTGTCATTCCAACCATCATCACGCAGATCGCATCAGGCACCGATGAGGTGCGGCTTGGCGACACCACGCCAACCCGCAACCTCAACCATGTCTCGGATACCTGCCAGGGCATCCTTGCTCTTGCCGCCTGCGACAAGGCTGTCGGCGAGGAGGTCAACATCGGATCCGAGCACGAGATCAGCATCGAGGAGCTGCTTCATTTGATTGCGCGCCTGATGGGAAAGCGGGTGGGAATCAAGACCGAGGAAACACGCCAGCGGCCCGCGGACAGTGAGGTGCGTCGTCTCGCCTGCGACAGCACCAAATTGCGTGACCTGACCGGCTTCGTGCCCCGTCTCGGTCTGACCGAGGGACTGTTGCTGACCATTCCATGGTTCCTGGACCCAAGCAACCTCAAGAAGTACAAGACGGGAATCTACAATGTCTAGGAAAGCGGTCATTCTCGCCGGTGGGCTGGGCTCGCGATTGAAGCCGTTTACCGAGGTCATCCCGAAACCACTTCTCCCGATTGGAGAGAAGGCCGTGTTGGAGATCCAAATCGAGCATCTGAAGAAATACCAGTTCGACGAGATCTTCCTGGCCACCAACTATATGTCGGACTACATCGAGAATTTCTTCGGTGACGGGTCTCGCTATGGGGTTCGGCTGACCATCAGCCACGAGACACAGCCGCTCGGCACGGCCGGTCCGATCAAGCTGCTGCAACCCAAGTTGACGGATAGCTTCTTGGTCATGAATGGCGACATCCTCAGCCTGATGGATTTCGGGGTGTTCTTCGACTTTGCGCGGACCAAAGGGACCCTACTCACGGTGGCGGTGAAAAAGATCGTCACGCCCTATGCATTCGGGAACATCCACTTCGACGGTGACCTGGTGACGCGAATCGAGGAAAAGCCGAACATGGTCACCTATGCCCTGGCCGGCATGTACATCATGGAACCGGAAATATTCTCGCTCATACCAGAGGGCGAATACTTCGGTATGGACAAGCTCATTCAGAGCATGCTCGACCAGCGCATCCCGATTGCCAAGTACGAGATGCAGGAATATTGGCTCGACATCGGCCGGATCGACGACTATCAGCAGGCACGCGACGCCTACGAACGTCACTTCAAAGGTTGATCGCCGTGGTGACAAGGGTATTGATTTTGGGCGGGGCTGGCTTCGTCGGCAGCAATCTGGCCCGCTTTTTCGATGGACGAGGCTATGGGGTTACGGTTGTCGATGGATTCTTCCCTCAGACCGGCAGCCGTCGCGAGAATCTCGCGGGGCTATCCAATCGCACCACCGTCATCGCTTCCGCCATCGAGAGCCTTTCGAATCTGCCCGCACTGCTGAACGACACCAGTCTCGTCATCGACTGCATGGCCTGGACCATGCACCGACTGGCGCTGAGGGATCCACTCTTCGACTGCGTCTGCAATGTCCAATCCCATCTTCACCTTTTGGCCCAAATCCCCGAGGGGTGTCCGGCCACCGTCGTTTACTTGGGTTCGCGCGGCCAATACGGAAAACCCAACACGCCGGTGATCGACGAAGAGACCCCCATGATTCCCGAAGACGTCCAGGGCGTCCACAAGACGGCGGCCGACCACCACTTCCGCGTCTTCGCCAAGCTCAAGCGGCTGAACGTCATCAGCGTGCGATTTCCCAATTGCTACGGTCCGAACCAGCCTCGTTCGGGCGAGGACATCGGGCTCATCGGCGGTTTCATTCACGATGCGCTCCAGGGCAAGACCGTCATCGTCTACGGCAACCACAGCAGACGCTCGCTGCTCTTCGTGGAAGATTTGTGCGAGGTCGTCGAGCGGCTGTCGCATGCGGGCTTGAAGGGGTTCGCCGCCTTCAACGTTGCTGGCCACGACATGGCTGTTCGCGAGCTAGCCGAACGCGTGGTGGAAATCGCCGGTCGGGGCACGGTTCGCTGCGAAGAACCACCGCAGGAGATCAAAGCACTCGATCTGGGACAATCCACCTTCAGTGACGAGGCGCTTCGGCGGGTTATCGGGCCGATACCGCGGGCCGACTTTTCCAGGTCGCTCGGCCGCACGATCGAGTACTTTCTAGAGCAACATGATCTGGCGCTGTGATCTGCAGGCCCAGTACGAGGCCCATCGGCGGGAGATAGATCCCGCGATTGCACGCGTCTTGCAGTCGGGACGATACGTCCTTGCCGAGGAGGGCAAGTCCTTCGAAACCGAGTTCGCCCACTACCTAGGTGTCCCCCATGCCATTGGGCTGGCCAGCGGGACCGATGCGCTGACCTTGGCCATGAAAGCGCTTGGGGTAGGGCCCGGCGACGAGGTCATCACCACCCCCTTCACGGCCATTCCGACCGTCTCGGCCATCATCGATTGCGGCGCCAAACCCGTTTTCGTCGATGTGTGCGGCGATACCTTCCTGCTCGACCTAGACCAGGTGCGAGCCGCTATCACTTCGCACACCAAGGCCATCCTTCCGGTCCATATCTTCGGCAACGTGGTGGACGTCCCCCGGCTGCGGCAATTGATCGAGCACGAGATCCCCGTCATTGAGGACGCTTGCCAGGCGCACGGCAGCTCCATCGACGGGGTCAAGGCCGGGACGATGGGCGATTGCGCGGCATTCAGCTTCTACCCTACCAAGAACCTGGGCGGCTATGGCGACGGCGGTTTGGTAGCGAGCAACCGCGCCGACATCGCGGAACAGATTGTGCTTCTGCGCATGTACGGAATGACCGACTACCACCACATCGTCCGCCATGGGCGCAACAGCAGGCTCGACGAATTGCAAGCCGCCGTGCTGCGAGCCAAGCTGCCTCACCTGGAGGCAATGAACCAGCGCCGGCGCGAAATTGCCGAAACGTACGTACGGGGGCTCTCGCCTGAGCTGTTCGTCCCGCAAAGAATTCCGGCCCATGTCGTCTCCAACCAACACGTCTTCGTGTGTCGCTTCCTTGGTCATCGCGCACGTTTCATCGCCCACTGCGATCGGCATCAGTTGCAGACCAATATCTACTACCTCATGCCTCTCCACCTGCAGCAGGCCAACGCCTTCTTGGGGATGGGGCGTGGCGCCCTGCCCGTCGTCGAGAAGCTCTGCGATCAAGTGATCGCCCTGCCCATGTATCCCGAGCTTCCGCCATCGACCCTGGAGCGCATTCTCGAGATCATCAACCAATATTCCGAGTAGGCCAGTCATGGAGCTTCTCCGTTCTCAAGGCTTTCGATCCCACCTTGCAGGTGGAGCGCGACGGCGATTTCGAGAACTGTGGATTCGACCTGAGACGCCCGCGTCCGCGAACCTTGACCTACGCCGGGAACGCGGCTTTTCTGGCCGACTGCGCGGCCTGTGCCGAGGTCTCGGCCATTCTGACCACCCGGGCGGCCTTCGAGGCGCTCGTTACGCACTCGAGCCTGCAACGCGCCGACCTTGGCTTGGCCTTCTCAGTCAGGCCTCGCGTCGATTTCTTCCTCTTTCACAACTTCTTGGCGGAAAAGACCGATTTCTATCGCCGTCCCCTGGACGGTGGCATCGGTCAAGGATGCCGCATCTCACCGTCCGCTTCGCTGGCCGACGGCAACGTGCGCATTGGCGACCGGGTGGTGATCGGCGATGGTGTTTCCATTGGCAGAGACGTGGTGGTGGGAGATGATTCGGTCATCTGGCCAGGGACAGTGCTGGGCAACGACGGATTCCAGTTCGAGCGGCTGGACGGCCGGCTGGTGAAGATAACCCACGTGGGGGGCGTCAAGATTGGTCGCCAAGTCGAGATCAAGTCGAACGGGTGCGTGGACAAGCATATCTTTCGCGGCGACACGACGATCGGCGACCAAACCAAGCTCGACAACCTGGTCTACGTCGGTCACTGCACCCAAATTGGCCGCGCGTGCTTGGTGGGTGCCCACGCCTCCATCACGGGCAGCGTCGTGGTCGGTGACGAGGTCTGGATTGGTCCCAACGCCACGATCTCGAGCGCCATCACCATCGGCAATCGAGCTTCGATCAGTTTGGGATCCGTGGTGACGCGAGACGTACCCGACGATCAGCGAGTGTCCGGTAACTTCGCCATTCCTCACGAGCGTTTCCTCAACTTCATCCGCCAGGTTCGCTGAATGGATCCCGAACGCCAACCGTTCTCCCTTTCCGTCATCGTTCCGGTCTACAACGAGCGGGTGGCACTGGAAAGTGGCCTTCGCGCCATCAGCGATTTCCTCGTGCACCACGACTTCGACCACGAGATTGTCGTCGTGGAGAGCGGCAGCACCGATGGAACCTATGAGAAATGCGATGAGCTTCGCAGCATACTTCCGAACATGCGGATCATCCATGAAGGTGCTCGGAATGGCTTCGGATCTGCGGTCCAATTGGGATACCGCCACGCCACCAAGGACCTGCTCTGGCTCATTACGGTCGATCTCTTCTTTCCACTCGATGCGATCTTCGCCGCGTTGCCGCTCCTCGCCAGCTTCGACTACGTTACGAGCTACCGCTCCCAGGACAACCGAGGGCTGCGACGCAAGCTTCAGTCGTTCGTCTACAACAAGTTGATCACCGGCATCCTGGGATTGAAGGTCCGGCATATCAATGCGGGATTCAAGGTCTTGAAGCGGGACATCGTCCAAAATATCGACTTGATCTCGAAGGGATGGTTCGTGGACGCGGAGTTGCTCTATCGATTGGAGAAATCCGGCCGCAGTCACGCCGAGATCCCGGTTCCACTTATCGACCGCACGCGGGGAAAATCCTCGGTGGGGCCGCTGGCATTCTGGGCGGTTCTCAAGGAGCTGAGGGCGTTCATGCGATCGGAGCGATCGAACGGGTAACTGAGTGAGTCCGTCTGGGGAGATACCGATGAACACCATCTTCAAAGGATTTCGTGCGACCATGGCTCGGTTGCCGTGGGCCAGGCATTGGCCCTTCCTGGCGGCCCTATTGGGCTGGCACGTCACCGTGCTGGAGCGCAGTTTGCGAGGAAGTCACGGCATTCCCGAACGAATCGTCCCTTACGACTTCATCGATTCCTATTCACGCTTCCTTGTTTTCATCAGCGACACCCTTCGCGCCGGGGCTCTTCCCACCTGGTTCCCCTACGGGCATGCCGGTGCGCCCTTCTTCATGCAGCCCCAGTCCCAACTGTGGTCGCCCATCACATGGTTTGTGTCGCTGGTTTTCGGATACGACCTACTCGTGGCACAGCGACAGCTTCTGTTCACCTTGCTATTCGGCTCCGTGGGCGTCTACGCTCTTGCGTACAACCTTTGGTCGCGCCGCTCTTCGGCGCTCGTCGCCGCCGTTGCGTTCAACTTCACCAGCGCTCGTCTGTGCAATGCCGAGCATCCGGATATCATCAGTGCCTTCTCCATCATCCCATGGGTGCTCTTCGGCATCTTGCTGCTTGCTCAAGGAAAGAAGTGGGCAAGGCCATTGCTCGCCAGCGCTCTGGCGCTCTTGGTCGTCTGCGGCTACCCAGGGGTGGTGATTCTCAGCCCCTTGTGGTTCGGCTGTTGGACGATCTGGCTGCTCGCTAGTGAATGCGCGGACAAGGCAAGTCGAAAGCGATTCGTTGGCGGGCTCCTTCTTTCCATCGGCCTCTCCCTCGGAATTTCCGTGGGGTATTGGCTTCCCATTGCCACAAACATGACCACATTCACACGAGGAGAGCCGCTGGTCACGGACGCCGCCCTCCTACAGAGCCTGTCCCCGGCCGACTTCTGGCATCTCATATTCGGTGCATACGTGCCGCTGGTTCCCGCGGGTACCACCGCGGACATATCCATGCGCGGCCTGTACTTCGGCATCCTTGCATTCGCGCTTGCGTTGGTGGCGGTGCTTTCTCGCCGCGACCGGCGCACGATTGCCCTGGCCGTTGGATTCGTGCTCGCTCTTCTCATGAGCCTGGGCAGTCATTTTTTCGCACGCGTTGCCGCGCACGATTACCTGTCCCTCCTCAATTTCTCCCGTTTTCCGGCCGCTGACAGTCGTGCCATGGCGGCCCTTGCAGGAAGTCTCTTGGCTGGCGCGGGATTGGCGAGTGTATGGGAGGAGGCGAGCGCCAGGCGAAGTCTATTTCGGGTACTGGGCGGGCTGGTGGTTCTTCTTTTCCTTGGCCTCTTTTGGTTGAAGGATTCGATCTATCCCAACGCAACCGCGGATGCGTTGGCCAAGGGCTTCACCCAAGTCGTTTTCGTCGAGTTGCTGGTCCTGGCGATTGCGCTGGCTTGCCTTGCGCGAGGAGGCAGTTCCGCCGGGGTCGCAATCTGCTTGATCGTGTTGGCGGCGCTCGACTCGGGTATGCATGCCGGCACCGACGCCGACCTCTTCGCCCGACCGAAGGAGGATCCATCGGTCAGGCGAGGCCTTCAGTTCAGGGATATTCATGTCCGCGGCTTCGATCCCGCCAGCGCCATGCGTCCTCGCGTCGATGCCCAATCGCTCGAGGATGTTTCTTCGAGCGACGCGTTCCTGAACAAGGCTTTCTATCTCGCCTCCTACACCAACTTCCATCTCAAGCGATTCGACACCGTGCTGGCCGAGGGATTTCGGCATTTTCTCCTCAACGGGATGCGCGTGGTGGGTTTCGTGGGGGCGTCTCCGCCCGCAAGCGGGGATGCTTTCGAAAAGGAAGCGGTTGCGATCGACTTTCGCATTCTGCGCTATTTGCCAGATCGAGTTGACTACGAGGTGAACCTACCCCAACGGATGACTCTCGTGTTCAACGAGATGTACTCTCCCGGCTGGAGAGCTCGCGTCGATGGGTCCGGTGCGAACCCCATGGTCGAGGTGGTTGGTGGATTGCGTGCGCTGACGGTCGAAGCCGGCAAACACACCGTTTCAACCCGCTACTCGCCCACGGTATTCTGGATCGGCCTGGTTCTGACCATGCTGTCGTGGCTTGGAGCCCTGGTGTGGCTGGCCAAGGAAATTTGTTCCTCACGAAAGCGGCCTGACGAACGGGCGCCTGCGGCGCCCGCTCGCGGGTGAACGCCAAAGCGTTGACTGGCTTTAGGGAAATCTCAAAGGCCCTCTTCTTTCGGTCACTTGGCTACGAACGGTCCGACTGGTCGCGGTTGATCCGGGACCGCCACGGAGGGCCAGCCCAGTGCGTTCGGGGAAAAGTACGAGGTGCGTGGTATGCTTGTCGGGCCATCTGGACGGGGCGCAGAAACAGTAACGGTCTAGATGGTGCCAGCTGAACGGCAAGGCGTCCGGCAGAAGATGCGCACGACCCTGACCCAGCGCGGGGCTGGTCGTATCGGCCTACAGCCAGTGCAGTGCGCGCCCGAGCAGCACGAAGGGCACGCCCCACAGTCCGGCGAACACGTCGTCCATCACCACGCCCCAGCCCTCGCGCCAGCCTTCCGCCTGGCGCGCTGGCCACGGCTTCCACTGATCGAAGATGCGAAACAGCACCACGCTGGCGAGGATGCCCTTCCAATTGTTGGGCGCGACCGTCAGGGTGATGAGAACCCCCGCGACTTCGTCGATGCACACGATCTGCGGATCCTTGAGTCCCGTCTTGCGCACCACTTGCGTCGCGGCCCAGGTCCCGACCAAGGTCACCAGGACAGCGCCCGCCGCGACCGCGAGTGGCCCGCCGCGCGCCAGCACGAGGTAGAGCGGAACGGCGCCGATAGTGCCCGCCGTGCCCGGCATCATGGGAAAGCGACCGCACCCGAACCAGATGGCCAGGGTGTAAGCAAACCCGTATTTCACGCTGCTCTTCACGTTTCCTCGCCGAGCATGTGCCGCACTTCCGCGGAATAGCCTTGACCGTCGTGGACCACGAGCGGCGGCTCGGACTGCCCTTTGTCCGTCGAGTGCCTGGCCTCGATCAGGATGCGGTTCGGCACGTCGCCGGTGCGCGAAACCACCGCGCGCGAGCGGGCGATGGAGAAACCTCGTTCCGCAAGGCCCCCACGTAGCTCTTCCCAGCGATCGAAGGGAAAGATCGTCGCCAGCCGCCCGGCAGTGCGCAGGGCCGCCGCCGCCACATCGATCCATTCCGACAGCGCCAGCGTCACCTCGTGATTGGCCAGCGCCTTTTCCGAAAGCGGCGGCAGCACGCCCTGACCCACGGGCCTGAAAGGCGGATTGGTGGCCACCAGATCGAACGACCGCGCGGGCACAGCGCCCTCGGCGCGCACATCCCTGGTCATGACCTGGAAGCGATCGCCGAACCCGTTCGCCTCGCAGCCCTGCTCGGCCAGAGCGGCCAGGCGAGGCTGAATTTCCACGCCGACCCCGCGAGCATTCGCATCCCGAGCCAACATCAAGAACGAGAGCGCCCCGCTGGCGCAGCCGAGGTCCAGAAATTCGCCAAAGGGCGGAACGATAAAACCCGCCAACAGCACCGGGTCGAGACTGCTGCGGAAACCGTGCCGCGGCTGCAGCAGCTTCACCCGTCCGCGCAGAAGCGTGTCGCGCGTGATGTCGGCTTCGTCTGGCACGCGGTCTCCGGACGACTACGCGGCCGGCGGTTGGTCGGCCCGGATCTTCTGCATGACCAAACCCGTGGCCAACTTGGGCTGGAAGTAGGTCGACTTCTGCGGCAGCACGAAACCGGCCTCGCAGGCGTCGAGCACCTGTTCGGTCTTGGTCGCGTTCATCACAAAGGCGGCTTGCACCGTGCCGTTCGCCACGCGCGACAATGTTTCGCGCAAATCGTGGCTATAGGTCAGGTTCTGCTGCTTGGCCATGGCCTCGGCGCCGATGCCCAGAATCGGATCGAGGACGAGGCCGTGCAGGACGCTGACGTCGAGCCGGCCGAGCGTGGGCGGTCCCAAGCGCGCAAGATCGGCGTCCCTGCGCAGACACAGCCAGGTCGTACGCTCTTGCTTCGGCCGCCGCACGGCGAAGGTCACCGCGGCCTCCCCTTCCCGGCGCAGGCGCTCGCCGATGCTGGCGGCGTCGCGCTCGCTGCCCAGCTCGACCACGAACCAGGGCTTGCATCGTTCCGCCAAATCGTCGAGCGCCTTCTCCGGCAGCCCGTGCACCATCCGGTGCGTCGGCAGCACCAGCAACCCGGGATCTTCCGCCCGCGCGAAAAACATGGGACCGAAATCGGCCTGCGAGCTTCCCGGCGCGGCGCCAGCAGGCCGAAGGGCATCGCGGATGGCGACCATGGTTTCGTAGCGATGGTGGCCGTCCGCGATCATGACCTGCTTGGGTGCGAGCGCTTGCGCGACCGCTGCGATGGTGGCCGCATCGGTCACCACCCACAGTCGGTGCCGGCAGCCGTCGGGCGTGGTGGCATCCACCTCGGGAACGCCCGTCGTGGCGCGCTCCAGCGCCGCCTCGGCCACGCCCTGGGGATCGCGATAGAGGGTGAAGATCTGCGAAAAGTGCGCCTCCGTGGTCTTGATGAGCTTGAAGCGGTCGACCTTGGGTCCCGACAGCGTGTGCTCATGCGGCAGCACCACGCCCGCCGAGAACGGCGAAAGCTCGATGAGCGCGAAAAAGCCCTTGCGCGTATACGTGCGCGGCCCGCTGCCCGAATCGAAAGAAAAGATTTGCTCGTAGCGATAGAGCGCGGGCTGGGGATCCTCGCGCAGGCTGCCGTCGGCCATCCAGGTATCGAGCAACGCGCGCGCGTGCTCGTATTTCGCATCGCCCTCGCCGCGCGGCAGATCGAGATGCACGATGTTGCGAGCGTGTTGCGCTTCGAGCACGGCCCGCTCGTCGGCCGAAATGATGTCATAGGGCGGCGCGATCACCTTCGCAGTCTCGGGCAGACGCGAGGGATCGAAACGAAGCGCGCGAAACGGGACTATTCGGGCCATTCGGGCACTCTAATTTCCAAGCCCCGGAAAGCCAAGCCCGATGGTCAGCTCAGGTGTCCAGCTCGGGATACAGGTGCCGCAGTCCTTCGGCGGTCGCGGGACAAACGCCGCGCTCGGTGATGATGCCCGTGACCAGGCGCGCAGGCGTGACGTCGAAGCCGGGGTTGGCCGCGGCGCTGCCCTCGGGCAGGACGTTCACGGACGCAAGCTCACCCTGCGCGGTGCGCCCGCGCACCCAGCGAACCTCGTCTGCGCCGCGCTCCTCGATGGCGATTTGGGCCACGCCATCGGTCATCTCCCAGTCGATGGTCGGACCTGTCAAGGCAACGTAGAAGGGCACGCCGCAGTCGTGTGCCGCGAGCGCCTTCAGGTAGGTGCCAATCTTGTTGCACACGTCGCCGGTGGCGGTCGTGCGATCGGAGCCGACGATGCAAAGGTCGACCCTGCCGTGCTGCATGAGGTGCCCTCCGGCATTGTCCGCGATGACGGTGTGGGGAACGCCGTGCTGGCCCAGCTCCCAGGCAGTCAGCGAAGCTCCCTGGTTGCGCGGCCGGGTCTCGTCGACCCACACGTGCAAGGGAAGCCCGGCGTCGTGCGCCTTGTAGATGGGCGCCAGCGCGGTTCCGTAATCCACCGTCGCCAGCCAGCCGGCGTTGCAGTGGGTGAGCACATTGATGCGCTTTCCCGGCTGCTTCTTGCCGATCTCGGCCAGAATGTGCTTGCCGTATTCACCGATGGACGCGCAGCTGGCCACGTCCTCGTCGCAGATCTCGGCGGCGGACTGGAAGGCGGCAGACGCGCGATCGGCGACGGGCAGCGGCGCCACCGCCGCCATGATCTCGTTCACGGCCCAGCGCAGGTTCACCGCCGTGGGGCGCGTGGCGATGAGCCGCGTTCGTGCGGCCTCCAAGGCCGGGGTTGCAGCGTCCGCGCGCAGGGCCAGGGCCATGCCGTAAGCGCCGGTGGCGCCGATGAGGGGCGCCCCGCGCACGATCATGTCGGCGATGGCGCGCACGGCATCGTCCAGGGTGTGCAGGCGTACCAACGCGAATTCGTGCGGTAGCCGGGTCTGATCGATGACCTCGACGACCTGCCCGCCGTCGACGGGGTTGATGGTCCGATAGTGCTTGCCGCCGACTTTCATGGATTGCTCCCCATCGATTACCCGAGGTACTTCCCGATGAGGAGCGACAAACGGTCGCGCACCTCGTCCGGGATCATGCGCTTGTCGCTCCAGATGCCCAGCCTGAGCGCCGACTGACAATCGCAGGGCTGCGCGCTCTGCACCGCAACACGCGGGATGGCCTTGGCGATGAGCGCGAGCGCGTTCTGCGTCGCCGCCTTCACGTTACCGATGATCTCTTCCAGCAGACGCAGCTTGTCCTCGTCGTCGGGCCGCTTGCGCCAGCAGTCGTAGTCCGTGGCCAGCGCCACCGCCGCGTAGCAGATCTCCGCCTCGCGCGCCAACTTGGCCTCGGGCATGAGGGTCATGCCGATGAGATCGCCGCCCCAGGCGCGGTGCATTTCGCTTTCGGCGCGGGTAGAGAACTGCGGCCCTTCCATGCACACGTAGGTGGCGCGCGAGTGCACCTTGACCGGCAAGCCCGCGCCCACGTCCGAAAGCACGTGGCGCAGCGTCGGACAAAACGGCATGGCCATCTCGACGTGCGCGGCGATGCCGTCGAAGAAGGAGCCCGGCCGGCAGAAGGTCTTGTCGATCACTTGGTCGGGCAGCACGAGATCGCGCGGGGCGATGGTTTCGCGCAAGCTGCCGCAAGCCGCGCTGGCCAGGATGTGGGTCACGCCCAGGGATTTGAGGGCGTAGATATTGGCGCGAAAGGGAACCGACGAGGGACTGAGCAGATGGCCTTCGCCGTGCCGGGCAAGCAGCGCCACCGGCGTGCCCGCGATCTGCGTGGTGACGACCGGGCCCGAGGGCATGCCGAAGGGCGTGTCGATGGTGTGGCTTTGTCCAGCCCCGAGCGCGCCCAGCGATTCGCCAAGGCCCGTGCCGCCAATGATGCCGATCATGCGCGTCCTCCCGTGAGATTCATGAACACAGGGAGAGTGCCCGGTTGCACCCGCCAGTGCAAGCTGGTGCTTGACCGCAGGCTAGAACTTGTACGAAATCTTGCCGCTCAGGTACACGGTCACATCGGCGGACCATGCGACCTCGGGGAACACGCCAGCGAGCACCATGGTGATGACGACCTTCTTGGCCGCCCACACCTCGGACACGTTGATGGGGGACAGGGCCTTGGCGTCGATGACCGGGCTCGGCGACGCGTTCGCGGGCCGCTCGTAGTCGACGATCTCGACCGGCGGCGTCGTGGTGGCGTCGGAGCCATCCGCCATGGTGATGTGCGCGTAATGGATGAAGCTGAGATCCTGAACCGCACCCACCGCCTTGAGGTCGACCTCGTAGGCATAGACCTCGGAATTGAGATCCTTGGCCCAGGACAAGTCGTCCGAGGTCAGGGTGAAGGACTGCGTAACCGACACCTCGCCGAGCTGACTGCCGCCCGGAAGCCCTTGGAACTCGACCGCCTTTTGCGTGACCTCGGCCTGGGGAACGTCGGCTTCGACCTTCGCGCAGGAAGCAGCACCCGCAGCCGCGAAGGTCAATGCCACTACCAGGGGAGCTGTTGTCGTCGTCGTACGCATGACCGCCTCACATCAGGAAAATGATGAGCCCTACCTTGAGCGATGAACCCATGACCTTGACCTTCGGGTCTTGGCTCACCGTCACCACCGTGCTCGATCCCGAGCTGCCGAGAGCATCGTTCAGATTGTGGAGCTGAGCCCACACCATGGACACGCCGCCGTGAACGAAGAAGATGGCGTGCTTGCCGCCAAAATCGAGGCCGACGTGCGCGTTGGCATAGTCGTAGCCGACCTTGTCCAGGAGGGGGTTGTCCTTGAGCTCGCCGCTCGCCATGCGACGAACCAGCCCGTTGGCATTGCCGTCGGCATAGTGGCCGTATTCGAGAGAAACCGAGGGACCCGCGCCGAAGGGCAACAAGCTGAAACCGCCGCGCCAGCCCTTGCTGACCGAGTTGCTGCCCCCGCCGCCATAGACCCTGAACCACTGCCATGGCCGGACCACCAAGGAGCCGATGGCGCCGTCGGGCAGTCCCACATCGGCCATCACGCCAACCACCGGCCAACGCTCGGCGCGCTTGGCCGCGAGAGCCGCCTCGATCACGTTCTGGTCCTGGGCGTACGCCGAGGCCGGCGCGGTGGCGGCAGCCATCCCGAGCATCGCGGCCATGACCAGTGTGCGCTTCATGACTCTATTATTATATCAAGAACTAGTAATGTCAAATACAATTTATATAAATAGAAAATATCGAATCGAGGATTCGATGCCCGGCGACGCGACATCGTATCTACTTGTAATTACATGATATTTACAGACGCATTGGTTCCAACGCACCACCGTGGTGAACGATCCAAAACGCCTTCGGTTTGCGGGAAGCACGCGAGGATGCTATCCAATTCGGCCTTCGCAACACTTGGAGACACGACGATGAAGAAGCTGCTTGTCCTCGCTTTCCTGTCCGCCAGCCTGCTTTCGCTTGCCGGCCTAGCCAACGCCGCCCCGACCAAGACCTACCAGGTCACCGGCCCTGTGCTCGAGCTGCGCGACGACGTGATCGTGGTCCAGAAGGGCAAAGAGAAGTGGGAGATCGCCCGCGGCGCCGATACCAAGGTCAAAGGCGACCTCAAAGTCGGCGCAAAGGTCACCATCGAGTACCGCATGAGCGCCGCCACCGTCGAAGCCAAGGACGCCGGCAAGACAAAGGACGAGGCCAAGGCGAAGAAGTAGACGTCGCCCGCGGGACCGTCAGAGCGCGATCGCGCCCCTGCGCAACACCTCGAGGTCCTCGCCGCGCAGTCGAACCAACGTGCTCGGTTGCCCACCGGGCGTCGGACCGGCGTCGAGAAAGTGAAGTGCCTGCTCGCCGAAGTAGGCGCGAACCTCGGCCGCGGTTCGGGGCGGGGCCGCTCCCGCCGGATTGGCGCTGGTCGCAGTGATAGGACGACCTACCGCCGTCACGAGCGCATGCGCCACGGAGTGCGAGGACACGCGCGCGGCCACGAAGCCGTCGCGCACGATGGCGGGAGGCAAGTCCGCTTTCGCCGGCAGCGCAAGGGTCAGGGGTCCGGGCCAGTGGGCGGCCACGAGCTCGCGCGCCCGCGCCGGAACCTCGGCGCACAGCTCGGCGAACATGTCCAGATCGGCGACCAAGAGGGCGCTCGCCTTCTCACCGTCCCGACCCTTGAGCTCGAATAGTCGAGTAAGCGCCGCGCCGTCGAGCGCGTCCACCGCAAGCCCATAGTAGGTCTCGGTCGGAAAGGCCACGATGTCGCCACGACGAAGGGCGGCGGCGGCGGCGGCAACTTGGGCTGGCGCGAACGTGGTCATAACTGACCTTATACAGCGGCCAGGCCACGGCGCCAGGGTGTACGCCGTGGCGTCAGTGGACCCAGTCCGTGACCGCCACCAACTGTTCGCACCCATCCGTGAGAAAGACCCGCCCCCCCGTTCCACACCGATCGCCGCATTCATAGATGTAGTCGAGACGAAGGATCATGTCGGGCGCCGCCCGCGCGGTCGCCATGGGCTTCTGCGAGGTACCTCGCGCGTCGCGAATCACGAAGGCCCCCTGGTCGAAGACTTCGGCCAGGCGAAAGTCGAGTCGCTCTTGTTCGAGCCTGCTCTGTACAAGCGGGCCGGCGTCGACTTCGTCGCGATTCTTGAACGCCTGGGAAAAGCGCTGCAAGAGACGCACTTCCTCCGGAAACTTTTCCGCCCCCTTCTGCTTGAGAAAAGCCTGCGTGGTTTCTTCGAGCACCGCGTAGTCGATGACCAGCACCACATCGCCGCGCCGGAAGAGTAGGTGCTTGCTCCCTACGTGGCCTCCTTTCACGAAGGACGCCATGGTCTCGCCGGGTAGTTGCTTGCGGACGCGGGTCAGGCACCGTGGCGCGGAGCGCTCGGGCTCCCCTGCCTCGGAGTCTCTAGACCCGAGCGCGATGAGCGCCATGAGCGCCGCCCCCGCCAACGACCGCATCAGGACATGGTACCGCGCCGCGCTCGCCGATGCCAATTCACGGGGTGCAGGAGGGGATGGTCAAGGAAATGGGCGCTTCCTCTGCCTGGCCCGCATGAGCCCGAGCACGCCCAGAATACACAGCCGACCGCCGATCGACGCCTGTCCGGAATGTCCACCAAGGCTGCACGAACAACCGGGTGCCTTCGGCGCAGAGCCACAACTGGAATCGGCATCGAGGCCACCAGAAACACCACTCCCCAAGCCGCCATCGATCGATGAAGTAAAGCGGATCCAGTTCAGCTTGAGGAGATTTCCCGTTCCCCCTTTGAAGACGAGGAAGACATCGTGAATACCCGTGACGGTACCATCGAGGCTGGTGACAACCGTCGTCCACGTCTCGTCGCCAGCCGCGACATCGCACGTTCCGACCAGCATGCCGCCGAGGCTGTCCACGCGGATCTCGATGCCGCTTCCGCCCGAGCTTGCGGATACGCGCGCCTGAAACGAATCGGCTCCGGCCCCCAGATCGACCTGCTGGAACTTCAGCCAACTGTCGCTCGTGATGGCGGTGACGTCGAATCCGTTTCCGGCGTCGCTGCAGTCTTCGTAAGCGAGGCCGGGCGATTTGTCGAAGTAGTTCTCGGCCTCGATCGGCTTGTTTCCATCGTAGCGCCCCACACCGTAGTCGGTCGGATACACCCTGGGAATGTCGCCGTCGTTCGTGTAGTGAATGAGCTCGAGCTTCGTCTTGCGATAAAAGTCGGTGGGGTAAAGATCATGGTAGGCGACGTACCACTGACCGTTGAATTGAAACACGCTGCCATGCTCGTTGCCAAACTTGCAGTGTCCGATGATCGTCCCCCTATACGTATAGGGGCCCTTGAGCGAGCTGGCGACGCCATAATCAAGAGTGTCACGGCAGGTCGACCCGCATCTCGAATACAGCAGATAGTATTTGCCGCCGTACATCCAGGCAAATGGGCCTTCCGTATAGCCTTCCGACCCCGATATAACAATCTTCTGAGGCGAGGTCTTGAACGACTTCATGTCGTCGTTCAGTTGGGCAATGTAGCAGCCGCCATTGCCCCAGATGAGATAGCGCGACCCATCGCTGTCCTGGATCGCCATCGGATCGATGTTGTAGATCGGCGCCGTAGAGCTGTCGACCAGCGCTTTTCCGAGGATGTCGGTGAACGGCCCCGCCGCCGAGGCACCTGCGGCCACGCCGATGGTGCCGTCGCCGAGCGGGAAGTAGAAGTAGTACTGGCCGTTGTAGAAGATGGCATCTGGCGCAAAGTCTCTGTCGGTCACACCCCGCCAAGGAAGCGAGTCGTCGTCGAGCACCACGCCATGGTCGGTCCAAGTCACGAGATCGGCACTGGAAAACACCTTCCAGTCCTTCATGATCCAGGTCGTGTTGCTCGGGGAAAAGTCGTGTGAGCCATAGACATACGCCCGACCGCCGAAAACTTTTACCGACGGATCGGCGGAACCCTGGTCGATGATCGGGTTTTGCGCGCGGGCGTCCATCGGCTTGAGCAGGACGACTCCCAGCGCGACGGTCACCCACCATTCTCTACGACCACGGTGCATCTGAGTGTCCTTTGTTTCCAGGCGAAGGATTATCTTCCCTTACGCTTGAGTTGTGGACATGAATGGGTCGAGCAGGTCGACGCCGGTGCGGATGACATCCTTCACGTTGCGCGTGACCAGGGTCAAGTCGTGTACCCATGCCGTCGCCGCCAGCAGCCCGTCCACAACCGGCAAGCTCCCCCGAGCGTCCAGCCTCCCCCACTCGTCAGCGGTCACGGCGTCCACCGGCAAGACGCGCTCGGCATGCGCCTCCAGCACGTTGTCGAGCCAGCGTTCCAGCGCCGAGGCAGCGCGCGGATCGCGCTTCCGGATTGACTCGATTCCGCGGCGAATCTCGCCCGTGACCAAAACGCTGAGAAAGATCGAGCTCTCATCGATTCTCTCGAACCAACGCCGAACATTCACATCGGCGCGCGCACCTTTGCGAAGCTCGGAGAGGACATTGGTGTCGATCAGAAAGCCCTTCACAACGCAACTCGCCGACCCAAGCGCCGCGGCCGCCCGAAGTCGGAATCGCGGCCCACATCCGGAATCCCGGCCAGCATGGCCTTCAGCGAGGGCGCCTGCGACGAGAGCAACGCCTGCTTGAGGATCTCACGATGCTCTGCTTCGGCTGAATGGCCGCGACTTGCAGCCCGCTGCTTGAGGCGGGCAACCACCTGCTGGGGAACGTTTCTCACGATGAGCTGTGCCATATTGATATCAATGATAGCATATGTCCTAAGAAGCACACGCGATGGCGAGCGAGCGCGGCGCGCAATTTCCGGACAAGCTCTGGCTAGAACCCGCGTGGCGAGCGGGCGGCGTAGTGCGTGTGCAGAAGGTGGTGCGCCTTCTCGCCGCAGGGCTCGCCCAGGAACTCGTCGTACACCGTGCGAACGGCCGGGTTCTTGTGCGATTGCCGAATGGGCATGCCGCGATCCTCGGCGTACATGGCCTCGATGCGCCTGCGGCGGGTTTCCTCGTCGGTGGGCAAGAGCTGACCACCGCCGCCGATGCAGCCGCCGGGACAGGCCATGACTTCCAGGAAGTGGACTTTGGGGGAGCCCCTCAGAAAACGATGACCGCCCGGCCGCGCAGTCCGCCCGCCTCCATTGCGCGCTGGGCGTCCGCGGCGCGCTCGGGGGAATATTCTTCCGCGACACGCAGCTTGATCAGCCCACGCGACGCCAGATCGCGCAGGTCGTTCAGCCAATCGGTCCGTTCGAGCGCCTCGGCGACGAAGACCGGGAGGATCCGGATTCCCCGCACGGCCGGGGTCTTGTCCCAGCCGCGTACCGGCACATAGGCGCCGCCGTCGCGAATGGCGGGGAAGGAGTCGCGCCCCAAGAGTGCCGTGTCGAACAGCGCATCGGCGCCTCCTTTCGTTGCGGCACGCACCTCGTCGCAAAACCGTTCCCCGCGCGCCACGACGACATCCGCCCCATGGCTACGCACCAGCTCCGTCTCGGAGGTCTTCGCATCGGCGATCACCCGCAGCCCCCGCTGCTTGGCAAGCACGATAGCAAT
This sequence comes from uncultured delta proteobacterium, assembly GCA_963824555.1. GTDB lineage: Bacteria > Myxococcota_A > Polyangia > Fen-1088 > Fen-1088 > Fen-1118. The sequence goes on along the minus strand of CAWGPW010000043.1, from coordinate 110,460 downwards.
AGAGCCCAGGTGCCCGGCACCGCCGCTCACCGCTAGGGTCTCCCCCGTCTTCAGCTTGAGCAGGTCGAGTGCGAGCAGCGCGGTCAGCCCGTTCATTGGGAGCGTCGACGCCTGCGCCAGCGTCGCGCCGCTTGGAATCGGCACTACCGACGCCGCGGGCACCACTTGGAGCTCGATCTGGGCTCCCCCTTCGGGGCGCCGCGGGCTCACTACCGCCATCACCTCGTCCCCCACCTTGAGCCGGTCGACCCCCTCTCCCACGGACTCGATGACGCCGGCCGCGTCCATTCCGGGAATGCCCGGTGTTCCCTTGGCGTACGCCGCGTTCGTTCGCAGCGCGATGTCGGTCGGATTCACGGCCGCCGCCTTCACCGAGATGCGTACCTCACCACGCCCGGCCGCTCGCACGGGGACGTCGCGAACAGCAAGAACCTCGGGCCCACCTTGTTTCGTGATCATGATTGCGCGCATGCGACTCCCATCGTGCGCCTCCTGATCGGCGCTCTAGGTGAGATGCCGAGACGGTCCACGACGTTGCGAGCGCGGGCCACGCGGCGGATACGTCAGCTCAGCTTGCCAGGATTCGATCCATTGGCTGTCGCAGGATCCGCGTGACAGAGCAGAGGTCTGCTGACAGCAGAGGAGGTCATCATGTGCAAAGTCTGGCTCATCACGGGGTGCTCCCGCGGCCTAGGGCGCGAGCTCGCGCAGGCCGTGCTCGCCGCCGGCCATCGTCTCGTCGCCACCGCGCGCGACTTGCGCGACCTCGACGTTCTGTTGCCGAGCGACCGACTGCGCATCGCCCCGCTCGACGTCACGGATCCGGCTGCGGCGCGCGCCGCGGTGGCGGTCGCACTCTCCGCCTTCGGGCGACTCGACGTCCTGGTCAACAACGCAGGCCATATCGCCGCCGACTCGATCGAGGACCAGTCCGAGGACGACTTCCGCCGCCAGATCGAGACGAACTTTTTCGGCGTCTACAATGTCACGCGCGCCGCGCTGCCCGTGATGCACGCCCAGCGCGACGGCCACATCATCCAGATCTCGTCCATCGGCGGGCGGCGCGCCACGCCAGGCCTGGGCGCCTACCAGTCGGCCAAGTGGGCGGTCGGCGGCTTCAGCGAGGTGCTATCGCGCGAGGTCGGCCCGCTCGGCATCCGCGTCACTTGCGTCGAGCCGGGCGGCATGCGCACCGACATGTTCGGCCTGTCGATGCTCGCCTGTCCCATCACGCCCGACTACGAGGCGACCGTGGGCGTCGTCCTCCGCTCGACCTTCGGCGACCCAAGCCGCGCGCGCGGCAACCCGGCCAAGGTGGCTCAGGCGATCCTGCGCCTTGCCGACGAGAAGCAGCAATCGCGCCTCGGTGTGCTCTTACGGATCAGAACCGGCCGCCCAAAGCCAACGTCGCGCCTCTTGCGGTTGGAATGAAGACGACACTGACGAACGGCTCCTTGCGGATGGGCTCGAGTGCCAGGAGGGAGTCATCGATTATCGCCGCAGCAAAACCGCCGGCGAGCGCGCCGAGAAGAATGCCTGCAAACCCCGAAGCTATACGGGGTTAGAACCCGCGTGGCGAGCGGGCGGCGTAGTGCGTGTGCAGAAGGTGGTGCGCCTTCTCGCCGCAGGGCTCGCCCAGGAACTCGTCGTACACCGTGCGAACGGCCGGGTTCTTGTGCGATTGCCGAATGGGCATGCCGCGATCCTCGGCGTACATGGCCTCGATGCGCCTGCGGCGGGTTTCCTCGTCGGTGGGCAAGGGCTGACCACCGCCGCCGATGCAGCCGCCGGGACAGGCCATGACTTCCAGGAAGTGGATTTCCTCGCGGCCCGCACGAAGGTCATCGAGGATTTTGCGCGCGTTGGCCAGCCCGTGCACGGCGCAAAGCCTAATCTCGCGCTCGCCGATCAGCACCGAGCCGCGCTTGATGCCCCCGGTTCCGCGCAAGACCGAGTACTCCATGCGCGGCTCGGTATGGGGGTCCATCACCGCGGCCACCGTGCGCAGCGCGGCCTCCATCATACCGCCGGTCACGCCGAAGATCAGACCGGCGCCCGTGGTTTCGCCCAGGATGGGGTCGAAGGCCGACTCGGGCAGCGACGGGAGGTCGATGTCGTGCATCTTGAGCAAGTCGCCGAGCTCGCGCGTGGTCAGGACGGCGTCCACCTCGGGGGTGCCGTCGTCCAGACGGTGTTCGGGGCGCTGGATCTCGAACTTCTTGGCCGAGCACGGCATGATCGAGACGTTGAAGAGCTTCTTGCGGTCAATGCCATTGCGCTCGGCGAAGAACGTCTTGGTCAGCACGCCGAGAATCTGCTGCGGCGACTTGACCGAAGACGTGTTCGGAATGAGCTCGGGGAAGAAGTGCTCCATGAACTTCACCCAGCCCGGGGAGCAACTGGTGATGAGCGGATACGGCCCGCCTTTCTGCAAGCGCGCCACGAGCTCGTGGCCTTCCTCCATGACCGCCATGTCGGCGCCGAAATCGGTATCGAAGATGTACTTGAAACCGACGCGGCGAAGCGCGGTCGGCAGTTTGCGGGTCAACGACACGCCCGGGGGAAGGCCGAAGAGCTCGCCAACGGTGGCCCGCACCGAGGGTGCGATTTGAACGGTGACGATCTTGTCCGGATCTTCCAGCGCATCGGCAACCGTCTTGATGTAGCTCTTGTCGCGGATGGCTGCGACCGGACACTTGAGCAAGCACTGCCCACACAACACGCAGACCGTGTCGGCGAGGTCGCGATCGAAGGGCGGCAGCACCGTGGTCGAAAAGCCGCGGTTGACGAAATCCAGTGCGTACACGCCCTGCACTTCCTTGCAGACTTTCACGCACTTACCGCACAGGATGCAGTAGTCCGGGTGGCGCGTGATGGCCACCGACGAAGCATCGACGGCGTGATGCCGCTTTTCGCCCTCGTAGCGGATCTTGTCGATGCCGTATTCACGACAGGCATCCTGCAGACTGCAGCGCTGGTTGCGAATGCAGGTCTGGCAAGCGCGCGGATGGTTGGCCAGGATCAGCTCGATGATGGTGCGGCGGGCATCGCGCAGCTCGCGCGTGTTGGTCCGCACCCGCATACCTTCTTGCACTGGAAACGAGCATGACGGCTCGAGCCGCGTGGAGCCCGTGGGATTGGCCACCTCTACCACGCACAGGCGGCAGGCGCCCGACACCGTGAGCTGCTTGTCGTAGCACAGGGTAGGAATGCGGATGCTCAGCGCCTGCGCGGCTTCGAGAATCGTCGAGCCGGCGGGAACGCTCACCGGCAGGTCGTTGATGATCAGATTGACGTCGCTCATGGCAAGTCTCCGTTCCTCTAGGTGCGCGCCACGGCGCCGAAGGGACATACCCGGTTGCACTCGCCGCACTTGATACAGCGGGCGTTGTCGATGACGTACATCTCGCCCTTGTCGCCGCTGATGCACTGGACGGGACAGCCGCGCGCGCACAGGCCGCAACCGCGGCAGTTGGCCAGGATGTGGTAGGTGAGCAGCGAGCGGCACACGCCGGCCAGGCAGCGCGTGTCCTTGATGTGCGACACGTACTCGTGCTCGAAGTAGCGCAGGGTCGACACCACGGGGCTCGGCGCCGAGGCCCCGAGTCCGCAGGCCGAGGTACGCGAGATGACGAGCGCCAGGTGGCGCAGCTCGGTGATGTCCTCCATCTTGCCCTTGCCATCCGTGATCCGTTCCAGGATCTCGAGCATGCGCTTGGTGCCTTCGCGGCACGGGATGCACTTGCCGCACGATTCGTGCTGGGTGAACCCCAGGAAGAACTTGGCGAAGCTCACCATGCAGGTGCCCGAATCGGTGACCACCAAGCCGCCCGAGCCCATCATCCCGCCCAGCCGCCTCAGGCTTTCGTAGTCGACGGTGACATCCATGCGATCGGCCGGGATGCACCCGCCCGACGGACCGCCGGTCTGCGCGCCCTTGATGGTCGAACCCTCGGGCGCGCCGCCGCCGATGTCGTGCAGCAGCTCGCGCAGGGTGATGCCCATGGGCACCTCGACGAGACCGGTGTTCTTGATCTTGCCCGACAGCGAGAAAATCTTGGTACCGGCGTTCTTCTCCGTCCCCACGCTGCGAAACCACGCCACGCCCTTGGCCAGAATCAGCGGCACATTGGCGAAGGTTTCCACGTTGTTCACGCAGGTCGGATGTCCGGCGAAACCGTGCTGGGCCGGATAGGGCGGCTTGTTGCGGGCCATGCCGCGCTTGCCCTCGATGCTGGAGAGCATGGCGGTCTCCTCGCCGCACACGAAGGCGCCCGCGCCTTGCACGATCTCCACGTGCAGGCTCTTGCCGGTCCCAAGAATATTGGGACCGATCAATCCGTACAGCCGCGCCTGGGCCATGGCGATTTCCAGGCGGCGGATAGCCAGCGGATACTCGGCCCGGCAGTAGATGAAGGCTTGCTCGGCACCGATGGCGTAGGCCGCGATGAGGATGCCTTCGAGCACGCGGTGCGGATCGCCTTCGAGAAGGCTGCGATCCATGAACGCGCCCGGGTCGCCCTCGTCGGCGTTGCACACGATGTAGCGGGTGCTGTCGGCCTGGGCTCGCGCAATCTCCCATTTCTTGCCCGTGGGGAACCCACCGCCGCCACGGCCACGCAAGCCCGCCGCAGTCACGTCGGCGATGACCTGCTCGGGCGTCATTTCCTTGAGCGCTTTGTAGAGCGCCTTGTACCCCTCGCGGGCGATGTATTCGTCGATGTTCTCGGGATCGATCTTACCGGTGTTGGAAAGCACGCGGCGGACTTGCTTGCTGTAGAACGGAATCGAGGCTTCCGTCACGTGGCCGGGGGCGTAGAGCAGGCGCTCGACGATCTGACCGCCGAGGATGTGTTTCTCGACGATCTCGGCCACATCGGCGGCCTTCACGCGGCAGTAGAAGGCTTCGAGAGGCTTGAGCTGCACGATTGGGCCCACCTCGCACAGTCCCTGGCAGCCGGTCTCGATGAAATTGACCTTGCCCGTCAGTCCGCGTTTCTTCAGTTCTGAAAGGAAGGTCTTGTACACCCCCGGCTCGTCGCTGGCGTCGCAGGTCAGGCCCTTGCACAGAAAGGCCGTGGCCGCGTACTGGGGCGCGTTGTGCTCGGCCAGTTGGCGCAATTCCTCACGGAACTTCCCGCACTGTTCGTCGTCGTGGCAGGAAACGCCTTCCATGCGACAAAGCAGAAAGTTCGGGCACGGCGTGCCGGGACGGTTCTGGCACTTGTCGCAGCAGCGCTCGAGAAAGGTGCGCCCGCGGACCTTCTCGGCCGCGGATTTGCGCGAGAGGACCACTGGCTTCGGCGCGGTGAGGAGCTTGCGCGCCAATCGCCCGACCAACTTGGGGGTCACACGGCCGTGCACCTCGCCGTCGACGACGATGGCCGGCGCCACGCCGCAGGCGCCCACGCAATTCACCTTTTCAAGCGTCACCTTGCCGTCGGGGGTGGTGTCGCCGGGGTGGATGCCCAGCACCGCCACCAGCTCGCCCAGCAGATCTTCCGATCCCTTCACGTTGCAGGCGGTGCCGTTGCACACCTGGATGACGTGCTCGCCCTGCGGTTTCAGGCGAAACTGCGAGTAGAAGGTGGCCACGCCGTACACCCGCGCCTCGGCGATGTGCATGCTGTCGGCGATGGCGTCCAGCGCCTCCATGGGCAGGTAGCCGTAGGCTTCCTGCGTGCGTTGCAAGACGGCGATCAGGTTGCGCGGCTTGAGATCCGGCCAGCTCGCCAGCAAGTCGCGCAGCGCGGCCAGATCGGGGCCAGAGGTCTCGGGAGTCGTTTGAGTCATGGGTGCACGGGAGGCGATGGAGAGTGCGACCAGCGTCTATCGCAACGACGCCGCCGTCGCAAGATTGCATGCGATGTATCGCCAACTTGGCCGCCGAGGTTTAGGCGGGGCAAAGAATCACGCGAAAGAGCGAGCCCACGCCGAGGGTGCTTTCGACCTCGATCTGGCCTCCCACCCGCTCGACCAGACGCTTGACGATGGCCAGCCCAAGTCCGTTGCCGTCGATGTCACGCGTCTCGGAGCGCTTCTCGCGAAAGAACTCCTGGAACACTTGGGGCAGATTCTCGGCACGGATGCCGATCCCTGAATCCGCGACCTCGATGTGGAGCTTGCCTTCGTGCTGGACCACGCGCAGGCGCAAAGAACCATCGTCCCGACCGTATTTGATGGCATTGCCCACCAGGTTGGAAAGGATGGTCCTCAGAATCCTCGTCGCCGATGCGCGCGCGCGGCAGGTCGGGAGCGGCATCCACGCTGGCAGTGATCCTGCGCTCGACGAGTTTTTCCCGGTACAGATCCAGGGTCGCGGCCACAGCCACCGAGACGTCCGCTGGGGGCTCCGCGACATTTGTGGTCCGCTCCAGATCGATGCGCGAGAGCGAGAGCAGCTCGCCGATCAGCTCGACCATCTTGTCGATGCGCTTGTCCGCACGTTCGAGAAAGGGCAAGTACGGCGCAAGGTCGGCGCCCAGGCTCTTTTCGGTGGCCACCTCGATGAGACTGCGGATGGCGCCGAGGGGAGAGCGGAATTCATGCACCATGGTGCGAATGAAACGCGGCTTTTCCATGGCCATGCGGCGCACGTCGGTCACGTCGGCCAGGGTCAGGATGCGACCGAGAGCTTCCCCTTGCTCGCCATGAAAGGCGACCACGCTGGCGAAGAAGATGCGGTCGCCGATGGTGAGCTCGGCGAGCTTGCGTTCCTCATCGCCCTGGGCGGAAAGCAAGTCGGCCAGCCCGGACAAGGGCGCAGCCCCGAGCACCTCGTCGACAGGCGCGCGCACCAAATTGTTGGGCGCGCGGCCGAGCAAGGCGGACATGGCGTGGTTGACCAGCACCACCTCGCGCTCGCGATTGATGACCAGGACGGCGTCGCGCAGGGACGCCACCAGCGAGCTGGTTTGGCTTTTCTCGGTGGCCAGGGCAAGCAGGTTGGCCTCGTTCTCCTTGCGCAGCTTCTCCGCTTCCTCTTTGAGCTGCTTATGGCGCGACAACGTCTCGATGACGCCGAGAAGATCGTCGGGCGAGAACGGCTTGGGCAGGAAGAAATCGATACCCTGCCGGGTGGCGGCGATGGCGGTATCGATGTTGGCGTAGGCCGTGATCATGCAGGTCATGGTGGCGAGCTTGCGGCTGCGCATGGATGCCAGCAGGGTCAGCCCATCGAGATCGGGCAGTTGGTAGTCGATGAGCGCGATGTCGAACGGTCGCTGGTCGAGAAGCTCCAGGGCCTCGCGCCCGGTCGCTGCGACCTCCACGGCGTAGCCTTCCAGCTCGAGGATCTGGCGAATCCCCGAGCGAACGCCGTATTCGTCGTCGATGACCAGGATGCTGGGCACGGTTATCCCGTGGCCGTAGCCGCGCCTCGTGCCCCGAGCTTTTCCTCGACGACCTTGAGCAGCTGGCGGCCGGTCACCGGCTTGTCCAGAAAGGCGTCGAGCTTGATCCAATCCTTGAGCGCCGCGGCCTCGGCGGCGAACTTGTGTCCCGTCGCCGCCGCCACGCCCGACAGCATGAGGATGGGAACCTCGAGCATGGCCGGGTCTTGCCGGATGCGCCGCCCGAGCATGAAGCCCGAATCGTAGTGCTCCATCATGAGGTCGAGCACGATGACATCGGGCCGCTCCTGACTGATGCGTTCCAGGGCGCCTTCCACGCGGTCGAGGGTGACGACCTCGTAGCCACGCCCACCGAAAAAAGCGGTCTGCGCGGCAAGAAAATCTCGGTCGTCATCGACAAACAGAATCTTGGGGCTCTTCGCCATACAGGTGACTCCTTCGCAGCGACTGGGTTTTGGGCAATTCCAGGGTGAACGTGGTTCCGCACACGGGATCCGAATCGAACCAGAATCCGTCCGCCGTGCATCTTGACGATGCCGTAGGCGATGGGCAGGCCGAGCCCGGTGCCTCGACCGAGGCTCTTGGTGGTGAAGAACGGTTGGAAGACCTTGTCGCGGGCCTCCGGCGCGATGCCCCGGCCCTCGTCGCTGACCGCCATGCGCACGCGTCCGGTCGCCGGCTCGTCGACGGCCACCAGGCGCACCGTGCCCTCTTTGCCTTCCATGGCCTCGATGCCGTTCTTGACCAGGTTGATGAGCACCTGGCCGATCTGATCTTTGTCGAGATCGACGTGCAGATCGGGCGGTGCTTCGCAGGTGATGCGCAAGGCGGATCCCGTGTCGCGCAAGGTGAAGAGCGAATCCTCGACCACGCGCTGAAAAAGCTCGGCCACATTCGTGCGTTCCAGTTGCACCCGGTTCTGCCGGGCGAAGTCGAGCAGGTTGCCGATGATTTTCTTGCAGCGGTTGGACTCGTCGACGAGCAGTTTCAAATCATGATCGAGCTCGGGCCGGTCCTTGAGCTTGCGCGCAAGCAGGTTGGTATAGAGCAGGATGGTGCCGAGGGGGTTGTTCAGCTCGTGCGCCACACCGGCCGCCATCTGCCCCATGGAGGCCAGCTTCTCGGTGTTGATGAGGTGGCGGTGGATGTCCTTGAGGTTGGGCCAGGGGACGTTCAGCTCGTGACACACGCGCTCGGCCTGCTCGATCATGAAGGGTAGGCACATGGCCTCTTCGGCCAGCCCGCGGTACACGGCCACGGCCTTGGCACGGCAGGATTCGTAGCCGCACGCCCCACAGTTGAGCTCGTCCTCGGTGGCGAACTTGTTGGTGCGAGCGAGAATGACCCTGATTTCCTGCTCGCTCGGCTCTTTCAGGCGTTGATCGTCGACCGTAAAGGTGCGTCCGAGATCGAGCGCAGGCAATTCCATCGACGCCTCGGCAGTCTCGTCCATGCGCGACTTCACGTAGTCGGCCACGCGCCGCTTACGCTGCGGGCGCCGCTTGTCCCCGTGCGTGGCGGGACCGCTGTAACAACCACGGCACATGAGCGGTTCGATGAAGAGCGGCTGCGGGTCGTCTGGGCGCAGGTCGGCCAGGACATCGAGAATCTCGGGCGCGCCCGATAGCACCATGACCTCGGCGTTGAGCGAGCTGCGCTCGAGACCGGCACCCTTGAGCAAACCACCAACCAGGGGATAGAGCCGCCCGGAACCGGCATGCGGCGGATCGAACTCGCCCGATGTGGCGTCGCCGACCTGCACCCCGCGCTCGGCGAAGAGTCGCCTCAGCTCGTCGAAGGTCAGCACGCCATCGACGACGGCCGGCACGTTGGGATCTTGCATCTCCAGCTTCTTGGCGACACACGGCCCGATGAAGACGCAGGCGTGCGACTGGTCATAGAGCGCCTTGACCGCCATCGCCGTCGCGATCATGGGCGACACGATGGGAATCAGGCAGTCCACCAGATGGGGCGCGTATTTGCGCACGTACTCGACCAGCGCCGGGCACGCCGTGGCCAGGCGCGTGCCCGTGGGGTGCTCCTTGATGTACGCGCGGTAGGCCTTGTTGGTGAGATCCGCCCCGTAGGCGACCTCGACCACGTGGGAAAAGCCGAGTGCGCGCAACGCCCCGACGAGACGCCCCGGATCCTGGCCGCAGTCATCCGCGGGAAAGGACGGCGCCACCATGGCCACCACCGGACCGCCGCCAGCCAGAAGCTGGCAAACCCGCTCGATGCCGCTGGCATAGGCCTTGGCGTTTTGCGAACAGACCACCGTGCAGTTGCCGCAGGCGATGCAGCGCTCTTTGACCACCGACGCCTGGCCGTCGACGATCTTGATCGCCTTGGCCGGGCACTCGCGCACGCACGAGTAGCAGCGGCGGCAATTCTGCAGGATGGTCTGAATCACGCCCATGGCTGAATACTCTATCTCTCCTCTGCTCGCCGATCGATGTAGCTGCGATGAAGCAGGTGGTGGCTCAGCTCGCCCAAGGGTTTTCCAAGCATCTCGGCGTAGAGCTCTTGAACCTCGTCATTGTCGTGCGAGGTCTTGAGGGTCGAGCGCCGGTCAGCGTCGTAGAGGCGTTCGAGCCGGACGCGAATGACTTCGGGATCCGAGTCGTAGGGCTGGCCACCGCCGCCGATGCAACCGCCGGGGCAGGTCATGACCTCGATGAAGTGCAGATTGGACACGCCTTTGGCGAGCGGATCGAGAATGGGCTTGAGACGCCCGAGGCCGTTGACGATGCCGAAGTTGAGCGTGGTCCCGCCCACGTCGAGCGAGAAGCACTTGATGCCTTCGAGCCCACGCGCCTCCTCGACCTTGAAGCCGCCCTTGAGCTCGCTGCCCGTAAGCATCTTGTGCGCGGTGCGAATGGCCGCCTCCATGACACCACCCGTGCCGCCGAAGAGTCGTCCCGCGCCGCTGGCCGAGGAGAAGGGCGCATCGAGGGAGCCAAGCTCGGTGACCTTGTCGAGATCGATGCCGAAGCGGACCAGTAGCTCATCGATCTCGCGCGTGGTCAGGACGAAGTCGACGTCGCCAAGCTCGCTGGCTTCGACCTTCTTCGCCGTGCACGGCATGAGCGACACGCACACCAGTCGCTTGCCACCCAGATCGCGGTGCTTGGGGTACACGTCCTTGATCAGCGCTCCCGCCATCTGCTGCGGCGACTTGCAGGTGGACAGGTGCGGAATGAGGTCGGGCCGGTACTTCTCGACGTATTGGATCCAGCCAGGCGAGCAGCTGGTGAACATAGGCAGGGGACCGCCCGTCTGCACCCGCCGAATCAGCTCGGAGACCTCCTCCATGATGGTCAGGTCGGCGGCGAAGCCGGTGTCGAACACGGCGTCGAAGCCGACGCGCTTGAGCGCCGCCGCCAGTCGCAGCAGCATGGTGCGCACCGAGCTCGACTGCGCATTCTCCATCAGCGTGGCCGGGACCGCCGGGGCGACCTGCGCGACGACGATAGCGTTGGGGTCCGCCAGCGCCGCCACCACGGCGTCGACTTGGCTCTTCTCCATCAGGGCCGCAGTCGGGCACACCCGCGTGCACTGACCGCAGAAGATGCAATTCGACACGTTGATGCCGTCGTGGAAGCCAGGCCCGACGCGCGTCTTGAAGCCGCGGTCGATGAAGTCGATGGCGCCCACGCCCTGCACCTGGTGGCACACGGCCACGCAACGTCCGCACAGGATGCACTTGTTGGGATCGCGCACGAGAGCCGGCGAGGACAGATCGAGGGGGTGGTTCTTCTTGAGACCGCGGTAGCGTCGCTCGCGCACGCCGAGCTCGCTGGCTACCTGGGCCAGCTCGCAGTTCTGGTTGCGCGCGCACGTCAGGCAGTCGCCCGGGTGGTTGGCGATGAGTAGCTCGACGATGTTGCGGCGCACGGCCTGCACGCGCGGCGAGCGGGTGCGCACCTTCTGGCCGTCTTTGGCCTCGAGGGTGCAGCTCGTCTGCAGGCGCGGCACGCCTTCGAGCTCGACCAAACAGACGCGACAGGCCGCCTCGGGCTTGCAGGCCCAATCCATCGAGCACAGGTGCGGGATCTCGATCCCCGCGCGCAAGGCCGCCGAGAGCACCGTCTCGCCGGAGGTGAATTGAACTTCTCTTCCGTCTATGGACAGTGAGTTGACGAGGCTCATACGCAGGCCCTCTCTTCGCTAACAAGGTGAATGGAATGCTTGGGACACGCGGTGACGCAGGTGCCGCAGCCGACGCACTTGTCGACCAGGATGTAGTGGGCCTGCTTGCGTTCGCCGACGATGGCGTTGCTTGGGCAAGCCTTCTTGCACAGAAGGCACCCGATGCAGGTGGCATTGTCGACCTCGTACACGGCCAGCCCCTGGCACTCGCCCGAGGGGCAGCGCTGGTCGATGACGTGACGTTCGTATTCGTCACGGAAGAAGCGCAGCGTGGACAGCACCGGGTTGCCCGCCGATTGACCGAGCCCGCACAGCGAGGCTTCCTTGACCGTGCTGGCGAGCTCTTGCAGGTGAAGCACGCCGCGGAAACGCTCCAGGCGCCGTTCCTCGTCGCCCACCGGACGCTCGGTGATGGAGGTCAGAATCTCCAGCATGCGCGTGGTGCCTTCGCGGCACGGGGTGCACTTGCCGCAGGATTCGTTGCGGATGAACTCCATGAAGTAGCGAGCGACGTCGACCATGCAGGTGCGTTCGTCCATCACCACCATGCCGCCCGACCCCATCATGGCGCCGAGCTCGATGAGGGCCGCGTAGTCGGTCACCGTGTCGAGGTGCTGCTCCGGAATGCAGCCGCCCGACGGACCGCCGATTTGCACCGCCTTGAACCTGTGGCCCGGCAGCGCGCCGCCGCCGATCTCTTCGATGATGGTACGCAGCTTGATGCCGACGGGAACCTCCACGAGGCCAGTGTTGCGGATGGCGCCGGAGAGCGCGAACACCTTGGTGCCCGCCGCCTTGCCCAACCCGAGATTCTGAAAGTACTCGGCGCCGCGATTGATGATGACCGGCACATTGGCCAGGGTTTCGACGTTGTTGAGCACCGTGGGCTTACAGAAAAGGCCGCTGACGGCGGGATACGGCGGCCTCGGCCTGGGCATGCCGCGCCCACCTTCGATGCTGGCCAGGATGGCGGTTTCTTCGCCGCACACGAAGGCGCCGGCGCCCTGCTTGATGGTGATGTCGAACGAAAACAGGCTGCCGAGGATATTGTTGCCGAGCAGGCCCACGCGCCGGCATTGGGCGATGGCAGATGTCAAACGCTCGACGGCCAAGGGGTACTCGGCCCGGCAGTAGATGTAGCCCTTGCTGGCGCCGATGGCGTAGGCGGCGATGAGCATGCCCTCGATGACGAAGAAGGGATCGCTTTCGAGCACGGCGCGATCCATGAAGGCGCCGGGATCGCCCTCGTCCGCGTTGCAGATGAGGTACTTCTGCGCGCGCGGGGTCTGGCGGGCGATGTTCCATTTTTGCCCGGTCGGGAAACCCGCACCGCCGCGTCCGCGCAGGCCGGCGGCCAACACTTCGTTGCAGACTTCCTCCGGCGTCATGGTGCAAACCGCCTTGGCTGCGGCTTTGAAGGCTCCAGCCGCCAGCGCCGCATCGAGAGTGCTCGGGTCGATGATGCCCGAGTTGCGCAGCACCACCTTCACCTGCTTCTTGAAGAAATCAGTGGTGTTGATTTCCGGAACGTCGGCCCAGGCCGGACCGCCATCGCCATGCCGGCCGTAGAGGAAGCCGTTGCGCATTTCATGGCGCAGGAGCACGGCTTCGAGCAACTGATCGACGTTGCCCAGATTGATGTCCGCGTAGGCCAGCCTGGGCTCGCCTGGCTTCTGAATGTCGACGAAGAGCTCGCGCTGGCAGTAGCCGACGCATCCGACCTCGACGAGCTCCGCCGCGATCTTGTGCTCTTCCAAGAACGCACCGATCCTGGCGATGACCTTGGTGGATCCGTTGGCGCGTCCGCAGGTACCGGCGCCGACGAAGATGAGCGTCCCCTGCCCGCCTCGCCGAGCATTCGCCAGGCGCTCTTGCCGCATCTTCGCGCAGGCATCGTCGCTGTGACAGATCGGCCCCTCGGCCAAGCAGCGGATCAAATCGCGACACGGGTTGCCCGGCCGGTGGGTGCAGCGCTCGCAGCACGCCGCAATCAGATTACTTGACCGCATGGCTGTCCCCTTTGCACTCTTGCGCGGCCTCGTCGAGCAGGTGGTCGAGTTTTTCCACGTCGAGATGGCCGTAGAACTCGCCATCCAGCTTGATGACCGGCGCGATGGAGCACGCCCCGAGGCAAGCCACCGTGATGACGGTGAACTTGTCGTCCGGCGAGTTGCCGTTCGGCTTGAGATTCAGCTTGCGTGTCAGGTGCTGGGCCAGCTTCAAGCTCTGCTTCACGTGGCAGGCCGTGCCCCGGCACACCTCGATGACGTGCGCGCCTTTGGGGGCAAAGCGGAACTGGTTGTAGAAGGTCGCAACGCCGAACACACGGCTCTGCGGAACGCCAGTGGCGTCCGCCACCTTGTTCATGGCGGCCTGGGATAGGTAGCCTTCCTTGGCCTGAATCTCCTGCAGAAGCGGGATGAGGTGCTCTTTGCCAAGCTCCTCATGGCCCGCGATGATCTGATCGACCTGACACATACGACTTACCTCGGGTGCTGCGATGCTGCTGCTTGGTGATGAATAGGTGAGGGAACTAGGCAACCGCGCTGGCGACGGCTTCCGCCTCGGCAAGAAGCTGGCGAAGGGCGGCCACGAGCTCGGCGGCGACGACGGGCTTCTTCATCAACTTCGCCGCCGGCCAATCGCGCCCGGTGATGAAGTCGAAGGACTCGCGCTTTTCCTTCATGTGGTCCATGAAGCCCGTCAGAAGCACGATGGGAATGCGGCGCGTGGCGGGATCGCCTTCCAGCTTGTAAGCCACGCCAAACCCCTCGGTGTCGGTGTCCATCATGACATCGAGAACGATGGCGTCGGGACGCTGCGCGGCCACCTGCGCCAGCCCGTCGCTTCCGTTGTGGGCGGTCGCGACCTCGAAGCCGTTGGCTTCGAGAACGACCTTGAGCGACCCCACGAGATCTTTGTCATCGTCGACGAGCAAAACGCGCTTCTTCATGGCTTTTCTCCTTGGTCCTGGGCCTACTGTGCATTGCGGAACAGACGCTTATCGGTTATCCAGTTCACAGTGAAATGTTTCACAGTTTTAACATGGGGGTGGCGTTCCTTTGGTACACATCTTGCCCATCCCGACCTACTTCTTCTGGCTAAGGAACGAGAGCTTTTCGAGCTTGGCAGCGATGTCGATGCTCTCGACGTAGCCTCCTGGTGCGGGGGTGACGCGCTTTGGAACGAAGTTGAGAATGGACAAGATTCCAAGCTTGGCCAGCCGGTCCACGAGCTGCTGCAGACCGGGGGGCCGACAAGCCAGGACCGCGATGCGGACGTCGAGCTCGGGCAGGACCTTCTCCATGTCCTCGACGGCGTAGCAGCGACGGCCGGCGAAGACCTTGCCCGCCTTCTCGGCGTCCAGATCGAAGATCAGGCCGATGTGGAAACCACGCTCCTCGAAGCCGCGGTAGGCGAGCAGCGAACGGCCCAAATCGCCGGCCCCGAACAAAGCCACGGTTTGGGGCGAATCGGTGCCCAAGATGTGGCTGATGGTGCGGGTGAGCTGGTAGACGTTGTAGCCGCGGCTGATGTTGCCGAACGAGCCGAAGCTGGCCAGGTCGCGACGCAGCTGAGCCGGCGTCACCCCGACCATTTCGGCCAATTGCTGCGAGTAGACGTATTCTACGCCGTCGTAGTGCAGCTCTTCCAGGAGCTTGCGGTAGACGGACAGCCGCTCCACCGTGGAAACCGAGACATGGCGCTCGGTTTTCCTGCTTGCTTCCCCAGCCTGGGGGATGGCTTCTGGAGTTACGGCCGGTTCGCTCACGATGTTGTGAATATATTCACAGAATCTTCGGGTGTCAAGCCTATTTTGTTGCCGCGATCCCTTGGGGACGTCCGTGGCCGGGTTCTCGCCCTCGTGCGTGATTGCGAATCTCGCCTGCCTTCGCCAAGGTCTGGGACAATCCCGAGGACGGCGTTTACAACGACGTCTGAAGGTCGGCACCATGCCCTACCGCTTCGGAGACGTCCTTGTCGTTCCGTTTCCCACCAGTCAGATCCGCCCGGTGCCCCCGTGGGCGAGGCTACCGTCGCACACTAGCAAGCGGCCGGCTTGCTCAAGCTGTCTGTCATCAAACCATTGCGATTGGGCCCGATCGCGGGTCCAATGCGACTATGTTCGCCCAGTCCATCGCTACCGCCCCAGTGCCCTCTCTCGACCATCGCACACGCAGCTTGGACCATTGTCTCCCCACGACCGCCACACTCGGCCTTGCCGGCTTTGTTGTCTTGGCTGCGATGGCTTGCTCGTCCAGCAAAGGCCTCCCGCATGGCCCCACGGCAAGCGATTCCGGGACAACCGGGGGATCTTCCTCGGACGGACGGGCTGACCTTGGCAGCACCGGCTTCGCCACAGGGGGCTCTGGAGCGGCCACGACCGGCTCCGGCGGTACGGGAGGCGCTGGTGGCAGCGACGACGCTGGAGGTGCCGGAACAAACACCGCGGGTAATGGGGGCCCAGACGCAAGCCACCTCGATGCATGGGTTAATCCCGATGTGACCGGACTGGTTGGCTCGGGCGGCACACGTGTGGACGGGGCTGCGACCGGCACGGGTGGCTCGGGCGGCGTCAAGACCGATGGCGGAAGCGGCGGAACGACGCAGGCCGACGCTGCCCCCAGGTTCGACGCCAAGGTCGACCCGGCGTTGTGTGGAAACGGGCGTCTCGATCCGGGCGAAGCATGTGACGATGCCAACAAGGTGTCCGGCGACGGTTGCGCTTCAAGCTGTCAGGTGGAGGACGGATGGGCATGTCCGGTTCTTGCCGAAGGGTGCCTCCACATCCTCGGGTGTGGTGATGGCGTGCTGGTCTGGCCGGAGACTTGCGATGACGGCAACACGGTCTCTGGCGACGGCTGCTCCGCCGGCTGCCAGACCGTTGAAGACGGCTACGAGTGTCGCGTGCCGGGGAGAAGCTGCTCGCCGCTTTGTGGGGACGGCAAGGTGATCGGCTCGGAGGCTTGCGACGATGGCAACTCGGCCAGCGGCGACGGGTGTTCCAGCACCTGCCGTGTGGAGCCCGGTGCCCAATGCCCCACGCCGGGCAAGGCCTGCACGAGGTCGCTCTGTGGCAATGGCAAGGTCGAAACCGGTGAACAGTGTGACTGTGGGCTCGACCCGATGAACCTTCCGAGTGGCTGCAAGTCCATCAATGGCCTGTTCTACGGCGACGGCAAAGGCTGTTCCAGGACCTGCACCCGGGAGCCGGTGTGCAAGGATGGCAGCGGCAAGACCCAGGCTTGCACCACGTCCTGTGGCGACGGCAATCTGGATCCTGGGGAAGACTGCGACGACGGGAACTTGGCGGATGGAGATGGCTGTTCCTCGACGTGCAAGGTGGAGGATGGTTTCACCTGTTCGGTGACAACCGTCCAGACCTCCTCGACGTGCCAATCGGGCTCGGGCCAATGCCTCGAGCTGCCCGTCATCTACCGTGATTTCCAGCCCGAAAACGCAACCTCGGGGGGACACCCGGATTTCCTCTTTCTCGGCACAAGGGCCGGAGGCTCCAGCGCCCCCACAACTTGGTGCATTCCCGAATCGGGCGGACCGGCCAAGGGCAACGATTCGACGGCGCGCTGCTGGGGCATCGTGGGACAAACCCTGTCGAACGGCAAACCGCAACCTGGCTCGACGACGACCTGCACGTGCCAGCTCAGCGACTGGAGCATAGGCAATTCCAGTCGTATTCAGGGCGGCTACACCGAGGCCGCCAATGACAGCCCTCTGTCCGATGGCAATGGCGGCTTCAGGAACGACGCAATTCTGAGCTCGGGGAGCCCAACCATTCCACTCTGGAAAGGTATGGTGCCCGCGTACGAGAACGCCGAGAGCTTCAACCAATGGTTCAATGACGACAGCACGGTCAACAAGACCTTCCCCACCATTCTTGAATTGCCTTCGCTTGGCACCAACCTTTACCAATATGCCAGCAAGTCGCATCTCGCCGCTGGCGGCTTCTTTCCTCTCGATGTGCTCAATCCCAGCCAGGCCACGCTGTGCAATTTAACCCCCTATTGGAATCGCTACGATGGAAATCCAATCTGGAGCACTTGCACGGGAGATCAGTATCTCTATTCGCCCCGCGTGACCCAGTCCGACTGTGTTGCCGGGGACGCAGTGTCCGATGGCTGTTGGGTCACGGCGGTGCCTGGCATCAAGCACGACTTCTATTTCACCGTGGAAGCTCGCTACAACTTCGTCTACGACGGTTCCATGGGCATCGGTTTCAGCATCCTCGGCGGCGACGATACCTTCGTCTTCATCGACGGAATTCTCGTCCTCGACTTGGGGGGGACCCATACGTTGTTGCCCGGCAAGGTCACGGTCGTCGGCGACCCGGGCGACGCGCAGGTCACGGAAGGCGGCTGTCTCGATACGGCTGGAAACATTTCGGGCACCACCGTCGGTTCGAATGCCTGCGCGCCCGCCAATCTGACGAGCCCAGGCGCAGCGACGCCCGACGATTTCCGGGTACGCACCGTTCCGCTTGGCCTCACCACGGGTAAGGTCTACGAGCTTGCCATCTTCGGCGCCAACAGGCATCCGCCCGTGTCGGACTTGCAGATCACGCTGAGCGGTCCAATCGCCAAGCGATCCGAATGCAGGCCTCGCTGCGGCGATGGGCTCGTCGCCGTGGACGAGCAATGCGACTGTGGCGATGGAACGGGGCCGCTTCCGTCCGGTTGTCCTGGGCCGAACAACGACGCCACCTACGGCGGCTGCACGACCCTATGCAGTTTTGGGCCCTACTGCGGCGATGGCCGCAAAGACCCCGGCGAACAGTGTGACCTCGGCAAACTCAATGGCGACACCAGCCTGGGAACCGACGGATGCACCCGCGGCTGCTTGAAACCGCACTTCTGCGGGGACGGTTTCGTCGACCCATCGCTCGGTGAGACCTGTGACCTGGGCGCGGCCAACGGGCTGGCGGGCCAGATCTGCGACATCAACTGCCACTCCGCTGTCGTCGCCTCGACCGGCGGGGCTGGCGGAGCCGATGGGAGCACACGGGGAAGCGGCGGCGCTGGCGGTAGCGTCAGGTTGGACGGCGGAAGCCAATAGGATCGGTGCCATCGCCGCTTGCTCTCGGTCTGATCCGATAAGAGGTCTCAGCCAGCCGTCCGAGGTCACCGTGCGGCGACGACCGTGCGGAACTGGCTTGGCAGCCCACTGTACCAATGGATGGCCGACCAAGCGGAGCTGGTGGGCGACTTGCGCACCGCTGCATACACGCTGGATGTGGTCGAGGGCCGCCAGCGTCCCCCGCAGCGGCATGAGCGACTGGATGGGGTTGGCGATTTCCGCGACTTGCGGCAGCGGCGCGGGAGCGGAAGTGAGAACGCAGTGCGCCCAGCGCGGACTTGAGGATTTCGATGAGCATCGCGACGCAAAGGCTAGCAGAAGCGGATCAGGCGATGAATCCAGGCAAAACCCGAGGTCGGTCGGACCTGGTACCGAGTTTCTGCGGCACACAAGTTGATGACCTGCCTGGCGCCCCCAACCATGGGTGCGGTATCATTCCTTGCATGTCCGTCGTGCTCCACTGGAACGGCAGAGATGTCCCCCAGGAATTGCGCTCCCTCCCGGAGAGGCGCTATGTCGTCGATGCCGTCGATGCCGCGCCCGATCTATCACCTGATGAGGAAGCGGGGTTGGAAGTGGCCCTCGAATCTCTGCGCCAGGGGCGAGGGGTCGATGCGAGCGCCGTATTTCATCGCATCGAAGAAAGCCTGCGTCGTTGAAGGTCGTCTTTGCTCCGGAGGCCGAGTAGAATCTTCTCGGGGCCTTGGAGTTTCTTCGTGGCCGCAATCCGGCTGCTGCAGCGCACCTGCATGGCAGCATTGCTGAACTCGTACATCGTCTGGCTGAGGCTGACTTCGAAGGCCCGCAACGTCGGCTTCGTTCCGGTGCAATCGTAAGGAGCTGGCCTGTCTCTCCATATCGAATCTACTACCAGCGCGAAGATGACATTCTTCGAATCGTCCGTATCTACCATCAGGCAAGAAGACCGATCACTCGCTAGGCACTGCCTCGGCAAATCGTTGAGCGTGCTGAACTACTACTCCCGCAAGGCCGCATGAGCCTCGGCGACGGGTTTTCGGACATCACGGGTTGCTTTGCTCCAGGGCGCGCAAAGTGAGGATGGCTTGGCCACCATGGAATCACAGTCGCGGATCAAGAAGCGCGGATTCTCATGGTCTCGATCGGCAACTCGCTCAGCACGGTCTTGAGGATTTCACCAAGCATCGCGGAAAAATGCCTCCCACGAGACGAGCCCCCGACAGATCTCGGGAGAACTCGGGTCGGTTCGACTTCGTACCGAGTTTTTGCGGCGGACAGCCGTTGTGTTGCGAACAAGAAGCTCAGAACGTCCTCGTTCGCAGCACCGCAGAAATGGACACTGAGCCCGCAGCCTTGAGCGCTTCAGGCATACGAGCGACCGGTCGCACCGGCCTTGTCCTCGTGAGATCGTGCATTGCCTGAAGATTGAGCCAGTACTTCGGCGTCTGGCCAAATGCACCGCCTAGAATCCAAGCGGTCTCGGGAGTAACGCCACGCTTTCCATTGATGATCTCGCTTATCCTCTGCATGGACATGCCTGTCCGCTGGTGAAAAGTCGTCTGCGAGACGCCCAGTTCCTCGAGCATCTCTCGCAGAAACTCGCCTGGGTGAGGGGTGATTCTGCCTGGAAGCCCCTTGTTTGGTATGGATGCCATGTCTCTCTCCGGTGCTGCTGAATTCCCTACTGTCGGTTTCCTAGTGATAATCCGTCAGTTCGACGTCATGCGCTCCGCCCAACCAGCGAAAGCAAATCCTCCATTGATCGTTGACTCGAATGGAGTATTGCTCCACGCGATCCCCCTTCAACTTCTCCAGTCGATTCGACGGAGGTTGCCTCAAGTCCTCGAGCTCTTCCGCCGCATCGATGGTGATAAGCTTTTTGAAGGCGCGATGCTGCACATCGGGCGGGACTTGCCGAACTCTGGCACTGGTCTTGCTCTCCCAGAGATCCGCTGTTCGGGCGTCCGCGAAGCTGTGAATCACGCATCCATGAGGGTAGCGACTTCATCGTTTCCAGGCAAGGAGAATTTTCACCCCTTCCGTGAAGACGCGAAGACCGCCACGATGGGGAGGCGGTAATCCCAGGCTGTGGGTGCGGCGGCCGATCCGGCGTCGACAGCGAAGACAAGTGCGAGCAGCGCGAGCATGGTGCTGCCCATGCTTGAGCCAGAAACGAGGTTCCGTCAAGCGGGGCTCGCGCGTCTACCTCGCGGCACCAACCTACTGTTCCAGATCGCGAAGGCGAGGATCGGTGGGGAATTCGCGGCGATAGCGCTCCACATCGGCCTGCGCACCCATGCGATCGCCAAGCTTCTTGCGGCACAGAGCCCGGCCGAAGAGCGCTTGCCGGTCGGCCTGCTTCGACTTGGCCAGCACCAAATCGAAGTCGCCAAGTCCGTCGGCGCAGCGGTTGACCTTGGCGCGCAACTCTCCGCGCGTGACCAGAAGCGCACGCGACGCCGCCACATCGGTCAGGGCCGCGCCGTCGAGAAGTTGCAGAACCTCGTCCCCGCGATGGAGCGCCAGCATGGCCTCCACGCGCAGGAGCAAGGCCTCGTGAGCGAACGCGCTCTTGCCGAGTTGGGTGGCGTGGCGATCGAGCAGGAAGAGCGCTGTGCCTGGCGAATGCTCCACGCGAAGAGCGTGGATGGCCTCGCTCAAGAATCTGGCCGTACCTTGAGCACCACCGGCTTCTGGCGCGGGTTTCGCAGGCTGGGTTGGCTCTTCAAGCAAGGCCACCCGGGTAACAGGCGAGCGCGTCGAAACAGAGGGATCGGCGACCATCGGAGCCGGCTCGATCACTGGTGTCCCGAGTCGCAAATGCCCACTCGTCTGCGACGGCGACTTTGCCGAGCGTTCAAGCGCGGCCGTTTCACTGGATCTTCGCACGAGCTTGGGCGTCGCCGATGGCGTCCAGGCAGATCCCGTGGCACCACCGACGGCCATCGTGGTGGCGGAGCTTGGATGGGCGGGAGTCGCTTCCTGCGCAGGCCGGCCGGGCGCAGGTGGGGGCGGGGCTGGCTGGGAAGTCACCTCAGGTGGCGTGGGCGCGCGCTCTGTGGCAATCGCGGGCGTCTTTCTCGACGACCCGAGCGACGCACGCTTGCGAGGCACCGTCTCGGCCGGTTGCGGTTTCACGATCCGGGTCAACCACCCAGGCAGAACATTCAAGTGCGCGGCGGAGGCAACGGTCGCGCCACCAAAGAGGAGCGCCGCGGTCACGGTCAACCAGAATGTCCGACGCCGAGGCCGTGTCGCTCGAATGTGGGCGGCGATGCGTGTGAGCTGCACAACGGGCAACGGCTCGGGCGCGTGCATGAAACGAATCGCCCGGCCCGCTTCGCGTTCCGCCAGGTTGGACTGGCCCTGTCGCTCTTTCCAGCGGGGCGGATCGGGAAGCAAGTCGCTCATGGCTTTCCCCTTTTCATCAGATCTTGGTAGTGCTTGAGAAAACGTATGCGTGCACGGGACAGCTGCACCTTCACGGTGGATAGGTTGAGCTGGCGAAGATCGGCAATGGCCTGGGTCGACATTCCATCGATTTCGTAAAGCACAAGCACCGTGCGGTACTTTTCCGGCAGCTGATCGAGAGCGCGATAGAAACGCGCGACCGTTTGCCGTCGTTCCAGCTCGACGGCGGGATCGGGAAGATGCGAGGGCACGCTGGCCAGGCTTGCTTCGTTTCCTGAGCGCCAGAAGCGCCAGCGCTGGCGGCGGCGGTGGTTGGCTACGATCTTGCGAGTGATTTCGAACAGCCAACTGGAAAAACGGGCCTGACCGCGAAAGCTGGCAAGGCGCCGACTGACGACAAGAAAGACTTCCTGAACCACGTCCTCGACATCGATGTCCGAACCGCCCAGCTGCCGCGCCCAGCGCGCGGCGGTCTGGGCATGGTCTCGGTAGGCCTCCTGGAAGGAAGCCGGTGGTTCGAAGATGGCGGGGGCCACGGTTGCCTGCATCAGCAATGGCATCGGCGTATCCATCTATGTGTGTCCGGTGCCGGCGGAAGGTTTCACTCAAAAAGCAT
This sequence comes from uncultured delta proteobacterium, assembly GCA_963824555.1. Taxonomy (GTDB): domain Bacteria; phylum Myxococcota_A; class Polyangia; order Fen-1088; family Fen-1088; genus Fen-1118. The sequence goes on along the minus strand of CAWGPW010000043.1, from coordinate 87,861 downwards.
CGCTGAAAGCCCCAAGGCGACGGCCGTGTCAACCCGCGGCAATTCCGCTCCAGCGCCAGAAGAATCGCCGGTAGCTGTTGCACGCTGGACTTGCGCCCACAAATTCGTCCGCCATTCCGCCCATACCGTCCAGCGACCAAAATTCCGTCCTGCTCGCAGACCGGCCACGACGCCGTATTCGAACGAATACGGCTTGCGATTGGGCTCAAATCCGCTGCCGGCGAGAGTGGCCCATCCGGCCGTCGGTCCAGCGTCGAGCGAGAGCAACCAGGAAGGATCGAGCGCGCGCCAGCACACGCCGAGCGCGCCGGTGGTGTGCCCCCAGTCCACCTGGCGACCAAGCAAGCTCACCTGACGAGCTGTTTCGCCGACCATGCCGAAACGCAGTCGCCAAGGGGACGTGGCCCGGCCGACCTGAACGTCAACACCGCCGGTCGCGGCAATCCCGCCGTCCAGCGCAGCGCCCGCCCCTGCTCCGACAAAAACTTGCCACGGCCGGAGCGCTTGCGGAGCGGGCTTGGAAGCCTGCGCGCGCAGCGGAGCGGCAGCCTCCCTGGCGGCGGGTGCGGCCACGGTTTCCTCGGCGGCCTCTGGCAGGGGCTTGGTTTCCCAGGCAGCGATGACAGTCGCGACCGTGTCGGCCATGTCCTGACAGGTGCCTTGCATGAGCAAGCGGCGATCGCCAATCTCGCTGCTGTCGGCCCGAACCAAGCGAAGGTGCAACTCCATGGCTCCACCAGCCTGGACCTCGCCGACCTCGATCTGCGCCACATCCTGGCCTTCGGCCAAGCCATTCGCCGCGGTGGGGAGCAGCGGAATCAACCTTTCGACAACATCCTCAGTCGCGGGACAGTTGGTGGCACTGCGAACATCGACCGGACTTGCCGCGAAGACCATCGCAACCATCATCGATGCCAATGTAGAAATCACCCGACTACCTAAACATGGGACTATAGCTGGGTAAAGCGGCGCCGGTCACAATCCCCTCGACCTCTCTCTCGAAGCGAAAGGATGAAACCTTTCTCGCGTGCCGCACACAGAGCAAGTGGAGGCTCTCACCATGCATCGACACGCACACACCGTGGCTTTCGCGGCCCTGCTTCTCCTCGCAGCATGCCCAAAGACCGACAACAACGTCGGCTCGGTTCCGCGCGACAGTGGAGTCGGCGGCCAATCTTCTCAAGCCGGCGGCGCAACCAGTGCCTCTGGAGGCTCCGGCGGCGGCGGGAGCGACGCGGCTGGTTGCGTGTACCAGGGTGTGACCTACGCGATAGGGGCAAGTTACAAGCTCGATTGCAACCATTGCATATGCGGACTCAATGGCGACGGCAATTTCGCTTGCACCGCGGTGGGATGCCTGGTCGATGGAGGTTGGCAGGTGACCACGGACGCTCCCTCCGGCACGGGCGGAACCATCGCGAGTGACGCTGGCGACGACGAGCCCGTGGACGGCAACAGCTGCCAGGCGCCCAACGTCTGGGGCTACGAAGAACCTGGCTGTGACGGCCAAGCGCAGCCGACTTGCGGCCTTGGTAACGAAGATCTCTGCCCCGGACTCGCCTGTGCCTGCGACGGTGACATTTTGTGGGGCTGCGACGTCTTTCCCAAACCCATTCGCAGCAGAGGCCTGTGCCCAGACGCTTGCTACAGTCCAACGCGTGGTGTCATGGCGCTCGCCACGTACGGGAAATTCATGAAGGGCTGCGCCTGTGACCCGGCAACCGATCAGCCTCAGTGCGTTGCCGGCAGCTGGCATTTCGCGTGTGTTGGAGGCTTTTGGAACGCGAAGCACGTTACCTCGTGCGACATTGGGGCGACATGCGACCTCGGTGCCGCGGTCTCGCTATCTGATGGCACTTCCGAATGCTCAACCGGCCTCTGCCTAAAACCCGTCGTGCAGGCCGCTACCGGCACCGTGGATACGGGCCCGTTCTGCACGGGGCAATGTTCGACCGACAGCGACTGCGAGGGCATCACACGGGATCCCAGCAATCCCAACGACAAGACTTGCACCTCTGGCTACACCTGCGGCATTGCCATCGCCAAAGGCCCTCTCTGTTGCCAGCAACTCTGCGTTTGCAAGGATTTCACCGGGGGAGCCGCCATACCGACGCCGATAGCTTGCCAGGGCGACGCTGCGCTGACCTGCAACTAGTGAAGCACACGGCTACTTCGCTGCGCGCGCCAGCACCAGCGAGTTGAACGACCCGCTGGAAGTGCCGGCACCGCTGGCCAGGTGTGGCCGCGTGCGACGCCCACGCGAGGGCGGTTTCGGCGCGAACGTGGTCGTCGCCGCGGGCGGCGGCGAACTCGGCGAATCGACGCAAGTGCCGCTCGTATTTCCTGAGCGCGAAACCGCTTGCTCGTCGCGTGGCCAGCCAGGTATCGATGAGTGTCATCAGCATGACACCCCCGATCCCTGGGTATGGGGGATACCAGGGCATGTAGGTTGGTGTAGTTGACGTTTCTTATCAGACATAAAAGCAAATTGGCGTTTCAACGGACTATGCTCCGTCATCTTGTGCGAGCGCCCCCAAGGCGACAGAACGGGGCGCGCGCTGGCAACGAGAACGCGCACGCGGGATCCGTCGTAAGGCTCTTGTCTCCTCCATTCGATTGAGCCAAGGTCCGGCGTTCGAGGTAGCAGTTCCATGCCACAGCAACACGCAGTAGACCGTCGCTTGGCGAGCGGTAACGAGGCCGTCGCCCGGGCGGCTTTTCACGCCGGGATCAAGCTCGGCACCGGTTATCCGGGCACGCCATCGACGGAGATTCTGGAGCTCTTCGACGGCCTGGGCGGCCAGGCCCAATGGGCGCCCAACGAGAAGGTGGCGTTGGAGGTGGGCATCGGCGCGGCCTTCGCCGGTGCCCGGGCGCTCGTCACCATGAAACACGTGGGCCTCAACGTGGCGGCGGATCCGCTCTTCACGGTGGCCTACACGGGCGTGGCGGGTGGCCTCGTGATCGTGTTCGGCCGACGATCCGGGCATGGCCTCGAGCCAGAACGAGCAGGACAACCGCCGCTATGCCGTCGCCGCGGGCGTGCCGATGCTGGAGCCGTCCGATTCGCAGGAAGCCTACGATTTCACGCTACGCGCCTTCGAGCTTTCCGAGCGCTGGCACGTGCCGGTCCTGCTGCGCATGACCACGCGGGTGTGCCACTCGAAGCCACGGTGGTGCAGCGCCGGCTATCCCGTACCGCCGGCCAAACCGGCCGATTTCGTGCGCGACATTCCCGGCCGCGTGATGATTCCCGCCTACGCGCGGCCCGCGCACCGGCGGCTGCGCGGAAAGCTGGCGGAGATTGCAGCCTGGAACGACAGCGAGGGACCGAAGCCAGATCGTCGAGGGCCGGAGCACCTTGGGCATCATCACCTCCGGCATCTCCTTCCAGCACGTGCGCGAGGCCGCGCCCGAGGCGCATGTGCTCAAGACTCGGCCTCACCTACCCGCTGCCGATCGAGACCATGCGCACGCTTCGCCGCCAGCGTCGAGCGCTGCCTGGTCGTCGAAGAAGGCGATCCTTACCTCTACGAGGCCGCGCGCATCGCGGGCATCGCCGTCGAAAACAAGCCGGAGATGTACCGCTTCGGCGAGCTGAACGTCGCGCGCGTGCGTCGCATCGTCGCGGGCGACACCTCGCCCGAGGCTGCGGCTGCGCCCGGCAAACCGCCCGAGCTTTGTCCGGGCTGCCCGCACCGCAATGTCTTCGAGGTCTTGCACGACCTCGACTGCATCGTTTCAGGCGACATCGGCTGCTACTCGCTCGGCGTCCTGCCGCCGTTCTGCCGCCATGGACACGCTGGTATGCATGGGCGCCTCCATCGGCGTGGGCCTGGGCCTGCGCCACGTCCTGCCGCCCGAGCAGGCTCGGCGCGTGGTCAGCGTGATCGGCGACTGCACCTTCGTCCACAGCGGCCTCACCGGTCTCGTCGAGATGATCTACAACCCGCCGCCCACCGGCCACGTGCTCATCATTCTCGACAACGGCACCACGGCCATGACCGGCCTGCAAGAGCACCCCGGCACGGGCCGCACGACTCAACCACGAGGCGACGAGCAAGGTGATCTTCGAGGACCTGGCCCGCGCCCTCGGCATCAAGAACGTGCAGGTCGTGGATCCCATCCTCGACTCCGCAGGCATCGCGCGCGTGCTACGCGTGGCCCTGGGCAAGACCGAGCTCACCCTCATCATTGCCCGCCGCCCGTGCCTGCTCGCCGCCGGTGCCATCAAGGTAAGAGAGAAGCAGACCCATGCCCCCAAGTGACATGAGCAGCCTCATCACCAACATCGTCATCGCGGGCCTTGGCGGCCAGGGCGTGCTCAAGGCCTCCGACATCCTGGCTGGCGCCGTGTTTCGCGCCGGCTTCGACGTGAAGAAGAGCGAAATCCACGGCATGAGCCAACGCGGCGGCTCGGTGTCGAGCGATGTGCGCTTCGGCAAGAAGGTCTTCTCGCCCATGGTGCCACCGGGCGCGGCCGACTGTCTGGTGGTGCTGTCGCAAAGCCAGGTGGAGGTCGCACGCCCCGTGCTGAAATCGGGAGGCGTGCTCATCGAGCCTGGCATGATCGACGAGGCACGCCTGGCCAACAAGAAGAGCCTGAACGTGGCCCTGCTCGGAGCCCTTGCGCGCCACCTCGATCTTGCCGACAATCTGTGGCACGCGGCCATCGTGGCCGCGCTTCCCGACAAGCTTCACGCAGCCAATCTGCAGGCCTTTGCACTTGGCAAGGGAACATAGGAAGACGCCATGACAGCGACAGAACCAAAGCCCACCTTCCATCCCGCGAGTGCACCCGACTTCGTGCCCGCGGCCCTGCTGCGCAAGCTCCAGCTCGACCGGCTGCAAGCCATCGTGGGCCACGCCTACGAAAGGGTCGAGCTGTTCCGCCAGCGCCTGCAAAGCCGCAAGATCGCGCCGGCGGACATCCAGTCGCTGGGCGACGTGGCCAAGCTGCCCTTCACGACCAAGGCCGATCTGCGCGACACCTATCCCTTTGGCCTCTTCGCCAGCTCGATGAAAGACATCGTGCGCGTGCATGCCTCCAGCGGCACCACCGGCAAGCCCATCGTGGTCGCCTACACCAAGGACGACGTGGCGGTGTGGACCCAGGTCATGGTGCGCAGCTTCGCCACCTGCGGCCTGCACGACGGCGACATCATCCAGAACGCCTACGGCTACGGCCTCTTCACCGGCGGCCTTGGCGCGCACTACGGCGCCGAGGGCATCGGCGCCACGGTCATCCCCATTTCGGGCGGCAACACCGACCGCCAGATCATGGTGATGAAGGACTTCGGCGTCACCGCCATCTGCTGCACGCCCACCTACTTCCTGCACCTGATCGATCGCGCGGGCCAGCTCGGCATCGACTTGAAATCTCTGCCCTTGCGCGCCGGCGTGTTCGGCGCCGAGCCGTGGACCCAATCCATGCGCAAGCACATCGAAGGCGTCACCAACATCGCAGCCTTCGATATCTACGGCCTGTCCGAGATCATCGGTCCCGGTGTGGCCGTCGAATGCCCGCACCACGACGGCCTGCACATCTTCGAGGATCACTTCTACCCCGAGATCATCGACGCCGAGACCGGCAAGGTGCTGCCCGACGGCCAAGAGGGCGAATTGGTTCTCACCACCCTGTCGAAGTGGGCCATGCCCATGATCCGCTACCGCACGCGCGACATCACGGCGCTTCTGCCCGGCGCCTGCCCGTGCGGGCGCACCCTGCGGCGCATGCGGCGCATCGGCCGGCGCAGCGACGACATGCTGATCGTGCGCGGGGTGAACGTGTACCCGTCGCAGATCGAAGCCGTGCTGCTGGAGGTGGAAGGCACCCTGCCCCACTACCAGATCATCCTCACGCGCGAGCACGGCCTGGATCAAATCGAAGTGCAGGTCGAGGTCACGCCGCAGATCTTCAGCGACAGGGTTGGTGCCCTGGAAGCGCTGGCCGAAAAAGTCATGGACACCATCGAGCGCGTGGTCGGCATTCGCATCAAGGTCACCCTGGTCGAGCCGCAGACCATCCAGCGTAGCGAGGGCAAGGCCAAGCGGGTCATCGACAAGCGAGGACAATCATGAAGATCCAGCAACTCTCCATCTTTGCGGAAAACAAGCCCGGACATCTGGCCGGCCCCTGCCGCCTGCTGGCCGAGCAAGGCGTAGACATCCGCGCGCTGTCCCTGGCCGACACCCAGCACTTCGGCATCCTGCGCCTCATCGTCAGCGATGCGGCCAAGGCCACCAAGCTTCTCGAGGACGCCGGCCAGGTGGTCAAGACCACCGAAGTGCTGGCGGTGGAGGTGGCGGACGAGCCCGGCGGTCTGGCCCGGGTGCTCACGGCGCTCGAAGGCTCGCCGGTCAACATCGAGTACATGTACGCCTTCCCTTTCGGCCACCAAGGCAAAGCCGTGCTCATCTTCCGCTTCGCCGATCCCGACGCGGCCATCACCGTCTTGCAGGCCAAGGGAGTGCCGGTGCTGGCCGGCGACGTGATCCTCAAGGGCTAATGCGGGTCGCTCGCACCATCGCCCGGCAGCTCGAAGGCGCCTCGTGGATCCGGCGCATGTTCGAGGAAGGCGCACGCCTCAAGAAGGAGCGCGGCGAGGAGAACATCTTCGACTTCACGTTGGGCAACCCGGAGGTCGAGCCGCCCGCGTCGACCCTCGCGGCCTTGCGCCGGGTCGTAGAGCGCAACCTCCCAGGTCGCCACGGCTACATGCCGAATCCCGGCTTTCCCGAGGTGCGCGCGGTGATGGCCGAGCGGCTTTCCCGTGACAGCGGCCTCGACTATCGGGCCGAGCACATCTGCATGACCACCGGTTCGGCGGCGGCCTGCAACGTGATTTTGAAAGCCATCCTCGATCCGGGTGACGAGGTCATCCTGCTCGCGCCCTACTTCGCCGAGTATCCGTTCTACGTCGGCAATCATAGCGGCCGCACCATCGTGGTCGAGACCGACGCCGATTGCCTTCCCGACCTGGACACTATCGCCGCGGTCATCACCAAGCGTACACGCGCCATCATCCTCAACACGCCCAACAATCCCTCGGGCCGCGTGTATCCGGCCAAGGTGCTGCGCAACCTGGAATCGATGTTGTCGCGCCTGCCAAATCCGCCTCTGGTCATCAGCGACGAGCCCTACAAGCAACTCGTATACGACGGCGGCAAGCAAAGCGACGTGGCGGCGTCGATCACCCACACGGCTGTTTGCTACTCGTGGTCCAAGGCCCAGGCCTTGGCCGGCGAGCGCATCGGTTTTCTCGCGCTCTCCCCGCGCCTGCCCGACGTGGCCCAGCTATTCGCCGCGTGCGCCTTCGCCAATCGCACGCTAGGCTTCGTGAATGCGCCGGCCATCTGGCAATGGGTCATGGCCGAGGCCGCGGACGCGTGCGTGGACGTGGCCGCTTACCAGCGCAAGCGCGACATCCTTTGCGACGGCCTCGCGCGCGCGGGCTACGACGTGCGCAAGCCCGATGGCGGCTACTACGTGTTCCTGAAAACGCCCATTGCCGACGACGTGGCGTTCGTGCAACGCCTGCTCGCGCAGGGCGTGCTGGCCGTGCCCGGCACCGGATTCGGCCGCCCCGGCCACATCCGTCTGTCCATGACCGTGCCCATGGACACCATCGAACGCTCGCTGCCCGCCTTCGCGCTCGCGCGTACCGCGGCAACGCCCTAGCGGATGGTTCGCCGATACGCCTTGGGGCTCACGTGCTGGACACGACGGAATACTTTGCAAAAGTGGTTCGCATTGGCGAAACCGCAGGCGTCGGCGATCTGCTTCAGGGGAGTATGCGTTTCGAGCAGCATCCGCGCGGCCTCGTGAATCCTCACTTCGGCCGCGAAATGCGCGGGCGTTAAGCCGGTGCGGGCTCGGAAGAGATGACTGAAATGGGTGCGGCTCATGCCGTGCTCGGCGGCCAGGGCATTGACATCGAGGGCCTTGGGCAACCCCGCGACGATGCTCGACCGGACCGCCTCCAGAAGTTGCCGACCTTCGCCGGAGCTGTCACACTCCCGCTGCGCACCTTGCTCGCACGCGAGCAGGAACTCGAACAACGCCAGCTCAACCTCGAATCGATTGCGGAAATCCTTCTTGATCGCTCCTCGCACAAGACGCGCGGTGCTGGCGACCAACGGTCCATCAGGTGCCACGTCGATCAGCGGCCCCGTCGCTGCAACTTGTTTCGCGATCCGGGCCAGCAGGTAGGGGTGGTAGATGGAGATCCAGGCGAAGGTCCAGCCAGGGGAATCCTCGGGTAGGTAGTAGCGATGCCGGGAGGGTATGAGAGCGATGAATGCCTTACCGGGAGTGACCCGCCGTGGTGGCTGCCCATAGAGTTGAAAGTGCCCCCAGCCCGCCAGGGTAAGCTGGAAGGCGAACAGAGGCGGATCCCCGCGCGCCAGACGCTTCATTCCGTCCCAGTGGTAACTGGTCGGATCGGTTCGGGTTTCGATACTGCCGAAGTACGCCGTTCTCGGTGTCCACCACGAAGGTGATGGCACGGGTTTGTGTGACAGGATGGTGAGCTGGTGCAGGGCCGCTGCCCATTCCGGCGGCGGCGGGGGTCCTGGATTTCGGCTGGCGACAACGTCGGAAGTGAGCACCTCGTACGATCGGCGCTGCCACAACGCCACCTTCGACTGGGAGGCGATCCGGGTCGTCACGAATAGACCCTACATCGGACATCTTGACCGTCGCAAGCTGAATTTCACGGTCGTAGCTTGAGTTCCTTCTTGCACAAATAGTCGAAAGACACATTCCTTGCGCCCCATGGTACCCTGTCCAGATGTGCGCATGAGCTACCGATGTCAATACTGCTAGGGACCCCAGCCGCAGGTGAATCATGACAACCGCAGGTGCAAATCCGACCAAGAAGCTGCTCATCCTCGCCGTAGCAACCGGCATCCTCTGGGGTTGCAATCGAGCCGGCGAAGGTGGTGGAAGCACCGGAGGAACTACCGGTCGTGGCGGAACGACGGGCCTGGGAGGCAGCACCGCCAACACCACCTCCGGCGGCGGTGGGCGCAGCGGCGCGGGCGGGACCGCCGCTACGGGCACGGGCGGGACCGCTGCGGCCGGGGGCGCGCAGGGCAATGGCGGCGGACAAGGCTCCGGTGGGGCTGCGACGGCCGGATCCGGCGGCAACTTGGCAGGCGGCGGCAGCTTCGCGAGCGGAGGCCGAACCGGGTCAGGTGGCACGGCCGACGCCGGAGCGGGTGGCACCACAACCGACGCTGGCAATGGCGGATTGACGGGAACCACGACGAGCCGAGGCGGATTGACCGGCACGGGCGGTCTTGCCAGCGGCGGCTCTACCGGTAGCGGAGGAACACACACGGGCGGGGCGAGCGGCACGGGCGGTACAGGCGCGACGACCTCGTCGGACGCGGGCGCGACCGGGGGAACAGGCGGCTCGACCGTGGTCGGAGCCACGCCCCCCATGGGCTGGAACTCGTGGAACGCGTTCAATTGCAGCGGCCTTAACGAAACCGTGGTCAAGAGCATGGCGGATGCCTTCATCTCCACCGGCATGAAGGACGTCGGGTATCAGTACGTCAATCTCGACGATTGCTGGATGGATGGGCGCGATTCCAGCGGCAAGCTGCAAGCAAGCGCGAGCAAGTTCCCCTCGGGGATTGCCGCGCTCGCCGACTACGTTCACGGCAAGGGTCTCAAGCTTGGCATCTACTCGACACCCAACACCAAGACCTGCGCCGGCCTTTACGGCGGTTACACAGGCGGTGTGGGCAGCGTCGGTCACGAAACCACCGATGCGCAAACCTTCGCCTCGTGGGGTGTGGATTATCTGAAGTACGACAAGTGCCAAGGTCAGCTAAGTGCGTTCGCGACCATGCGCGACGCGCTCAAGGCAACCGGCCGTCCCATCTTCTACAGCATCAATCCGGCCGACCAAGGTCCGTTCTGTACCCCGACGAGCTGCTCGCTCAACCTGCCCACCATCGCCAACATGTGGCGCATCGGGTTCGACATCTCGGCAACCTGGGCCGATGTCACTCGGCTCATCGACGCGAATAAGGGCCAGGAGGTCGGGGCCGGGCCGGGACACTGGAACGATCCCGACATGCTGGAGGTCGGCAATGGCCTGAGCGACACGGAAGGCCGCGCCCATTTCAGCATGTGGGCCATCATGGCGTCACCGCTCATCACAGGGAACGACCTGACCAAAATGAGCACGGCGACGAAGGCCACGCTCTTGAACGCCGAGGTCATCGCCGTCAATCAAGATCCGCTCGGCAACCAAGGTCGCGTGGTGGCCACGCCAGGGACGAACTTGGAGGTGTGGTCGAAACAGATGTCGGGGACGAACACGCGAGCGGTCGCGCTGTTCAATCGCAGCACGGCCAGCGCATCGATCACCGTCAAGTGGAGCGATATTGGCCTCCCCGCGGGCGCTGCCTCGGTCCGCGATCTCTGGGCCGCGAAGGATGTGGGCCCGGCCACCGACTCGTACACGGCGACCAGCGTCGCGAGCCACACCGTCGTCCTGCTCAAGGTGGTGAGCACCCCCTGACCTGCCCGGGGATCGACCTGTACGGCGTCGCAGAGCTGCTGCGAATTGTACGGCTTGGGCAAGACGGCGCGGAAGCCGTGGCTGCGGTAGAATTGTGTTCATGCGGCAGAGGCGTGCGATCACGCATCTCGACACGAGGACCGTCAACTATTTGGCGCGCAGGCCGGGCGCCTCGTGTCCGCTACGAGCGACATACTCCAAATAGCCGCCGCCGTAGGTAGTGGTGGCGCCACCGTCCAGCTCGAGCACGCGGTTGGACAGGGCGGCCAGGAACCGGCGGTCGTGCGACACGAAGAGCATGGTGCCCTCGAAATCGTGCAGCGCGGACAAGAGCATTTCCTTGGTGGCCAAATCGAGATGGTTGGTGGGTTCGTCTAGGACCAGCAGGTTGGGCCTATCGTAGAGCAAGCGGGCCATGACCACGCGGGCCTTCTCGCCCCCCGAAAGCACGCGGCACACCTTGTCGATGTCGCTGCCCGAAAAACCGAAACAGCCGCCCAGCGATTTCAGAGTGCCCACCGAGGCTAGGGGAAAGGCCTCCTCCAGCGTCTCGTAGACCGTCTTCTGCGGATCGAGAAGCTCCATCGCGTGCTGTGCGAAGTAGCCCATGCGCACGCCCGCGCCCAGCGTGACCTTGCCCGCGTTGGCCTCGATGTCGCCCGCCACCAACTTGAGCAACGTCGACTTGCCCGCGCCGTTCACCCCCATCACGCTCCAGCGCTCCTTGCGTCGGATCATCAGACTGAAATCGTCGTAGATGACGTGGTCGCCGTACCGTTTGCACAAGCCCTCGATCTTCACCGCGTCCTCACCCGAACGAGGCGATTCCGGGAACTCGAAGGTGATGGTGCGCCGGCGGCGTGGCAGCTCCAGCTTCTCGATCTTGTCCAGCTTCTTCACGCGCGATTGCACCTGCGCCGCGTGCGAAGCCTGCGCCTTGAAACGCTCGATGAAGCGGATCTCCTTGGCCAGCATGGCCTGCTGGCGCGCGTACGCGGCCTCGGCCTGCACGGTGTGCAGCGCACGCTGCTTTTCGTAGAAGTCGTAGTTGCCAGAATAGCTCGTCATCACGCCGCCATCGATCTCGATGATCTTGCTGACCACGCGATTCATGAACTCGCGGTCGTGCGTGGTCATGAGCAAAGCGCCGTCGAAATCCTTGAGAAACTCCTCGAGCCAGATGATCGACTCGATGTCGAGATGGTTCGACGGCTCGTCGAGCAGCATGCAGTTGGGCCGCATGAGCAGGATGCGCGCCAGAGCCACGCGCATTTTCCACCCACCCGAAAGGTTGCCCACGTCGCCGTCCATTTGCTCTTGCGAAAACCCGAGGCCGGCCATGATCTCGCGCGCCCGTGCCTCCAGCGCATAGCCGCCGAGCTCGTCGAATCGGGCCTGCGCGTGGCCGAAGCGGTCGACCAACTTTTCGAGCTCATCAGCCCGCGTGGGATCGGCCATGGCATGCTCCAGCTCGTGCAGCTCGCTGGCCAAGGCCGATACCGGACCGGCGCCGTCCATGGTGGCGGCCAGGGCCGACACGCCTTTCATCTCGCCTACGTCTTGGCTGAAGTGCCCGATGGTCACGTTGCGGTCGATGGAGATCTGCCCGTCGTCCACCGATTCCTCGCCCATGATCAGGCGAAAGACGGTCGACTTGCCCGCGCCGTTCGGTCCCACAAGACCCACCTTCTCGCCACGCAAGAGCGCGGCGCTGGCATCTACAAATAGGATTTGCGGGCCATGCTGCTTGCTGATGTTGTCGAGTCGAACCACGGAGGTGCCGGGGTGTACTACGCGCGACCACGGTTGTCCACCTGACCTGAAACCACCTCGCCCCGCGAAGCACCGCGTAGCTGAGAGAGTCCCGATGGGGCGCGGTGGCCGCACCCCCAAGCATGAAAATTCGCGGACTTACGTCCGCACTTCACGCACTTCCATAGCAGGTCGCCGAGCGCAGCGAGGCGGGTGAGCATCTGTGTTCCTGGTCAAGGTAAAACCTCTGTGGTTTGCCACTGCAAGTTAGAGGGGCATCGGGCTGTCGTGCCGTTGAATCTTGTCGTGCTCCTTCGCCTTTGGGGGCGAGCGTAGCCCAGCTTTGCTGGGCGAAGCGAGGGGGGACCGGGGGACTGCGAGCGAGAGCGAGCCAGTCCCCCGTAAGATACAAGGGGCTGTCACGCTTCACGCTTGAAGGATCCGGGCCTCGGCCCAGCGGCGGAACTGGGAGGAGACCTCGTCCCGATGACTTGGTGGAAGAAGCACAAGCCGGTAGCATGGGCGTGCTTCGCTCCTACATGGCGCATCATCAGCGGATATCGCACACACCTCCGCGCACACCCATCGGAACCGTGCGGCGGCGTCTCGAGCAAGGGATCGCCTTTTTTTGTCTGAATTTTGAGACGGAACTCAGGTGCTCCCGCCACTACATAATATCATGGCTTCTGCCCTGGAGACTTGCACCCGCGTGGGCGACGCGGGCGTTAGGTCTGTCCATGACAGACGTCGACCGTCGAAATACCAAGCAGAGAGGAACGCATGACATCAAGCCGCTTCTTGCGTACAACGGTTGCAGCTCTCGCTATCGCGGGCGCTGCTTGCTCATCGGGCACACCGGTCACTTCCACGAGCTCCGGAGGTTCGGGAGTCGGAGGCGCGATCGGAACTGGCGGTGAGCGCGGTTCGGGCGGCCAGCCCGGATCGGGCGGCCAGCCGGGATCGGGCGGCGCTGCAGACACCGGTGGCCGTAGCGGCTCGGGTGGTGTGATTGGATCTGGCGGGGCGACCGGCTTGGGCGGCCAGCCGGGATCGGGCGGCCAGGTCGGGACCGGCGGTCGTGGCGGTTCGGGCGACGCCAGCATCTCCGATGCAGCGCCCCGCACGGACGGCCGGCCGGGAACTGGCGGTCTTAACGGTTCAGGCGGAGCCGAGCTAGGCACCGGCGGTGCCGCTGGGATGGGGGCGGGCGGCAGCACCGCAATCTATGTTGGAACGAAGACGCCCGGGACGGCCCAGACGGGCGATGTCACGGTCGATCCGACGAAGACCCATCAGGTTGTAGACGGCTTCGGGTTGGCCGACGTGTGGCAGGGCTCATCTTCGACGACCATGCAAACGCTCCTATGGGACCCAGTGAACGGGATCGGGCTGACCCTGCTCCGCGTCGGTATCGACGGCACGAGCGGCAAACCCAATATCATGGGGGCCGCGGGGTATGCCGACGGCCAGGCCTGCACCAAGTTTGCCGGCAGTGCATGCAAAGTGTGGGCCGCTCCCTGGTCGCCACCCGCAGGAGACAAGGACAACAACAACGTCAACAATGGCGGGCATTTGAATAGCGCCTCCTACGACTCGTGGGCCACGATTCTCGCGGCGTTTCCTGCGTTCTACAAGCAGAACGGTGGCGTGGACCTTTACGCCATCTCGGCACAGAACGAGCCTGATTTCGTGGCAAGCTACCAGTCGTGCATCTTCAACTCGTCACAAATGGTGGCCTGGATTGATGTGCTGGGCCCGAAGCTGGCCGCACTTAGTCCGCCCGTCAAAGTGCTCGCGGCCGAGCCCGACAACTGGGGCAATATTTGGGGAGGCGACGGCTACGGCCCCGCTATCATCGCCGACTCGAAGGCCGACTCCTACGTCGGGCCGATCGCGACGCATGACTACGGAAGCACCAGCGCGGGGACCTATGGACGTCCGGCGCCGCCCGCGAACAACACGCACCATGTCTGGGAGACCGAGTGCACGCCGGGTGACACGGGACCGATCACCATCGGGACCATGATTTACGCAGCGTTCTCGACCGGTGGAGTGAACGGATGGCACTATTGGTGGACGGAGAGCCTTGTGCCGAACGCGAGCAGTCCGCCCGCGCAGGTTTACGCGCTGGGGAACTTCAGCAAGTTCGTGCGCCCCGGGTACTACCGTGTCGACGTCAGCGGCGCGGCCAAAGCATCCGGAACCGTGCCTCTGGTCGTGGCGTTCTCGAACCTATCGGATGGAACGGTCGCCATCGTCGTGGTGAACGGCGGCAGTGCCCAGCAGGTCTCCCTGTTCGTGGCGGGCACGGCCTGGCCGGCCTCCGTCACCCCGTATGTCACCACCTCGAGCTCCAAGCTGGCTGCTGGGACGGATATCGCCGTTACGGCAGGACGGTTTAGCGCCTCCCTCGCCGCGCAATCGGTTACGACCTTCGTCGGGAAGCCCTGACGAGCCCGGCACTGCTGCCTGCGCTCGGCCGCAGGTGGGGATAAGATGTTCAAGACGGGTCCATTCATGGACACGTCTTGAACATCCGCGTCGTCGCTGCCCGTCCACGCTCTCCGCCGAGTGCGCGTCCCCTGTTTGCGCAATCGCTGGTCTGTGGTCCCGGCCGGCGCCAAACTGCGCTGCGAGCGCGTGCGCAGGCCCTTGGCTCGGCTTTCTGCTGACCTGTCCAATTGATGGACAGGTCAGCGCGCGCGTGTCTGTTGGCGCCGGTAGCGCGCGGGTGCCGTGCCTTCGTGGCGCTTGAAAGCGCGGCCAAAGGCGGCCTCGCTGCTGTAGCCGGCACGCTCGGCGACGTCGAGCACCGAGAGATCGCTCTCGCGCAAAAGCTCGGCGGCCTTGGTCATGCGCCAGCGCGAGACGTATTCCAAGGGCGGCTCGCCGACCAGCTCGGAAAACCGCGCCGCGAAAGTCGACCTCGACAAGCCGATGGCGCGCGCCAGCCGCTCGACCGTCCATGGCTCCGCCGGCCGCTCGTGGACGAGCTGCAAAGCCTTCCCGATCTGGGGATCGCCGAGCGCGCGCAGCCCGCTTTCCTTGCAGCTACCGTTCATGATGAACGTGCGTAGCGCCTGCACGAACAGCACGTCGACCAACCGCGAAACGACCACGGTACCGCCCGCGCTGTGCGCAGCGCTCTCTGAAATGAGCAGTTGCACGGTCGACGACAACCAAGGCGAGACGCGCGCGTCCGACGCGGCGATGTGAATGACGGACGGAAGCGTCTCGAACAGGGGGATCCGCCGCCCGGCACCGTAGCGAAACGCACCCGCGACCAACGTCGTTCGAGCCCCGTTGCCCCCCACGCGAATGGGGTTCGCCGCGGTCGAGCGCTGGCACTGGCCCGTGCCGAGGACGTGCAGGGGACTGCCCTCGCCATCACGCAAGACGTGCGCCCCACCGCGCGGAAGCAACGCCACGTCGCCCGAGGAGAGCACGGTTGTCGTCACAGTCGTCTGATCGGACCTTTCAAGCTCGAGCTGGGCGCTGCCCCGGGCAATGACCAGGAGACTGGCCGACTCGGGTAGGCTGGGAAAGCTCAAACCCCAAGGAGCGCCTAGCTCCATGCGGCCATAAACCAGCGTCGTGAAACGCAAGCTGCTCAGCAGATCGCCCAGGATGTCGGCGACATCGGGTGACCCATCATCCGCCGGGTCAAGACGATCGGTCAAATATTGCGGATCATTTACCATGCAACGTCCAGCAACTCTCGAACATCTTCTTAGCACGCGGCCGTGCAAGCGGCCGTTCGCAAAACCAAGACAAGAGAGGATTTGTCATGATTCAGGCTTTACCGCTTTCCAATTCCAACGAACGCCATCTGGTCGGCGTTGCCGCCTCACCTTCGACAACATTCAAGGAGAACAGCATGTTCACTACGAAAGTCAGGGAATTCGCGCTTCGGTCAGAGCCCTATCTCTATGCAGCCCTTCGCATCGTCGCAGGCGCGTTGTTCGCGTTTCACGGCGCGCAAAAGATTCTCGGCTGGCACAGCCCCTTCATGCCTCCGGCGGGTTCGCAGATCTGGTTCGCAGGAATCATCGAATTGGTGGGCGGCACCTTGATCGCGCTCGGGCTGCTCACGCGCCCCGCCGCGTTCCTGGCCTCTGGCGAGATGGCCGTCGCCTACTTCCAGTTCCACTGGAAATTCGCCCTGGCGGGCGGCATGTGGCTGCCGGGCATCAACAAGGGCGAGCTGGCGGTGGTCTACTGCTTCCTCTTCTTGTTCATCGCCGCCCATGGTAGCGGCGGAGTCGCCGCGCTCGGCGAACGCATACGAAAGCCGCGCGGGGCGAGGTGAGCGGGCCGCACCGCGGCACCGCGGCCTCTTCATGACGACCCCAGACAGTTAACCGCCGTGCTCGGGTGCCCGCTCGCCGAAGACGAGGAGCAACACGGCCAAGGCCAGCGGCACGGCCCCGGCGAGCAGGAAGGTCAGATCCGCGGCGATGCGGATCCATTCGAGTGTGTGGAAAAGGCCGCTCATGAGAAACGTGAGGCGGCGGGCGTGCCAGTAGCCGTTCTGCATGGCGTCCCAGAGTTGCAGGACGCCGCCGGGAAACAAGTCGAGCACGACCATCAGGCCAAGCCCGCCGTTGACGCCCCAGAATCCGATGCGAACCCATCGTTCGGCCCGATTCCAAATGGCATCGCCGCGGATGGCGCGCAGACAGAAGAAGACGACCCCGAGGGCCAACATGCCGAACACGCCGAACATGGCGGCGTGACCGTGATTCGCGGTCAGGCTGGTGCCGATCTCGAAGTACGAGACGATGGGCAGATTGATGAGGAATCCGAACACACCGGCGCCCACGAAGTTCCACACGCCGACGGCAATAAGAAAGTAGATGGCCCATTTCTGGTGGGCGGCCAGCGGCTGGTGGCAGTCCTCGCAATTTTGGTCCTTGAGACGAATGAAATCCCACGCATCGAGGGTCAGCAGGGTCAACGGAATCACCTCCAACGCGCTAAAGCACGAGGCCAACCCCATGTTCAGCGTGCCTTGCCCCGTGAAGTACCAGTGGTGGCCGGTGCCCACGATGCCGCCGGCGAGGTAGAGGATCGCATCCAGATAGACCAAGCGGGTCGCTGTCTTGGTCGTCACCAGTCCCATTTGGACGAACATGACGGCCACCAGCACCGTGGCGAAGAGCTCGAAGAAACCCTCGACCCAGAGGTGGATGATCCAGAAACGCCAATTGTCGATGATGGCGAAGTTGGTGTGCGATCCGTAGAAGAGCGCGGGCAAGTAGAAGACCGGGATGGCCACGGCTGCGTAGAGAAATAGCGAAGGCAGCTCCCCCTTCTCGCCAGATTTCATGGCGGGTCGCAGGGCGCGGAACATCAGGAACAGCCAAAATACCAGCCCGCCGGCCAGCAGCAGTTGCCAGAATCGGCCCAAGTCGAGGTACTCGCTACCCTGATGGCCGAGCCAGAACCACAGCGTCCCAAGCTTGTCGTTGATGCCCAGGGCTTCGCCACCCAGGCTGCCGAAGACGACCACCGCCAGGGCACCTAGAAGCACCAGCACGCCTGCTCTCTGGCCTTTCGGCTCCGCGCCGCCGACCAGCGGCGCCAGAAACAGGCCGCCGGCAACCCACGAGGTGGCGATCCAAAAGATGGCCAGTTGCAGGTGCCAGGTGCGGGCCAGGTTGTAGGGCAGGAATCGAGCCAGATCGAAACCATAGAATGCGCCGGGCTCGACGCGATAGTGGGCGAGCACGCCACCCATCGCCGCTTGCAGGACGAACAGAACGGCGACGACCGCGAAGAACAGACCCAACGCCTTCTGGCTTGGCGTGACCTTCCAGCGATGAATAGGCCCCTCGGATACGTGTACGTGACCCGAAGACCCGCCCCAGCCAAGGTAGTCGAATCTTCCGAAGACGAAGAGCACCACGCCAAGCCCGCCCAAGAGGCAAACCAGGCTCAGCGCGCTCCACAAGTAGGTCGACGAGGTAGGCGTGTTTCCCGCCGACGGTTCGAACGGCCAATTGTTGGTGTACGAGTCCTGCGTTCCCGGCCGCGGGGCCACGGTGGCCCAAGTCGCCCAAGCAAAATACGCGTTCAGGGAAGCGAGGTCGCCGTCGCGGTTGATGAAACGAGACGGAAGTCCCGGCGCCGGCTTGTGGCCGGCGAAGTAATTCTTCCACTCGCCTTGCTGGATGCGAAAGGACGCCTCCTCACCCGGCGTGAAGACCAGGGTCTGTGTGCCTTCGTCGTAGCGGTTCTGCTTGAGCGTCTGCTTGACCGATTCGGCGACGGAATGCGCCTGTTCCTGCGCGAGCTCGGCCCAGGGCTTCCTATATCGAGATGTGGCCTCGGTGTCGCGCGCGATCTCGGTCAGGCGGTGCAGGTATTCGGCGGTGTAATCGGGTCCGAGGTAGGCGCCGTGTCCCCACAGCGTGCCGTGCTCCATGAGGCCGAACTTGAGGAAGACATCCTGGCCTTTGTGGACATCGTCCGCGGTGAACAGAAGCTGCCCCTCGGAGCTCACCACGCGTGCCGGGATGGGCGGCGCCCCCTTGTAGGTCTTGACCGTCACCACCGTCAGCAGGGTGAAGCCGAAGGCCATGACCAAAATCGCGGTCTGGCGCCACCAGGGAGAAAGCGGTGCCGAATCGGGCGATGCAGGACGTACATTGGGATTGCTATTCACGGTCCACCTCCGTTGCAGGCGGTTTATGCTTTTCCATCACGGGCACGGGTCGCGCGCCTCGTCCAAGGCGGACGCAGCGCGGGCGGCAGCAGAAAGGCGATGGGCAAGACGCGCTCCCGCCGATGTTCTTCCTCCAGGTGTCGACGCTTCGCCTTGAGCGTGTGGGCAAGAGCGATCATCCCGACCACAAGCCCAGGCTGATCGCGCGTCACGACGGGCATGCAGGTCTTTCCGGTCTCGGACATGCGTCGGACGACGATGTGCAGCGGCTGGTCAGGATGGACCGTCACGGGTGCCAGCGTTGCAATCTCTCTCGCCGTGTGCAGGCCTTGCCCCGTGGCCTCCGCTCGGGCCCAGTCTTCCAGCCGTCGGCGGGTCACCACGCCGGCAAGACGGCCATCCGGCTCCACGACCGGGTACAGCGTGTCTCTCGCTTCGCCCGCGTCCTCGAGCAGCCCGAGGACGTCGGCGGGCGACGATTCTGTGGATAGCCCGAGCACGGCCGTATCCATGACATCGCGGACAAAGGCGACTTCGAGAGGGTCGACACAATACTCTCGGGTCAGGTGGTGACCACGACGGGCGACCTTTTCGGTCAGGATGGATCGTTTCATGGTCAGCACGGAAAAACCGTGGGCCACGGAGGCGGCGATCAGGAGCGGAAGAAACATCCCGTGATCGCCGGTCAGCTCGACGGCGAAGACCACGCCGGTGAGCGGCGAGCGCATCATGCCGCCCAAGATGGCGCCCATGCATACGAGCGACCAGCAACCGACGCCTGCGCTGGGCAGGACGAGGCCAGCCAGGCTGCCCAACGCACTTCCGATCATGAGCAGGGGCGCCAGCACGCCGCCGGATGTTCCCGAACCCAGGGCGACGGACCAGATGGCCCATTTCACGACCATCAGGATGACTATCTCCCTCACGGGCAGAGCCCCTCGCAGGAGACCGTCGATGGTATCGTAGCCGACGCCGAGCGCGCGCGGGCAGATGAAGCCACCGAGCCCCACGGCGAGGCCGCCGATGGCCGGCCACCACATCCAGTGGATGGGCAGCTTCTTGAAGAGATCTTCCGCTGCGTACACCGATAGGGTCATGAGCGCCGACACCATCCCGGCCAGGAGCCCAACCAGGACGCACCCGGCGAGAGCCTTGGGGTCCATGAGCGCGGCGTGGGCCGGCACGGGAAAGATCGGCCCGGGACCGAGCAGACGTTGCCGCATCACCATCGCGGTCGCGCTGGCGAGCGACACCGGAATTAGGCTCCTCGGCTTGAGCTCGAAAAGCAGAAGCTCCACCGCGAGAAAGACGGACGCGATCGGCGCGGCGAAGGTGGCGGACATTCCCGCAGCGGCACCCGCGACGAGCAAGGTCTTTCGCTCGGCGCTGGTCAGGCGAAACATCTGGCCAATCATCGAGCCGAAGGCCCCTCCCGTCATGATGATAGGCCCCTCGGCGCCAAAGGGGCCGCCCGAGCCGATGGAGATGGCGGCCGAGATTGGTTTCAGCAAAGCGACGCGCGGCTGGACGCGGCTGCCCTGGAGCAGGATGGCTTCCAAGGCCTCGGGAATACCGTGACCCCGGATTCGTTCCGAGCCGTAGCGAGCCATGAGACCCACCACGATCGCGCCTGCCGCCGGGACCAGGATCTCGACCGCTCCGAGGGTATTGGAGGCAGGCGAGACCAGCGCGGTTCCCCATCGTTGAAAGAAGAAGAGGTTGTTGAAGAGACCGATGAGCCTGAGGAGAGCGAGCGCGACCCATGCACCGAGGGCGCCGACGGCAATGGCCATCAGCGCGATGGGAATCAGACGGCGGGTGGCCGTGAAGTCGCTGAGATCGGCTGACAATTCCTTGCTGCAGGTCGGTGCGTTCACGGGAGCCTTTCAGCCCGGACACCCTTACCGGTCGCGCTTGGCTCGGTGACGATTGCCTCCAGGGCTCGCACCAGACCTGGCCCCACGCTGCGCAACTCATTCCTGTGCACCAAGGAAAGGCGCGAAAGCAGCCGTTCGCCCTGCGTGGTCACTTGAATCAGGACCTCGCGTCCATCGACGTCGCTGCGACGCCGGGTCGCAAGTCGCCCCTCGATCAAGCGGTTCGCCAACTCCACGGCGCTGTGATGCTGGATCTGCAACCGTTCGGCGAGCGTCCCGATGGTGGGCCGCTGCCCACCGGGGAGTCCTTTGATGGCAAGCAAGAGTTGGTGCTGCCGAGGCTCGATGCCGGCAGCTCGCGCCTCGCGTTCGCTGAACCCGAGGAAGCGGCGGATCTGATAGCGAAACTCGGCCAGAGCTTGATGGTCAGCTGAAGTCATCATATCGTGAAACGATATAATGTCCGAGGACCGGCGCGAGGCACGGCTTTTCTTTTGCGACTAGGGTGGCGCCAGCGAAGGAGAGTAACGGCGAATCGAGCCCGCGCTACCTCGACCGCGTCGAGTCACGCCCCGTAAAGCACTCTACCGGCGCTTCTTTTCATGAGAAAGTCTCCTTCGCCTAGGGTAGCGCATCTACACTGTAAACCGATGTTCGGGATGGACTCTATATGCGCACCGGTCCAGCGGTCGAGCGCACCAGCAACAGGAGCTTCGATGACGACGACAGGCGCCTTTCCTTCTTTGTTCTTCGCTTTGGCCGTGTTTTCAAACGGATCCGTCGCCATGGCGGACACTCCCGCCGCGAAGACCGCGCACCATCCCGCCCCGGCGCATAAACCCGCCCTGGAGGCGAAGGCCGAATCTTCCGCTGACCCCTTCGAGGAAACCTCGACACCCGCGAAGCCCGGAGCGCGTGTGGCCGCGCCGGCAAAACCCGAGACCGCCGCACCCGCGGCTTCCCTGTCCGCTCCTACCGCGCCATACCTTCCCTCCAAGGAGCTCGCGGCCTTCATGAAGAGCCTCGAGGGCCACTGGAAGTGCGACACGAAGTTCGCCGCGGGATCCATGGGTCCTGGATCGCAACCGCCGATCGCAAGAACCGACATGACCATCAAGAAAGAGCTCGGTGGGTTTTCATGGCACGGCGAATTCAAGCTGGCAAAAACGACGATCACCTCCGCGACCAGCGGCTCGTTCCAAATCAGCTATGCCGCCGGCACCAAACAAGCGACCTTCCTCAGCTATGACAGCGTGGGCACGGCCATGATGGGCGCGGGCGCCATTTCCGGCGATTCGGTCACCTTCGCCGAGGAAGGCTTCCTCAAGGGGGTGAAGGTCAAGGTTCGGGAGACCTTGGCCAAGAGGTCATCCAGGCAGCTCTATCACAAGGTCGAGATTGAACAAGGCAGGGGCTACCACCCCATGGCCGAGGACACCTGCACGAAGTAGACTACGTACCGGCGAGCGGGCTATCCGACGGCGACCCCGCGTCGATGTACGTCGGCTCGGCCCCGCGTCGGCGTGGCTTGGCGGCGCTGGAGCACGAATGGATGATGGCCGAGCCCACCCGCGACCACAGCGCGCCCCCGATGGCGCCAACAAGCACAGGCGTGGTTCCCGAGAATTTGGCCGAGGCGAAATACTGGCCGGTCACGCCGCTGCGCAGCCGGATGGTCACGGTTTGCCGGGCGCCTTGGCCGCTGACCTCGCCATCAATGAACACGGCCAGGTGGGAGGCATAGGACATCTCTCGGTACTGCGCGGGACTGTCGGCCGGCCGCAACCCCGCGCTGACGTTCAGGTGCTGCTTGCGAAGCGTCCGCACCACCGCGGCTCGCACCGGCTCGAATATGTCGTCCCCCTTGAAGACAAAGACCGCGACCCTGCCCCGCAGATGATCCCCGGGCTTCTCCGGAACATCCCTCAACCAAGATTGATCCGGAGGCGCCGAGAGGACTCGCGGAAGCGGACAAGGCACGCCCCACGCAGCCTCGGCGGGGGCGGCCATCGCGACCAACGGCCCCACCACCAGCGCTATGCCGATCCACCCCTTCGGGCTTGTCGGGCCTGTCTGGTGACGCGAGGGCGCCCAAGTCGGAGTCCTGGTTCGCGGCATTCCGGGAGTCTTACCGAAAAACTCGGAAGGGCCACGAAAAAACGGCAGCTACGTTCCGCCAACGGCGCATGCCGCCGTCTCGCCTCGGAACATCTTGTCCGTGGATGTCTGGGCGTCACACCAGGATCCTGATGGATCTTCCAGCATCTATTGAACGTAGGTCATCATCCGGATCGGCGGGCACTCCGTCTTATCCTCCAGGAGGAATACCCATGAAGATCATGCTCATGAGCGTATACGTTGACAACCAGGACAAGGCGCTGCGCTTCTACACCGAGGTGTTGGGCTTCGTGAAAAAGGCGGACTTTTCGCAAGGGACCTACCGCTGGCTGACGGTGGCCTCGGCCGAGGAGCCGAGCGGCGCCGAGCTGCAGCTTGAGCGGAACGACGACCCGGCGGCCAAGGCCTTCCAGCAGGCGAGGTTCCAGCAGGGACACCCCGCGGCGATGTTCCGCACCGACGACGCCCAGCTCGACTACGAGCGGATAAAGGCGGCGGGTGGCGAATTCACGATGGGGCCGACCAAAGTGACCGGCTCGACCATCGCCATGGTGAACGACACCTGCGGCAATCTGATTCAGATCGTGCAGCTGGACCGCTACGGCAGTTCGTAGTTCCTCTTAGCCGGCTGCCGGCAGGCGAGGCCGTAGCACAGGTCCACGGGCGCGCCGGCTTGCAGCGGGCCGGGTCTTCCCGGCCGGCCGAGGCGGGTGGCGACGACTCGGGCCAACGACGGGGGAACGGGCTCGTCCGCCACCCAGTGCAGGCGATAATCCAGCACCCAGCGCGTGCCCGCGTCCGCGCGCCGGTCGGGGCGCCAGAAGGCGAGGAAGGATGAGCAGAAGTGAGTCCGGCGCGCCTCTCGTCTACACCCGGTGCTCGTTCCTAACGAGCTTCCGCGCGCCACCAAACCACGCCACGCTCCAGTTCTTGGGCGGCTGGATCTTTTCCAGACGGTCGAGCTGGCCGATGGCGCTGAGGCGCTTGTAGATCAGCTGCCACGCGCACGGGCGATCGGCGGCGACTTCGCAGCGGTCTTCGGTCGACCCGCCGCATGGGCCGTTGAGCATGTGCTTCGCACACCTGGTGACCGGGCAGATGCCGCCGAATTCGGCCAGCATGCAGTCGCCGCAGGCCATGCACTTTTCCGTCCACACCGCTTGCTCTTCGAGGATGCCGAGGAAGTTGGTGTTGAGGCCGGCGTAAACGGGCTTGTTGGGGAAACGCTCGGCGATGGCTTGCACGCCGGCCCCGCAGCCGAACGAGACCACGGCCTCGGCACGCGCGATGGGGCCGGCCAGATCCTTGATGAACTCGTTCTCGCACTGGCGCTCGATGGTGACTTGCTCAAGCTCGATGGGCTGGCCGGAAAGCTTGCGCGCCATGCGGGTGGCGTAGCCTGCGATGCCGACTTCGCGCTCGCCGCCGGCCAGGCACACGGTCACGCAAGTGCCGCAGCCGACGAACAGCACCTTCTTGTGCCGGTCGATGAGCTCTTCGATCTCGGTGACGGGTTTGGGGCTGGCGACGATCATGGCGTTCCACTCTTTCTCAGGGGATTCGGACCCAGGCCTTTCACGGTCTCGACGATTTCTTTCACGCGCTTGACGAAGGTCGGCGCCTCGGCGGCCGACAGGTTGACCATGCGCAGGCGCTCGCCGCCCACGCCGATCTGGTCGAGCATCTCGCGCAAATACTCGCTGCGCTTCTTGGCGCGCAGGTTTCCTTCCAGGAAGTGGCAGCCGCCTTCGAGGCATCCGGCTATCAGCACCCCGTCGATGCCCTTTTCGAAGGCCGACAGGATGTGCTCCATTTCGATCTTGCCGGTGCAAGGCACGTGCATCACGCGCACGTTGGACGGGTATTGCATGCGGCGCGAGCCGGCCAGGTCAGCCGCGGCGTAGGCACAGAAGTTACAGCAGAAAGCGATGATTTCCGGCTGCCATGGGGCGGTATCGGTGGCTTTGACGTTCGCTGGTGGGTTCATGTCGCGGCTCCCTCACCGAGCAGGAGCTCGTCGAGCATGGCGGTCACTTGGGTGCATTCCTGGTGTTGCAGGGTGATGGTGTGGGCCGGACAGGCAGCCGTGCACGAGCCGCAGCCCATGCACTTGGCGACTTGGATTTCGGCCTTGTGCAAGTCGTTGATCATGGGCGCACCGTACGGGCACACCTTCACGCAGGTGGCGCAGGCCACGCAGTCGATGGGGTCGACCTTGGCCACCTGGCCAGCGATATCGAGGAAAGCGCGTGAAAGCACCGTGGCCGCGCGACCCGCCACGGCCTTGGCCTGCGCGATAGTCTCGTCGATGAAGCGCGGCGAGTGGCAGAGCCCGGCGATGTACTCGCCTTCGTTCGCCAGATCCACTGGTCGCAACTTGGGGTGGGCTTCCAGGAAGAAGCCATCCGCGGTCAGGGCGCTGCGCAGAAGGCCCGAGAGCACCGGATTGTCGGCAGCCGGCGCGATACCGGTCGACAGAACCACCACGTCGGGCTTGAAGGTAATTTCCCTGCCATTGCTGGCGTCGACGACGCTGACCTGAAGACCGCCCTTGTCGCTTACGACGGGATCCTGTTTGTCGTTGTAGCGAATGAAGAGCACGCCCGCCTCGCGCGCCTGCTGGTAGGCCAGCTCGCGGAAGCCGTAGGTGCGGATGTCCTTGTACAGGACGACAACCTTGGCATTGGGCTTCTGCTTCTTCAGCTCGAGCGCGTTCTTGATGGCTGCCGAGCAGCACACGCGGCTGCAATACGGGTGCGCGTCGTTGCGGCTGTCCACGCACTGGATCATGACGATGGACGAAGACTCGGAGCCAGCCAAGGTCTTCTTGGCCAACTTCTCTTCGAGCGCTCGCTGGGTCAGCACTGCGGGGTGCTTGCCGTTCAAGTAGAGGTCGGTCTCTCGTTCACTGCCACCGACCGCGAGCACGATGACGCCGTGGCTGAGGGTCTGCTCTTTGCCGGCCTCGTCCACGCAGGTCTTGAAGTTGCCCACGTGGCCCGTGATTTGGACCGGCTTGGTCTGCAAGTGCGGAGTGATCTTGGGGTGCTTCTCGACCCGCGCGATCAATTCCTTCAGGTAGCCCGCGACATCCGAGCCTTCGAGCGTGTAATGAAGGTTGCGCAGTTGCCCGCCCAGCACCTTTTCCTTTTCGCACAGGTGCACGGCAAAGCCCTGATCCCCGAGCGCGAGCGCGGTGGTCATGCCGGCGAGACCGCCGCCCAGCACCAGCGCCGATTGCACGACCGGCAGCTTGCCCGTGCCCAGCGCCTTGAGGTTGCGCGCGCGCGCCACGGCCATGCGCATGAGGTCCGTGGCCTTTTCCGTCGCGGCCTCGGGATCGTTCTTGTGCACCCACGAGCATTGGTCGCGGATGTTGGTCATGGCGAAGAGATACTGGTTGAGGCCCGACTCGCGCAGGGTCTCTTGGAAGAGTACTTCGTGCGTACGCGGCGAGCACGACGCCACCACCAGGCGGTTGAGTCGCTTTTCGCGGATCACGTCCTTGATGTGTTGCTGGCTGGTGTCCGAGCACGCGTACAGATTGGTTTCGGCGTGCGCGATGCCGGGCATCTTGCTCGCGGCTTCGGCTACCCTCTTCACGTCGACGACGGAGGCGATGTTGTGGCCGCAGTGGCAGATGAAGATGCCGATGCGTGCCTTCTCGTCGGTGACGTCACGCTCCCACGGGTATTCGTGGCGCTTGATCATGGTGCCACGTGCCACGGAAAGCCTTTCCATCGCGCAGGCGGCGGCACCCGAGGCTTGCGCCACCGATTCGGGAATGTCCTTCGGCTCTTGGAAGGCGCCGGCCACGTAGATGCCCGGCTTGGACGCCGCCAGGGGCGCCAGGCGGTCGGTCTGGCAGAAGCCGAATTGGTTCAAATCCAGGCCGAGCTTGGCCGCAGTCTCCTTGACCGAAGCGCTTGGGCGCAGGCCGACCGACAGAACGACCAGGTCGTATTCGTCCTGGTGCTCGTCGCCGTTCTCGTCGAAGAAGCGCACCCGGGCGTTCTTGGTGCCGGGCATTTCCACCACGCGCGAGGGCATGGCGCGGATGTACTTCACACCGTGCTCGTCGCGGGCGCGGTTGACGTAGCCGTCGAATTCCTTGCCGAAGGCGCGCACGTCCATGCAGAAGATGGAGATGTCGAGCCCTTGCACGTGCTCGAGCGCGACCATGGCCTCCTTGGTCGCGGACATGCAGCAGATGGACGAGCAGTAGCCGTTGCCGCGGGCGCTGTCGCGCGAACCCACGCACTGGATGAAGGCGATCTTCTTCACCGGCTTGCCGTCAGACGGCCGCTGCACGTGGCCTTCCGTGGGACCGGACGCGCTCAGCATGCGCTCGAACTGCACACTGGAAAGAACATTGGCGTAGCGGCCGTGGCCGAACTCGCCGCGCAGGCTGGCCTGGAATTCTTCGTAGCCGGGGGTAAGGATGACCGAGCCCACGCGGATGGATTCCGACTTGGGCTGCATGTCGTGCACGATGGCGCCTGGGCCGCAGGCCTTCACGCACAGCCCGCACTCGCTGCACAGACCGCAAGCCAGGCAGCGCTTGGCCTCGGCCATGGCTTCCTCGGCGGTGTAGCCAAGCTCGATCTCGCGGAAGTCGCGCGTGCGATCCTCGACGACGATCTTCTTCATGGCCTGCTTGGCCACGACTTCGGCCGCGGGATTGGGATTGGGTGCGGTGACCTTCTTCTTGGTATCCAGCACCGGCATGGGCTGGCCGCGCAGGAAGGCCGCGATGGCCTCGGCCGCGTGGTGGCCGTGGGCCATGGCTTCGACCAGCGAGGCCGGACCCAGCACCACGTCGCCGCCGGCGAACACGCCGGGAACCTTCGTGGCCAGCGCCCCATCGGCCGCGATCTTGCCGTTCTCGAGCGGGACACCTTCGATATCCGCCGTTTGGCCGATGGCGATGATGACGTTGTCAGCCGCGACGGTGAAGTTGGAGCCCTCGACGGGAACCGGGCGGCGGCGCCCCGAGGCATCCGGCTCACCCAGCTTCATGCGCAGGCACTCGAGCCCGATCGCACGGCCGTTCTTGGCCATGACTTTGATCGGGTTCGTGAGCAGCTCGAACCTCACGCCCTCTTCCTCGGCCTGCACGATTTCCTCGGGCAAGGCCGGCATTTCCACGCGGCTGCGGCGGTAGACCACCGTGACTTCCTTGGCGCCCATGCGCAGGGCCGCGCGCGCGGCATCCATGGCCACGTTGCCGCCGCCGACCACCACGGTCTTCTTGCCCAGCGCGACCTTCTCTCCCAGATTCACCGGGCCGAGGAAGTCGAGGCCGACCATGACGCCGGCCGCATCGTCGCCGGGCAAGCCCATCTTCTGGCTCTTGTGCGCGCCGGTGGCCACGAAGATGGCGTCATAGCCGGCTTTCTTCAGACCCTCGATGGTGATGTCTTTCGGGCCATTGCCCAGCTTAACCCCGAGCTTCACCTCGACACGCTCGTTGAGGATCTGCTCGATCTCGTAGTCGAGCACGTCGCGCGGCAGACGGTACGCGGGCACACCCAAGCGAAGCATGCCGCCTAGAAATGGACGCGCCTCGAACAAGGTCACGGGGTAGCCCTGCTTGGTCAGATCCTGCGCGGCAGTGAGGCCGGCCGGGCCACCACCGATGACGGCGACCTTCTCTTTCTGAACCTTCACCGGCTGGAAGGGAGCCCGATGCTTCTTGTCGCGCTTGGAATAGACATAGTCGGCGGCGAAGCGCTTGAGGTCGCGCACGGCCACCGGCTCGTCGAGATCCTTGCGGTTGCACTGACTCTCGCACGGATGCTGGCAGATGCGGCCGCACACGGCGGGCAGCGGGCAGCGCTCCTTGACCAGCTCGTAGGCTTCCTCGAACTTGCCGGCCGCGACCAAGGCAACGTAGCCCTGGGCATTGACGCCGGCCGGGCAGGCCGCTTTGCACGGGGCCATGCCTTCGGCCTTGGAAATGCCGAAGACGTTGGGAATCGCCTGCGCGTAGGGACGGAACACGGCTTTGCGCGTGCCGAGGGCGCGATCGAATTCATTGGGCAGCGACACCGGGCACACCAGCGAGCAATCGCCACAGGCGTTGCACTTGCTCATGTCGATGTAACGCGGCCGCTGGCGCAGCTTCACCTCGAAATTGCCGACCTCGCCGCTGATGCCTTCGATGTCGGCCAGGGTGATGATGTCGATGTTCTTGTTGCGCGCGCACTCGACCAATTTGGGCGAGAGGATGCACATGGCGCAGTCGCCGGTGGGAAAGGTCTTGTCGAGCTGGGCCATGCGGCCGCCGATGGCGGCCGACTGTTCGACGAGATAGACCTTGAACCCGGATTCGGCCAAGTCGAGCGACGCCTGAATGCCGGTGATGCCGGCGCCACACGACCATGACCGCGCCGACCGCCTCGGGGGCCTTGGTGGAATTACCATTCGTGGGTTTTCCCTGTTCGCTCATCGTCTTGCCTCAAACGCCAATGCCACGGTCTGCCAAGAGCTTCTTGGGGCTGACCACCAGGCTGCGCAGACCCAATTCTTTGCGGGAAAGGCCGAAGGCCAGCCCCAGCAATTGCGTGAAATAGAACACCGGCAGATTGAATTGTTCGCCGGACGCCTTTTCCGATGTCCTTCTGGCGCAGATCGAGATTGAGCTGGCACAGTGGGCACGCGGTGGCGATGCACTCGGCGCCCGCGGCCTTGGCCATGGCCAGGATTTCGCGCGTGAGCTTCTTGACGATACTGACGTCGGTGATGGAGTAGCCGGCGCCGCAGCACTCGGTCTTGTGCGGCCATTCGAGGATGGTCGCGCCCGCGGCCTCGAGCACTTGATCCATCAGCGTCGGGTTTTCCGCGTCGTCGAACTTGGTAACTTCGGGCGGACGCGAGAGCAGGCAGCCGTAATAGGTGACGAGCTTGAGGCCCTTGAGCGGCTTCTTCGTCGCATCGGCGATCTTCTTCATGCCGACGTCGCGGGCCAGGATCTCAAGCAGATGCAGGATCTCGGTCTTGCCGTCGTAGTCTTTGCCCACGACGCCGGCCACGGACTTGCGCATTTGTTCGTCGTTGGCGATTTCGTAATTGGCGGACTTGAGTCGGCTGTAACAGGCGGCGCAGCCCACGGCCACGGTCTTGCCTTCGGCGGCGACCAGGTTCTTGGCCGGCAAAGCCAGCGACAGCACGTGGTCCGTCTGGTGCGCCGAGGTCGACCCGCAACAAGTCCAGCCGGGAATCTCCGGCAATTCCAGCCCCAGCACCTTGCTCACCGCCACCGTCGACTTCTGATAGTCGTGGGCCGTGCCCTCCATGGAACATCCTGGGAAGAACGCGTAGCTCACGAAGCACCGCCTTTCGTGGTGCGATCCGGATGATGAACCACAGAGAGCACAGAGGACACAGAGGCCGGAAGGGGTTGGGTTTCCCAGATCCGGATCCGAGCTATTTCCTTCCCATCCGTCTCTGTGCTCTCAGCGCCCTCTGTGGTGAAGAAATCCGATCTCACGATTTGCTCCCCTTCGCCTTGGCCGCGCGCTCGAACATTTCCTCGCGCTCCCCGCGTCCCGGCGACGCCGCCTGCCACAGCGGCATCTTGCCCTTGAGGAGCATCATGGGCAGCTTGCCCATGTCCTCGAACAGCCGACCGGTGCGCAGCTTGAACGAGGCCATGAGGCCCGCTTCGTTCATTCGCCCGCGCTCGCGGACCGCTTTCATGAAGATCCTGTTGAAGGTCGGGACTGCGCTCTTGCTGGGAGACTTGGCCCGGGCGCTCATGCGGCGAAGACCGTCGTTGAGCGCGGCCACGCTGACCTTTTGCGGGCAGCGGGTGGCGCAGGTCTGGCACGAGGTACACTGCCAGAGCATCTTGCTTGTCAGCACTTCGTCACGCTGACCGAATTGCACCATGCGCACCATCTCGTGCGGCTTGACGTCGGCAACCGCGGCCACCGGGCAACCCGAGGTGCACTTCTTGCACTGCAAGCACGCCATCAAATTGGCGTGGCTTTCAGCTTCGACCAGCGACGCGAAATCGCCGGACATTTCCGCCGCGGCCAAGCTCACGGTCATGGTCATTTCTTCGACTCCTTGGTCGCGGCCGCCAGCACGGCCAACGCCTGCGCGCTGACTTTGCGATACACCTGCTCGGGCTCGCACAACTTGCCGTTGACCGTGAGCAGGTCCTGCACCTTGATGCCGAACAAGCGCTCGTTCTCTTCCAAGTAGGTCCGAATCAGGCGCCAGTCGGCACCCGTGAAGGCCGCGAACACGCCGCCGTTCAGTTGCTGTTCGACCACCTTCTTGCCCGGGTCGCGGACGTAGATGGCACCGCCCGACGCGAGCGAGAACAGGTTGCTGCCCGGATACGGTGAGGCCAGCGGAACCAGCTTGGCGTGGCCGTCGAATTCCACCCCGTTCAGAATCACGAATCCACCACCGTTGAGCGGATCGCCGGCCATGAACGACTCGGCAAGAAAGTCGAGGCAGGTGCCGTTGATGACCACGCGGGGACGACCGACGGCATTGATGAGCGGCCGGCCGGCGCCGTTGCCCATGATGAAGACGTCGCCGCCCTTGGCGCCGTACATGAAGGTCTGGCCCACGTCGCCGTAGATGACCAACTTGCCCTGCTTGGCGATCTGACCGACCTGATCCTGGGCATTGCCGTGGACGTAGATTTCCTCGCCGTCCATGCCGCTGGCCAGGTAGTCGCCGCTGGAGCCGTAGGTATCGATGCGCACGCCGTGGGTGCTCGGGCCAAGGCCGACGCCGGTGAAGCGCTGGCCGCGCAGGCGGTACACGATGAAACGCTTCCACCCGGCCTGGTAGGCCTTGCGCAGGTAGCACGGCATCGCAGTCGTCGCCCTCGGGCGGAAACTTCTCGGCGTCGATGACCAGGACTTCTTCGCCGGGCAACGGTCGGACGATCTTGTCCCTGCTGTCCCAATGAAAGCGGCGGAAGGCGCCTTCGCCGGGTTCGCCGACCAGCGGCGTGGCGTCGAACAGGCGCATCAGCGTCTCTTCGAGCACGGGCAGGACGGTAGCGCGTCGCTTGTCGCCGGTGTCGTAGCGACGATCGTAGAGCAAGGTCAGGGCCTCGATGGCGGTGGCCTTGGCGCGACCGTTATCGGCCGCCAGCGACAATCTGGTCGCACAGCTCGCGCAGACCGGCGGCGGGCCAGCCGGGCAGGCTCTGCACCACGTGGGTATCGAGATCATGCGCCGCTGCCCTGCTTGAGCGACTCGATCACCGCCTTGCGGATGCCGGCCGTTACGATTTCCACCAGCGGCGCGGACTTCGGCTGGTCGCAACGGACCTTGCCGATGTCGAGCTTGACTTGGTGGCCGAACTTGTCGGCGCACGCCAGCTTCTTCTTCCCGTCGTTCTTCGCATCTTCGCCGGTCACCGTGAAGATGAAGGCACCGCCGTCGGTGCTGCTGCCGCCGCGGGCGTTCCAGTAGCGGTCGGCCACGGGCGAGAAGCGCGGATCCTCGCGCGCCAGGCTCCGCAAGCGTGGCGTCGATGGCCTGCTTCTCCGAGCAAATCAGGCCGATCTGCACCTCGCCACTCGCCGAAAGCGCGAACACCTGCGGCCGCAGCATGGCCGTGTCGGTGATGCCCAGCAGCTGGAACTGCTGGTGATCGGGATGGCTGCGGGCGATGATGAAGAACCACGGCCCGTCGGGCGAGGCGTGGATGTGGGTGGCCTGAATCTGCGCGGTAGATGCGCTGCTTTTCCGTGGGCAGCTGGTCGAAATCCAGCTCCGTGGTCGGCGCCAGCGCCTCGATGATGTACTCCAGCGGATACTTGTAGACGCGGTCCCACAGGTCGAACAGCTGCGCCGACACCTCGGTGTCGGTCAGGAACTGCTGGCTTGATGTTGCGCTGGCGCAGGTACTCGCACACCGAGTGGTAGTTGGCGAAGTCGCCGTTGTGGACCAGCGCCTCGTTGATGCCCACGAACGGATGCGCCCCGCCGGGATGCCACACGCGCCCCTTTGTCGGATAGCGCTGGTGGGCGATCCAGACGTGGGCCTTGAAGTCCTCGAGCTTGTAATACTCGCACGTTCTGCTCGGCGTAGCCCACCATCTTGAAGACCAGTTAGGTCGCGGCCGTGCGACAGCACGAAGGCGCGCTTTTCGCCCAGCGACGCGTAATACGTGTCGTTCAGCCGGTACGAGTTGCGCCAGACGAACTCGTCTTCCAGGTCGCGCGGCGAAAGCTTGTCCAGGCCATTCGCCTTCGCCGAAACGTCCGCAGCACCTCCGGCTTGACCCGCACCAAGTAGCGGTGCACGTCCGGCGGCCGCACTTCCAGGCCCGGAATGTCGCGGTAATCGTCGATGTGCGATACCTGCTTGGTCGACAGCGCGACATCGAAGTGCGGCAGCATGAACTTCTGCTCGACCTCGTTGTCCGCCGACGGATCCAGCAGCGCGATCTGCAGCAGGTAATGCGAATCGAGCACGTCTCGCGAGACGCCCATCTGCTCGGGCACCAGGCCGACCGCCGCGATGCCACCGCCCTTGCCGTTGCCGCGGTTCTGCATCTGGATCGACGGCTCGTAGATGAACTTGCCGCCGACCGGCATCGTGCAGGCAAAACCCGTGACGCCGCAGCCGCCCTCCTCCGCTCTGGCATTGCCGCTCGGCGTCGTTGGGCTCGCCGTCTCGATACACTTCCGACCGCGTCGCCAGGAGCTGTTCGGCGAAATCGCTTCATTTCAGACAGCCTCCTGCATGTCGGCCACGTAATGGAGAACGTCGCGTCCGGCCCCGCAGCGCGCGCGTGCTGGGCGATGCCGAGCTTCACCAGGATCTCGACCATCTGCTCACGCCAGGCCGACATCAGGTTGATCAGCCGCTGCGTGGCCCAGTCGAGGCTCATCTGCATCATCAATTCCGGGTCGGTGCTGGCGATGCCGCGCGGACAGCCGCGCCCGCTCTCGCAGCATGCGCAGCGCACGCAGCCCAGCGCCACCATTTCCGCCGTGCCGATGACCACGCCGTCGGCGCCCAGCGCGATGGCCTTCATCACGTCCCAGGCCGTGCGGATGCCGCCGCTGACGATCAGCGTGACCTCGTCGCGAATGCCTTCGGCGACCAGAAACTTGTGCACCTTGGGGATGGCGTACTCGATCGGCATGGCGATGTTCTTCTTGGCGATGTCGGGCGCGGCGCCGGTGCCGCCGTAGCTGCCGTCGAGGTGAATGATGTGCGCGCCGGCGTAGTAGCTGCCGACCGCGACCATGTCCACGTCCGTCGGCGTGGAAACCTTCACCGAGACCAGGGCGCGCGGATTGACTTCCTTGATCCAGTCGAGGTGCTTCTTGTGATCCTCGACGCTGTACACGCTGTGGAACGGGAAGGGCGAGAACAGGGCATTGCCGGCGACGGCCTCGCGCATGCGCGCGACCGCCGGAGTGTTCTTGTCGCCCAGCAGGTGGCCGCCCAGGCCGGGCTTGGCGCCCTGGGCGTACTTGAACTCGACGATGCGCACGCGCTGGATGGTGTCCTCGCGCACGCCGAACAGGCCGGTGGCGACCTGGGTGATCACATGGTCGTCGTAGGGCTTGAAGCGGTCGTGGTAGCCGCCCTCGCCGGTGCAGGTGAAGATGTTCCACGCCGTGGCTGCGCGCGCCTTGGCCAGGATCGTGTGAATGCTGACCGAGCCGAACGACATGCCGCCGCCATACACCGGCAGATCGATGTGGACCTGCGGCCGGCCGTCGTTGCGCCGATTGAGATCGAGGCCGGTGTCGACTTTCGCCGGATCGACTTTGGGCGGCACCGCCGGAAAGTTGAACCCGATGCGGTCGAAGCCGCCGCCCGAGGCACCGACCCGGTGCTCGAGTCCCGCCTTCGGTGCGTGCCCGGTTTCGGCCATGTGCCAGGTCGAGAGAATCAGAGTCCGCAGGTCCAGCGCGGATCGCCCATGGCGTCCACCGTCGGGTTGCGCAGCCATCGACAGCGCTTTCTTGGGGCACTTGGCGACGCAGTAATGATCGGTCTTGGCGCAGTCCGGCCCGATGCAAAGGTGGTCCCGCGGACGCAGCGAGAAGGTGTAGCCGTCGGGCTTGACGTGCACGCCCTCGGGACACAGCTTGACGCAGTCGCCGCAGCCCACGCAGTCGGCCGAGCGTCCAATCTTGTACTTGCCGAGGGCGTTGCGATAGCGGTCGGGCATGGGCCGCACCGTGCGCTCGACGGTCACCTGGGGCTCGCCGCCCGCCGAAATCACGGGTTGCCCTGCACCGGCCTTTCGCCACGCCCGTCGCTGGTTGAACACTACTTGCAGGCAAGGTCACCGAAAGCCTCCCGTTCGATATCTTCCATGAAAATGGCGCGCCCGACTTCGCCGCGCAGACGCCGCATCTCGCGGATGCCCATGGCGCCCAACACCTCGATGAGCTGGGAGTGCCACGCGGCCATCAAATTGACCATGCGCTGGGCGGCGTAGGCCGGGTCCAAGTCGCCAGCCTGGGCCGCGCAGTGCTCGACATGTGTCGATCCCGAGGCTCCGCGGCACACGCGACAACCTAGCGCCACCAGCAAGGATGTGTCGACCGCCACCAGATCCGCGCCGCAGATGATCGCCTTGGCCATGTGCTCGGCCAGGGCGATGCCGCCCGACACGATCAGCGTCACCTCGTCGCGCATCCCTTCCTTGACCAGGCGGGTGTGGATCTCGCGTAGAGCGTCCTTGATGTGGCGGGGCTTCTCCGCGCCGATCTCCTGGCCGTGCAGATCCGCGCACAGATGAAACACCTTCACGCCGACCTTGCTCGCCGCCAAAATCCGGTCGGCAGCGTAGGTCTGCATGGGCAAGCGAAGAGTACAGATCAGGCCGGAATGGATTCCCTTGGCCTTCTTGACCAAGTCCAGCGCCTGCGGCCCGTCGATGAATTCGGCCATGCGCACCTGGCGCAGGATCGCTTCCGCGGCGCCCAGTCCCTCGTCGCCCAAGAGCGGCACCAGGTGGGATAGCTGATCGGCGGGAACGCCCGCGACCTCGGCGGCGGGGACCACGGTCAGGGTCTTGAGCGCCTTGGCCGCCGCCAGCCGCGCCTTGGTCAGGACCTGTCCGCCGATGGACCAGGGCGGGACGTCCAATATCAACGGAATCGGCAGATCGATGAGCGCGCTGGGCTCGCTGAGCATCTTGCCATCCGCGGTGAAGGTCAGGCGCATGGGCTTCGGCCCGATGTCCACGCTGGTGCTGATGTACTCGCGGCCGTGGATGCCGTCGCGAGTGGGGCGGACGATCTCGGACATGTCGGTCCAAATGCCGTCGAAGCCGGGACCGTGGTAGCGGCCGCGGTAGCCCGCGCCGGACACCGGGATGCGACCGCTGTCGGCCTGGTTCCAGGTGGTGGCCAGGGTGTCCGGCTTCCAGTACTCGTCGCCAAGCGCCAGGTATTCGGGGTTGAGCACGATGCCCAAGAGCCCCTTGGTGCACCCCTGCACGCACGAAAGGCAGCCGCGGCACTCGTAAAGCGGCACCACCGAGGTCGAAGGATCCCGGTTGTACGCCGCTTCCTTCTTATAGGTGTCGTACACGCAACGCGGTTTCACGCAGTTGGTGCAGCGCGAGCAGTCCTCGCGCCAATCGACGCTGCCGAACTTGCCCACGCGCCGGAAGCGTCCGGGCGTCGCCACGGGCTTGACGTGATACTTATCGGGCATATGCAGCTCCGCCCGGCTTACGCCAGGCGCGCCTCCTGGATGATCTTGGCCACGGACTGCTCGCAGCCGTCGCTGAGGATGTGGATGCCACGTACGCCCGGGATAACCTTCACCTTGGCGGCGATTTCGGCCACGATGGCGATACCGACCTGAATCGGGTCGCCGGCGCCTTTCAGCCGGCTGATGACGTCGTCGCCAATCGGGGCGAAGCCCGAACGCCCCTTGAGGAGCTCGGCCTGGGCAACGCTTTGCAAGGGCATCAAGCTGGCGATGATGGCGGCCTTCTTGTCGAGCCCGGCGGCGCGCACCGCCTTCATCCATTGCTCGAAGCCCGCCACGTCGAAGATGGGATCGGTCAGCAGCACCTGCGCGCCAGCCGCGATCTTCTTCTTGAGCTGAAGGACGGACAGCTCGATAGGCCGCAGATACGGGTGTACGGCTACTGCAATACCGAAATTGGGGGCAAAAGAGAGCTTGTTGCCATCGAAGTCGACCCCTTGCGAGGCCATCTTGGACAGGGCCTGGCAAAGC
The DNA here is from genome assembly GCA_963824555.1 of uncultured delta proteobacterium. Taxonomy (GTDB): domain Bacteria; phylum Myxococcota_A; class Polyangia; order Fen-1088; family Fen-1088; genus Fen-1118. Next base: position 50,706 of record CAWGPW010000043.1, on the reverse strand, counting down.
TGGGTCGAGTCGATGTCGAAGGCCCCCGCCGCCTGCGCACCCGCGCCGAGCGTCTGGTGCGCGCCCGTAAGACAGAGAAAGTTCTTGATGCCAAGCGCGGCCGCGCCGAGGACATCGGATTCGAGCGCGATGCGATTGCGATCGCGCGTAATAAGCGAGAGCATGGGCTCGACCTTTTCGGCCGCCAGCAACGCCGCGCACGCCAGCGCCGACCCGCGCACCTTGCCCGGGTTGTCGGCAACCACCACGCCGTCGAGCGTGGCCGGGAAGTACCCTGCCAGCTTCTTCACGGATGCGGCATCGGCATCGTGAGGGGGCAGACAGGCGGCAGTCAGCGCCAGTTTCCCGCTGCCCAATTTCTCGGCCAATCTATTCGTCGCTTTCATCTTCGCTGTCCACTTCGTAGGGGGATTCGTCGGGCAGGGCGCCCTTGCGCATGGGGTTGGCTGTCAGGAAAGCAAGCCGGGCGACAAACGCGTCGCGCACGGCCGCGACTTTGCGATTCATGTCCGGCATGTTCGGATCGACGGTCGCGGTCGCACCGGCGCCGAGAGCCATGTCTTCCTTGGCCGATCCTGGAAGGTAGAAGACCATCAGGCGATTGGCACCCAGGCCAATCTGGTCGAGAAGCCCACCCACATACTCGAGGCGGCGGCCGCAGCGCAAGTTACCCTCGAGGTGGTGGCAATTGCCTTCCTCGCAGCAGATGACGCCAATCGCGTCCACGCCGTCCTCGAAGGCCTTGAGAAAATGTTCGGGCTGCAACCGTCCCGCGCAGGGCACGATCACCTCGCTGACCGGGATGGGCCATGCGAAATCGGGTGTGGTCGGACGGCGCCGGAATCCCGAAGTGGGCAGCAGCCCAGTCCGCGAGCAGTTCTCGCAAACAAACGCGACGACGACTCGTTCCGCTTCCCCCCCTACCGGCCGGCGATCCTCCCCATTGTTCGACGGAGCGGTTGCGGCTCCGATGTTACTCATCGCTGACGTCCCTTTCAGGCTGCCGTTCGCAGACATCCGCCCCACGCAAAACTTCAGTCCGGCGGCGGGAAACGCGATGCTTCCTGCTCGGCCGGCCTTGCTGCTCCTTGAACGTCTTCACGGTAGCCACGGCGAGAAATTCCAGCGCACGGTACCCGGAAGCACGGTCACTTGTCCACTGTCGAGGCATCGCATCATCACTTTGGTTACAAGAAAACTTCGAGAATCGAACGACGCAAGAGAACATCGGAGTTTCGCAGCGCGAAGTCTCGATCTGATGAATCGACTTTCGAGGCCACCTGCAGCCCGGCGCATCCCGGATCCGGCAAGACGACTTCACCTTCGGCTGACTCACAGCCGACTCATGTCTTAATGCGTCTTACGCAAGAGAATCTTCCACAAGGCCCTGGACTTTTCCTCGGGTCAGCCCCATCCTCTTGCCCATAGACTTAACTCACCAGGGTCGATATGACCTGGGAACCGGTTCGTATGTAGCGCGAGGGGTGACGACGCGTCGGGCTTCGGCCACGACGAGAAGAAACAACAAAGCGACTCGTAGCGGATCGCGCTCCGAGCGATTTCAATCTTGTTGAGTTAAATCGGCTGATCGTCTCCCGTCTGAGGCTCCTCCAAGGCCGCTGCTGGGTAGTCGACGGAAAACGAAACCTGGCAGAACGAAGGAGATTCCGATGGGAAAGAGACTGTATGTTGGCAATTTGTCCTACTCGACGACCGAGGCGGATCTGCGCGATGCATTCGTGGCGACGGGGCATGAAGTGGCCGAGGTGAAGCTGGTGCTCGACCGCGACACCGGACGGCCGCGTGGCTTTGCATTCGTCGAGATGGCGACCGATGCCGGCGCACAGAACGCAATCGAAAATCTGAACGGCAAGGATCTGCAGGGCCGTTCCATCGCGGTCAGCGAAGCGCGCGAGCGCACGGGCGGTGGTGGTGGTCGTGGTGGCTTCGGTGGTGGCGGTGGTGGTGGCGGCGGTCGCGGTGGATTCGGCGGTGGCGGCGGCGGCGGCGGCGATCGCGGTGGATTCGGCGGCGGCCGCAAGCAGCGTTGGTAGACCAGGCGTGAGACCGGGCACGAAAAACGCAGCCGAGAAACGGAAGAAGGAAGTTCTTCGGCAGAAGCGGCAAAAGGAAAAGGCCGAGCGCCGCCTCCAGCGGCATTCGGATCGTCAGGATCACGGTCCACTCGACCCTGACGAGGATCCCGACCTCGCCGGTATCGTGCCCGGGCCTCAGCCCATTGAAGGCGTTCCAGAAAACGCTCCCGAAGGTGACGCCGCCGAAGCCGGCGGCTCGGTCGAGCCACTTGAGAGAGTAGACTAGTCGCGTTGGCGTAGCCGGGCTTTGCCCGGCGGAGCCAGAGCGCGGGAGGGTTTGGGAACCCTCCCAGGGTTCCCATGTCGATATCGCGTTGGCGTAGCCGGGCTTTGCCCACCGACTTCGTCGGTGCTTCGGGACCTCCACCTCCCCGCCCTCACCCTCGCGTCCTTCGGACGCGCCCATCGCGGCTCCGCCAGAGCGCGGGAGGGTTTGGGAACCCTCCCAGGGTTCCCATGCGATATCGCGTTGGCGTAGCCGGGCTTCGCCCACCGACTTCGTCGGTGCTTCGGGACCTCCACCTCCCCGCCCTCACCCTCGCGTCCTTCGGACGCGCCCATCGCGGCTCCGCCAGAGCGCGGGAGGGTTTGGGAACCCTCCCAGGGTTCCCATGTCGATATCGCGTTGGCGTAGCCGGGCTTCGCCCGGCGGAGCCATAGCGTGGGAGGGTTTGGGAACCCTCCCAGGGTTCCCATGATCGCGTTGGCGTAGCCGGGCTTCGCCCGGCGGAGCCATAGCGTGGGAGGGTTTGGGAACCCTCCCAGGGTTCCCATGATCGCGTTGGCGTAGCCGGGCTTCGCCCGGCGGAGCCATAGCGTGGGAGGGTTTGGGAACCCTCCCAGGGTTCCCATGATCGCGTTGGCGTAGCCGGGCTTCGCCCGGCGGAGCCATAGCGTGGGAGGGTTTGGGAACCCTCCCAGGGTTCCCATGATCGCGTTGGCGTAGCCGGGCTTCGCCCGGCGGAGCCATAGCGTGGGAGGGTTTGGGAACCCTCCCAGGGTTCCCATGATCGCGTTGGCGTAGCCGGGCTTCGCCCGGCGGAGCCATAGCGTGGGAGGGTTTGGGAACCCTCCCAGGGTTCCCATGATCGCGTTGGCGTAGCCGGGCTTCGCCCGGCGGAGCCATAGCGTGGGAGGGTTTGGGAACCCTCCCAGGGTTCCCATGATCGCGTTGGCGTAGCCGGGCTTCGCCCGGCGGAGCCATAGCGTGGGAGGGTTTGGGAACCCTCCCAGGGTTCCCATGATCGCGTTGGCGTAGCCGGGCTTCGCCCGGCGGAGCCATAGCGTGGGAGGGTTTGGGAACCCTCCCAGGGTTCCCATGATCGCGTTGGCGTAGCCGGGCTTCGCCCGGCGGAGCCATAGCGTGGGAGGGTTTGGGAACCCTCCCAGGGTTCCCATCTCTATAGAAATGACCCGTCCGTGACACAACCCTGACAAGGGACGTGGGCTAATACAGGCATGAAGGTCTTGTGCATCTCGCCTGTGTTTCCGGAGACCTACTGGGGCCATGAACGAACGCTTCAGTTTATCGGCAAGCGCTCGATCCTTCCCCCACTCGGCCTGCTCACCGTGGCGGCCATGCTCCCTCGCACGTGGGAAGTTCGGCTGTGCGACATGAACGTGCGGCCGCTCGAGGATGGGGATCTGGCGTGGGCCGACGTCGTCTTCCTCTCGGGGATGTTGGTTCAACGACCATCCATGCTGGAAGTGGCTGCGCGAGCCCGTGCCATGGGCAAGACCGTGGTCGCGGGCGGCCCACATGCCACGGCCACGCCCGACGTGCTCGCCCCTTACGTGGACTCCATCGTCATCGGCGAGGCGGAGGATCTGATCGCCCCCTTGTGCGAGGCGCTGCTCGGCGATCGCTCGGCGCTGCCTGCCCGCTTCGTGAGCACCGAGCGCCCCGAGCTCAAGCAGGTGCCCCCGCCGCGCTACGATTTGCTCGACATCAAGGCCTACCACGCCATCGGCGTGCAATGGGGCCGTGGCTGCCCGTTCAGTTGCGAGTTCTGCGACATCGTCGAGCTCTTCGGCCGGCGCCCACGTACCAAGGAGCCGACGCAATTCTGTCGCGAGCTCGACGCCATTTTGGCCACGGGGTTTCGCGGTTCCGTCTTCGTGGTCGACGACAATTTCGTCGGCAATCGCAAAGAGACCCTGGGATTACTGGCCCCGCTCACCGCGTGGATGCGCGCGCACAAATTTCCCTTTCAATTCTTCACCGAGGCCAGCGTGGATCTGGCCGGATGCCAGGATCTCATGGCCGGCATGGTGGCGGCCGGTTTCGACTGCGTGTTCGTCGGCATCGAGACGCCCTCGCGGGAGGCCCTACGCGAAACCCACAAGGGGCAGAATCTCAAGGTGGATCTCAACGCGGCCATCGAAACCCTGATACGCTCCGGCCTCGACGTGACCGCGGGCTTCATCATGGGCTTCGACGCCGACGACGGGGCCGCTCTCGACCGACAACGCGAATGGGTGCTGCGCTCCCCCATCCCGCAAGCCATGATCGGTATCCTGACAGCCTTGCCGGGCACGCAACTCGAACGCAGGCTGACGCGCGAAGGGCGACTCATCGAACGCGCCAGCGGTGAAACCTTCGGGCGCGCCAATTTCAAGACCAAGGTGCCCGAGTCGACCCTGCTCGAAACCTATCGTGCCACCCTGAAACAGATCTACTCCCCCGAGGAGTACTTCGCGCGCTGCCTGCGCGCCCTGCGCCTGCACCCTCGCAGCGATGGGCACTTCAGCTTGCCGTGGAGCTATGCCCTTCGTTGCGTGGTCAGCTCCATGTGGCGCCAAGGCGTGCGAGGCAAGTATCGCAAGGCCTACTGGCGCTTCCTGGGACAGACCTTGCGCCACGCGCCTCGCCGCCTCGCCCGCGCCATCGCGCTGGCCGTCGCGGGGGAGCACATGATTCGCTACACCGAGGAGGCAGTCTTGCCCAGGCTTGCGGAAGCCATCGAGGAAGTTCGCCAAGAGGATGCCGAGGCTGCCCACAAGGCCAGCAAGGCACACTCCCATCGCGCGCTCAGGCACCTTCCCGTCGTCGCCGAGCCGGACGATGGCGCGCGGGCCGCCGTCTGATTCGCACGCCAATCAATCTGGCACGAAGCGGTAGCCGCTGCCTCGAACGGTCAAGAGGTGGCGCGGGCGCTCGGGATCGACCTCGATCTTCGAGCGTAGCTGGGCCATGAAGTTGTCCACGGTGCGCGCCTGGCCGGCCTGCCGCAGTCCCCATACCTCGCGCAGAAGGTGCTCGCGCGAATAGACCCGACGCGAGCTGCGGCAAAAGAAGCTGAGCAGCTCGAATTCCAGATGCGTGAGGCGGACGGGCTTGCCCGAACGGCTCACCGTGCGCGTGTCCAGATCCACGACCACATCGCCGAAGCTCAGGATTGGACCCGAGTCCGGCAGTGGGGTCTCGGCCGGGTCAGTGGGCTTCGTCTCGACGGCTCCTTCCGCCACTGGCTTGATCCCCATGCGCGCGCGGCGAAGCACGGCCGCGATGCGCGCCAACAGCTCGGCCAGGGCAAAGGGTTTGGTGACGTAGTCGTCCGCCCCCAGTTGCAGCGCGGCCACCTTGTCGTATTCATCCTGACGCGCCGAAAGAACGATGACAGGCACTTGATCCTCGGCCTCGCGCAGGCGTTCGAGCACCCACAAACCGCTCTGTTTGGGCAGCGAGATGTCCAGCAAGACCAGATCCGGCGCACCCGTTTCGATGCGCTTGCGCGCGGTCTCGCCGTCCCCCATGACCTCGGTCCGGTAGCCTTGCAGTTTGAGATTCAGCGACAACCCTTCCGCAATGGCCTCGTCGTCCTCGACGATGGCAACCAAGGGGCCGGGCGTCGCCTCGCTCATGCCGCCTCTTTTCGACGGGGAAGCACGATGCGAAACCGCGCCCCGTGGCCTTCGGTCGACTTGACATCGACCCTGCCCTGGTGGGCCTCGACCACGGCCTGCACGATGGCGAGGCCAAGTCCCGAGCCCTGGATTCCGCGCTGCTTGGCCGAGGAGCCACGGCTGAATTTCTCGAAGATCGTGTCGGCCTCGGATCCCTTGATGCCCTCGCCGTTGTCGCCCACGGTGATGGTGACGTTCTTGGCGTCCGCGGCGGCCACGATATCGATTTTCTTGCCTTGCGACGGCGTGTACTTCCAGGCGTTGCCAAGCAGGTTGGCCACGGCCTGGGCCAGGGCCGCCCGGTCGCCGAACACCACCAGGTCCGGCTCGACCTTCACGCAAAGCTCGACCTCGCTGCCCACCTTGACCGCCTCGAACGAGGCCAGCGCGTCGGCCACGATGTCCGCCACGGTCACGTTGCGGCGGTCGAAGACCGCGTGCCGGTGCTCGATTTTGGACAGCTCGATGAGCCGGCCCACCAGCCCGTCGAGCCGCCCCAGCTCCCGGTTGATGATGCTGAGACAGCGACGCCTTTCTTCATCGTCGTGCACCCGTTCTTCCCGGAGCGTGTCGATGAACATGCGGATCGACGTCAAGGGCGTGCGCAGCTCGTGCGAGACCTGGGCCAGAAACTCGTTCTGCACCGCCGCCAGGCTCGCGCCGCGCGTGACGAAGATAGTCCCGATGATGTAGCCCGCGATCGCCACCGTGCAGAAGGAGAGCAAAAGGATGCCGCCGATCACGGCCATGGACTTCGATTCGCCGATGGCCAGCAAGATGATCCCGATGGCGGTGGTTAGAATGGTCGGAACGAGCGCCGTCAGCGTGAAGACGAGGCGCGCGCGGTTGAGAAATCGAGTCGTGGGGGAGCGGAGACGCAAGCGCCTTTATTCTGGCAGAAATTCGCCGTCTGCGCCGGGTCCGGAACCAGAAAAGCGCAAGATCCTGGTCTGGCTTTGCCTGCCTTCCGGCGCGTCGTCCGAGCTTCCCATGGCCTGGGTGGACGCTGTCAGGTCTTCACCAGAACCGTTTGAAATCCGCCTCTCCGTGATTGATTTCCGGACTTTCTTTCGCGAATTCTCGGCCAATCGCCTTGGAATACGCGTTGCAATCGCTGGCCCCGATGCCAAACCTCAAAGCGATTGCGGGTGCTCTGGCTCTGCTGGCGATGGTGAACGGGGGCACGGCCCGCGGGGAAAACACGGCGGTTCCTCTGGTCTTCGGCGTGGACATCGGGACGCGCGTGGACGACTTCGCCGCGCTCATGCGGGGGCGGGGCATCGCCTGCCGGGTCGTCCAGCAAGGGGCCATGATCTGTCCCACCGGCCTGACGTCGCTTGCCAACCTGGCTGGGACGTCGACGACCTATTGGATCGCGAAGGATCTGATCTCGCGCATCTACCAGGTGGGCGACCTGGCCTCTCTCGGCCTGGCCAACTATCCGGCGCTGGTTGCGCTCTTCAAGGATCGCCAGGCCCGCATACAAGCCTTTCTCGGCGACGTTCCCGCGCGGGTGACCGGACGCGCGCCTGCCTGGATTGCTGGCCTCGACGATGATGCGAAGCTGGGCTGGCTGCGCGCGGGCGCGTTCTGGTGCGGGGTGGTGTGGGCAAGCGGCGGGCGCAAGGTCAGCCTCGCCATGCGCGGCGAACAGGGGAAGGTTCTGCTCGTGCTTGGCTTGGAATCCGCAGCGCCGTTGCCCGCGCAATCGGCGGTTCAACATCCGCAAGAGCCGGCATCAGCGACGGGCGAGCAGACAAGAGGGTGCGGTAGCTCCGAGGTCGGGGCTTGGATGATGGATTCTCTTTCCCCCCGCCACGCCCGCAGCACGAGCTGCCGCAGCCAGGTCGCTCGCCGCCTGCAAGATCGAACGCAGCTCGGGCGCGCTGGCCGCCGCCTTGGCCCACGATGAAGACGAATCGGTTCGCAGCGCCAGCGTGGCCGCGCTTGCCACCCTCGGCCGCACTGCCCCCCTGCACGACGTGCTCGACGACGCCGGAGAGAGCGACCGCCTGCGCGCACAAGCCCTGCACGCTCTCGTCAGGCGCGGCGAGGTTCCCGATCCGGAGCAACGCAAGCATCTGGGCAAGGGTGCAGGCGCACATCTGGTGCAAGCCCTCGCGGAAATCTCCGCACCTCCGCCAACGCCCGCCGTACCGCGCGTTCAGGCATCGCTGCCACCAACGATCGATTACACGACCATCGCGACGTCCGCAACCGAAGCGCCAGCCCCCGAACCCGCGGCGCCGGCCCCGCCACCCAAGCCCTCCGACGGCGCAGCATTGGCCATCACGACTTCGACCTTGGCCGGCGGCCTGTGGGGCGCTGGCCTGTCCAAGCTGGCCTTGCAAGACAGCGTCGGCTTCATCACCTTGGCCGGTTCGGCGGGTGCCATCATCGGCGGCGGGACGGCCCTCGGTCTGGTTCACTTCGGCAAGACGCCCACGCCCGAGCAAGCGCTCTTCTACACCAACACCACCGCCTGGGGATTGCTGGCCGGGCTCATGGCCTGGGCGGGCAGCGGCTCCGACAATGCGAAGCTCAAGTACGGCCTGCTCGTCGGCGGCGAGCTGGGCGGCATGGCCGCGGGCGTGTACGGGGCGCGACGCTGGTCGTGGACGGCCTCGCAAGTCGTACTGGCCGACAGCCTGGTGCTGGCGGGCGGCATCGGCGGCCTGGGCATCGATCGCCTGGCGAGGGATTCGGTGAACCTCGATGTCCCCGCCTTTGTCGGCTACGGCACGGCACCGGCGATGATCGCCGCCGCGGTGGCCAGCCGCTACCTCGACGTCTCGAAGAACGACTTGCAATTGGCCGGCGTGGCCGCCGCCAGCTCGGCCTGGACGGCAGGGCTCATCGCCTCGGGCATCGACGGCAGCGGGCTCTTGAGCGGTCACGTGGGCCAGGGCGGAATGATGCTGGGCCTGTCGGCCGGATACCTGGCGGCCATCGCGGCCTCGCCCTTCGTCGACGTTTCGGGCTCGCAAGCCTTGGCGGGCGCGGGCGCGATGCTGGTCGGCAACGCGATGGGCCTCGGCACGCAGATGCTCGTCTCGCCCGACGGCGGCGAGAAGTGGACGCTGGGCGCGGGCCTCGGCGGCGTCGGGCTGCTGGCCGCCGGAGCCGTCGCCGCGCCCTACCTGCGCGTGGGTCCGCAGGCCGCTGGCATGGGCGCCGCGGGACTCATCTACGGCGCCGGCACGTGGGGTCTGGCCAGCCTCGCCGCGGGCCGCCCGGCCGATGCCCGTCTCGTGGGCGGCCTCTTGGCCTTTGCCCCCGCGGCGGGCATCGTGGGCACGCTGGCCTCGGCCAAGCTCGATCCCGACGCGGCCGACTACGCCACCGCCGCGGCAGCCACCGCGCTCGGCATGAGCGCGGGGATGGGCGTGGGCATGTTGGCCACGGAGACACGGGGCAATGGCGAGCTCGCCGGCGTGCTCGGTGGCTCGGTCGCCGGCCTCGCCGCGGGCGCGCTGCTGGCGCACGACACGCGCTTGCAAGCCCCCGACCTCGGCGGCGCGGCCCTCGGCGCGGCCCAGGGCATCTTGCTCGGCGAGCTCGTTCCCAGCCTGGAGCTCGACAACTGGGAGAAGCTCGCGCAACACCACCGGTGCCACCTGGCTCGGGCTGGCCCTGGGCACGACCGCCGGCGCAGGGATCGCGCACATGACGAGCGCCAGCGGAGCCAACGTTCTCGTCACCTCCGCGGGCGGTTTGCTGGGCGCCGGCATGGGCACTGGTGCGGGCCTGCTGTGGGCGCGCGCCGATACCCAGCCCGAGCGCATCGGTGTGGTGGCTGGCTCGCTCGGCGGCCTCGCGGGCGCCATGCTCCTCGACCGACAGCTTCGCTTGAGCGACGGACTCAGCCCATCCGCCCCCACCCTGGCCGTTCTGGGCGGACTGGCCGGCGCGGTAAACGGTGCGTTCCTGGCCGACGTGCTCTATCCCACGCCGGGCGCCGAAAGCGAAAATGCTCGCGCGCAAAAGGGCGGCGTCCTGCTCGGCGCCTCGCTGGGAGTTGCCTCGGGACTGACCCTGGCGAAATTCTACTCGCCCGCCACGAGCGATCTGCTGAACGCCGCCGGGTTCGGCGTCGCTGGCGGGCTTTTCGGTCGCGGCCTGGCTACCCTGGTGGTGGCGTCCCCGGAAAACAACCGCGTCGATTCGACCGGCACGCTAGCTGGCTCGCTGACCGGGCTCGCCGCGGGCGCGCTCGTCGATCGCTACGCACCCTTGCGCGGCACAGATGACTTGGCCCTGTCGTTCGGGCTTGGCCTGGGCGGCCTGGCGGGCGCGCTTGCGCCGAGCTTGGGCGATGCCAACTGGCAAGGGTGGCAGCGCACAAACAGTGGCGGGATCGAGGTCGGCGTCTCGACCGGCGCGATTGCCGCTGCCGCGCTTGCGCATGCGATGAACGCCAGCCAGGGCGCAGTGACCGTGGCCGGGCTCGGCGCGGTCGACGGGCTCGTCGCCGGCATCGGGCTTGGCGCCATGATCGAAGGCGAAGACAGCAGCCGCGGCCAGCGCCTCGGCACCGTCGCAGGCCCACTGGTGGGGGCCGTTGGGCTCGGACTTCTCGACCAAAGACTCCGCCTGCGCGATGGCCTGGGCAACTCCGCCTCCGAGCTGGCCGCAATCGGCGGATTGGCGGGCGGAATCAACGGTTCTCTCCTGGGCGATGTCCTCTATCCGAGCGGGCAGCCCAGCACCGACAACAACAAAGCACGCGTGGGCGGCGCCGTCTTCGGCGCCACCGCCGGCATCACCTCGGGGCTGCTCTTGTCCAAACGCTACGATCCGGGCTTCGAAGCCATCGCGACCACTGCCGGGACCAGCTTGGCCGGCGCCTTCATAGGCCGCGGCCTCATCATGCTGGCGCTCGCCGATCCGGCCACCAGCCGGCCGGACAGCACGGCCACCATGGCGGGAGCGCTGGCCGGGCTCGGCGCCGGGGCGCTGGTCGCGCACGATGCACCCCTCGGCCCGGGCGACGCGACGGCGCTGCCCTTCGGCGCTGGCCTGGGAGGTTTGCTGGGCACACTGGCACCGACCCTCGGTGAAGCGACTTGGCCAGGTTGGCAGCGCAACACCGAGGGCGGATTGCTCCTTGGTGTGGGCGTGGGCTCGGTCGCAGCCGCCACGCTGGCCCACGCCGTGGATGCAACTCCCGGTGCCGTGACAGCCAGCGGTCTCGCCAGTCTCGACGGAGCCCTGACCGGCCTCGGCATCGGCATGATGCTCGATCCCACCGGTGAAACCCGGACCTCGCGCATCGGCACCGTGGCGGGACTCGGCGCGGGATTGGGGTTGGGCGCGGGCCTCTGGGCGCGTTCCGACTTCCACGACGGCACCCTGCCCTTGCTATCGGCGGCGCTCGCGGTTGGCGGATTCGACGGTGCGCTCGTTCCTCGTCTGGGACACGCCAGCAGCAGCGACGTCAGCCTCAAGTCCACGGAAGGCGGCATCCTGGCCGGCGCGGGCGCGGGCTCGTTGCTGGCGGCATCGCTGGCCACCCGGCTCGATATCGACCCCGATCTGACCTTGAACGCGCTCGCTCTCGACGGCATGTGGACCGGCGCGGGCGCGGGCATGGGCATCCTGGCCAGTGCGCGCGACGATGCGCCGGTGATCGGCATGCTGGCCGCGGGCGGGGCAGGCCTGCTCCTCGGCGGCGCGCTCCACGATCACATCAATCTCGACGAAGACGACGTTCCCTTCCTGACCGTCGCGGGCGCCGAGGGTTTGTGGTTCGGCGGCTTTCTGCCCTACGTGCTGCGCCCGGCGGCCGAGGTCAACGACCGCCAGATCGTCGCCGGCTTGGCCGCCGGTGGATTGGGCGTGACCGGCGCGGCGATCTTGACCAGCCGCCTTCTGGATCCATCGGGCGAGCGCTTGGCCAAGTCGACCCTGGGCAGCGTGATGGGCGCCGAGATCGCTGGCGGCACGGTGCTGCTCGCGGACGGCCTGCACGACCAACGCGGCTACGGCCTGATGCTGGGCGGAACCGTGCTCGGTCTCGGCCTCGGCGCGGTCGTCGGTCCCGCCATCGACATGCAAGGTCGCGGCGTCGGCACCGTTCTGGCAGGCAGCGCGCTCGGCGCGACGGAAGGCCTGGTGTTCGCGTGGGCCGGACGAAGCAGCGGCGGAAGCGACTACGCGGGCGCCGGCTTGATCGGCGCCGGGCTCGGGGCAGGCCTCGGCGTCGCGGCCGCAACCACCACCGATCTCGGCACCAGCAAGGCCCTGACCAGCACCGGCTTTGCGGCCTGGGGCGCTTGGACGGGCGCGTTCGCCGGCGCGCTCGCCAGCCGCGATTCCCACGAGGTCACCTTGGGTGGTCTCGGCGGTGCGAACCTTGGCGCGCTGCTCGGCTACGGCCTGGTCAAGACCGACCTCGTCGATCCGCGCGACTTCGGCTGGCTGAGCTTGGGCGGCGCAGTGGGCGCCGCTCTCGGCGGCGGCGTGGGCGCGGCCCTGTCGAGCAAGGACGATGCGCGACCCATCCTGGCCGGTGTGGCCGCCGGCCCGCTTCTCGGCATTGCCACGGCTGCGGTGCTGGTACCGCGCCTGCGCTCGTCCTCCTCCTCTTCCTCGGGCGAAAGTCATGCCACGTGGATCCCCAGCCGCAAGATCGCCGGCTTCTCCGCACACCTCGACAACTCCGCCGCCGGCAGCGACGGCAGACAGCTCACCTCCGCCGACGTGCTCGCCAGCGCGAAGCCGTCGCTGGTGAAGAACGCCCTGCACGAGCTGCGCAACCTATTCGACGTTGCCAGCTGGTCGCCCATGGTGGGCGCGCTACCGCAAGATCCCGGCACGCCCGGCTCAGCGCCGTTCATCATGGGGGTAACCGGCACGCTGCGGTAGCGCGACCCAGAGCCTGTCGGGAAATTGCGGCCCGCCCGTCGCCAGTCGCCGGCCCGCGGCTAGGTGTCCGCACGGTGGCTTGCAGGCTGCGTGGGCGAGGGCGGTAGCGTGTTCGTGGGCAGGACGCGCGAGGCGGAAAGCGCATGGCGAGGGCGTGAGCGCTCCGCGATTCGCGGGCCGCGCACGCTCTCGCGAGCCGCCCACGCAGGCCGCTTTGCGCTAGGCGCTCACGCTGCCGCGACCGCTCACACAGTGCGGACACCTGGCCGATCTGGGCTGAACCGGAAGGCCGATCTCCCATGGGCCAACCGAGTGAGCATGGCGCACAAGCGGTCGAGCAGCGCCAACAGCGTCAGAATCGTACGCTGCCCGAGTATACGACCGCGGTCGCGGAGGACGTTAACACTACTGATTGCGCAAGCGAGCTCACGGCACGCCGAACATCCAGCGGCTGAGCATGACGGGGCCGAGGCTAGTGGTCTTGGCAAGCGCCGATGTGATACCGCCGTCCGGGCCCTTTCGCCGAACACGTTCCCCGAACTTCTCGCCGCGCTTCCGGCGGTGGAAACGCTATAAGGCGCGTGCTCCATGCACGTCTCATCTCCCGAGTTTTCGCCCGCGCTTTCCTGGGTGCTCTTTGCCGTTTTTTCGGCCGTCTTTCTGGGCGTCTACGACGTGGCCAAGAAGGCCTCGGTGCGAGACAACGCCGTGCTGGTCGTCCTCTTCGCCAGCAGCGCCACGGGACTGGCGCTCATGTTGCCCTTGGGCGCCCTCTCGCTGGCCGCACCGAACTGGGCGCGCGCTCATGGCGTCTTCATCCACGCGCTTTCATGGCACGAGCACGCCTTGGTGCTGGCCAAGTCGGCGCTGGTCACGCTGTCCTGGGTGTTGACCTTCTTCGCGCTCAAGCACCTGCCCATTTCGCTCGCCTCGCCCGTGCGGGCCAGCGCGCCGCTCTTCACGTTGCTGGGCGCGGTCCTCTTCTTCGGCGAGAGCCCCAGCCCACGCCAGGGGCTGGGCATGGCGGTCATCCTCTTCGCCTACTGGATCTTCTCGCTCATCGGCCGCACCGAGGGCATCCACTTCTCGCGCAACGCCTGGGTGTGGTCGCTCTTTCTCGGCACGCTGGTGGGGGCCGCCAGCGGACTTTACGACAAGCATCTCTTGCAAGGCGCGCGCCTCCCCGCCCTTGCCATGCAGTTCTGGTTCACCGTCTACAACGCCTTCATTCAAGGGCTGATTGTCGTCTTCTTGTGGTGGCCCCGCCGCGCCGAAAACACGCCCTTCCGCTGGCGCTGGACCATTGCCGCCGTCGGCGCGCTGTTGCTGCTCTCCGATGCGCTTTATTTCCACGCCCTGGCCATGCCCGGCGCCTTGATCAGCGTGATCTCAATCTTGCGTCGGACCAACGTGGTGCTCAGTTTCGCGCTTGGCTCCTTGCTCTTCGGCGAACGCTATCGCCTGCGCAAGTCGTTGGCCTTGACCGGAGTACTCCTAGGCATCTTCCTGATTGTCTAGATCGGCCCGCTTCAGCTTTACCGTAGTCTGAAATTCCGAAAAATGGACTGAAAGATCCACGTTGCGTGGTGTAAGCACGCCCAACATGGCTACAATGGGAATTGCACTGCTTCGATGTGGACAGCCACAATCGAGGCGAATTAAGGACTGTGCTATCCAAAAAGGCTGTGCGGGCAAGAAAGTCCTCGCAAAGATGCCGCGTGTTCGGCATACTCGCCGCGCTTCGTGTCCCTAGCGTAACGGAGAGGGTTCGTGATGAAAATTGGGAATGGGTGCTCTTGCTGCAAGCGATCGAGTATTCGGGTGAAGTCGTCGTGGCTTGCTGGCCTACGAATAGCGCTGCCCGCATTGTTGCTCCCCTTCAGCCATACGCTGCAAGCGCGGGAACAGAGCAAGGATGTCCCTGCCGTGGCAAGTCCCAAGGATCCATCGCCGGCGCGGCCCTCGGCGAACGAGCCCAGCGCCCAACCAGCCCACCCCTCGGCGAACGATGAAGGCGCGCAGCCGGTGGACAAGGCGCCGAATGAGACCGCACCCGCGCAGCCCTCGGCAAACGACAAGAGCACTGGTCCGGTAGACAAAGCGCCGAGTGAGACCCAGGCACCGACAATGCCGCCCGCGACGGATGCCGTTGCGCCGACGATGGCTCCGGCACCTGCATTGGAGAATCCGAGCATTGCCGAGCCCGTTCCGCCCCAGCCGCAACAACCGCCTGTCACCCCGCCGGAGACGGCCATCGTTCCGTTCGTCCCAGCGGCAACCTCTCCGATCCGCTCCACGCCCTCCTCCGCCGTCCCAACCGAGACCGTGCAGGCCGCGGCCATCCAGCCGTCTCCTCGGACAAAGTACTTCGGTATCGGCTTGGATCTTGGGATATCCGGCATCTTGCCCGACGCTGGATTGCTCCTCGCGGGCCGCCCGGTTGGCCCGATCCACGTGCAATTGGGCGCCGGCTTCAACGGCATTGGCTACGGCATTCGAGGTGGGCTGACGCTCATCAACCCCTACTTCGTTCCGTTGTCGCTCACTTGGGAGGGAGGACACTACTTCGAAGGCGACGCCAACCGAGCCGTGCGCTGGTT
Organism: uncultured delta proteobacterium; assembly: GCA_963824555.1. Lineage (GTDB taxonomy): Bacteria > Myxococcota_A > Polyangia > Fen-1088 > Fen-1088 > Fen-1118. Next base: position 35,237 of record CAWGPW010000043.1, on the reverse strand, counting down.
CAGCAAGGACACGCAGGACATCGCCTCGCTCAAACGGTTCAGCTACGACTATATGAACCTGCTTGCCGGGATCGCTTTGGAAAGCCGTAGCTACTCGTTCTACCTTCGTGCTGGCGTGACCTGGATGCACACCACCGTCAAGGATTTCCAGCAGTCCGTCAACGACGTTGCCCACACCGATCTGGTCGCCTCCGACCCGAAGATCCGCTATCGAGGGCCGACCCTCAAGCTCGGCATGATCTTCTTCCTCTAGGGAGACTCGCCATGCGCTTAACCTGCTTGTATTTGCTTACCGGTCTATCTTTTCTTGGCTGCGACAATCTGATCAAGGTCGATGTGGATTGCCCCAAACTGTGTCTCAGCTCGCCTGGGCCGACGCTCCCAGGCTTCGCCAATTATGTTCCTGCCGGAGTGCTTGCTGCTTTCGACGGAGCTATCCCAACCCTGGGACAAATCGCGCTCGATGCTGGAATTCCAGGACTCGACGGGGCTTCCATCGGGCAGCCCCCCCTCGCTGTCGAATGGGTCGCGGAGTTGGATTTCAACCAGGTGCTCAAGCAGCTGCCGACTACCGCAATCCATCTCTCCGCCAATGTTCAAGTCTCGACGGTCAACCTGACCAGTACTGCGAACCTTTCGTTCATCGATACGGTGGACGTCTTCCTTGGTCGTGACGGGACAACGGCCGGCGCGGGCAATGCGACGCCCGGTCAAGGCGGGGCTTTGCTCGACGCTGGCTCCCCCACCCCGCTCGCGTGCTCGACCTCCGGTCCGAGCATGCGGATCGCCTCGTTCCAGCGGCAACAGAACCTTGCCAGCGGTTCAAGCATCGACATGGTTCTCCTGAATCCAGAGCTGAACCTCTTTGACTGCATGAAGGACGCCCCCTCCCGGTTCGACGTCAAGATGACAATCCTGCCGACGGCCTATCCCGCCGCGGACGTTCCCCTGACCCTCGGCTCGTGCATCGGCGTACAAACCCATACCAGCTACCCCTGAGCCAGTCAGGACGGTCCGGCCCGGGCAACGGCCGGGCTCCGGCCCACGGCAGGAAACACAAGCCACGGGGCGAACTGCCACACGAGGCAGATTGTCACGGAGCCGGTCGAGAATCGCCACGACCTGTCGTCGTAAACCGCAGCGGTTTGCTTGGCATTGGCTGTGCAAACCATGCCTTTCATGAACGACAAGAGGACGGCTCCCCTGGTGGCATTGCTGGCCGCACAGACGCTGCTGGCCGGCTGCACGTACGGATACGTGGCCACAAAGGAAGATTACTCGCCGCAGGACTATGTCGAGCCCGAGCCGCCTGGACCGCCGGTGTCGCAGTACGAAATTCCGACCATCGCCCCCAAGGGCAAGGCCTTCGTCATGTCCCTGGGACCAGAAGATCGCGCCGCGCCAGGCGCACTCCCCGAGAGGCTCTTGCGCATCCGCGTGGCGGTCCAAAATGATACAGACACGGTCGCCTGGACCCTCGATCCGCGCGACATGAAGTTGGCCTTCGATGGCTCCACCACCCTGTATCCGGCGTATTCGAGCAGCGAGCCCGCGGGCACCTCGCTGGTCGTTCCCCCGGGGAAACGCGGCAAGCTCGACCTCTTTTTCCCCATCGGGCCGGACGCGCGACCACTGTTCGTCGATCTCCTATGGCAGGTTCATCGCGGTAGCCAAACCGACACCATCAGCACCCGCTTCGACATGTCGAACGGCCCCGTTGCGGGCGAGATCTACTACGAGCCCGCCGAAGACGCCGGAGTCGCTCTGGACTACGATCCAGGCTGGTGGTGGGGACCCGATTGGGACTGGTGGGGACCCGACTGGTATTGGGGAATGGGTTGGTGGGGAGGAGGACGGCCATTCCGCGGATACCGCGGCGGCTTCTACGGTGGTGGACCCAGGTTCGGCGGTTTCCACGGCGGCGGCTACCACGGTGGCGGCTTCCACGGCGGCTTCGGCGGTGGTTTCCACGGCGGCGGCTTCGGCGGTGGTTTCCACGGCGGCGGTTTCGGCGGCGGTTTCCACGGCGGCGGCGGCCACCGTTAGCGATGTCACCCGGCGAACCGCACGCCGGTCCACGTTTCGCTCTTGGTCCACAGCCGCTCGGCCTGCAGGGAAGCAGTCCCAATCACGTGACAATTCGTAACCTCCTTGCGTCGAGCGACATCCCTAGGGTTGGTTCGTGGGCGCCGCGAGGCTGTCTGGATGTCACGAATGTTTCGTTCGCGTTTCAACCATCGACAATTCTGGGGCCTCCTGGCCGCCTTGGCCGTGGTCGCGGCTGCCGCGCTCGCCTCTTTGGGTTTGAAATCGAACCTCGACCGCAAGGCCGAAGCCGCCGGAGGAGTCGAAGCTGCGGCGCGTTTTGCTCAGGTTCGCGCGGACATCGAGGCCCTGGCCAAGAACGAGCGCGAGCGCGCCATGCTGGCGGCGTCGCTTGCCCCTTTGCGAGCCACATTGGCCACGCTGCGGTCCCGGGACAGCACCGTCGCCGTCGCGGCGACCTTGAAGGACGCCTTCGCTTCGGAGCCATGGTGGGAGCCCATTCGTCGGGAATTCCCCGTGGCCGGGGTTGCCTTCGGCGGCAATCACCTCGATTTCGCGACGGACGCGCGCGCGACCCGCTTGAGCTTGGCAGACCTGATTGCGACAGGCGCGACTGACGGAAACGCCTCCTCTGTCGTCTCGGAAGGCGACGTGGTGTGGGTGGCAGCGGCCGAGCGCATCGCCGTTCCCGGGCGCGAGCGCCCGGCGGTGCTGGTGCTGCTTCACCACTTGGATGCGCAAGCGCTCGCCGCCATCCTGCCCAAACCCTCGGACGCCGTGGCGATTGAAAGACAGGGACACGTCCTGGTCAGCGCCGGAGCGCCTGTTGCGTCCGCGGCTTTCGCGGGAACCTCTCCCTCAACGTTCATCCGAGTGGTGCGCGGCCCGCTCGATACCCTGGTTCTGGTCGTAGGCGCGGATTGCCAGGCGGCGATGGCGGTCGCGCGCGGGGGACTGCCTCCCGCGGCGGTTGTCGCCATGGGTGGTGCGCTCGCCGTGCTTCTCCTCGTGCTCAGCCTGAGATCGAAGCGCCCGGCGCCCATCGCCCACGCACCGACGTCCCAGCCCGGGCCGGCGGGGACCATCATGGGTGTGGGTGGCGAGGCCACGACTGCGTCACCTGTCGTACCCGCGCCGATCGTCTTGGGGCAAGAGGACACCCAGCTCATGGCTTCCAAGGCCGAGCCGACGGGACTCGGCTTCGTCGGTCGCTACACGTTGATCGACAAGCTCGGTGAAGGCGGCATGGCGCAGGTCTTCACCGCGGTTTCTCATGGCGCCGAGGGATTCCAGCGCAAGTTCGTGGTCAAGCGCCTGCGTGCCGAGATCGCAGCCAACAAGGCCGCGGTCGCACAGTTCATCGATGAAGCCAAGCTCGGCTCGTCCCTGGTTCATTCCAACATCATTCCCGTGTTCGATTTCGGCAGGGCCGGCGATGAATACTTCATGGCCATGGAGTACATTCTCGGGCGCGATCTGGGTCGGCTGGTCGAGCGCGGGATGGCGAGCGGACGCGGCCCGCTGCCCATCCCGGTGTTGCTCTACACGGCCAGCGAAACCCTCAAAGCTCTCGACTATGCCCACACCCGGCAGAGCGACGACGGACGACCGCTTGGGCTGGTTCATCGCGACGTCTCGCCAAGCAACATCCTGCTTTCGTTGCGCGGGGAAGTGAAGCTCTTCGACTTCGGCATCGTCAAGGCCGAGGGGCGCATCAGCAAGACCGAGCACGGCATGGTCAAGGGCAACCTCTCGTTCATGGCGCCAGAGCAGGCGCGCGGCCAGGCGACGGATGCTCGCTCCGACCTCTTCTCGCTTGGACTGGTGCTTTACTTCTGCGCGACGGGAAGCCCGCTCTATCGAGGTGAATCCCCCTATGAGCTGCTGCTCAAGGCCGCCTCGGGCCCGACGGGCGTCGATTGGGATAGCGTCGATGCCCTACCCGCCCCGTTGCCCGCCATTTTGCACGTCGCGCTTCAACTCGATCCGTCCGCCCGCTTTCCCAGCGCCGCGGCATTTGCCGACGCTCTTGCCGGCAAGCCGCAGGCATCAAGTCAGGAGTCCTCGACCTACGTGCGCAGCCTGGTCGGCGAAGACCTGGCCAACGAGGAATCCCGCCTGACCCAGTCCAAGTCGAATCTCAAGCGCGAGAAGGCGCCCGCGGGCCCCCCCTTGACCAAGAGTGCTGGCGGCACATGAGCGGACGGCGGGCTGGCGCCGTGCCGTACGCGCGGGTGTTCGCGTTTCTCCTACTCTCGCCGGGTTTGGCCAGTTGCGACGATGCCGCGAACCAAGGAGAGCCCATGAGGCTTTTGACCCTGTTCGACCTCGGGGCCGATCTCGAAGCCACGCGATCGGTCGCGGGTACGGACGCTGACATCCTGCCAACCGGTGTTTCAGGCGCGCTCTACACGCGCGGGCCCGAGGGAACCGCAACCTTCTCGCTCGATGTGTCCCCGATCTTCGTGGAAGGCGAAGTGGGTGCCTACATTGCGACGGAGTCCTGGCTCGGCTTCGACGAGGTTTGGCTTCAGCCCATGTACGTTCTGGCCGCGATGGACGGTACGGGCCAGTTGGCGCCCATTCCCGGGCAGCCGCCGATCTTCTCCGTGGGCCCTGCCAGCGGATTCTACAGTCCGTTCTGGGACACCTATTTCGCCACGGTACCGGCCGGCGTGGCGCCCGAGAAGTATCGATCGTCGGCGACCATTTTCGCCGACCACCTGCCGCTCACGCCTGGGCCGGGGCATATCTACGGGCTGGCGCCGTCGGGTGTCGATGTGACCGGCTACCAGCGCGCCCCCGCCGATGTGCCGCCAGCGCTGCCGCTCGATCCTGCCGTCGGGACGTCCACCGTGCGACTGGCGAGCGGAATCGTGGACGGAGAAACGGACCTGACCGGCGCCCTCGACTTCGGTACCGGCCGCTTCACCTGGAATGACGATCTCGTGGTCGACGCAGCGGCCATGTTCTTGTTCGGCGCGCGCGACTCCTCCGGCCTCGGCGTGGCCCTCGGCTTGCCGCCCGTCGGTGGCACGGGACCGCTGGGCTCGCATGCGCCGGCGCGCGAAAGCGACGGCCGGCCCGCCTTCGGCAGTTTGTGGCAGCTGGTCGATGTCCAGTTGCCTGCGGGCGCGGGTGCCATCGTTCCGGACTCCGCGCCCGGCGCGGCCTATCTGCAGGCGCGACTGACCGCCCTCGGGCTCGTCGCGCAGACCGAGATTCCCGAGGCATGGAACGGGCTCGCTAACGCCGTCGATTACGTCGAACGCCCGGTGCTGAACGCCTCCGCATGCTTCGCTGCAACCAGTCCCACATCGTCGGCTTGCCAGTGGATCGACAGTCAAGCCGCCGTGGAAACCTACTTGTCGACGTGGACCCACGAGACAGACACGTTCCTCGCCGGACCGCTCGTGACCTATCGGGGAAAGGCCGTACCCTGATGCGGCCGCGCGACCTGCTGGCGACCGCAGCGACCTGCCTGCTTGCCCCTGGCCTGGCCCACGCACAAGGCGACTTTGCCGGTGACCGTGATGCCGAAGACGAGTCGGCCTCCGAGGAAGCCGCTTCCTCCGAAACGACACGCCACTGGGATCTGGCGCTCGACGGTTACCTCGATATCGGGTTCGCCGACGCCCAGGGCGACGGAACCAGCTTCGCCCCAGGCGACACCCGCGTGCCAGCCGACTACGTCGCCGACACCTTCGCCACCGCAGTCAACAGCCGCGGTGATGTGGCCTCGACCCAAACCAGCCGCTACACCAACGGCTTCATGCCGCGTCAGATGGGTATCGGCGGACGGCCTTCGTTTCTCATCAACAACGTCGACCAAGACCTGCGCTACAGCAGCGCCGACGAACGCCTGATGATCTTCGCACGCGCCCAGCTCTTGCCTCGCTACACCGATTCCGGCAACGAGACGCAACTGTGGGTGGAGCAGGCCTTCGCGCGCATCGTGCCCTTCGCTGCCCTGGAGATGGCGCTGACGGTAGGCAAGTTCGATTCCGTCTTCGGCATCGAGTATCTCGACAATCCCTCGACGGTGCGCGTGGGCGTGACACCTTCGCTGATCGCGCGCTACACCACCGGCCAATGCGTGGGCGCCAAGCTGTTCTACCGCTTTCACATCCCATCACTGGCCTCGTCCATCTCGCTCAATGTGTCCGCAAGCAATGGCGGCACCCTGGTCGAGCCCTTGCAACCGCAGGACATCTCGCTGACCGGGCGCCCCGTGGTCGCCGGGCGGCTTGGTTACGAGCTTGGCCTTGCGCACCTGCAGATCAAGCTGGGCGCCAGCGCTCTGCACGGCCCGCGCAACGATCAGCGCGATGGTCAGGTCCATCAAACCAATTGGGGCTTGGACGCGCGCATCTATGTCGCCGGCCTTTCGCTTTCGGGCGAATGGATCTACTTCGAGGAAGAGCCGGGCACGGGCGCGAAGCTCACCGGTACCGGCGAGCAAGACTTCGTCTCCGGCTTCCAGGTTCACGGCTTCTACGTCCAGGCGGCCTACCGCTTGCCCATCTCCTTCGCGACCCTCACGGGCGTCACGCTTTACGTCCGGGCCGAGCGGCGGCGAGCGCGGTTCGACGGATCCCCTCTGATCGAGTCGCGCCGCCTGACCCCCGGACTACACCTCGATTTAGGCAGCAGCGTCGCCCTCAAAGGCGAATGGCTTTTCAATCGTGAAGCCGCGGGCGCCTTGCCGGTGGCAAACGATGTCAAGACCGTGTCTGCGGTTTTCAGTTGGTAAGGAGAAGCATGACGCAATCGCGCACGAGATGGAATCAAGCATCCACCCCCGTGAGCCGGCTTTTGTTGGTGCTGGCGATTTGCGGGTTCAATCCGTCGGGCGCCTTCGCCGCTACACCCGACAGGCCGCGCTGGTTGGCCGAGGAAATGCCTTTGCCTCTCTCGGTGCGCACGCCTCGCGATCTGGATTTCAAGGCGGCGGCGGAGCGGCAGTACCTTATCTTCAATCTACTTGCCGGGGGCAAATGGGCGTATGACCAGGGGCACTTCGCGGAGGCCGTGGAGCGATGGAATACGCTCCTGCGCCTACCGAAGCTCGATCCCGAGCTCGGCAAGCTGATCGTCCCTCTTCTCAACGAAGCGCGCACGCGCGCCGGGGAGGCCGCCGTGCCGACAGTACCCACCGCCGCGCCCGAGGCGACGCCCGTCGCCGCAGTGGAAGAAAGCACAGTCCAACCTGCGCCAACGGAAAAACCGAATCGCGGAGTCGCGGTCTCGGGCAACGTCGTGGGCGGGGGCAGTCGCGGACCCGGGGGCGCGGTGGTGTGGCTCAAGCGCGCCGACGGAGCCACGCCCAAACCGCGCCCGCTCAAGCACGCACACATGAACCAGGCCGACAAGGCCTTCGTGCCGCGGATTCTGACCGTCACCACAGGCTCGACCGTCACGTTCAACAACAAGGATCCGATCTTTCACGATGTGTTTTCGCTCAGCAAACCCAACGACTTCGACAGCGGGTTGTTCTCCGGCGGGAATTCCTATGAAAAGGTCTTTCACGCCCCCGGCGCTGCGCAGATTCTGTGCAACATCCACGCCTCGATGCTCGGGTACATCGTGGTTGTCGACACGCCGTGGTACGCACAGGCCGGCCGTGATGGTCGGTTCCGTATCCGCGAAGTACCGCCGGGCAAGTACCGGATGTTCGCCTGGCACGAGGCATCGTCCAGCATCGCCACCAGCGATATCGTGGTCGGCGAAGGCGGCGCAAGCGATCTGGTCGTACGCGTCGCGGGCGACGTCAAACCCGACAATCTCGTCCCGGACAAGTACGGCAAGCCACGCCAGCGCCAGCTCGGGTACTAGGCGCCAATCTCAGGATTCTGAGGCTACGGCGCGGCGCAAGGACGGACAACGCCGGGTTTTCGCACCGCTCGCCCATCACGAAAAACGGCACGGAGCTTGCGTAACCACGAGCATCGAAATAGGACGGAGGAATCAATGCGTAACACGTCGACGGTTCTGATCAGCCTCCTGTCGGGCTGCCTCTTCATGGTTGCCTGTACGGACAACTCGGGCCTCGGGCTCGGCGGACTGGGTGGAGAGGGCGGCGGCGGCACCGGTGCCGGTGGAAACAAGAACGGCAGCGGCGGTGCCACCATCGGCACGGGGGGCATGATGGGTGACGGTGGAATGGCCGGCGGCGCGGGCGGAAAAGTCGGCGGCACCGGCGGCGCAGCTGGCGCGGGTGGAAAAATCGGCGGCACCGGCGGCGCGGCTGGCGCGGGCGGAAAAGTCGGCGGCACCGGCGGCGCGGCTGGTGGCACCGGCGGAACGACGATTTGTCCTGCCATCGCGTGCCTTTTGCCCGATTGCCCGTACGGAATCGTGCCGGGACCGTCCCCGTGCGGATGCCCCACCTGCGCCCCTCCGCCCGACGGTGGCGACGCCGGCAGTACTTCCGACGCGACCGTGAAGGATGCTCGCCCCTCCGACGGCCCGGTGGTTTGCAGCGCCGCCTGCGTGCAACCCGACTGCCCGAGCGGCACCGTGAAAGGCCAGCCGCCTTGCGGTTGCCCCATCTGCGCGCCCATCGACGCCGGTTCAGTGGGCGACGGTGGCGCCGACGGTCCGGTGATCTGTCCGCCCGTCGCGTGCCCGATGATTGCGTGCCTGAACGGTTACCAAGCGAGCCCCACCCCGTGTGGTTGCCCCACGTGCGCGCCCACCGATGCTGGCGTCACGGACGCTCCCATCATCTGTCTGGACATCGTGTGCCCGGCCATTGCCTGCCCGGCAGGCGGAGTCCTGCCGAGCGCCTTGCCCTGCGGCTGCCCCACCTGCGGTCCGGTGGTGGCTGGCAACTAAATCCGGTCAGAATTGATTGCTTCGGCTCAGTCAGCGCTCGCGCGTCCAGCCTCCAGTACGCGACGGACCATGGCCGCAAGGTCCTGGGCCGAAAAGGGCTTCTGAATGAAGAAGACGCCCTCCTCCAGGACGCCCTGGTGGGCAATGACGTCGGCCGTGTAGCCCGACATGAACAGGCGCTTCGCCCGGGGATAAAGCGACAAGAAGCTCTTCGCCAAGTCGCGGCCGTTCATCTCGGGCATGACCACGTCGGTGATGAGCAGGTCGATATTTCCCCCGTGCTCTCGCGCGATCTGGATGGCCTGCCCTGGCGTGACGGCCGCCAAAACCATGTAACCGCGCTGCTCCAACATCTTCTGAGTGATTTCCAGAAGGGGCGCTTCATCTTCCACCAGCAGGATGATCTCCTGGCCGGGCTGTACCGCCCCCGCCGTCGCGTCCGTCTGCTCGTGCGGATCCTTCCCCACATGCCTCGGCAAATAGATTGTGAAAGCAGTGCCCTGCCCGAGCTCGCTGCGCAGATCGATGAAGCCGCCATTCTGCTTGACGATGCCGTACACCGTGGCCAACCCCAGGCCAGTCCCCTTGCCGATGTCCTTGGTGGTGAAGAAGGGCTCGAAGACGTGTGACTGCGTGGCCTGGCCCATGCCGCAGCCGTCGTCGCTGACGGCAAACCAAACGTAGTCTCCCGGCAAGGTGCCGTTCGAGGTAGTGGCGGGGTGGGCCGCGATGATTTTGCGGCCGGTCTCGATGGTGATCGTGCCGACATTGGCGATGGCGTCGCGGGCATTGACGCACAAGTTGGCCAAAATCTGATCGATTTGGGTCGGGTCGATTTTGACCGGCCACAGATCCTCCCCTGGCCGCCATTGCAGCTTGACATCCTCGCCAATGAGACGCTTCACCATCTTCAGCATGCCGGCGACCGTGTCGTTCAAGTTCAACAGTCTGGGCGCGACCGTCTGCTTGCGTGCAAAGGCGAGCAGCTGGCGAGTCAGGTCGGCGGATCGCTGCGCGGCCGCCCGGATGTTCACGAGATCGTTGTGAAGCGAGTCGGACGCGTCCACCTTCTCCAGTGCCAATTCCGAGTGTCCCAGGATGACTCCCAGCATGTTGTTGAAGTCGTGGGCCACGCCGCCGGCCAAGCGGCCGACGGATTCCATCTTCTGCGCCTGCTGCAATTGGATGGTGAGCTTGGCCGTCTCCTCCTCGGCACGCTTGTGCTCGGTGATGTCCCGGACTATCCCCAAAAAGAACTGCTGCGTGGAATTCAGCACCAGGGTGGCGGAAAAGGACACGGTGATGAGCTGCCCGTCCTTTCGTCTCGCCTTCAATTCCAGGTCTCTGACAAACCCCTTCTCTCTGAGCTCGGGAAGCATCCTCGAACGATCGTCGGGGTCACTATAGAGTCCAAGCTCTGTCGCGGTCTGGCCCAGGGCCTCGTCGCGTGAGTAACCATAAAGACTCTCAAAGACCCGGTTGACCTCCAAAATCCGCCCATCTTGCAAGGTGGCCCAGAAGACGGCATCCAGCCCGGTCATGAAGGAGGCCCGGAATCTTTCCTCGCTCTCGCGTAGCGCTGCCTCAGCCCGCTTGCGCTCGCTGATGTCGCGGGCGAAGCCGCAGGTGTACTCTTTCCCACCAAAACGAACGTACGAGGTATGGATCTCGGCGGGGAATTCACTGCCGTCCTTGCGACGGTGAACGGCTTCACCCGAGTAGAATCCCTCTGCTCGAAGCTTGTCCCAAACCCTTGTCATGGCCTCGGTGGTGGCCTTGGGATTGACGGCGACCAGAGTCTTTCCGAGCAACTCGTCGGGCTCGAAGCCCAGCGCTTTGTAGCCAGCCTCATTGACGTAGATGATCTTGCCCTCGTTGTCCGTCCAGTAGGCGGCATCGAAATGGACGTCGATGGAATGTTTCAGCAGCGCGATTTCCTGGTCGGCGCGCTTGCGCTGTGAAATATCGCGCAGAAACGCGACCAGACGCCCCCCCTGCACCGGGCGATACTGGACGCAAACCTCCACGTCGAGGACCGTTCCGTCCTTGCGCCGATGCCGTGACTCGAAACGATCCTCGCCTTTCGTCATGGCGTTGTGTACGTGGACCGCGACCTCATCGAGTGATTCGCCCGCTTCGAGAGCCGAAATGTGCAAGCCGAGCAGCTCATGCTCGTCGTAGCCGAGCATCCTACAGTAGGCTTCGTTGACCTCGATGATGCGACCGTCCGGATCCATCAGAGCGAACCCATCCATGGCCGTGTGAAGGATGGTCCGGTGCAGCTCTTCACTGGCCCGCAGCCGCTCCTCGCTGTCGCGCAGCGCGGACAGGGCGCGTTCGGTTGGGCTCAGATCCCGCACCGTCGCCTGGACCAGGCTTTGGCCCGCGAACTCCAGTCGGGTGAGCTGAACCGAGGCGGGGATCTCACGCCCATCGAGACTACGGTGCCGCCACTCGAAGCAGTGGGATCCCTCGCGCACGGCGAGCCGGATCATTTCGCGCGCCTTGTCCGCCGAGAGCCGTCCATCGAGTTGCGTAGCGGGAGAGAGAGCCCAGGGCGTGAGCGCCGTGAAGGTCGCCTCGTTTTCGGCCCCGAACAGCTCCAACGTCGCGGCGTTGGCCGCGACGAAGTTCCACGTGGGCGGCGCGAGCACCATCATCGCGTCCCGGGAATTCTCGAAGAGAACGCGGTACCTATCCTCGCTCTCCCGTCGGGCCACTTCAACCTGTTTGCGTTCACTGAGGTCGACGAAGGTTTCGACCAGCTTCTCCTTCCCGTCGATCAGGATTCGCTTCGCCGACTTCATGACGGGCAGCTCGCGTCCGTCGGGGCGAAGCAGAACGTGTTCCGCGTTGTCGACCTCCTTGCCCTGGTCCAAGATGGGACAGTTGCCCTCTTCGGTCGAACAAAAGAAGCAGCGGCAATGCCGGCCGACAATCAGCTCTGCCGATGTGCCCAAGAGGTCGGCGGCCGTGGGATTGACCCACTCGATGACACGGGTGCGAGGATCCACGATGGCAACCCCGGCGCCGATCCGGTCGAGGACGTCGCGCCGGAGCTCGGCCTGTTCGCTCACGGGTTTCCCCTGCGCTCCCGGTCTCCCGGAATTTTGCTCCCTGTCATTCATTCATTCCGTCGCGACCACAACATCCCTGGCCGAGGCTGGAGACGTTCGCACGATCAACGGCAGGTAGGCTGTAGCGCTTGAGTGGGCCCGGACGCCCGTTTCCGTCAGGAGTTTGACGTGCCTACGTCGTGTTCAGCTTGAGCACGCTCTTGCCCTTGATGCTGCAGGTGGTCTCCGCCTCGATGGTGACGGTCTTGCTCTTCATGATCACGTTCTTTTCGCCCATCTCCATCTTGCTGGCGCCCCCGGCCGCGGCGGTGACCGCGGCGGCGGCGATGGCGATGCCGCCAGGCAAGATGGATAGGCCGCTACCGCCACACAGAAGGTTGATGCCCGTGGGCGACATTACCGTGATCATGCCCACCTGATCGACCATCACCGTCGCGCCGCCCGCTTTCATGGTGATCATGCCCGCCGAATCGAGGGTCACGTTGGTGCCCTCGAAGGTCATGCTGGTGGCGTCCTGGTTGAGCTGGAACATCTCGTCCGTGGTCAGGGTGTAGGCCAGCTTGACGTGCTCGGTCTTGTTCTTCTCCGCCACCAGCAATTGATCGCCGTCCACCTTGCGCGCGTGGTCGTCGCCATAGATCTGCATGACCGCGCCGGTCACCGTCTTGTCGTGCGAGCCGCCGATGACGACGTCGTCGTTGACGTCCACCGTGGTCTGGCGGTTGTGCTTGATGTGCGTGTCCTCGTCGTTGCCCACCACGATGCCGCGATCCACGCCCACGTTCAGGGTCTGGTTGTGCTTGACTAGGGTGGACATGTCCTTCTCGGCCTGCAGGTACAGCTCCTCCTGGCCCTTCTTGTCCTCGAAGCGAATCTCGTTGAAGTTGCTGGCGGTGCCGCCCTTGCTGCTGCGGCTCTTGATCCCGCTTTGGGTCTGGTTGGCGGGCAGATCGTAGGGCGGCATGTTGTCGGCGTCGTACACCCGTCCCGTGATGATGGGCCGGTCGGGATCGCCGTCGAGGAAATCCACGATCACCTCCTGCCCGATGCGCGGAATGTGGATCGCCCCCCACTTCGCCCCCGCCCACATCTGCGACACGCGCACCCAACACGACGACTTCTCGTTGCGCTCGCCCAGGCGATCCCAATCGAACTGCACCCGCACGCGGCCGAGCTCGTCCGTCCAAATCTCCTCGCCCGCGGGGCCGACCACCAGCGCGGTCTGCGCGCCGGACATGACCGGTTTGCGCGTCGTGCGCGAAGGACGAAACTGCGTCTGGCTGTCGAGCAGCCAGTATCTCGCCTTGAAGGGTTCGTCGCCGCCGGCCACCTCGCCGGTCTCGGCTTGGTTGATGCTGATGGTATAGGTCGCGCCGACAATCAGATACTGCGAAAGGAAATCCTCTTCGCTCCAGAACGGAAGGATCTCGTCGAAGTCTTCCAGGCTCTTGCGCAGCGAAACCAAATTGCCCACCCCAAGCCCCACGGTGTTGCCTTCCACCTCGATGAGGGTGTGCTCCACGCCACCGACCTGGGTGCGAACGTCTGCCTCGCTCTGCGCCTCCTCGGGATCGAAGAGCCCGCCGGGATAGTCGTAGTGCTCGTACGGGTACGTCGTCACGAGATCCTCCGACGTCCCGTGACCGAACTGCGGCTGTTTCGGCCGAAGCTGCGTGGGGTCGTATCCGCTCAAAATCGTATGGCGCCCGGGATAAAGCCCCCTGCCCACCTTCATGCCCCAGAAATGCTCCTCGGAGCCCGCGACCTTTCGCTCTTTCTGGGCATAGAGAACCGCTTCGTAGCCATCCACCGTTTCGTGCCCGGTGATGGAATCCGCCAGCACCAGCGTGTGCTTGGCTTCCTCGTGCTCGAAGAAATAGTAGATGCCCTCTTCCTCGAGCAACCGCTGCACGAAATTCAGGTCGCTCTCGCGGAACTGCACGCAGTATTCACGCGCACGGAAGACATGATCCGTAATCGAACCGGATTCCACATCGGTCAGCCCGCGTTTCGCCAACACGTCGGTCACGATGCTGACCGCGTCCTGCGAGTCATCGTTGAACACGCGGCAGTCGAAGGTGTCCTCGAACAGGCTGAGTTGCGGCTTGAGCGTGGCAGCGTAGCGGGTGTGGAGCTGCGTGGCCCCGCCCTTGCGGAAGCTGGTGACGATGCCGTGGAAGAAGCGATCCTCGCCTGTGCTCAATTTGATACACACCCCGAGCGGGTTGCCCAGCACGTCGTCGGGATCGAGGTTGGGATCTTTCGAGAGCAAGCTGAGCTCGAATCTGTACGGTCGCCCCAACGCCTCCTGGCCTCTGAGCGTCTCGAGAAGCAAGACGCCCTCCGGAAAGGGCCCCGTCACCGAGGTGTCGCGTCCTAGCAGTGCCATGGCTATGCGGGTACTCTAGTCTTTGACCTGGCCGCGTCAAGGGCGATGCAGTCCATCTGAACCCCTTGACGCGGAGGTCCCACAGGCTAGAGTGCTCGGGTAACTTTCCCGTCAGCCTTGGCACCGCCATGGAACTCGATTGCCCTCATCTTTCCCTCGCACGGTATTGGGCCGGAAAGGATGATGAAAGGCGCCTCGACCTGGTCGATTCGCTCGATGCGCTTCGCCTGTGCGGCGAGGGCGACTTCGAGACAGTGAGCTCTTCGGACGCCCTCTGGGATTTCGAGCGCGAGAGCCAGCGCCTTGGTCTGGTGCTACTGGACTTTGCTGTCCGCGTTGGCTTGGCCAGCCCATTCTGGGGCGGTTGTGACGGCGGTGACCTGGCCGAGCTGGTCGGGGACGGGATCAAACGCGGCGACTTGGTTGGCTTGCGCCAGGTGAGAGGGGCCAGCGCGAGCAAACCGACGGTCACGCAGCGCCGTCTGGTGGCTGAGATTGAAGCCAAGACGCGAGGACGGCTCTCTCAAGGCGGTCGTCAGTACAAGCTGATCGCCGGTGACGATCTGAATGGCATGCCCGATCGGAACAGCTACGAAGTCGTTCCGCGTGACGACGCCAGACGAACCCTCGATCGCCTGGCCAAAGAGCCCGGCGTTGCCGCCGCCGTGGCGACGCTCCTCGGCAAGGCGCGCGACAAGCTCACGGCCGACTGGCGGCCACCGCTCTCACCCGACGGCTTGATCTTGCTGCGCCGGAGCTCCATCGCCCGCGTGCACAGCAGCGAGGCGGGACCGGCGCTGACCCCATCGCAGATGAAGAAGCTGGCCAGCAAGGACTGGATCGAGATCGAGGTGGTCGACCAAGACGGCGAACCGTATTCCACCCACTACCGGCTTGGGCTGGCAGATGAAAGTGGGCGCGAAGGGGAGCTCGATGAGGACGGGTTCGTGGGCCTGTACGAGATCGAGTCGGGCACGTACAAGCTGACTCTCGGGGAGGTGAAGCTGGCGCCTGCGGTCGCGCAAGAGGTGGCTCCGGAAGTGCCTGTTAGTACCGAGAATGCGTTGCCGCTGGATAGCGCCGAGCCGATGGACGAAGGAGAAGCTCGAGGAGAAGCCGGCGACCGAGGTTGTCCCAATCAAGTTGCGCTTCAAGCTGCTGGACCTGGTTGGCAAGCCGATTTCCGGCGCAGAGGTCACGGTGGCCGGGAGCGTGATGACGACGGACGACGAGGGCATGGTCGAGACCGATATCGCGGCGGGCGCGAGCAACATAACCGCGACCTTGCCGAGCGGTGATATCGGGCTGAGCGCCGGTAGCCTGGATCCGACGGCCGATACCAGCTGGAAAACGCGCCTGTTCAATATGGGCTTCCTCTGGGATCCAAGTGTCGACGACAGCGACGACGAGATGATCGTCGCGCTCGAGGATTTCCAGGCGCAGTACGAGATTCCGGTGAGCGGTCGGCCCGACGACGCAACCAAGGCAAAAATCGTGGAAGTGTACGGGTGCTGAAATGAGTGACGACTCCAACAACGACACGAGCGCGGCGGCGCAGCAACCGGCGGTGCCCGACGGCACGGCGCTCAGCCTCGCCTCCACCGAGGACGGCGGCAAGTTCAATACCATCCGCATCCCGCTCCGCCCAGTGGATTGCTGGCCCCTGGACGCGCCAGGGTTCGCCTTTGATTCCTCGGTCGTCGCTCCAAAGTTCAAGACAGAAGTAGCGGATCTGAGCAAGATCGTCGCGCGCAATCCGGGCTGCCCGGCTGCTCTCTTCGGCCACTGCGATCCGGCCGGCAGCGATGAGCTGAACAAAACCCTCGGCGACCGGCGAGTCATCGCCATCTACGCCCTCCTCACGCGCCAGCCCGCCCTGTGGGCGTACATCTACGACAACCCCGCAGTGGGCGACACGTGGGGAACCAAGGCAATTCAGTCCATGTTGAGCAACCTCGTGCCCCCCCAACCCAGCGACGACGACCAGCCCAGCAGTGACGACCAGCCCCGCCATTACTACGAGGGGGAAGATGACGGAAAGTACGGCAGCGGCACCACCGCAGCGGTCAGGAACTTCCAGCACGACCAGAAGATCCCAGAGACCGGGAAGGCCGACGCTGATACTCGCACGGCCATCTTCACCGCGTACATGAACTGGCTGTGCACGCCCCAATCCCCGCCAGGGGATAGCCCCACATCGACCCCGCCAGCCTCAACCACCACGCTCAAGATGGCCCCCACTGACTTCCTCGGCGGCGCAGGAGCCGAGGATGGGGATCTTCGGCTCTCCTGACATCTTCGTGGGAATCTCGTAGGTGCGACGCACGTCGCCGACGGAGATGTGGGCGGCATGAGTTCGGGTGAGGTGGAGACGAAGTGCGCACGGGCACCTGGGGTATCGTGTGGCTTGTCTAAACCCACAAGCCCAGGAGCCCATGCGCGCAACCACCCTATTCCGAAACCTACTCCAATTTCCACATACCCGTGTCCTGGCGGTCGATTCGATCTGCTTGGCATATTGGTGCACGTGGCGCCAACGACGACCGTTCCCTACTGCTCAGGCTGCGGATGTCGGGTCCATGACGTGTTCGATGCTCGGGCTCGGAACTGGCGGCATCTGGACGCGTGCGGGATGGAGGTTCTTCTGCGCTACACCCTGCGCAGGGTTGACTGTCCTCGGTGCGGCGTGGTCATCGAGATGGTCCCTTGGGCCGAGCCGAAGGTCGGCTTCACGCGTGACTTCGAGGACCATGTGGCCTATCTGGCCCAACAAGCAAGCCAGACGATGGTGGCCGAAACCATGCGCATCGCGTGGCGCACCGTCGGCGCCATCATCCAGCGGGTGGTGCCGCGGCACCGAGATCCTAGCCTTCTCCTCGAGGACCTCGAACACATCGGCGTCGACGAGTTGTCGTACCGGCGGCACCATGAGTACGTCACCGTCGTTGTCGACCACGTCTCGCAGCGGGTCGTCTGGCACACGAGGGCAAGAACGCTGCGACGCTCGGCTGCTTCTTCGACGCTCTCGGCCCGGAACGAACCAGCAAGCTCAAGACCGTCACCATCGACATGTCCGCGGCCTACATCGACGCGGTCACCTCGCGAGCGCCACAAGCGCAGATTGTCTTCGACCGCTTCCACGTTCAGAGACTCGTGCAGGAAGCACTCGACGGCTCGGCGTGCGGAGGTCCGACTCCTGGAGACACCGACGAACGCGGGCAACTGAAGAAGACCAAGTACCTTCTGCTCAAGAATCCGTGGAACCTATCCAGGCCGAGTCTGAGAGGCTGTCGACCCTCCCGAAGACCAATGCCCGACTCTATCGCGGCTACCTGCTCAAGATCGCCATCTGCGACATCCTCGGTCGTCGCCAGGTCAACGTCGTCAAACAGAAGCTCGAAGAATGGATCAGTTGGGCCAGGCGATCCAGACTACCTTCCTTCAAGAAGGTCGCCGCGACCATCAAGAAATACCTGACGGCATCGTGGCCATTGTCGCCACAGGCTCAATAACGGAAGAACCGAGGCCTTAATGGCAAGATCAGGTCATCACCCGCAGGGCCTATGGCTTCCACAACGCTCAAGCCCTCATTGGCTTCATCTTCCTCTGCTGCTCAGGCGTTGTCCTTCATCCCGTCTTCAAGATGCCCGCGCTTCCATGAAGATGTCAGGAGAGCCGATCTTCCCAAGATGTCGCTCCAGGGGTGTAGCGAGTTCAATCCAATCGTTCTCCTTCCGGCCTCCGAAATGAAGGCCAGCGGCAACACCACCCAGCGCAACGCGGACGACGCCCCCAATCGGCGGGTGATCATGTACTTCTTCAAGAAGGGCACCACGGTAGACCCCGCCGCCTGGCCGTGCCCGAAGGTGAAAGAGCCTCTGGCCGCGTGCAAAAAGGCGTTTTGGCCGGATGGCGATGCGCGAAGGACGAGCGGGGACGAGTTGCGCGAGTACAAGAATGCGCACGACACGATGGCGTGCCGGTTCTACGACCGGATCGCGAGGAGATTGAAGTGCGAGAGCGTGGTGCGGCCGAACATCATCAAGTTCTTCGGCCGGCCTGCGGTCCATGACGACGTTGCGGTCGAAGCCCATCGCATCCTTGTACCGGAGGGAACGGACGTCACCCTGCACTGGGAGACGCGGCGAGCGGACAGCGTCGCCATCACTGGCTTCACCCTCGACGGCTCCGCGACGGAGGTCCCCCTGCCCAACGGCGGCGCGCAAGTGAACGACGGCAAGCTGCAAGTTGGACAGGCCGGCCTGTCCGCAAGTTCGACCGTGTTGCTGTCGCTAACGGCGTCCAACGCCGCATGCACGCGACGGCAATATCGCCGAGTCGACATCGTGACCTATCCGCCACCCGAAGAGGCGACTGGGCTCTTGCTTGGTGAGGACACGATCGATGTCGTCCGAAAGCCGAGCCTCGACCAATTGGTCGAGAGCGCGAGGGCGCAGGAGCTCGGCGAGATGGTCGCAGGCGCCGGTGGTGGGACAGTCGAAAGGGATCAGAGCGCAGCAAAGGATCCCAAGAACCCAATTCCTGTGTATGAAGGCCACGCGCCCACTCTGCTGAAATTCGCAGTGAGCAAATACAAGGGCTCACCCCAGGATGTCTTGACCTTCCGCTACAAGGCCGCCCAGATGCTGCTAAGTCTCAGCAATGTGGGCCTAGTCAACAATGAGCCGGCCGGCCGACGAGACGCGTATCTCGACATCGTGAGCTGGGACGACAATGGCAGAGATAACATGCAGAAAATGAGCGGAGGGTCGTCATCGTGCATGATGTTCGTGCGTATGTTCTGGTGGCTGTTGGGCTTCCGGGGCGGCGCGATGGAAAAGCCGTGGAATTCCAAGACCCTTCTTTCCGAGCTGTACGACATCTCACGAGATGCTGACAAGAAGAAGAGGCTGGCTCCCGCATACGGAAAGCCTGCGGCTGGGCTGCTCACGGCCAGAGCTTTCCGACCGCTTCCTGGCGACGTGCTGTATCTGTACGATAACGACAACAATCAGCATATGTTCCCAATTGTGGCTACCATGGGCATGCCGGCCAAAGACCAGCCACTCACGCTGTTCACAATCTATAGCGTCGACGGAGGGCAGTCTGATGGAAAGGGCGACGTTGGAACCTGCCACGCCGTGCACAGGGTCACGCATAACATGCAGACCGTGAATCCTCCCTTCACGATGAAAATCGGTACCCACCCCAAACTACCGATCGGTGTTTGGTTCGACTTGGGCAAGCTTTTGGAGGCATATGCCGATTCGATGGCGCCGATGGCGGAAGTTACCCGCGATGCGGCCAACTTGCCCCTCGATCCCGCGCCCTTTACGATCGAGGAGTAGTCGTGATCCCCTGCTGATCCTGATCACCTTCCGATGGTACTTGGCTCCAAGCAGCCCGGCGGCGCTCCGGCCGGATCCCCTTCCGACGCTACTTGCCCCCAAAGCCGCCTGGCGGGCACGCTGAATCGAGTGCCACGAGCGAGGCCACCTAGGGCTCGTGTGGATGGGGCATTCCGACAGGCCGACCCGGTGGCTGGCGTACGGCGTTGTAGGATCACGCAATTCCGCTATCTTGGCGGCTCGCAAGGAGTAACTTCACGCTTGGATCGACCATTTCCGACTGACTCGGAGATGTCGCACTAGACTGGGATCAACCATTCCTGCTCGCTCAGTGCCCCCGATCCACGTTTGAATCGACCGCTCTTGCCCACGTCCCCCACCTGCCGGGAGGGGCGGCGTCGGTGGTGCATCTGGCTCCGGAGGAAGCAGCGTGACTTGCATCATGCCGCCTTGTGTTACCACGCCAACATGCCTCGACGACTTGGTCGTCGCGCCCGCCAATGACTGCGACTGCAGCGGGCCGTGTGGCTGCCCGTGCGGCGGCTGGATGGTCGAGCTCCATGACGGCGTCCAGCGTAAGGCGAGTGCGACCCCAGCACTCTATCCCCTGGCGTCGCCGCGTCAAGCGGAGGCTCTCGCGGGCCGAGTGTTGCTTCCTCGACGGCCTGGGCAGCAAGGTCGGGCCTTTGCATTTCGGTTGCCGACGGTTATTCCTTACCTCATAGTAAGGATACTGGAGGTATTGACATGGCCACCGCGACCCTCACCAGCAAGGGACAAATCACCATCCCGCAGGACGTGCGGCGGCGGCTCAACCTCGGCACTGGCGACCGGGTGGAATTCGTCGAATTGCCCAGCGGTGAGTTTGCGCTTTGTCCCGCGGTGCACGACGTGCGGTCGCTCAAGGGTCTTCTGCACAAGCCCGCGCGGCCCGTATCGGTCGAGGACATGAATGCCGCCATCCGCGCACGCGGAGCGGGCCGGTGACGGGTATCGACACGAATATTCTGGTTCGGTACATCGCGCAGGACGATGCCGCACAGTCGAAAAGAGCCACGACCCTCATCGAGCGCGAGTGCAGCGAAACCTCCCCCGGATTCGTTGGACTGGTCGCCCTGGTCGAGTTGGTGTGGGTAGCTGAAAGCTGCTACGCGGCCTCGCGGGAAGACGTGACCCAAATCGTTCGTCGAATTCTAGGAAGTCGCCAGCTTGTGATCGCGAATGCAGAAACCGTGTGGCAGGCGCTGCGCCTGTTCGAGCAGGGAAAAGCCGACTTCGCCGACTGCCTCATCGAGCGTAGCGCCGCTGCTGCTGGTTGCGATCGAACGGTCACTTTCGACAAGAACGCCGTGAAATCGGGCATGAGCCTGCTGTCGTAGGGGCCGACCGCCTTCCTACTGGTGGCAGCTCGCGCACTCGTCGACGGCGAAGGCCTTCTTGCCGTCGTGGCAGGCGCCGCTCTCGCCCGGGCTGCCGCACTACCGCAGCCAGCGCCTCGAGCGCGAAAGCAGGCCGCCCGCGTGACGGCGAGCACGGCCGTCCATGGAGGCCTCATCGCGTTCGGGGTACACTCGCAGGGCGAGGAAGGAATGTCTTGGACCGGGTAAACCGCACGGGCAGGAATGAGGGCTGGTTGCTGATTGGCAAGGCCTCTGCGTTGTTGGGGCTGCTGTCCGTTGTGAGCTGCTCTGACCCTCTTCGCGGTGGGCTGCGCGGTACTGGAGGCGCTACGGGCAGTGGAGGGGCACCTGGTTCCGGCGGCCAGGTTGGCACAGGAGGAGCCTCCGTTGTAGGCGCGAGAGGTGGCTCGAACGGAGACAGTGGGGCGGGCGGCGTCTCCGGTTCATCCGGGAGAGGCGGCGTCGGTGGTGCACCTGGCTCCGGAGGAAGCAGCGTGACTTGCATCATACCGCCTTGTGTTCCTCCGCCGACCTGCCTCGACGACTTGGTCGTCGCGCCCGCCAACGACTGCGACTGCAGCGGGCCGTGTGGCTGCCCGTGCGGCTGCTGGACCTGTGTGCCACCACCCGAATCTCCGGATGCGGCGCCTGGCCCAGATGCCATTTCCGACGGACCAAGCGCGGCGGGCGACGCGAAGGTTCCGCTCCAACATCGGAGCACGCCTGCGTCCTGCCCCGCGCAACGCGCTCCTGGACCGTCCTGCGCCGGCACAACGTGTTCCAGTTGTTCCTCCGACTCCCAGTGCACAGGCGGAAAAAACGGCCGGTGTTTCCCCTGGGCAGGCCTGGTCTCATACGGCGGATGTTCGTACGACGAGTGCTTCACCGACTCGGATTGCGGAGCGAGGACGCCCTGCCTTTGCCGTGGCTCGTCCACGGACAACAGCGCGAA
The DNA here is from genome assembly GCA_963824555.1 of uncultured delta proteobacterium. Lineage (GTDB taxonomy): Bacteria > Myxococcota_A > Polyangia > Fen-1088 > Fen-1088 > Fen-1118. The sequence goes on along the minus strand of CAWGPW010000043.1, from coordinate 13,188 downwards.
TGAGTGTGACGTTGGAGGCAATTGCGCGGTGGACTCGGATTGCGGTCCAGGCGGATATTGCTCTCCCTCGATGGAGACCTGCTACTCCTCAAATCCCGAAGCCGTGGTCGAGGGCAGGAACTATGGCGGTCCGAACCCCTACTATTGCCATACGGCATCGGACCTCTGCATCAACGATTCGGACTGCGCTTCGCTCGACGCGGGGACAGACACCACGTTCCCCCTAGCCTACACCCCCTGCGCTTACAACCTGCAGGACGAACGCTGGGAGTGTACCCAGCTTGTTTGCGGCCTTCCGTGATCCTCTTCGTTTCCGGACTGAGGTCTCATCGGGGCGGCAGGCGGGTTTGGGTAGCCCGAATGGCTTGAAGCGCGGTCGCGGGTTCTTTTCGGCTGGATTCACGCTCATCGCCACGGTCCTCCTATCGGCCATTGTCGCTTGAAAGGCAGATCGTCGCGAGCGGCATCCAGGACCGGTTGCGCGAAACGCCGGATCGTCGCGACCACGCCCAGCAGATCGTCCTCGGCCACTGTCAGCCGGTTCTTGTCCAGGAATCCTCGCCAACGATTCGCGTGTAGCGGTTGGCTCGCGAACGCGTCGGCCAGGCCCTCCAAAGGCTCGGCGGGAATGCGCGTAGCCCGGCGTGCGAAGGTGCGGTGGATCGATTCGACCAGCGTTGGCCCGTCGAAGGCCAGCGCCCGGGGCAACGCAACGAGATCCCAGTAGTCCTTGGTGCGGCTGTTGGCCTCCCCCAGCACGACCATGGCCTCCAGTTTTTCCGCCACCGTCGTGTACGGCGTGTAGGCGCGCACGCTGGCCATGGGCATCCCGAGAAGTCCTCCTGGCACGAGATCCACGGTCTTGGGGAATACGGCATCGCCAAGGCCGACGTCCACCTGATAGCGCAATCTCGTCCGTCCCAGGAGCGCGTCGAATTTGGCGCGCAGTCCGAGGACGGTAGATCCGGCGCGAATGGGCTCGACGGCAACCGAGTCGAGGGCGAACTCGATGCCGTCGTCTTCCACGGGCAGGCGCATGAAGCCGGCAAGAAGATCGCGCAGTCCATCCGCGCCAAGGTCGACCGGCCCGAGGAGGTCGATGTCGCGCGTGGGCCGAGTGTTCGTGCCGAGCCAATGGCGCAGCAGGAGCGCGCCCTTGAGAACGAATTGATCGCGGTGTGGCGATCGTCCCAACCGGTGAAGGAAGCGCTCGATAGCGTACAGCTCCAGGAGCTCGGCGAAGGGACGCCCGCTTTCTTGTGCCTGGTTCTTGAGGCGTGTTTGCACCGAGTGGACGAGGCCGCGCGCCTGTGGCGGGCTCACTGGAGTGCCTCCAAGTAGGGCCGCACGATTCGCTCCACGCGGCAGGTCCGGGCCGCGCGCAGCAGCTCGGCCGGCGTGATTTTGCGCTCTCCGATGCCCGTGCGCAGGGCCTCGACCGCGACCTCGATGCCCAGGCGATTACGAAACTTGAAACAATCGGCCACGGTCTTCGCTGCCCCGTACACGCGCAGGCCGATGCCGTCGCGCTGGTGGCTCTCTATGCCGAAGGTGAACATCGCCCCCGAGAAGCGGTACACCCGCAACGGGGGCCAGTCGAGCTTCGGACGGGCGGTTCCCTGAGGCAAAGCGATGCTCACCTCGTGAGGGATCTCCGTGGTCAGGCCGTGAAAGTGGAGCGCCGAAACCAGGGCGATCACGGCCCTGGGAATGCGCAGCGCGACGGTCGCGAGGTCGGGGTCGGCGAAGGGCCCGAGATCGGACAGGCGGAAGACGCCGCGGCTGACCTGATCTAGAACGCCAGCGTCGCGCAGGGCGTATAGATCGCGCGGGTGGACGTCCGCGCGCAGTGCCTGGGTGGTGCGAAGGACTCCCCCGGCCTTGCGGAACGCGGCGCGAACCCTTGCCTCGCGCGGATCCTTCTTCATGACCGGATAATATCTACATTACTTCCGTACAAGTGTAAATCGTTTTATCCGTACCTTACTCGAGGCGGTAGCCACCAAGGTAGGCACCTGTCCACAAGTGCCGACGTTTCTGGTGCCTAACGATAGCCCACGCAACCCCCAAGGCCCGGGACCGATAACCGCTAAGGAAGGCAGGAAAGCAGGAAGAAGAACGAAGACCAAAACCTCCTGCCTTCCTGGCTTCCTTAGCGGCCCTTACCGATAACCTCTAAGGAAGCCAGGAAAGCAGGAAGATTTACCTCGACCCCGTGACCTCGCCCAGCATCTGCATGATCTCGGTTTCAAGGCCGCGGATCTCGGCCTCGATCTCCTCGAGAGGGCGCGGCGGGGTGTAGCGGTAGAAGTAGCGGTTGAAGTTGATCTCGTAGCCGACGAGGCCGACCTGGCCGTCCTTGGGGTCGCGCTTGCTCTCGTCGATCCACGCGTCGGGGACATGTGGCTTCACCTCGCGCTCGAAGAAGGCCTCGACTTTTTCGGACAGCGGCACGCTCTCGGTGTCGCGCAGCTCGGAATCGGGCTCGGGGCTCCCGTCCTTGTCGCGGCAGATCTCCGCCGATTCATCGCGCTCGGAGAGGGCCGAGAGAATCGCCTTGCGGGCCGGCGTGGGCAGCGAGAGGCCGGCCTGCTTCTCGGCGGCATCCAGCGCGCGTTCGAATTTATCCCGGTCCTTGATGGGAGCGTCTGGAAGCGCGCGAACCAGCTTGCGGATCGCCTCTTGCAGCGCCCGGCCCTCGGCCTGTTCCTTGGCCCCGGCGGCGCCCTTCTTCTTCGACTGCGCGAGCGCCTGAAAGCCCTTCTCGTCTTCCAGGCGGGCGATGCGCTCAGGGCAGGCCTGGAAGTTCAGGCGCAGCGGGCGCTCGACGGTGATTTTGCGGAAGCCGAAGTGGGTGGTGGGGAAGATCTTGCTGGTCTCGCCGTCCTTGAAGCCGGCCAGAAGCTTGCCGGATCTCCTGCGCGCGTTCGAGCGGGATCTCGCGTCGCTTGTCGCCCAGGCTCTTGCGCATCGGCACCCAGAAGGACGTGGCGTCGATGAGCTGGACTTTGCCCTTGCGACTCGGGCGCCTTGCGGTTGGTGACCACCCAGATGTAAGTGGCGATGCCAGTGTTGTAGAAGAGCTGCTCGGGCAGGGCGATCAGCGCTTCGAGCAGATCGTTCTCCAGGACGCAGCGGCGAATTTCGCTCTCGCCGCTGCCGGCGTCGCCGCGTGAACAATGGCGAGCCGTTCATGATGATGGCCAGGCGCGAACCGCCATCCTTCGGCTCCTTGGTGTGGGCGAGCATGTGCAGCAGAAAGAGGAGCTGTCCGTCGCTGATGCGCGGCAGGCCGGCAGCGAAGCGGCCCGCGGTTCCGCGCGCGTTCTCGGCGCGAACGGCATCCTCGTCGCGCTTCCAGTCCTTGCCGTAGGGCGGATTGGCGATCAGGTAGTCGAAGCTCTGGCCCGCGTGGCGATCGGTGGAAAGCGTGCTGCCGAAGGTGATGTTGTCGGCGTCCCGTCCAGTCGGATCCTTCATGAAGAGATCGGACTTCGAGACGGCCCAGGTCTCGGGGTTCACCTCCTGGCCGAAGAGGTGGATCTCGGCGTCCTTGTTGATGGGCGGGCGCAGCAGCTCGCCGTTCTTGCGCAGCCCGACGGTGATGTGCTCCTTGGCGATCATCAGCATGCCGCCCGAGCCGCAGCACGGATCGTAGACGGTGCGAATGGCCCGCTTGTCTGCCAGCTCGGACTCGTCCCCGGCCAGCATGCAGGTCGACCATCAGATGGACCACGTCCCGAGGCGTGAAGTGCTCGCCGGGATTCTCGTTCAGAGCCTCGTTGAACTTGCGGATCAGCTCTTCGAAGATGGTCCCCATGGTGGGGTTGTCGATGAGCTTGGGGTGCAGATCCACGTTCTTGAAGCGCTCGAGCACCTGGAAAAGCAGGCCCGATTCGTCAAGCTTGCTGATGGTGTTGTCGAAGTCGAACTTCTCCAGCACCTCGCGCATATTGGTGCTGAAGCCGGCGATGTAGTTGCGCAGGTTGGCCGCCAGGTGCGGCGCATCGGCCAGCAGCTTTTCGAAGTCGTAGCGGGAGGTGTTGTAGAAGGCGAACCCGGCGATCTTGCGTAGCTGCGGATCGAGGTTCTCCAGCTTCTTGCTGCGCAGCTCGGCCTGCTTGCCCAGCACCTTCTCCTTGGTAGGCGCCAGCACGCAGTCGAGGCGGCGCAGAACGGTCAGGGGCAGAATGACGTCCTGGTACTTGCCGCGCTTGAAGGTGTCGCGGATCAGATCCGCCACGCCCCAAAGAAAACTGACGATCTCGCTGTGGTTCACGGGTTGGAGTCTCCGCGCCCGAGTCTACAGGATCGCCCACACTTCGAGGCAGTCGTCGCGCGGAGGCACGTCCAGGGCTCGCTGGGCGCCCGGCTGGTGAGCCTACTGGTGGCAGCTCGTGCAATCGTCGACGGCGAAGGCCTTCTTGCCGTCGTGACAGGCGCCGCACAGCTCGCCCTTCTTCATGCGCTCCATGGTCACGGGGCCGACCTGAGCCTGGCCGTGGCGGAGAAGGGAGAACGATTTTTCGTGGCAGGTCGCGCAGAGGTAGCTCTTATCCTCGATGCGCGGCACATGGGTTTCGTGGTTGAAGGTGACCTGGCCCGGGCTGCCGTCGCCCATGGGAAACTCGAAGGCATCGGGCAAAGACAAGTCGGGACTCGCGGCGGCAGCCGCAGGCGCTCGTGCGGGCGCAGGTGCGGGCTGCGGCCGGGCCATGGCGGGGCTCGACCGGCCGGCCACCAGCATCAGCACGGTGCCCACGGCCATCAGCCCCCACAGCGTGGCCAGGCCGGGTCCGTTGATGGTCGTTTGGCGGGCCATGGACTCGGTCTTGGGCTCGGGCTCGACGTGGTCGAGCTCGGGCTGTGCGTGGCCGTGACCGAATACGTTCAGGTGCTTGACCGCGAAGGCGAAGCCGGCAAAGCCAGCGGCCACCATGGCGGCGGTCACCGCCAGCTCCATCCACGACGGGAAGTAGTGCGCGCCGCTCGCTCCCAACATGCCGGTCACCGACACGTTCAGACGGTTGACGACGAAACCCATCACGGTCAGCACCGCCCCGAGGAAAAGACCGTACCGGTTGCGACGGACACGAGGAATCGCGAACAGCAGCATGGGTAGAAACACACCCAGGCCCATCTCGCCCCAGAACATCACGCTCTCTTGCGAGAAGCGAAACACCAGCCCCAGGTTGCCGCGGCCGTAGAGATCTTCCATCTTCCACAGTCCGTACACGCCGAGCAGCACCACGATGACCCGCGCCGCTCCTTGCAGAACCCTTTCGTCCAAACGTTCGCCGAAGGCCCGCGCCGACAGGTTCGATTCGACGATGGTCATGGCCAGCCCGGCGGCCACCGCGGTCATGAAGAAGAACACCGGCAGCCAAGGCGTGTACCACAGGCCGTACAGTTTGTCGGGCATGATCAGAAACACCGTGCCCAGCGACGACTGGTGCATCATCGACAGCATCACGCCGAGAATCACGAACGGCGTATACAGGGCGCGCACCAGGCGCAGCGGGCGCTGCCAGCCCAGGCGCTCGAAGAGCATGGGCGAAAACTCGATGGAGAGCACGCCGGTGTAGAGCATCACGCACCAGGCGACCTCGAACATCACCGAGTGCGGGTTCCACATGACGAGTGGATGCCACATGCGCCACGGCTGTCCGACGTCGAAGGTCAGCGCGGCCGAGACCAACAGGTAACCCATGAACGCAGTCAGCACCGCCGGGCGGGCCATGCTCTCGCAGCGCTTGATGCCGAACACGTGCACCACCGCCGAGATCACGAAGCCGCCCGCGGCCAGCCCGACGCCGACCAAGACGTCGAAGCCGATCCACACGCCCCACGGGAACGCGTCCGAAAGGTGCGTCGAGGGGCCGAGCCCGTGCGCGAAGCGCACGTAGCTGGCGTACGCGCCCAGGGCCATGATGGCCACGAATACCGCGCGCCAGAAGGTGACCACGGGCGTGCGCTCGCTGTTCGCCTGCGTCTTCATGGCTTCTCCTTGTTCGGCATATCAGGTCCATGTGGGGACTTCTCTTCCAGCGCCACCGCCTCGCGCCGGTTCATCAGCCACCACACGCCGGCCATGCCTGCGCCGGCCACACTGACCACGTTGGGCAGGCGCGATAGCACGTTCCAGGTGAGCTGCGGATAGCGCTCTTTGCGCACCTTGGTGCGAAAGCCCAGCCGGGCAAAGTCCACCGCCGCGAGAAACAGCACCGAGGTGCCGCCGGCCTCCTCCAGCCCGAACACGTGGTGGGTGTAATGGTCGGGCTCGGTGCGAATGCGCTCCTGGGCTTCGCGGACCAGGGCAGCGCGCTCGCCGAACTTGGTGGCGCCGGTGGGACAAACCTGTGCGCAGGCCGTGGGCTTGCCGAACCGGGTCGCCTTCTCGTAGCACAGGATGCACTTGCGCATGCGCGGCACCGGCTTCGACCATTCATAGCGGGGGATGCCGAAGGGACAGGCCATCATGCAGTAGCGGCAACCGATGCACTTGGTCTCGTCGTAGGTGACGGCCCCTTCGTCGGTCTTGCGCAAGGCCCCGACCGGGCAAACCGAGGCGCAGGCGGGATCCTCGCAGTGCATGCACATGCGGCGGATGTGAACGCCTTCCCGTTCTTCGACGATGGTCCAGGTGGTGGCGGACAGCGACTGGCCGCCGTCCTTGGGCAACTCGTTCGCCTCCTTGCACGCCATCGCGCAGCCACCGCAGCCGATACACTTGGTGGTGTCGATGAGCAGGCCGGCCTTCATGGGCGACCTCCCGAGGGAGCAGGCTTTGCGTCAACCGCGACATCTTGTTCCAAGCTCTCGCTGCCGAGCATCAGACGCACGGCCTCGTTCCAGGCCTCGTCGTCGAGCCGTGATGCCAGGTCATCGGCCAGCGGTCCACCGTCGGCGGCCGTGGCCCCGACGCTGGCGGCGGGCAGGCGCGAAAGCGCGAACGCGCGCAGACGGTCCATCTCCTGGCGCCACCAATCGCGCAGCTTGGCCCCCGTCTTCATGGCCGCGAGATGGGGCGAAAAATCCGGTGTCTTCACGCGAACCATCCACCTGGCATCGAAGTCTCCCGTGGGGGCCTTCGCGACGTCCGTGGTGAATGTCGCGTTTTGCTCGACCACCTCGCCGTCGACGGGCGAACGCAACGTCAGGCTGCGACCTCGGCCATGCACCACGGCCAAGGGCTCTCCGCGCCTGACGGGCCCCTTGGACGGCCAGTCGATGCGCTGGGGCGAACCGAGCAGAACGCCGACCACGCCATCGGTGCCGACGCGCGCCAGTCCCCTCGCCTCAGGTCGGATCCACAAATGGCCGCCGTCCATGAAGATGCCTTCGAGGACATCCGAGACCTCCCGGGCGGTCGGCAAGCGAAAGGCCAACCGCTGCACGATGTAGTCGAGCGTCAGGGCGCAGAGCATGAGTCCGATGACAAACAGGGCAACCATTTCGTCCACCTCGTAGGTTGGGTCCGTTGGCCCCTGCATACGCAAGCGGGAAGCCAATTCCCGGCGCCTCACGTGGCGATCGCGGCACCCACCGAAATCCTCGGGGATTCCATGGATCTCGCGCGCCCGAGCTGGAATGATAAACGCGATGCGGCAGCTAGCGACGTAGCGTTTTTCAACAATCCAAGCCCTGTCCGCTTGCGCCATATTCGCGTTACTCAACACTCCATCCGTGTTATTTCAGTAAGTTAGCTACGCTGTAGACTTTTGCGGCAGCCAAAACAAAACCAGTGCTGTCTTTCTCATCACCCGTGACGCACATGATGCAGCGGTTCGGCAGCCAGCTTTTTTGCCGTCTGCATGGCTGGCATCTACAGTCGACCAACACGCATCGAAGTGGTGTAGGCGCGGATACCGGATACGATGACAGCCAGCGAAGGCACCGAGATCGAAAGAGCCTGCGCGTCCCTATTGGGCGCGGATTTTTGCTCGCGCCCCGGCTGGTCGAGCGCGCTCAGTCCCTCGCTTCTCAAGCGGGCCTTTCACAAGCGAGTCTTCGCGGTTCACCCCGATCGGGCTAGCAGCCTGGGAATTCCGGTGCCCATCCTGCAGGAGCGATTCGTCGAGCTACAACGATCCTACGATCAGGTCCTGCGCTTCCTTTCCCGTCCGACATCCGTCGGAAAAACTCCGCCACCGCCGCCAACCGCGCCCGCGCAGGCTGCGCACGGCCCCAAGCCCCCCTCCGTCAGCACGTTCTATCTTGGACGGCGTCCATCGCGGCGCCTGAAACTAGGCGAATTCCTGTACTACGATGGACACATCAGCCAGCAGGAGCTGTCCGGCGCAATCCGCTGGCAGGCGCGCCAGCGACCCCGCATCGGCGAAATCGCCATGACCTTCGGCTACCTGGATCTCGCCACCATCAACCACCTCTTGGAATTGAGGCAGGAGATGCGAAAACTCGACGAACCCCTGGCTGAATTCGCGCGCAATCAGGGCTATCTCTCGCATTTCCAGTGGCTGGCCGTGGTGGGGCGTCAGCGGCGAATGCAAAAGCCCATCGGCCACTACTGGATACAGCAAGGCCTGTTCACCGCCCGCGAGCTTGCCGAGTGGGTCGGCGAGAAGCGCCAGCACAATTGGTATTTCGCCGAGAAATAGGACCTGGCAAGCGTAGGGGCAAGGCGCCCAGACGGTGAAGTTAGAAGACGATGCCGTCCGGAATGGTACAGTCGGGCTTGCAATAGACGACGGCGTCCGAGCTTTCCGATGGCTGCAGATCGGTATCCAGCGCCTTCCCGTTCCGATCGCCGAGGTCGCAAGCCTCGCCCGGATCCACGATGTTGTCGCCGCAGAAGTGCGGCTTCAGGCAGCCGATGGTGCAACCGTCCTTACCGAGGTCGGTGTTGCCGTTGTCCTTGCCGAGATCGCACTCTTCCGGCCCATCGGGCGGCCCCTGGACGATCTTGTCGCCGCAGAACGGCCCGTAGGTGCAGTCCGTCTTGCAGCCGCCGTAGGTGGTGTCGTTGTTCGGCCCTGAGCAACCATCGGGGGTGTCGCCCGATCCGTCCCCGCAGTCGCATTGCTCGCCATTGGTGGCAATGCCGTCACCACAGTGGGGTTTGCAGGCGGACTTTTTGGTGGTGAAGCCCTGCAGGGTCAGCTGGTAGTTCGACTCGGGTGGGTGACGATCGGCGCCGAAGATGGCGATCTCGTACACCTTGCCGGTGACGAGGCCGAGCTTGACCGTACCAGCCTTGAAATCGTCCGGGGTCACCGCAGCCGGCGAGGTCTTCCCGTTGTTGGTCACGGTGCAGGCAGTCGACCCGGCGACGGCACCGGTCTGATTTCCGGCGGTGTCGAGACAGCCGCCGGCCGTGTAGGTCGCATCCCCCGGGCTGCCCGTGACGCTAACCTTGCCAGGCAATTGCTGGTGAACGCCACCCAGGTCGAGGACGAGCTGGCCGTTGATGAAGATGTAGAGATCGTCGTCGCCGTAGAAGCTGAGACTGATACCGGCGTCGCCGTCGTACACGAAGTAGTAGCGCGCCTCGTCCGTGAAGTAGGAGTCGTGCTTGACACCGGGGACGGCCGTCACCCAGCACCCGTCGGTGAGCGTGGCCCCGGTCGGGCAATCAGCCGCCGTGACCCTGGGCGGGAAAAGGTACTGGTCGCCGGTGCACGTGGCCCAGATGGGATTTCCGTTGCCGTGGTTCCAGTACGGCCACAAGTTGCACAGCGTGGCCTTGGAAGCATTGAGCGTATCGAGCGGGAAGAACCCCCCGGTTGCCAGGTGCGACTTGCTGGCGTACTGGTAGATATTCGTCCCGATGCTGGTCATCTCGATGACGCCTGTGAAGGTCTCGTTCACCGTGCTGTCGTCGTTGAACCACTGGTTGAAGCTGTTGGCATCCTTGTAGGCGGGCGTTGTACCCGCCCAGATCGGGCCTCCGGGGGTGCTGGCGGTGTAGCCGGTGATGGTACCGCTGGATACGCCAGCGTTGCCGGTCACGCTGACCGCAGAACCGGCGGCTCCGCCGAGGTAGTTACCCGCTCCATCCGAGAGCGGGCTGTCGTTGCCGGCCTGGGTGTAGTTGCCGGGAATCCTGCTTGAATTGGCGATGTTCCAGTCGCTGAACTGGCAAGCGCAGGTCTTCGTGGTTCCCGGCTGCGGTTTGCCCTTGGACAGGGTGTCCGCCATGATCCCCCAGCAACGCGCGGTCGAGTCATTGCCCTTCGACGGCCCGCCCGAGTTCGGAACGCAAATGGTCGTGGGTGAAGTCGAGCCTGACTTCTTCGTGCCCAGAAAGAAGAAGTCCGGGTGGCCTCCCGAGGCGACGTTCTCGGGCTGGAAGTCGCGGTAGGTCACCGGTAGCTCGAGGCACTGCCCCGACCCCGACTGGCACGTCGAGGAGTCCTGCTCGGTGGTGGTCGTGCAGGTGAATCCATCTTCTATCTTGCACTGGCTCGAGCAGCCGTCGCCATCCGCCAGGTTGCCGTCGTCGCAGTCCTCGCCAGGATCCATGTTGCCGTCTCCACAGGTCGCAGTGCAGGCTTGGGTCTTGCCGGAGCTGTCCAAACAAGACGGTTCTTTGGTGCAGGTCTTGGAGCAACCCTTGCCATCGCCGTAGAAGAGACCATTCACGGCCTTGCAGCCGGACGGCAGCTTCGTCGAATCGGTGCCGCAATCGCACTGCTCGCCCAATTCCATCTTGCCGTTGCCGCATTCGGATTTCACGCACGGTTCGCCGAGATTGGGGCAAGCGTATCCCGGCTCGAGCTGGCAGGTGCTGGAACAGCCGTCTCCGCTGTCGGAATTGCCATCGTCGCAGGTTTCCGCCCCGATCATCACCTTGTCACCGCACTCGGGAATGCACTTCTTCCCCGGGACCGGGCAGATGTAGCCGGATTCGATGGTCTGGCAGTCCTTGGAGCAGCCATCGCCGTCGTTGGTGTTACCGTCGTCGCAGGTCTCGTCCGAGGTCAGGATGCCGTTGCCACAGACCGCGAGGTTGACACACGGCGTATGAGACTTGGTAGCCGCCCGTGCCGCCCTGAAACTTGGGATAGCCGATCGTGACGAGCGCGCCCTGCTCGGGGACCTCGTCGAGATGCGCCACGCCCTCGGCCTGCGTGTAGCCGTTCTTGAGGAGCCACGCCTCGCTTTCGAGCGTCGGCGTGTCGTCGGTATCGAGCGCCTCGTGGCCGTGGAAGAGAATCTTCGCGCTCGAGGTGGAGGAACTGGACCGCCTTCAGTGAGACGCCGGGAAATCTCGTGAGCGCGGCGAGCGCGGGATCCGGCCAGCGCTTCGACCAGTCGGAGCGCACGAAGACCACCGCATCCTTCCGGGATGCGGCCGTAGCCGCGCTTCCCAGGCACTGGATGTCCTCGACCTGCATCTGATATCCGAAATCCCTGGCGACCTTCGTCCTGAATTGGAATGACCACGAGCGGACGCACCGCGAACGTCGGCGGCAATTCGTCAATGGCGGGAAAGTACGGGTTCCAGTGCGCGGGCGGGTCGAGCTGGGTCCCGAGCTGGTCGGTAGAGAGGTCGTAGTGCGTCGCCTCGAACCCGTCCTTTTCGTACGTATAGGCCGCTTGGTCGCCGGGTCGACGGTGGGCAGGAACCGCGACGGACCGAAGCCGTGCCACACGGGAATGCGCGGCGTGATAGTGTGGGTCAGGTCCACGTATTTCGCACTTTTCAAGGAATGCTCGTAAATGGACCACAGCGGAGCCATTTCCTGCTTTTTGGTGGATGACAAAGGCACTGGTTCGCTCGACACTGGCTCCTTGGCAGACACATCGATGCCCAGCGCCGCAGCCAATGACAACAAGCCGGTTTGCGCGAGCCATGATCGCCGATTGATTTTCATATTGCCTCCTGAGGGTGGCAGTTCCACAAAAAGACATTCATCTGACCGTGGTCGACTCGCCAACGCGCACGGCGTCTACCGGCACGTTTCCAAAGGTTTGAGGGTACACCGACTGAAGAGGAGCGGAGTAGTTTTTTCGCGCGGGTTAGTGGTCTAGCGGATGGCCTTCTTGCTGGCCAACCTAAGAAATGTAGGTGCTGGACCCACAGGTCGGCATGACTTGACCCTCGGCATCGCACCCGACACGAGCAGTGCGGCTGCCGCTTCTACGATTCTGAAACGCAGGAGTGCATCGCCAGTCTTTTCCGGACTGATCTCAAGCCGTGCCGGAACCTGAATGGAACGCTGAAGTCGAGCCGCTACCATGAATCGAGTTGCTCGACCGGCCCTCAGCGCTGAGTTTCCGTAGATCCGTGTTGCTTGGCGCCCGGCCGCAAAGCCCCCATCTGGAAGATCCGTTTGAGCGAAGCGCAAAGCGCACTCAGTCGCGTCAGTTCAATAGCTGCTGTCCACCGCAGACCCAAGGTATTCGCTCGCATCAGGAGGGCAATTGCAAGGCACGTGAGAACAACTAAAGCTGACCAGCCGCTTTCAGTTCAGCGGCGAAGGGTTGCAAGCGACATCACGAGCGCCAGCGCCCTGTTGTTCAGCGGCGCCGCGCCATACGACGCATACCATTTGGCCCCGCGCTCATTCTTTGCATCGATGATAAGCAGCACGCCGCCCACTTCGGCCGCCGCGCAAAAGCAGCGTTACCGAAGGTTTTATATCTAATCAAAACACGGCAGGCACTTGGAGCCGGGCTGCACGATCCTGGCCTGTGGACAAGCAATCCCCGCTCGATTCGCGGTTAACGTTTTGCGCTCTGGTTTTCTGTGCCCTAGGCGCTAGCAGTCGATCCGCTTGATGCCCGATACTGCGTCGAAGTGACGGTCACGGCTCAGAAGCGGCAGCGAATGCTGGCGGCAAAGCGCCGCGATCCAAATGTCGTTGGTCGGTATAGGCTTTTCCGCCCTCTTCAATTCCAAACCAATGGCCGCGTAGTGGTGACAGGTTGCTTCCTCGATTTCGAGAAGGTCGACCGCGGCGACACATTCTGACAGCCAGCTTTCATAGGCATCCCGTTGCCGAGACTGTGCAATGCCGAGGCGATATTCGCCCAGGACAATTACAGGGAGGGCCACGCGATCAACGCGGGCGAGGACTTTTAGGGCAGCTACTTCTCCGTCTGCCGCCGCGGATAGGGCGTTTGTGTCTAAGATCAACGCCACATCTCCGGGTCAATTTTCTCGGAGTCTTCCTCAATCAGACAATTTATGCGCTCGGTTTCCTTATGCAAATGCTTTAACTT
>CAWGPW010000042.1:0-13112 GCA_963824555.1 uncultured delta proteobacterium | reverse complement strand
GGCGGCCAACTGCCGGCGCAGCGACTCGTTCTGCTGCCACATCTCCTCGGGCATGCGCGTGCCGAACGTTTCGAAAACTGTCCGACGGCGTCGATTTCCGCCAGCCAGTCTTTGGGCTTGATCGACAACAACTTGGTCATATTCTCGGCCGGCAAATTAAGCCCGGTCATGTCGATGTCCTTGGGGTTGGCACAAGGCCGATAGGCGTTTCCACGCTGTCGACCTCGCCGCGGCAGCGCGCGAGAATCCACTCCAGAATGCGCAGATTCTCGCCGAATCCCGGCCACAAGAACTTGCCCTTCTCGTCGGTGCGAAACCAGTTCACGTGGAAGATCTTGGGCGGGCGTCGGATACGCGAGCCCATGTCGAGCCAGTGCCCGAAGTAGTCGGCCATGTTGTAGCCGCAGAAGGGCAGCATTGCCATCGGGTCGCGGCGAACCTCACCGACAGCCCCGGACTGCGCAGCGGTACGTTCGCTGGCCATGCTGGCCCCCATGTACACGCCGTGATCCCAGTTGAAGGCTTGTTAGACCAGCGGCGCCAAGGTCGCGCGGCGGCCGCCGAAGATGATGGCCGAGATGGGCACACCGTGGTGGTGCTCGAAGCGGAACGAATGCGTCGGGCAGTTGGTGAAGGGAGTGGTGAAGCGACTGTTGGGATGGGCGGCCACCACCGGCTTGCCGTCCTTGCCGACCATCTTCGGGTTCCACGGCTTGTCCTGCCAGTCGATGGCCTCCGCGGGCGGCGGCTTGTGATGGCCTTCCCACCATACGGTGCCGTCGGGCTTGAGCGCGACGTTGGTGTAGATCGTGTCGCGGTTGATGGTGGACATGGCGTTGTGATTGGTCTTCGAGTTGGTCCCCGGCACCACGCGGTAGTAGCCCATCTCGGGATTGACGGCCCACAGGCGGCCATCCTTGTCGACCTTCATCGACCTGATGTTGTCGCCCACCGTCCAGATGCGATAGCCTTTCATCTTCAGCCCTCCGGGCGGAAGCAACATGGCCAAGTTGGTCTTGCCGCAGGCGCTGGGGAACGCCGCCGCGATGTACTGGACCCGACCCACGGGCTCCTCGATGCCCAGGATCAGCATGTGCTCGGCCAGCCATTTTTCGCGCTGCGCTTGCACCGAGGCGATGCGCAGGGCGAGGCACTTCTTGCCCAGCAGCACGTTGCCGCCGTAGCCCGAGCCGACGGACCAGATGGCGTTGTCCTCGGGAAAATGCAGGATGAGGCGGCGGTTGACATCGAGGTCGGCCTTGCTGTGCAGGCACTGGGTGAACTCGCCGTTAGGCCCCAGGGCATCGAGGACGGCTTCGCCCATGCGGGTCATGATGCGCATGTTGAGCACCACGTAGATGCTGTCCGTCAGCTCGATCCCGATCTTCGAGAAAGGCGAGCCGATGGGGCCCATGGCGAAGGGAATCACGTACATGGTGCGCCCCTTCATGGCGCCCGAGAACAGCTCGTGGGCCTTGCGATAGGCCTCGCGCGGGCTCATCCAGTTGTTGGTCGGACCGGCGTCGCCTTGGAAGCTGGTGCAGATGTACGTCAGGTGCTCGGTGCGGGCCACGTCGTTTGCCGCGGTCCGGTGCAGGTAGCAGCCCGGCAACGCGGTCTGATCCAGCTCCAGCAGCTCGCCGGTCTTGAGCGCCTCGGCGGTCAGTCTGCGTTTCTCTTCCTCGGAGCCATCGCACCAATAGACGCTGTCGGGCTGGCACATGGCCGCCATGCGATCGATCCACTCTTGAACATGGGCGTACTTGATCATCGACGGGATTTCTTGCACGCCCGTCGCGCCTGGTCAACGGCCGATGGCGGACAGATTGCGTCAGGATCAGCGTCGCTCGCGGCAGTGCGCCTCGGCCGCCGCCGCGGGCGCGGACACCGCTTCATCCTTGCTGGCGGCCGCCTTGTGCAGGGCGGCCTCGCCTTGGTCGGGATCGCAGACCACCCCCAAGGCATCGACGGCCATTCGCTGCACCGATGGCCGCGCGTCGGAAAGGAGACCGACCAAGGCCGAAATGGCCTCGGGGGTGCGAATGTTCGCCAAGGCCATCGCCGAGTCGGCAATGACGGCCTCCAGCGATAGGTCGGCCTGGGATTCCGTCAGGAGGCGCTTGAGGACTTCGGTCAAGCCGGGCACGGTCCTCGGATCCTTGCGCTCGCCGAGCAGGCGCGCGGCGAGCGAGCGCATGTCGGCGCTCTCGGCCAAGCGGCCGAGAGTGCGCAGGAGCGTGCCCGTGGCCTTGACTTGAAAGCAGTGGGCGATGCCCACCAGCGCCGCCTGCCTCACCTCTTCGACGTCGCGTTGAAATGCGCGGATGAGCAGAATCGTTTCCCTCCGCAACGCAAAACCTGCCCAGGGCGGCAATCTCGGCCCTGCGCACCCGCGGCCACGGCTCCTGCTTCGCTCCGTCGAGGATGGCCTTCGCCGCGGTCTTGTCGCCCCTTTGGCCAAGAGCTTCGGCGGCGGTTTCGCGCACCCGCGGATCGGTGTCGTCGAGTGCCGCGCGCAAGGCGGGGAGGACCGCGGCACCTTCGGCATTGGCCAGCTCTCCGACCGCAAGGCTGCGCAAAACCCCGTCCGGGCTGTGGGCGCGAACCTCGACCAGCTCGTCGTTCGCCGCGAGGTCGCGCAGCAACCCGAGTCCTTGGATCGCCCGAGCCTGTTCCTCGAAGGGCGCGGCCTGTTGCAGGGGCATCCGCAAGGCGGCGAGAGCGGCGGGACGCGACGCCGTCTCGCGTTTGGCCTGGTTCGCGGCAATCAGCAAGAGGTCGGCACGACGACCGATTTGTCCGGCAGGCGTGGCGTCCAGCGCGGCGAGCGAAGTGGCGAGCGCCGGGCTCTTGATCTCCGAGACGACCGCTCGCAAGACCTTGCGTAGAGCCGGGCTGCCGCGCCCGACGGCGAGAAGCAGCTTCGTCCGTGCCTCGGCTTGGCCCATGTTCGCCAGGACGCGGGCGGCGCGGGCGCGGTCTTGGTCGGGCCGCTTTTCATCGGCGAGAACGTCTGCGATGGCATCCACGGGAGCTTCCGGCATGGCGGGCAGCAACTTGAAAATGATTTTCTCTTCTTCTTCGGTGGAACGGTCGAGAGCCGCGACCAGCGCGGCGGCCGCCCCGGCGGAAGGTTGCGTTCCGGCGGCGATGAGCGCGGCCAGGGAATCCACCAGGCACTCGCGCCCAATGCCCGGGCCGGCGTGCACGATGGCCGTGGCCACAGCCGCCAGCGCAGCCGCGCCCAGACGCACGAGCAAGGGTTGGCGGGCCACGCAGGAGGTGCCTTGCGCCAGGTCGGTTACCAGCCGATTCACCGCTTGCGGCCCGTCGAGCGTGGTCATCACCTCGAGATCCGCGATCGAGAGTGGACCCTTTTCCGACGTGGGCTCGCGAATCACCACGGTCACGCACGTCGAGGCCACGGGTTTGGGCAGGGCGACCCAGTACGGCTCGCGGAAACGCCGGACACCGCCGTCCGCGTCCTCCACCAGATCGACGTCCACGTTCTGGGCGGCGTCGCGGCCGAAAATCAGGCCGAGGCGGCGCGGCTTCGCGCTTGCGCGGAAGGTCTTCTCGCTGCTCGTGTCGCCGGTCAGCACGCGCAGCCCGGTGATGGGAAAACCGCCGCTCGATCGCGCGGTCAGGAGCTGTCCACGGCCGTCGCCGTCGAGGGTCCACACGGTGGCGGGATTGCCGTCATTCACGGCCACGGGCGCTCTCAGCCTGGCGGCATCGCGTTCCCCTCCGGAAGAACCGGAGGCCGCGTTGAAGAAGAAACCGCCCAGCGGGGGGCCTTCCGGGGCGCCGCCTCGGCGCGCCTGCAGCGTGGTGCGCGCGCGCGGCGGAAGCTCGGGGGGCACGGCGCGGAAGCTGCGGGTGGCGAAGTCCCAGACGCGTCGAAAGAGCGGTACGGTCGCGCCGTCGCACCGGGACAGGCGCGCGGCGGTCTGGTATTCCTCGATCCCCCGATCCGAGACCCTCAGCACCAGGGAGGTCTCGCCGTCCGCATCGCGCGCCCCGGCCAGGCTCCACGCAATCACCGTCACGCCACCGGCGCTGCGTTCGGCGATCCAGACCTCTTCGCGTTTGGGTCCGTCGCCGAGAAGGGGAATCCGAGCCTCCAACAGGGCGTGGCCCGATGCCGTCACGGCGTGCAGGGTGGCCGGCCCGCGCTGGGACTTCGCGGTCTTGGGGACGAAACTGGCCACGGTTTTGGGGCCGTCCTTGAGCACGATGGATCCGTCGGCTTGGTCGACCAGGGTCGGCTCGCCAGCGGAAGACGGCGACGCATGCACCAAGGCAGCCCCGAGGACCGCAACCGCGACGAGCGAAGGAGAGATGCCCACGATGTCTCTCGATACTGCCGCCGGCACTTGGGCGTCAAGGTCAGAACGCGCGTCCCAAGTACAGGGCGAGGCTGGCTTGGGTCGGGTGAGCGTCGTGGCCGCCAGCGAGTCGGAAAGGAAAGTAGTCGACCCGCGCGAGCAACGACGTGACGAGGTGTCGGCTCGGCAGGTAGTCGATTCCGAGCCCCAATTGCCCACCCATGCGCCAACTGGTGGCCAGCCCACCGCCGCGAATGTCGGCGACCGCGATGCCCATGTCCGCGAATGGAACCAGGTTGAGCACGTCGGCGGCCCAGGTCAACCCAGCGGCCTCGGCCGTGACATGGGCCGAGGGGGTCGAGCCGTCGGTCGGATACCACGCGGTCTGCACGCCCAGCCTCGCAGCCCAGGCATCGCTGATCCCGTGTAGTAGCCTGATGTCGGCCTGGGCTCCGGCTCGGGTTCGCGACTGAATGGCCACGGCCGGACCGAGCCCACCGGACAGCGAAGCCTCCCCCTGACCGACCGCGAGAGCCGAGATGGGCATCCACCAAACAAGGACAAGGGCCAGCCAGAAACGCATGCGGCGAGTGCACTCTACGCGAAATGCCTCCCCGCTCCCAGTGCCGTGACCGGGATGCACGTGACGGGAGCATTGACCCGCGGAGGTGCCTCTGTTATCTCCACTGTTCGTGGCAAAGGCACTTTCCAAGCAACTCAAGCAGCCTGACGAATTCGTCAGCTTTTGGACACACTTCGGGACCAAGCTGTCCCAGCACCGCGGCAAGGTCATCGTAGCCCTTGCCGTGGCGGTGGTCGGGCTCGCTGCGGGATGGGGGATGGTCCTCTATCGCGGTGCCCAGGCAGCCAAAGCCACGGTGGCCTTCGAGCGCATCGATCGCATCGCCGCGGCGGAATTGCTTCCCGAAAAGGCACCCGAGAGTGCCAAGGAGGCCAAGCCCGAGACAAGCGATGAGGACGCGGTGCCACGCTTCAAGACGGAGAAAGAACGCCTCGAGGCCGCGATCAAGGAGGCCGACGCCTTCGTGGCCGCCTTCGGCAGCGGCGGCCTGGGCCGCAAGGCGCTCTTCGGAAAGGCCAGCCGATTGCTCGCGCTCGGCAAGACCGACGAGGCCGCGACTATCTACGACACCCTTGCGGCAAGCGAGCACGATCCCGAGGTGCGGGCGATGGAGATGGATGGCTCCGCGGCGGCCAAGGAGGCCGCCGGCAAGCTCGACGATGCGCTGCGAGCCTACTCGGCTCTCGCCGACGAATGCCAGCGCACGGGCAGCTTCTACCTGGACCGGGCGCTTTACGGCAAGGCGCGCCTCCTTGATGAGCTTGGCAAGGGCAAGGACGCAGAGCAGGTCCTGCGCGACATCCTGACCAAGGTTCCCAAGACCTCGTTGCGCCCGCAGATCGACGATCGCCTGGCCGTCCTCGGCGAGAAATAGCCCGTGGTCGTACGCTTGGCAGTGGGGAAGGGAGCAACCCTGTTCGCGGGTATCACGTCCGCGTTCTTGCTGTCGGCCTGTTCGACCGCGACGATTCGACGCGATACGACCCCGCATCACGACTATCCCGCTGGCGTTGCGCAGATGCGCTGGCATACGCAAATCCACGCCTACCCGCTGACCGAGGCCCATTCCGAGGAATGCGCGACGGGCGCGCTGGTTGGTTCGCGGCTCGTGCTCGGGTCGCGCGGAGGCTCGGTCGTCGGTGTGGACGTGGGGTCGGGCGCGGTCACCTGGTCGACCCCCATCTCGGGAGGCGTCGACGGCGACGCCCGCTACGACAAGAAGCGCGGGCAGGTCTATGTCGGCAGCGATGACGGCTATCTGTACGCCATCGATCCGGCCAAGGGCGCGATTCGCTGGTCGAGCAAGCTCAAGGGCGCTATCGATCGTGGCCCCGCTATCGGCAGCTCGGGGCTGTTCGTGGCCACTGCCGCCGATCACGTCTTCGCCGTGGATCCCGGCACCGGCAAGACCCGCTGGCAATACGAGCGCGAGACGCCCGAGGGGTTCACCATCCACGGCAACGCGGTTCCGCTCCAGTACGGCTCCAGCGTGTACGCCGGGTTCAGCGATGGCTACTTGGCGGCCCTGCAGGCGGAGTCGGGCGACTTGCTCTGGTCGCGCTCCCTGGCCGCCGCCTCGGATCAGTTCGTCGATGTGGATGCAAGCCCCATCATCCAGGGCGACAAGCTCTTCGCGGCCTCGTTCTCCGGCGGCCTGTATGCCTTGCGGCCGAAAGATGGCGAGGTGCTGTGGCACCTTCTCATCGACGGCATCAACGCCCTCGCCATGGGCGCGAGCAACCTCTACGCGATGTCGTCGCGCGAAGGCCTGGCCGCGGTCAGCCTGCAGGGCAACATCCTCTGGCGCCAGGGTTTGCCCGACGCGGGCGACCTGACGGTCCCCGTGGAGGTCGGCCCCTATCTCGTGTTCAGCGGTAGCCGACTCGGTCTCTTCATCCTCGATCGGAGCAGCGGAAAGCTGCTTCAGATCTTCGATCCGGCGCGCGGCATGTGCGCGGCGCCCACGGTCGATCGCGAAGGACGAGCCCTCTACGTGCTCGCCAACAGCGGCACGCTCTATGCCCTGGACTTGCTCTGGTAGGGCGAGAAGACCGGATCTTTTCACCGCAGAGGCACGGAGAGCGCAGAGGAACGGAGCACAAGGGGACGGATTTCGGATCCGGAAACCCTTCCCCTCCGGGCTCTGCGCCCTCTGCGTCTCTGTGGTGAAAACTAGTGAGCCTGGGGGGCGATGTAGCCCGCTGAGGTCAGGCGGCGGACCAGCTCTTTGATCCGCCGGCCACCCCCCGCGTCCCGCGCGCGCCACTCGATGCCGAAAACGTTTTCCTGGCCCGCCTTCCCTGTCCAGGCGACGCGGCCGATGAACGCCATGGGGACCTCGGCTCCGGGCGGCGCGATCTCCAGCACGACCTGGGACTCGTAGGGCACGGTGGCCGTGGAAAGCACGAAGGCGCCGCCGCGCCCCACGTCGCGCAGCTTGCCCTGCAGTCCCTCGTTGCTGCCGACCGGATGCCAAGTGATGGCGAGATCCACTGGAATGCGCTCGTGCCGGCGGCGGCTGCGCACGCTCGCCCCCGAGCGCGCCATCTCGAGCAGGTATTCGCACTTGGCTTGTTCGCCAGGTAGGAATTCGACCCCGACGCCGGCGCGAATCTTGAGCAGGTGTTTTCCCGGGCGGCGCCAGGCCACTCGACCGTAGACCATCATGGGTGGTTGTCGTCTTCCGAGACGGACCTTCACCGCCACCGGATCGCCAACCTGCAGCTTGCTTCGCGTTGGACAGAACACCCCGCCGTTGCCGCTCGATGGCTGGTATCCGGCGTGGAATTCCCGCACGTTCTTGATCACGAATTCAGTCGGCGAATCGGCCACCCCGGTCGCGTTGCCGCTTTGCTTGCGAGGGCTTGCTTTTGTATTGGCAGAAGGCATGCTGAACCGTGGGAGTGGAAAGTTCCTGCTGACTGACGATTTCGACTATGAGCTGCCCGAGGGGCTGATCGCCACGCAACCAGCATTACATCGGGATGCGTCGCGACTGCTCATTCTTAGCAAAGATGACGGCGAGCGCAATCACTGCTTTTTCCGTGAGTTGCCCAAGTACCTGCGCAGCCGATCGCTCGTCGTCTTGAACGACACGCGGGTGATTCCGGCTCGCCTCGCGGCCAAGAAACCGACTGGCGGGCGTGTGGAGGTGTTCCTGGTCGAGCGGGTTGCCGGGGTCAGCAGCGAGGGCTCGTCAGAGGTGCGCGCGCCGGGTGCCTGGGCGGAAGACTGGCGCGTGCTCGTACGCGGCCTCGGGCATTGCCCGGTGGGAACCCCTCTCGCCTTCGCGGCTTCCTTCACGGCCGAGGTGCGCGAGCGCGGCCTTCGTGGCGCCGCCCTTTTGCGCTTCGTGGGAGTTGGGCAGGGCGGGCTGCTCTCCGTGGCCGAACCTGTCGGCGAGGTTCCGCTTCCGCCCTACATCGAGGCGGCTCGGCGGAAGAGCGCCGCTCGGCCGAACGTGGACGACCGCGTTCGCTACCAGACCGTCTACGCGCGGTCGCCGGGTGCGGTGGCGGCGCCGACCGCTGGCCTGCACTTCACGGACGAATTGCTATCCAGGATCGAGGCCGAGGGCCACGAGGTCGTTCGCCTGACGTTGCACGTCGGCCCGGGCACTTTCCGTCCGGTGACCGCCAGCGATCCATCGCAGCATCGGCTGGACGCCGAGCGCTTCGAGGTCAGTCCGGCGGTTGCGGCCAGCATCAGGCATGCGCACGACGAGGGCCGTCCCATCGTCGCGGTCGGCACCACGGTGGTACGCACGCTCGAGACCTTGGCCAGGCGCGGTCCCGTCGAGGGCGCGACCGGAGACACGGATCTCCTGATTCTGCCGGGCGATCGCTTTCAGTTGGTCACCGATCTCGTCACCAACTTCCACCTTCCGAAATCGTCGCTGCTGATGCTGGTGTCGGCCTTTGCCGGCCGCGAGCGCGTGCTTTCGGCCTATGGCGATGCCATCGCGCGCGGCTATCGCTTCTACAGCTACGGCGATGCCATGTTCATTCGCCCGGGGAAGCTGCCACCGTGAGTGGACATTTCGAGGTTTTGGCCACCTGCGGGAAAGCGCGCGCGGGCGTCCTGCGCACGGCCCACGGCCTGGTCGAGACGCCGGTCTTCATGCCGGTCGGCACCCAGGCCACGGTCAAGTCGCTGTCGTCGGGCGATCTGGAGGCCTTGGGGGCGCCCATCATCCTGGGCAACACCTACCATTTGGCCATGCGGCCCGGCCACGCGCTGATTGGGCGCATGGGTGGCCTGCACAAATTCATGGCTTGGCCGCGCGCCATCCTGACCGATTCGGGCGGCTTCCAGGTCTTCAGCCAAAGCGGTCGACGCATCATCGACGAGGACGGCGTGACCTTCCAGTCCCATATCGATGGCAGCGCGCAGCGGCTCACGCCGGAATCGGCCATGGAGATCCAGGCCACCCTGGGCAGCGACGTGGCCATGGCTTTCGATGAGTGCCCGCCCTCGGACGCGGACGGCGCGGTCGTTCACAAGGCCATGGAGCGGACCACGCGCTGGGCGCGGCGGTGCCTGGAGGCGCCACCCCTGTCCGGCCAATTGCGTTTCGGCATCGTGCAAGGCGGGACGAGCGTGGAGCTTCGCCTGGGACACCTGGCCGAGATTGGCGCCATGCCTTTCGACGGCGTGGCCCTGGGTGGGTTATCGGTGGGCGAGCCGCCCGAGGTGATGCACGCGGTGGTGGAACAGGTGGCGCCGAAGATGCCGGCCACACGCCCGCGCTATCTCATGGGGGTGGGGCGGCCTCAGGACTTGCTGGCGGGCATCGCCTCCGGCATCGACATGTTCGATTGTGTGATGCCCACCCGCAATGCTCGCAACGGGCACCTCTTCGTGCCGGCTGGCCACCTCAACATCGCCAACGCCAGCCACAGGGACAACCCCAAGCCGATTGACGAATCGTGCCCGTGCGAAGCCTGTCGACGCTATAGCCTGGGCTATATCTCACATCTATTCAGGTCTAAAGAAATCCTTTATTACCGCCTGGCTACACTTCATAACCTCCAGTATTACTTGAGTCTTGTTCGGGGCGCCAGGCAGGCCATTCTCGAAGGCCGTCTGGACGACTTCGTGGCCCACCGACTCGCGGGTATGGAACCGGACGAGACGCGCGAGTAACGGCCGGCCTTCGTGCGGGGGACTTCAAGTCCATGGTTGGCAGTGGCCGGCCTTTCTGGTAGCGGTGTCTGCATGGCAACGCGAGTAGGAGTGGTTCTTTCAGGCTGCGGCAATGCGGACGGCTCCGAAATCAACGAGGCCGTTCTTGCCTTGTATTGGATCGAGCGAGCCGGGGGACGGTCCATCTGCATGGCGCCCGATGCCACCCAGACGAGCGTGGTCGACCACCTGACCCGGTCGCCGGACCCGACGGGCTCGCGCCGGGTGATGTCCGAGGCGGCCCGCATCGCGCGCGGCAAGGTGCGCGACATCGCCAGCGTGCAGGACAACGAGCTCGATGCACTCGTCTTTCCCGGCGGCAACGGCGTGGTCACGGTGCTGTCGAACTACGCCGAGAAGGGTGTCATCTGCGAGGTGCATCCCGAGGTCACCCGGTTGCTCAAGGCCATGCTTCTTCGCCGGCGTCCCATGGGCTTCATCTGCGTGGCGCCCATCTTGGCGGCGCGCGTGCTGGGCCCCGCGGCGGGCGTGCGCATTACCTTCGGATCCAAGGCGTGCGAGGAAGCCAAGCATGCGGCGGTGATGGGCGCGGACGTGCGGCCCTGTCCCGAGCGCGAGATTTTGGTCGACCAGAAGAACCGCGTGGTGTCCACGCCGGCCTATATGTACGACGATGCCCGCCTATCGGACGTGGGCCTGTCCATCGAGCGCCTGATCCGCCAAGTCATCGCCTTGGCTCGGGATCGCCAGCCGAGGCCGCAGCAGGGGCCTGGTCAACCTGGAGACATGAAAGCGTCGGCACCCGTACGCGCACCCGAGGGCGGGGTCGTGGTTCGCCGTCCAGGGAGCAGGCGCGGCAGCCGGCCCGTCTAGCAGCGGCCGGGCCGCCTACTCATCCAGCCGGCGGTTCTTCTTGATTTGGTCGAGTGCCTTCTGGTACTCGACCTCCCAAGTCGCCGTCCCCTCTTCAAGGTTCTTGATACGGCGGCGGACCTCGGCGTCAATCTCGTCGTCGATCTGCATGTGCTTCTTGAGGATGTCGGTCATCCGCTTGCGCAGGGTCGCGTCGTCCGCAAAGACTTCCTCGACGTGCGGCGACTGCATGAACGACTCGATCATTTGGGTGGTCATCCAGTCGAGTCCCTCGTCGCCCAGCCCGAAGCCCTTTTCCTTGGCGATCTGACGCTTGATCTTGCCGAAGTGTTCGTAGGGAAGATTGCGCTTCTGTAGGAGATCTTTGGCCTTTTCCGTGCACTCCCGTTCGAGGCGCAAGTATTCCTTGAGCACCGCCTGGATGTCGAGCTCGGCCTCGCCACGGTCGAGCACCGACAGCTCGTTGCCATCGATCAGGGCCTTCACGATTTCGGCCGCAATGACTGGGATCTTGCCCGTGTATAAGCGCATTCTCTCCGCGGCTTCTATCGGAGGGCAAGCGGTCAGTCAAGGACGACGGAGCGCCTTCGCGCTTGTCGCTTTGTCGCGAACGGCTCTTGACAGGAGTCTCGCGGCAAGCAAAATCGCCCCGCGCTTTCGGCGGTTCTTCCGGGATCGATCGATGGCGTACCCTTGGCGGGTTAGCTCAGCTGGTTAGAGCAGGCGTTTCATACGCGCCGGGTCCTCGGTTCGAGTCCGAGATCCGCCACCATGCAGAGGTCCGCAGCGGTTCACGAGAGTCCGCGCCATCAAGCAAAATCAGCAACTTAGAGCTGTTTTTACTCCGCTTGTGTCCGGTTGCGTCCGTTGACAGCCGGCTAAAGGTGGGGGTATCGTTGGGGATAACTCACGGGACCAAAATCGAGTTACCCCCACGGACGTGGGTTCGGTTCCTGGGTCGAAAGGGACCGCATGCTGACCGACACCGCTTGCAAGAAAGCCAAGCCGACGGGGAAGCGGACGCGCCTTTACGACACCGGCGGGATGTATCTGGAGATCGCGCCTGCGGGTGGAAAATGGTGGCGAGTTAAGTACCGCTTCGCCGGCAAAGAAAAGCTGCTTTCGCTCGGCACTTATCCCGAAGCGACCCTCGCCGAGGCGCGCACGAAGCGGGACGAGGCACGCAAGTTGCTTCACGATGGGATCGACCCAAGCGCGCACCGGAAGGTGCTCAAGGCATCCCGTGCCGACTCGGTGAACAGCACCGTCAAGGCCCTCGCCCAAGAGTGGCTGGCCAAGTTCGAGGGCACTTGGGCGCCCTCGCACACCAGGGGGGTGAAGCGGCGTCTTGAGAATGACGTCTATCCATGGATCGGCTCGCGACCTATCGCGGAGGTCGCCCCGCCCGAGGTCTTGGCCGTGCTTCGTCGCATCGAAGGGCGAGGGAGGCTCGAAACTGCCCATCGCGTCCGGATCCATTTGTCGATGGTGTTTCGCTACGCCATCGCAACCGGGCGCGCGGGGCGAGACCCTACGGCAGACCTTCGTGGTGCTCTGCCGGCCGCGAAGGCCAAGCACATGGCCGCTGTGACCGAGCCTGCGAAGCTGGCGGACTTGCTGCGGGTAATCTGGGGCTATGACGAGGGCACGCCCATCGTCGCGGCGGCGCTGAAGTTGGCACCCATGCTATTCGTGCGCCCTGGCGAGCTACGCACGGCCAGGTGGGCCGACATCGATCTGGCCAAGGCCGAATGGCGCTTCACCGCCAGCAAGACCAAGCAGCCGCACATAGTGCCCTTGGCCAAGCAGGCGGTCGCCATCTTGCGCGACCTGCGCCCGTTGACCGGCTTGTGCCCCTACGTTTTCCCGTCCCAGCGCAGTCGGGACCGGCCGATGTCTGATGCCGCGGTCAACGCTGCGCTTCGCCGCCTGGACATCGACAAGGCGACGGCGAGCGGCCACGGTTTCCGCGCGACCGCCCGCACCTTGCTTGACGAGATCCTCGGCTTTCGCGTCGACCTGATCGAGGCCCAGCTTGCCCACGCGGTCCGCGATCCCAACGGCCGCGCCTACAACCGCACGGCCTTCCTACCCGAGCGCAAGGCGATGATGCAGGCATGGGCCGACTACCTCGGCAAGCTCGCCGCTGGGGACTCCTCCCAGGCTGTCCAGCAACCGCAGCC
>CAWGPW010000041.1:0-25179 GCA_963824555.1 uncultured delta proteobacterium | reverse complement strand
GCGCCAACATTCACGTCAGCGGCGGCTGGGGGATTTAGTCTTTCACCACAGAGACACAGAGCGCGCAGAGGCCGTAAATAGACGGGTTTCCTGAACCCGAAACCTTCTGCCTCCTCTGCCCCCTGTTTCTCTGCGCCTCTGTGGTGAAAAGGCTAGTCCCCGTTCTTTCTGACGGAGATCGCGAGCTTGGCCACGCTCTTGAGCACGTGGGGCACGCGCTTGAGCAGGTTGATCGAGGGCGGCCGCTTCTCATGCACGGCGAAGGGGATCTCGACCACCTTCTTCTTTTCGCGATGGGCACGAATGACAAACTCGCTGGCGAAGACGTCCCGGTCGAGCACGCAGCGCTTGGCGGTCTCGATCAGCGCCTCGCGTTTGAAGGCCTTGAGCCCGTGCGTGTCGGTCCCGCGGTAGTGGCACACGGCGCGCAGAAGGCCGTTGTAGACCTGCGTCCCCAACCGCCGCACCATGGGCCGCTGGTCGTTCGAGCCCACCATGGCCTTCGAGCCGACCACGAAATCGGTGTCGGTGCGTTCGAGCAAGGCCAGGGCGCGCGCATAGAACTGCGTGTCGCACAGATCGATCTCGTCGCAGATGACGATCTTGCCCCGCGCTTCGAGGATACCGGTCTTCATGGCCAGGCCGTAATTGGGCTGACCGACGGAAAGCATACGCACCACGGAATGCTCGGCTTCCAGCTCCTTGCCGATCTCGACGGTGCGGTCGCGCGAACCGTTCTCGCACAGAAGCAGCTCGTAGCTGAAACCGAAGGGCCGCAGTTTCTCGCGTAATTCCAGGACCGACCCACGCAGGATCCCTTCCTCGTTGTAGATGGGGATGACGATGGAAACGTCGGGGTTCGGATTGGCGTCGGCTTGGCTCACGGCTAGGGTTCTCCGATCTTGGCTTCGATGGTGGCTGCGACCTCGCGGCCGGCGAGGAGACAGTCCTCCATCGCGTTGTAGGTCCACGAGCCATAGCGGCCGCGCGGATAGATGGCGTGGGATTCGAGAAACGCGAAAATGGCGCTGGTGGCGGCGTAGTAATGATCGTCGAAGACCACATAGGCGTAGTCGATCTCGCGGGCATCGGCGAACAGCACGTCGTCTGGGGAAGCGATGGCGCCCATGGCGAAAAGGCCCTGGGCCGATTCACGCACGCTGGTCTCGCTGACCGGACCGCGATCCGCAAGCTCGACGTAGAACGAACCGCCGCCGGGCGGCGCCATGCTGGATACGGCGTTGCTGAAGATCCCCACGCGGTAGAAGGGGTAGCTCTTCTCGGGCACGTACACCCAGTGCCAGTCCGCTGGCGGTTTCGAGCGGGTCGCCAGATCCAGATAGCGAAGGGTGGTGCAGCGCAACCGGCTGGCGTGCTCTTCGACATCCTTGGGTAGCCCGGGCATGCGTTTGAGCAACTCGGGCAGAGGCAAGGTCGCCACCACCGCGGAGTAGGGCACGCGCTCGCCGCCCACGACGAGCTCGCGGCGCTGAAAATCGAGAGTGTCGAGACTGGCTGACGTGCGCACGCGGGTCGGATCCAGACGCGCGGCCAACGCGGCGGCGAAAGTCTGGATGCCGCCCTGCTTGGGGTACATGAAGGTGGCGTTGTAACCCAAAGCGCCTGCGTTCGCGCCCACGGCCCCCGCCACGACCTGTTCCAGGTTGGGCAAGGGCACGAAGCGGGAACACCACGCGGCGGTGATCTCGCGCGGCGGCACGCCCCACAACCTTTCGTTGTAGGGAATCATGAAGTGTTTGGAGATGCCGGCGCCGAAGTGGCGCAGACAGTATTCCTCGAAGTTCTTGGGCTCGCTGGCCCCGGGCGGCGGCAGCTTGGCTTCGATCACGCCGAGCAGGCACTCCTTGACCACCTCGGGCGGCAGCCCGTAGAGATTCGCTTGAAAGGGATAGAGCGTGGTCGCGCCGTGCGAGAAGATGCGCGCCTTGCGCTCCACCTGCACCATCTGGTCGGGCAGGACCTCGGCCACCAGCTTCTTCATGCCCGGGTCGCGCAGGTGCAACCAGTGGCCGGTTCGGTCGAAGCGGTACCCCTCGCGTTCGCGGGTGACGGCCAGACCGCCAAGGTTGCGCTCGCGCTCGAACAGCACCCATGGCTGGCGCAAGTGAAGGGCGGCGGAAATTCCGGTCAAGCCACCGCCCAAAATGACGACGTTGCGGGCGGGTATTGGCTCTGGGTGGTTCAAACAAATACCTCGAAATCTCGATTGCCTATCACGCGGGGCGAAGGAAAGCCAAGCGCCGAGTGCCTAAGAGGTGGGCAAGCTCGCCAGGAAGGACTCCCCGCAACCTTTGAACTGGGCGATGCCGCTCTTGTCGATGCGCACGGGCAGCAGGGCGCGGCCTTTGACGATGGCGACCACGATGAAAACCACCATGGCGAGGAACGCGAAAAGGCCCAGAACGACCATGTTGAGGGCGATTCCGACGAAGACCAGGACCAGGGAAAGGAACATCCCACCAACGCCCGTGAGGATGGCGTGCCTACGTCTCCGCCTGTGGCTCGTGCAGAGGCCGAAGCTGAGGTCGGCATGGCGCCGCACGATCATGGAGACCACGAGGTAGACGAAGACGTTGGCGAGCAACAGCACGAACCATGCCTGATGGTGCCAATAGAACCGTTGCTTCTTCAGGAACCCTTGCACGTCATCGTTGCACTTCACGCAGCGGGCCGGCAGGATCGCGCCATCACGGGTCATGAGAACCTGACCCGAACGCCAATACTCGCCCTGCGCGGCATAGGGACCACCGGGCCCGGCATTCACATCCGCTCGCGGCGCCGCGTACGGATTCGTCTCGATTGGCATGACCGAGACGATAACACGAACCGCAAAGCCGATGGACGACAAGGGGAAGCCGTGGGCTGCATGGGGTCATCCATGCAACCCACGGCTCACCGGGCACTGACTGCTTCGAGGAGAGATTTGGGCTGGGACCAACCTTGCCCAGGGCTAGGGCAGGTGGATCCGCGTGCTCGCGTCGTGGCAACTATTGCAGTCGCCGCTCGTGATGGTCGTCGGCATGGCAGCGATATCCGGGCACTTACTGACCTGCACGGTTGCCGGGAAGGCGATGGTCGAGTTGCTGTAGAAATTGCCGGAGCTTCCCGTGACCATCTTGATGGGGCTTCCACTGGTAGGGGTGACCGTGACGGTCGCGCCCGAGACTCCGCTTCCGCCCGTGACCGCGGAGTAGAGCGTGCCCGCGATGGTCATGGGTTGTCGTGAGTAGGCGGACCCGCCTTGCGCGTGACACGACAAGCAGCCCATTCCGGTATTCATGCCGCTTGGCCCGCCGCTCGCGGCAGGTATGCAAGCCGCGGTGGCGCCACCCGTGCCCGTCGCACCACCCGTGCCCGTCGCGCCACCCGTGCCCGTCGCACCGCCAGTGCCCATTGCGCCACCCGAGCTCAGCGCGCCGCCAGTGCCCAGCGCGCCGCCAGTGCCCAGCACACCGCCAGTGCCCAGCATACCTCCGCTCCCTGTCGTGCCATCGGGGTTTCGACCGTCAAGCCTCGTGTCGGCCGACACTGCATCAGGGCTGGCGTCGGGCCCCACGACACCGCCACTTCCGCCGCCGCCCGTTGCCCCACCGTTGGCGGCTGAGCTTCCCCCCATCGCGGCGGTGGTCGAGCCGCCGCTCGACGTACCCGTGGCTCCGCCGTTTGACGCCCCCGTGTTTCCGCCGCTGGTGGCGGTGTCGGTCGAACCGCCTGTATTCGGATGGTCCGCGATCGAGCTGCCGTTGTTGCAGCCAAGAAATGTGAGTGCGGCAATCAGGGTCAGGTTCTTCATGCGTCCTTCGTACCCTCAGGTCTTCGTCTGCAGGCAGATTATTTCAGAATAGAAGAGTCCTTTTTCTGCATTGTATCCAGCGTCGGCAATCTTGCCACTACAATCACATGTGGATATAAATCGGACACCTTCGCTCGCCATTTCGTCCACCGTCGCGACCAAGGTCGCCCCTCGGGGGCAAGGTCCGCCGCCTTACGACTTGCCTGGGGCCCGCAGGAAAGGGCGGAGCAATTCGCGTGCAATTGCCGCCAAGTTCGGACAAACTCGACGCGGCAAGGGACAGGCAAGAAAGGAAGTACCCATGCCGATCCGCCGATTGCGCGCAGACACCGTGATGCTCGACAGCAGGGCCAGGCTCCTCTGCTTCGTCCTGCTCGTCGCGTTTGGGCCACAGGTCATTGCATGTGCGAGCGCGAAGGTCGGCGTTCCATCCGAAGGCACCGACAGCGGGACTGGCGACGCCGGATCGCCGACAGGTGGCAAGGACGGCTCCGGTGGCAAGAATGACGAAGCCTCTTCCGACGCGTTCTATGGCCCATGCGATCCGTTCACGAGCTCGGGCTGTTCGGGTGGCCAGAAATGCACGGCCCTGCAAATTGGAACCGAGCTGAACCTGAGCTGCGGAAGCAAGGGCAGCAAGAATGAGGGCGATATATGCACACCCGACTCTACCGGAGGCACGCAGACGGGCGACGATTGCGGCGACCAGTTGGCTTGTTTCAGGGTGAATCCCGATCCCGACTATACCTGCCATCTTATCTGTCCGACCACTGGGAGCGCCAACGCTTGCCCCGGAACGGAGACCTGCAGCCTAGTGGTGAACGGGCTGAACGGTCTGGCCTTCTGCCAACCCAGTATCTCATGCCAGCCGCTCGAACAGACAGGCTGCCCTTCGGACCAAGCGTGCTATTACGGCACCAAGGGCGCGATCTGCGCGACAATCGGACCCGTGCAGCCGGGCGGCACCTGCGTCAACGCCAACGAGTGCACCAAGGGAAGCACCTGCCTCACGGTCGACTCGACGGGTACCTGTTCGTCGTTCTGTTCGACCGCGGACGGCGGAACGCCAGGCTGCTCGGGAGCGAGCACAGGTGGAACGATCTGCTCGGCCTTGAGTGGCGAGGCCAACCTCGGCAGTTGCCGGGTTCAACCCTAGGTCTTCTTCGGGCTCCCATCTCGGCCCGCCCTGATGCTATCGTGGGCCCATGATTCCGTACCGCGCCCACTTCAGCTGTATCGCCCGCTGTGACGGCGAGTATCCGCTCGACGAGGTCATCTACCGTTGCCCCAAGTGCGGCAACCTGCTCGAAGTCATCCACGACATGGAGGCCCTCAAGCGGCACACCGCTGAGGTGTGGAAAGAGGTCTTCGAAGGCCGCTTCATGAGCACCAAGTGGCCGCTCGGCTCGGGCATCTGGGGCAAGCGCGAGTGGGTGCATCCCGGTATTCGCGACGAGAACGTGGTGTCCATGTTCGAGGGCGGCACCAACCTGTTCTGGGCCCAGCGCTACGGCCGCGAGCTCGGCATCGAGGAGCTGTGGATCAAAATGTGTGGCAACTCGCACACCGGCTCGTTCAAGGATCTGGGCATGACCGTGCTGGTGTCAGCGGTCAAACAGATGATTGCCGACGGCAAGAAGATCTCGGCCGTGGCCTGCGCCTCGACGGGCGACACCTCGGCGGCGCTGGCGGCCTACGCGGCGGCGGCGGGCATTCGCGCCATGGTCATCCTCCCGCGCGGCAAAATATCGACAGCCCAGCTCGTGCAGCCTCTGGCCAACGGCGCCTCCGTGCTGGCGCTCGACGGCAACTTCGACGACTGCATGGCGGTGGTGCAGCGCCTGGCCAACGAAGAAGGCGTGTACCTGGCCAACAGCATGAACTCGCTGCGCGTCGAGGGACAGAAGACCGTGGGCATCGAGATCGTGCAGCAGTTCGACTGGGAAGTGCCCGACTGGATCATCATCCCCGGCGGCAACCTGGGCAACGTCAGCGCTCTCGGCGCCGGCCTGAACATGATGCGTGAGCTGGGCTTGGTCACCAAGCGACCGCGCATCTGCGTGGCCCAGGCCGAGCATGCCAATCCGCTCTACACCGCCTACAAGAAGGGCTACGACGTGTTCGAGCCCGTGATCCCCAAGACCACCCTCGCCTCCGCGATTCAAATCGGCAATCCGGTCAGCGTGGCCAAGGCCATTCGAACTTTGAAGGAATACGACGGCGTGGTGGAGCAAGCCAGCGAGGCCGAGCTGGCCGACGCGGCCGCCCGAGCCGACAAGACCGGCATGTTCAGTTGCCCGCACACCGGCGTGGCCCTGGCCGCGCTGGAAAAATTGATCGCGGCCGGCACCATCAAGAAATCCGAGCGCGCCGTGGTCATCAGCACCGCCAGCGGGCTCAAGTTCACCGACTTCAAGGTCGGCTACCACGAGTCCAAGCTGGCCGACGTGCCCGTCTGCAAATACGCCAACACGCCGATCAACCTGCCCAACGACTACGGCCAAGTGCGCGACCAGGTGCGCAGACTGCTTGATTCGAAGGCATGACGGCAGAGGCAGTCTTTGCGCCGACGCCCGCGATTTTGTAGATTGCACGGCTCAACCAAGAAAGCTGGGCACCAACATGCAGATCGCACTCTTCGACACGACGCTTCGGGACGGAACCCAAAGCGAGGGGCTATCCCTCTCGGTCGAGGATAAAATCAAGATTGCCCGGCTGCTCGACGGCTTCGGCATTCACTACGTCGAAGGCGGCTACCCCGGCTCGAACCCCAAGGATGTGGAGTTCTTTCGTCGCGCGCCCGAGCTGGGGCTCAAGCATGCCAAGCTGACCGCCTTCGGCAGCACCCGCCACGCGAAAAAGGCGGCGGCCGACGACGAGAACCTGCAGGCCCTGGTGGCGGCGGGCACGCCAGCCGTGTCCATCTTCGGCAAGACCTGGCTTTTGCACGTAACCCACGTGCTCGGCACCACGGCCGAAAACAACCTGGCCATGATCGCCGACAGCGTGGCATTCCTGAAAAAGAGCGGCAAGGAAGTCATCTTCGACGCCGAGCACTTCTTCGACGGATTCCGCTCCGATCGTGCGTACGCGCTGGCGGCCGCGCGAGCGGCGGCCGACGCCGGTGCAAACTGGCTCGCCCTGTGCGACACCAACGGCGGCAGCTTGCCCAGCTTCATCGTCGAGGCCATCCGCGAATTGAAGAAGGTCACCAAGACCGCCATCGGCATCCACACGCACAACGACGGCGACATGGCGGTGGCGAATTCTCTCGCCGCGGTCGAGGCCGGCGCCACCATGGTGCAGGGTACGCTCAACGGCTGGGGCGAGCGCTGTGGCAACGCCAACCTGATCTCGGTCATCCCGGCGCTGCAGCTCAAGATGGGCCACACCTGCGTGCCCGAGGGCAACCTCAAGCGCCTGACCGAGCTGTCGCGCACGGCCAGCGAGCTGGCCAACATCCGGCCGCGCGCCCACGCGCCCTACGTCGGCGCGTCCGCCTTCGCGCACAAGGGCGGCGCCCACGTGGCCGCGGTGGAAAAGCTGGCCGCCTCCTACGAGCACGTCACGCCCGAATCCGTCGGCAACCAGCGCAAGGTCGTGGTGTCCGAGCTTTCCGGTCGCGGCAACGTACGCATGGTGTCGCGCGATCTGGGCGTGGATATGCGCGGCTACGAGCCAGCCTTGCTCGCCCGCGTGAAGGAACTCGAAAACCAGGGCTACCAGTTCGAGGCGGCCGAGGGCTCGTTCGAGCTGATGGTCCGCCGCGCACAGCCCGGCTACGCCGAACCCTTCGAGGTGCTGGACGTGGTGGTGATCTCCGAGCAACGACAAGGAAGCGACATGTTCGTGGAGGCCACGGTCAAGCTGAAGGTCGGCGACGGGGTCTCGCACGTGGTCGCCGAAGGAGCCGGCCCGGTGGACGCCATGGATCACGCCTTTCACAAGGCGCTGGACCCGCACTTCCCGCTTCTGCGCGAGGTCCACTTGACCGACTTCAAGGTGCGCATCCTCGATCCCGAGGCGGCCACCGCGGCCAAAACCCGCGTTCTCATCGAGTCGCGGATGCACGGCGAAAGCTGGAGCACCATCGGGGTGTCGCAAAACATGATCGAAGCGAGCTGCGAGGCCCTGCGTGACGCCCTCGAGCTGCCGCTGATCCGCGCGGCCAAGGCTTCCGCACAGTCGTAGCCCGCGCGGCCACCGGCCTTTTCCCAAAAGTCCCGGCGGCTGGTAGACTTCCGCCTTCCATGCCGTCCAACGCCCGTCGAGTGAGCTCGCATCGGTGTCTGCTCGCCCTCTTTTTCCTGTCGGCCTTGCCACGCCCATTGCACGCGCAGGCGGTCTCGGATCCGGGGCAGCCGCAGCCCCAACTGCAAGCGCAGCCTCGGCCGGAGCCGGCCCCCGCACCGGCTCCGCCCCCGCCGGGCTACTACCCGCCGCCGGGCTACTACCCGCCGCCGGGCTACTACCCGCCGCCAGGCTACTACCCGCCGCCCGCCAACAGTTCCCCACCGGCTTACTACCCTCCGCCTAGCTACAGGCCCGCGCCATCCCCCTCCCCACCGGCCCTGTACGATCCGATTCTCGGCACACCGATGGTTGCGACAGAAACCCCGCCTGCCGCCCCGAATGCGCTGCCGCCCTATTCGTACGGCGCTACGCTGGCCACATCCACCGTCAGCGAAACCGATTCGACGTCGGTCGTCCTCTCGCCCCTCCTCGAAGGCGCCTACGCGATTCATCCACTGATCGTTCTGGATCTCGCGTGGGGCCTTGCCTGGCTCGTGGACAACCAAGGCCTCGGAGAGTCCACCGCGCGTGTCGGCAATCCCGTTCTATCGGGTTCTTACCGCGGCCACTTCGACAACTGGCGCGTGCGTGGCGGGCTTGGAGTGACGGCGCCGCTCGCGCACTACCCGCTCGGACCGGACGGGCGGCTCTACGCGTTCGCCTACAACCAGACCATGGCCATGTGGGGAATGTGGAACCAGTGGCTTTGGACCACGGATCGTATGGCAGTTCCGGCCACGGTCCGCACCGACTACGACTTCCCTTCGGGGTATGTCTTGGCGGCGGAGCTCGGGGTGGCACCCGTCATGGGCGTGCGCGCAGAGGCCAGTGGAACCGAGGTCCTCGGCCAGGTCGCGTTCGAGGCACATCTGCCCATCGGCACGTTCATCGATCTGTGCCCACGGCTGCAGACGGTGCTTCTGCCCAAAACCAGCATCGACCGTCTGCAAAGCGCCTTCGAATTGCGCGCGGCCTTGAAGACCCGGCATGGCCGATTCTTCGCGGCTGTCCTGGTCAATCTCGACGAACCCGTCGGGGTCTTCGGCGGGCTTGGTCGATGGGGCCTGCACCTTGGCAAGGAGATCGACCTATGATTCCCGTTCGCCGACATGTGCCGCCGTACCTCGCGCTGCTCGCCCTCACTTCCGGACTCGGCTGTACCGAGCATCACTTCGCGATCTGCGACATCACCCAGCGCGCCTGCCAGGAGGACATCTACTACCGCATGCTCAAGCTGCGCGGCGACGGCTACGATCCGTACGGCAGTTTGCCGCCCATGACGGTGATCAGCGAAGACACCTTCCGTCAGCAGCTCGAGCAGGAAGCCGCCACGGCCGCGCAGAATGGCCCGAGTCCCTGGGACAAGGCGCTCGTCCTGCTGCATTTCACCTCGGCCGCCAGCTCGCCCGGCGATGCCGGGGCCGGCGTCGACGGCGGAGCGGGAGGCAGCGACGCTGGCGCGAGCAGCCCCACCATCGAGGACCAAGTCGCGCACGTCTACGCCTTCTACGATCCGAAGTCCAAGACCGTGACCATCATCGACCACCCCAACCAGGACGGCCAGGCGCAGGATGAGGCGATGATCACGCTGGCGCACGAGCTGGTCCATGCCCTCCAGGATCGGGAGCTCAACCTCGACAAAGAGGACTTCAACACCTCCGACGAGTACTTTGCCTGGGATGCAATCGTCGAGGGCGACGCCCGCTTCTACGAGCTGCATGTTCACCAAGGATCTCTGCCCGCTGATTTCCGGATGCGCGGGCGTCATGACCCCGGAAGAGCAACTCCAGGCCTACTGGTCCAATTTCGATCAGCTCGGGTCGCCACTCTTCGCGGCACAGGCGCTCATCTACCCATTGGGAGCGACCTATCTCGACAGGGCTTACAGCTCCGGCGGAAACGCAGCCGTTCGACACGCCTACGCCAAGGCGCCCATCCGCACCGTCGGCTTCTTGGTCGGCGACGATGGCCGCGTTCCGCCCGTGGGCACGGGTGACGTCTGCCCCGCGCCCGTGGCGCTTTCGCTTGCGCCCACGGACAAGACATCGGGCGCGGACCAATTTGGCGCCCTTCTCCTCTATACCTTCCTGCGCGGCTGGAACATCGACCACGACATCGCCTTTGCCACGGCGCAGACCTGGACCGGAGACTTCCTGCGCGCGCAGGCAAGCGGCGACTTCGGTACCAGCGCGGCGGCGTGGCGAATCGAGTTTTCCGCGGCGCCTCCGCCTTCCATCGTGCAGGCCCTGACGGCGACCGGCGAGCTGACGGTCACGCCGAGCACAAACGCACTGACGATCACTGTCAGCGATGCCGTGACGCCGCTCGTCTGGACCGCCCCCTCCAGCTGCCCGTAGGCCATCCCGCGGGCCTCCGGCCCCTCTCCCGCCGGGCCCCTGCTACTACCATTTCGGTCTGATTTTCCAGGCCGAGTGGGGTGCGACAGACGCCAGGCCGGCTCCCGAGGATGCCGCGAGCGACCTCGCGCCGCTGGCAGCCAGGGCCAATCCATGACCTCTGCAATCTTCTTTCCAACTTAACTCCAAGCGGAATCTGCCGAGAATCCCAGAGTTCGCATTCTGCCGGTAATTTTCAGTCAGAGGCGCTTGATTGGGAGTTATGCTCTCGCCGCACTCCGACTTTCTGAGTCCTTTTGTCTCGGCTTGTGGCCCAGACAGGCCCCGTACCCCACAACCTCTATCGTATTGATCGCTGCAAGAACACGGAAAGCAAATAGGATATTTAGGACCTGAAAGGTCGTTATTCGTTACATCCTTCACGTTCACGTGCTACTTTTCGGGTCGGCAACTGCTTCGCCAAGGAGAGGAACATGAATCGAGGGTTCTTAGTGCGTAGTCTCATCCCCGCCGGTCTCGCGCTTGGTCTCGTGGCCTGCTCGGGCTCGGACGGCAAGAACGGCCAATCCTGCCACGTCGTCAACGACGCTGGTACATCCACTCTGGTTTGTGACGATGGCACCAGCGCTCCGCTGGGCACCGCCGTCATTCCCAAATACGACGGAGGCGCCACCAACTGCACCATCCAGACCCTTACCGGCGGCGTGAATAAGATCGTCTGCCCCGACGGGACAGAGGTCGTCATTCCCACCTCCACCGGCCCGACTACGGGCGTCTCGTGCACCGTGGTCAGCAACGGCGACGGCACCAGCAGCATGACCTGCCCCAACGGAGATGGTGGCCTGGTCACCTTGACCATCAAGAACGCCGTGTCCAGCTACGCCAACATGAGCGCGGCGGACAAGGCCGCTCTCGATCTCAAGGTCGCGGTCACCAGCGTGACCGTGGCGGCGACCGGGCAACCTGTCGTGAGCCTCAAGGCAACCACGAGCAACGGCGACGGTGTCGCGGGCCTTCCACCCGCCGACGTGCACTTCGCTCTGCTCAAGCTGGTTCCCGCCGTCAAGGGCGGAAATGACACCTGGGTCAGCTACATGGCAGCCAATGCCACCAGCACCGCCGGTACCGAGACCGCAGCGGCCGTGGCCAGCGCCACGAGTGGGGCGCTGACCGACAACGGCGACGGGTCCTACACGTACACCTTTGCCAAGGTCATTACCAATGCGGCCGCGGCCGGCACCACCTACGATCCCGCCGCTCTCCACCGCTTGGTCATCTTGATCTACGAATCCGGCAACCCCTACGCGCCGGTCAACGTGGTCAAGGACTTCGTTCCCGCGACGGGAGCGGACGCGACGGGACAGCACGAGATTGTCGACGGAGCCACCTGTCTCAACTGCCACAGCTCGTTCCGAGCTCCGGCCGGCGGAACCGGCGCCTTCCACAGCGGCACCCGCTACGATGTGAAGGTCTGCGTGGCCTGCCACAACGATCAGCGCCGCTTCACCGCCATTCCCGGCACGGGCACGACCCCCAATGTGGACCTGGACGCCCCAGGCGTGGTCGACCCGACCACAGGCGCTTGGACCGGCGCCGCGACCTTGGTCAATGGAGAGGCTTTCGTGAATCTGCCGGTCTTCATCCACAAGATCCACATGGGCGAAGGTCTCAAGCTCAACGGCGGCAGCTACACGGGCGTCGACAAGCCGTACGAGACCACCTACCCGCAGGACATCCGCAATTGCGTCAAGTGCCACAGCAACACGCCCATGGCCGCCAATTTCTCGACCAAGCCAAGCCGCCGCGCCTGTGCTTCGTGCCACGACGACGTCAGCTTCGCCGCGGTTGCCGCGATACCCGCCGGCCGCATCGCCCACAAGGGTGGCCCAATGGCCGACGACTCGCTTTGTGCAGCCTGCCACCCCTCGTCCGCGGCCAACAACGGAACCATCTACGGCGTGCTCGATTCGCACGTCGCCATTGCCACCCCGGATCCGACGGCGAGCAATTTCGGCGGCAGCCAAACCCACACCAACGCCGCGTGGATGCCCGCTGCCGGAGTCACGCCCGCTGGAGCGGCCAAGATCACGTACATAATCAAGTCCGTCAGCCGGGACGCCAGCAAGCACCCGAGCATCGTCTTCCAATTCCAGAAGGCAGTCCCGCCAGCGGCTGCGACCCCGGTGGTCTTCAACGCCAGCGGTGGCGGTATCGACGGCGGCGCGGGCAGCGCCGAGATGATGGACGGATTCGTCAACTCGCCGAGCGTCTATTTCGCCTATGCGCTTCCCCAGGATGGCATCAAGGCACCGGCGGACTTCAACAAGACGGTCAGCGGCTACATCAAGACCATCTGGAACGGTACGGCTGCCACCACGGGCACGATGACCGGCCCGGATGCAAGCGGCTACTACACCATCACCCTGACCGCGACGGTCCCGGACAGCGCGGTCATGCTCACGGGTGGCATCGGCTACAGCTATGGCACGACCTCGACCCAGCCACTCACCGAGGTCGACCTGCCTGCCTTCCCTTACGGCGATACTACGAAAGTTCCGGGGTGCGCGGCGGGTCAGGTGTGCGGAGGTCTGATCATGGCGGCGCCTGACGTTTCCATGGTGGCAACCGATGCGACCTCAGGAAAGGCCTACACTGCTCGCCGAGCCATCGTGAGCAGCAGCACGTGCATCGCATGCCACGAGCAACTCGGCGCCAACCCGAGCTTCCACGCCGACCAGCGCAACGATGCCGGCACCTGCGCCTTCTGCCACAACCCGAACCTTGCCGACGGTGGCTGGTCGGTCTCGTCGTCGACGTTCATCCATGGCATCCACGGCGGGTCCGAGCGCGGGGTACCCTACACCTGGCAGGCGACCTGTCCGGCTGGAACCAGCTACGCGGCGGGGACTTGCACCATTGCCAACGCCGACTCCTACGCCAAGCTCACCTACCCGGGCATCCTGAGCAACTGCCAGCAGTGCCACCTGCCTGGAACGTATGACTTCAGCGCCACCGCTTCGGCGGCAGCACTGCCCAATCTGCTGATGAGCACGGAAGCCACTGGAACGTACGCCGCGCCGGGCATCAACATCTCGCCCTACGTGACCGCAGACAACGTCACAAGCTATGGAACTGGCTATCTGACCACAGGCACTGTCACCACCGGGACGGTGAACGGAGTTGCCTGCACAACTGCGGCCCCGTGCACCTGCTCGCAAGACACGCCCTGCGAGGCCTCCGACTCCACCCTCGTCAACTCGCCCATCACGGCCGCCTGCTCCGCGTGCCACAACTCGCCCACGTACATCGATCACATGAGGCAAATGGGCGGCACCTACTACGGAACGCGACTGGCGGCCAAGGCCCAGACCGAACAGTGCATGCTATGCCACGGCCCCGGCACGGTCGCGGCCATCGCCGACGTACACAAGATGTAATCCCATCATAGCCGGCGGCAGGTCATCGCTTCCTGCTCCTGGTTCAAAGGGCGAACCCGACGGGGTTCGCCCTTTTCTTTTTCGAAGTGCTGTAGGAATGCGGGATGATTTCATCCCCCACCAACGGGAATGCGTCTTTCGCCTGGCTCGATGGCATCGGGGTGGCAGCCACGGTCTGCGATCGCCAGGGCAAGGGATAGCCTAGAGCACCGAACGGCTTGAATTCCTCGTCAATCCAAGGGATTACCTGGCGCTGCCGAGGCCGCTGTGCAGAATGCGCACGAGCCTCTTTTTCACCGCAGAGAACACAGAGGACACAGAGGCCCGCAGAATGAAGGGTTCTCCGGATCTCAATCCGAACCCTTCATTTCTCATCCGTCTCTGTGCTCTCTGTGTCCTCTGTGGTTAGAATCCGGAAATTGCTCGGGTTTCAAACCGTTCGGTGCTCTAGCGCTGCCGAGGCCTCTGTACAGGCGCGCACAAGCCTCTTTTTCACCACAGAGAACACAGCGGACACCGAGGCCCGTAAAATAGAGGGTTCTCCGGATTCTCGATCTGAACCCTTCATTTCTCATGCGTCTCTGTGTTCTCTGTGTCCTCTGTGGTTAAGTCCGGAAATTGCTCGGTTTCAAACCGTTCGGTGCTCAAGGAGCCCGTCAGGAGGGCGGCCATACTTCGGCCGCCGAGACTCCCGGCTGGAAAGGCGGGACAAGAGCGCATGCTACTTGCAGACACCGTTCTGGCAAGCAGTGCCTGCGGCGCAGGCAACCCCGCAGCCGCCGCAGCTCGCGCTGTCCGTCCCAAGGTTCTTGCAGACGCCCGCGCAGTCCGCCTGCCCGGGCGGGCACGATGAGCAGCAGCGGAAGCCCGTGTCGGGAAACGAAAACGTGGGGTGCAGCTCGGTGCCGGTGAAATCGCAGGCCATGCCGAGGAAGAAGCTGTCAAAGGCCCCGCCACGAGCGGTGTAGATGCTGGTGTCCGAACCCGCGCCCGCCGACGGGCTCGTGGTATCGAGCACGTCTCGGCGGTCGTCGGTCCACTCAGCCAGGTTGCCGCTCATGTCGAAGAGATGATCGCTGCTGCTGCTGGTGTCGAGATCGCCCGCGGTGATGCAGCTTGCAAGCGATCCGCAAGCGACGGCCTTGCCGAGATTCATGTCCGACCCGTTGCAGGCCGCGGCGCTGTAGGCGCAGGCGTAGGGATAGAAGCCGCTCGCGCAGCTCTCGCCCGCCTGGCAGGCAAAGCCCCACTCATCGGTCACGACGTTGCCTCCCGAGCGCGTGACCTTGCACAGGCGCATGCCGGCACCGCGACATGCAGCGTCGGCCTGGTTCCAGGTCACCGAGCTCCACGGCAAGAGCGAGCCGCCTTTGCCATCCTGGCCGCGCGAACAAGCCCGCGTACCCGAGGCACCTTGCGTGGCCGCACTGGCGTCGGCCCGGCTGGATTCGAACCTGTAAATGTAGTAGCCGCCGCCGGGCGCGCCCGAGGCGTTGACGTGCACGACGTCGTCGCGCACGCCCAGACAATCGTGGCCACCGCATTGGGCGAGACTCGGCGGGTTGTCCCAGGATTCGTCGACGAGGCCATCGCAGTCGTTGTCGATGCCGTCGCAGATCTCGTCCGTGGGTGTGGCCGCGGGGGGCACGCCGGTGAAATCGCAGGCCGCGGGCAAGCTCTTGTCGACCTGGCAACGCCACGTGCCGGTGCGCACGCAGGCGCCCACCGCGGAGCTGTTGGGATCGGTGCAGGGGGTGCCGATGACCTTCGCATAGGGATCGTCCACCACGCCGTTGCAATCGTTGTCGAGCCCGTCGCACCAGGATTCCTGGGCAACGATCTGCCCCGTGGCCGTGGTCTGTACCGTCGCGGGATAGTTGCACACCCACGATGGCGCGGTGCCCGAGGGCGCGCTGGCCGGAACCGTACACACCGGGAAGGACGCGCTGGTTTCCCAGCCCGCGTGGGTGGCCCCGCCTGGCCCCTTGCCGCACTCGCCCCCCTGCAGGCAGAAATTGGTCGGGAAAACCAAACCGGGATCGGCCGTGTCGACCAGGCCGTTGCAGTCATTGTCCTTTCCGTCGCACACTTCGGGACCGCTCGGGGTGCATGGGTATTCGCAGCCGTCGGCGGGATTGCCGTTCGCGTCCACCCAGCCGGGGGCGCAGGACCCTTGGCGGTTCTTGGGGTCGAAGACGCAGACGCCCTGGATGCACACCGAAATGGCGTTGGGAAGACTGCACTTGTGCCCGCAACCGCCGCAGTTGTTCGGATCCGTGTCGGTGTCGATGCCGTTGTCGATGACGCCGTCGCAGTCGTTGTCCTTGCCATCGCAGACCTCGACCTGGGGCGTGACCACGCCGCCACAGACAAGTTTGCCGCTGGTGCAAACATAGGCGCCAAGCTTGCACTCGCCGACGCAAACCCCGGTGGTTGGATCGCAACCCGCCATCCCGGGGGTGTAACAAGTCTTGCCCAGATTGGGATCGGTCTCGTCGATGACGCCGTTGCAGTTGTTGTCGCGACCGTCGCACACCTCTTCGGAAGGCGGTCCTGCGCCC
Source organism: uncultured delta proteobacterium (assembly GCA_963824555.1). Classification (GTDB taxonomy): domain Bacteria; phylum Myxococcota_A; class Polyangia; order Fen-1088; family Fen-1088; genus Fen-1118. Next base: position 8,717 of record CAWGPW010000041.1, on the reverse strand, counting down.
ACGCAAACAAGCGCGCCGGCGATGCACGTCGTGAGCCCCGCCTGGCAGGATCCGGTGATGCTGCTGTAGCAGGTTCGATCCGAGGGCGTGTAGACCAGCCCGGGATCGTCGGCGTCGATGAGGCCGTTGCAATCGTTGTCGACGCCGTCGCAGATCTCGGTAGGGTCGGCGGTGGGGTTACACGCATACTCGCAGCCGTCGTCTGCCTTCTTGTCGGCGTCGTAGTAGCCGGGCTTGCAAGTGAGCACGCACGCGCCCTTGGCACAGAAGGGGGTCGCGTTGGCGGCGTCGCAAACAACCCCGCACGCGCCACAGTTGTTCGGGTCATTCTGCAAATCGAAACCATTGTCGATGACCCCGTCGCAGTCGTTGTCAGCCCCGTCGCAAATCTCCTTGCCCCCATTGGTCAGAAGGCACTCGCAGCCGTTGACCGGATTCTTGTCGGCATCGACGTAGCCCGGGGTGCACGCTGAAATCGTGCACTGACCGGCCACGCAGGCCGTGTTCGCCGTCGGCGCACTGCACACGATGCCGCACGCGCCGCAATTCAGGGGATCGATCTGGAGGTTGAATCCGTTGTCGATGACGCCATCGCAATCGTCGTCGATGCCGTTGCACAGCTCGGGCGTTCCCGTACAACCCGTCGAGCCGTCGTAGTTGAAAGCCGGTCCGGCCTCGCCCTGACCTAGGCGGGCGTCGAGGATAAGCGTCACCCCGGACCCGCCATCCACGACGGTTTCCTCCGTGGGCAAGAGAAGCTGGGTCGTGCGCTTCGCGCAACCGGCCCACGCCAATACCACCACCGGCACGAGCACATACCTCGCTCGTGCAGGCCACTTGAACGCTAAGTTCGACATACCCATGCCTAGTGTACCTTGGTGTGGCACGCGCGTAAATGAACTGCCTCGTCGGTAGGTTCGGAAAGAAACTGAAGGCTCTAGCTATCGGTCGGGCGCCGTACGCCAGGCGTTCGGCCGGCCCTGTCCCCCATTTCGCCGCCCAAGACATCCGAGCTCGGCGCCTTGGCGCGCTTGTCTTCCATGCGACCTTCCTCGGCCACGCGCACCAGGGCGTCGAAGGTGGTGCCCTGTTCGGGATAGCTGGCGGTTCCCATGCTCAGCCCGAAAAAGAAGGGCGCACGCACGCTGAGGGTGGCGATCTTGTCGCGCAGCCGCCGCACGAGGAACTGGCAAGACGCCCGTCCCATGTCGGGCAGGATGACCGCGAACTTGTCGGCTTCGACATGGCAGCACACGTCGTGGGCGCGAACCGACTTTTCGAGGAACTCGGCCACCCAGCGCAGGATCAAATCGCCCTCGGCTGGGCCGTGAGACTTGTTGATGAGATGGAAGTCGTTCACGTCCAGAATCAGGATGGTGAACGGCCGGCCCGCGGCCCGGCGTGCCCGGCTGAGCTCGGACCCAAGACGTTCGGCGAAGTAGCGCCGATTCCAAAGTCCCGTCAGGCCGTCCCTGTAGGTCAGGGCGCGCAGATCCTCGAGCTTTGCGATTTCTCGCCGCAAGCTCTCATTTTCACGCTGCAACTCTGCGATGTTGGACTGCGATTCCATCGCGTCAGATATCAGTCAGATGTCAGTCTAAGTCGGAAGAAGTAAGCTTTTACCAAAAACCGTCGGTCTAGCCAACTTGTCTCCGTATAATCCGCTCACTTATGCAACCAGACAGAGCCGTTCTCTTCGACCTCGACGGCACCTTGGTCGATACCGAACGTGAAAACGTCGAATCCGTGGTGTTGGCCGCTCGCCGCTGGCAGTTGGAGCTCGGCGCCGACATGCGCAAGTTCATCGTCGGCCACTCGTGGAACGAAATCCACGCGAGAATCCAACGCGATTATGGCCTGAAGGTCGACATGGGCGTCCTCATCGCCGCCGCCGTGGAGGAAAAGCGCGCGCTGTTCGCCACCCATGGCTATCAGGCACTCCCCGGAGCGCTGGCGCTCGTGCGACGCCTCTGCGGGCGGGTCGGCCTGGCCATCGCCTCCGGATCGAGCCGGATCGAAGTCCACGAAACCATCGCCGGCATCGGACTTGGCGAGTGCTTTCAGTTTCTGCTCGGCGCCGAGGATTACAGCCAGGGCAAGCCGCACCCGGAGCCCTACCAGACCGCCATGCGCCTGCTCGGAGTCGCGCCGCGGGCGTGCGTCGTCATCGAGGACGCCGAGCCGGGCATTCTCGCCGGCAAGGCGGCGGGCGCACGCGTCATCGCGGTGAGCAGGGCGAACTGGATGGGCTACGATCAGTCGGCCGCGGACGTCATCGTGGAGACCTTGGAGCAAGTCGGCGACGACTTGCTGGAAAAGCTGTGGCGAAACTAGCGGAGGCCGAGGCAGCGTGATGGCGGCGAACAAACATACGAATACCCCCACCCCGCCTCTGGTCCTGGTCGAGCGTCAGGGCACGGTGGCGTGGCTCCTCCTCAATCGGCCCGACGCCGCCAATGCCTTGTCACGCGGCCTGGTTGCCGCCTTGCGCGCCGAGCTGGCCTCGCTGGCCGGGCTGGCCGACTTGACCGCGGTGGTGCTTGCGGGCGTGGAAGGCAAGCCCTTCTCTGCGGGCGCGGACCTGAAAGAGCGCCTCGGCATGACCCTCGACCAGACCCGCGCGTTTCTCGATGACCTCGGCGCCCTGGTTCGTGCCATCGAGGATTTCCCGCGTCCGGTTATCGCGGCCATCTCGGGCGCGGCATTCGGCGGTGGTCTGGAAATCGCGCTCGCTTGCGACGTGCGGGTGGCCGACGAGAGCGCGAGCATGGCCCTTTCCGAGGTGCGACTTGGCATCATTCCGGGCGCCGGAGGCACGCAACGTCTGTCGCGCCTGTGCGGCATCGCGGTCGCGAAAGAGCTCATTCTGACCGGGCGGCGAATCGATGCGGCCACCGCGCTCGGGCTGGGCCTGGTGTCGAAGGTGATGGCCAAACCGGATCTGCGCGCGGCCGTCGCAGCGCTGTGCTCGGAGCTGTCCGCCGCCGGCCCGCTGGCCTTGGCCGCCGCCAAACGCGCCATCGACGCAGGCTTCGGTAGGCCGATGAACGAGGCCCTGGCCATCGAGCGCACCTGCTACGAGACCGTGCTCAGCAGCGAGGATCGCAACGAGGGCTTGCGCGCCTTCGTCGAGAAGCGGCCGCCGCGCTACCAAGGCAAGTAGATCGGGGCGCCCTGGCTATCGCGTGGCCGGATCGGGCAGCGCGAGCTGGAAGGTGCCGTCGTCTCCTGACGTCGTCTCGACCAGCGCAATGGTCGGGTCGACACAATAGGGCCAGCCCGCGATGCAGAAGACCTGCATCGCGGTCCCAGCCAAGCCGTTCTGCAGTCCGTCCATCACCGTCGAGGACCAGGCCATGGCTGCGGGCACCTTTTGGGTGAAGGCGAATTCGGTTGCCTGCATCGGGCCGGGGCCGACGAAGGTCCGCGCGAGCCCCATGCTCGCATCCGGCACGACCAGCAGGACGTAGGACCGGCCCGGGCTCACCCCCACCGAGAAAGTACCATCGGGATTTGCGGCCACCGCCACCGGTACCTCCGGCGTGTCGTTGCTGCGGTCGTAGGCGATGACATCCACGTGGGTCCAGTCGACCGGTCCCGAGGCACCGGACGTCAGTTGCCCGCTGACCCTTCCTTGTGCCGCGAGGAAGAGCGACTGGGTTGCCCCACCCCTGGGCAGGGCGAGGGAGAGAGAGGTCGTGGCCGAGCTCAGTCCCAGCGCCGGCGGCACCAGCAGGACGTTGTAGGTCGCGCCATCGGGCAGGCTGGCGAAGGTGACGGAGCCCGTGGCGGACGTCGTGGCCTCAATCTGAACGTTGCCGTTGGCGGATTGCGAGCCCGACGGAGCCGAGGAGGCCGTCAGGGTTCCCACCTTGTTTGCTTGCGCCGAGGTGAGGCGCACCCGCGTGCCCACGCTTGGATTTCCCACTGCATCGTACACGTTCAGAACGAACGAGGCCGAGCTGACGGGATCCCACTTGAAATCGATGGTGGCGTTGCCGGCTAGCGGGACGGGGACGGCCGCGGGCGTGACAGCCTCCGGCAGGCCGCTCTCAACCGGGGGCGAGATGGAAATCCAATAGTTGCCGGGCTGGGCCTGCAGCGAGAATTTCCCTTGGGCATCGCTGCGCCCCACCGACGAGAAAACCAGCTTGCTCGGCTGCGGAGCGGCGGCGGGATCCTGGTTGGTCAACATCATGCGCACGTCGGCAACCGCCTGACCGTTCGAATCGAGCGTGGAGCCGGTCACCACCACACCGCCGGACAGGCTGAAGGCCGGGCCGTTGATGTTGGCTGGGAAAAGGTTCTGGAACAGTTGCGGCGCCGTGGCGCCCACGGTTCCGCCGTTGCTGCCATCGACGGGCACCACCAGCACGTCGTATTTCAGCAGGGCGCCGGAATAGTTCACGTCGAGCAGTTGCGTACCGAACCCCCCGGTCTTGGGATCGGATAATCCATCGGCCACCAAGTCGCCTCCGGAGTTGCTGATGCGGATGTAGGAGGCCACGAGAGCGGTGCCCACGCTCGGAGAGACCTGCACCGACACGCCGCTGGAAAGAACCAGCGTGTCCTGGGTGAACGGCGCGCCTCCGATAAGTCTGAAATATCCCGATTGGACGGGGATGTTGGTGCTGGGCGATGGGGCGAAGCGCAGGTTCCAGTTGCGACCGCAATCTGGACAGGTGGTCGCGGGCGCGACCGCGTTCTGGACCGTGACCGAGCACGCGCCCGTCTGGTCGGTGGCGGTGAAGAAGTAGTTGCCCCCATCCGAGAGGATGAAGGCCGCCGCTGCGGGATCTTGCGTGCCGGGCGCGGACGGAACGGGCGTGCCGTCGCGGTTGGCCTGCCAGCTCCAGCTCGCGGTCGTGGGTCCGCCGGAAAGGACCTTGGCGCGCAACACGACCCTTAGATTGGGCCCTGCCACCAGGCTGAAGTCTTCGAATGAATCAGTCGCCGGAACCACGGACTCAATCTGTGCCACGCAGCGAGTCGCCGTGTCGGTCGGCAGGCTGTCGGCGGCGAGCACGTCCGGCGAGTAACTTGTATCGGCCCCGGCATCGCGCGACGTGCCCGCGTCCGGGGAGACGGGAGGCGCGTCGGAGGTCGGCCCCGCGTCGGCCTTGCTGCCCCCATCGCCAGAGCTACCGCCGCTGCCCGTGATGCCGCCACTGCCCATGACACCGCCACTGCCCGGACTGCCGCCGCCCTTGCCCGTCGCACCGCCTACTCCAGCCGAGCCACCCGCGCCGCTGGTCCTGCCGCCGCTTCCCGAGAGCCCACCCGTGCCAGTCCCACCGGCAGCACCCCCCAGACCACCGACGCTGCCGTCCGCAGTGCACCCCACGCACGCATCCCATTTGTAACTCGGCGCATCCGCGGAGAGATTGGGATGCACCGCCTCGGCCCGGTTGGCATCCGACCTGGAGCTGGTGCCCGCGTCGCTCGCGGAACCTGCGTCCGCCAGCGATAATGTCGAGCCGCCATCGCCGCCACCAAAGCCCGCGCCGCCGCCGCCATTTCCAGCAGGGGATCAGCTCCGCCAGCGGCGCACCCGGCGGCCAGGCCGGCCAGGAGCGCGAGGAGCGTGACCACTTGACGGAGAGGCATCGTCATGGCTCGAATTGCACCGTCCATGTGGTCCAACGGACGCAATCGTTGGGCGTTCCGCACGCGGCGCTTCCGCAGCAGATGTCCACGTCCTCCGCACATACCTGACCACCCGCCTGGTAGATCTTCTGCACCACCGAGTCCCGCGCCTCGACACGCAACTGAATGGTATCACCGGGCCGCGCGTTGGGAAACAAGGCCTGGCTGACCGTAAAGGAGTCGGTGGTATTGGTTTGATAGGTCCAGGTCGGCGAAGCCTGCGTCGCGTCGAGCACCGACCAAACGAATTGTGTCGGTGAATTGGTAGAGCCCGCAGGCAAAGGATAGGGCTCGCAGTCGTCGGCGACGTTCAAGACCTTGAAGGTGCGACTTTGGTAGGTTCCACCCAGATCCGCGCTACGCGAAAGCAGAATCCGCTGCGCGTAGACATCGGGATCGGTGCGCTTGATGCACGGTGGAGTGTCCACGTCGACGGGAATCACGAAGGTGTCGGTGTTGCTGGTCACGGGGGTAGAGGAACCTGGGACGGTGTCCTCGATGGATAGGGTCACCGTGTACGTGCCGGGCGAGCTGGCGTAGAACCATCGGTGCAGATCGGCTTTGTCGGTAGCAACGTTGGCGCAGGTTGCAACGCTGCTGGTACACGCAGAAAGTTGGACGGACTTGGCCGCAGGATCGGTCCCGGTGTACTGGATGCCCCAATTGAACTGAAGATTGTCCGCTGTTGGAAGCGCCGAGCTTTCGGCCGAGAGATGAATCTGCGAACAAAGCGGTCGTGAAGGCGGACCGGAGGGAGCGCCAGAGACATCCACGAGGGTGGCAACCATCGTGGTCGTGATCTTGTAGCAGTCTTGCCCGGTGGCCCCGTTGTGGTCGGTCGCCCGAGCGCACAGACAGACGGCAGCCAGGGACTGCGCGGTGAATGCATACGGGGTGGAGCTATCCAATTTGACCGGGTTGGGCGGCCAATCCGCGGGCGTGATCCGGTTGCATCCATCGGGATCGGGCTTGGCCTTGATCTCGGCCCACTCCGGGGAAAACGACCCTGGACTGTCTTTGTCGTCGGTCACGGTGGCGGTGAAGTCGGAGGGGATCCCGGGAACCACAGGATCGCTGGGCGGATGGATGGTCACCGTGGGCGCCTTGTTGATGGGATCCGCAAAAAGCAGACACCCGGACAACCCGAGCACCGCGGTGAAAGCGATGGAAGCGCGTAGCGACCGACCCACGAATGGGACGCTATCACGAATGTCGTTGCGCAAAGCACCCTCTGTATCTCGATAGCCATCGTGCCAATCGAAATGCAAAGGGCGTTCCAAGCCAACACCTAGCAAGATGCCCAGCAAGATAGTCGTATGACCCGAACCCTCTCGACCTGAACCCGACACGAATGTCGCGAAACCTGGAGAAAGCCTGTGATCGAAGCCTCGCCCTCAGTCGTTGCGCCAGCGCCCCGCCAGTGCCGCTGCCGGCGAGGCGATGCTCTGGAAGCGCGGCACGCGAATCTCGCCGCGGCCTTGCGCCGAAACCATCGGTATCAGGCCTTCCTTAATCAGGGCGTCGATCTTGGATTCGGGCAGCCAGGTTTGCGCACAGGGGGTTTGCACCGATTCGCCGTCCTGCTTGATGACGTGGGTGGGAAGGTCGTCGACGGACGACTGGTCGCCAGGCGCGAAATCCCAGCCGCCCGCGCCGGTGAACGATTGGGCCAAGAGCTGAGCCACGGCAAAGGCCGGCGAGCCCCACAGGTAGCGCTCGGACACAGGCGGGGTGGATTGCTCGGTGAACACGAAGCGTTCGGTAGGTTCTGTCGCCTTGCCGTAGGGCAAGCGCAGCAGGATGCCGGGCAGGGCCACCGCGATGGAAGTCGCCGCCGTGCTGTTGCGCAGAGCCATCCATGCGCGCTGGTCCTCGAGCGAAGCGAAGCCCGCGGAAAACGAGGTCCAGTCCATGCCCGCCACCACCGCCGCATCCACCTGCTGCGCCAGCGTGCCCAGTCGGGCGAGCAAGACCGCATCCTCTTGCCCGCGACCATAAGGATTGCAATCGACCAGCAGCGACCAGGGCTTGTCGCCCGCGCGATCGAGTATGATGCCGTACAGGGCCGTCTCGGCCAGACTGGGCGCGGCTGCAAAATCTTCGGCCAGCTCGGCTCGGCTGACGTCGAGAACGTGGACTTGTAGCGATTCGTCAAGCTCGAGCGCGCGCAGAAGCCTGTCGAGGCCGCGCCAGGCCGCTTCCACGGCCTGAAAACCAGGGTCGTGCAGGAGCGCCCGCATCAGCTCGCCGGTCATGCCATCCGCGGCGGCAACGAGGTCTGCCTGCCGAGGATCGGCCTTGCCCACGACGTGGGGCGCGACGGCCTCCCGAATCATGGCGTCGACCACCGAGGCCGGTTTCACGGCGGCGGACGCCTCCGCGGTGGCGGGCCGGCCAAGGAGCCGCTGCAGGTCCTCGCCGTGCGCCGCGATGTCTCTCCCCGTGGGGACGTCGTGCACCGGCACTACGCTACCAACCATCGCCGCCGCCACTGCGAATGTCTTGGGATCTTGCAATTGCCGGCGCAGCTCGCGCATGGGCGCGAAAAATTCCAGGGACGCGAAGAGTTGGTCGGGGTGAAAATCCTCCAGCTCGCCGATGGCGAGCGTGACGGGTGGTTGATCGCCGAGCCGGATCTGGATCCGCGGGGCGATCTTGCCGAGCAGCGAGGAAAAGCTGTCCAGGTCCACCCGCTGCGGACGAAGCTCGGCGCCCGGCCGCACGTCCGCGCGGCTTCCGTGGCCACCGAAGTCGCCCAGCACCAGCAGGCGCATGGGAGCATCCGGCCGCTTTTCGGGCTTTGCTTTCTGGCCCTTGCCAAAAGCGAAATTCATCTCGATACCAGCACGCGATCTGTCGGCCATGGACTCCTCCAGCCCGCAGGCTATCGATTCGTCGCCTTTCTCTCAAGCCTGACGATAGGAGTTTCTCGCAGGCATCGAGACAGGCGCGGAATTCAAGTTGGCTCGAACAAGCCGCGCGCGATAGCATGCCCGTCGAAATGCGATCTATTGCGATTCGACGGTGCTGGGTTCCGGTCACCCTGAACTCCGACGAGACCTTTCCCGCTC
>CAWGPW010000040.1:0-21738 GCA_963824555.1 uncultured delta proteobacterium | reverse complement strand
TGCGAGCGGCCTTCGCGAACGCGGGCATCGACGTGACCGGGTTCGATCTTGCTGCCATGCTTGGGCGTGCTCATCGCTTTGCCCGACAACACAAACGCCCCATGAGCATCCGAGAGATTCTCTAAAGACGACGTTGTTCGCGACGCTGACCGGCTGCGCAGTTGCGGCCCCGCTCTTCGCTGGTTAAACCTGCACGATGTCACCCGGCGCCCGGGTTGCCCAGCCGCCCGCCAAGCCCTTGATGATCTTCGACGGCGACTGCGGATTCTGTTCCCTGTGGATCGGCCGCTGGGAGCAGATGACCGGTACGGCCGTGGACTATTTGCCCGCGCAGGTGCCGGACCTGCAATCGCGATTTCCAGAGATCCCGCGGAACGGTACGACATCGCCGTGCACTTGATCGCAAGTGACGGCTGGTGTATTCGGCGGCCGAGGTGGTGTTCGTTTGCGCTAGCCCACGCCCCCGGCCGAGGTTGGGCACTGCGCGCCTACCGATCCTCGCCGGTCTTCGCCAGCGACCGAGCTCGCCTATCGCTTGGTCGCCGACCACCGGGACTTCTTTCGCGGCTGACCCACTGGCTATGGGGCCGCCATACCGAGCGCACCACGCACGCTTTCGCGCAATGGTTCTTCCTGCGAGCCCTCGGCGCGATCTACCTTGTCGCCTTTCTATCGCTGTGGAGTCAGATTGACGGGCTCATCGGGACGGCGGCATCCGCCTGTCGACGGATTTATGTCGGCCTTGGGGCGGGAATACGCGGCAAGCGGGATCGGCTGGGACCGTTTTCACCTGGTGCCGACCCTTTGTTGGCTGTCGTTGTTGGATCCCTTTCTCCACCTTCAGTGCGCGCAGCCGGCGTTGGCCGTCGCCCTGCTGCTCGACCTCGCTCCGATCCTTTGCCTATTCGGCTGTGGCTGCTCACCTCTCGTTGGCGACGGTGGGGCGCGAATTCCTCGGCTATCAATGGGACAATCTGCTGCTCGAAAGCGGGTTTCTGGCCATCGTCGTCGCGCCCCTGCGATTATGGCCACGCCCGCCGCGGGCCGCGGCACCATCGCGGTTGGCCGTCTGGCTGCCACGGCTCTTGCTGTTCAAGCTGATGTTCTCTTCCGGCTGCGTGAAACTCGCCAGCCACGACCCGAGTTGGCGCAACCTGACCGCGCTTTCGTTCCACTACCAGACCCAACCCTTGCCCACTTGGCTCGCCTGGTACGCCAACCAGTGCCCGATGTGGTTTCACAAGACCTCGTGCGCCTTGATGTTCGCCATCGAGCTTGGGGCGCCCGTCCTCATCTTCCTGCCGCGCCGACCACGGTTGCTTGGCGGTGCGCTGGTGGCCTTCCTTCAGGTCCTGATTCTGCTCACCGGGAATTACACCTTCTTCAATTGGCTGACGCTGGCCCTTTGCCTGTGGCTCGTCGACGATGTCACGTTTCGCGGGATCCTGCCGCGCCGGTTCTTGGCCTGGTCGTCGGTGCAGGCCGACAATACGAGCCCGCGCTGGCGTGGCTGGCATCGCGCGCTGACTCTTGCCATGGCCATGGTCTTCGTGCCGCTTTCCTTCTCTCAGGTCGTCCACAGCACCGGCGCCCGTCTTGCCTGGCCGCCCCTCGAAAGCGTGGACGCGTGGCTCGACCCGTTGCGGACCATCAGCGGCTACGGCCTGTTTGCCGTGATGACCACCGAGCGGCGCGAGATTGTCGTCGAGGGCAGCAACGACGGCGTCACCTTTGTCCCCTACGAGTTTCCCTACAAGCCCGGCGAGGTGACCAGGCGGCCTCGTTTCGTGGCGCCCCACCAGCCACGACTCGACTGGCAGATGTGGTTCGCGGCCTTGGGCAGCGTTCGTGGCCAGCGCTGGTTCGTCAGCTTCTGCGCCCGCCTTCTGCAAGGTTCGCCCGAGGTGACGGCCTTGCTTGCCAAGAACCCGTTTCCCGAACATCCACCGCGGTTCATCCGCGCCGAGCTTTACGACTACGACTTCACCGCGCCTGCCGAACGGCGCGTGTCCGGCGCGTGGTGGAAACGCGAACGCATCGGCGAGTACCTACCGCGCATATCCCTACGCGACCTCGGGCTATGAGCTGGCACCGAGACGATGGCAGAGCGTTCACCCTTTGACCCTTCCCGGCCGGCTGGCGACTCCTAGCTTTCCAAGGAGGAATTCATGACTGACAATCGCTTGGGAAAGCTATCGATCGTGATGGCGCTGCCATTCGCATGGGGTATTGCCGGCATAGGCTGCGACTCGTCGCACTCGGGTCTGCGGGCCACCCAGGATGCCGCGGCGGTCGCGAGCGGCGGCGAAGGCGGCGGCCAGACCATCAGCGCCGCGGGTGGGATCCTCGGCGTAGGCGGCAAGATTGGCGCGGGCGGCTCCATCGGTGCGGGCGGCGCCACCGGCGTCAACACCATGCCTGCCAATACGGGGGGCAGCTCGACCGTCGCTTTCCCTGGGCTCGACGGCGGCTTGGCCATGGGAGGTGCCGGCACGGGTGGAGCCAGCTTGGCCGCACCCCCCGTCGTCAGTGACAGCGGCTACGTGACCGTGTCGGCCGGCACCGTGGTGCTGGCCGGATTCATCTCGTCCGCGACGGCCGGCTCCGGATCCTCGATTGCCTTGACCTATGCAGCGCAGGAGTTCTGTGCCTCCGGGACGGTTGCCGCCAACAGCACTTACCAGTCCTGGGCCAACGCGGGTTTCAGCGTGAACCAGGACCCATCGGGAGCGAGTGGCTCCTCTTCGGCACTCGTGCTCACGGGCAGCACGCTCTCAATCAGCTACGCCAACCCTGGTGGCTCGGAACTGGAGTTTCAGCTCTACGATGGCAGCGACTACTGGTGTTACATCCTTCCGCCATCGTCTACGCCAACCACGACGACGATTCCATTTTCGAGTCTCAACACGCAGTGCTGGGACGGCCAGGGCAGCGCCTTCACCTCGGGCACGGCCATTCGGTCGGTGAGCCTTGACGTGCCGGGCAACAACGTCAGCGCCACCCCCTTCGATTTCTGCTTCCTTGGACTGACGGTCAACTGAAACGCGACCGCGACGCGGTCTATGCGTCATCGGTCGCGTTCACCATCCACAGCGAGAACTTCTGCAAGAACTGGCGGAAGCCAGCGAGGTGCTCGGCGGGAAAGGCGAAGTCGTCCACGGCGCGCGTCAAGATCCTCTCGAAGCATGCCAGCCACTCGGCGCGCGCCTGCGGCGTGATTCGAAAGGCGAGGTGGCGTGCGCGCATGCGTGGCGGTCCATAGCGCTCGGAGTACTCCTGCGGCCCGCCCGTGAGCTGAGCGAAGAACGCCGCGGACTTGCGTGAGCTGGCCACGAGATCCTCGGGGAACAGCGAGCGTATCGGGGACGCTCCCAGCTCGCGATAGAATTCTGCGAACATCCGGTAGAGGTTTTCGCGGCCCATGCGCGCGTAGATTTCGCGGCTGGGCCCCGCGATCTCGGCTGGATTCATGTTCGGCGTGTAGGGGATGCGCTGGTCGCTCATGGCACCCCGGGTATGTCAGAATACCCGAGCGCAGAAAAGGATGGCCCATTGTCACGGGCTCTGCCACTGCTTGTGGTTATGACGTTCCTCGATGGCGACCTGACGGTGACCCGCGGCCTGTTCTCGCAACGTCGCAGTCCGAGCTTTCATGGCCATTTCTTCGCCCTGGTTGCGGTGGCGGGCTTGGCCTATGGGTGCAGTTCTGGCGGCGGAGGGGATCACGCCACAGGAGGTGCGACGGCCAGCGGCGGTGTCGTGGGCGTCGGAGGATCTTTGGGCGGCATGGGTGGTCAAGGTGGACAAGGAGGACCCGGTTCGGGCGGAAGCTCGGTTCCCGCTACGGGTGGGAGGGGGGCGGGCGGGCAGACGCTCGCCGGCGGTGGCGGAGCCGCAGGCGGCCAAACCGCGCTGGGCAGTGGTGGTCGCGGGAGCGGCGGCCAAGCCGCGCTGGGCAGCGGTGGCGCCGGGACGGGTGGTCAGACCACCTTGGGCAGCGGCGGAAGCGCAACTGGCGGCCAAGCCGGGAAGGCCACCGGCGGTCAAAGTGGCGCAGGAACAGGTGGCGCGGCCACGGGAGGTGGCACGTCCACGGCTCGTGACGCGGGTGCAACCGGCGGCACCACCGGGCCCGACGCGGCCACCACGGGTGGCACGGGTGGCACGGCCTCCACCGGGGCGCTTATCGTCAACGACCGCTTCTGGAAAGACACCTCGGGGACGCCGATTTACTCGCAGGGAGGCGGGGTTCTGCAGGTGGGCGACACGTTCTATTGGTATGGCGTGAAATACCAGGGTGCGGTGACCTACGCCGCCACTCCGACCAAGCAGAACAGCGACACGTCGTTCGCCGGCGTCACGATCTACTCTTCGAAGGATCTGGCCACCTGGAAGCTGGAAAACACCGTCAACTTCAGCAACGCCGGTTCCTGGTTCGGCCGCCTGGGCGTCGTCTACAATGCAACCTCGAAGAAGTACGTGATGGTCGCGCAAGGGGCTGGCGGACTCTTTTTCGCCACCAGCGACACGCCGACCGGCAATTTCACGTTCGACAATGTCCAGACCGATCTGCCGGGTATCGTCAACGGCTCCACCGGCGACCAGACCACGTTCCAGGACGACGACGGCAAGGCGTACCTGGTCAGCTCCAGCAGCAGTGGTCGAGCCAACCGCTACGTTTCTCCGCTGCGCGCGGCGGACTTTCTGGCGGCGGAAACAGCGGTTCTCGTCTACAGCGGCGGTGGCCGCGAGGGCAATTGCATGTTCAAATACAACGGCACATACGTCTTTTGCTCCTCGGATCTGCACGGTTGGAACGCCTCGCCGAGCTACTGCGTGTCGGCCACCAGCTTGAAGGGCCCGTGGTCGGCCGAGCTCGTGCTCGATGGCACCGGTGCAGACTTCAGCCACGTGACCCAGACCGGATTCTTCATCGCCGTCAAGGGCACCGCGCAGACCACCATCATCTTTGCCGGCGATCGCTGGAGCGACTTCGCCGGCAACGGCCTCGGCTACAACCAGTGGATGCCGCTCACGTTCACGGGCACGACCCCGCATTTCCAATCTTTGAGCCAGTGGTCCCTAGACGCGGTTACGGGAACGTGGAGCGCCGCTCCCGGAAACAACTACGTCCTCAATCCGACCTTCGAGGCGGACCGCGTGGCGGTGACCCAGCCGGCCGGCTGGAAGACCAGCAACGGCAGCAACGTCTCCGGGGGACACACCGGGAACTGGTCCTGGCAACTCACCGGCACGGCCAGCCTGGATCAGCCCATCACCTTGCCCAACGGGACGTACACGCTTTCGGCCTGGGTGAAGGGCAGCGGGGCGGGGGGCCAGCTTTACGCGAAGGGGTTCGGCGGTACGGACAAGACCGCGGCGATCGCGGCTTCGACCGCTTGGACGAACCTAACCATCCCAGGCATCGCGGTCAGCAACGGCACCTGCCAGGTCGGCATCACGACCTCCGGGCAAACCGTGACCGTCGACGACTTCGTGCTGTCGCAGAATTAGCCGACCGCCCGATGGTCAGCGCAGAAAGCTCTTCAGCGGCGTGATACCTAGGCTGACGATGGCGTCGCGCACGAATCCGGCGTTGACCGCCGCGCCCGCCCGGTTGGTATGGGTCGCGTCCGTGCCGAGCGCGTGATAGGCCTGCCAGCCATTGGGGCCCACTTGGGTCAGCCATGCGGTCGTCGTCGCGGTGAGATCGATGACGGGCACATTCTGCTCTAGGCCCACCTCCCGGATGATGGCGGGCAGATCGACGAGATTGCCCGCGGCATCCGTGTGTTGGTGCTGGGCAGTGACCGTGTTGCCGCTGAACGTGGCGCGGGCGATGGGGGTGACCAAGATGGGGAAGGCGTTTTTGGCCTTGGTCTGGGTAACGTACGCGGTGATGTTGGTTTTGAAGTCGGCCGCCGAGATGGTCTTGTCGTTGTGGCCGAACTGGACGAGCACGTAGTCGCCCGCCTTCATCGCGGTCTTGATGGCCCCCCACAGACTTCCACTACCCAGGAAGCTGGCAGAGCTTTCCCCCGAGTCGGCATAGTTGGCGACCGAGAGCCCGAGATTGAAGTAGGGAGGTAAGAGCTGCCCCCAACCGGCGTACTCGGGATCGGTTTGATCGCACACGGTGGAATCCCCGGCGATGTACAGAACCATCGGGTTGGTGGCCGGCGCATAACCGATGGCATCCAGTAGCGGCGCCGGGCCGAGGAAGTACATGTCTAATCCCGGGGTTCCGGACGATACCGCCTGAATGGGCTGACCCTCGGGCTGCCGGACGTTGATGGTGAAGGCGTAGCGCGAGGTCTGGCCCGCGGCGGTGTCGACTTCGGCCAAAACTTCGCGCAGGGTTTCAGTTTGCACTTCGGTCTTGGCTGCGCTTGCGCCACCGAGCACGAAGGTGACGTCGTAGTTCCCGGGCGAGCCCCCGAAGTGGCATGAGATCTCCCCGGTTGCGGCGTCCGTGGTGCAAATGGCCCGCGCCGTGGCGGTCGGCTCTGGACCGACCGGAGCGGCACTGTCGCTTGGGGAGACCGTGGCCCCATCCAGGGTATCCGCCGGCTTCGCGCTATCGGCAATCGCCACGTCGGCACGAGGTCCATCCGGGGCAGCGTCCTTCGGAGCGCCGCCATCCGACCCACCTGTCGCGGGAATCGCGTCGCGTCCACCCGCATCGGGCGGACTTCCTCCCGCTCCGCCCGTCGCGGGGGCGCCGCCGCTGCCGATTCCACCGCCCGTCGGCGCACCGCCATTCCCGATGGTTCCGCCCGTTGTGGCCGTGCCGCCGGCCGCGGACATACCACCTGTCGCCGTGGTGCCCCCGGTTCCCGATTTGCCACCCGTGGCGCCCGCGCCACTCGAACCGCCCGCAGCGCCGCCTGTGCCGGCCGTCCCACCGGTGGCAGTTCCGCCGCCCGCGCCGCTCGATCCTCTTGGCGTGCTTCCGCCACCCGTGGCCCCACATCCAGCGGTGAGGGTCATCAAGGCGACCGCTGCGAACAGAATGCTGCACGCTGGCTGGGATTCGCGTCTGGAGAGAGTTGCACGGGGCAAATCTTGGTTCCGAGCTGGGTGAATCATCAGTTGGGGCAGTGACCCGGGCATGTCCCCCGGCTCACCCTGGAGGCGGAGGCTCGACCCATGGCCAGCGGTCTGAGCCGCTTGGCCCGCTGACGTCACTAACCATGGTGCTACATGTGGCGAGCGTCCCGCGTCATCATCTCGCCGCGACCGTGATCCGAGTACAATGGTGGCTGGATCGTAGGCGCCTCGAAGCACGCAAAGGAATCTGACATGGCTGGACGAAAGTTGTCAAAGGCCGGACTGGCCATCGCGATCTTGTTTGTGCCGCTTTTGGCGCACGCCGCGTCCTACTATGTGGCCACGGACGGCAGCGATACCGCCGCGGGCAGCGAGAGCGCCCCGTTCGCCACCTGGGATCGCGCGCAGACCGCCGCGTCACCGGGCGACACCGTCTATTTCCGCGGCGGCCGATACGCGTTCACCGATGCCACCTCGACTTGCTCCAGCACCTCGGCGACGGTTAATGCGGTGATCCTCAGCAAGAGCGGCACGTCGGGCAATCCAATCAAGTACTGGGCCTACCCCGGCGAAAGGCCGGTCTTCGACTTTTCCGGCATCAGCGACACCAGCAAGTACAACTGCCGCCAGACCGGGGTGCGCGTCACCGCCAGTTGGCTCCACCTCAAGGGCCTCGAATTCACCGGCACGCTCCAGCTCAACAACCTCAACCATGAATCCTGGTGCGTGTATGTCTACGGCGGCAGCAACAACATCTTCGAGATGCTCGACGCACACCACAACATGGGGCCAGGCTTCTTCATCCAGCGCGGGGGCAACAACACCTTCCTCAACTGCGATTCGCACGAGAACGAAGACACCCTGACCTCGAACGGCGACGGTCAAAGCGCCGACGGCTTCGGCTGCCATCCCAACCAGGCCGGCGACACCGGCAACGTCTTCCACGGCTGCCGAGCTTGGTGGAACACGGACGATGGCTGGGACTTCATCAACGCCACCGAGGCTTGCACCGTCGAGTATTCCTGGTCCTGGTACAACGGGTACAAGCCGGACGCCATCAGTGGCGGTGCGCCCGTCTCGCTGTCGTCGGGCAATGGCAACGGTTTCAAGGGCGGCGGCTATGGCATGCCTCCTTCCGGGGTCCCCTCGCCCACGCCCCAGCACGTCCTTCGTTTCAACGTATCCTTCTACAACAAGGCCGCGGGCTTCTACGCCAACCATTCGCCGAACAACGCCTACTTCTACAACAACACCGGCTATCACAATTCCCCCGACTTCAACATGCTTGGCGTGGCCAGCGACGGCTCGACATCGATCTCCGTGGGCATTTTGCGCAACAATCTGGCTTTCGCCGGATCGCTGACGTCGAACGCGGACCTCGGCGGGCTTATCGACGACCAGTACAATTCGTGGGATGCGAAGCTCGGCGTGACCGTCGCCAACGCCGATTTTCAAAGCGTTTCCTTCGCGCCACCCGCATCGTGCCCCGCCGCCTATTCCGCGGGCGGCAAGGTTTGCGTTCCATCGACGGACGCCACCAGCTTCGCCGGCATGGCCAGCGCGCGCCAGGCCGACGGAAGTTTGCCCGTGCTTCCCTTCCTACGCCTGGCCGCGGGTAGCGACCTCATCGACAAGGGGCAGGACGTCGGCTTGCCGTTTCTCGGTTCCGCACCGGATCTGGGCGCGTTCGAAGATGGCGCGAGCGGGGGAACGTCGGGAGGCTCAGGCGGTGTGTCGGGTGGCACGGGCGGCGCGGCGGGCACGGGCGGCGCGCGAACCGGGGGAACGTCGGGCGGCCCCGGCGGCGTTGGCAGCGGCAGCGCGGGCGTCGGTGGCGGAGTTGCCACCGACGGTGGTTTTGGATCGGGCGGCAGCAAGACCGGGGGAACCATCGGCACGGGCGGCGCGGGGAGCGGCGGCGTTGTCGGAACGGCCGGCGTTTCAGGCACGGGCGGCAAAGGCGCCGGCGGCGCGGCCACTGGCGGCGGCGGCGGGATTGGTACGGGCGGTTCGATGGGGACCGGTGGCAACGCCGGCACCTCCGGTACGGTGGCTTCGGTCGGCGGCTCAGGACAAGAGGGTGGCTCGACGACCTCCGCAAGCGGAGGCTCCACCGGAGCTGGCGGTTCCTCCACCGACCACACCGGATCCGGCAGCGGTTGCTCGTGTCAGCTTGGCCGGGCCTCGGGCGGCATGCCCGGCTTGGGCCTGTTCGGATTGCTCTTGGCCGTTGCTCGAGTGCGCGGTTGGCGTCGGCGCCGGTGCCGTCAAGGGGCTGCCGCTTCGACGCGCAACCAATCACAAGGGGTAGGATGACGATGCGAAAGATCGCCCTCGTCATCTGTGCCTTCGCCGTGGCGTGTTCTAGCGGCGGCGGATCGGGCCAACCCCAACCCAAGACGGACGGTGGTCCGAATCCGAGTAGCGGAGGAACTGGTGGCGGTTCCACCGCCAGCGGTGGAAAAGGGGGCGGCACGGCGGCAGGCGGTGCCTTCGGCAGCGGCGGTTCCAGCGCGACGGGCGGCGGGCTTGGCGGCGTGACCGTCACTGGCGGGACGCCGTCGACCGGCGGCGCGGGAGCGAGCGGGGGCTCATCGGGCGTAGGCGGGACGGCCTCGTCGCCGGACGCGGCGGTCATCGATGGCCGTACCGATGTCCCGGCAACGGATTCGCCGGCGATCAAGGACTCGACCGGTGACAGCGCCTTGCCCCAAGGGGGCACGGGCGGGATCGCCACGGGCGGCACCAGCGGCATGGGCGGAAAGAGCACCGCTTCTGGCGGTGGCGGTGGAACATCGGGTATGGGCGGCGCGGGCGGAAGCACTGGCTGCACGGGCGCCGCGGGCTCGGGTCCCATCGGAACCATTTCGGGCGCGCTGGCCACCGGCGTCACCTTCACGGACACCGACGGCAAACCCGTCAATGCCCACGGCGGCGGCATCATCCAGGTCTGCGACACGTTCTACATGCACGGGGAATACTTCCTCAGCACGACCACCGACAACGACTTCAACGGCTTCTCGATGTACTCGTCCAAGGATCTCGCCACCTGGAAGAACGAAGGCATCATTTTGCCCCAGCAGCCAAGCGGCGAGCTCGGGCCGAAACGAAAGGGCGAGCGGCCGCACATCATCAAGTGCCCAAGCACCGGGGAATTCGTTCTCTACGCCCACGCCGCCGACGAGACCTACCAGGCCGACAAAGAAGTGGTCTATGCGACCTCGCCCACGGTCAACGGCCAGTACAGCTACAAGGGCCCGCTCAAGAACGCCAGCGGACAGATCGCCGCCCACAGCGACATGAGCGCCTACGCCGACGACACCGGCGCCTACGTGATCACCGAGAGCGGCCACGTGTACACCCTGGCCAGCGACTGCCATAGCTGGCTGTCGGACAAGACGGTCTCCGTCAACGGCGACTCGGGAGGCTCGGAATCGCCGACCGTGTTCAAGGCCAACGGAACCTACTACTGGATCGGTTCGTACAAGACCGGCTGGCGAGCCAACAACAACTTCTATTCCACCGCGTCCGCCATGGCCGGGCCGTGGACCTACCAAGGATTCGTGGCTCCCGTCACCGACACCAGCACGGTCACTCCCTCGGGTGCCCCCAACCCGCCCGAGGAAATATCCGACGAGCGGACCTGGCTGACCCAGAGCACCTGGGTGCAACCCGTCGTGGGAAGCGCGGGAACGGTCTACGTGTATTGGGGCGACCACTGGTACGGCGACCAGGACACGTCCAATCCCGGCAAACACAACGACCAGGCGACCTACGTGTTCCAGCCGGTCGTCTTCAGTACCAGCACGAAGATGTTGTTGCCGACCTACCTGACCACGTGGAAGCTCGACGTCGGCGCGGGCACCTGGTCGCAGTAGCCTCCGAAGGTTCGCCACCTAGGTGCCAAAACCAAGGTGTCGCGGTTCCACGGTGGATCTGCCGAGACGTGCTGCAGATGGTGACAAAGGCGGTCTTGTCTATACGGGCGTACCCAGCCAGCATCCTGGCCAGCTCCTCGCTCACCACGACGGCAGGCAACACCCCTCTAGTAACAAAGAGGGCACCAGCAGGCCCAGTGGAAACCATACTCCCGAACAACTTGAGCTGCAGGGTTCGCGAGCGAAGGACGCCATAGGTTGCGCTCACCCCGGTCCCGTTGTAGCGATTGATGTCGCTGCAGCCGCTCGGGGCCGACTCCTCCAGGCACAGAATGCGCGGCGCCGAGAATTCCAGATCGAATCGTTCCGTCACGCCCAGGCGCAGCCACGCGCCCAGGGCGAGGTAGGGATTGAACGCGTAGGGAGCGCCAGTAGCCGTGGTCAGCGGACCGGAATGCGGCCGGATCGCACTGGAGCGCAACCCCAGCTCGAGCATGCCTTCGGGCAAGGTCTGCGGGCGGAGCACGTACTCGATGGGCCACCGATCGAGAGGCGAGGGCTGCGGCGCCGGCACCTCCGCGACCGGTGGCGGGATAGGGAGCGCACCAACGGGAGGCGGGGGAATCGGGGCTGGCGGCGGACTTGCCGGCTCCTCGGTTTGGGCCTCGTCGGGTTGGGCTTCGGGTTGGGCTCACCTGTGGTTCACGGAATCGCGTGCCAGCAAGAATCGGCCGCAGCTCGACCGCGGGGGCGACTGTCGAATACACCACCCCGACGCCGAACAGCGGCCCCTACGGCATCACCTACGGCTCCGACGACAACATCTGGTTCGCGGAGTCGACGCGCACGCGGTCAGAGCATTCTTATGAGCCAATTTCCTGGGGTGTGAGCCGCTGCATGGCACATGCCGCCCATGGGAGGAGCCCGTCGATGAGAACCGGACGTCTGTCAATCAAGGTCTTGCTCGCCGCAGCCCTGACCCTCGCTGTCGGTGGTTGCAGCAATTCCGGCGGCGGGGGCAAGGGGACCGGTGGTAGCTCGGCACCGGCGGGAGGCTCGGGCGGCGTGACCGCGAGCGGCGGATCGGGGGGAAGCCCCGGCTCGGGCGGCGCCAGCGGGACGGGGGGAACCGCCACCGGCGGATCGGTTGGAACCGGCGCTAGCACCGGCAGCGGCGGCACGACCGCATACGGCGGCGGTGGACAGACCGGTGGCAGCTCCGGTCGCGGCGGACAGCCCGGCACTGGCGGAAGTACCCAGACCGGCGGCTCGACGGGAATGGGCGGCGAACCGGGCACGGGTGGAAACCCTCCGACCGGCGGCTCGACCGCGCTCGGCGGGAAATCCGGCACCGGTGGTCAGGCCGGACAGAGCGCGGGCGGAAGCATGCAAACGGGAGGCAGGATCGGGACGGGCGGCCAAGCAGCAACCGGAGGTCAAGCCGGACAAGGCACGGGCGGAAGCGGAACCGGCGGCTCGACGGGAGCCTGCGGCAAGCTCGTCGCGCAACAGCGGTCGATTGCTTTCGGCACGTTGCTCGACGCCCAGGCCGTGATGTGCACGGCCCAGAAACTGGCCGCGTCGCTGGCCAATCCAAGCTCGGCACAGTGGCAAGCCAAGGGCGACCAGCACCGGACCTATCACTTCGCGGATGCCAACACCGACGAGCCCTACCGCATTTGTGTGCCGACCAACTGGGACGGCAAGTCGAGCTTGCCGCTGGCGATGTTCCTCCATGGTTCGGGCAGCGACGAGAACTCGTATCTGGATTCGAACAACAAACAAATGGTGAACCTCGCCCAGCAACACGGGTACCTGCTGGTCGCGCCCTTGGGTGACCAGGGTGCCTACGGGAACTTCCTGCGGCTGTCGTCGCCCTTCGGCGATCAGGCGGATGCGGACAAGCTGATGGCGCAAGTCACCGCGGACAGCGAACGCACCAACGAGCTCAGCGAAGAGGACGTCATCAACGTCCTCGAGCTGGTGCTGGCGGAGTATCCGGTCGACCGCGCTTCGATGTTCCTGTTCGGGCATTCCATGGGCAGCGGCGGAGCCTGGTACATCGGCGGCAAGTACGCGTCTTACTGGAAGGGCCTGGCGCCCATGTCCGGACCGTTCGTGCAAGAGACGGGGTATCCCTGGGACGACGTCCGCAAGATTGCCCTGTTCGTCACCGAAGGCACCCAAGCCCCCTCTGTCGACGGCAGCCACACTTTGCGCGATTGGCTGGAGGCGAACGGCTTCAACTCCCAGTACGAGGAGGTGAATGCAGACCACAGCGGGATGATTCCCCTCGTGCTGCCCGACGTGTTCGACTTCTTCGACCGCACCAAGGCGAAGTGACGTATACCCAGGACTGGGGCATGAGTCCACCCATGCGCCTGTCGCGTCCATCGGCATGGCCGGTACAACGCGTCATCAGCGGACGCTAACGGCCGCCACTACCGTTCACGGTTCCGGACCCTGCCCGCCGCACCGTGTACAGTCGCCATCGGCCGTCCACCGTCGTCGGAGCCACGGACGCAGACGCCTGGAATCTCTGGTGGATCTCCGGTTTGGCATTCATGAGGACGACGTCGAACTCGAGGAGATCTCGCGTTTGGGCGCGTTCAGGATACCATTCGAGCCCCGGAGTCCAGGTGAGCTCGCGTGGCGAACGATAGGACACCAGCCCCGAACCATGCTCGGCGAAGGAGAAGTTGAGCGAGCCGCCTTTCTCGGCCTGCAGGTAGGCCATCATCTGCATGAAGGGGCGCCCCCCCACGAATCGGCTCTGGCGCACCATGTCCAGCTCGAGGACGCGGGCGTTGGGCGGCGTTGCCTCGATCGTCGCATCGAATCCCGTCATTTCGAGAGCGGAAAACAAATACCAGGCCAGGCAGGTCGCGGTGCAAGCGGCGCCCAGGAGCCCGCCGACAACCTCCAAGTAGAATGGCAACCGAGGCGCTGGCAGCCCGACCACCAGCAGAACGAGCACACATGGCGCCCAACGCTGGGCGAAGAAGATGGTGTTCATGTACTTGTCCGGGGCAAGAAGGACGAGAGCACCGAGCAGCGCCGCCGCGAGGAGGAGAATTCGATCCGAATCGCGGCGCAATTGCCCCCAGCGCGTGACGAGCGCAGCCCCAGTACAGCCCGGCTTGGAACGCCAGAAGTCCGGCCACCAGGCCCAGCGCCGGGTCGCGGCCTCGCTTGATGGCGAGGGCGAGCGAGGCAATCGCCCAGGCCAGGGTCACCATCCAAAGGCCGATGCTCGCCGCCAGGACGGGCGACTGGAAGGTCGAGAGCACACCTAGGATTGCGTAGACCAGGTTGTTCGGCGCCAGCCAAGCGATGAACAGCTCCGGGGAGCGTCCCGACAAGACATCCCTTGCCAACCGGATCTGGGAAATATGCTGCGCCAGATCCGTCGATGGAGGAAACCGCGTCATGAGAAATGGAAGCGACGTAACCAACACGCAAATCGAGACCGCTGTGCGCGTTTGCAGGCGGCATGCAGCGGATTCGGGCTCGTTTGGGGGCGTCCGTTGCGTGTCCGTGCGGACAGGTACGTTCCAAGCCGAGTGCCGTCGCAGAGGCGAATTCCGCGGATGCGCCGACCGAGGATTGGATCGCACGATACCCCGCGCATGCGCGCTCGTCCCACCCGATGGTGTGGTAGAGGTTCAGCAGCTCCAGATGGCTCGATGTCTCCTCGGGTGCTGGCCACTCGGCGAGCTTCCTGGCAAGGTACAGGGCATCCTGTTTCCGCCCAACCTGGGCGTAGCTGCTACCAAGGTAGATCGCGATGTCGACATCAAGCGGCAGTTTGCGCAGGGAGCGCTCGTAGAAGTCGATGGCCTGTTGGGGCTGGTCCTTCACCCAAGACAAATGCCCGGCAAGGCGCAGCAGCCTCGCGCTCTCCGGTTGGCGCGCGAGCCCCTCCGCGAGCACGGCCTGCGCCCGGTCCACCCTGCCGGATTTCACGAGCATGCGCACGAAACCCTCGCGGGCAACCTCGCTGTCCGGAAAGGACCTGACCGCCTCTTCGCAACCGGCAAGGGCGTGGCGAGCCATGCCTGGCTCGCTGGCCAGGCTCCCGCACAGATTGACCACGGCATGGAACGATGTCGGGTACCGCATTTTGGCGTCGACCCAGAGCAGAAATGGCCTCGACCACAAAGCCCCGCGCCTGATCGTGAAGGTGGTGGCAAATGCCAGCGCCAGCACCAGGCCTGCCACGATGCCCGCGCGAGCCCGGGATCTTCCGTGCCTCAGCCCTACCATGGCGACGGCCCCGACGAGCGCCCAGGGGAGGACGCAACTCAGGTACACCCGATCCTCGTCGATGAGCAGCGGGATTGGAAAGATGGTCGTGGTCGGGACCAGCGCGATCATGGCCCATGCGGCGCACAGGGTGGGCAGCGGAGCTCGCTTGGCCAGCAGCAGCGAGGTTACCAGGAGCGCCAGGACCCCCAGCCCGCCAACGACGGGAAGAAGCTCCACGCCGGTTGGGACGTGGATGGAGTAGGCGGCCGAGAGCAGGTTGGGCGCGACGACCATGGCCGCGTAGAGCCAGACGACCTTCATCTGCGTGGCCAGATAGGACAAAGGTGAGAGCTCTGCAGTCGACGCCGCGTGAGGGTAGAGAAAAAGAAAGAAGGCGACCGATAGCATCCACAGCGGGGCGTGAAACAGAACCGTGGATCGCGCGCGAAAATGCTCGGTCGTCACCAGCCCAGGGCGGGGCCACAGATCGAGAGCGAGAAGCATCGCTGGCAGCACGACAGCAGTCTCCTTGGAAGAGAGCGCGAGGAGGTGGCTGGTGTAGAGGCCCACGACGAACCATATCCTGGGCATGCCGGCGGGCCGACGGCCGGTGTCGCCTATTCCTCGCAAGCGTTCCAGGCACCAAACCGCGAGCAGGGAAAAGAAACCGGCGAGCAGCGTCGCCCGCTTCCAAACCAGCAGGATCGCCAAGGAGTGAATCGGGTGAACGGCCAGAAACGCCGAACCAAGAAAAGCTGCCCAGTCGGCCTCGCGTTCGTCCAGCACCCGACCATTCCTGCCGATGGGGAAGGCCGTCAGGACCCGGCGAAGCACCAGCGCCGCCAGCAAGCAGTTCGCGACATGCAGGGCGAGGTTGGTGAACCGGTAGGCCCAGGGCGCGATGCCGCTCCAGTGGTAGTTGAGGGCGAGCGAAAACATGGGCAAGGGCCTGAACTGGCCGTACGCGAACCCTTCGCTGGTCGGCGCGCCAGCCACGAACACCCACGCGACCTGGAGCTTGCGAATGAGGAGGTTGCCCGAAATCGCCGAAAGGTCGTCATAGACGAACGGGTTGTCGAGGGCGCCCCAGTACGCGGCCGCCGCCAGCGCAACCAGCAAGATACCAAGCGCGACTTTCCGGCCCATCAGGTTCGATGGGTACCTTACCCCGCATCCCGACGGATGTCATGGTTGCGGGAGTTGAACAAAAGGTGGATGCCTGGAGTTACTACGTGTTCTATCGCCATCGGTGGCGAGATCTTGTGGGCGTGGTTTCGCTTCCGCTTGCATTGGCGACCTTCGTCTGTGCCCCTTCGCTGGGCGGCGCGAGATCGACCATAACGATTGCCGGATGTGCGCTCGCCGCCGGTTCGGCGGTCATTCGATTCGCGATCAACGATGGAGGGAATGGGCGAAGCTCCGAACGTTGTTGTGCTCTTCACCCTTCGTTCGCTGTAGCGCGAGGGTAAGTGTATCATCGCCAAGTGGAAGCGGCCCCAAAGGACCACAGCCAGGCCCTCGGCATGGGTGCGAGGATGCGCCGGCTATTCCGCTACGCCACGTGGTCTATCCCAGCAGATCCGCGAGATCGTGGACCTGCACTTCACTTCCCGGAGGCGACGGCAGCTTGGCCTTGCTTCGCACGAAGAGTCGCCGGCCGATCGTTGCGTTGGCGGGGTTTGGGAATCTGGACACCTTCACCTCCAGTTCCTGTGCCGGTGCGGCCAGCGAACGGAGGGCTCCCCACTTGCATTCACCGAGGTCGATCCAACCGTCGTCTCGTCTCCCCACGACATCGATCTGCGTAGTCCTGTCCCAGTATTCGCCCACCCGGAATCCAGCGCCGACGCCCTCTTGGGTGTAGATCGTGGCCATCGCTTCCCGGCACAGGCGTTCAAAGCAGCCGCCGAAGTACGCCGGCAGTTGTGGTTTGATGTGCTCGCGCAGAGCCTTCCCGGCACCGAGTTGCTGGATGAGACTCTGGTTGGGAAATACGAACCTGAACCAGAAGCGCAGCAGCGGATCCTCGAGGACGAAGCGCACATGGCGGCCGGCCGCCATCACCCCAGACAGCGGATAGGTGCGTGCCACGTAGCCGAGATCGCAGAGCTGCTGGAGGTAATAGGGTAGGCTCCGCTCGGGCAGCCCACTTGCCGCCGCGATCTCCTTGACGCTTCGGCTGCCCTCGGCGACTGCCCACAGGACGGCGTAGTAGGACTGCACGTCGCGCAGTTCTTCGCGCAGCAGAAAGTCCGGCTCGCGCGCCAGCGGGCCGAATTCATCCAGAATCACCGTTTGCAGATTGCCCTCGATGGACCGGTGTCCGTCGAAGTGCCGCAGGTACAGCGGCACGCCGCCGCACACGAAATACGCCAGGGTCTTGTCGACCAGCGAGTAGCCGGGGTGAAAGGCAGTGGCCTCGCGAAAGGAGAACGGGCGCAGGTGAATCTGCGCGGTCCGTCTGCCGTAGAGAGGACTCTTCTTGCCGAGTACCTCCCGTTCCATGAAGCCGACATAAGAGCCGCACAAGATGACCATCAGGGAAGCGTTGCCTCGCCACGAACGGTCCCACAGCTCTTGCAACACCGAGGGCAGCTCTGGGCTGGCGCCGACTAGCCACTGGAATTCGTCGAACGCCAAGATCAGGTTCTTGCCCTTCGCCCGCTCGACCACGGCCACAAGCGCCGCGCGCCAGTCATTCGCTGGCAAATGGGCCAAGAGCGGCTCGTCCAGAACCCGCGCCGCGTCGGCCAGAAACTCCTTCAGTTGCAGAGCGCCCGGCGCCGTCTTGCCCACGTGGTACACGGCGCGTTTGCCATGAAGGAATCTCAGAATCAGCTCGCTTTTCCCGACCCGCCGCCGGCCATAGATGGGCACCAGCGCGCCCGCAGCACCCGCATGCTGCTTCTCCAGCAGCCCCAGCTCCGCAGTTCTCCCGACGAAATCCTGCATGCCCGCCATGATCGCAACCACGGCCATAACTTGTCAAGTCGTAACTTGATAAGTTGTGACTTGTATAAATGCAATATCGCGACGCGCTGTGACCGACATCGTCGGCATGGCACTGGGATGCCAAGTCGCCGCGACTACTGCTGAGCGGCGCCATCGTCGGAACCAGCGTTGTCCTTTTGGCGAACCAGGGTTTCGTCGACGTGAACCTCCACCCCCAAGGATTCTCCGCTGCCCCCGCGATGAAATCCACGCACGGGACAGGCATCCAGGTAGTCGAGGCCGACCGCCAGGCGCACGTGCCGCCCGTGCGCGCGCACCCGATTGGCCACATCGAAACCCTGCCAACCCAGGCCTTCGATCCATGCCTCGGCCCAGGCATGGCTGGCCATCTCGGACTCCGCTCCGTTGCCGTCGGTGGGTACGCTCTTGGGCGCCAGATAGCCGCTGACGTAGCGGGCGGGGATGCTCAATTGTCGGCAGCAGGAAACGAAGATATGGGCGTGATCCTGGCAAACGCCCGCGCCACGGGCGAAGGCCTGGGCCGCGGACGTCTTCACGTGGGTCACACCCGGTTGGTAGTCGACCTTCTCGCGCACGGCCAGCATGAGCGACTCGAGGGCGGTGGATTGGCCGTTCGCGATTTGGCGGCGGAAGGGTTCGGTGAACTCGAGCAGAGCCTGATCTTGGGCGGTCAGCTCGGTGGATCGCATGTAGAGGTCCGGCCGGTGCGGACCGCTGTCGGGCAGGGTCAAGGGCTCGTCGGCCACCTCGACCTCGCCCCGGGCGCGAAGGCGTATCTCTTGATGAGGTTTGTCGATGACCAGGACGTGGGCGGCGTTGCCGAAGCCGTCGACGAAGGGCCGGGCGGGTCCGGGCAAGTCCAGGCGCCAACTCAGAACCTTCTGCTGAATCGTCGATTGCGGCGACAGGCGCAGGTACTGGATGGTGTAGTTGGCCGGGCTGGTGTAGCGGTATTTGGTCTCGTGGATGATGGACAGTCGCATGCGATCCCCCCTTCAAACCGTCATGAGGAAGTCTTGGGCCATTTGCGCCGACAGCTCGGCGAGACGCCGGATGATTTCGGCGAGAAAATCGTGGATGCCGCGGCTGAGCACGCGATCGATGCGGGCAAAGCGCAGCCGCGCGTGCAGCTCGCCGGCCAGCCGCTGGGCTTCCAAATCGCGGGTGCCGGCCAACGCGTCCAGGTGCTCGACCACCTGGTTGGCGCAGAAGCGCAGACTGCGCGGCATTTCCAGCCGCATGATCAGCAACTCCGCGACCCGCGGGGGCGTGATGACATCGTGGTAGGTCTGGTGGTAGGCGCGAAAGGCGCTGGCCTGACGCAAGACCGCCCCCCACGCGTAGTAGATCGTCCCGGATGCCTCGGCGTCCATGCCCGCCAGCGACTGGTATTTGGTGTCGAGCAGCCTTGCCGTACTGTCCGCGCGTTCGAGGAAGGTGCCGAGGCGCAGGAAGTGAAAGGCGTCGTTGTGCAAGGTCGTGCCGTGCGAAATGCCCCGGAACAGGTGCGAGCGATCCTTGACCCAATCCAAAAACTCGCGCAGACCGCGGGTGCGCAGACCCGCTTCGTCCAAGTCGCGCACCGCCAACCACGTGGTGTTGATGCTCTCCCACATCTCGGTCGAGATCACCGTGCGCAAAGCGCGTGCGTTTTCCCGGGCAGCGCGTACGCAGAACTTGATGCTGCACGGGCTATCGGTGTCGACGGTGAAAAAGCGCGTGACGTGGGCCTCATCCAGCTTGTGCTCGTGCTCGGCGAACTGGGGCGGGCTGCCGAGGCTGGCCAGGGCGTCCTTCCACTCGGATTCGGCGGACGAGCCGGGCAGGTCGAGCAGGGCATTGCGGTGGCTGACGTCGAGCACGCGGGCCAGGTTCTCGGCGCGTTCGATGTAGCGTCCTGTCCAGTACAAGTTTTCGGCGGTTCGACTGAGCATGACCATGTTCGTTTCCCGTTCAGGTGCGCAGCACCCAGGTGTCCTTCGTTCCACCACCTTGCGAAGAGTTGACCACCAGCGACCCGCGGGTCAGGGCCACGCGGGTCAGCCCGCCCGGCACCACCACGCTGCCGTGCAGGCCGGTCAAGATGAAGGGCCGCAAATCGATGTGTCGCGGGGCGATGCCTTCGTCCACGAAGGTCGGGCACGACGAAAGCGCCAGCGTCGGCTGGGCGATGTAGCCCTCGGGATGGGCAGAGATGAGCTCGCGGAACTTGGCCTGCTCCTCGCGCGTGCTGCGCGGCCCGATGAGCATGCCGTAGCCGCCCGAGCCCTGGGTCTGCTTGATGACTAGCTCGGCAAGGTGTTCCAGGACATAGGCGCGATCGCTGTCGAGGGAGCAGCGATAGGTGGGGACATTGCCGAGAATCGGCGTCTCGCCCAGGTAGAATTGGATCAGGTCGGGCACGTAGGGATAGCTCGACTTGTCGTCGGCCACGCCGGTTCCGATGGCGTTGGCCAGGGTGACGCCGCCGTTGCGGTACACGCTGAGCAGACCCGGCACGCCCAGCATGCTGTCGGGGCGGAAGGCGAGGGGATCCAGGCTATCGTCGTCGATGCGGCGATAGATGACGTCCACCCGGCGCGGCCCCTGGGTGGTTCGCATGTAGACCGCGTTGTCGCGCACGAAGAGGTCCTGGCCCTCGGCCAGCTCCACGCCCATCTGCTCGGCCAGGAAGGTGTGCTCGAAATAGGCGCTGTTGTGGGGCCCCGGTGTCATGACCACCACGGTGGGCTCGCTCTCGGTGGTGGCCGGCGCCACCGAGCGGAGACTGCGCAGCAACTCTTGCGAATAGTGATCCACCGGCGCGACGTGGGCCTTGGCGAAGACTTGGGGGAACAGCCGCATCATCACCGCCCGGTTCTGCAGCATGTACGAAACCCCGGACGGCGTGCGCAGGTTGTCCTCCAGCACGTAGAAGGTGCCTTCCTCGACGCGCACGATATCGATGCCGGCGATGTGCACGTAGACGCCGCCGGGAAGGTCCACGCCCTTCATTTCGGGCCGGAACAGCGAATTGCGCAAAAGATGCGCCTCGGGAACCACGCCCGCGCGAACCATCTCTTGCCCGTGGTAGATATCGTGCAGGAACATGTTCAGCGCCTTCACCCGCTGCACGAGACCCGCGGCCAGGCGCTCCCACTCGAGGGCGGAGAGCACGCGGGGAATGATGTCGAAGGGAATCAGCCTTTCCGTGCCGGCCTGATCGCCGTAGACGTTGAAAGTGATGCCCACGCGGCGGAAGATGAGATCCGCCTCCTCGCGCTTGCTGGCGAACACGGCCCTGTCGGTCGAGCGCAACCATTCGTCGATAGGCCGGTAGGGGGCGCGCACGTGGCCCTTTTCGCGTTGCTGGTCGAAGTCTTCCAGCGAGCAGGGGCCGTACATCTCATCCAGAAAGGGCGTCGTCATTGAATTTAGACCTAATGGCTCCTGATTATCCTAGCGCGCGTACATTGCGCGGGTGTTTCGCCACAGCGAAGAATCGGTAAATCGTTACTTCCCGGCTTTATTCCCCGATCTGGCGCGTGACGGCTTTCGTGCAGTTGTGGCCGCGAACATACCCGCGCCGGAAACAGTCCGGAAACCAAGG
>CAWGPW010000039.1:0-123534 GCA_963824555.1 uncultured delta proteobacterium | reverse complement strand
AACTGGTCGCCGTCGTCGTCGATGCCGTTGTCGCAGATTTGACCCCGCGATTGGCGAAGGCGGTCAGGGTGATGGATCTCTTGCCCTCTAGGCCCGCGGCCCTCGCCTTGAAGATCAGCAGGTAGTCGCCTGGCGGGAAGTAGGACCACTTCGCGAGCCTGAAGATTGTCCGCCCATCGTACCGCAGTTCTCGGTTCCGCTGACGCACGCTTGACCTTGGGGCGGCACGGACAAGAGATCGTAGACGTGGTCTCCGGTCTGCCGCCAGGCCAGGGTCAGGCCCACGGTTTCCTTCACCGAGAAACGAATGACGGCATCGTTGCCGGTCGAGGTACCCGCGCAGCTCGGGTGGTAACGATTGCTGGTCAGGGTGGTGTCGAGCGTGGCCGACTTCGATTTGCCGCCCAGCACGATGGTGCCCAGGTTGACGTCGGGGATGCACAGGTTGCAGGTCGGGGCGCTGGCGCAGTCCAGGTCCGCGCAGTCGATGGCGCCGTCGCCGTCGTCGTCCTTGCCGTTGTCGCAGATCTCGGTCACGCCGGCCGTGCCGGTCGACAGCGCTACCGTGGTCGAGCCGGTGGTACCGGCGAACGACTGCACCGCCAGCCAGTAGCTCCCCGGCTGCAGGGCGGTGTAGGTTTGCGTGGCGGTGGCCTTGTCGCCCACGCGCAGGCAATCCACGGGATTCGCGTCGCAGGTCTGTCCCACGCCGGCCCGGAACAAGGCCAGCACGTGCGCCGAGCCCGCGGGCTGGGTGAAATCGACCCGGACGTCGGCCGCGGCGGCCAGGCTGAAGCCCGCCACGCGCGCCACGCCTCCGGGCGGTGCGCAGGTCGCGTAGCTCGCGGTCGCACCGACGGTCGAGATAGTGAGGGTCTTGCTGTAGCCGGACGAGGTGATGGCGCCGAAGTCCGCGTCGGGAGAGCAAGCGGCCTGCAAGCACGCCGGGAAGGTCTTGCACTGCGGATCGGTGCAATCCACCAGTCCATCGCCGTTGTCGTCCTTGCCGTTGTCGCAGATCTCGTTGCCCGGCGAAACGACGCAGACGGGATCGTTCGCGCAGTCGGGATCCTTGCAGTCGACCAGCCCATCCTCGTCGTCGTCGAGGTTGTTGTTGCAGATCTCGCGACCGGGCACCACGCACGCCTTGTCGCCGAAGCAGGCCGGGTCGCTGCAGTCGATGAGGCCGTTGCCGTCGTCGTCCTTGCCGTTGTCGCACACCTCTTTCTTGCGATCGATGCAGGTCGGATCGTTCTGGCAGGCCGGGTCGACGCAATCGGCGAGGCCGTTGCAGTCGTCGTCGTTGCCGTTGCCGCAGATCTCGCTGGCCAGGCACACCACGACCTCGGCTCCGCGATCCGACGGCCCATCCAGGCGACCGTCCCGAAGCGAATCCCCGATGCCGTCGCGGGTTCCGTCGCCGCGCAGGTCGGAGGTTACGAGATCCGAGGTGCGCGCGTCGCCGACGTCCGCTCCGCCGTCACGCAAACTATCCCTGGGCGTGTCCAGGTTGCCGTCGCGCAGGCCATCGCGGAACGCATCCGCGTTGCCGTCGCGCAGACCATCGGCGAAGCCGCCCGTGTCGCGCGAGCCGTCGGACAAGGCATCACGCTTCGTGGCCGCGTCGGGATTGGTGGACGGCGTGCAGTTGGTGGCTCCGGGCGGGCAGGTCGTCGTCGTCTTATGCGGGGTCACCATGCGCGAACGGAAACACCCCGCGGGCAGCATCGCGAAGCCCAGCAGCAGCACCAGCAACGAACGTGATCGGACGAAAGCCAAGAAAGCCGAGGATGAAGACCGCATGGTTCGAGCCTCCGGCCGCAATCCTCACCGAAAAGCGGCTTTTTGTCACCCACGCTGCTGCGTCAGACGAGGTGTGGGCTCAACCGCCGGCAGACGGTTCCGGGGTCGTGGCTACTTCCGCGACGGCGGGCGGTTGCTCCACCGGCTGGGGATGCTGGTGGCGCAGGATTTCTCGGGCGGCCTCGCGGGCGGCCTGCACCTGGATAAGCTTGCACGCGCCGCAGATCGAGGGTGCGGCCCAGTTGCCCAGGTGGGTTTGCAGCTGGCTCTCGGGCGGCCAGAAGATCGGGGTTCCGCACTGCATGCAGGGGATCTCCTGGGTCTTGCGATTGGCCAGGAACTCGGCGCAGGCGGCGCAACGCCGCTCGGGCGGCTGCACCTCGCGCCGCCGCTTGCGCTTGTTCTTCTTGCCCTTGCCGTCGCCGGGGCCCTTTCCGCCTGGGGCGCCGTTGGGGCGGCGGCCACCGGTGTTTCGGTCGCGACGGGTTCGCCTTGCGTCGCTTCTTCGGCGACCACCGCGGCAGCCGGCGCTTCCGAGCCAGCGGCGGCGACCTCTGTCTGCGGGGCTTCGGCGATCGCCTTCTGCGCCTCGTCCGCCACCACCTCGCCTGGCGCGGGCTCGATCTCTTTCAGCTTGGGCCGCACGCCGGCGGCGAGCTGCTGCTCCTTGGTCCACGTGAACGTGCCCGGACAGTGTTCGGTCCGGCATGGGATTTCGCGATCTTCCAGATCGCCAAGCTCCTTCTCGCAGTTTGGACACAGGTGCGGGTAGGGATTGCCGACCTTGCCGCGTACCGCCCGCGCAAGCTGGGCGCCGCGCTTGTCCATCCAGGTCCCCTTGCAGCTCGACCGGCGGCAGGGGCGTTCGACGTCCTTGAGCGTGCTCCACAGATCGAAGCAACGCTGGCACATGTGCGACGGTGCCTTGGGCGGCGTCTTGTCGGCCACGCAAGCGTCGAGTTGGTCGAAGCGCGACCAGGTCCAGGTGTTCTTGCAGCCCGAGGTGCGGCAGCGGACCTCCCGATCGCCGAGCTTGCCGAAGGAGGCGCGACAAGCGTCGCACATGCGGCGCGGCGGCTCGTTGGGCTTGCCCGCGGCGAAGGCGACGATTCTGGTCGTCCGCCTTCCAAATCCACTTGCGAGAGCAGCCGTTGATACCGCAGTTGACTTCGCGATCCTTGATTCGGCGCGAAACCTGCGAGCAGGGCTCGCACATCGTGCCCATGATGGTCACCGCACCCGGCTTGACCGGCTCCGGCTCGGCGTCGGGCTGACCGTGCGCGATGAGCTGCTGCTGTCGGGTCAGCACCGCGGTCCGGGTGCACCCCGGCACCGAACAGGCGATTTCCTTGTCCTCGAGGGTGTCGAGGAGCGTTTGGCACTCCGCGCACAAGTGCTTGGGTGGGGAACGGTCGGTGGCGAAGGCTTCGAGCTGGGCCGCGGCGGTCCAGGTCCAGGTTCCGGTGCACCCCGGCCGATTGCATCGGCGCTCGACGTCGTGCAGGCGGCGGGACTTCTCCCGGCATGGCTCGCACATGCCTTCAGTCGATGGATTGCCCTCGGACGCCCCTTGTCCGAGCCCGAACGCTTTGCTTGACAGTTGGAGCCATGTCCGCGTGCATCCTGGCACGCGGCAAGGCAAGGACTTGGCACCCAACCGATCCGCGAGTGTGAATTTTCCTGCAGCCATGCGAAGTTTCGTATGGTGGCAACAACCTTTGCACAAGGCAAGCGGCAATTCCGCCTCGAAGCGCTAATTGTTGCGCAGCGAAAATACGAGATTTCGTGTTGACGTGGTGAGCTTGCTCTCTATTCTTGGGCGCTCGCCATGCAGATAACGATTGAAGACATCTCTCCGGTGGAAAAGCGGGTCGACTTCGAAGTGCCCTGGCACGACGTGGCCGCCAAGCTCGACAAGGCCTACGACAAGCTCCGCCGCGAGGTGCGGCTCAAGGGTTTCCGGCCCGGCAAGGTGCCGAGGCAGGTCGTCGAGAAGCTCTACAAAAGTCGGGTCGAAGACGACGTGGCACGCGAGATGGTCGAGCTGTCCATCACCCAGGCCGTGCAAGAAAAGCAAATCGCCCCCATCGCGCCGCCCACCATCGACAAGCTGGAGATGAAGGCGGGCGAGCCGCTCAAGTTCTCGGCGCGCGTCGAGATCCGTTCCCAGGTCACGCCCAAGGACTATTCGGGCGTGCGCGTCTCGCGCCGGCCTGCCAAGGTCACCGAGGAGCAGATTGACAAGGCCTTGGAAGGTTACCAGCGCCGTTTCACCGAGTTCAAGCCGGTGGAGGATTGCAAGGAGACGGCCGCCGACGACGTCTTGACGGTGGACGTGCACGGCAAGATTGGCGACCACAAGATCAAGACCCGCACCATCCAGGTCGACCTCAGCGACGAAAACGCGGGCGGCGTTCCGGGGTTGGCCGAGCGACTACGCGGGGTTCCCGTGGACGCCCAGGCCCTGGAGATCAAATACCAGGTTCCGCCGGAGTCGCCGGTCAAGAGCTTGGCCGGCAAGGAAGTCAGCCTGCGCGTCACGATCAAGGAAGTGCGCAGCCGCAAGGTGCCCGCCCTCGACGACGAGCTGGCCAAGGATAGCGGCGAGGCCGACACCCTGGCCGATCTGCGCACCAAGGTGCGCGAGAAGCTGCTCGAGACGGAGAATCAGCGTATCAAGCGCGAGATGTCGGTGGCGCTGGTCAAGGACATCGTCAAGGTCAACCCCTTCGAGGTGGCGCCCTCGCTGGTCGATCGCTACGCCGAGGACATGGTGATGCGCACCAAGTCCCAGCTCATGATGATGGGCATCGACGTCGAGGCCGGCGGATTCAACAAGGCCGAGATGCTCAAGGACGTGCGCGCGGACGCCGAGGCCGAGGCCAAGGGCAACATCCTGGTGCACGCTATCGGCGAGCGCGAGGGCATCGAGGCCAGCGAGGGCGATGTGCAGAAGCGCATCGCCGAGATCGCCGCCGCCCGCGGGGAAAGCTCGAAGAAGCTGCGCGCCGAGCTGGAGCACAACGGACGCATCGTGGGGGTAAGATCCCAGATCGTCTACGAGAAGACGGTTGATATGTTGCTGTCCCAGGCTAAGATCGTCGACGAAGATCCGGACAGCTTGATCATCACGCCCGACAAGGCGGGTAGTGAGCGATTGATCGTCACGCCCGAGGAGGCCGCCGCCGAGGCGGCCGAACGCGGAAAAAGGAAATGATATCCATGGGACATTCGAACAGCAGGTCGTCAGAAGCGCCTATCGTCGGCAGCATGATCATCCCCACGGTCATCGAGCAGACCCACCGGGGCGAGCGTGGCTGGGATATCTTCTCGCGCCTGCTCAAGGATCGCATCGTCTTCCTGGGCACGGCGGTGGACGATCAGATCGCCAACATCGTCATCGCCCAGCTCCTCTTCCTGGAGTCCGAGGATCCGGACAAGGACATCATGCTCTACATCAACTCGCCGGGCGGCATGGTCACGGCGGGCATGGCCATCTACGATACGATGCAGTACGTGCGTCCCGATGTGGCCACCTTCTGCATGGGCCAGGCGGCGTCCATGGGCGCCTTCCTGCTGGCCGCCGGGGCCAACGGTAAGCGCTACAGTCTGCCGCACTCGCGCATCCTGATTCACCAACCTCTCGGCGGCTTTTCCGGGCAGGCCACCGACGTGGACATCCACGCCCGCGAGATCCTGCGCACGCGCGACAACTTGAACCAGCTTTTGGTCAAGCACACGGGCCAGGCCATGGAGCGCATCAAGAACGACACCGAACGCGATTACTTCATGAGCGCCGGCGAGGCCAAGGAATACGGCATCATCGACGAGGTCATCGCGCACAAGCCCAAGGGCCAGGACAAGGACAAGTAGACCCCTCCAGGGCAGCCCTTTTCCGAAGATCCGGCGCCTCGCCCCGCGCAGCGGGGAGAGGCCGCCGAGTCCGCGGCGGCGGGTGAGGGGTCCGAGGAAGACGCGGCTTCCCCTCACCCGCCTCGCTGCGCTCGGCGACCTCTCCCCGCTGCGCGGGGCGAGGTGATGGGGCCGCTGCGCGGCCCCCTAGAAAACAGCGTCCAGTTCCCGCTCATTCGTAGGCGAAGCCGGGCCTTCGGGACCTCCCTGCCCGCCACCCTGCCGCCTCGGGCTTCGCCCTCGCCCTCGCCCGGCGAAGCCATAGCGCGGGAGGGTTTGGCGAGGCCGCGCGCAGCGCGGGGGGGCAGGGCGGGCTGGCGGGTGCCGAGGGCGAAGCGAACCCTCGTCAGGGTTCCCATTATGGGAACCCTCCCAGGGTTCCCATCACAACCGGTGGCGGGGATGCCAGCCTGGTGCTAGTTTAGATCCGTGTCACCGGCCAGACGTGAAGACCAGCCCAGCCTCTCGTGCTCCTTCTGCGGAAAGGGCCAAAAAGAGGTCAAGAAGCTCATCGCGGGCCCCACGGTCTACATCTGCGACGAGTGCATCGGCCTGTGCAACGACATCATCGCCGAGGAAATCGAGAAGGACGGCGAAAATTTCGGCTTGGCCGCGGTGCCCAAGCCGGCCGACATCAAGACCATCCTGGATGACTACGTCATCGGCCAGGATCGCGCGAAGAAAATCCTTTCGGTCGCCATCCACAACCACTACAAGCGCATCGACGCCAAGGTGGGCGCCGACGATGTCGAGCTGGGCAAGTCGAACATCCTTTTGCTCGGGCCCACGGGCTCGGGCAAGACGTTGCTGGCGCAAACCCTGGCCAAGATTCTCAACGTTCCCTTCGCCATCGCCGACGCGACGAATTTGACCGAGGCGGGCTACGTCGGCGAGGACGTCGAGAACATCATCGTCAGCCTGCTGCAGAACGCGGACCACGACATCGAGAAGGCCGAGCGTGGCATCGTCTACATCGACGAGATCGACAAGATCGCGCGCAAGGGCGAAAACCCGTCCATCACCCGTGACGTGTCGGGCGAGGGCGTGCAGCAGGCGTTGCTCAAGATTCTGGAAGGCACGGTCTGCAACGTGCCGCCGAAAGGCGGGCGCAAGCACCCGCAGCAGGAATTCCTGCAGGTCGATACCACGCACATCCTCTTCATCTGCGGCGGCGCCTTCGTCGGGTTGGAGGACATCATCGAGCAGCGCGTGGGCCAAAAGCAGATCGGCTTCGGCGCCAAGATCCAGTCGAAGAAAGAGCGCCGCGTGTGGGAGCTTTTGCGCGAGGTGCAGCCCGAGGATTTGCTCAAGTACGGCATGATTCCCGAGTTCGTCGGACGCATGCCGGTCATTGCGCCCCTGCACGAGCTCGACGAGGCCAGCCTTGTCGACATCCTGACCAAGCCCAAGAACGCGCTTACCCGGCAGTACCAGCGACTGTTCGACATGGACGGCGTGAAGCTGCGCTTTACCAAGGGCGCGCTGTCGGCGGTGGCGCAGGACGCGCAAAAGCACAAAGCCGGCGCGCGCGGGCTGCGGGCGATCCTCGAGCAGACCATGCTGGAAATGATGTTCGACATCCCCACCGCCTCGCCGCCCATCAAAGAGGTCGTGATCAGCGAAGAGACCATCCAGAACGGGGCGCAGCCTCTCTTGCTCTACCAGAAGAACGTGGCCGCCGCCGGAGGTGAGAAGGCGTCGTGAGGTCGTCTTTCAAAGAACCCTGGGAGGGTTCTTTGGATCTCCCGCGACGGGTGCATTCAGGAAGAGCCCGCCTGCACCCACGCGATCTGCGCAGGCGCCTGTTCTGGGTCTCCGCGGTGCTGCTCTTCGTCGCGGCCTACTTCATCATGGCCCCCGACGCGCCCAACCTGCCGACGTCGCCCGAACAGAGCGAGTCAGTAGGCCGGACGGCCTACTGAGAGCATCCGAGTCCAAGTCCGATCTCCTTGCGATCTCTGCGCTCTCGTCCCCCTCTGTGTCCTCAACTGATCGGAAATTGGCTGTTCCCCACCACCATTGATACGCTCCGGGTACCGTGCCCGATCATCGCGAAGACGAACTCAGCTTGAAGCGCGTGCCACTCCTGCCCTTGCGGGATATCGTGATCTTTCCGCACATGGTGGTCCCGCTCTTCGTGGGCCGTGAAAAATCGCTGGGCGCTCTGGGCGAGGCCACGGCGCACGGGGAAAACCAGGAGATCTTCCTTTCCGCCCAGCGTTGGCCGGA
This sequence comes from uncultured delta proteobacterium, assembly GCA_963824555.1. Lineage (GTDB taxonomy): Bacteria > Myxococcota_A > Polyangia > Fen-1088 > Fen-1088 > Fen-1118. The sequence continues at coordinate 115,590 of CAWGPW010000039.1, read as the reverse complement.
GATCCCGGAGCCCACCCCCGAGGATATTTTTCAGGTCGGAACCCTGGCCACCCTGATCCAGGTTCTGCACCTGCCCGATGGCACGGTGAAGGTGCTGGTCGAGGGCAAGCAGCGCGCAACGATTCGCAGCTTCGTCGAAAGCGAAGGCTTCCTTTCCGTCGAGGTCGAAACCGCGGAGGACTTCGACGAGCGTTCAGCCGAAACCACGGCCGCCGGACGGGCACTGCTGGCGGCCTTCGAGAGCTTCATCAAGCTGAGCAAGGGCTTGGCGCCCGAGCTGATCGAGTCCGTCCATACCATCGAATCGCCGAGCGAGCTCGCGGACACCATCGCCGGCCAACTTCAGCTCAAGCTGGCCGCCAAGCAAGCCCTGCTGGAAATGCCCCGCCCGCTCGATCGCATGTTGCGCCTGGCCGAGCTGTTGCGCTCCGAAATCGAGGTCTTGCAGGCCGAGCGCAAGCTGCGCGGACGGCCACGCCGCTCGCCGGACAAGCGCCGCGACGAGCTCCTGGCGGGCGATCCGTCGCTGATCGCGCCCAAGGAGCCGAACGAGCGCGACGAGCTCAAGAACGAGCTGGCCGAGCTCGAGGAAAAGGCCGCCGCCGTGAAGCTCTCGACCGAGGCTGCGGCGCGGGTGAAGAAGGAGATCAAGAAGCTGCGCATGATGGCGCCCATGTCGGCCGAGGCCGCGGTGGTGCGCGGCTACGTCGATTGGATCCTCGCCTTGCCGTGGGCCGTGCGCACCGAGGACCGGCTCGACGTGACTGAGGCCGAGCGCGTGCTCGATCGGGATCACTTCGGTCTGCACAAGGTCAAGGAACGCATCTTGGAATACCTGGCCGTACAGGCCCTGGTAAAGAAGCAGAAAGGCCCCATCTTGTGCCTGGTGGGACCGCCCGGCGTGGGCAAGACCTCGCTGGCCCGCTCCATCGCCACGGCGACGGGCCGCAACTTCGTGCGCCTGGCCCTGGGAGGCGTGCGCGACGAGGCCGAGATTCGCGGGCACCGGCGCACGTACATCGGCGCGCTGCCGGGCAAGATCATCCAGTCGCTCAAGAAGGCGGGCAGCACCAACCCGGTGTTTCTGCTGGACGAGGTCGACAAGATGTCGGCGGACTTCCGCGGTGACCCTGCCGCAGCCCTTTTGGAAGTCCTGGATCCCGAGCAGAACAACAGCTTCTGCGACCACTACCTCGACCTCGATTACGACCTGTCCGACGTCATGTTCATCACCACGGCCAACTACATGCAGGGCATCCCGGTGCCGCTGCAGGACCGCATGGAAATCGTCCAAATTCCCGGCTACACCGAGTTCGAGAAGCTGGCCATCGCCGGGCAGTACCTCGTCCCCAAGCAGAAGCGCGATCACGGGCTCGGCGATCTGGACATCGCCATCCCCGAGGAAACCCTGCGCGGGCTCATCCAGGGCTACACCAAGGAAGCCGGCGTGCGCAGCCTGGAACGCGAGATCGCCTCGATTTGTCGCAAGATCGCCCGCGAGTATCTGGCCGACCGAACCAGCACCGCTTGGAAGGTCACGCCCAAGCGCCTGCTGAAGTATCTCGGCCCGGCGCGCTTTCGCGTGGGACAGCAGCAGGTCAGCGACGAGGTCGGCGTCACCAACGGCTTGGCCGTCACCTCCCACGGCGGCGATTTGCTGGTCACCGAGGTGTCCATCGTATCGGGCAAGGGCAAGTTGGTGCTCACCGGCCAACTCGGCGACGTCATGCAGGAGTCGGCCCAGGCCGCCATCAGTTACATCCGTTCGCGCGCGCCGTCGCTGGGCATCGACCGCGACTTCTACTCGCGCGCCGACATTCACGTGCACCTGCCCGAGGGCGCCATTCCCAAGGATGGTCCCTCGGCCGGCATCACCATCTGCACCGGCATGGTCTCGGCCTTGCTGCGCACCAAGGTCCGTCGCGACGTGGCCATGACCGGCGAGATCACCCTGCGCGGTCGGGTCCTGCCCATCGGTGGCCTCAAGGAAAAGATTCTTGCCGCCCACCGTGGGGGGATTTCGACGGTGCTGTTCCCCAAGGACAACGCGAAGGACTTGCGTGACATTCCCAAGCGCGTGCTGAAAAGCCTGCGCCTCGTGCCGGTTGGTCACATGGACGAGGTCCTGCGCACCGCGCTGGCCTTGGACGATCCGTCAGCATTTCTCAGGGAGCCTTCCGTCGCTGTCGATTGGCGCGTCGCCGTGGATCGCCGAGGAGGCGAGCGCCGCGGACCGGAATCGCGCATTCCGGTGGCCAGCGCGACTCCGCCGGCCCCGGGTGCGTCAGAGGTGCCCATGACCACGACCGGGCGTGGGACGCGGGCCTGACCAACTGCCACAAGCGACTTTCACGCAAATGTTGTAAAAACAGCGCCGCTCGGAGGAGTGGCCGAGTGGTCGAAGGCGACGGTCTTGAAAACCGTAGTGCCGCAAGGCACCAAGGGTTCGAATCCCTTCTCCTCCTCGTTAAATGAAGAACCCTGGGAGGGTTCTTCAAATCTCCCGCGACGAGAGCAGCCGGGCAAAGCCCGCCTGCTCTCACGCGACTAAATGAAGAACCCTGGGAGGGTTCTTCAAATCTCCCGCGACGAGAGCAGCCGGGCAAAGCCCGCCTGCTCTCACGCGACTAAATGAAGAACCCTGGGAGGGTTCTTCAAATCTCCCGCGACGAGAGCAGCCGGGCAAAGCCCGCCTGCTCTCACGCGACTAAATGAAGAACCCTGACCTGAAACACCTCGCCCCGCGTAGCGGTCGCGTAGCGGAGCGAGGCGGGGAGAGGTGTTCAGGTCAGAATTTCGGACCCCGGCATCTGGGTCAACTCCGGCCGCGCGAAAAGGCCGGCACCGCGGGTCAGTGTTCCCGCCAGGACGTACGCGAAAAAGCACCGAACCAAGACTTGAGATTCGCCGCGATCTCAAGTAGTACCAAGCAGATCCATATCTCTGGAGAGGTGGCCGAGAGGCCGAAGGCGGCGGTTTGCTAAACCGTTATACGGGCTTAAACCTGTATCGGGAGTTCGAATCTCCCCCTCTCCGCTATTTTGATGGGAACCCTGGGAGGGTTCCCAAACCCTCCCGCGCACCGGCTTCGACGGGCCAAGCCCATCTCAGCCAACGCGCAGGGATGGGAACCCCGGGAGGGTTTGCTTTGCACACGAGGGTTTGCTTTGCACACGGCACCTACCACACCTGTCTGCACGCGCGCACCGGCTTCGACGGGCCAAGCCCGTCTCAGCCAACGCGCAGGGATGGGAACCCCGGGAGGGTTTGCTTTGCACACGAGTAAGAGACGCGTCATCCAATTGGCCTTGGCTGTGCTCCTGGCAGGCGCCTGCGGCCGGGTGGGGTTGCTGCCGTCCTCGGGCTCGGGTGGGGAATCCGATTCTGCCAATGGCTCCGGCGGCTCCACGCTCCGCGTCCGGCCTCGGTGGCTCGGGTGGGACGGTCTTCATCCACCTGCCCGATGGAGGGATTCCGGCCCTCATTGGCGACAGCGGCATCCTAGGGGGAATCCTTGATGCTCCGCGCGATAGCCTGATGGGGCAAATCATCTGTGGCCCCGAGGCCAAGTTCGGCGCATCGTGCTCTGGTGAAATTCCAGGTTGCCTCCTTCCCAGCCTGGGCGGCGCCTGTGCCTGCGTAAGCGGCACGTACATCTGTCCCAGCGACACGACCCAGGGCCCGACGGCCTGCCCCACGGGGGCGGCAACCGGTGGCCGCTGCACCTCGCTATTCTCAGTCTGCCTCGGCGGTGGCGCGAACGCTTGTATTTGCGTCGGTACGTATACTTGCTTCTAGTTTCGCGCTACGGCGTGCGCTACGAGGTGATCGACGGGCACTGGTTGCTGGGCGCGCAGGCGGAGGGGAAGCAGGCACTGATGGTGACCGTGGTCGTACTGGTCAGCGGGACATCGTAGGTGCAGCAAGGGGCATTCGACCCGCACGACGTGCAACTACTTCCAAAGGTAACATTGGTGCAGAAACACGGCATGCTGGCCGGCATGGTGTAACCGAACCAGTTCTTGCACGAGCATTGGAGTGTGCCGGTGCATTCGGTTCCGGTGGCGGAGCACGGCTTGCCAACGCCATTTTCGTTGCCCACATCGGGCGGGCAACCAGGAGGCACTTCAGGCAGGGAGAAGCTTACTTGGGCGTCGCTCGGCCCGTCTGGCGATGCATCGTGCCGCGAACCTGGGCTGTCGCTTGGGCTGCAGGCAATTGCGAAAACCAAAGTCGAAACTGCTTGCCACGGACGCGCCATCTTTACCCTTCAGGATAGCAGGCTTCGCCAGCCTAGAACATGTAGGAAAGCCGACCCATGTACGCATTCGAGCCCGAAAAGGTGATGACACCAAAGTCTCGCGTGCTGCGTCCGGGAAGGCCGAGGCGGACCGCCGCGGCGAGACGAAAGCCTAGCAGATCCACCGTCGCCGCCGGAGTGATGAAGACGGCCCGCGTGTTGTTGAGATTCCGCATGTTCTCCACCTCGACGCGGTTGAGTTGCACGCAGCTCATGATCTCCGTGGAGAAATCCAGCCAGTCGGTCAGGGCCACGTCGAGTGCCACGTGGGATTCCCAAAAGTAGACATTGGGGATTTGCTGCAAGACGCCGCCAAGGTTGACATCCCTGGCGAGCATGCCAAGGAGACCTTGGTTCACCGTGATCGAAAGTGGGCCGTAGGAGGCGTGTAGAAGCAAGCCGGGGGCCACGTGCAGGTAGTAGGGGAAACCGAACTCCAGGGTCGAACCGTCGATGAGGCCGAATCTGTACTTCGTGGTGTGGGTGGGCAAGCGCGTGCGCAGTGCCAGACCCAGGTGGGTCTTCACTGTCTCGGCGTGGAGATCCCACCAGTAGGTTGCCCCGGTGATGATGTCGCCGAGAGAGAAGGCGGCCTTGGTTTGGTCGGCATCCGTAGGTGGCAACCCCATGAGAGAGTCGATCGAGAGCTGCGTGTATTGGATCGGCACCTCCACGTGCATGTCCACGCCGCCGACCTGAAACAGGCCGCCCACGGCCACTCGGTAATTCCTGCCTCGCCCCCGGACCCACCAGAACGTGGACAGGTCGTTGGTCGTTTCATAGGTGATGTCGACGTAGAGCGATGAGCCGCCCGATCCCAAACTCTGCAAAGGCGGGTAGTCGATGCGCGGGGGAGCGCTCCCCCTCTGCCGCGCGGGCGCGACCAACGGCTCCCTTTCGTCGGGCGCGTCCGGGCTGGCCGCCTCGGAAGGAGATTCTTCGTCGGCGGATGTGGGCAAGGGCCAAGCGAGCAGCAGGACGAGCATTGCCGACCAGAAACATCTCATTTCATCACGCGCGGTGCCCGCATTTCTAGCATAGGTGCCAAACTATGCGGACCGATGTGTGGAGGGTCACGCAGGTCGACAATCCGTCACTATTTTTCTTGTCTGGCCGCAAACCAAGGGAGGATCATCGAATTGCATAGTTTGCGGAGGACCCAGTCATACGAGAACGAGAGATGCGTTTGCGGGCATTCCGATTCCTCAAGACGAGGATGCGCAACATGATCATGCCTGCGGCCGTGGGCATCGGGCTTGCGGCGGGTGGGTGCACGAAGGATGCCCCCGTTTTCGTGAAGTACGGGGTCCCCATGCCGCCTGACGCCGCGCTGGTGAATCGAGACGTGAGCTTCCGCGACGTGTCCGTTTCGGGGCCAGAGGTTTCGGCGGCAGATGCGCGCGAGGTTGCGACGGCCCTGGACGTGCCGCTGACCGCCCCGGACGTGGCTGCTCCAACCAATCGGGCCGTCGCCGACCAGGGGCCAGCCACGGACAGCGACAGCGGGCTCGCGGATGCGCCCGCGGATGTCTTCGCGCCGAGGGATGGGAACGGCACCAGCGAGGCCGGCGGTGAGGCGGGTGGCGAGGCTGGCCCGATCATCTCCAAGTACGTCGCCCCTATGCCGGACGCAGCGAACGACTTGGGGCTGGCTGTCCGCTATATGGCACAGATGCCAGACAGCGGTGCCTAGGGCAACACGAGACAAGTTAGGTACGCCGCAGGCGTGAAGCCACCTGCGGCTCGGGATTTCCGAAACCAGACGAGGTCTCTCAGGCGACGCTCCTTTCCCCTCGCCTTATCTGAAGCCGGCCGAACTGCGTTGGCCGAACAGACCTGTTCGTTGCGTGAGCCTATCGCAGTTCCGCTTGTTGTTCCGTCTGTTCGCGCTTTTCGGTCTGGCGCGTGCTGCGGCTGCGGCGGTCTTCGGACATTGCGCGTAGGTGAATGATTTCTTCCGGAGTCAAACGCTCGAACCTTTGGTCGACCTCCTCAGCCTTCGCATCTTGCCATTCGAGCGAGCCCGGACGGATGTGACGTATCTGCATCGTTACCTCCTGCCGTTTGAATGTCGAGGGAGAGCTGTTGTCTCGCCTCGCACCTCTCATTTGAAGAAAACCATCGTGAATGAGAGCCCATTCCCACACTACAGCTAGTCTCCACGATCTTTTCCTTCTTCGCCCAGAAAAATCGACCAACGCTTGGCGTTGGCTGCGCCCAATCCATTGGCCTGCGGCAATCACCCACGCGTTCGTGCTAGAAGCCCTTCGCCATGCGACTTTCCAAATCCCTGATTCCAACCCTTAAAGAGGCCCCCGCCGAGGCCGAAATCCCTTCTCATATCCTGATGGTACGAGGCGGCTACCTGCGCAAGGTGGCGGCCGGCGTGTACTCGTTCCTGCCTCTCGGATGGCGGGTCATTCAGAAGATATCCAGAATTATCCGCGAGGAAATGAACCGTGCCGGCGCGCAGGAGGTCTTCTTGCCCGCCGTGATTCCGGCCGAGCTGTGGCAAGAGTCCGGTCGTTGGGATCAATACGGCGAGCAGCTTCTGCGTTTCAAGGATCGCAAGGGCGCGGACTTCGTCATCGGTCCCACCCACGAAGAAGTGATGGTGGATCTCGTGCGCGGGGACGTGCGCAGCTACCGGCAATTGCCTCTCAACCTGTACCAGATCCAGTCCAAGTTTCGCGACGAGCTGCGCGCGCGCGCCGGCCTCATGCGTGGGCGCGAGTTCATCATGAAGGACTCCTATTCCTTCCACGCCAGCGACGAGGATGCCAAGCGCGAGTACCAGAACATGTACGACACGTACACGCGCATCTTCAATCGCTGTGGGCTTGCGTTTCGGGCGGTGGAGGCGGACACCGGCGCCATCGGCGGCTCGCTGTCGCACGAATTCCAGGTGCTGACCGAGACCGGCGAGGACGCTCTCTTGGCCTGCGATTCCTGTTCCTACGCGGCCAACGTCGAAGAAGCGAAGGCACGTCCGCCCGAGGGCGGCGCGCCAGCATCGGCGGCCATCGAGAAGGTGGCGACGCCGGGGAAGAGAACGATTGAAGAGGTCACGGCGTTCCTCGGCCTCAAGCCGGCGGATCTGGTCAAGACCCTGATCTACGTCGCCGACGGCAAGCCGGTGGCGGCGTTGGTTCGTGGCGATCGCAACCTGAACGAGATCAAGCTCAAGCGCGCGCTCAAGGCGCGCGAGCTGGTCCTCGCGGGCGACAAGGTCGTGGAAGATGCCACGGGCGCGCCGGTGGGATTCGCGGGGCCGGTGGGACTCAAGATCCCCATCTACTGCGATCTGGAGGTCTGCGCGCTGCCGTCCTTCGTGTGTGGCGCCAACGCGGCCGACGCGCACTACAAGAACGTGGTCTCCAAGCGCGACTACACACCCACGGTGTGCGGCGACTTCCGCGACGCCGCGGTTGGGGACGCTTGTCCGCGCTGCGAGAAGGGGCGCTTCGTCGGCTATCGCGGCGTCGAGGTGGGCCAAGTCTTCTTCCTGGGCACCAAGTACTCCGCGCCCATGAAGTGCAACTTCCTCGATGGCGACGGCAAGGAAAAGCCGATGATCATGGGCTGCTACGGCATCGGGGTCACGCGCATCGCGGCCGCCGCCATCGAGCAGAACCACGACAAGGACGGCATCGTGTGGCCGGTGGCCATTGCGCCCTTCGAGGTCGCGCTGGTGTCGCTGCAAGTGGGCGATGCGCAGGTGACCGAGGTCGCCGAGCGCTTGTACGTCGAATTGGAGAAGGCCGGCATCGAGGTGCTCTTCGACGACCGTGACGAGCGGCCCGGTGTGAAGTTCAAGGACGCGGACTTGGTGGGGCTGCCTTACCGGATCGCGGTGGGTAAGAAGGGCGTGGCCGAGGGTGTGGTCGAGCTGAAGGCTCGCCGCGGGACCGAGGTGGTGAAGGTGAAGATCGAGGACGTGGTCGCCTTGGTCAGCGAGAAGATCGTCGCCGAGCGGGCAGGGGGAAGCCGGTGAGCGACCGCAAGGCCATACCGGCCGTCGAGCGCGTGATCGTGGCTCTCGACGTACCGGACATGTCTGGATTGACCTCCTTCCTGGATCGGCTGGAGGGGCAGCCGCGCTTCTGCAAGGTCGGCCTGGAGCTCTTCGTGGCCGAGGGCGCGCGCGCCGTGGAGGCCGTGCAGAAGCGGGGTGGCAAGGTCTTCCTCGATCTCAAGCTGCACGACATTCCCGAGACTGTGGCGCGGGCCGTGGCTTCGGCGACCAGCCTGGGCGCCGAGCTCTTGACTGTTCACACGGCGGGCGGCTTCGAGATGATGCGCAGGGCAGCCCAAGTGGCCAAGGAAAGCGCCCAAGGTAAGCCCGGCATTCTCGGCGTCACGGTGCTGACCAGTCTATCCGAGGAGGATCTGCGCGCTGACGGCATCGCCGGCACCATGCGCGAAGCAGTCGTCCGCCGGGCCAAGCTGGCCGAAAAGGCTGGCGCGGTCGGCATCGTATGCTCGCCCCAGGAAGTGGCCGCCGTGCGCGCGGCCAGCCGCATCCTGGCCCTGGTGGTTCCCGGTGTGCGCCCGGCGGGCGCCGCGCTCGGCGATCAGAAGCGCGTGGCGACTCCGTCGAGCGCCATTGCGGCAGGCGCCGACTACCTCGTGGTGGGCCGCCCCATTCGCGATGCCGAGAACCCCGCGGCGGCGTTCGCCGCGCTGGTCGGCGAGGTCGAGTCTGCTCTGGCGACCGTGTAGGCGGCATAGGATTTTCGGGAAATCGTCATGTCGCGCGTGGTTTTCGGGGTTCGTCCCATCGAGGAGCTGTGCCGAGCGCGGCCGCGCGAGGTCGTTATCGTGTACGTGGCCGACGGTTACCGGTCGAAAGAGATCGAGGCCGCCGTCGCGGCGGCCAAGGATCGTGGCATCACCGTCGAGTTTCGTCCGCGCGCCCTGGTCGCGGATTTGGCGGCCTCGCCCAACCACCAAGGCATGGCGGCAGTGGTGGGCGAGTTTCAGTACGCCCGCGTCGACGAGATGCTGGCCGCCGCGACCGCGGCGAACGAGCCCGCCTTGCTCCTCGTTCTCGACTGCATCACCGATCCCCAAAACTTCGGCGCCCTGGTTCGCAGCGCCGAGGTGCTCGGCGCCCATGGCGTGATTGTGCCCGACAAGCACGCCGCGCCGGTCACGGGTGGGGTGGTCAAGGCATCCGCGGGCGCCAGCGAGCGCATGCGCATCGCCCGCGTGCACAATTTGCTCGGCACCATCGATTGGCTGCGCGAGCAAGGCATCGCCGTGTGGGGCGGCGCCACGGAAGGTGCTACTCAATTGGATCGGGCCGACCTGCGAGGCCCCGTCGCGCTGATCGTTGGTGGCGAGGGCCGCGGCCTGCGCACCGCCGTGGCCAGGCGTTGCTCGTCGCTGGTGCAGATCCCTCAGCGCGGCCACGTGGCCTCGCTCAACGCCTCGGTCGCCGGCGCCATCCTGCTTTACGAGGCGGTCCGCCAACGTGGACTATCCCCGCGGCTCACGTCAGGGTGACGGGGAAGATCGTGATCCCAACGCGTCTTGATCTTGAACTTCGCCAAGCCAACACGCGAAATTGAGTGCGTCATTGCCTCCCAACGGCCATACCACCCATTCCTGGCTTCCTGGCTTCCTTAGAATCTCCCTTTCTGTTAAGCACCCCGGTCTCTCGTCAACGCTGACCCGCTGCTGGCATCCTGCTAAGATGCGTATTCGCGTTTCATGGAACCAACCAGAGAAGGAGAAGCACAGATGACCGGTACACTACGCGTCGGGGTGTTGGGGGCGACAGGCATGGTGGGCCAGAGGTTTTTGGCGCTGCTCGAGAATCACCCGTGGTTCAAGGTCACGACCTTGGCCGCAAGCGCGAATTCGGCTGGCAAGACCTACCAGGACGCGGTGGCCGGTCGCTGGGCCATGAAGACTGCCATCCCGGCGGCGGTTGCCAACATGACCGTGCTGAATGCCTCGGACATCGACGCGGTCGCCAAAAACGTGGACTTCGTGTTCTGCGCCGTGGACATGCCCAAGGACGACACCAGAAAGCTGGAAGAGGACTACGCCAAGCGCGAGATCCCCGTGGTGTCCAACAACTCGGCCCACCGCGCGACCGCGGACGTGCCCATGATGATCCCCGAGATCAACGCGGATCACGCCGCCATTATCGCGGATCAGCGCAAGCGCCTGGGAACCAAACGCGGCTTCATCGCGGTCAAGCCCAACTGCTCGCTGCAAAGCTATGTGCCGGCCATCGATCCGCTGATGGCCTTCGGCCCCAAGGACATCTTCGTCTGCACCTACCAAGCTATTTCAGGCGCGGGCAAGACCTTCGAGACCTGGCCCGACATGGTCGACAACGTGATCCCGTTCATCAAGGGCGAGGAGCAGAAGTCGGAAGAAGAGCCCATGAAAATCTGGGGCAGGCGCGATGGCGGCAAGATCGTCGCCGCGACCTCGCCGCGCATCTCGGCCCAGTGCATTCGTGTGCCGGCCAGCGACGGCCACATGGCCGCGGTCTTCGTGCGCTTCGAGAAGAAGCCCACGCAGGAGCAGATCCTTGCGTGTTGGAAGAAGGCGGCTGGCAAACCGCAACAGCTCAAGCTGCCGAGCGCTCCCTCGCCGTATCTCACCTACTTCGCCGAGGACAACCGGCCGCAGACCAAGCTCGACCGCGACGCCGGGGGCGGCATGGGCATCACCATCGGCCGCCTGCGCCCCGACACCATCTACGACTACAAATTCGTGTGTCTGTCGCACAACACGGTCCGCGGCGCCGCCGGCGGCGCGATCCTGACCGCCGAGCTCTTGACGGCTGAAGGCTATATCACCGCCAGGTAGCGCTCTCGACAGGCGGTCGTCCGGTTGCCCAGCGGAGGGCGCCGAGTGGCGCGAATCGGCGATCGAGTGCACAATGGTGGCGTTTGTGACTAGCGAGGCTTCCCGTGGACACCGCAGCGGTCGGCGCAGGCAAACGAGCTGCAGTCGGAAGGAACCTTCAGCGAGGGGATGGAGGCGGAGCTGCGGCTGTTGCGCCAATTCGCCGTGAAGTTGAAAGCAGGCCTTTCCGTCGAGAAGTGCCTGGCCGCGCTGGTTGGCGAAACCAGGAATCGGCGTTTGCGCAAGGCTTGCCAGGCGATGCAGGCGCTAGTGGCTCGGGGCGTCCCGCTCTCGCTTGCCATGCGCGACCAACCTATCTTCGACGCGGCGATCGTGCGCATGGTGGAGCTTGGCGAGCAAGCTGAGAATCTCAAGGAGGCCCTGACCAACGCGTCGAACTACCTCGAACGCACGGGCCGCCTTCGTCGGGCCATGCACCATGCGGTGGCGAAGCCCTTGAATGTTCTGACCCTGGTGTTGCTGGCGATCTTCATTGCCGCCGTGTCGCTGTCGTTTCTGGTCAAGGAGACGTTGCCCGAGGCCAGCACGCTCCATCACACCACGCTCGGCCTCGCGGATCGGATCGCCGTCCAGGTTGCCCGTGTCGTGCGCAAGGTCTGGCCATACGTGGGCCTGCTCGGTTTCCTGAATTTCCTAGCACTGCAACTTCTGCCTCGCCGTCCCGGAGCCCGCGCGGTCCTTGGTCAGGTCGCCTTGAAAATGCCCCTGGCGGCCGCGGCGATGCGCGCGACGGCGCAGGCGTGTTTTGTCAGGACCGCTGGCGTTCTCATGCGGACCGGGGCGCTGCTGGGCGAGGCGATGTCCATCGCGGCCGAGACCGCCCCCCAATCCTTCATGCGCAATGCCCTCGCGCTGACCGTGCGGAAGATCGAGGCGGGAAAGCCCTACGTCGAGGCCATGGTCGAGGGTGGATTCTTGCGCCGGCGCGACATCAACGTGGTTCAATCCGCCGAACGCAGGGGCGAGCTGGCAACATTCATGCTCACCTTTGCGGATGAATGCGAACGAGAGGCCTCGGATAGGGTTCGCAGCCTCACGACCGTCGCTCACACCGTGGTCGTCGTGCTGCTTGGGCTGGCCATCGCCGCGGTCGTGCTGAGCCTCTACGTTCCGGTCTTCGTCTCGCGCTGAAGAGCCTGCTACCTGAAGCCCAGTCGGTAGCCGACATCGATCATGGCGCCGGCCGCGTTGCCGTCGATCCGATCGCCGCTCGAGAAGGTGTCGAGGTAGACGGCCAGGTAGCGCAGTGAGGCCACGAAGTCGCCATCACGCAAACGGATGCCGGTCTCGATGCTGGCCTCTCCCGCTGCACCGTAGCTCATGCCCACGATGGTGGCGCCGTAGGTGCTGGTTCGAGCCCAGGACATGGCGAAGCCTGCGCCCGCGCCCAGCCCGAGAAAAGTCCGGCCCACGTTGGCACGGTACTGGACGCGAAACAGGATCGGCAACGTGGCAAGCGACGCCCGCGTAATGCCCGCCACGCTTTCGGTGGAGAACCAAGACTGCACGAGTCCCAGGGAGAGACCCACGCCAACGTTCGGATGGCGGGCGCTGCGAAATGCCATCGCGTCGACGAAGAAGGTTGCACCGGCGGCGTCGCCCAGGTTCCAGAGCGCCCCGAGGCGCGGGGTCAGGGTGTAGCGCGCCGAGGGCTTCTCCTGCGCAGGGTTGGGCCGCGACGGTTGCTGCTTGATGCCGATGGGGATCTTTCGGATGGCGTATCCTTGGTCCAGGACGCCCTCCACAATCACGTCTTGTTGGCCGCCGATGGGCGCTGGCGTCTTGACGACGACCATGGGCTCTCCGTCGGCATCGGCTTTGACCTGGGCGAGCTCGCCGTCGACCAAGACCTCCGCGCGGCCGGCGTCGACCGGGTTGCCGAATACATCCTCGGCGCCGAGAAAAATGCGCATGGCCGCGCCTGGGGTCCGTCCGAGGTAGGGCGCCTCGGGCTCCAGCGTCAGCCCTGTCGCGGGCGCCGGCACCAGGGCGATGCGAATGGCCACCCTGGTCGTGCTCTGGCTCTTGAGCTGGGCCTCCATGCGCAAACTCTTTTCCCGCAGGATCGCCGGTGCCCTGACCAGAAAGCGCGCCTCACCCGGGATTCGGCCGCCAAGAGGACGCACCCTGGTTTGCTCGGCTCGCAGGACCAGGTCGGCGCCGTTGGCTGGATGGCCCGAGGGGTCGACCGCGTAGACTGCGACCTCGGCCACGTTGCCGGCGACGAGCACCTCGGGGGCGGCGATGAGCACCCGCTGCGAGTAGGGGACGCGCAGGTCTAGCATCTGTTCGGTGGCCTTGCCGTGGTCATTGACGGAGCGGGCGGTGGCGAATTCGACACCTGGAGGAACCACGACTGGAATGTGCACCACACCGTCGGCCGGGGCGGCCTGCGGACCGAAATCGCGATCGCCCACGCGCACAGTGACCTGTGCGCCCGGATCGGTGCGCAACGTCGGCGCCGTGGCCGCGCGTAAAGCCACGGTGGTCACGCCGCGCAGAGGCCAGCCTGGGTTTGCGAATTCCGCGACGATGATGGCGGGCTGGGGAAAACGGGCTGCCGGCAGAATGAAGCGGGCACTGAAACGAGTGGGTCCCTCTCGCCCCAGATCCTCGATCTGTCCCGCGCTGCACAGGACCCGCGGCATCGGCATCGGATCGCCAGGCGCGTCGGCGACCTCGATGCGCAGGGCGGTCTCGCCGGTGACGCCGATGACCGGCGAAGGATCGGCCAAGGTGAGCGTCACCGACGGACGCGGCCTTTGCGGGACCGTATCCGGTGCCGGCTCTGCGCTTGCCGAACCAGCGGTGCACGGGAGGAATGCGATCGACAACAGGCCAACCAGGGCGAAGGCCGGGCCAGGACCGTGGGTCTTGGGATTCTGCCGGATGCGTCCGCCGTCTCCCTCTGTGCCCGCCAGGTCCTTTGTGCCTTCTGTGGTTGTAATCATGGATTCCACAGCTCCTGGTTCGCCGGCACCAAGGTGGGGGCCGGCGCGGCGCGCGTGACGACCTTATCGACGCTCTTGGTGCGACCGATGATGTCCTCGGCATCGACCTCGACGTGATTCTTACCGATCTTGAGCGGAACCGTCGCGTGGAAGACACCGTCGGGGGCCACCTCGGTTTCCACGCCGTTGACGTTCACTCTCGATGAAGGCTGGGCCTTGCCCTTGATCTTCGCCTGGCCGACCACGCGGTCGTCTTCGGGCCAGATTACCGAAAGCAAGATTTCTTGCGGGATGGGTTCGGGATCGGAGGGTGCCTGGTCGGGCAAGGCCACGCTGGTGCTGCCGCTCGGGACGATGACCTCCTTGCCTTTGCCGGTGAAACGGGCCGCGCCCTCCGAGGTTGCCACGTTGATCTTGCCCGAAGGCGAAAGTGAAACTACGAAGCGCGCGGCGCCGACGTTCGAGGTCTTGGTGTGCAGGGCAGTGATTTCCACGTGCTCCTTGTCGCCATCCACGCTGGCCGACACCTTGCCGCCGCGGAGCAGCCCGACCTGGGCGGTTTCCTTCTCCAGGTCGTCCAGCCGCAAATCCATGTTGTCGCGCAATTCGAGCTCGACCCTGCCTCGCCGAAGCAGCACGCGCGCTCCTGGCTTGGTGCGGATGACGTCCTTCGTGGACAGAAGGTGACCAACGCGAACGACGTACCATTGGCCGTTTTGCAGGGCTTCCACATCGCCTTGCAAGGCGGTCACGCGAAACAGATGCTGGTTGTTCTCTGGTGTCACGGGCGCAACCGGGGATAGGCCGGCCGGCATCTCGGGTTTGCGTTCTTCGAAGAAGCGTCGCGACAGTAGGGTCGCGATGGCCAGCACGGCGGCGACCAGCACCATCACCAGGATCTGGAAACGAGCGGCCGGATGTCGGTTCGGACGAGTCATGCGAGGGAACTGGCTCCAAGGTCGATGGGCAAGGTGATCCAGAAGGTCGTTCCCCTCGACACCGCGCTCTCCACGCGGATGGTCCCGCCGTGGTCCTCGATGATCTTGTGCACCACCGAGAGGCCGATGCCGGTGTCGGTGCGCTGGGACTTGGTGGTGAAGAACGGGTCGAAGATGCGCGAAAGGTGCTCGGGCCTGATGCCTCGCCCGGTGTCCGAGATGCGTACACGGAACAGTTTCTCTTCCGGTAGGGTGGTCTCGAGGGTCAGAACGCCGCCGTCCTCCATGGCCGTCACGGCATTTTGGATCAGTTGGATGAAGGCGGCCTGTAGCTGAAGGGCGTTTCCGCGCACGGGCGGGCTGGTGCCGGCAACGTGCTTGACGATCTGAACCTTGGCGCTGGCGAGGTTCTGCGTTCCGCACAATTCGATCGCATCGTCGATGATGGTCGCGACGTTCAAGGTGCGGAAGCCTTCACCGCCTTGGTGCTGCGAGAAACGGAGCAGGTTGGACACGATGCCTTGGATGCGCAGGGCTTGGTCCTCGATGTCTTGTACCATGGCGTGGGCAGGATGCTCCTTGGGCAGATCCGTGAGCGCGAGCTGGGCCAACCCGAGCACGCCCGTAAGGGGGTTGTTGATCTCGTGGGCCACACCTGCACCGAGTGATCCGATGGCGGCCAGCGCGCGCGAGCGCAAGAGCAGATCCTGAGCTTCCCGCAGCTCCTTGGTCTTGCCCTCGACCCGTCTTTCCAGGCTCTCGTTCCACTCCATGATCTGGCGGGTCTGCTGCGTGATTTCGCTGCGAGCGGCGTCGAGCGAGCTGGCCATGGCGTTGAAGGACTTTGCCAGCTCGCCGAGCTCGTCATTGGACGACACTTCGAGGCGCATATCGAGCTTGCCCTGGGCGATGTCCTGCGAGCCGCGAAGAAGCGAGCCTACGCGGCTGGAAAGCGAGCGGGCGAGCGCGGCGCCGACCAAGGCTGCCACCAGAGCGGCCACCCCGACCCAGTAGAGCGTGGTCCAACCCAGTCTTCGCGCCGGACGCAGGGCCGCATCCAGCCAGCGCTCGACCACCACGCCCAGCATGAAGGAAGGTGCCGGAACATACGCACCGATGACCCTGTGCCCGCCGCTTTCGTACTCGGCGACGAACCAGTTTTCCGGCAACCGCGGCTCGGCCACCTTGCCAAAATGCTTGAGCTCGAAGGACGGTGGCCCCACCGAGCGGCCCGAGACCACCACCCGGCCCTCGCGGTCGAGCAGGATGATGTCGCGATCGTTGGTGGACAGCGAGGCCAGGTGATCGGCGATGCGGCGCAGGGACACGGCGGCGGCGATGATCCGCGTGCCATTTTCTCCCGGGCCCTCGTAGCGAACCGCCAGCACGACGTGAGGTGAGCTCGATGCGCCCGCGATCATGATGGGGCCCACCGCCGAGCCCTCGCGCAAGGTCTGATCGACGGGCACCAAGCCGGGCAACTTGGCGGCTTCGTCCGCGGCCACGATCTCGTGAGCGCCGAAGGAATCGTTGCGCGGTTCCATGGACAGGAAGGCGGACGGCACGACCTGCTCGCCGTTCTTGTCGAGCATGGCGACGATGCTGAAGTCGTCGCTCTGATGATAGACGAGGTGAAGAAATTTCCGCAGGACCTCTTCCGAGGGCAGGGTGGCCCCGATGCGCGTGAGGTCCAGGATGCGGGTCTCCACCGCCATGGTGGCGCGCAGGTTCCCAAGTTGGCTCGATACGTATTCGGAAATCTGCCGGGCGAGCAGGACCTCTTGGTCCTCGATGGCTTCGCGCAGGGCGGACTGGCTGACCCGGATCGACGAGTAACCCGCGATGGCGAGTGGCACGGCGGCGACGCCGATGGAGAGCAGGGCGAGCTTGGGTAGGAGCTTCACGGCGTCCTCCAGGTGAAGCCGTTCTGGAGTCGCGTGAAGCCAAGCGATTCGTCCCAGGCCCACACCGAGGTTTGTCCACTGCCGGCAGGGGTGCTGCCGATGATCGTGCTGTCGCTCTGGACGAACGGTTGGTCGAGGGGAATCGCGCTGTCCAGGGTGAGACCGAAATAGATTCGCGTATCCGTGGTGAAGTCCTTCCCGTTCAACACGACCACGGTGGCGCCCGTCGCGCTGCCGGTGTTGGGTGTGATGGTTTCGACTAGGGGAGGCGGCACATAGGTGAAGACCAGGACACCGGTGGCGTCGCCGAGCGGCGTATGCACGATGATCGCGGCGGAGCCCTCGGCATGCGCGGGGACGTGGCCGCTCATGGTGTGGTCGTTGACCACGATCCCACCTTCGGGAAACAGCGGCACGTCGTCCAAGAGGGCCTGACTACCGGCGCGGAAGCCGCTGCCGGTGATGACGACATCCGTGCCACCCGCCGTGCCGCCGCTGACAGGCGAGATCGACTCCACGGTCGGTCGCGGGAGCACGGTGAACGAGAGGGTCGCCCGGCCGCTGTTTCCGGCGTTGGCGGCGTCCTCGGCTGTCGCGACGAATTCGATGGTCTCGCCCCCTTGCAGCATCGGGCCGACCTTGACCTGGAAGGGGCAATCGACCTCCGCGGCGTGCGCCGGAATGGGACACGTACCGCCCGTGCGCTGCTGGCCTGATTCGCTGTAGGTCCAGTCCAATTGGGTCACGTTCCCCAGCGGTGCGTCGGAGGCGTGGATGTTTCCGCGCAACGTTGTCCCTGGTCCCACGGGGGTGTCGGCCGACGGGCTGGTGAACGCGACAACAGGGGGAGTGAGGTCGGGTCCTAGCTCGTCGAACGCATTCATCAGTGTCGTCCGCTGACCGCGTGGATCCGTAAGCTCGACATCCACGAGTCCGCCAGGTAGCGTGGCGGCCAAAGCGCCCGGCAGGGAGGCTGCCATCTGACTTGTCGACTGCCAAGTCAGGTCGGTCAAATCGACCGAAGACGCGCCCTTGATCATGCGCACGTGGAACCCATCGACCACGGCCACACGACTGCCCGTCCTTGGGTCCAGGGTCGTGGCGGGAAGGAATCCCTCGCCCGTGAGGGTCAAGCGGACGTCAGAGTCGCTGTAGGCCTGCGCTGGAGCCACGCTGGTCAGGACCGGCCGTGGATTTTCGCAGCCCCAAGACTGGCAGGCGCACAGGGTGATACAAGCCCAGCGAAACCGCATTGCGTTCTATCTTAACAGGGCGGCGTGGGTGCCAAGGATCTTCCAGCAGTTGACTCTTTCGCTTCGGCCTGGAAGATTTCACGCAATGTCAGACTACGCAACCATCCGCGACATGGTCAGCCATCGCGTCACCTTCGAATTCGATTCGGGGGCGAAGATTGTGGGATACATTGCCGCCTGCGCCCCGCCCGACGGTCCGGTCGAGTACGCCGTGCTTTCCAAGGCGCAAATCCTGGACTCGAAAAACCGGGTGGTGGCCCGCTTCGAGGAGCTGCCGGTCGTGCCCAACAGCCTGATCAGCTTCGCGGTGACAGAAGGACCGCTTTAACATGGGAACCCTGGGAGGGTTCCCAAACCCTCGGCCCCTACCCGCCACCCGCCACCCCGCTCGCTGCGCTCGGCCTCGCGCGCACTGGCGGAGCCGCGAGGGGCGCGTCCGAAGGACGCGAGGGTGAGGGTGGGGGTCCCGAAGCACCGACGAAGTCGGTGGGCGAAGCCCGGCTACGCCTACGCGATCAGTGTTCGCCATCGATGGCCAACGAACATAGGTTGAACGAGCGGCACCTGCACGCCGTGGTGCACGGCCGCGTACAGGGGGTCGGGTACCGCGCCACGACTCTCGACGAGGCGAGACGTCTCGGACTTGCGGGCTGGGTGCGCAACCGCGTCGACGGAAGCGTGGAGGTCCTGGCCGAAGGGGACGAGGCCAAGCTCAACCTGTTTCTGGCCTACCTGCAGCGAGGGCCGTGGGGCGCCCACGTGGCGTCGGTGGCGGTCGACTGGGATGAAGCGCAAGGCGCGCCCATGCCGTTTCAGGTCAAGCGTACGGAATAGTCAGCGCGCGGCGTGGACCTGGCGTTCCAGCTCCGAGATGTGCTTTTGCACTTCGGCGCGGTTGGGGGCGGCCGGTGCGACGCGCAGGTAGCTTCGATAGGATTCCAGGGCCTCCTTGCTGTTGCCCATCTTGCGGTGGCACTGCGCGATGTTGAACAGGAAGGGCGGATCTTGAATCGTCAGGTACGCCGCCTCGTATTCGGACAAGGCTTCCGAGAAACGCCCGAGGTTGTACATGCTGGTACCGCGATTGGCGTGGACTTTGGCCTCGGCGGCCGGGTTAAGGGGCACCCTGACCGGCGGTCGAGCCGACACGAACGCCGGCTTTTCGCGAACGATCTCCTTGCTTGCCCTTCTTCTCTCGACGAATTCGGCGAGGGCAGGAGAACGGAGCAACGCCGCTGCCGCCTCTTGCGTCATCAAGGTCGGGAATTCGCCGCTGCCGTGAAGCTCGGCATCGGTGGACGCGAGGGCCACGGCCAGCCCGCCCTTTTCGGCGGTCAGACCCACGCGTCCGCGCAGATAGCCGACGGCGCCTGTCACCCGCGTCTCGATGCGCAGCGTGAGGTCGGCCGACTTGTCGCCGGCTTCCACGACGGTCAGACCCAGCCGTCCGAGCTCGGCTTGCAGCGCGGCCTTGAGGTGGTCGCCAAGTTGCGAATCCACGTTGCCCTCGACGACGATGGCCACTTCCTCGGCCACGCGTACGCGCAGGCCGCGAATGCCTGGTGCCAGATCCGATACCTGCGCGGCGGGCTGCGACGTTTCGTCGCCCGAGGAGAGCACACCGCCGCATCCCGCCCAAAGGGCGACGCCAGCCAGCATGAAGCGCACGCGCACAGATCCCATATCGGCCGAAGCCTTGCGCAGCTTCAGCCCGACCGATGTATAAACGCCGCCATGTCGCTCGATGCGAAACTGCTGGAGATCATCGCCTGTCCCAAGTGCAAGGGCCGCCTGGAGCTCAAGGCCGACGGAAGCGCTCTCACGTGCCAGGCCTGCCGCCTGGCCTATCCAGTGGTCGACGACATCCCGAACCTCATCGCCGAAGACGCCCAACCTCTCGATAGCTAGGCATCGAGAGCGAAGCAGAACGCGCCACGGCGCCAACTTCGCCATGCCCATTTCCCGGCGGTGCGGGGTTCTTTCCGCAATCCCTCGCGACGCCCTGATGGCGCCCCAATCACAAGCCCAAAGGATCATGATGCGAAGTCGTAGTACGCCGATGCTCCCGGTTCTGCCCGTGGCGGTTTGCCTGACCCTGGCCTGCGCGGCCAGCCCCAAGTCCGACAACTGGACGGGGCCCGCGCCCGGAAGTGCCCCCGCGGGCTCGCCGGTGGCTCTTCACGGCCAGCTTCGGGTCGTGACAACGCCGGTGGCCGGCACGGACAATCCCGTCGCCAGTCCGGAAATTCAGAGTTTGGACGCAGGCGATCAGGGAATGGACGCAGACGATCAGGGCATCGACGCGGGCGATCTAGGAATCGATGCGGGCGATCGGGGAATTGATTCGGGCGATCGGGGAATCGACGCGGGTCGGGGAATCGACGGTGGCAAGGCCGGCGCCGATGCCGCAGGCGCAACCGTGCTCAGCCAACTCGTGGATGAGCAAGGAGCTCCCATTCAGCTCAAGGGCGTCAGCAGCCAGTGGCTGGAGTGGGAGTCTCAACACTACCCGGAAAGCAAGAGTGGCCTCGCATTCATGCGCGACAACTGGAAGGTCTCGGTGATTCGCGCCGCCATGGGGACCGACGCAGACGGGGGATACCTGAAGAGTCCGACCGACATCAAGAAACAGGTCGAGACCATGATCCAGAACGCCATCGAGCTGGGGGTCTACGTGCTCGTCGACTGGCACACCCAGATTGCCGTGGAGCAGCAGGATGCATCCGTCGCGTTCTTCACCGAGATGGCCACGAAATACGGCGCCTATCCGAATGTGATCTGGGAGCCCTACAATGAGCCCATGGGCTATTCCTGGTCGCAGATCAAGCCCTACCACGAGGCCGTGGTCGCGGCGATTCGCGCCGTGGATCCGGACAACTTGATCGTGCTCGGAACACCGAACTATTCGCAAAGGGTCGATCAAGCCGCCGCCGATCCGGTGGTGGGAACGAACCTGCTCTACACCCTGCACTGGTACTCCTGCACCCACGGTCAGACGTACCGCGACTACGGCACTTTTGCCATCGCCAACGGGATAGCGTTGTTCGTGACCGAATTCGGGGCCACCTTTTCCGACGGGGGCCTCGCTTCCAGTCACAACTACATTTGCGAGGACGAGGCGAACCGGTGGTTTGCCTGGATGGCGCAAAACGACGTCAGCGGCGTGGCCTGGAAGCTCGACACCTGCACGGATTCGAGCTGTATCCTAGGCGAAGGCGCAGGGGTCAACGGCCCCTGGACCGACGACAAGCTCAGCAGCGATGTGGGCGGAGCTACCTACCAGGGCGGATTCGGTGGTGGGGTCTTGGGCAACGGGATCCAGGGCGGGCAGGGCCAGTTCATCGCGCGCTGGCTCCGGCAGTAACCGTCGTTCGGGCTAGAACCGCAGCTGAATTTCGTAGCGGCGATTCTTCGCCTTCTTGGCCGGCGTGTTGTCGGGCGTGACCAGGGGCCTTTGCGAGCCCATGCCCACGGCGATAATTTCGTTCTTGGCGATTCCGCGTGCGATGAGCTCGCGCTCGATGACCGCGGCGCGCTTGCCCGACAGCTCCTTGTTGTGCTCGGGCTTGCCGCTCGAATCGGTGTGGCCTGAAACCTCGAATTTGAAGCTGGTCACGCCGGCCACGTTGAGGCGCTTCTTGGCGTCGACGAGCGCGTTGGCGAGCTTCTTCAGCTTGCTGTCGCAGCCGCGGGCCAGCTCGTCGCTGTCGGTCTTGAAGCTGCACTGGTTCTTGCGCCCTTCGGCCAGGAGCTTGGCATTCACCTCCTTGACCGCCTTGTCGCGCGCGCCACCTGCCGCCGCGCCGGTCGCCTTCTTGGCCAAGCCGCCGAAGTCGAGCGCCCGCGCCGTGGGCGGCGACAGCGTGAGGCCCAGACCCAGTACCAGGAGAAATGCCGAGATCGTCTTCGTCATGGGCCAACCATTACCGCGTGCGGGGTAGCGGCGCAAGGCGGAGGCCGGCGTGTGAGGGGAAGATTGTCCGGGCCCGCGCACCGCGAGTCTTCCGTGTTCATGGCGCCGGGGGCGTTGCCTGGCCGTAGGCGTTGTAGCCCCAGCAGGCGACCGTGCCATCCGTTCTCACCCCGCAGGCAAAATAGCCGCCCGCGCTGACGGATGCAAAGGTCCCTGACGGAGGCGTTGCCTGGCCGTAGGTGTTGTCGCCCCAGCAGGAGACCGTGCCGTCAATTCTAACCCCGCAGGCAGACAATTCGCCCGCGCTGACGGATGCGAAAATACCTGCCGGCGGCGTGGCCCGGCCAGAGGCGTTGTAGCCCCAGCAGGCGAGGGAACCGTCGGTTCTCAAGGCGCAGGCGAAATAGGCGCCCACGCTGACGGAGGTGAAGGTGCCTGCCGGCGGCGCAGCCAGGCCAGTGGAGTCGCCCCAGCAGGCGATGGTGCCGTCGGTTCTCACCCCGCAGCCGTCGACTCCGCCACCCGCGCTGACGGAAACGAAGCTCCCCGTCGGCGGCCTGGCCTGACCAGCGAAGTTGTCGCCCCAGCAAGCGATGGTGCCGTCGGTCCTCACCGCGCAGGCAAAGAAATAGCCCGCGCTGACGGATGCGAAAGGACCCGCCGGTGGCGTAGCCTGGCCATGCGAGTTGTCGCCCCAGCAGGCGATGGTGCCGTCGGTCCTTAGCGCGCAGGCAAAGAAATAGCCCGCGGCGACGGAAGCGAAGGTGCCTGCTGGCGGCGTAGCCTCGCCCGAGGCGTTGTCGCCCCAGCAGACAATGGTGCTGTCGGTCTTCACCCCGCAAGCAGACGAAAAGCCCGCGCTGACGGATGCGAAGGTTACCGCGGGTGGCTCTCCGCCGGGCGGGAGGTCGGGTCGCAAGTCGGGCCGGACGTCCACCTCGGCGGGTAGCTGGCGATGAGCGTCATCGGGCGTCGGCCTGGGCGCATCTCCGAGGGGAGTGCGCGAACACGCTACGCCGGGCGTGCCCACCACCAGCAGAGCAGCGCTCAGGTAACTTGTTGTCCTGGAGCTCCCCGTCATTGGCTTGCCCTGTATCGGCTTTGGTACCGGGGGAGGGACTCGAACCCTCAAGTCCGTAAGGACGGTGGATTTTGAATCCCTCTTTGACTGTATCTCATTGTGGGTCATACGCGCAAACACCTACAAAACAAGGGGTCGCCATTGTGGCCCCTGTTGTGGCTTGAGTCATGGAAATGCACTAAATCGGTACAATAAGCCACCGACTGGCAACAGACTTGGGGTAGCATTTCCACCGTGGGCAGCTGAGCGCCTCATGAACGCTCGGTGGCCGCCGAGCCTGCATCCTAAGCGGCCCGCCCACGGTTCTTTCGACCGGATGCAAGGATGCAGAACCGTGACCCAGACAACCCGCAGAGCCCCCCGCCAATCGAAGCACCCGCCCCGTGGCGAGGCGTTCGCGCCCACGGCGGCACCGGAGGCCAGGCAGGGCGCGAACGCCCGACAGAGGCAAGCGCTGCAAGCCGAATTACTCGACAGGCTGCACGTCCTGGCCTTCGATATGCGGGCAGGCGCTGGCGACCTTGGCCAAGGATGGCTTTACGGCGCTCGCATCGTCGAAGGCATCACCGCGCGGTTGTGCTCACCCATCGAAAAAACCAGGAAGGGCCAGCCTTCTTCGGCGTTGCTGAAGCTCGCCCGCGCCGCGACCGACCTGGGAGACAAGCGGAGACCGCGATTGCTCCGAGACGTTGGGCCGGCCGCCGAGGCGTTGGCGCGTGAGGTTCGGCTTGCACAGGAGAACGGCTCGGACATCGCCACGAATCTGGAAATCGCCCGCACGCTGCATGCGAACCTAGGAACCAAACAATTGCTGCCCCACGAGGGAACCGCCGAGGAACGGATCGCACTGTTCGACGATGCGATTAGGAGGCTCCGCCAGAACTCCGCCGGTGGCAAGACGCTTGACCACGAGGAGGTGGTTTCAAAGTGTGCCTGCGCGTGCGGAAACCATCGTGAACTATTCGGAGCCCTTCGCAAGGCAGTGAAGCGCTAAGGGCGCGAGTAGGCGAACCCGGACAGATGGGGCATCTGTCCGCGGTCGCGTGACCGTCTGGCGTGCGCAGCTCATCGTCTACGAATCATGACGATGCAAACGATGGACGCTGTGACCCGCGCGACGCTGCGGGCGTACGTCGCCCGAGCGCACTGGCGGCCAGCGATCCGCGCCCTCGGTGTGACAGAGGGTGTGATACGGCGCGCGCTGGCGCGCAAGCCTATCCGCCTGGCCAGCATCCGCGCGATTCGTGCGGGGCTGGCCGCACAGGAGCCGCGGACTTGACCGCCGCCGACCTCGCCACCGCGGCCGACATCGAGCGCGTGCTCGCCGGCCAAGATGCGCTCGACGCCAAGCTGGACCGCGTGCTTGCCTCCCTTCCGTCGCAGTGGCTCTCGCTCACCGAGGCCGCCGAGCGCATGGGCTGCGACCCGCGCACGGTGACGGCTGCAATCGTGCGCGGTGAAGTAGTCGGGCGACGTGTCGGGCGACGCTGGCTCGTGGACGCGGCCAGCTTGCGCCCCGCGGACGCGTCGGCGGTGGCGGCGATGGCCGCGGAGGCGCGGCGATGATTTACGACATCGCGCGTCTATGCCAGGCCATGCGCGCCGAGAGCTTGGACGTGACGGCCGAAACGATTGTCATTGATGGAACACGGACAGCCGACAGGTGCGGGATCATCGGCGAACGCGGCAAGACCGACTGTGCCTATCACGTCTATAGAAATGCCCCTATTTCTGCCTGGTACCAAAATCACAAGAGCGGCGAGGTCAAGACCTGGTGCAGTCGATCCAAGAACGAAATTTCCCGCGCTGAGTGGAACGCGATCCGAGCCCGGATTGCGGCCGACCAAAAGAAGCGCGCCGACGAACTGGCAAAGGCGCGAGCCGAGGCCGCGATCAAGGCGCGCGAGATTTGGGACTAGTCCGCCCCGTGCACCTCTCACCCGTACCTTACCGCCAAGGGCGTGAATTCTCATGGACTGCGCACGACCACGCGCGATCACGATCTGATTTGCGGCGATTGGGAACACACGATGCACGTGCCCGCGGGTACGTTGGTCGTGCCGCTCTGCGATTCTGACGGTGGACTGCACAGCCTAGAATTCATCTGGGGTAGCGAAAAGAAGAAGCGCTTCTTGCCCAGCGGGCAAACGGGAGGGCATTTCCTCGTGTTGGGCAATCCCGACGCCAGCAAAGAGATCTGCATTGCCGAGGGTTACGCGACCAGCGCGACGATCTACGAGGTGACGGTATTCGCCACGTTCGTGGCGTTCGACTGCGGCAACCTGGAATCGGTGGCGCGATCTACCCGCAAGAAATTTCCCGAGGCGAAGATCATCCTCTGCGCTGACGACGATCATTTGACCAAGAGCAATCCCGGCGTCAGTCACGCGACCGCAGCGGCGAAGCCAATCGGCGCACGCGTGGCCCTGCCTGACTTTGGCGAAGGTCGGCTCAACGTTACCACAGATCACAACGACTTGGCGCGATTGAAGGGAGCCCCCGAGGTGAAGGCGCAAATCGAAGCGGTGTTGGCCAGCCCATGCGCGATAGATGCCGAACAGGTTTCACCTGGCGATGGCTACCATCGGACGGACATGGGACACGCGGCCCGACTGAGAGATCATGTTGCTGGCCGCTGCTACTACGTTCCCGAGTGGAAGAAGTGGATATTCTGGAGCGGCAAGGTTTGGCGCACCGACATCGGCGGTGGTCGAATGCTACGGGAGGCGGGCGAGATCCCACGAAAAATCTACGCCGAGGCAGCCCAAGAACCCGATAAGGACCGTCGAAAGTTGAAGGTCGAGGAGGCCGCCTCGCTCGAAAGTTTCCGCGCACAGAATGCCATGATCGGTTTGCTTCGGGGGCAACCTGGAATGGAGACGCCGGCGACTACCCTCGACAAGAATCATTCTCTGCTCTATTTCGAGAACGGGACTCGCGACGATCTCACCGGACAATTCCGAAGCCACGACCCGCGAGACTTTATCACCCGCATTCTGTCGTACAGCTACGATCCCGATGCTCGGTGTCCAACCTGGCTTCGGGTGGTTGCCGAGATTTGGCCTGACCCGGAAACGGCCGCCTTTGTTCAGCGTTTTGCTGGCTACTGCATGACTGGCAGCACGAAAGAGCAAGTGCTGCTGTTTCTCTACGGCCATGGGGCCAATGGAAAGACCCTGTTTGCCAAGGTCTTGCAACTCCTCCTCGGTGAATATTCCTGTCAATGCACACTGTCCTTGTTGATCGAAACCAAGCAGAAGGAACACACGACCGAGCAAGCCGATCTGCTCGGCAAGTACCTTGCAGTTTGTGCCGAGACACCGGCCGGCATGTACTGGAACGAAGTCCTGCTCAAGAACGCGACGGGCGGTGACCGGATGAAGGCACGCCGCTTGTACGAGGACAACCAGGAATGGGACGCCACCCACAAGTTCCTGATCCTCGGAAACAACAAGCCGCGTGTCCGAGGTCAAGACTGCGCAACCTGGCGCCGCATGATCCTGGTCCACTGCGACCAGACATTCCCGAGGGCAAGCGAGATCCCGACCTGCTCGAAAAGCTGCAACGTGAGTTGCCGGGCATCGCAAACTGGGCACTCGAAGGCACGCGCCTATGGCTTCGTGATGGACTTCGGCCGCCGTCCAAGGTGAAGAAATCGACCGAGAGCTACCGCGCCGAGAACGATGTTCTCGGACCGTTCCTGCTCGAATGCTGCGCCGTTGCACCCAAGAACGTAATCCCCAGGACCGATTCGTTTGGCTCCTACGTGGCGTGGCTCGAGCACAGGAAGGTGCGGAGCACCACATATCATCCCGTAGCTTCGCGGATCTGGTTCGCGCCCGAGGTTTTGAGGACTGCTACACGCGCGCCAATGGGAGACGCACCCGAGCATGGTCGGGCGTCGGACTCCTCGCGGCAAGTGTTGCCGGCAACACATCGGATCGCAATTCTGGAAACTTTTCAGCTACACAGCCTCACGAAGAGGACTTTCCTGAAAATGGTGTTCCATGTGTTGCCGGCAACACATTTGACCCGGAGGACGCGGTATGACCGCCCTCGACATCCTGGCCATGTGCCACGCGCGCGGTGTGCGGCTTGTCGCGGACGGTGCCCGCGTCGTTCTGAAGGGACCACAAGCGGCCCGCGACGAGATGCGGCCCCTGGTAGCCGCTCACAAGCTCGAACTCTTGGCGGTGCTGCGCAACCCAACCAGGACCACGCGCCAGCCCCTGCCGTCCGATGGCCCCGGCGAGTGCTGGGCATATGACTGGCGAGGCAAGCCGGTAAACCTCTTCGGGCTGCGACATGGTGAAGATGGCAGGCCGCCTGTTTCACGTCGGCCAAGCCGGAGGGGCTGCAATGACCCGCTGCCAAAATGTCAACCCCGACTCGAATGGGCGGACTTTGGCCACCACGCCGCGCGCCCTGACCACCGTCACCGACGGGACGAGCCCGCTTAGCGCATCGGATGAAGCATCCGACCACCGCACAGATTCGCAGATTTCGCACACGACCGGCCGCTCGGAGGAGTTTGCGCCCTTGCTACTCATCGGTGGCTATCCAGCGTTCTTCCATGCGCTGGTGGCCGGGCCGTCGGTTGTGTGCGGACCTATTCCTATTTCCCCACCCGGCCGCGCGGGGCGCGGTACTTGGGCCGCGCAGCGGGCTCTGCTCTCTCGTCGCGGGGTGCGACGGTCGCGCCGCCGGGCAGGGGACTTTTCACGAACCGAACGAAAGGAAATCCCCATGACTGCTGAACGCGAACCATGCGCATTTTGCGGCGCCGAAGATTGGGTTGAGGCCAACTTCACGGCGGGCCGGTTGGTCTGTGCCTCTTGCTGGGCAGGCCGCAAGCCCGCGGTGGCGATGCCCCCGACGGCCGCGCAGAAGGCAGCCATCAAAGCCTGGTGCGCCCCGCGTCCGCCGAGGCAGCAAACGCTCAACCTGGGGCAAGCGGCGCAGCCGCAGGGGTCGATTCGTGGCTGACGACGAACCCGACGAACCGGCGTTGACCGTGCTGTCCAACGTGGCCCAACCTGGCCCCGCTGGCGACGAAAGCGCGGACGACCCGGAGGGCTTGACGGTGGCTGAAACAGCGTTCGTCGATGCCCTCGCCGCTGGTGGAAGCTTGCAGGACGGTGGCCACGGCCGCCGGCATCT
Source organism: uncultured delta proteobacterium (assembly GCA_963824555.1). Taxonomy (GTDB): domain Bacteria; phylum Myxococcota_A; class Polyangia; order Fen-1088; family Fen-1088; genus Fen-1118. The sequence goes on along the minus strand of CAWGPW010000039.1, from coordinate 87,199 downwards.
CCTACAGGTCCGCGAAGCGTTGGCACCACAAGGATCACATTGCAGCGGCGATCCGAACGCGCGTGTCGGCAAGCCTGGCACAAGCGCGCGCCGTGCTGGCCGCTGGGGCCGGTCGCGCGGCTCGTTCGCTCGTCGAGCTGAGCGATGGTGCGACCGCTGGAGACGCACCGAAGATTTCCGCTTCACGCGCTGTGATCGACGGCGCAACGAAGCTGGTTGAGATCGAAGAACTGTCTGCGCGCCTGGCCCAGCTCGAAGCCCGGCTACCGCCCAGGAAAGGGAATTGAGCATGGACCTACGTTCACTCCGGAACCGAATCGATCGCTTGGCCGATGCGCGGCCAACGACCGAGAACAGCATGCGCGGGCTGACCTCGGATGAATGGAAACGCATGCTCGCATCGGAACTGCGCCGCAGAACCCGAAATGATTGCCGAGCTGGCCGACGTCGCTGACCGACGTCCGCGCGGCTGTGCCACGCCTGCGGAATTTTCGCGCGCTCGATTGGCCTCGAGGAATTCCTGCCCGCGCCGTCGGCGGCGGTGGTCGCAGAATTGCGCAACACCTACGGCATTGTCGAGCCGACGCAGATCGAGGGCGTGCAATGACGGCACAGGTTGCATTGCCAGGCATTGAAGCGCGACCCACTGTGAACGACAGCGATTTGCGCGGCGAAGTGGCCTTGGCGATTCTCGCCTATCTGGCGTGGGCCGACGGCCATTGTGACGCGCGCAAGATGCTGGACGGATCAATCGCTGCGTGGCTCACTGCCGGCAAACCCGACGATCCAGCAGATTGAGCGTTCCCTGGCGAAGCTGCGATGCCAATGCTCGCCGGCTACGTTGTACACGGTGGCCACGTGCCCGCAGTGGTTCCCGGCGTCGTTACTGAAAGCGCTTGGCGAGCCCTGCTGTGCGCGCGACTTGAGTCCGCAATCAATCCCCGAAACACAGTCAACAACTCACCAATGACAGAATGACCCGAAAGGAACCATCACAATGAACCCACACATGACTCCCCTCAACCGCGAAGCCCAATTGGCCTACAACAAGACAATCGACAAGCTGCAAGAGCTGGCCTTCGTCGATCACACCCGATTGGGGAAGGTGAACGACTGCATCGCAGCCGAAATGAAGGCGCTCAAGCAGCAATTCGCCACAGCGACACGCCCGAGGGCGCCAAGACAATGAACCTTCGTCGCGAAATTTCCAAGAACAGCGCGGGCGTTTTCTCGCAACTGCCCGACAGTGGCCTTGATGTTGTTGCATTGAAACAGGCAAGGGACCACCAGACGTGCGCAGTCATCCCGCACGACCAAAAGCTGATTCTGTCCATCCTTCATGGGCAGGACGAATCCGCGATTGCGCATGCCTACCGCGAAACGCAGCGCTTCGTCAAAGAAGGCAAGCTGTGACATGGCTGCATTCAAATTCCAGCGCGCGCCCTTCAATGACCCCGAGTTCGCGGAGGGCGTTGCAGCGTTGGCTAAGCTCGTCGGCGCGGCCGAGGCAGCCAAGTCCAAGCTGGACAAGGCGCCTTGTGCTCACTGCCGTCAACGCCAGCGAGGCCGAGCAGTGGGCCTGTTATTATCGATAGCTGCATGACGGTCGATTCGATTCATCCCTGCCTGGCAGGTTGAATGTACACAGATTTGCTGCTGGCGATGCTCATTCGTTGCCGATTGCCGATGCCGTGGCCATCCTGACCGGCCACACTCGCCAACCCTGAGGCGATACTTCGCGAGCGTCGCGCGCAGATGAAACTGCACGAGGAAGAAGTGGCCCGCGAACTGGCGGCGACAACTGCGAAGCAAAGACAAAAGCAGGAGGAGGCCGACGAATTGAGGCGCGCGATCGCGTCCGCTTCAATGCTGCTGCTTGGGAGTCGCTGGCCCCGTGGCAGCAATTCGCAATTTCGCTTGCCCTGCGCGTGGATGGACGCGATTCCGCGCTTGCGGACGACCTGAAAGAGCTGGCCGAAGAGGGCAGGCGCATCGAACCGGCGCAACTGCCGTTTCCGAGGCGTCGCTGGCAGTGACAATGCTGCCCTCTTCGGCCAGCGGCGAAAGCGAGGCGCGAGGCGCGGGCGCGTGTTCTCGGTGCGGATCGGCGCGGTGGTTCGAGGCGACTTGGATCGAAGGCGAGGGGACGGTTTGCCGGCGATGCCGACCTCGCGGGCGACGACGGAAGCACAGCGAGCCCTTCGAATCGCTCGCAGATTTGCAGCGGGCGATGCAAGCGGCGATTGATTGAGCGCTGTCGCAGCCGTTCGTGACCGTCGCGGCTAGACGGCTCACTCGGAGGGAAGTCGAGGTGGCCTACCCCGGCGCGGCCATCTCGCAGCACTACGGCCAACCACGAAGACAGCAGCAAGGAACCGCATGAAGACCACAGGCGACAAGCTCCATTACTTCTTGCCGGCGGGCACGAGGGTTTCGCTGCTGACCATGCGCAAGGAAGCGTTGGAAGCGCAGATAGCCGGGCTCCTTCGCGAGGCGCGCGCGGCCGGCACCACGGCCGACGTGAGGCAGCTATCGGCGAGCTTGCGCGCAGGTGAAGGGCCAGCTTCAGGGAAGCACGCGGGGCGGAAAGTGGCGGGTAATCGGATGGCTCACTCCGATGCCCTACCAGGCCAGCCACCGTCGGGAAACGCAGGGTAGGGCGCCGCGCGCCGTGGCCAAAGTGCTGCCATTCGGGGCGGATTAGATGGGCGTGACAATTTGTTCTTGACATAGATAAGAACGCGGTTCTTAATTACGAGTATGGAAATGGCTCAAAACTCGCACCGTTCTCAGAAATCGGCGAGACTCCCCGACGTGGGACGTCCCCGCGTTCGAGCACTCACCGAAACGATCAACATCGGCTTCAAAGCCGAGCCCGATTTGGTGCGCGCTCTCGACGCCGAGGCAGCGCGACTCACGGCCGACCGTGGTCCCGGTGCTTCCAAGGTGAGTCGCACCGAAGCGATCAAGGTCATCTTGGCCAAGTGGCTGGCTGACCAGTCCAAGCCGCGCCAGTAGCCCCAAGAGAAAGGGCAGCGCCGTTGTAGCGGCCTGCCCGTGATCGAACCTGTTGAGGAGGAATCCGACATGTCCACCCGTAGCATACCGACCGAAGAAAACCAGCAAACCGCGTTCCCGTTGTGCGAGCCCCACCGAGGTCCGCCTGAAGACACCCGCCGGTTCAACGAGGCCCGCGAACAGCACCGAGTGCTCGCGCCCGAGCCCGAACCCGCCGAGGGCAACCTTGCCGCCTGCCTGGTGACGTTCGCAGCCTGGAAGCACTGCCACTGCTGCGGCTCGGAAACGCTCTACGTGAATGAGCAAGCCCGCACGGATTCGCCCTTCACCTGCGGTTGTGCGCGACCGAGTAAACCTGGCCAAGCGTCTTAAGTACGTGCACGCCTTGCAAGCCGCGTGCGGGGACACCTGGCGGCGCTTGTTCGCCAACGACCAACGGCGATGCGACGGTGCCCTCTTGAGCCTCCTACATCGCGAGCACCAACGAGCACCACCGCGTGCCCTTCGTTGCCGTCGACGTCCGACTCGGCGAAGGCGGAGGCCGGAGCGCCTACGCCGCGCGTCTTCGTCGCGGTCGCGGCCAAGCATGCCGAGCTGGTGGTTGCAGCGTCGTCCGCTGGTGCCCTTACGCCTCGATGAAGCCCTGGCCGCGATTCGCCGGCACGCCCAAGACCTCGGTGGCAGCGGTCAAGAACCCTGGCCGAGATGGCGCGCACATGACCACCGACCCTCTGCATGCTGCTGCACGTGTTCCGCGATGGGCAGTGGGACGACGTCACGCCCTCGACGGTGGGGCTGTGCTTCGCCGACTCTCACCCGGCGTTCTTCGCCAAGGGTTGCCGTCGATCCAGTGGCCTGCCAACGTCTTCCGCTGGCGAATCACGACCACCGTGGCGAAACGCTCGCCGGCGAGGTTCAGCATTCGGCACACGTTGAAAGCGAGGCGCGGCCATGATCGCCGGCATGCGCCCCTTGGACCTGGCCGCCGGCATCGGGGCGGTGGTCGCGGTTCTTCCTCGCTTGGTCGTGGGCGATGGCGTGGAGCCGCAAGCCATGAGCCTCACGCAGCGATGGCACAACCCCGAGGCCTCGGTCACGGTGGGCGGGGAGTACGACCGCGGCGGCCGGCGGGGTTTCGTGCTCGCTGCGTGCTCGCCCTCGCCTTGCCAGCTCACCCGGCGTGCGCGCCCGAGACGTGGCGCGCACGCTGATTCGATTCGCCGAGGCCGCTGCGGCCCGCACCACGACCAACGAACAAAAGGAAGGCAACGCGCTGATGGACATCACGATCAAGACCGGCAACCTTCGAGGCGAAATCGCCCCCCTGTTCTTCCGCTACCCGCGCGAGATCGACTCCGCAGCGCTGCCTACGTCGAGTTGAACGAGGACGGCGATGGTTACGGCCGACTCAACCGGCGAAATCGGCGGGGCGATTCCCTTCTACGGTCTTCCACGACCGCACGCGCCGCTATGGCGTGGCCGAGCGCGGTCCAGCGGTGACGCCCTGGCCGACTATCTGGAGAGCGACGAAGCCGCGCGCGCTATTCCAGCGCATCCACGACGGCCACAGCGTCGAGTGGGACGGCAACAACAACGTGGGGCGCCTGACTGACGACCGGCCGCGGACGGCTCGAGGCCGAACTACACAACGCGCGCTCGAGGAGAGTCGAGACGGTCGAGGTCTGAGGAGCATCGACCTGGATCGAGAATGACAATCTCGACAACCTCTGGGAAGCCTGGCGTTTACGCTTGCTGACGCTCGCCAATGGCGGCTTGGAGGTAGATGCCCGCGACAACCAACATCGAGCTCGACGGCGACGTCGGTAGAAGGCCCTACTCAACCTCGGCCGCAATGCAGGAACGAGCAAGGCAAGTGCTACCGCGCCGACATCCTGGCCGCGCTGGATGGCAGACGGGCGGCATCCGGTCGATGCGCAAGGCGAGGAGTGGGTGCCGCGGCGGTGGCCTCGCTCGTGGGGGTGGCCAATGGCGCGTAAGGCGAAGCGGCGGCGGCCCCGTGGAATGGGCACCCTGTGGCAGCGCGGGGAATGGTGGGTTGTCCAGTGGCGGGAAAAGGGGCGGCGCAAGCACGCGAAGTTCCCCGACCGCGACACGGCCGAGAAGGTGCTCGCGAAGATCCTCTCGGACGTTGCGCTCAACCGCCACGGCATCGAGACCGAGAAAGCACCCTCGCCACTGCTGAGCGTGCTCGCCAAGCCTTGGTTGGCAACCCGCAAGTCCACGCATCGCAGTTGGGACGCGGACGCCGGGCGGTGGAAGCTGCACCTTGCCCCAAGGTTCGGCAAGCGGGAGCCTGACGAGGTTGATCAGGCCGCGATCCGGCTGGCCGTCGAAACCTGGTTGGCCGAGGGGCTGACGCCTTCCACGTGCATGCGGTGCGTGTGCTTGCTGTCTTCGCTCTACACCGACCTCTGCGAGCGCGGGCTTGCCAAGGCGAACCCGGCGAAGGGGCTACCGCGGGCGACCCGGCGCCTCTTGAAGTCGGCCCACGACCCGAAGACCACGCCCTTCGTGCGAGAAGCTGGCGGACGTCCAGCGCATCTATCGCGCCCTGCCCGAACCCGTGAACACCGCCTATGCCGTCGGCGCCATGGCCGGCTTGAGGGTGGGGGAGCTTCTGGCGCTTCGGTGGGTCAACGTAGACCTCGAGCACCGGCGGCTTGTCGTGTGCGGAGCAAGTCCAGGACGGCAAGGTGTTCCGCCCGAAGGATCTGGACTCCCGCGTGGTCCCCATCCTGGACAGCCTCTTGCCGGTCTTGCAGGCCGCGAAGCTGGCAAGCGGTGGGGTGGGGCTGGTAGTGCCGCCCATGCGCAGCAACAAGAATCCGGAAGCACCTTGGGGCCCACACGCTGGGGAAGTTCCTTCGGGAAGCCCTGGCCGAGCTGAACAAGGAAGGGGAGGCCCTGCCGGCGGTGAACTGGTACCAAGCCACGCGCCACACCTTCGCCAGCCAGTGGGTCATGGCCGGCGGCAGCATCGAGAAGCTACGGGAGGCCATGGGTCACAGCACCGTGCTCGTCACCGAGCGCTACGCCCATCTTCGGGGGGACGTGTTCAACGCGGTAGACCTGGGGCGCATGGCGGTAGACCTATCTCCGCGCCTGCCGGGAAGGTCCTGCCCATGGTCCGGGAAGGCTGAGCCGTCCGTAAGCCACCCTCTGGCAACAGAGGCAGAATCGACCGAGGAAAACGGAGTGGCGGCAGCGGGCGCAATCCTCTGAAATCGTTCTCGCTGTACCGGGGGAGGGACTCGAACCCTCAAGTCCGTAAGGACGGTGGATTTTGAATCCACTGCGTTTGCCATTCCGCCACTCCGGCATCTTCAGTTTTCGGCTCCGGGCGATCCCGACAAGAGGGGCAATTTACCCGCCGGTGCCGCGAAGTCAACCGTTTGAAGCCCTATCCCACCATAGCGGCGTGGGGTCGTGGCCGTGGCCGGCGCGATCTCTCTTCGGCCAGGGCCACGGCCACGGGGACGTCCACGTTTACGACCTCGACCGTCACTCCTCGTTCCGAGCAAGTACCGGTGTCCGACGTGGAAAGGTTCTTCTCAGCGAATCAGCGGGAGGCAGGGCGCGCCCACCCGGCTGGTCAGCTCCAGCAGACGGTAGACCAGGTTCTCGTAGGCATTGTGCAGATCGCTGTCGGAGGTGACGGAAACGAAGAGGCGGCCGCCGGCCGTGGTGCCGTGGCCGCCCGAGGTGCCGTCCGTGCCGATGAGCTGTCGCATGAGCGCGCCCGCCCGTCTCTGGCTGGGTTCGGTGCGCATGGACACGTAGACTTGCTTGCCGAACCGGCCGCAGCAAAGCACGAACTGCGCCCCCTCGTAGTCGAGCAACAGATCGGCGACCTCGGCCACCAGGTCGGGGTAGGCGATGGCGCCCAGGTTCACGGTGATGATGTCGCCCCACACCTGGGCCATGCGAAGGGCACGATCGAGGGCCTCGTAGTATTGGCTCGGCAGCTTGGGCTGCTGGATGCGGAACATGAGGTGGTGGTCCACCATCGGGATGAGGAAGAGGTAGGCGTCGCGCTCGGCCGCCGTGGCCTCGCGGCCGAGGTCGCGGGTCTCCGAGCGAATGGCGTAGAAGAGCGCCGTGGCCAGACTGGTGTGCAGCGGAATGTTCAGCTCGCGCAGGTACTGCAAGACGATGGTCGAGGTGGCCCCGAGCTGCGGACGGATGTCGCACCACCTCGCCTGCGCGCTTTCCTCGCGGGCGGGATGGTGATCGACGACGATGTCGACCTTGCGCTCCGTGGGCAGCGAGTTGTTGCCGGTGCCCGGCTGGCTGTCGACGATGGCGATGGTGTCGAAGTGGTCGGTGTTGAGGACCTCGGCCGGAATCAGCGGGACCCGCAGCTTCTCCACCATGGCGCGATTCTCGGCGCGGCCGACGATCCCACCCAGCGCAAGCGTCGCGTTGAGATCCGTGGTGCATTCGACCAGGTGTTTGATGCCCATGGCCGCGGCCATGGCGTCGGGATCGGGATTGTCGTGCATGTAGATGAGCAGGTTGCGCCGCCCCTGCAATTCCTCGATGCCTTTGCTCAAGTTGAAGTCGGCGATGCCGAGATCGGACTGTGCTCCGGTGCGCGGCTCGGGCGTGAACAGACCACTGTTGGAGGAAGGAAACTCTTCGGAGGGAAGCTTCTCTTTTCCAATCATGGCTAGTCCAGAGGCCGGATCGTCAGGTTGTCGAAACTGACGTCGGCCTCCCAGTCGTTGATGGCGAAAAATTCGTGCCCCGCTCCGGCGAGCGGTTCGGGATCGTTCCACGAAAGATAGGGCGCGCCGTCGAGCTTCCAGTCAATGAGGCCGCCGCGCCGGGTGACGGTGAAATGGTAGGTGCGCCCAAGGGTTACGAGCGGCGGGCCGCCTTGGCGGTCGCGTGCGGCCTTCACCGCTTCGTCGTGCTCACCGAGGCGGCTGATGATGCTTCTGCTGTTGTTCCAACCGCCGAAGACGATCATGTAGCTGGTCGGATCGTAGCGGCCCTTGTCGGGATCGAACGATTCGCCGTCGCCGAAGAGCTCGACCTTGATGTCGCCCGCGGGACTTCGCGAAACCGCATCGAAATCGATCTGCACGTTGCGCGGCAACTTGCGTCGCAGCCAGATGGGGTGGTTGTAGGCGCGCACGAGATTGAGCTTGCCGTCCTGGATGCTCGCGCCATGGCTGGTGTCGAGCCAGTCAGGTCCGAGGTCCACGCGCTCGAACTTGTCGGTGAACGGGGCGCTGATAGCCGGAATGCGCGGCTTGCACGCGGCACCGGCAGCCAGCGCGGCTGAGGCGACGACCATGGCGGCGAGGGTTCTTTTCACGACGACTACCAGCGAAGGCTATCGGCAGAATCCCCCAACCGCAAGGCCGGCAAGGGGTCGCCGGCAGAAAACCGAGCCCAGCGCTTTCGTGGTGCAACTAGCCAAGGACGAAACCGTCGCCGATCTTGCCAGCCATCTTCTCGAAAAGCAGGCCCCAGCGGATGCCGCGGTCGCTGACCAAGATCTCGGTGGCCTGTGCGGACAGCGCGATCTGTTGAAGGATCCAGGCGCCGGCCAGGATGACGTCGGCACGCTTCGGATCGAGGCCGGCCATGGCTTCGCGTTCGGCCTGCGTGGAGGCGCGCAGGCGATCGATCTGTCGCTCCAGGGCGGGCAGGGTGAGGCGATGGCCATGAACGCGGGCCGGGTCGTAGCTGGTCAAGGCCAGCGCCATGGCGGCCAGGGTCGTCACCGTGCCCGCGGTGCCAATCAGGGTGGGGCTAGCGGGGAAGGGGACGCTTGCCAAGTGTCGGGCGATTTCGCCGATGGCCGCCGCGGCCTCGGCCGGCGTCGCGGGGTCGTTGCGCACATGTTTTTCCGTCAGACGGACCGACCCCAAGGGCAGGCTGCGTCGGAATTCCACGCGTTCCGCGCGCGCCACGATGACTTCGGTCGAGCCGCCGCCGATATCGATGACCACGACCGTGCCCTTGGCCTCTTCGGGAAATGAGCGCTGGGCGGCCAGGAACGACAGCGCGGCCTCGCGATCGCCGTCGATGACCTCGACGGGGGCGCCGAGGATGCGCGCCGCGGGCTCGAGAAAGTCGCGCGCGTTGGGGGCGCGGCGCAGTCCCTCGGTGCCGATGGCGTGGATGCTTGCGCCGTGCACTCGGGCCACGGCCGCGTAGTCGGTCAGCACGGCCAACGTGCGTTCGATGCCAGGCCGGCCGAGCCCCCCATCCGCGCCGATGCCGCGGCCAAGGCGGGTGATCTCGGCGCGTTCATCCAGCACGCGTAGCTCGCCGCCCCAGGCCTCGGCGACAAGGAGCAGCGTCGTGTTGGTGCCGATATCGATGGTGGCGAGGCGCACGGGTTAGTTGAAGTCGCCGGGCGGCGGCCCCCACGACGGGTTCTTGGCGCCGCCCTTGTAGATTTGGAACTCGCGATGGGTTTGCAGGTTCATCACGAACAAGCCACCGCGGCTGGAGGAATAAACCAGTAGCCGGCAATCGGGCGACCAGGACGGGTCGGAGTTGGAGCCCTGGTTCTGGGTTACGCGGTCGATCTTTCCCGTGCGCATGTCGTAGGTAAAGATGTCGAAGACGTAGCGCTCGTCGCGACCCGTGAAGGCGATGACGGGCGTTTCCTTGCGCGGGCAAAAGCGAGGCGTCTGGTTGTAGTTGCCCTGGAAGGTCAGTCGCCGCGCCCCTCCACCGGATGCCCCCATGACGAAGATCTGTGGCGTGCCTTGGCGGTCGGAGACGAACGCGATCTGACCGCCCGGGGAGACGGACGCGGAGGTGTCGATGCTGGGCGAGTTGGTCAGGCGTGCGATGATTTTGCCGTCTGATGCAGCGAGCTTGTACAGCTCGGCGTTGCCGTCGATGGACAAGGTCGCGATGAGGGTGCTGTTGTTCAGCCAGGCCGCACCCGTGTTGAGCCCGGGCCGGTCGGAAATGTGGCGGGCGCGGCCTCCGCTGGCCGAAACCACCCACAGATCGGCACCACCGCGCAGAAACGAGTTGAAGGCGATTTCGGCACCCGACGGAGAGAGCGCGGGCAAGAGGCACTGCGATCGCATTTGCGTGACGACCTTCATCTCCTGACCGTCCATGCCGATGGTCGCGATCTCTGGCCTCTTGCCGGTCATGGCGAAGGCGATGCGCGAGCCGAACACGCCGCGCATGCCGGTGAACTGCTGGACCACGTCGTTGGCCCACATGTGAACGAGCGGGCGCAGCTCGGAGCCGTGGTAGGTCTTGGTCAGCACCGGGGCGTCGCCGTGGCCGACTTGGTACAGGCGCCCCTCGACCACGAGGCCGCCGCCCTCGTGCGCCGCGCGCAGCTTGGCCACGCCCTGCGCACCCATCTGCGACCACAGATCGGCCGAGAATCCCAAGCCCTCCTTCACCAGCGAATCGGGGAAAGACGCGGGATCGAGAATGCGGAAAAGGCCGACCAAGTCGAGATCGCGGCGCTCGGTCCCCACCGCCTGGCCCACCAGGTCGCCATCGCCCACGGCGTTGGGTAGGCCGAGGCGAAAGAGATCGCGGTTGGGATCGCTGATGGTGATCTGGGGCAGGTCGTCGACCTCCGCGGCCTGATCGGCGGCTGGCGCGAGACCTGGGGCAGCGACCGTCGCGAGCAGGATTCCAGCGGTTAGCAGATGTCTTTTCATTCCCTATCCTTCTTGGCGGTTATGGCAGCGGACGTGGCCCGTGTCTATCGCGCCAGCTTGCTGCCATCAAATGTTAGGAGCAGGTGCTTGAACTTGGCGGATGGTGGGGGAGGCACCTTGCCTGCCGCCTTCACCGCCCGAATGCAGGAGTCGTCGAAGTACGAATTCCCCGATGATTTCTGTATCACCGGGTTTGAGAGCGTGCCGTCCTCGCTGATCGAGATGCGGACCTTCGCAACCAGCCCTGTCATCTCGGAATCCGTGATGAGACCCACGGGTGTGACCCAACCGCTGTGAATGGCGGCGTCGACGGCCGTGGCCCACGCGTCGCCGGCCACGCCTTGGGTGGACGTGCCGAGGGGCGAGCCGGTGAGCGACCCTTCGGCTGGCTCCTCGGTGGCCTGGGCCAGCATTTGGGCGCGTTTGAGCGCGCGTCGCATGTCCTTGGAGATGTCGGCATCGTCGATCTTGGGCGCCTCTTTCGGAGCCGCCGCCGCGTTGGGATCTTCGGTGAGATTCAGGACCGGCGCGGGCGCCTTGGGCCTGGGCGGCTGCACGATGCGCGGCAGCCAGAACTTGTCGCGCGGCTTGCCCAGGGACACCAGCTCGGTGACGATCATGTCGCGCGGGGTTTCGATGGGCGGCGGGGACTTCACGTGCGCGAAGTAGATGAGCGCAACCAGGCTGACGTGGATGAGCAAGGTCGCGGCGATGCCGCCGAAGGAGCTGCCTCGGCCGAGGGGTCGGATGCGGTTTTGAATCGCGACGCTCATCTATTCCAATGGATCGGTGATGAGTCCCATCTTGTCGCCGCCCGCCAGCTTGATGGCGGCCATGACCTTGACGACGTCGCCATACGTCAGGGCGGTGTCGGCGTGCAGGTAGGCCTCGTGATCGGCCTGTAGCTTGGCGTTGGCCTTGAGCTTCGTCTCCACCTCGGCGACCGGGATCTCCATGCGACCGATGAAGACACGGTGGTCCTTGGTCATGGTGATGATGAGCTTGCCGCTCTCGTCGGGCACGGTCTGGGCCTTGGCATTGGGCAAGGTCACGTCGACCCCGGTTTGCATGATGGGCGCCGTGACCATGAAGACGATGAGCAAGACCAGCATGACGTCGACGAGTGGCGTGACGTTGATTTCGGACAGCGTCCCGGTTTCCTTCCCCCCGCCCCCCGACATGGCCATGGCTAGAAAAACCTCCTCCGGATGATGTTGAGGAAGTCGTTGGTAAAGGTTTCCATCTCGGCCGAGATCACGCGAATCCTCCGTGACAGGTAATTGTAGCCCATGACCGCCGGGATGGCGGCCACGAGCCCGATGGCGGTCGCCACCAGGGCCTCGGCGATGCCCGGTGCCACGGTGGCCAGGTTGGCCGCGCCCTTGGCGCCGATGTTGCGGAACGAGTTCATGATGCCCCACACGGTGCCGAACAGGCCGATGAAGGGCGCGGCGCTGGCCGTGGTGGCCAGGAAGGGGACCTTGTTCTCCATCTCGGTGATGGCCATGGTGCGAGCGCGCGAAAGGGCGCGCTCCAGGCTCTCGATATCGCCCAATCCGCCCTCGTCGGGCTTGGCCCCGGACTGCGCCTGGGCGTGCCGCTTGCGTAGCTTGATGAGCTCGAGGTACCCGGCGCGGAAGACCTCGCTCACCGGTGAGGGCGGCGCCTCCTGCGCCTCCTTCCACATCTCGTCCAGGCTGCTGTCCCAGAATTTTTCGACGAAACGCAGCGAGCGCCGGTACGCGCGGGACAGATACATCCACTTGCCGCCGATGACATACCAGGAAATCATGGACATGAACGCCAGGAGGCCGAGGACGGCCTTGGGCACCGCGCCGGCATGCGCGATGAGTGAGATGATATCCAGCTTGTCTCCCGCGCCGCCGGCTTGCAAAAGCACATGAATCATCGAGGGCTCCTTGTTCGTCAACCCGGATTCGGCTGACTGCCTTTCCAGGAATGCTGCTAATCTAACCTCGATTTATGGATCGAATCACACTCATCGCGCTTCTTTTTTCGGCCGCGGGCTGCGTTTCCATCGACGGTGGCGCGGTGGAGGCGAGCTGGGTGGTGGCGACCCACGACGGTCGGGGCATCGCCGACTGCGGCTGCACGTGCCCGCCCATCTCCAAAATCAGGATTCAGCTTATCCCGGTGGCCGGGGGCGGTGACCCCTGCGCTGGCCGCGCCGCCTGCCAGTTTTCGTGCAACCTGCAAAGCGGCGCCACGCACTTCGACATCCCGCCGGGGAGCTACAGCGTTTCGCTGGTGCCGGTGGGCGCGGACGGCAACGATATCTCGAGCGGCGAGGTCGGGACTTGCAGCGCCGGACCCGGCGTCGACCCGGTGGTGCGCGACGTGCTTAGGGGACGGGTCACCCAACTTCCAGCCTTGGTGGTTCTCGCCGACTGCGCGGCCGACTGCGGCGGCTCGGACAGCACCAAGGTGTGCACGAAATAGGCCGCATTTTCGAGGTGCCGCCTTCACGCGCGGCCGTTTGATGCTAGCCTGGACGGGCATGTCTGAACGCTCATTTGGTCGCAGTCCCGCGCCAGCCTGGATGCGCCCGATCACCCAACGCCTTTCCCCCACCATCCGCAATCTGGTCATCGTCGAGGCCGCGTTGTTCGGCCTTTACATCATGGCCGCACCCTTGCGCGGGGACATCACCAGGCACCTGGCGCTGGGGCCGCTGGTCGCTGCGGGCGAGTACTGGCAGCCCGCCAGCGCGCTGTTCGTGCACCTGGACCTGTGGGGTTTCATCTTCGACCTCATCGGCCTGTGGTTCGTGGGCGCCACCATCGAGCGCTCTCTCGGCCGGCGGCGGCTCTTGCTGATCTTCTTCGGCGCCGGCCTGGCCGCGAACGTCGTCATGGCCCTCCTGGGCTCGGCCATGCATTGGACCGCGATCTACGCCGGCTGCGGCGATTCCGTGCTGGCCCTCTTCGTGGCGTTGGGCGTGCTCTTCGGGCGGACCGAGGTTCGTGTGTTCGGCAGTCTCGTGCTTCAGGCACGCATCCTGACCTACATCTTGGTCGGCATGTCCGTCGTGTCCGCCCTTTTTCAGCTCGCTTGGCCTTCGCTGGCTGGCACGCTGGCCGCGGTGGGGGTGGGCTATTTCCTGGCCGGCGGCAAGAGCGGCCCCATCCTCGGTCTGCTCACGCGCTGGCGCCGCCCGCACCGGGTCGGATTCGAGGTCCTGGAAGGCGGACGCGGCAAGCGCGGCAAGAAGTACGTGAACTGACCCCTCCGACTCCGCGTCTGTGGTTAAATCCCCCGACTGGAGATGGACATGAAGCGACCTTCCGGATGGCTTGCCCTTCTTGCGTGCGGTTTGAGCACGCTCTCTTTTGCCTGCGGCGATTTGAGGCGCAAAGGACGCGATGCCAGCGCCCGGCCGGATGGTCCTCTTCAGCAGCCCGTGGATGGCGGCGGCGCTCTCAGGTCCACCGGTTGGGCCGACGACCGGATCGCGGCCCTGGTGGCGCAGATGACCTACGCCGAGAAGATCTCGCAGCTGCAAAACAACGCCCCCGCCATCCCGCGCCTTGGGCTCGCGGCCTACCAATATTGGAACGAGGGGCTGCACGGCGTTCTCACCGACGGGGCAACGTCGTTTCCGCAGGCCATCGCGCTCGGCAGCACATGGGATCCCGACCTGCTCCAGCGCGTGGCATCGGCCATCTCGGACGAGGCGCGCGGCTTCAACGTGACGGCGGGCAAGGGGCTGACCTACTGGTCGCCGGTGATCAACATGCTGCGCGATCCGCGCTGGGGGCGTTTCGAGGAGTCCTACACTGAGGATCCCTTCCTCATGTCCAGGATGGGCGTCGCCTTCGTGAGCGGTTTGCAGGGCGACGACCCGAAGTACCTCAAGGCCGTGTCCACGCCCAAACACTACGCCGGCAACAACTCCGAGTACAACCGCCACGATGGATCGTCGGACATCGACGAACAACTCTTGCACGAATATTACCTCCCGGCCTTCGAGGCCACGGTCGAGGCCGGCGCCTTTTCGGTCATGTCCGCCTACAACGCGGTGAACGGCGTGCCTTCGGCCGCCAATCCGCTGCTCTTGCGCGATATCCTGCGCGATACCTGGGGCTTCAAGGGCTATGTGGTGTCGGACTGCGATGCCGTATGGGACATCGCCAACAGCCATCACTACACGTCGACCACCACCGAGGCCGCGGCCATCGCCCTGCAGGCGGGCACCGATCTGAATTGCGGCACGACCTATCCGAACGAGCTCCAGGCCGCGCTCGATCAAGGGTTGATCATGGAAAGTGACGTGGACACGGCGCTGACACGGGTCCTGCGGGCGCGATTCCTGCTCGGTGAATTCGATTCGGCGGACGAGGCTCCCTACCGATCCATCGGAGCAAACGTCATCGAATCCCAGGCCAACCAAGCTCTCGCGCTCGAAGCCGCGCGCGCGGCCATCGTACTGCTCAAGAACGACGGCGGGCTGCTGCCGCTGGATCGCACGTCGGTGCACTCGATTGCCGTCATCGGACCGCACGGCAACGACGTGACGCTGGGCGGGTACAGCGGCAGTCCCGACCACACCGTGAGCGCACTCGCCGGCATCCGCGCGAAATTCCCGGGGCCGAGCGACGTCGCGATCTCCTATCAACAAGGTTGCACCGTCACCGGCGACGCGGATCCCTCCGCCCTCGCCGCGGCAGCCGATCTCGCGCGATCCTCCGACATCGCCATCGTCTTCGTGGGCACGAGCCAGGACGTGCTGCGCGAAGAGATGGACCGGCCGGACTGGAACCTGCCGGGCGCGCAAGGGGACCTCATTGCGGCCGTGTTCGCCGCCAATCCCAATACCATCGTCGTGCTGGTCACCGCCGGGCCTGTGGCCGTCGATTGGGCGCAAGCCAACGTTCCCGCCATCCTGACCGCGTTCTACGACGGCCAGGAACAGGGCACCGCCATCGCGGATGCGCTGTTCGGCGATTTCAATCCCGGCGGCAAGCTGACCACGACCTGGTACACGGGCTCGGCCACGCTGCCGCCCATCGGCGACTACGATTTGCGCAAGGGTCGCACCTACCTCTACTACGAGGGCACGCCGCTCTACCCCTTCGGTTTCGGGCTCTCGTACACGACCTTCTCGTATGCCAACTTCCGGGTCGAGCCAGCGGTGATGGCTCCCACCGACTCCGCCACCATCACCGTCGACGTCACCAACGTGGGGCTGCGCGTGGGCGACGAGGTCGTGCAGCTGTACACGCACGAGGCCTTCGCCAGCGTGCCCCGGCCCATCAAGGAGCTGCGTGGCTTTCAACGCATTCACCTGCTGCCCGGACAGTCGCAGACGGTGGCCTTCACTCTCGCGGGCAAGGATCTCGCGTTCTGGGACGTCGAAAGCCATGGCTGGCGCGTCGAGGATGGCGTGTTCGACCTCGCCGTCGGCTCATCGTCCGCGGACATTCGCGCCCAGGCCAGCCTGGAGGTTCAGCACTAGAGTCCGCAGACCAGTACACATGAGTCGGCACGTCGATGAACCTAGATTTGCGGCAAATCGCACGTGCAATGCGTGTTTGTCTTCGCCAGGCCGATTTGTTCGTGAACCTCCGCCGATACTGCCTATACTTGTCTTCAGGCTGGCGGGGTGTTTGGCCAACCTGCCTGGCGAGAGCTTTCGGTCGTCTCGCGCGCGGGCGTTTGCGACCCAGGGCGAGCCGAAGGATTCCATCGATGAAGTACCAGCAGCAGTTTCGTTCGCTTCTTTCGTCCCCATCCCTGCAACAGAACCTGGGCCACATCTTGATCGGCTAGTTCGGTATCAAGGACCGATCTGCGGCGGCCGGAAAGGCCGGCCTGTGGTTCGATACGGTGCTGTCGAAGCTGGGCACGACCTACTCGTGGACATTTTGGTGCTGGAATCCCAACTCGGGGGACACCGAGGGTCTGCTCGGCTACGACTGGGTCACGCCGGTCGAGTGGAAGATCGACGCCCTCAAGCCGGCCATGGCGCCGATGATTGGCAAGTAGCCCGGGACGCTGTCCGCCTCGATGAGGCGCCCGCCGGATGCTGCCTGGGCTGGTCGCAGGTCACCTTCCGCTAGCACCGCTCTGCGATCGCGACTACGTTTTTTCCGCGTTCCTGCCGATTGCCGGGTTGGAAAAGCCGTGACGGACCGCAGTGATCCACCCGAGGAGCTCGACGGGCGCTTTCGCTTGCAGGGCCAAACGATCGCGGGTGGCATGGGCACGGTCTACCGCGCCGTGGATCTCGCCACCGACGAGGTCGTGGCAGTCAAGATCTCCAGCAGCTTCGGCTCGCAGCTCGGCGAGCGATTCCAGCAAGAGGCGGCCTTTCTCGCCGAGCTTGCCCACCCGGCCATCGTTCGTTACTTGTCCCACGGCCGAACGCGTCGGCGCGAGCACTATCTGGTCATGGAATGGCTGGACGGCGAGACCCTCGAGGACCGACTTCAGGCCGGGCCTTTGAGCTTGGCCGAGACCTTCAACCTGGCTCGCCGTATCGGAGAAGCCCTGGCCGCAGCCCATGCGCACGGAATCGTTCATCGCGACATCAAGCCGGCGAATATCTTTCTTCCCGGAGGCGATCTCTCGAAGATCAAGCTGCTCGATTTCGGCATCGCGCGGCGCTTGTTCGACACGGCTTCCATGCGTCTCACCCAGGCGGGATCGGCCTTGGGCACGCCGATGTACATGTCGCCCGAGCAGGCGATGGGCTCACCCGACGTGGACGCGCGCGCCGACATCTTCTCGATGGGCTGCGTGCTCTTCGAGTGCATCACCGGCACACCGCCGTTTTGGGGCGACAGCGCCACCGGGACCCTGGCCAAGCTCGGCGACGGAAGCGAGATCGACGTGGCCGGCCGGTGCAAGGGAGTGTCCCCTCGTTTCTCCCGTCTGATGGGCCGCATGCTTGCGAAGAAGCTGAACGAACGGCTTTCGTCCATGAACGAAGTTCTCTACGAGCTTGGGCGAATCACCAGTGAGTTGCGTACCACCGGGAAGCTGGCCGCGCTGCAGGAAGGAAGCATCCGGCCAGGTATCGTCGCCTTCACCGGCGAACGCCGTCTCGCCGTGGTCATCCTGGTTTCCGCCCAGGATCCCGCCGGCGGGGCGCCCCATCTGGATCCGGCAGCGACCGCGGCGGATCTGGGAACCGTGTTGGCGCGCGAGATCGCCTGCTCGGAAGACGGTGCTGGTTCCTTGGACGCCGTGGCGCAGGCGATCGCCCCCTGGGGCGCTCTCATCCAGAGGCTTGCCAACGGCGCCCTGGTGGTGACGTTGCTCGCCGACGGATCGACGACGCCACTCGATCTCGCGGTGCAGGCGGCCCGCTGCACCTTGCGTCTCAAGGCGGCGCGGCCGGGCTCTTCGTTTGCCGTGAGCATGGGCCACGCCGTCGTCGACGAGCAACTCCATTTGGGTACCCTCATCGACGGCGCGGCCGAGCTCATGGGCCGAGAGCACGCCGGTGCGATCCATGTCAGTGGGGACCTCCGCAGGCTACTCGAGGCTCGTTTCGAAATCACTTCCGAGGTCGACGGTCGGGCGCGGCTGCTCTTCGAGCGCGGACTGCGCGAGGCGCCGCGCACGGTGCTCGGCAAGGACGTTCCGTGCGTGGGGCGCGAGCGCGAGATTTCCGGTCTGGTGGCTACCTTCGAGGGCAGCGTGGAAGAGCCGTGCGCCCAGGTCATCGTCATGACCGGCGGACCGGGCAGCGGCAAATCGCGCATTTCCTACGAATTCCTGGAGCGCGTGCGAGGTCGAGGCCAGCCCTTCGAGTTGCTGGTGGGGCGCGGCGATCCCACGCACGCCAATGCGTCGCTGGGTCTGCTGGCCCAGGCCATTCGCGGGGCATCCGGCATCGGCGGCACGGAATGCGAGGAAACCCAGCGCAAACGCCTCTTTGCCCACGCCGGACGGCACCTGCCGCCGGAGAGTGCACCGAGCACCGTGGCCTTTCTCGGTGAGATCGCCCGGATCCCTTTCCCGGACGAAAACCTTCCGCAGTTGCGCGCGGCCCGCGCGGACGCGCGCCTGATGGCGGACCAAACCCAGGCTGCCTGGGTGGATTGGCTGGAAGCCGAGTCCTCCCATCGTCCTGTCTTGCTGCTACTCGAGGACCTGCACTGGGGTGATGGTCCCAGCGTGAGCTATACCGACACGGCCCTGCGCGTGTTGCGCGACAAACCGTTCATGGTTCTGGCTTTGGCCCGGCCCGAGATCGACAAGCGCTTTGCCAGGCTGTGGCGGGAGCGTCAGGTGCAGCGGATTCCGCTTTCGCCGCTGGGCAATCGCGCCATCGAGGAGTTGGCGAGGCGGATGCTGGGCGACAAGGCGGAAGCAAGACTTCGATGGATCCTGGAACAAGCCCAGGGGAATCCCTTCTACCTGGAGGAGCTGGCGCGCGCTCTCGCCGAGTGCAAGGACGTCGCGGAGGTTCCGAGCACCGTGCTTGGCATGGTGCAGACACGCTTCGATGCCGCCGGTGACGGGGCCAAGCAGGTGCTGCGCACGGCCAGCATCTTCGGCCGCAGCTTCCGCTCGGACGGGGTGAAGGCATTGCTCCCCGAGACGATCCCCGAAGACGTGGATCGCTGGCTGGAGATCTTGGTCGACCGGGAGATCCTCTTTACCCGGCCGTTCGGCCATTCTCGCGAGCACGTCTTTCGCCACGCGCTTCACCGCGACGCCGCCTACGCCCTGCTGCCACCCGAGGGCGCGGCGGTGGGGCACCGACTTGCGGGTGATTTTCTGGAGCGGTCGGGCGAGCGCGATGCCATCGTGCTCGCCGATCACTTCGAGCGTGGAAATGAGACCGCGCGCGCGATGCACTGGCTGCGCGTGGCCGCGAATCAGGCTCTGGAGACGAACGACTTGGTGGCGGCCATCTCACGCGCCGAGCGCGGCGTGCTCTTGGGTGCCTTGGACGACGATCTGGCCGAGTTGCGCCTAGTCGAATCCCAGTCGTTCTACTGGCAGGGCAACTATCCCAGGGCCGAGAAGGCGGCGCGGGCGGGGCTTCTGTGCGTGGATCCCGCCTTGGGGTTGCGTGCCAAGAGCGCACTTATCAATTGTCTCGGGATTGAAGGCAAATTCGCCGAGGTGGCCGAGATGTCCGGCATCCTCGATCAAGAGCCGTCGCATCCCTCGCTTCTTGCCCTCTGGCTCGAGTGCGTGCTGGATGTGACGGCGCATCTTTCCTATGGCGGGAACCAGGTGCTGGCTCGACGAGCTTTGGCCCTGGTCGAGAGCAAGGGAGATCCGCGGGATGCGCACCTGGCCGCGCGCGCCGAGTCCATTCGATCGCAACTGGCCCGGGCGAATGGGCATCTGTCCGAGGCCGCGGCTCGCCAGAGCAGGACGGTGCGGCTTCACGAGAGTACCGGCAATACTCGGGAGGCCTGCGGGGCGCTGGGCAATTTGGCCGTCTGGCTCATGGAAGTGGGGCAGCTCGAAGTGGCGGAGGAGCATGCTCGTCGCGTCTTGGCCATGAGCGAAAGGATGGGGCTCCCCCATTTCTTCGGTGGCGTATCGCAATTGCTGACGAACTGTCTCGCCTACCAAGGGCGGCTGGACGAGGCCAGGGCGATGGGTGAGCGGGGTTTACAATGGACGATCGAGCGCGGGGATCGATGGTTCCTTCCCTATGTGCAGTCCTACCTGTCCGTGACCGAATTCTTGGCGGCCGACTTTGCGGCGGCCGAGCGCCACGCAACGGGGGCGGTGGAGAGCACGATCGACAAGCCCTCCCTGCGTCCCTTTGCCCTGGCCTTGCTCGGACGAGCCCGTCTGGCTCAGGGGGCTGTCGATGAGGCGCTGACCCTGGCCAAGGAGGCCTACGCGGCAATCGAGTCGAGGACGGCGCTGGAGGATGGAGAGGCCAGTGTGAGGCTGGCGTATGCGGAAGCACTCGCGACCTACGGAAAGCGCGCCCAGGCAGAGGAAATCGTCTCGGAGGCCATGGCCTGGCTGCATCGCAGAGCCGAGACCCTCGATGACCCGACGATGCGGCCGGCGTTTTTGCAGCGAATCCCCGAGCACCGTCGTATCCGCGAGCTGGCGGCGGAGCTGGGGGGCGCCGAGAACGCCGCGTAAGAGGGCGGAAGATCCCTCCCACCACGCCTCGATTGGGTCAACGCCCTTCATCGCAGGGGACGCATGGCGGAAGCGGTGGAAATCTTCCGGCATTCTAGGTTCGTTCGAGATAGGTGTACCCGGATAGTCCCTCTTCGTACATGCGCAACAGCGAACGCGTTTCCTCCAGACTCATGCCGCTTACGCGCACGGCCTGCTCGGCGAAGCGGCGCACGCGCGCTACGAGATCCTCGCGGGCGTAGCTGACGTACTTGAGCACGTCGGTCACGGTGTCGCCGGTGACGACGTGCTCGATCTGGTAGCCGCCACCCGGCGCCAACGAAACGTGCACGGTGTTGGTGTTGCCGAAGAGGTTGTGCAGATCGCCCAGGATCTCCTGGTAGGCACCCGCCAGAAACACGCCCAGGTAGTATTCGTCGCCCCCAATCAACGGGTGCAGCTCGAGCACGTTCTTGATGTCGCGTCGATCGATGAAATGGTCGATCTTGCCGTCGGAATCGCAGGTGATATCGGCCAGCACCGCTCGCCGCGTGGGCTCTTCGCCGAGACGGTGGATGGGCATGATGGGGAACAGTTGGTCGATGGCCCAGATGTCGGGCAGCGACTGGAACATGGAGAAGTTGCAGAAGTAGGTGTCCGACAGGTTGCGTTCCAGGCCCTCGAACTCCTCGGGGACATCGCGCATGTCACGCACCAGTTTGAGGATTTTCTGGCAGATGGCCCAGAAGACGTCCTCGGCCACCACGCGCTCGGGCAACGAGAGGCTGCCGAGCGAGAACAGGGACAACGCTTCTTCCCGGTATTCGAGGGCGTCGTGGTAGGCCTCGCGCACGTTCTTGGTCGAGATGTCGCGCCAGGTGTCGAACAGGTTGCGCACCACGCGCGAGGCATTCTCGGGCAGTGTTTCGGGCGCCTTGCCCACGTCGAATTCGCCCACGCCCAGGGCGTCCACGATGAGCATGGAATGGTGGGCGACCACGGCACGGCCGGATTCGGTGACGATGGTGGGTTGGGGAACCCCGGCCGCGTCGCAGATTTCTTGTAGGCCGAACACCAGGTCGTTGGCGTACTCCTGCAAGGTGTAGTTCATGGACGACGCGAAGTTGGTCTGCGATCCATCGTAGTCCACGCCAAGGCCGCCGCCGGCGTCGAAGTACTTGAGGGGCGCGCCCAGCTTCACGATCTCGACGAAGAAGCGCCCCGCCTCGCGCATGGCGTTCTTGACGGCGCGGATGGCGGAGATCTGGCTGCCCAGGTGGAAGTGGATAAGCTCGAAACACGACAACATGTCGGCCTCGCGCAGGTAGCGCACCGCCTCGACCACCTCGCGCGTGGACAGACCGAACTTCGAGCGATCGCCCCCCGACCCTTCCCAGCGGCCCGAGCCTTTGGATGCCAGCTTGATGCGCATGCCGATGCGTGGGCGCACGCCGATCTTCCTGGCGGTGTTGGCGATGAGCTCCAGCTCGGAGAACTTCTCGACCACGATGAGCACCTTGCGTCCCAGCTTCGAGCACATGAGCGCGGTTTCGATGTACTCCTCGTCTTTGTAGCCGTTGCACACGATGAGGGCTTCGTCGTCGTCGAGGATGCCCATCACGGCCAGAAGCTCGGGCTTGGAGCCGGCCTCGAGGCCGTAGTGGTAGGGACGGCCGAATTGCGTGATCTCCTCGACCACGTAGCGGTTCTGGTTGACCTTGATGGGGTAGACGCCGCGGTAGTCGCCCTTGTAGCCGTACTCGGTCATGGCGCGCCTGAAGGCTTCATGCAGATCCACGACCCGGCTCTTCAGGATGTCGGAGAAGCGAATGAGCAGCGGCAGCCCGATCCCGCGCCGCACCACCTCGTCGACCAGCTCCTTGAGGTCGATGCTGCCTGCCTCGGGTCCCTGCGGGTGGCTGACCACGTGGCCAGCGTCGTTGATCGAGAAGTACCCGTTCGACCAGTACTTGATGCCGTAGGTTTCGGCGGAATCCGCGATGTTCCACTTTCGCGGCAAACCGTTCGTCGTGCTCATGGGCGTACCCTGAAGAAAAACCTCGGCGGATGCCACTAAAAAAGGCTGTAGGAGAAGAGAGCGCAGAGGGTTGGGAGGGCACAGAGAAGGCACAGAGAAGGCACGGAGAGGGCACGGAGAGGGGGCGAGGATTCTTCGGGGAGGCTGTGGTAGCCTGCGTGCTTATCGTGGCAAGTACCTTCGGCGAGCTTTTTCGGATAGCAACTTGGGGCGAGTCCCATGGCCCGGGCATCGGCGTGGTGGTCGACGGTTGCCCCCCGCGTCTAGCCATCAGCCGCGAGGAGATCCAGGTCGAGCTGGACCGGCGCAGGCCCGGTCAAAGCCGCATCACCAGCCACCGCGACGAAGCGGATCAAGTCGAGATCCTTTCCGGCGTGGAGGACGGCCTGACCACGGGAACCCCGATCGCGCTCTTGGTTCGCAACAGCGACGCGCGCAGCGGCGACTACGACGAGATGCGCACCAAGTATCGGCCGTCGCATGCCGACTACAGCTACCAAGCCAAGTACGGCATCCGCGCCGTGGCGGGAGGGGGGCGCGCCAGCGCCCGAGAAACCATCGGACGGGTCGCCGCAGGCGCCATCGCGCGCAAGTTCCTGTCCGAGACGGCGGCTGTCGAGATCGTCGCCTATGTGAAACGAGTTTGTGACATCGAGGCCGAAGTCGACCCCGCGACCGTCACTCGGGATAGTGTGGAAAGCAATATCGTGCGTTGCCCGGACGACAAGGTCGCGCAAGCCATGATCGACCTCATCGACGCGACCCGAAAGGCCGGCGACTCGGTGGGTGGCGTGGTCGAGGCGGTGGCGCGCAAGGTGCCCGCGGGACTAGGCGAGCCGGTCTTCGACCGCTTGGAAGCGGATCTGGGCAAGGCCTTGCTTTCGTTGCCAGCGTGCAAGGGCTTCGAAAGCGGCAGCGGCTTCGCGGGCACGCGCCTGCGCGGCTCGCAACACAACGACGCCTTCTTCGCCGAGCAGGGCAGGGTGCGCACCCGCACCAACCGCTCGGGCGGCATCCAGGGCGGCATCTCGAACGGCGAGGACGTCGTCGTACGCGCCGCCTTCAAGCCCACCGCCACCATCCTGATGCCGCAAGAAACCGTGGACATCGACGGCAAGAACACCACCTTGCAAGCGCGCGGTCGCCACGACCCTTGCGTGCTGCCGCGCGCGGTGCCCATGGTAGAGGCCATGATCGCTCTGGTCCTGACCGATCACTACCTTCGTCAACGCGGGCAGTGTGCCCGGTTCTAGCGCCATGAAGAAGACCAAGAAAGCCCCCAGCAAGGCCACCCGCGCATCCGGCCGGAAGCCGGCCGCGCCCAGGCGACAACCTACCAAGGCCAAGCCTGCCCCGGTTGCCACGGTCGAGTCCCGGCTGGTCGAGGGGCCGATTCCCTACCTCGAAATTACGATTCGCGAAACCGTGACCGAAGCCTCGATGGAGCGCTTGTTCGAGGGCGCGTGCGAGCAGATCCTGCGCAGCCACGTGAGGCGCGTCCTGGTGGATCTGCGCGAAGGATCCGTGGACCTCACGATTTCCGACCTGTACGGGCTGGCGAAGATGGTGGCGAAGGCCTTCGCCGGAGTCTTGGAGCGATTCGCGCTGGTGCTTCGCCCGCAGGATGTGCTTGCCGAGAAGTTCTTCGAGCCCTCGGTCAACAACCGTGGTTTGCCCACCTTCGTGACCACCGATCCGGACGAAGCGGCCTACTGGATCGCCGCCAAGATCAGACCGGTCCGGTAGGATTGGCCTGCGGGCCTTTTCGCGCCAACATGCGGCACAGATGAAGCAGGTCGGACGCCGTCTTGAGACGGGCCGCCACTGCGGTCCCACTCATGTCGACCTTGGCGTCGAGCCGCCGCTCGGGGCGAAGCGAGCCGGCCATGCGGCTTGTCTCGCGCAAGCGAGCATCGATCTCTGCTGCAGACAAATCGATGCTCATCGGTCGTGTTCCTTCAGGTTCTGGATGTCGGCGATGTCCTGGGGTCGGGCTGCCAGCGCCTTCATGGCAATCAGTGCCTCGCGCGAAATGACGACGACGTCGCCATCGGCGAAGGGCAACCGCGAGCGGCTCGCCCAGGTCGTCTCCAGATTGCGGTCGACCACGATGAAGTCGACGGTCATGAGATCGCCGGCCTGATCCACCTTGCTCACCCGCTGGAGGGTGGTGCCATCCTTGAACTCGAAAGGCAGTGCTTCGAGCGTGAATCCACAGGCCCGTACCGCGGCCACGGACTGCGAGAGCGACTCGCTTCGCACCAGAAGGTCGATGTCCTTGGTCGCCCGCGGCGCGCCCCAGACGGCTACGGCCAGGCCACCCACGAGTGCGTAATCGACGCCAGCTTGGTCGAGTGCCGCCAGCACCGAACGCAGCTCGTCGTAGAGAGTCATCGGGTGATAGTAGCAAGCACATTCGGCTCCGTCATCCCGACGGCCTAGACCGGCAGCACCGGCCGCCGCCGCGGGTAGCCGGTGTCGATCTTCGCCGTCATGGTGGCGAAGCGGCGGATGAGCTCGGCGCGCAGCTCGTCGCCCGGCACCAAGGCGTCGAGGTGCAGGTCCGAGGCGAGCTTCATGATGTCGACGTCCTCGCGATAGGCTCGGCGCAGCTCTTCGACGTAGGCGGCACGCTCGGCCTCGGGCTTGGCGGCGATCTTGTTGGCGTAGACCGCGTTGACCGCGGCTTCGGCGCCCATCACGGCGATGGTGGCTTGGGGCAGGGCCAAGGTGGCGTCGGTATCGAAGGCGGGGCCGCACATGGCATAGAGGCCCGCGCCGTACGCCTTGCGCAAAATCACGCTGATCTTCGGCACGGCGGCGTCGGCGATGGCCGAAACCATCTTGGCACCGTGGCGGATGATGCCCGCGCGCTCGACCGCGCTGCCGATCATGAAGCCCGGCACGTCCGACAGAAACAGCAGCGGAATGCCGAAGGCGTCGCACAGCCACACGAAGCGCGCGGCCTTGTCCGCCGAATCGACGAAGAGGACGCCGCCCTTCCACTTGGGCTGATTGGCCACGATGCCCACGGCGCGACCGCCGAGGCGAGCGAAGCCGGTGAGGACCTCGCGGGCATAGCGCTTCTTGATCTCGAAGAAGCTGCCGGCGTCGACCAGCATGTCGAGGAGTGCGACCATGTCGAAAGGCTGGTTGTGGTTTTCGGGCAGAAGGTCGTCGATGCGCTTGTCGCTGGCCGGCTTTCGGCCGGCGATGTCGGAAATCCGCGTCTCGGCGCTCTGGGGCATGAACGCCAGGTAAGCGCGCGCCGCCGCCAGACAGGATAGCTCGTCCATGGCCAGCAGATCCGCGCAACCCGAGACCTCGCAGTGCATGCGGGCGCCGCCCATTTCCTCCAGCGTGGTCTTCTCGCCGATGACCATTTCGGCCATGCGCGGCGAGCCGAGGTACATCGAGGCGTTGCCTTCGACCATGAACACCACGTCACAGAAGGCGGGAATGTACGCGCCGCCTGCCGCGGACGGGCCGAAGAGCAGGCAGACTTGCGGGATCGAGCCGGACAGGCGCACCTGGTTGCGAAAGATGCGGCCCGCGTGGCGCCGGCCGGGAAACATGTCGAGCTGATCGGTGATGCGTGCGCCAGCCGAGTCCACCAGGTACACGAGCGGGATGCGCAAGCGTCCGGCGGTTTCTTGGATGCGCAGGATCTTCTCGACGGTACGTTCGCCCCACGAGCCGGCCTTGACGGTTTGATCGTTGGCCATGATGGCCACCGGTCGGCCATGGATGGTGCCGATGCCGGTGACCACACCGTCGGCGGGTAGATCGGGCGCCATCGCGTTGGCGAAGAGGCCGTCCTCGATGAAATCCTGACCGTTGTTGTCGGCCGCGCCCTGGTCGCACAGCCGCGCGATGCGCTCGCGGCAGAACAGCTTTCCCGCGGCGCGGTTGCTGTCGTGGTACTTCTGCGCTCCACCTTTGCGAATCTTTTCTGCGCGGGCACGAACATCGTCGCTCTTGCTCATCGCGCGCAGTTTACACGAAAGAAAACCACAGAGGCACAGGGACACAGAGGCGGATGGGGAAGAAGGGGTCTTCGGATCTTGGATCCGGATCCGGATTATTGCTTTCGTTCCCTCTGTGCTCTCCGTATCTCTGTGGTTTTCTTTCCCCTGCCGCGCATCTCCCCGTAGAAACTATCCCTCGTTCTCGGCCAGCGCCGAGGCCACGGCCTTGCGTAGGGATTCCTGAACGTGCTCGGGCACCGTTGGCGTCGGAAGAGACTTGCACAGGGCGAGGCTGCGCTTGAGCGAATCGCAGAGGCCGTTGCAATGGGGGCAACCCGCCACGTGCTCTTCCATTTCGGCACACACGTCGGGGTTGATTTCGTCCTCCAGCTTCCGCGACAGCATGGTCAGGACATCGGGGCACGATGGCCGGGCCGGCTCGGAGGGCTCGCCTCCCACCACGGCCAGCAAGTGCTCGCGCAAGGCGGCCCTGGCGCGATGGAGGCGGCTCTTCACCGCCGCCACACTCGCGCCCGTCACCTCGGCGACCTCCACCGCGGTCAGGCCCTCGATGTCGCGCAAAACCACCACCTCACGCGCCTCGGGCTCGAGCGCATCCAGCGCCGCCGCGACGGTCTGGCGCGCCTCGAGGCCGAGCAGGGCCTGTTCGGGGGTCGCCGCTGGCTCGCCGACGTTTTCGTGCGTGACCTTGTCGAGCGGCTCGTGAAAAGCCGGAGCCCCCTTGGTTCGTCGGCGCTTCTTGATGCAAAAGCTGCGCGCCACCGTGTAGAGCCAGGTCGAGAGCGACGCCTCGCCACGGAAATCCTTCACCGAGCGCGCCAGGGTGAGCAGGGTGTCCTGCGCGACATCCTTGGCGTCTTCCGAGTCGCCGCACATCTTCACGCCGAAGCCGAAGACCCTTTGTTGGTGGCGTTCGAGAAGTGTGGCGAGCGCGGATTGGTCGCCCTTGCGCGCCGCTGCCAGCAGCCCGGATTCGGTGTCGTTCATCTCGCCGGCCATGCGTCTTCAGCGGGTGACGGGGAGCCCGGCGGCCTGCCAGGCGTTGAGACCGCCCTCGATGTGCTTGGCCTGGGTGTAGCCCTTGCTTTGCAGAAGCTTGAGGGCGTTGCCGCTGCGATGCCCGCTACGGCAGTAGAGCAAGACGGGTTTGCCCTTGTCGATCTCGGCCACACGCCGTTCGAGCTCCTGCAAGGGGATGAGCTTCGCCTTGGCCAGGTGGCCTTCGGCGTATTCGTCCGGGGTACGCACGTCGATGAGCTGGAGATCTGTTTTGTCCTTGATCAGGGCCGCGGCCTGGGCCGGCGAAACCGCGCTGTCCGCCAGGGCGTACGAGCGCATGGCAAGAATCAGGGCTGGCATCGTCAGGGCAATCAAGAGCCGTTTGCGCATGGTGTGTCCTCGTTGAAGCTCGCCAAGCATACCCGCTAGACCGGCGGAGGCCGGAAGGATTCGTACCCCGACGCATCGGAGATGGGAATCCTTTTTTCCGGGCGCTGGCTCCAAGGTCTTGAAAGGACAGTCACCATGGCAACCAAGGCACTCGATCGCGACAATTTCAACGACACCGTCAAGCAAGGCATGGTCCTGGTGGATTTCTGGGCGCCTTGGTGTGGACCCTGCCGTGCCTTCGCTCCCATCTTCGAGAAATCGTCCGTCGCCAACCCGGAGGTTACCTTTGCCAAGGTCAACACCGAGGAAGATCCGGGTCTTGGCGCCGCCTTCGGCATCCAAGCCATCCCGACCTTGATGGTTTTCCGGGACGGCGTGCTCATCTACCAGCAGGCCGGGGCGCTGCCCGGCGCGGCGCTGCAACGCCTTATCGACGAGGTGAAGGCGCTGGACATGCAAAAGATCCTCACCGAAGCCAAGACCGAGAGCGTGCATGCCGCCTGAAATCGCGCAACCCGACTCGGCGACCCAGGCGCCGGTCCAGGAAAGGAAACGAAAGATGCTCTTGCACACCGTTCTCTACGTGGCGGGTGGCGCCGTCGTCGGCTTCGCCTACCACAAGATCGTCGGCTGCCGCAGCGGCGCCTGTCCCATCACCGCCAATCCCTACATTTCGACGCTCTACGGAGCGTTGATGGGCTTCTTCGCGGGCGGCGGCCTGGGGAGATTATGATGGGAAGGCCGGGCTACGCTGGGGCGTGAACCTGCTGCATGGCGCGGATCTGCTTCTCATCCAGCCGGTAGATGCAATCGAATAGCTGCTGCTTGAACGAGCTAGGGCCGTCGGACTTCTTCACCGCTAGCTCGGCGGCGATCTCGTAGCAGGCCAGCCCAGCGGCGGCCGCTTCGGGGATTTGGCCGGGCACGGCGCCCGCGAAGGTGCCGATGACGGAGGTGGCCATGCAACCGGTTCCCACCAGATTGGCCATCATGGGGTGCCCGTTGCGAACCAGGAACACCTTGCCCTGACCCGCGACGATGTCCTCGGCGCCGGTGATGACCACGGTGCAGGCGCGCTTCTCGGACAGGGACACCGCCACGTCGCGCAGATCGGCCGAGACCTGGCCGGCGTCGACCCCCTTGGTTTCGACGGCCTGGCCCGCGACGCGTGCGACTTCCGAGCTGTTGCCCTTGATGACGTCGATCTTGGCCGCGTCGAGAATCTCGGCGCACTTGCGGTCGCGATAGGGCGTGGCCCCGGCCCCGCAGACATCGAGGACGATGGGAATCTTCTTTCGATTGGCGGCGGCGGCGGCGAGCCTCATGCTGTCCACGAGCTCGGTGGTGAGCGTCCCGATATTCAGAACCAGCGCGGACCCCAGCGACGTCATGGCGTCGACCTCTTCGGGCGCGTGGGCCATCACCGGAGAGGCACCGAAGGACTTCGTCACCTGCGCGCAGTCGAAGATGGTGACCCAGTTGGTGATGTGATGGACCAGCGGGCGCTGCTCGCGCACCGCCTGCAGGAACGAGTAGATGTTCATCGAGAGTGGCTCCTTAGCGGCGAAAACATGACCAGCAAAGTGGACAAATGCGAATGTATTTTCGCCGCGGGGATGCGAAGAGCATCCCGCTACCTGCCGGCCCGCAGGCGGTCGAGAAGGGGCTCGGGGAATTCCCTCACGTCGCCCTCGCGGCTGACGCAGGCATGGGCCGTGTGGCCCAGGGCCAAGAGATCCGCGCCGCGCAGGACGCGGTAGTCGAAGCGCAGGGAGGCGCGACCGAGATCCGCGAGGCGGGTCTCGACCTCGATGACGTCGTCGTAGAACGCGGGCCGTTTATAGTTCACCTTGGCCTCGACCACGGGCAAGTAGATGCTGTGCGCGGCTTCGATCTCACGCCAGCGCGCGCCTTTGGCCCGCAGCCACTCGTTTCGCCCCGCCTCGAAGAAGCGCAGGTAGTTGCCGTAGTAGACGACGCCCATCTGATCGGTGTCGCCATAGATGATGCGAATTTCCGTCTTGATCATGATGTCTTGTGAATCCCCGCGCGAGCCCCCGAGGACCCACGCATACACCAATCCGTAGCCGGCCGAAACGGCTATACTCTCCGCCACGTCGGCGTGCGTGCGGCGGTGTCGCGTTTTCACGCGCAGGGCAAGCTCCTGCAACGCTGTCCAGGGCGTGCAACGCGGGCGGCGGCGGCGCCTGGTTTTTCCATCCCCTGGCACTGCGATTGGTCCATCACGACCGCCCCCCCACATGCGAGCCGCGAGTGGCGCATCAATCTGCCCCGCGCATCTTCGCGCGACCGGGACTGCTTCCCGACTCGTCGCCTCAAAGACAGTCGAACTGACTGACAAACACGAAGGTCAGTCCTCCGACCGGTTTCCCGTCCGCAGACGTGTGTTCCACCTCGACGACGTAGACATGGCCATCTGCTTCCTGAGCGACGACTTCCAAGATCATTTGGCGCGATTCTCCATGGGTCAGGTAAACGGGAACGCCCTTCTCGACCTCCTCGAAGCGGCTTTCGGTCGCGAGCAAGCGCTGCGCCCGGTCGGATTCCAAGGGCCCGAGGTTGCCGAGCCGGGGAAGTGGAATCGTGCAATGGCGGTTTTGCCTCTCGCCAAAGACGAACGGAGGTTTGGGGGGAAGCACGATGCACTCGCGGCCGGCACCGAGAAGGACCGCCTTGGGCAAGGCTACCTTTCCCTGACAGCGGAGGGCCCGGTCGATATGGGGCTGAAAGAGAACGCCCCCCAGTCGCGCACGATCTGCTTCGGCATTCGGATCCAAGACTCGAACTTGCAAGAGGCCTGGGCGGCCATCGTAGCTGGTGTTGGTGGCTGCGAATGCGAAGTAGAAATGAAACGGCTTTGGCCTCGGGAATGGCTTAGGGGCCGGCGCAACTAACTGAATATTGTGGATTCCACTATGCGGATCGGTTTGCGGCGAGGCCGCATCCCACGAGATATTGGGGCATCCGCCTCCTGGCGACGAGTTGAACTGGGTGCGCGCGAGCAGACACACGTGCCCTCCATTGGTTCCAAGTGCGATAGCGTCGGGGGTCCAGGCGAAGTTGGTGATGATGGCGCCATCGGCAGGCGGGATCACGGTGTGAGGCGGCACTGTCCAGGTTGAAACATCTCCTACGCGGCCAATAAGTTGGGATCCAGTCACCGCGAATCCTGTCGTGGGATCGGACCAATAGAGCTCCAGGGTGCTTGGGGGTGAGGTGTCACCAGTGTTCTGAACTGTCACAGAAATCGTGACAGGAACATCTTCGGTCAGTACGTCGCTGGGCGGAACAATTGCCGAATTCGTCCAGAACGGGCTAGGGGGCGCATGGGAGCTGTCTGGACCGATGTAGATGTTGGGACAGGTCATTGGAATGCCTCCGTTGAGAAGTGAAGAAAGATGGTGAGAAAGATCGAGGAGATTGTTGGGGAACCCCAGGGCCCCCTACGGGGAGGTAATCGCATAGAGATGCGCCCGCGGGGCCTGAATACCGGTCATGGCCGGAGCCTGCGCAGGAAGGGGACCGTATGTTTGCGTCACATAGAAGAATTGTGAGTCGATGTTCTCGGCTGCCACATAGACGGCAGACTGTGAAAGGAGCCCAACCCAGTATGTGCCTGGCCGAATCGAAACCGGGGCAAAGTATCCCTCGACACCATTGGTGGTCGAGGTTAGTTCACCAGTCTGGGCCACGAGCTTATTGGGCACGCCACTGTTGTCGGTGTACAGCCCGAGTCTGAGCAGTACGTCCGCACTGACGGTTTGTGCGCCGATCCCGACCAGACTTGGAGCAGTGGCGGAAATCGAGATGCTTAGAACCAGCAACGTGCCAGCCCCAAAAGCGTTGGAGGTTGGCCCTGTCCCGGAAAGGCCCCACTTGCTTGTCGTGCAGGTGCCATTTACGCAAACCACGCCGGCATTGCATGCGACGGGGCAGCTGCCGCAATGATTGGGATCGTTCGTGATGTTGGTTTCGCAGCCATTGCTCTGCTTGTCGTTGTCGCAGTCGTTGAATCCGGGCGCACAAGCTCCGTCGCACACCCCCAGGGAACACGCAGGCATGATGTTTTTCGTGGAACAGGTCTGGATCGTCCCCTGAGTACACCCATCTGCGTCGGTGCTGCACAGGACGATATCCGAACCTGAGCAGTTCTTGCCGGCACCGCTCGCGCACCCGGCAGGTGCGGGCGGGCACTGACAGCTTGCATTCGGAGTCGAGCCTGCGCATGGCTTTCCGACCGGACAGGTCGTGGTCACGGACTGCGGGCAGCCGTTGGCGTCGGCGGAACAGGTGACGACGTCGTTGCTCGAACAGTACGCTCCGCTCGTTGGGTTGGGCGAGGCGCACGCGGCGACGGCGGGACAGGTGCAGTCGGCGTTGCCGGCTGTTCCTCCGCAGGGCTTGCCGAGCGGGGCAGGTCTTGTTTGGCGCGGAGACGAGACAACCCTGCCCGTCGTGCGAGCAGGTCACGACGGACGTGGCGCCATCGCAGAAGGTTCCGGTGGTGTTGGCGCAAATCGCGGGCGCGGGCGGGCAACTGCAGTTGGCGGACGGGAAGGTCCCGGTGCAGGGTTTCTGGGCCGGACAAATGGTGGCGGCACCGAGATACACGCAGCCGTCCGTGTCTTGCAGACATGTCTGCAACGAGCTGTCGGTGGTCGAGCAGAAGGAGCCCGTTCCGCCTGAACAGCCAGCAGGAGGTGTCGGGCAGGAGCAGGTTGCACCGGAGGCATCGGTGACGCACGAGCGCCGGCCGGTGCACGGCGTTTCCGGGCCCCAGCCTGCGCAGCCGTTGACCAGCACGCACGTCTGTAACCCGCCGCCGCTTCCGCAGCGCTTGAGGCCGAGGGTGCAACTCGGGGTGCAGGAAGGATTCGAGTCCAGCGCCGTGTCGGCGGGCGCGTCCGCCGCCGGTGTATCCAGAGCAAGGTCAGTCGGTCCATCCTTTCCGACGGCGTCGGTCGCAGCATCGACCAAGCGCCCCGACTCCAGCGGGACATCCGGCGCCGAGCCAGCATCCGTATCCAGCCCCGCATCGAAACCGGGTGAAGTCGCCTCCGTCACCAGCGCATCCATGGGTTCGGCTGATCCATCGGGCGCGGCCGCGGCGGCATCGGGTGGTGTCGGCGGACGATTGGGAACGTAGGTTGGAAGGCTCTTGGGGTCGACTTGAATGGGCTGGGTGCAGGCGCCGTTCGAGCAGGTCAGGCCCGACCCGCAGGTCGTCACCCCGATGCAAGCGCGACCAAGGAACAACGTAAGCTCGCGGGCCTGGCTTGGGAGAAAGGCCGTGTACGCGTCCTGCCACACGACCGGCGTGGCGCCGAGCTCCGCCGTGGCGCGGACATCGAAGGCCTCGTCTTTCGCGCCCAGTGGAACCAACGCCAGTTGCACGGGCAATTGCGTCTTCGTGACCAACTTGAAGTCGAAGGGGTGCGTCCCACCCGACCCCTTGATGTCGAGATGGATGCCGTCGATTTCCGTCGGGATGGCGAGGTCGCTCCACACCGTGACCACGAGCTTGGTCGAATCCTGCGACTGACAAGCGCCGAGCAGCGCGACCGACGCGACCGACGCGACCGAGACGAAGGCCAGGGTTGTCCGCCGCATGGCTATTGGATCCCGACGCAGGTCAGGGGTTCACCCGAGCAGCCGTTCTTGGTCCCTCGCCCCACGACAAAGGCCGTGACCGTTCCGGCTACCACGGCGCCCCCGACGGCGGTCCAAAACCACCAAGCCTTGTAGAAAGGTCGGCCCACTTCTCGAGGTGTGGTGTCGGGGGTACTTTGCGCCGCCAGGCCAGCGTTCGCCGGGACGGGCGGCTGCAAGGCCGGGTTTGCGGCGGGCGGGACCGGTGGAGCCGCGGTGGGCGGAACCGCGACTGCGGTGCTGGTCGGCGAAGGGGCAGGCGTCGCCGCGTTCGCTGGCTCGGGACGGGCGCCTTTGTCTTCGCTCAGCTCGCGCTTGAGGTCGGCGATGTG
The DNA here is from genome assembly GCA_963824555.1 of uncultured delta proteobacterium. Lineage (GTDB taxonomy): Bacteria > Myxococcota_A > Polyangia > Fen-1088 > Fen-1088 > Fen-1118. The sequence goes on along the minus strand of CAWGPW010000039.1, from coordinate 53,007 downwards.
CTTCTCGGCCATATCGCGGTTGGGGGCATCGGTCCCCGAGGTGCGCAGGAACGCGCGGTAGGCGTTGAGGGCCTTGTCGGGTTTTTCGCCCAAGCGATAGCTCTGGGCAATGTCGAACAGCAGGATCGGATCTGGCACCAGGCGATACGCTTCTTCGTAGTGCTCGGCCGCCTCGTCGAAGTGGCCCAGGTTGTACGCGGCGGTCGCCTGCTTGACCTGCTCGCGGGCCAGGTTCTCTTGGGTCCCAGCCAGGGCACCGGCGCGTGGGTAACAAACCAAGGTGAATGCTGCCGTTCCTGCGACCAGCCATGCCTTCCACATGCGCGGAATGATAACCTTTATTGCGGATAAAACTAGTCCGCATTCATGGCGAAGATGTAACGTCGGACCCGGAAGGGTGTCCCGCTGGCCACGCCACGGGGAGGCGGGTATGGTTCGCTTACGCGTAGGCGGACGCTAGCAAGGGGCTTGGCCATGTCATCGAACCCGGAAGACCGGCAAATCCAACAGGGCGGCGAAAGCGAGACCATGTCGCTCGAGGCCGCCCTATCGCTGGGCGTGGAAAACCAGCGCGAGGGGCGCCTCAAGGAGGCCGCGTACATCTACCTGCAGATTCTGGCCGTCGTTCCCGACAACGTGGATGCCTTGCACTTGCTGGGCGTAGCCGAGCACCAGGCGGGACGTTCGGAGTCGGCCCTGAAGCTGATCGGTCGCGCCCTCGCGCTGGCGCCCGAGCACGCCGATGCCCTCGGCAATCGCGGGAATGTGTTTCAGAGCCTGCGCCGCCTCGACGAGGCCGAGGCCGACTACCGCCGGGCGCTCGACCTTCGTCCCGACGATGCGAATACGCTCAGCAATCTCGGAACCGTGCTGCGCGCGCGCGGCGACCTGGAGGGCGCGGTGGCCATGTTTCGCAAGGTCCTCGCCCGCAGGCCGGACCATGCCCCGGCTTGGCAGAACCTCGGTGGCACGCTCCAGACGTTGGAACGCGGGCCGGAGGCCGTCGACGCTTTTCGCGAGGCCGCGCGCCTGGCGCCGGACTCGGCGGACATGTTCCGCGACCTCGGCGGCGCTCTCTATGCTGAGGGGCGTACGCGCGAAGCTGCCGAGATGTACCGCAGGTGTCTCGTGCTCGCACCGAACGACGCGCGCGCCCGGCACCTGCTTGCCGCGTGCAGTGGGGAGGATGCGCCGGTCCGCGCCGCGGACGACTACGTGCGCGCCGAGTTCGATCGCTACGCACCCACCTTCGATTCCAGCCTGGCCAGGCTGGAGTATCGCGGACCCGCGCTGGTCGTCCAGGCCGTCGACGAGATCGCCAGCGGGTTGCCGCCCAAGCCGGTCGTTCTCGACGCCGGGTGCGGCACCGGACTGTGCGGGCCACTCGTGCGCCCACGGGCCGGCATTCTGGTGGGTGTCGACCTGTCCGCGGCCATGGTGGCTCTGGCGCGCGAGCGCGGCGTCTACGACGAGCTCGTGGTCGCCGAATTGACCGGCTATCTGCGCGGGCATGCGCAAAGCTGCGATGTCGTCATCTCCGCTGATACGTTGGTCTACTTCGGCGACCTCGCGGAGGTCCTCGTGGCCGCGGCGTCGGCCTTGCGTCCGGCAGGCGTCTTGGTTTTCACTCTCGAGCGCGCGGAGTCGGGCGATGCGCTGGCCGGCTATCGGCTCAATCCCCACGGCCGCTACAGCCACACCCGTGACTACGTGGCCGGGCTTCTCGGCGATGCCGGTCTTGTCGAGCCCGTGATTCGCGAGATCTCGTCGCGCAAGGAATCGAAGCAGTGGGTCCCTGGCTGGCTCGTGCGCGTGCGCCGCCCGCCCGCGCCGTGATTCGCCATTGGCGCCGCCAACGGGGATTCCTGGGAAGAACAGGATCAGTCTGCCCGTGACGCGCGGATCTGTCATTTGAGCCGCCACTTTCACACCATGGCGGGCACCTGTTTAAGTTGGAACAGAACGCGGTCGACGCTCACCCCGGTGGTAGGATTGCCAGCCACCGTTCGCTGTCCATGAAGGGAATTGTCCACCAACGGTATCCGAAGTAGTCTTGCGTCGATTGGAGGTCGCCATGCCCACATCGCTGTTGCTGTCCGTGGACAGAATTTGGGGAGGGAGTGGGCCGAATCGTACTGCCCGAGGGGTCGTGATGTTGGTCCTCCTCGTTGGAGCGACACTGGCGGGGATTGGCTGCAGCCGATCAGGTCTGCAAGGTCGGGCGACGGACGCAACGGTGGGTGACGCGGTGTCAGGGGTGAACCCTGGCGACGCAGGCGCCACTGACGGAGGGCTGGTCATGGTGATTCCGGCTCCGAAGACCTGTGTTTGCGGCGATGCCGTTCTTTGCCAGAGCCAAGCCTTTGGCTCGTACGAAGGGTGCGACGACGGCAATACCAAGAGCGGCGACGGCTGCGACAGTAAATGTCAATTTGAACCGGGATGGACCTGTCTTACTCCGGGACGGCCCTGCCAGCCCACCGCTACTGTCTACCAGTGCGGGAATGGAATCCTGAGCCACAATGAAGCCTGCGACGACGGCAATACGACGAGCGGCGACGGATGCTCCAGCGACTGCCTTACCATCGAAAACGGTTGGCGTTGCCGCGTGCCTGGGCGTCCGTGTGTTCCTGTCTGTGGCGATGGCCTGCTCATCGGTGGCGAGGGCTGTGACGACGGCAATACCCTCAGCGGCGACGGTTGCGCGAGCATGTGCCAAGTCGAACCCGGCTATGCTTGTCCTACGGTAGGTCTTCCATGCGTGTGGGTCTGTGGAGATCCGTTTCTCCACGCCGGAGCTTCGTGCGACGGCGGCAGCCAGCCCGTTTCGACCTGCGGCGACGGTATCGCCACGCCCGACGAGGAATGCGACGATGGCAACGACCCGAGCAAGAGCCCGCACAACGACGACAGCGCGTACGGCGGCTGCACTACGGCTTGCACCTACGGCGCTTATTGCGGTGACGGCATCATCAACGGCCCGGAAGAGTGCGACGACGGTTCGGCCAACAACTGGGGCTATGGCGAGCCCGGCAGTTGTAGCTTCTCTTGCACCAAGTCCCACTACTGCGGCGACGGTATCGTCGATCCCGAGTACGGTGAGGAATGTGACGTGGGCGATTTGAACGGGCAAGCCGGGGAGGTGTGTGACTTTCTGTGCGACTACATAATCTAGAAGTCGCCGTCGTCCATCGCTGCGAGCGCGTCTATGTCACCAAGGTGCCACGGCGCGCTGACGGCGAAACCCGGCTCGGGCGCGCCCTACTCGGGCATTCTGGTCGTACGCGCCTTCATGCGCCTCCGCCGGATCCTGGCCAGCAACCGCCAACTAGCCGCCAAGCTGATCGGATGGCGCGAATACCTCTTGCTTCAGGTCAAAATGGCAAGACGAGATTTCGCTGCCCGCGCCCTGGTCCGCCTTCGGCTTGGGGATTGGCGCGGGACGGGGTACGCTTGCGGGGTGGATCGAGACGAAATGCTTCGGGCGCTCGCTGCCCTCGACCGGGAGATGGTGGAATATGTCCTCGTCGGGGCGGCGGCCATGGGCGTGCACGGCGTGGTGCGTGCCACGGAGGACCTCGACATCTTCATCCGGGGCACGTACGAGAACGTCGAGCGCCTGCGCCGTGCTTTTCGGGCCGTCTATGGCGACGATCCGAATATCGACGACATCAAGGCCGAGGACCTGCTTGGCGAGTACCCGGCGGTGCGCTACTACCCACCCAGCGGTGATCTCTACTTCGACATCCTGACCCGCCTCGGATCGGCCGCCAGCTACGAGACCGTGGAAGCGGAGACGAAAACGGTCGCAGGCGTGCGCATCCGCGTGGCCACCCCTGGCGCCCTCTATCGCCTGAAGCGGGGCACCATCCGACCGCTCGACCACCAGGACGCGGCGATGCTGCGCCAGGCGTTCGGCATCGAAGATGAACCGTCATGAACCGCGTCCAAAGATTCCATTCGCTCGAGGAGATGGGCCACGCCGCAATCATCGTGCCGCCGGGAGACGGCTTCGAGCGTTTCGCACGCCATTGCGCGCGCTACTTCGCCGTCGCACCGCGGGACTACCCGCGCGGCGTCTTCCGTTTCCGCACGCTCGAGGAGGCCCGGGCGGCGCGGGAGCGAGTCACTCTGGACAGAATCCGCGCCTGAACGTGGACCGAACGGTTTGGTCTATGGCTGCACGGCCGTCTGCAAGCCTTCCAGCGCACTCTAGTCCATGACGGGTCTGCGTGTCTTTGGCTGGAACGATGGATGCAGATGTGGCTCGGCTCGGAAACCATAGCCCTCGAGGTTCTTCGGGTCAGTGCGACTTGTCCACCCATGCCAGGAACTCGCGAACGAGATCGACAAACGCCGCGCGATCGAAAGAGCCGGGAGGGACAACTCGTTCGTACCGCGCCTGGGTGGCGAAGGGGGTAAGCGTGTCCAAGTCCGAGAATTGCCCAGGAAGAGGGCCGCAGGTCGCGGTCAATGCCTGGAAAAGGGTGTCGATGTCATGCGTGAAGGGGTACTTGATGTCTTTCCGGATCAGCAGAGCCTTGGCGGCCTTCTCGACAGCTTGCTGGAGGTGGAGGCCGACGGTCTCGTCGTCCATGGCTGGCTTGGCCCCGGCCAGCACGACCGCGGCATTGAGATCGCCTTGCGCCTTCCTTCGCAAGATCTCGGCCACCGCCTTAGACAAGGCGAACGCCTTTCCTCGAAACTTCGTGCTGAATCGTTCCGTATTCGTTCTTCCAGCGGGCGAACGAAGCTTCATCCTCGACGACGAGGTCAAGACTTTTCCCGAAGCGCATGAGGCGGCGTAGCTCCGCCGTTTCCTTCAGCCAGTTGGCGACCGGCTTCCTTTTGATCACCAGGATGTCGATGTCGGAATCCGGCGTCGCCTCACCGCGAGCATAAGAACCAAAAAGGAAGGCCTTGGCCTCGAGATTGCCCAGGGCCTCCTTGACCAGTGCGCGAATTTTGGGAATCTCCAACACGCCGGCCTTATGTCGCGCCCAGCGGGCCTTGGCCGCACGCCTGGCGATGCGCGCGCGCTCTTTGGGCGCCAGCGCGCGAGATCTTGCAAGTCCGCCCAAGCGCGATCGGTCCACGCCAGCAGTCTACCGTGATGGCAAGCATAAGCAAGCATGCGCAAGAGCGGCTTGGTCACGAGGAGCGCGCCCTTCTCGCTCTTGAGATCCGTGAGCGCGGCCTGCACGCTCTTGGCGTCGCCAACGGGGGGATGCCGGACATCAGTAGCCAAACACGATCTTGGTGATGCACAGGTTGTTCAGCTTGATGGCACCGCTCGAGGAGGGAATCTGAATGCCGACCCGGTCGATGCTTTGCACGTCGGCCGAGGCCAGGGCCACGCCGCTTCCATCCCAGCACGCCGTGTTCATCGACGTCAGCATGACGGCATTGCCAGACGAGAAATTGGCGCAGTACCAAACGTCATCCGCATCCCAGAGCCGGTGCACGATCACGCGCAACCCGGTGGTTGGGGTTCCGCTGAGGTAGACCGTGATGGTCTTGAAGGCAGCGTCCAAGGTTCCGGTGGGCGGGGTCGTGGCGTTGGCGCAGAGGTCGACGCCCCAGTTTTGGTCGTAGTCGGCCTGAACGGGCCTTGCGGGCAGCGCCGGAATCACCCCGCTCACGCACAGGGCGTCCGATGCGCTCCATGTGGTCGAGGTCGTGCAAGGGGTGCTGGACGTGATCGGAGACCCGAGGCAGGTGGGGGACGTGACGGTGTCCATCGGTCCCAAGGCAACCCAGCCCGCGCCCGTCATCGCGCCCTGGGCCGTTCCCTGACTGTAGGTGACGGTATTGCCGCTGTTCACGGAGGTCTGACCACCGTTGCTGGTGTCGCCGCCGTAGCCGACAACGCCGCCATAGCCGACGATCCCGCCGAAGCCGACGACGCCACCGAAGCTGACGACGCCGCCGTAGCCGACGACGCCGCCGTAGCCGACGACGCCGCCGTAGCCGACGACGCCGCCGTAGCCGACAACGCCGCCATAGCCGACGTGCCTGGTCCTCGTTTGCTCGGAAGTCCTGCGCCAGGCGGACGACGCGGATCCTGTGAACCACAGGCAGCGCAACTCCATGGCGGCCGACCGCTCGTGTGCCTCCGTACTGGTGTCGCTTCTTCGCAAAGATCTGCCCGCTGCAGAAGACCTGCTTCGCATCCGTTCGACCTTTGCGACAGCCATTACGCATTCGATCGACGAAGTTCGGTGGTACGCCACCTGGAGCATCGACGAAACGGTATGGGCGAATGATCGCGCACTTGTCCTACAGTGCATTGGTGCGATTGCGAGGGAGGCCGCCCTTCTCGACAACGCGCAGGCGGTGATGGAACGGCAGCGGCAACCCTTCTCAAACGGGCAGGACTTCGGCGAAACCCTGGTAAAGATAAGGGCGTCTGTGCGCGCGAGCTTCTGGGAGGAGGTTCCCATCAACGGTGATGTGCTCAGTACGGTGGACATCTCCCAATGGTTTGGGGCTCGTGCAGCGGTGCGAATACTGACGATCCTTTTGTGCATTCCGCAAGACTCCGTCGCCATCGCAGCCTTCGCCCGTGCCAGCACCATCCTTGTCGGGCTGTGGCAATCCAAGGACGACGGCGGCCACCGCCAGCGTCGGGACTACGAAACTGAGGCAGCCATATCACGATGCCTGCAGGGATTCCTATTGCGCACTTCACGGGAGGCTGCGCGCGATGTCTTGGGGCCTGTTCTTGGCGCTGTCGACCTGCACCCACGAGAACTTCAGTCCGTCGTGCAGGGGCTGACTTCCCTCCAAGACCGCAGCCCCCATACGGCACAGTATTGGTTCCTGTGGGAGATGTTTGCCGCCGCCGTCAAGCAAGCGAAGTGGGTCGCACATCTTGGTGAGCACCATGCCGACGGCAATGAGCTGCTGTCCGCGATCTTCCTTACCGCATATGGGAAGGACGGTGTTCGCCACTTGGAGACTCTTGAGGGTTACGCCCACCTCGTGCATGCACTGTTCGAGGCTCTGCCACCCACATCCATCGTTCTCGAGGACTATGCCCTCTTCCTGTATCACATCGGCGAACAGTCCCTGCCCCAAGCCTTTGTTCGTATCGCAGATGCGCTCAGTCGCGGTGATGCCCCGGAGATGCTCAAGACCACGAACACGGTCTTCCTGCTCGAAGTCCTCCTTCAGCGCCACGTATACGGTCGGCCGCTGGAACTGAAAAGCAATCGGCCTCTGCGCGAGGCGGTGCTGTTCATTCTCGACACTCTGGTCGACGTGGGATCATCAGGCGCGTTTCGTATGAGGGATGACTTTGTGACGCCAGCGGCGCCGTGACGCCTGGGTATAGGGTGGATAGCTCGGGCGAAAGAGGCATGTAGGTGTTTGTAGTGGACGAAAACATCTCTCTATCGGACATTTTTCGACGAAGGGAAAGTGGCGCTTGAATGCCTTACGCTCCGAACGGCTTCGTCCGATTTTGGGTAGTGGGTCAGTTTGAAAATATTCGTCTACGCACGGGAAATTCCGACGATCAAGACGATCAAGAGCGCCGTTTGACAGGAATCTGAAAGGCGCGATCATGCGCGCATGGCCCACGTGAGACAGGATCTCGAAACACTCGAAAGCACGGTCAACCAGTGTATCGCAGAGATGGATGCACAAAGAGGCAGGGGAATTCAATCGACCAAGCGAGCTGAACTGATGAAGATTCTCGTGGCGACGCAAGAAGATGAACTCACGTTCTCGGACGAACAAAGCCCAACCCGATTTGAGAAAATCGCTGGGCTCATTAGCAGATTGAAGAAGGCGTAAGCGCAGAGAGCGCGTTCACTTCCCTGCAAGCAGATCCACGATTTCGCCAATCTCCCAAACGTGGTCCGTGACTCCCGCTGCCATGGCTGCATGGCTGGCGTCACCCGCAGCGTCTGGTGAATGCGCGCGAAGTTGTAGTGCGTGAAGTGCAGCGCGACGGCGGCAGCGTGGTTCTTGACCTTCTTTGGGAATGCGTTCGTCAGGCTGGTGAATCGGCGCATGGACATCCGCATGGTGAGGTTCGTGCCAGCGCGACCGCGGTGCGGTGGTCGTGTGCGATGTCCACCTGTGCGCACGATGATGCGTACCAAGGCCGGGTTCAGCTCCTGGCGGACCAGCAGAAGCTGTTTTCCAACGCCCCGGGGATTAGGCCGGCTAAGCGACATGATTCCGGATACGCACCCGTAACCAATGCGATTCGTACGTCCGAACGGCTCGGTCAGAGTTTCATGGTGGGCTGGTAACCTTCGGCGTCGAAGTCGGTCGACACGCTCAGCTCCTTCCAGCGCGCGTCCTCTTCGGCTCGTGCAGCGGCGGCGAGCGCGGCGCCTTGGACGGCGTCGCTTCCGACCAACAGTCGCACCGGCGGCTGCTTCTCGTCGGCAAGGCGCAGGATCGCCTGCGCCACCTTGGCCGGGTTGCCGCGCGCGCGGCTTGGGTCGCCGAAGGTCGAGCGGAGGACGACGCCCACGGTCGCCTCGTAGTCGGGCGTGATGGGACAGGCGAGCATCGACAGGCCGAACATGTCGGTGCGCATGCCGCCCGGCTCGACGCAAGTGACGCGGATGCCGAGCGGGCCGACCTCGCGCGATAGCACCTCGCTGAAGCCGCCGACCGCCCACTTGGCCGACTGGTAGGCGCCCAGGCCTGGCGTGGCGCGCCGCCCGCCGATGGACGAGATCTGGATGATGTGGCCGTCGCGCTGGGCGTGCATCACGGGCAGCGCGGCGCGCGTGACATTGTAGACGCCGAAAAAGTTCGTCTCGATCTGGCGGCGGAAGTCGTCCTCGGACTGGTCCTCGATCGAGTCGGCGGCGATATGGCCTGCGTTGTTGACCAGGACGTCGAGTCGCCCGAAGGCGGAGAGTGCGACCGCCACCGCGGCGCGCGCCGCAGTCGGATCCGTGACGTCGAGCGGGGCGATGCGCAGTCGGTCGCTCGGCAACAGAACGTCGAGGTCGCGCAAGTCGCGCGCGGTGGCGACGAGACGATGGCCGGCGGCGAGCACGGCCTGCGCGAGCTCGCGCCCCAGGCCGCGGGAGCAACCCGTGATGAGCCAGACTTTGCACATGATGACCTCCTCTGCTGTCAGCAGACCTCTGCTCTGTCACGCGGATCCTGCGACAGCCAATGGATCGAATCCTGGCAGCTGAGCTGAGGTATCCGCCGCGTGGCCCGCGCTCGCAACGTCGTGGACCGTCTCGGCATCTCACCTAGAGCGCCGATCAGGAGGCGCACGATGGGAGTCGCATGCGCGCAATCATGATCGCGAAACAAGGTGGGCCCGAGGTTCTTGCTGTTCGCGACGTCCCCGTGCGAGCGGCCGGGCGTGGTGAGGTACGCATCTCGGTGAAGGCGGCGGCCGTGAATCCGACCGACATCGCGCTGCGAACGAACGCGGCGTACGCCAAGGGAACACCGGGCATTCCCGGAATGGACGCGGCCGGCGTCATCGAGTCCGTGGGAGAGGGGGTCGACCGGCTCAAGGTGGGGGACGAGGTGATGGCAGTAGTGAGCCCACGGCGCCCCGAAGGGAGAGCCTAGATCGAGCTCCAGGTGGTGCCCGCGGCGTCGGTAGTGCCGATTCCAAGCGGCGCGACGCTGGCGCAGGCGTCGACGCTCCCAATGAACGGGCTGACCGCGCTGCTCGCACTCGACCTGCTCAAGCTGAAGACGGGGGAGACCCTCGCGGTGAGCGGCGGTGCCGGGCACCTGGGCTCTATTGCTATCGTGCTTGCCAAGCAGCGGGGGCTGCGGGTGATCGCCGATGCGAAGACCTCCGAGACGGAGCTGGTGCGTAGCCATGGGGCGGACGTCGTCGTGGCGCGCGGGGAACGGTTTTGCGACGAGGTGCGTGCCGCAACGAAAGGAGGCGCCGATGCGCTGTTCGACACGGCACTCTTGGGGCGCGACTCCTTCCCCGCCATTCGCGACGGCGGCGCCTATGTGCCGGTACGCGGCTGGGACAAGACCCCGGCCGTGCGGGGAATCCGGATCCTCCCGGTCTTCGTCGCCGAGGCGCTCGAACGGACCGATTGGCTGAACGACCTGCGCGATCTGGCGTCGCGTGGGGTGCTCAAGCTGCGTGTCGCGGAAGAATATCCCCCCGAGCGCGCCGCGGACGCCCAGCGCGCGATGGAGGCGGGCGGACTGCGCGGCCGGGCGGTCATCGTTTTCTGAGGGGCTCGATCGCACCTGGAAGAAAGCCAGGAAGCCAAGTCCTGGCATGGCCCTTCGGCATCATGATGGGTCTGGGATGATCCCCATCGTGAGCGAATTTGTCCGGGCGGTCACCCGTCCTACCAGTGTCCAGCATGCGGGGGGATTTCCCCGCAAATCTGTTGCAGGGGGGCGAAGGGTGCCCTGCGCCCAGCGAGGGTACGGTCGAATTGACGCTCCCCCCACGCTATCTTCCACCGACCATGCCGTCCCCACTGTCAGCGTTCCCGAACGAAGGACTGAAAAGCGAAGCCCTGCGCGAGGCCCTACGCACGGCACTCGCCGGCAAGCCAGCGGCCCTGGAGGACTTGATGTGCCGGTACGGCGGCGAAAACAACGCGCGCCCCAACCTCCGCCTGGCGGCCGCGTTCGGTGCGGAGATAGCGGCGATGCCCGGGACAGTCGGGCGACTGCTGTCGCGCCTGAGCGCTACCGACGCAGGACCCGACACGTCCCTGGTGTTCCTGCCCATAGCGGCCGCGTACGGCTGGGTCGGGCGGCTCCGGGCAGGGCTGGACGTCGACCAGGCCTGGACGGCGTTGGCAGAGCTGGCGGCGGACGAACGCGCACCGGTGCGCCTGGGCACGCTGGACGCTCTCAGCGCGTTCGCGCTGCGCGAGAGCCACAGCGATGCGCTCGTGGTCCGAGCGCTCGGCTGGCTGGACGACGATGATCGTGAGCGGTGTTTCGGGACCGCCGCACTGGTCGTCGAGGTGTTTGCGAACCGGCAGGTGCTCGCGGCGCTCGGGGATCTAGCGCTGCTACTCGACTACCTGGGTCGCACAATCGGGAGGGTAGCCGGCGCCCCGCGCTCGGCCGAACGCTCGGACGCTCGGCGGCGTCTGCTCCTGTCCCTGCCGCAAACGCTGGCCAGTGTGGTTGGGGTGGGCGGCGACGAGCGCGGCGCCGCCTGGCTGGAGGTCCTGTGCACAGAGGCGCGGCACCCCGAGGTGCGCGAGATGCTGTCGACGGCCATTCTGCGGTCGCGCGCCAGCAAGGCGCCTGGACAGAGCGCCTCCGTCACTGCCAGGCTGCGCGCGGCGATGGAGGGCAGCGCCAAGCCTGCCCGCGATCCCACACGCAAGCGCCCGGGCACAAATCGTGGGAAGGCCTCGCGCCGCATGAAGTGACGAAACTGCGCCATCTCTCGGGAACTAAGCCCGGACGGCTCGGGCATGTCACCAAGTGGTCGAGTAGGCAGTGCAGGTACGTGGCACCGGCACCGGCCAGAGACAGGTGGTTGTGCGTGTCCGCTGCCGCCAAGATGATCAGTTCGGCGCCTGAGGTTGGCCCGGCGCGGCTGCTATCGGCAGCGTCGCCTTCCTGAACGCCTCCATCGTCAGTAGGATCTGGGTCGTCGTGTACCAGCCCCTGTAGTCCGACTGAAGATAGGCCGTGCCTTTGGCAGGTCGCGCGCACGTGCCTCAGCCGCAACTGGAGGTCACGGAACCGGCGCGAGGTAGAGGCCGTTCGCGAACGAGAACGGCGCCGCGACGCCAGTCCGAAACATTGCGATCAGCCGAGGCTCCCCCGTCACCGCGCGTCGGTGCCGCGTCCAGCCCTCACCGGCATTGCGGCGGCGTCGTCGAGGGACGGCGGAGCCTCGGCGCCTCGCCCGGCACCAGCCTGCAGCGCCGTGCCGCCGCAGCCCGCGAGCGCGAGCGCCGCCGGCGGGAGCAGGGTGGCGAGTGTGCACAGCCATGCCGAGGAACGCGTGGTCAGATTCGTCGGCAGCGCGTGCATCTGAATAGAATAGAGCTAAAAGCTGAGACCTCTTCTAAGGTTGCCGCAGCTTCAGTTTGGGAAACCAGCGGCGGAAATCGGCGGGGTTGCGGGTCACAAGGCCTTTGTGCCGGAACGCGAAGGCGCCGATGAGCAGGTCGGCCAGGGGACGTTTCGGGGCATCACTGGCTCGCCTTGCCTGGACGTAGGCGTTCCAGGCCGTGTGGGCGCACTCGGTGTCCGCGGAGATCCAAGGGTCGGTAAATTCGACGCCCACTTGTTCCAAGAAGTGCTTCTGGGTTTCCAAGTTGCCGTCAAAGGCCGGGGCGAGCTCAACCATGGTGACCGGACAAATGACCAATCCGTCCCGCAGCAACTTTTCCAGCAGGTCGGCCGAAGAACCTCCGAACGCTGGATCGTTTTCAAGTACGTCGATGAGGACGCAGGTGTCGACGACCCATTTCATCGGTTCTTTTCGCCAGCACGCAGGTCCTTCATCCAGTCAGCAGTGCGCCTAGGGGCGCGAAACGTCTTGGCGAATCCCAGCATGGCTTTCGGGCCTGCGACGGTCTGTCCCGATTCGACGAACAACCGAACCTCGCACGAAGAGACCTTTTGCCAGCGCAACCGGTGCCCCGGCAAAAGACCCAATTCCTTGCGCAGTGACGCTGGCAGGGACGCCTGCCCACGCTCGGTCAGAGTTGTCACGAGGCTCCTCATGCCCGAAGCATATCATGTAGAAACGTCATGTCTGTAGAGGGATAGCGTGGGCGAAAGAGGCATGTAGGCGTTTGTGGTAGACGCAACTCCCCATATCGGACAATTTCGGCGAAGGGGAGGCGAAGGGGAAATGGCGCTTTTACTTGCAGGACAAGGAGTTGCGTGAGGAATATCGAGGAACCACGGGCTGCATGGTCCCTTCGGGGATAGGCAAGGCGATGTTGGTGCTCTTTGATAGAACCAACAAACCCCGCTATCCCTGGTTGAGATGGGCGGGGCTATGGAGCGCAAACAGACCGACGTGGTGGATGTTCAAGTACGGGCTCCCAGCTTTCTACTGGCGCGCGATCATCCGAGGAATCGGATAGCCGCTGTCCGCGCCATCGCTTCCACTTGACCGACCACCCCGCGAAGTTCATCAAAGCTCACCTGCGCGTACTCGTTGGCATGGCGAGGGACAGGTCCGTTGCGATCGCCTTGGCGGCCTTCTGGGCTTCTACCACCGCGAGGCCGCGTGAAACAGGCTTCGGTGAGACCCGAGACGGTCACGAGCGGTTTTCGGCACACGACGGGCTCGCGGACGGACGTCGTCAAGGCGATGGTTCGATCGCACCTGCTAGCGTGCGACCCGCATCAGCTCCGTCAACTGTTGCTGGATATGGCGGCGCGCGACCAGGTGCTCGATTTGCGAACGCATGGCTATCTGACGATAGAGAACTCCTGACGGAACGAGACTCAGCGGCGCGGCCTCGGCGGCGGCCAGCCGTACCCTGCGCTGTGCATTCATCGCCACCGTGACCGAGCTCGCCGGCGCCGCGAACGCCACGCTCATCGATTGCACGCAGCCCTTCTGCGGCGCGCCCGGATACTGCAAAAACCGCGACAGGATACCCTCCGGGCACGGGTCGGTCGAAGCCCCCACGTCGTGGCCCAGACCCGGGAATTCGACCCAGTAGCCGTTGGCGAGGGTGGTCGATGCCTGCCGGGCCCAGTCGGGCGAGGTGAGCGGATCGAACGAGCCGGACACCAGCAACGAGGTCACCGAGCTCGTCACCGCCGAGTAGTCGAGAACGCTGCGCGGCTGATATTTCCACGCCTGGCAGATCGGGAGGAAACCCGACTCGTCGAGGTAGGTGCTGAAGGCCGGGTTCACCTTGGCGAGGTCGCTTTGCATCTGATTGGGGGTCACGAATTGGTTGTCGGTGCAGAGGACGGAGAAGTACTGTCCCAGGGCGATCCCCGACAGCGCTTGCGTGTCGATACCGATGATGGCGCTGACGTCGCTGTCGTAGAGCAACTGGCCGGTACCGCTGGCGATGGCCGCCGTGACCGCGGCGATCATGCGCGGCAACAGGCTGGGGGTCACGGCCAGGATCGTGATGGCGTCGCCAAACATCGCGTTGTCGTCGTAGGTGGTGGTGCTCCCGGCCAGCGTGAGCGGCTTGGCCTTGAGGCTCGCGAGGGCAGCCTCCATCTGCGACTTCACATCCCCGTAGGAGCCGCTGCACGCGCTGTCCGACGCGCAAGCGGTGAAGGCTGCGACGAAGGCAGCGTCGGTGGCCGTGGCGGACGCGCTGAGCACTGGGATGGTCGGGTTGACCACCGAATCGAGGAGCGCCGCGCTGAGCATCGCGCTGTGCGCGCGCAGGATCTGCAGGCCCCACGCCGTGCCGTACGATACCCCGTCGAGGGTGATTCTCGGGTAGCCGAGCACCGACTGGAAGGTGGCCACGTCCTCGGCCATCTCTTGAATATTGTAGGCGGCGACATCATTGCCCTGCAGCTGTAGATCCGCCAAGCAGCGGGCGGCAAAGTCGGTGTTGGATTCGTTGCTTTCTTGCGCGGGGCAGTCGAGCCGCGGGCGCGAAAGGCCCGTGCCCCGCTGCTCGATGAAGACCATATCCATGGGGAGCGATTGGAGGTCGCTGGCGGTAACCTGGTCGAGACCGAGGCCGGCCCAGGATTGGCCAGGACCGCCGCTCAGGTTCACGACGGGCGACGCCGTCGAGATCCTGCCCTTGAAGATGAGAACCGGAACCTGAATGTAGCGTGACGGCGTCGCGTGCACCTCCGGCGTGTAGAGGACGCCGCAGCGAATGGACGACCCCTGTACCTGGCTCGGGTCGACGACGAAGGGACAGAAGCTTTCGTCGAAGTGGGGCCACTGGGTCGAGGACGAGCCGCTGCTACCGCAGGCACCGAGCCCCGCGAGCAGCAGGAAGGAGAGCGACGCCATCCACGGCCACGCCCAGCCAGACGTTGCGGAGACGCGCGGCTTGACGGGACAGGAGGTGAGGTCAAGGTTGGTGGCAGGGCTGGTTGAGCGTGTATCGAGCACGGACAGCAGTCTACACCCTCGGTTGACCTTGTGCATAACCACGTGTCGAGAGAGGTGTGCGCCGCAAAAACTCGGTACCCAGCCCCTTCCTCCCCAACTTCTTGCCCAGCGTGGCCAGCCGCCTTCGTTCCGCGTCCGTGAGCCGTATCCGCTTGGTCCCGAGCTTTTCCCTGAGCAGCCGGTTCTCCGCCTTCAGGAAGTCGACCTGCTCCTGGAGCACCCGACCGAGCCATACCCCGAGCCACGCCGCCAGGAACTGCAACGGCAGTGGGAGCGTCAAACCTGTCTTTCCAGCAGCCATGGGAGTGCCAATTGGCGGATCCAGTTTCGGCACAGGACTGGATCCGAATCGCGAACTGAAGCAGCCAGCGCTACTTGCCGAATCCCGCGGCGACGATGTTGGCCTGGATCGCATCGTCGACCGCCTTGTCACTGCTGCAGCCGGAGGTCATGACCCCCTCGAACCAGACACCGGTTGACCAGGCGCTACCGTCACCGCCCGTGCCCAAAATGATGGAGCCCTGCTTCTTCATGTAGGGCGCATTCTTGGCGGTGTCCGCGCGTGGCCCGTCATATTGGGTCGTGAGCGCGCCCTGCGTTGCATCGCCGAACTTGAGGGCGATCTTACCTCCCGAGTAGCCTTTGAGTATGAACGTGGCGTACTTGCTGATGCTGATGGAAGGTATGCTCGTGTCTACCTTGGTGGACCCTGGAGAAATTGTGGCTTCATAGTCACAGCTGAACCAAGGTCCATTGCCGCCGCCTTTGCCCCACGTGGTGGCATTGCCGTAATAGATGGCCTCCATCGAGGTGAAGCTATCGGGATTGCCGGTGGTCTCCGCGCTTCCGAAGTCGTTGCAGCACTGGGCGTTGTACACGGTGGTGTCGTAGATCGCGTAAATGTACTCCGGATCATCGCCGGTTGCTGTGCCGTTGGGCTTCATCACACGATAGGCATTTCCCCCGCCTGGCATGAACTTGAGGCCGTATACCGGGTGACCGCCGCCGATGTTGATCTTAGGATTGTTCTTGACGTCCGCTTCCTTCTGGTTGAGACCCCCGCCGCTCTTTGGCGTACCGTTGAGGACCAGCCAGTACGTGTCCGGGCTCAGCGCCAAGTCGTTCTTCTTGGGGGACTGGTCGTAGATCTTCGAGACGGTGCAACCACTGGCGGAACAGAAGGTATCCTGCACCTTCGAGTCGGCATAGCCAAAGTCCGCTATGGGGATGTCCTGGACGGAGCTCCAGCCGCTTTGCTCCGGACCTGGTAGAGGGGCCCCGTGTAGCTCGAGTAGATCGGCCGAACCATGCTGTAGGCGGCCACGCAAGGCGTGTTGGCGGCCTGGAGGATATCGCAGGGCGCGGATCCAGTACCGCCGCCTGCGCCGCCGCCTGTGCCGGAGCTGCCGCCCGCGCTGGTGGTGCCGCCTGCGCCGGTGGTGCCGCCAGCCCCGGTGGTGCCACCGGCCTTGCTGCCGCCGCCCGCGCCAGTGCTGCCGCCCGCGCTGGTGGTGCCGCCTGCGCCAGTGCTGCCGCCAGCCCCAGTGGTGCCACCAGCCTTGCTGCCGCCACCCGCACCGGTGCTCCCACCCGCGGAAGTGCTCCCACCCGCGCCCGTGCTGCCGCCAGCTCCAGTGGTGCCACCAGCGTTGCTGCCGCCGCCGGCGCCACCGCTACCGCCACCACCGCTGCTTTCCTTCTGGAGCACGATGGAGCCCGTCGTTGTCGGGGATGTGGTAGTCGGAGTCAGTGTCATTTGGCTGCCAGCCACGCAATACGAGTACGCCAGGTCCGCCTGCGTGAGCGGATTCTGATCGACCGTGAGCGTGTTGTTCTTGGTCGTGTACGGGCCGCCGGAGTTCTCGGGCGTCGCGACGAGCAGACCCATGGTGCCTGACTGCTTGATCTTAGCTGGACAGGTGCACCCCCCGTTCCCATCCGCAGCGTCGACGCAGGTAACGTCCCCAAATCCCAAGCCTCCGACACTGTTGGAGATTAAATCGCACTCGGTCCACGTCCCTGACATCCACAGGCATTGGTGATCCAATGTGACTGTCGCGGTACCCGTGGTGGTCGTGTTGTCCTGGAATTGATTGTCCGAGGTTAGGACATAGGAGCCGGTCACCTGTACGGATCCTGTGACCTTGAACGTGTCGCAACCCATGCCCGTTCCCGTCGAGATGAAGTCGCCAGACAGATTCAGGCACCCCGACGTCACGGTCCAGGACCCGACCACGTCGCCCCCACAGGGAGTGACGCTGGTTGCGCTGCAGCTCGGTCCCGTTCCGCTGGTGTTTGCGCCGCCCTGGCCGCCGCTGCCGCCTGAGCCTGTCTGCCCGCCGCTGGCGGATGATCCGCCACCGCCGCCCTGGCTTGACGTGCTCTTGGAGCCCCCCGATGGCTGCGTAGAGGAACTCGAGTAGTCGCTAGAACACGCAGGGGACAAAAGCGCTAGTGCGAGCACGACGTTACAAGCATGGTTTCCGTATCTCATGAACGCTCCTTGTTTTCTCACATCAACCTGCAGATCGAAGCCGCATTATAGGCATAGGTACAATCGCAAGAGGCGTCTCGATGTAATGCGTTGCTCTTCATTGGGAGATTGGGTGGCAGACGCCGTCGTGATGTGCAGTGGCGGGAGCGACCGAATTCCGTCTGCCGCTTTTGAACGCCATCGCCCTCCTTGGCGGGGCTCGCTGTCGTGATGTCCACGGAGCCACCCGTGAGAGAGCCGGAACTAGGCTAGGTCGTAATGCGGCATGGCCGATCAAGAAGTGCCTCTGGCAGGTCGGCGCAGGGCCAATTTCATCAGCAATTTCAACGCTGCAATGCTGCTGCAGCTTCTCGCGTCAATGTCCAGAGTCTTCTGATTCGTAGCTGCGCTGCGCCTCGCCGCTCGGTGCCAGTTGCCGGGCGGCCTGCCGCGCCCGTGCGAGCCGCTGCTCTACCGCGGGATTGTCCGGCGTGATGGCCTGTGCAATCTCGTATTCCGCGATTGCCTCGGCGTAGCGCTCGTTCTCGAAGGCCACGTTGCCGAGATTCAAGTGTGCATTCAGCGAGCGCGGAAAGAGTGCGGCCGCTTTGCGGTAGTGCTCGACCGCCTCGCCCACGCGGCCCACGCTATACAGCGCCGTGCCGAGATTGTTGTGAATCGACGACACCGCTTTCGCGCGCGTTCCGACGGTGCTTGGGTTTCTGGCGAGCACGGCGTTGTAGCGGTCGATGGCCTCCTGAAAGTCGCCCTTCTGGACGCGCGCCAGCCCGAGCACAATCTCGGCATTGAGATAGTCAGGATCAATCGACAGTGACGTGGTGGCCGACGCGATGGCCTCGTCGAGGCGGCCCGCAGATATCTGTTCTTGAGCGATAGAATAGTAGCCGAGGTAGCTCTTCGGATTTACGTGCACCGTGTGCTCGAACAGAGACTCGGTCGTTCGCCACAGTCGTGCCTGCCGGAAGCTGAGGACCGCAAAGGCCAGCAGCACGGCGGCTGCCACGGCGCGAGCGTAGACACCCTTGCGAGCAGCCGCGAGCGCGCCGGCAGCCATCAGGCTGATGCCTACGAGTGGAACGTAGAGGTAATGGTCGGCAACGGTCGAGAACTGCTGGAAGCTGAAGGGGACGAGGCCCAACACCGGCGCGATGGATGCAAAGAAGATCGCCCAGCCGCAGGCGAGCAGCCTTTGCCAGCCCAGGGGCGGCGGCCGAACCACGCTCCAAACCGTGACCGCGATGGCGGCAAGCATCACGAGCGCAGCCGGGACGATGCGCGCACCCGCCATGTGCCCGAGCACGAACTGAGGCGTGCGGCCGTAGTCGACCGCGAGAGGAAAAGGCGCGAGCACCTTCGAGAGGTAGAACGTGAACGCGTCAGCGGCGACAGCGAGCCGGCCGGGGAGGCCGGGAATGAAATCCAACTCGGTGTCCGGCTGCAGGTGCTTCGTCACCAAGACAAAAGGCAGCAAGAGCGCGGCGTAAACCGCGGGCAGCACGATGCTCTTGCGCAGGCCCACGCCGAAGACGACCCGATTGACGAGCCACGTGATGACGGGCAATACGATAGCGACGGGCTTCGACAGCATCGCCGCCATGAAGAGCAGGGCGGTCAGGAGTGCCGTCCGCAGGGACGGTTTCCCGCGGACGTGACACCAAAGACCGAGAAGGCCGAACAGCATCGCCAGCTCGCCCTTGAGCTCCGAAATCCACGCGACCGTCTCGACCTGAACCGGGTGCAGTGCGAACAACAGCGCCGGGATGAGCGCGATGAACCGATCGGTCGTAGCTGCCTTTTCAGCAGTCTTCTTCCGAACCGCAGCCACCAGCGCTTGCACCACGCCGAAGAGCAGCGCGGTATTCGCAAGGTGGACCACGAGATTGAGCGCGTGGAAGAGCCATGCGTCTTGCCGCAGCGGGCCGAACAGGCTGGCCACCATCGTTGCAACCCACCAGACCGAGTACGTAATGGGGATATACATATTGAAATATGGCTTGACCCAAAACGCTCCGAGGCCTGCCACGGACATTCGGCGCAGGTGCGGGTTGTCGAAAAGGTGGCTGTAGTCGTCCAGGCGGATGAAGTCGGCGAACAGAACGGGTGAAAGCACGAATGCTGCGAGCACGAGCAGGAGCGCCACCATGTGGACTTGGGATCGCTTGTTGGAATCCGCTTTCAAGGCTCCGCGACCATACTCCACTCGGCGTCGGATTGCGTGGCACAGACGCTGCGCAGCGCCACCGAGCTGCGGGACACCATCATTCGCCTCAACGTGCGCGTGCGCGAGGGCCGGGCGCTCCCCAGCAGGTCACAACACGCTCCTAGAATCTGACCTGGGCTTGGAGCTTGATCACGTCCTCGTCAGGTTTCTTTCCGGAGTACCCGTACGCTTGGACGACGTCGGTTCCGGCCACCAAAGGAGTATTCCATGGCCATGTCCCGGCCAGCACCATCTTGTCGCCATAGATGTAGTGTGAGTACTGAAGGTAGATGCATTCCCCGGAGAGGTAGTGCGAAAACAGCGACAATCGTCCGGTGAAGTCGGCGAAGACGTATCCGCCATGGTCCTGGTCGTAGTTGACCTGGTCTGCACGGACCATGAGCGAGAACCAATGCTTGGGTATGATCGAATAGTCAAGGCCAACCTTGACCTGGGTGAGCTCATTGAACGTGATCAGGGAGGTGTGCTGAGGTAGCAGATCGAATTTCACTTTGGCCACCAGCCCGAACAAGCTCAGCTTCATCTCGGGTAGCCCGGAGCTCGGCAGAACATCCGAGAGGGCGAGCACGTAGAGGAACCCGAGATTCATCATCGAACCGGTGCCGGTGCTGTCCTGCGGGGAGTTGGTCAAAGCCATGTAGTTCTGGGCAATGCCATAGCCATTCTGCGAGTGCATGACCTCGGTTCCGCCGGCGCCGCCGAGGGCCCAACCGTTCCTGACGCTGATATAGGACGGCGAGAGCCACAACCGACCCGCATGGGGAATATGCAGATTCAGCTCGGCGCCAGCAACTGACAGATGGGCATTCGCGGCGTCGGAATAAGCCTTGCCACTCGTGGCCGAGTTATCGGCGGTAAGATTCGGGTCGCGGGTAAACGTGTAGTTGTAGTGGAGTCCAAGGTCGACGAGGTTCTTGTAGCTGACTTGAACGTGCCCAAAGACAATCAGGTCCACGCCAGTCGTGCCCGCATACAAGGGATTGGTATTCTGCAACGTGAAGTTGTAGGCACCGTCACGGTTGGTACCAAAGCCCTGGAAGACCTTCACCTTGAGGTCCTCAGTGAGGGGGAGCGTCAAGGTGGCCTGCTCGCCTAGCATGCGGAAGCGCCCAAGGGTGAACGTATCGTACTTCTCGACATACCCGAACTGTGGCCAGAAGGACCCCATTGTGAGGGCGACGCTCGGTTTGATGCCGCCGGCCTCGAAGTCGCTGTCCAGCGTGACATAGGCCATGCCCGGCCACCAAGAAGCGTCAGGGTTGCGGTAACCGGCCGCCCCGTACCAGTAGCCTATCCACCCAATCACGGCCTCGGCGTGCTTTCTCTTTTCGTGGACGAAAAACTCGGCCCAGTCTTGTTCCTGCAATCCCGTGTAGGCGAAGCTGTAGTAGCTCCAGTCCATGACCCTGTTCGGCCCATACGACAGCTGCAGGTGGGGGGGACCGTCAGGTTGGTCGGGATTCGCACGTGAGCTGATGCTCAAAGTCATAGGTGCCCGGAAGTACCCGTGGATCTCCGTCTTCCAGCCCTCGATAACGCCCTCGGGTGGGGCTTCGACCTTGGCTTCGACCTTCCTATCGCTGACCGGCGCAGGAGGGCTTGGAGGCACGGGGGCCGTTGCAGGGATCGCCTCTTGCCCCGCCTCGGGGGACTCAGCCGTGGCCTTGTCAGACGTGGAGGTGTCGTTGTCCTCTTCAGCTCCGGCTACGGCGGTGATCGATACCACCGACACGCCAATCACCAGGAGCGCTAGGCATCTTCGCAGCATGGTTTCCTTTCCGCCGTTGCGACAGACTTCGAGGCCGGAATCTACAGTAAATCGGCCGCGGGGAACAAGACAATAGGATGGGTGAATCAGCGGCGTGCTTGGAGTTGCCATTAGCCCCTTCGCCCGAGGGCCGAACCGTCCACAAGATCGACGTGTTAGGGCGTTTCGTACTTCGAAGCCACGATGGCGGCATGGAGAAAGTTCGCCGTCTTCTTCGAGATCGAGGGGCCGGTCGCGGTGGCGCCCTCGTAGAAACGTCCACCGCCGCCGCTGCTGCTGTCGCCGCCGGTCCCGAGTATCAGCGAGCCCTGCTTCTGCATGGGGACGTAGCCCGGTTTCTCGGGTCGAATGCCATCGTACATGGTCATCAACTTCCCAAATGTCGCATCGGCCCCGGTCGCGTCGGCACCGTAAAGCATGAAGCGCCCCTTGCCGCAATTCTTCTCCTTCGTGTCACCGACAACGATGGCCGTGACGAAGTCGAACGTGAGCGGCTTGTTGGTCGAAATGAGCTTGTTTTGCCCATTTTCCCACCCTGCGAAGACGCCGTTTTCCAGATCGCCCATGACCCACGGGCCCGGCTTTCCACCATAGCCGGTACCCCATACAACGCCGGCGCCAAAGTAGATCGCCTCCATGGTACCGTTCCCATCGTCGTTGCTGCTCGTTTCGGCGTTGCCGTAGTCGAAGCAGCAATTATCGACCAAGTCGCTCATGCTGGTGACCATGTACATGCTCTGGGGATCATCGCCGAGAGCCATCCCTTTCCCCTGCTTGATGTTGCAGTCATTGCAGCCAGTGCGGTAGCCCGTGCCAGGCTTGACGAGGACACCGTAGGCGTTGTGGCCATTGACCTTGACCGGGAGGGCGTTGGCCTTCGCAGGGTTGTCGGGAGTGCTCTTGGCACCACCCTTGGGCGAGGGCTCGAGGTCATTCCCATTTCCTGACTGGTCGTAGATTTTCGTGATGAAGCAGGGGTCCCCGCCGCAGAAGTTGTTATGCGTTGAGACATCAGCGTAGCCGTCGATGGCCTCGATGTCCTGGGTCGTTCCCGTGCAGGAGCTTGGGCCAGGCGACGAGCCGCCTTTGCAGAGCTGGTACAGGGGACCCTCGTAGCCGGAGACAACAACCCGAACCGTGCTGTGTGCCGTAACGCACGTCGTGCCTCCCTGGCTTAGTACGTCGCAGGGAAAGGGGATCCCGTCAAAAGAGGGGACCGTGTCGTCATTGTCCACAGGCGTCAAGCAGGAGTTGCTGCCGCTGTCAACAGTCTCGTCGGCAGAGTACTTCGCACAGGCAACAAGAATGGTGGCAAGAGAGGGTGCGGCGATGGACACCAAGATGGGGGATCTTATTTTCATTGCGGAATCTCCGGTCGACTGGGGCGATGAATGCAGATCGTTGATCTGTTGGTGAGGATGGGGCAATGTTCGGGGTCGTACTAGGGTTCACAAGAAATTGTCGTCTGGTTCGGCGGAGCTTCCGAAAACGCAGATTCTAAACAGGTAGTCCGGAAAGAAGAAGAAGGTAACACATTCTTCGGAAGTCCTATTTCCATTTGCGGAGGCCACGAGCGCCAACCAGCCGCCGGCAGAGTGGACATGCACCAGCCCGCAGACGGCGCCGCGTGCCAGCGAGCCTACCCAAGAGGAACACTGCAGCCCTGGCGCAAGTTGCCGGTTTGGCTCCGTCCCGGACACGGGGACTGGCACGCACTGGCTACGGTGGCGGCTCTGCGACGACAGCACGCCGAAATATCCCGTGTGGTGCCGCCGGGAGGCGAAACGAGAGCCGCAAGCCGCGCACGGAGAGCTCGCAGGCAAGGGGGCGCGGTTTCGTGGTAAGAAATTGTCCTCAGGACGTGTGATGGAGTCTCTTTCTGGCTGACGGTGGCGATTCCGGCGCATGCGGAGGTCGTCAATCGACGAGCCGGACCATGACCCTAGGCATTTCGAATGGTTTTTGGGAGTGTCGGAGAACCCTGCCGGACCTGGGTATAGGTAGTGCTCGGGCGAAAGAGGCATGTAGGTGACTCCGCGACCCAGAATTGGCTACTCGTAGCCAATCAAACAGACATACGAAACCATCTGCCCGGCAAAGCAAGGCCAACGGTAGTCGGCCAGCGCCGGGATGGCAGGCGGTGGCCCTGCTTCCGCAAGCCCACTGCCGTCGAGAGCCCGGCCATCGCTATCGAAGACGACAGAACCCCAGATTTCGAGATTGGCCGGGCCGCCATCCGGAAATGTATTGCCCTGCCAGAGAATGCACTGCGTACCAATCGTACGCCCCCTAAGGCCTGCAAAATAGGCGTCCAGATCGCCTTCGTCACAGGTGGCCGTGTTGTCGGAGCCGCATGCGCACTCGAGCACGCCGGCCTCGGTACTGACGTCACGACCGTCGCCAGGGATCCAGTGGTCGTCTTTGCTGACAAGGCTTGCGTCCAAGACGATCGTTACCGCCGATAGCGACGTCCCTCCTGTGCCTCCGGTGGCTGCTCCGCCGGCGCCGGACATCAACCCGCCCGCTCCTTGAGCTGCGTCTTCACTTTTTACGCGCAGGGTGCTTCCGCCGCATGCCTCGGCGACCAGGCCGAAAAATAGGAGTCCGCAGGCGAATCTCGTGAGCTTCCCGTCCTTCGCTTTTCTGGCTTTCTTCATAACGCTCCCTCGCTTCTGTATTCCGTCAGATTACAGCTAAATGCCGGCCGCCCTGCAAGCGCGCAGGACACGAGCCTTCTCGGCACCGGTTACGTGCGCTAGCTCGGCCTTGGCAGCGCGTGCTCGCCAGCGCCGAGACGTACGACCCGGCGGCGGGCGTGTTCCGTCGCCATCGGACCACGAGCCTTTGAGTTGCAGCCGCCGTCGGGCCGTTGGGAAACCGTAACCTCGGCCGCCGAGAAGAATCGTCACGGGCTCCAGGTCCCGGCGGAGACGTCGAGGCTCCAGCTGGTAGCACAAGTCATCGAAACGGTGGTGCCGGTGATCGTCAGCGGCTGCCAGATGTAGCGCGAGTCTGCCAGGTTGTTGGAATTCCATCGATCGCCGAGGAACACGTAGGTCGTTGCGCTGCGGCCCGTGATGGGGACGATGAAAGTGGTTTGTGAATTGCACGTGTTGGTTCCGGACGGGGCGAAGCTGCGCCAGGTTCCCCAAGGCCCGGCCATGGAGGTCGCGGTACTGTATTGGTTGTCATTGGTCGACCAACCGGTCAGGTGCGAGCCGAAGAGAAAGAAGGTACCGCCGATCTTGGCCACGGCCGGTGATTCATACTGAGGCACGGTGGCGATCAGGGACGACACCGTGAGGTAGTCGTCGGCGAGCTGGTAGATCTGCAGCTTGGTGTTGGTGCGATCCTCGCTCAGGAAGTAGCCCGTGGTTCCGTCCTGAAACAATGTGTCGTCCAGGCTATCGTGTCCCAAGGGTTTGGAGCTGCCGCGATAGGTGTAGGAACCGCAAACGCTGGCGCAGGTGGCTACCCCGGCCTTGCGATCGGTGTAGCTCGAGTTGTCGACGTGCATGTACATGACGTATTGCGAGGTCGACGCGTTGTAGATCACGTGCGGACGCTCGATGACGCGATTGGGCCCGAGATCCCCGCTCGCCTGCAGGGTCAGCGCATTGTTGACGAAGGTCCAATTCTTCAAGTCGGTCGACGAATAGCAACTGACGTTCTGGAACGACGAACCGTTGGTCTTGTCCTCGCCGAGCCAATAGTAGGTGTCGCCCACCTTGATCATGCCCTCGCCGTGGGCCTGGATGACCTTGCCTTGGGTGTCGTTCCACACGGTGCCGGGCGTGATGGTCACTGTCACGTCGGTGCTGCCGCCGGTTCCCCCGGTCACGCCGCCGCTGCCGCCGCCGTCGGGCTTGCCGCCGCCGGCGCCGGCGGTGGCGCCGCCGCTTGCCGACGTTGCGCCGCCCCATGGTCATTTTTTGGCACTTTCGGCACGACTGAAGTCGTGCCCTTTCAAAACATTAATTGTTCGAAGTTTCGCTAAGAGGCACGGATGCAGATCACCAGAGTTTTTTGGTGCGGCGGTGGCGGCTCTGATGCTGGTTTGGCCGCTGGCTCCGCGGACCCAAACAGGCGACGACGACGCGGCAAAGAATGCGCAGCAGGCGCGCAACGCGCTGGACGCCATGGTGCAGGCGCTGGGTGGCCAGGCCTGGCTGAACATGAAGAACCAGGTGCGGGAGGGGCATATCGCCGCCTTTTACCACGGCGTTCCCGACACCGGCACGACCGAGTACTTGGGAGTATCCACCAATGGCCCGACCACGACCGCATTGAGCTAACCAAGCACCGCGACGTGGTGGAGTTTTACGTAGGGCAGCGAGGGCTGGGAAGTGACTTACCGCGGCAAGAAGCCGATGGACAAGGAGATGCTGGACGACTTTCTGCGCCGCCGCGACCACTCGATCGAAACCGCTGTGAAGGTGTGGCTGAAGGATCCGAAGACGATTCTGGTTTACGAGGGCAAGCACCTGGCGGAGCGGCACCTGGCCGAGCAGGTAACGCTGATCTCGGCGCAGAATGAGGCCGTCACGATCCTGATGGACGCGCAGACCCACCTGCCGCTGCGGCGCGTCTTCCAGTGGCGCGACCCGGTTTACAAGGACAAGAACACCGACGCCGAGGAGTACGACAACTACCGACACGGTGGATGGCTTCCCGACGCCGCTATTCCATTTCGCGCTTCAAAAACGACGAGATGGTACCGGCAGTACTACATCACCAAGGTGAGCTTTAACCAGGACTTGCCGGCGGATTTCTGGAGCGTGGACGCAGCGGAGCGGCGCATCAAGAAGTAGAAGCGGATGCGGCGAGCCTCACCGGCGGGCGAGCCGCTTGTTTATAATCCAGACGAGCGCAAAGCATCCTGCCTGCCCGCTCTCTGGAGCCAGAGAATGAAGTTCGACATCCAGGAGATCCTGGGTTTTCTGCCCCACCGCTACCCGTTTCTGCTGATCGACAGGATCGTCGAGTTCGAGCCGCAAAAGCGGCTGGTAGCCATCAAGAATGTCACCATCAACGAGCCGTTCTTCCAGGGGCACTTTCCCGGCTATCCCATCATGCCCGGCGTGCTGGTGGTGGAAGCCATGGCCCAGGCCGGCGGCATCATCATGATGGCCGAGATGCCCGACCGCGAGAAAAAGCTGGTGGTGTTTACCGGCATCGAGCGCGCCAAGTTCCGCCGCCCGGTGACGCCCGGCGACCAGTTGCGCATCGAGGTGGACGTGCTCTCGTTCCGCACCCGCGCGGGCCGCATCGAGGGCCACGCCTATGTGGACGGCAAGCTGGCCTGCCAGGCCACGCTCACCTGCCAGGTTGTGCCGCGGGAACGCGAGCAGCGCGCCCAGGAACGAAGCGCCGGCCGACGAAGCGGAGACAGAGTGAGCATTCATCCCAGCGCCGTCGTTGCTCCGGGAGCCGTGGTTCCGGCTTCCTGCACGGTGGGCCCGTTCTGCACCATCGGCCCTGAAGTGGTTCTGGGCGAGGACTGCACGCTGATTTCGCACGTGGTGCTCGACGGCCGCACCCGGATCGGCGCGCGCAACATCTTCTATCCCTTCTGCTTCGATCGGCGTGCCGCCGCAGGATCTGAAGTATCGGCGGCGAGCCCACCGAGACCGATCCTTGGCGACGACAACACCATTCGCGAGAGCGTGACCATCAGCCGCGGCACGGTGGGCGGCGGCGGCGTTACGCGGCTCGGTTCGAACTGCCTGCTGATGACCTGCGCGCACATCGGCCACGACAGCCATGTGGGCAGCCACTGCATCCTGGCCAATGCGGCCACGCTGGCCGGGCACGTGATCATTGAGGACTATGTGACGCTGGGCGCGTTCTGCCCGGTGCACCAGCACTGCATTGTGGGCAAGTACGCGTTTGTCGGCGGCGGCACGATTGTGACCCAGGACGTGCTGCCGTTTTCGCAAGACCTCGTCGCGGCGCGAGAACAAGGCCTTCGGCATCAACAACATCGGCCTGGAGCGGCGGGGCTTCAGCCCGGAGCGGATCAAGACGCTGCAGAAGGCCTTCCGGCTGCTGCTGGTGTCGAAGATGAACACCACGCAGGCGCTGGAGAAGCTGCGGGAGCTGGAAGGCGAAGATGTGGCGATGCTGGTCGCGTTTCATCGAGCGCAGCCAGCGCGGGGTGATCAAGTAGCCATGAAACTCGGCCTCATTGCCGGCAATGGGCGGTTTCCGTTTCTGCTGCTGGATGCGGCGCGGGCGCAGGGGCTGCCTGTGGTTGTGGCGGCCATCCGCGAAGAGACCGACGCCGGAGATCGATCAGCGCGCGGCTGCGGATGCGGGCATTACCGTCCACTGGCTCTCGCTGGGCGAGCTGTCGCGGCTGATCGAGACCTTCCAGAAAGAAGGCGTGCAGAAGGCCGTGATGGCCGGGCCAGGTGAAGCACAAGCAGATTTTTTCCAGCATCCGGCCCGACTGGCGGCTGGCCAAGCTGCTGCTGAATCTGCGCTCGCGGAACACCGACATGCTGCTGGGCGCGGTGGCCAAGGTGCTGGGCGACGAGGGCATCGAGCTGATCAGCTCCACGCCGTTTCTGGAGCCGCTGCTGGCGCAGGAGGGCGTGCTGACCGAGCGCGCGCCGGACCAGGACGAATGCAAGAACATCGAGTACGGGCTGGGAGTGGCGCGGGCGGTGGCCGGCTTCGACATTGGGCAGACGGTGGTGGTGGCGGCGCAGGCCTGCGTGGCGGTGGAAGCCATGGAGGGCACGGACGCGACCATTGAGCGCGCCGGGCGGCTGATGGAGTCGCTCGGCGGGGACGCCTCAACGCTCGACCGCCGGCTGACGGTGGTGAAGGTGGCCAAGCCCAACCAGGACATGCGCTTCGACGTGCCGGTGATCGGCATGGCGACCGTGGAGACGATGATTCGCGCCGGCGCCAGTTGCCTTTCCATCGAGGCCGGGCGTACGCTTTTATTCGACCGCGACTCGCTGCTCGAGCGCGCCAGCCAGGCCGGAATTGCCATTGTGGCGGCTCCGCGCTGATACTGAGATGCAGCGCAAGCTTTCCCTTCGCGCTTCGAGGTCATGTTCGTCTGTCCCTAATTCCAATATCCACAGGAGGTCTTTCGTGAGAAAGCCAATTGCTCTTCGCCTTGTCCGCGGCCCTTTTGGCTGCGGTTGCAACCCTTCCGGCCATTGCGGCCGATGATGCCGCGCCGGCCATGCCCACCGTTGGGCAGGCCGCACCCACCTTTACCCTTCCATCGCAGGACGGCTCGCCCGATCTCGCTGAAGAGCTTTCACGGCAAGTGGGTGGTTCTCTACTTCTATCCCAGGGACATGACCACCGGCTGCACGATCGAGGCGCACAAGTTTCAGGACAGCCTGCCGCAGTTCGAGGCCAAGCATGCGGTGATTCTGGGCGTGAGCGTGGACTCGACGCGACAGCCATCAAGCAGTTCTGCACCAAGGACAGCCTGACCTTCCGGCTGCTTGTCGGATACGGATCACAAGGTGGTGAGCGCATACGGTTCGCTGGGCGGCTTACAGCGGCGTCAGCATGGCCAACCGCAACACGTTCCTGATCAATCCCAAGGGCAAGATCGTGAAGGTGTGGACGAAGGTGAATCCGGCGGAGAGCGCGTCGGAAGTGCTTGCCGTGCTGCCGACAAGGGAAACTCGATCAAGTCCGCAGAGTAGAGCACGGCTTCACATCGTTCAGACGCAGAAAAGCCCGGCCATGAGCCGGGCTCTTTTGCTTGCCTTGAATTGCACGTTGCCTGTACTACTTCTTGGCTGCCTTCTTGGCTGCCTTCTTTGCGGAGCCTTCTTGGCTGCTTTCTTCGCAGGAGCCTTCTTGGCAACTGCCTTCTTCGCCGGAGCTTTCTTGGCGACTGCCTTCTTCGCTGCCTTCTTTGCTGCTTTCTTAACGGCCAACTTTTTACCTCGTTTAGTGGTTTTGCCGGCGCGCTTTGTGGCCACGGCCTTCTTGGCCTTGGCCTTTCCGCCCTTGGCGCCAGCGTTGCTCTTCTTTGCGGCGGATTTCTTCGCGGCCTTTTTGGCCACAATCTTTTTCTTTGCTGCCTTCTTTGCAGGAGCCTTCTTGGCAGCCTTCTTGGCGGGCCTTCTTGGCAGCTTTCTTGCGCCTTCTTGGCAGCCTTCTTCGCAGGAGCCTTCTTGGCAGCCTTCTTTGCAGGGGCCTTCTTCGCGGCCGGCTTGGCTACGCAGCGGCTCCGCAACGATGATGACGGTCTCTTCCGCTGCTACCTCATCGTCATCTGAAGAGGTAAGAATGCTGGCGGTCTCGACTTCTTCCTCATCCTCATCGGCGAAGTCTTCGACCTGATCGGGATCCAGCTCTTTCGGCTCTCCAGTGGGATCGCCGTCGCTCATCGCATACATCCTGACCACATCTTCCATCCCATTGCCTCCAGCGGCTCGCCGCTGCACTCGATTTATTGAGCTTTCACGCAACGGAAAATTCAGTTCCGCTCGCGAAAATCATTGTAGTTATAGCTTGCACGCAGACACCCGTAAAACACAAGTACGTAATCGAGGTCCCGATTCTTTTGCACAGGCATTTTACTTGTGCGAGAGGACTTTCGTCTTTGCGCGCGGCTTTGCGGCAGTTTGAGTGGCTTGCGGCGGACTTGTGCGCGGTGCTCTTGTGTGTGCCCGCGGATTTTGGAGTGCGCGGCTGAATGCGTCCTGTCGATTTCGATTTTGCGGTCGCAGCGGAGCGATCTGCGCCGATGGTGCGCTTGAAGTGCGCGGCGCAACGACGGGCTCGGCTACGTGCAGGCGGCGGCCGGGTTCAACCCTGATGCCGGTCATCTCTGTTCCAGCGGCGCAATTGGTTGAGCGAGACGCCGAATCGGTCGGCGATGGTGACCAGCGTATCGCCCCTGCGCACGGTGTAGAGCCGCGTGTGCGCAGAGGGCGCAAGCGACGGAGGAACCGGAACGACCAGCGCCGCGACGCCCTCGAGGCTGTCGCTCGCGTGCAGTTGATTGGCTGTGGCCAGCGCCGACGGGCTCGACGCGATACTCCCGCGCCACGGAGGCCAGCGTGTCGCCGGCCGCGACGGCGTGGTAGCGCCAGGAGTTGCGCTTGTCTTCGGGGATGAGGGCGATGCGCTCGTTGAAGAGCGTGGCTGTGCCGGCGGGCAGATGCAGGTCGAACGATGTGTCGGGCGGCGTGTCCATGCGCAGCAGGCTGGGATTGAGCGCCTCAATCTCATCGACCGGCGCGCCGACCAGGTCCGAGACCAGGCGCAGATCGACGGAGTAGTTGATGGTGACGGTGTCGGTGAGCACGGGCGGATCGAGCGTGACGTCGTCGAAGCCATACTGCTTGGGATTGTTGGCGATGATGATGGCGGCGAGAATTTCCGGAACGTAGTTCCGGGTTTCGCCGGGCAGTTCGTTGCGCTTGTAGAGCTCCCAGAAGTCGGCGTAGCCGGTCTTCTGCGACGGCGCGCTGCATGTTGCCGGCGCCCTAGTCGTAGGCGGCCATGGCCAGGTACCAGTCGCCGAGCTGGTCGTAGAGAAACTTCATGTAGCGGGCGTAGGCGCGCGTGGATTTTTCGGGATCGAAGCGCTCGTCCACGTATGCGTTGCGGGTGAGGCCATAGTTGCCGTCGGGGCATGAACTGCCACATGCCGCCGGCGCTGCGACCTGCGGTTGATGGCGCTGGGGTTGAAAGCCGGACTCGGCGACGGCCAGATAGATCAGATCCTGCGGCACGCCTTCTTCGGCCATGACGCGCTGGATCATTGCCTTGTAGCGGCCGGAGCGCTGAAAGGAGTGCAGCAGCGTGTTGTGGCCGCGCTTGCGAGTTGGCGAAGAAGTTGATGAAGCCGGCCACGTAGTCGTTGACCACCAGCGGCAAGTCGGACTTGGTGGTGGCCAGTTCGGCCGGCCTTGGCCACGAGGTTGGGATCGACCGGCGAAGGTGACGTCGCTGGCCACGTCGGCGGGGGTGGGCTCCACCTTGGGCACAAAGCCGTTGCCCTGCTTCAGCGCCTCCATCTCCAGCGCGTTCACCTGGTCCACGATGCGGTCGAATTCGTCCTGCAACTGCGGGTTGCTCTTGATGTCGATGCCGCTGGAGAGCATCAGGTCGACGGCGCGATCGAATTCGACCTTGGCCTCGGGCAGCATTGCCCTTGCGATAGTCGGCGTCGCCGCGGGCGTAGGCTGCCTCACCTGCTGAATGAGCACGGCGGACGCGCTGCTGCTCGGCGGTGGGGGCGGAGGCGGGGCGGCGGCGACTGGGGCTCTGCGGGCACGGCGCTGCACGGCGGGGCGGTGGCCTGCGGTGACGGCGGCGGAGCGGCCTTGTGGCTGCGAAGGATCGCAGCCCGACACGAAACAGGGTGAGCAAGAGAAGCACGGCGCAGCGCGTAAGACCGACTCAACTTGATGCGCGTGAAACGACGCAACCACCCCGGCGACTGTAAGGCGAACGAAAGGCACTATGCCGATGATAAGCTATGCCATGGAGGTCCGCTGCGGCGGACGCGCAGGAACGGCGTATTTGCCTCCATTTGCAAGGCCCCCATGGACGCCCGCTTCCTTCGCAACTTCGCCATCATCGCCCACATCGACCACGGCAAGTCGACGCTGAGCGACCGTCTGCTGGAATTTACCGGCTCGGTGACCGGGCGCGAGATGCAGGCGCAGATCCTGGACGACATGGATCTGGAACGCGAGCGCGGCATCACCATCAAGGCCCATGCCGTGCGCATGATGTACAAGGCGCACGACGGCAACACCTACCAGCTCAACCTGATCGATACGCCGGGGCACGTGGACTTCAGCTACGAGGTTTCGCGCTCGCTGGCCTCGTGCGAGGGCGCGCTGCTGGTGGTGGACGCCAGCCAGGGCGTGGAGGCGCAGACGCTGGCCAACGCCTATCTGGCCATCAATCACGGCCTTGAAATTATTCCCGTCATCAACAAGATCGATCTGCCCTCGGCCGACATTCTGCGCACGCAGGAGGCCATCGAGAAGGCCGTGGGACTGGATGCCACCGACGCGATTCCGGTGAGCGCCAAGACCGGCCAGGGCGTGGACGAGGTGCTGGAAGCCATTGTGCACCGGCTGCCGCCGCCCACGGGCGACCCCGATGCGCCGCTGCAGGCGCTGATCTTCGACTCGTGGTTCGACGCCTATCGCGGCGTGATCGTGCTGGTGCGCGTGATGCAGGGAACCATGCGCAAGGGCCAGCGCATCCGGCTCATGTCGAACGGCAAAGTCGTTTGAAGTGGAGTCGATGGGCGTGCTGATGCCCAAGCCGGTCGAGATCGGCGAGCTTGCTTGCGGGCGAGGTGGGCTTCTTTGCGGCCACCATCAAGAACGTGGGCGACACCAAGATCGGCGACACGGTGACCGACGACGCGCGGCCCGCCGCGGCGCAGCTGCCCGGCTTTGAAGACATCAAGCCGATGGTCTTCTCCGGCCTCTACACCGTGGACTCGCACGAGCACACGCTGCTGCGCGACGCGCTGGAAAAGCTGCGGCTCAACGACTCGTCGTTCTTCTTCGAGCCGGAGAGCTCGGTGGCGCTGGGCTTCGGCTTCCGCTGCGGGTTTCTGGGCCTGCTGCACATGGAGATCATCCAGGAGCGGCTGGAGCGCGAGTACGAGCTGGACCTGATCACCACCGCGCCCGGCGTGCGCTACCACATCACGATGACCGACGGCAGCGTGATCGAGGTGGACAATCCCTCGCGCTGGCCCGAGCCGCACCAACATCGACGCCATCCGCGAGCCGGTGATCACCGCCAAGATTCTGACCAACGAAGAGTATGTGGGCGGCATCTTCAAGCTGGTGGAAGAGAAGCGCGGCAAGCAGATCAACTTTGAGTACGTGACGCCGACGCGCGTGATGCTGACCTACGAGCTGCCGCTGAACGAGATCGTGCTCGACTTCTACGACCGGCTCAAGTCCATCTCGCGCGGCTATGCGTCGCTGGATTATCAGCTGGCCGGCGAGTGGGAGTCGCCGATGGTGAAGCTCGACATCCTGGTCTCCGGCGAGCCGGTGGATGCGCTTTCGATCATCGTCCACCGCGACTTTGCCTACGAGCGCGGGCGGGCGCTGGTGTCGAAGATGCGCGAGCTGATTCCGCGCCAGCAGTTCGAGGTGGCCATTCAGGCGGCCATCGGCGCCAAGATCATCGCCCGCGAGACGGTGAGCCCGCTGCGCAAGAACGTGCTGGCCAAGTGCTACGGCGGCGACATCAGCCGCAAGCGCAAGTTGCTGGAAAAGCAGAAGGAAGGCAAGAAGCGCATGAAGCGGATCGGCAAGGTCGACATCCCCCAGGAGGCGTTCCTGGCGGTGCTGCGCGTGGGCGAAGACCAGCAGAAATAGGCATTTCCTGTTGACTCGACTGGATACTTTAGTCACCTTCCATTCATCTGGAATTGTGGAAACCTCTGAATCTGTGAGGTTTGAGGCCGAGCAGCTGGATCTACGCCTGCACTAGATGGCCTGAGCGATAGTTTCTAATTGATAAATAAGGACTTGCTTCGTCTATCAGAATGGAGAGCGATTGGCAACAGGAGAAATCGGATTTTCGACGCCCGCTTTCCGAAAGTAATCCACAATTTTTTCCACAGAGAAGCGCGTGAGCGGAGAGTATTTATTTGTCGCCTGGAGCAACGTTTTTTGGGCATTATGAAAAGCTGTTTCGATCGCAGCACAAAAGCCCCGACTGAGCGGGGCTTTTGTGCGTGATTCGAGCTGCTTGCCGGTCCCGATGCCTCTAGTGGGCTGCCGGTGGCTTGGGGGCGGTGGGCCGGGGCGTTGGCTTGGGCGCATCTAAACCACCGGCAGCGGCTCGGCCGGCGGAGCAGGAATGCCCGACTTCAGGTTGTAGGCGTCGATGATCGCCTTGGTGATGTTGGTGGCCGTGGACGCATAGAGCACCGGATGACTGCTGCTGCGAAACATCCAGCACCAGCGTGTAGCCGTGCTGCTCGGCATAGGCCTGCATCACGTCATAGACCTTGGAGGCCAGGGTGTTGTAGACATCCTGCATCTCCTGCTGGAAGTCGTTCTGAGCGTCCTGGCCATCGCGATCCAGCTGCTTCTTCTTGTTGTCGATCGCGGTGGCCTTGCTCTGCTGCTCGGCCGGCGTCAGCTTGGCGCCCTGGCCTGCAACTGCTTGGTCAGGGTATCGATCTCGTCGCTCAGGGCCTTGAGCTGCTGACGCTTGGGGTCGTACTTCTTCTGCAGGTCGGCGAAGTTGCGCTGGCCTTCGTTGGTTTGGGCCACGGCCACCTGAAAGGCGATGACGGCGATCTTGGCGGGGCCGGCGCGCTGCGGCAGGAGCGGCCGGAGTTTGGGCTGCGGCGCTCAGGGCAAAGCCAGAGGCCAGCGTGAGAATGAGTGCAAGCGAACGCTTCATTTGATTCAAAAGCTCCTTCGGAATTCCTGTGTGGCTGTCCGCGCTGAGGCGCGAATGCAGAGCCTGTGCCTCCTGAGCAACCTCACGGTCTCTCTTCCCATCCCGACGACGAAAACCTGTCGCTTGGGACCCCGGCTTTTTCGGGAACTCTGCGCCGGATGGCGCAGAGACAGGAAAAGACGCGAATGGAGACGTCAGCAGGAACTAGATGGATTATAGGAGGCCGGGGTGGGAGCGTCAAACGCGTGAGAAGTGACCGCATCTGAGAATTTGCCAGTGGTTTCACCGCAGCCAGAACTCCGGCCTGCGGCCAAGCTCGGCCGAGCCAGCAGGGATTGCGATCCGCAAAGAACCAAAGGGCCGCTCCTTGTGAGCGGCCCTTGAGTCAACTGGCGACTCTGGATGATTGCGGTTAGAAAGTGGTCGAGACGGTCAGGCGGAAGGTCTTGCGCGGCTCGCGGAACAGGTAGCGCGCGCCGTAGGCCTGGATCGCTTCGTTGTAGGTGTAGTCGCCTGCGCCGCCCGGCGGGAACATGGCGCGGGTAATCAGCTCGCGCCGAGCAGCTTCCCTGCTTGCCGCCGAGATGCACGTCGTTGCAGTAGGGCGTCTCGTAGAGGCGCAGCGGGTTGTAGGCGTAGTAGAGGCGGAAGGGCGCGTTGATGATGGGCATGATGACCGACAGCTCGCCGCCCAGCGACATGCGCGGCACAAAGTTGGTGCCGGAGATGGGCCGGATGTTCTGCTGGAATCCGACCTTCGAGCCCGGAATGCCGCCCTGGCAGGAGCCGTTGTTGTAGACCGGGCAGCCGTAGAGCGGCGCGGTCAGCGAGGCAAAGCCCTCGGGGCTCTGCTTCAACTGGCCGTGATTGATGGCCACGTCGATGCCAAAGTCGTCGAAGAACGAGAACATCAACGGGCCGACGATCGGGAATGCGGTACTCGACGTTGGTGGTCAGGTTGGTGTCGCCGCCGATGGAGGCCACGCCGTAGACCGGCAGCGGCACCTGGATGCACTGGTTGTCCTGCGGATTGGTGGGATCGCGCGGAACGCAGCTGCCGTCAGGATTGGTGAGCTGGAAGTTGACCCGGCTGGGCACGTAGCCGTACGGCGTGGCGCCGCGAACGTCGAAGCCGCGCAGCTCGTCTTCGCCGCCGGCGTAGAAGCGGTTGTTGGGCGGCGCCACGTCGCCGCCGAAGCCCTGCACGTAACCCAACTGCGCGCGAATGCCGAGCACGTTGCGGCCGTTGTCCGACGGGATCAGGTAGTGCATGGGGATGAAGCGCTTGTAGGCCACCAGCGGCGAGATGTAGCGCACGTTGCCCCAGATGCCCGCCGCCTGGAAGGCCGCCGTGTATTCCTTGCCGGTGCGCGGGCGCACCGGATTGTTGATGGTGTTGTAGGAGTAGGTGAACGAGACCTGGCTGTTGATGATGCCGGCCAGCGCATTGGAGCCCTGAATGCCGGACCGGAAGCTGATGGTCTGGAAGAAGGTCTGCGAGGCGGTGCTGAAGGCGGTGATCGATCGACTTGCTCCAGCGAATAGGTGAAGCCGACGCGCTGGAAGGCGTGCCGCTTGAGCGGATAGCTGACGGAGAAGTTCAAGCCCGTCGGCAGCCTGGTTGTAGTTCTGCGTCAGCGACTGCTCCGCCGCGGTCAGGTTGGCTGACGACGCCGGTGGTGGCCTGGTAGTTCTTGGCGGCGTTGTAGTCCTGCTTGTTGTTGTAAGATCTGGAAGCCGAGCTTGAATGGGCCGGTTGCTGGATGTAGGGCTGCGTGAAGCCGAAGGTGAACTGGCGGCTGACGTTGCCCAGGTTGCGCCTGCAGGCTGAGCGTTTCGCCCAGGCCGAGGAAGTTGTTGGTCTGGTAGTTGACGCCGAGGAATGCGCCCGACAGGCCGCTGACGCCGCCGTTCATGCCGATCGAGTTCTTGCCCTTTTCCTTCACCTTGAGCAGCAGCTCGACGGTGCCGTTGTCCGGGATCCTGGTGGGCTTCGGAGTCCTGGTCGACCTTGAGCGGCTCGAAGTACTCCAGCTGGTTGAGGCGCAGCAGGCTGTACTCCCACAGCTGGGAGTTGTAGACCGAGCCTTCATCGAGCATCAGTTCGCGGCGGATGACGCGGTCGCGGGTGATGGTGTTGCCCTGGAACTCGATGCGCGAGACGTAGAAGGGCTTGCCTTCGTCGATGTCGATGTCCATCGAGACGGTCTTCTTCTGGTCGTCGTAGGTCGGCTTGGGAATGGCGCCGAAGTTGATGTAGCCCAGCTGCCCGTAGGCCTTCTTCAGGTTCTCCAGGCCCTTGCCGATCAGCGGTGGCGTTGAACCAGTCGCCGTCCTTGATGGGGAAGGTGGCGCGCAGGGCCTTGACGTTGGTGACCGCCTTGTTGCCGGTGAAGGTGATGCTGCCCAGCCGGTAGCGGCCGCCCTCTTCAATGGGCATCAGGATGTCGATGCGCTTGCCCTTGTTGGGGCGGAAGGTGAACCAGTTCAGGCCGCCCTCGTCGCGAATCTGCGTCTTGGGCTGCTCGACCGCGGCGTTGGCATAGCCCTTGTCGCGATAGGCCTGGCGCACGCGCTCGGTGTCTTCCTCGAGCTTGGAGGCGTCGAAGGTCTGCGGGAAACAGATCCTCGAAGATGATCGAGTAGGGAATGCCGATGGGCTTCAGGTTCTTCATCGAGCGGCGCAGCACCAGCGCGCTGATGTGCTCGTTGCCGGCGAACTTGATCTTGCCCACCTTCACCACCGGGCCTTCCTTGATGTTGAAGTTCACCTGCACCGAGGCCGGCGGAATCGTCTTGACCTCGGTCTTGATGGTGGCGAACTGGTGGCCGTGCTCGGCCAGCAGCTCCTTGATGCACGGTCTCGGCGCGCTTGATCTTGGCTGGGTCGTACTGGCTCTCGACCGACAGGCCGACCTTCTCCTTCTTGAAGCGGTCCAGCACGTCGGAGACTGGAGACGGAGCTCAGGCCCTTGTAGTTGATCTCGCGGATATTCGGCTTCTCACGGACAAAGATGTCGAGGATGATGCCCTTTTCCGTGTCTTCGCGCTCGATGCGCAGATTGTCGAAGTAGCCGGTGTTCCAAAGCGAGTTGAAGTCGCGCTCGATCGAGATCGGATCGTAGGTGTCGCCGACGTGGGTAAACAGGCGGGCCAGGATGGTCTCCTTGGGGATGCGCCGGTTGCCGATGACGCGAATCTGCTCGATCGTGTCTGCGATCCTGGGCCAAGGCCGTGCCGGCGCAGACGGCCAGTGCGAGCACGAGCAGGACGCGGCCAAGAGCGAGAACGAGCGCGGGCAGACTCGAAGCAGGGCTTTGAATCCGCGCGGTACGGGAGATGGAAGTGTGCTTGATCTTCACCGGGCTGGAGCCCTGCGGCGAGCACAAGTGCTGGTGCGGTCCAAAAATCGGCTTCACGGGAAGAATATGCACACCCTCATTGCTGAAAAATCTGGTCCTGCCTCAAGGAAAGATTGATTATATTTGACCGCGGTGGCCCCGCCCAAACTGCCGGGCGCCCGTCGGCTCGGAAATCGTGTCTTTCCCGGAATTTCCCCGCCGCGTTTGGCCCTCGCGGACATGGGCCGGGCCTTGCCTTCACCCCGGCATCGATGACCTGTCGCCGGGGACCCAGACAAGCTACTACCCATCACCCAGTCTACCGGAACGAACTGGGTTGGGCGCCTCTTGCATCCCCGCTTCATACTGGCAGCATCCCTTTTAGACGCGGGCAAGCCGCACAGGGCACCCTTCGACGGCGGAGGATTTCGTCGCAGGAGTCAGAGCTTTGAAGACCGTGTATGAGTTCTCCGCCCCGCTGCTGACCCGCTCTGCCTGCTCCAGCTCTGCGTTCTGCCGCATCTGGACGGCGAGCCACTCAGCCTGGACCACTTCCGCGGCCAGGTGCTGCTGATCGTCAATACGGCCAGCCAGTGCGGCTTCACGCCGCAATACGCGGGCTTGAGGCGCTCTATCGCACCTATCGAGACCGCGGCTTTGAGGTGCTGGGCTTTCCCTGCAACCAGTTTGGCGGCCAGGAACCGGGACGGAGGCGGAGATTGGCGCCTTTTGCGAGAAGAAATTATGGCGTGACCTTTCCGCTCTTCGCCAAGATCGAGGTGAACGGCCCAACGCTCATCCTCTCTATCGCTTTCTCAAGAAGGAGAAGCCCGGGATTCTTGGGCATCTTCGGTTCCGGAGCGATCCGCTGGAACTTCACCAAGTTCCTGGTCGACAGGAAGGGCAAGGTGGTGGCCCGCTACGGTCCCGCGAAGAAGCCGGAGACGCTGGCTCCCGCGATCGAGCGGCTTCTGACGGGATCATGACGGCAGGCTGCGGGAGCGGCAGCTGTCAATGCGGAGATCGCAGCTCCGGCTGCGCAGTTGACTCAGCATCCTGGAACGATGCGCATTCGAGCATGCATCTTTCCGAGCCTCAAGACCGTCCTTGAACAGTGGGACTCGGTCTTTTACGCGGCGTCGGCGCGCAGAGCGCCTTCTTCGACTACGATAGTAGTTTCAACTGTAAGTTGGATCGGGCCTGGCGGCGATGCCGTCGGGCCCGGGAATCCTGTGAGCCGGTCGACAATCGGACCAGAGGCGCTGCCGGCCAGTCGTTCTTCGCTGTCTGGCCAGCGGCAATCCGGTTACGGAGTAGACAGCAATCACGACCAGCCCGGCTCGGGAGCGAGTAGCAGCTCTATGTGGATTGTCCGGCTTGCGCTGCGGCGGCCTTATACCTTCGTCGTCTTTGCGCTTTTGATTCTGATCCTTGGCGTCTTCAGCATCCTCTCGATGCCGACGGATATCTTTCCGAATATCGATATTCCGGTGGTGACGGTGGTGTGGAAGTATCACGGGCCTCTCCGCGCGAGCAGATGGCCAACCGCATCGTCTCCAACAGCGAGCGCGGCATGACCACGACGGTCAACGACATCGAGCACATCGAGTCGCAGTCGCTGAACGGCGTCGGCATCATCAAGATCTTCTTCCAGCCGCACGTGGACATCGGCAGCGCGGTGGCCGAGGTGACGGCGATCAGCCAGGTGCAGCTGCGCTCAGCTGCCGCCGGGCACGCATGCCGCCGTTCATCATCCAGTACAACGCCTCCAGCGTGCCCGTGCTGCAGCTGGGCCTCTCCGGGCAGGGGCTGAACGAGCAGCAGTTGAACGACCTGGCGCACGAACACCATCCGCACCCAACTGGCGACGATCGAGGGCGCGCAGACGCCGTTCCCCTATGGCGGCAAGCAGCGCCAGATTCATGGTGGACCTGGACCTGGCGGCGCTGCAGGCCAAGGGGCTTTCGCCGGTCGACGTGGTCAACGCCATCGCCGCGCAGAACCTGATTGCGCCCTCCGGCACCATGAAGATCGACCGCTTCGAGTACGCAGGTGGAGACCAACTCCGCGCCCATCGGTGGTCAACGAGCTGAACAACCTGCCCATCAAGGCGGTGAACGGCGCGGTGGTCTACGTCCGCGACGTGGCGCATGTGCGCGACGGCAATCCGCCGCAGACCAACATTGTGCGCGTGGACGGCCAGCGCGCCATCCTGATGAACGTGATGAAGACCGGCTCGGCCTCCACGCTGGACATCATCAAGGGCGTGCGCGAAAGGCTTGAAGACAGTCAAGGGCCAACTGCCGCCGCAGCTTGAAGATCAGCGCCGCTCTCCGACCAGTCGATCTTTGTGCGCAGCGCCGATCGACGGCGTGGTGCGCGAAGCCATCGTCGCCGCCTGCCTGACGGCGATCATGATCCTGGTCTTTCTGGGCAGCTGGCGCTCGACCATCATCATTGCGGTCTCGATTCCGCTGTCGATCCTGTGCTCGCTGATCGTGCTCTACGCGCTGCACGAGACCATCAACATCATGACGCTGGGCGGCATGGCGCTGGCGGTCGGCATCCTGGTGGACGACGCCACGGTGGCCATCGAGAACATCAACCGCAATCTGGAGGCAGGCAAGGAGCTGGAGCAGTCGATTCTGGACGGCTCGGCGCAGATTGCCGTGCCGGCGCTGGTTTCGACGCTGTCGATCTGCATTGTGTTTGTGCCCATGTTCTTTCTGAGCGGCGTGGCGCGCTACCTGTTTGTGCCCATGGCCGAGGCGGTGGTCTTCGCCATGCTGGCCAGCTACCTGCTCTCGCGAACGCTGGTGCCGACCATGGCCAAGTACCTGCTGCAGGAGCACGACGACGCCGAGACCGCACGGAAGCGCGCCAGCCGCAATCCGTTCATCCGCTTTCAGCTGGCCTTCGAGTCCGGCTTTGAGAAGTTTCGCCGCGGCTATCTGCGCGCTGCTGACGCTGTGCGTCGACCACGCCGGCGTGTTCCTGATTCTGTTTCTGCGTCTTCGCGGTGGCCTCGGTCGGGCTGCTTGCTCCGTGGCTGGGCCAGGACTTTTTCCCGGCGGTGGATTCCGGGCAGTTCAAGATTCACGTGCGCGCCCACACCGGCACGCGCATTGAAGAGACGGCCGCTCTGTGCGACCACATCGACGCGACCATCCGCCAGCAGATTCCGGCCAACGAAGTGGTCACCATCCTCGACAACATCGGCCTGCCCTACTCGGCGCTGAACCTCTCCTATTCGACCTCGGCGCCGGTCGGCCCGGCGGATGCGGATATCCAGGTGCAGTTGAGCCGCGATCATCATCCGACCGCGGCCTATGTGGAGCAAGCTGCGCGAGGTGCTGGCGCGCGATTATCCCGGCGTCACGTTCTACATGCTGCCGGTGGACATCGTGACGCAGATTCTGAACTTCGGCCTCGCGGCGCCGATCGATATCCAGATCGTTGGCCCGAACCTCTACGGCAACCGGGCGCTGGCGGAGCGGATGCTGAACGAGGTGCGCTATGTTCCCGGCGCCGCCGATGCGCGCATTCAGCAGCCGTTCAACTATCCCAACTTGACGGTGAACGTGGACCGCACGCGCGCCGAGGAGATCGGACTGACGCAGCAGAACGTGGCGCAGAGCCTGCTGGTCGCGCTGAGCGGCAGCTTCCAGACCAGCCCCAGTTTCTATCTCGATCCGCAGAAACGGCGTCACCTACAACGTCGCCATCCAGGCGCCGCAGTACAGACTGGACTCGCTGGCCGCGCTGCGAGAGCCTGCCTGTTCAACGCGGCTGCGGCAGCACAGCGCGTTAACGCGCCGCCGGGCAGCCGGCGCAGGCGCGCCGTCCACCGGAGCGCCCGGAACGCCTGCAGCCGGTCAGAGTGCTGGGCAACCTGGCCAGCATCGTTCCGGGCACCGAGCTGGGCACGGTGAGCCACTACGACGTGCAGCCGGTGATCGACATCTACGCCAACGTGGAGGGAACCGATCTGGGCACCGTGACGCGCGCGATGGAGAAGATCGTGGCCGAGCACGAGAAGGATCTGCCGCGCGGCTCGCACTTCATCCTGCGCGGGCAGAGCGAGACGATGAAGCAAGTCCTACATCGGCCTGCTGACGGGGCTGGCGTTTTCGATTCTGCTGGTCTACCTGCTGATCGTGGTCAACTTTCAGTCCTGGCTCGATCCGTTTCTGATTATCTCGGCGCTGCCGGCGGCGCTGGCGGGCATTGTCTGGTTTCTGTTTCTGACCAACACGCGGCTGAGCGTGCCGGCGCTGACCGGCGCCATCATGTGCATGGGCGTGGCCACGGCCAACTCGATTCTGGTGGTGAGCTTTGCGCGCGAGCAGTTGGAGATTCTGGTGGGCGATGCGCGCAAGGCGGCGCTGAACGCCGGCTTTGTGCGCCTGCGCCCGGTGCTGATGACGGCGCTGGCCATGATCATCGGCATGGTGCCGATGGCGCTGGGCCTGGGCGACGGCGGCGAGCAGAACGCGCCGCTGGGCCGCGCGGTGATCGGCGGGCTGCTGCTGGCCACGGTGGCCACGCTCTTCTTTGTGCCCGCATTCTTCTCACTGATTCATGGCCGCATTGAGCGCCACCGCAAACTGGCGCACGGCGCCGGCGCGGCCAGCGACTTTCGACGAATTCGACGAGATTTCGGAGTAACTTTTTATGAGCAACGCATCCAATCACCGAACCCGCAATCAGGCAGCACGGCGACGGGACTGCGGCGCCGGAGCAGAAGCCGATCTCGCCGCGCACGGCCCTTGCTGGTCGTGACTGTGCTGCTTGTTGTGGCTGCTGGTTCTGGCCGTCTTCGGCATTCTTGCGCCGCAGGCACGCCGACACGGTGCTGGCCGAGCGCACACAGGAGCTGGCCGCGCCCACGGTGACTGGCCGCCGCGCCAAGCCGGGGCGCCGTGGACAGCTTTGTGCTGCCGGGCAACGTGACCGCCTATACCGACTCGCCCATCTACGCGCGCACCGCCGGCTACCTGACGCACTGGTACTTCGACATCGGCGCGC
Organism: uncultured delta proteobacterium; assembly: GCA_963824555.1. Lineage (GTDB taxonomy): Bacteria > Myxococcota_A > Polyangia > Fen-1088 > Fen-1088 > Fen-1118. The sequence goes on along the minus strand of CAWGPW010000039.1, from coordinate 9,741 downwards.
GGGTGAAGAAGGGCGCGCTGCTGGCCGAGATCGCCACGCCGGAACTGGATCAGCAACTGGCGCAGGCCGAGGCCGACCTGGCGACCGCGCAGGCCAACGCCAACAACGCACGCATCCAGGCCGAGCGCTACACGGGCCTGGTCAAGTCGAACGCCGTTTCGCAGCAGGATACCGATACCTTTGTGAACCAGGCCGCGGCCACCGCCGCCGCTGTCCACTCGGCGCAGGCCAATGTGCAGCGGCTGCAGCGAGCTGCAGTCGTTCGAGAAGGTCTATGCGCCGTTCGACGGCGTGGTGACCGCGCGCAACGTCGACACCGGCCAGTTGATCGACCAGGGCGCGGGCAAGGAGCTGTTCCACATGCAGGCGCTGCAGACGCTGCGCGTTTACACCAACGTGCCGCAGGTCTACTCGCAGAGCGTGAAGCGCGGGATGAAGTTGACCTGACCTTTCCCGAGCACCCCGGCAAGATCTTTCAGGGCACGCTGGTGCGGACCGCCGACGCCATCGATCCGGCCAGCCGCACCCTGCTGGTCGAGATCGACGTGGACAACCGCGACGGGCGAACTGATGCCGGGTTCGCTGGCCCAGGTCCACTTCAAGACGCCGCCGGCGGTGCCGACGTTTATCGTGCCCGTCGCCGCGCTGATCTTCCGCAGGGAAGGCATGCAGCTGGGCACGGTGGTCGACAGCAGGACGGCACTGTCGCGCACCTGGTTCCGGTCGATCGATCGGCGAGGACGATGGCGCGACCGTGCAGATTGTGAGCGGCCTCAGCGCGGCGGATCGAGGTGATCCAGGATCCGCCCGACTCGCTGATCGACGGCGAAAAGGTGACGGTCGTCAACCCCGGCAGACGCCGCCGATGCGGGAGGCAAGTAGCGATGCGGGTGTCCGGGCAGCGAATCTCGCGTCACGGATTGCGCGGCATGCGGCCGCGCCGTTCGCGGCCATGCTCGCCGGCTCGGCTAGTGCTGCTCGCCGGCTGCAAGCCGGTGGGCCCCAACTACACTCGGCCCGGCTACCAGGCGCCCGCTGCCTACAAGGAAACCGGCGCGCTCGGCGGTTGTGTCCGCCGCCCAATCCCGCCGGAGGCGCTGGCAGCCGGCCAGCCTTCTGACGGCATGCTGCGCGGCAAATGGTGGGAGATCTACCAGGACCCGCAGCTCAATCAGCTTGAAGACCGCATCGCCGACGAACAATCCAGAGTCTGCGCCAGGCGCTGGAGACCTATCTTGCCGCGCGCGACCAGGTGAGCGCGGCGCGCGCCAATCTCTTTCCCACGCTCTCCGGCAGACGTCTCGGCGAGCCGCGACCGAGTCTCGGCGCAACCGGCCGCTGGCTCGCCAAGCGGCCGACACCAGCTACAACGACTTCGTGATTGGCGGAGCAGGCAAGCTGGGAGCCGGACTTCTGGGGCCGCATCCGCCGCAGCGTGGAGGCAGGCGCGCGACAACGCGCAGGCCAGTGCCGCGGATATGGCCAACGTGGACCTGAGCCTGCATGCCGAGATGGCCACCGACTACTTTCAGCTGCGCGGGCTGGATGCGCAGACGAAGCTGCTGACAGCCACGGTCGCCGACCTGGAACACCAGCTCGACCTGACCCAGCGGCGGCTGGCCGGCGGCGTGGCCACGGAAGCGGATGTGGCGCAGGCGCGCACGCAGCTTGAAACCGTGCGCGCGCAGCTTGTGGATATCGGCGTGGCGCGCGCGCAGTATCGAGCACGCCATCGGCACCATCGCCAACTACGACCTCTCCAGCTTCAGCATTCCGCCTTCGCCGCTCGATCTCGCAGCTGCCCAAGGTGCCCGCTGGGCGTGCCTTCGCAACTGCTGGAGCGCCGGCCCGACATTGCCGCGGCCGAGCGCCGCGCCGCCGCCGCCAATGCGCAGATCGGCATCGCCGTCAGCGCGTTCTATCCCACCATCAGCCTGGGCGGCGGCGGGCGGCTTTGAGAGCGCCAATCGCGGGCACATGGATTCAGGGGCCGAGCGCGCTGTGGTCGCTGGGCGCGCAGGCCGCGGAACTGCTGTTCGACGCCGGCCAGCGCCACGCGCTCACCGACCAGGCGCGCCACAACTACGAGGCGCAGGCCGCCGGCTACCGCAACACCGTTCTTCTGGCCTTCGAAGATGTGGAAGACCAGCTCTCCGGCCTGCGCATTCTGGAGCAGGAGTCGGGCGTGGAGCAGAAGGCGGTTGCCTCGGCGCAGCACTCCTTCGATCTCTCGAACCAGCGCTACAAAGGCGGCGTCACCAGCTACCTTGAAGTGCTGACGGCCGAGACCGACGCTGCTCCAGAACCAGCGCACCGCCATCGACCTTGCAGACGCGGCAGTTTGTGGCCAGCGTGGGCCTGGTCCGCGCCCTGGGCGGCGGCTGGGATGTGACGCAGCTGCCGAAGTAGCGATCGCGACCGCGGCAGGTACGAGCAAGGCCAGTTGCCGCCTATCCGACGTCACGCACATCCTCTGCCGCGGATGGCTGAAGCGCCGCCGGCGGCACATCGGTCGAGCGGCAGCGCCGGGCCCTTCCCACAGCAGCCGCGGCGCGCCCTGGCTCATCGGTGTGCAGCCCTTCCACATGAAATGTGTGCTTGCCCGCGCGCAGGCCCAGCGAGCCGCGATCGTAGCGCATCGCGTTGCCCGGCGAGCCGCAGACCTGCGCAAACGGCGGGCCGGTCTTCGCCACTTCCACGCCGTCGATCACCAGCCGCGCGCCGTCGCGGTCGATCAGGTGAAACGTGTAGCCGCCGTCGGCGGGAATATCGATGAATCCGTCCCATGCGGCGGCGTAGCGCGTGAAGCCCTGCGCGTCGGCACTGCAGATTGGGCGACTCGCCCGATGAAGACCGCCTGCTGCTTGCGTCAGGTCGGGCAGCTCGGTCCAGGTGCCGGGATAGATCTTCCAGTCGAGGCCGGGCGCCGTTGGACCGGCAGGATTGCAGCGCGTCGTGCCACTTGGCGACGACCACCACGCCCTGCGCGGCCCAGTCCTGCTGGCCGGCTTTGTCCTCCACGTGAAGCAGAACGCGGAAGCGGCCCGCGCCGTTGCCCTCCGTCGAGCTCGGTGCCTTCGGCGTCGGGAAAGCGATGGCTGCACCTGGCGGCCGTGGCCTGCGGTCCCGTCGCCGAAGAGCCAGGTGTAGCGCGCTCCCGGCGACGGCCTTTGCCGTGAAGCTCGACCTTCTGCCGCGGCGCAAAGACCGGCGGATCGACGGTGAACGCAGCGTCCGGCTTGTGCGCCGTGACGAAACTGCGGCTGCTGCGCGCCGTCGATCACATTCAGCGGCAAATCGGCATTGCCGGTCGCGCGCGCCTGCCCGTACTTCACGTTGTCGAAAGTCACGCCCGCGACGTCGCCGGTCATGGAGGAAGCGGCCAGCGGCGGCTGGTCCAGCGCCCAGATGTTGCGGAAGGTGAAATCCCTGCAGCGCCGGGCTGCTCCTGCTCCATCTGCACCAGCGAGTACCAGTTGTCGAGGAACAGATTCTCGAAGGTGTAGTTCGGTGTGGTCGCCGCTGGCGCCGTTCGCGCCCCAGAAGCCGAGCAGGCCGAAGGTCTGTCCGCAGGCGCCGATGCCGGCGTGCAGAATGTCGGAGTTGCGCAGCGTGAAGTTGTGCGAGTTGAAGATCTTTTGCGGCCACGCCGGCGCGCACGATGTTGGAGATGCTGGTCGAGAGCTCGCTGTTCTCGATCAGGATGTTCTGCACATCGTGGCCGGGACGCACCAGGTCGGCCTCGGTGTAGCCGTCCCAGTTGCCCTGCATGGCAAACACGTCGTCGGAGGCGCGGATGAAGGCGTTGCGCACCACGGCGTCGCCGCCGCCGAGCCAGTCCATGCCGTCCTGGTTGGCGTTGCCGGGATTGCCGCCGATCACGCGCAGATCGTCGAACGTGAATCCGGTGGAATCCTTCATCTGGATCGACCAGGTGCGCGAGCGGACGATGCAGGTGAGGCCGTCGATCTCCACGTTGCGCGCTTCGAGCGCGCCGATGCAGTGCCAGTCCGGCTTCTGCATCCAGCCTTCGTCGGTGTTCGGGTCCTGCGGGCCGTCGTAGACAATGGTTCCGCGGCCCAGGACCTTCACGTTCTGCACATTGCCACAGATTCAGGCTGCCGAAGATGATAGGCGCCGGGAGCGAGGTAGATGGTGTCGCCGCTCTTGGGGTTCAGGCTCTCGTGATACACGCCCGGCTGATAGGCGTGAATTTTGGGATCGCGCGGCAGCGGCGGAGGCGGCGTGCCGGCAAAGAGAAACAGCATGGCGGCGTGGTTGAGAAAGTCGCCGGGCCGCGAGATGGAGAGCTTGGCCGGCCCGGCCAGCCGGAAGCGGATGGTCTGCCTTGCCGAACGGGCCGCAGGCCCAGCCGCCAGGGCTGAATGTCCACGCCCTGTCCCAGAAGCCGGCTCGGCGGCGGTAATCTCGACCGTCGACGGGGCCGGTGATGTCGAAGCTCACGAATTCATAGCTGGCGGCGGCGTGGGCCACGTCGACCGGCTGGCCATCCACCTTGACGGTGAAGGCGGTCGAGCGCATCTCCGCGGGAACCGGCGCGGCCTGCACGCGGGCAGCGGCAGGTGCAGCCACGGGAAGAGCGAGAACAGCAAAAGCAGCGCGCGAAAAACCGGCAATGAGAGGGACTCCGGCAAGAAGTGAGGACGAAACCACTGTAGCACCGCGATGAGGGCAATCAGAGCGGGAACCTCGCGCAGGCTCTTGTTTTGCGGAGGGAGCAGGGGCATTCATGCATGCCCCTGCTCCCTCCGGTACTCACTGCAGCGACAGGACGGGATGGTGTTGAGTATAATTCGTGACGCGAACAAATCGCCGCGCTAAGTGACGCTGATCGAAAGAGCACGTTCTTCGATTGTCATGCTGTATTCCCCTGTAAGCGCAGATGCTTGCGGCGTTGTTCATGTCGATTCGCTATTTGATTCACGAGAGGAGAATGCATGTTGCCCGCAATTGTTGGAAGGCGCCCGAGGAACCCCTTTGCCAATTGCTGCGTCCAGGTGCGGCACTTGTTGTCCTGCTCTTTACTGTGAATGGTTCGTCGCAGACGCAGGCGCCAAAGATCACGATCAACGCCTCCGTTACGATTGTGGAGAGCGCGCAGGAGTCAGCGCCGGTGCGCCGGGCGACGCAAGGATTTGCTGAGCGACTTCACCAAAGTCTTCGGCCAGGCTCCCAAGCTGGTCGAGCAGCCTGGACGAGGCGGGTCCGGTGGCGATTCTGATTGCCAGAACCCCAATCTGCCTCCAGGGGATCAAGTGCGCCACCGCAACGGACACGGAGGCCTTTGCATTTTCCGTTGCGGAGGCCGGGGCCGAGCGACGCATCAGCGCGTGGTGTGCCTGACCGGCGCGGACATGCGCGGCACCATCTTTGCGATCTACGAGTTTTCCGCAGAAGTATCTGGGCGTCGACCCGATGTATCTGTGGACCGACAAGCAGCCGGAGAAGCGGACGTCGATCACGCTGCCGGCAGGATTTCGCGCACATCTATCCCAGCCCGGTCTTCAAGTATCGCGGCTTCTTTACCAACGACGAAGACCTGCTGAGCGGGATGGATTCCCGCGGCCAAGGGCGAGCACACCGGAATTTCGCTGAAGGTGTGGGACAACATTTTCGAGACCATCCTGCGGCTGAAGGGCAACATGATTGTGCCGGGGACGTGGATCTTTCCCGATGACGCGCAGGTGCAGGCGGCCTCAGAGCGCGGGCTGATCGTGAATCAGCATCATGCCATTCCGCTGGGCGTGAACGTGGCGCGCTGGCCGAAGGATGTTCCCTACAATTTCTCGACGCATCCGGAGATCCTGGAGCGGGCGTGGACCAATGCGGTGGCAGCGTACAAGCCGGGCGAAGAGATTCTGTGGAGCGTGGGGTTGCGCGGGCTGTCGGACTCGAGCTATGCGTCGCTCGATCCCAGCGTGCGCGAACAACGATCCGCTGCTGGGCAAGCGCATGAGCGACGCCATCGCCGACCAGATCAAGATTGTGCGCGCGAAATATCCCAACGCGCAGTTTGTCACCGATCTGTGGCAGGAGGGCGCGCGCCTGATGGAGGAGGGCTACCTGAAGATTCCGCCGGAAGTGACGCTGGTGTGGGCCGATACCGGCTACGGCGACATGCAGGACGGCGGCAAGGTTGCCGCGGGACAGGGCACGTACTTCCATGTCGCCATGATGAACGGCCAGGCCAATCAGCTTTCGGAGATGGTTCCGGTTTCGCGTGATCCAGTCAGAACTGGGACGGTACATCAAGGCCGGCGCGACGTCGTATCTTCTGGTGAACACCAGCGACATGCGGCCGGTGGCGATGACGACGCGCGCGCTGATGGAAGTTGGCTGGGGCGGAGTGCCGAAGGAGACGACGGACGCGGACGGCGCCTATCTACCAGCGAAGTGGGCGACGGAGGAGTTCGGCGCCAAATCCGCCGATGCGCTGGACGAAGGTCTACAAGGAATATTTTGCGGCGCCCTCGCTGCGCGCGCCGTTCGGGCCTGCCGCGGCTCACCTCGGCCGGAAATGCTCCGCCGCCGCCGGTGAACTTCAGCAAGATTCCACGGGTCGACGGCGACCAGCACTATCACTCCGAGATTCGGCGGCTGATTCTGGACACGCTGAGCGAAGCACCAGGTGACTGCCGTGCCGAGCCAGTCGCCGAAGTGGACAGATGCCACGCCTGATGCCTGCGCCCGACGCGGAGATTCGAGAGCGCGATCCTCGAGCGCGACATCAAGGACTGCGAAGAAGCGCAGCCGCGCTGGGATGCGGTGTGGAATCATGCCGTGGAGGCGGAGAAGCTGGTCGATCCGGCGCGACGCGAATATTACCAGGCTGAGGTGCTGACCATGATCACGATCAACCGCGAGAGCAATCGCGCGCTGCTGCGAGGTAGCGCAGTGCACTGGAGGACGACGATGCCGGGCAGCACGCGAAGGCGGAGACGGAAGCAGCCGCGGCTCTGCATGCACTGGACGCGTTCGAGCAGTCGATGACGGCGGCGGAGTACGGCAAGTGGAAGAACTGGTATCGCGGCGACTGGCTGACGGGCGTCTATCGCACGCGCGAACTGGTACAGGACTACGCGAACCATTTGAAGGATCCGCTGGCGAAACTGCCGGCGCCGGCGTCGTGGAGCGGGTGGGAAGCTTACTTCCACATCATGGAGTATGAAGGAAACCGCTCTGTGGACGTGCATTGAGCCTGGAGAATGTTGACCGTGGGCGGAGGGTTCAGATTCCTTCGCCCATGGAGACGTAGGCGCGCAGGCGTTCGAGCTCGTCGCGGTAGGCGCTGCGCTCGGCCTCTTCGGCGGCGAACGGCTCGGGCGGGCAGGGCTCGGCGCCGAGGCGCTCTTCCAGCTCTTCGACGCGCGCGGCGAGAGCGATCAGCGCGTCGGAGAGCGGATCCTTGACGTCGTGAGGATCGGTGATGAGCACGCGCTCGCCGTTGCGATAGATGATGTGCGCGGGCACGCCAACGACGGTTGAGTTGGGCGGCACGTCGGAGAGCACCACGGAGCCTGCGCCGACGCGCGAGTTCTCGCCGACAGTAATGTTGCCCAGGACGTTGGCGTTGTTGCCGATGAAGACGCCGATCGCAGACGGTGGGGTGGCGCTTGCCGTGTCCCTTGCCGGTGCCGCCGAGCGTGACGCCCTGGTACATGGTCACGTCGTTGCCGACAATTGCTGTTTCGCCGATGACGACGCCGGTGGCGTGGTCGATGAACAGCCGGCGGCCCAGCGTGCGCCGGGATGAATATCGACGCCGGTGAAGAAGCGGGCGATCTGCGAAAGGACGCGCGCGGGCAGGCGCAGCTTCGCGTTCCACAGCCGATTGGCGACGCGGTGAATCCAGACGGCCCAGAGGCCGGGATAGCAGAGCAACACCTCAAGCGAGGAGCGCGCAGCGGGGTCGCGCTCCAGGACGGAGTTGATGTCTTCGCGGATGCGGGCGAACATGGCATGGCAAACAAGAGGACCGGAAGAACAAGATTCTCTGACAACTGAAGAAGGGTGAATGGCACATGATCAGGTGGCGCCGGCGGAACGCTGCAGACCCCGCCGGCGCTACCGCGGAATTACGCAGTGACGGCAATGGCTTCTGGCTGCAGCGCCAGCGCCTGCTGACGCAGCGGCTCAAAGAGGACGCTGGAGAGGTAGCGCTCGCCGAAGTCTGGGCAGCACGACCACAATCAGCTTGCCCGCGTTCTCAGGGCGCGCTGCGACCTTGAGCGCCGCAGCTACGGCCGCTCCGGAACTGATGCCGACGAACAGTCCTTCTTCGTTCGGCAGCCGGCGGGCCATTTCGACAGATTCATCGTTGGTGACCTGGACAACTTCGTCGATGAGCTTGGTGTCGAGGATGCTGGGCACAAAGCCTGCGCCGATGCCTTGGATCTTGTGCGGTCCGGGCTTGCCGCCGGAGAGAACCGGGCTATCCGTGGGTTCAACGGCGATGGCTTTGAACGAGGGCTTCTTCGGCTTGATGTAGTTCGCGACGCCGGTGATGGTGCCGCCGGTGCCCACGCCGGAGATGAGGAATGTCGACCTTGCCTTCGGTGTCGTCCCAGATTTCGGGGCCGGTGGTGGCTAGATGGATCGCTGGGTTGGCGGGGTTGTCGAACTGCTGCAGGATGTAACCGTTGGGGGTATTGGCGAGGATCTCGTTGGCCTTGGCGATGGCGCCCTTCATGCCGTTGGGGCCGGGAGTGAGCACGATCTCCGCGCCGAAGGCGAGCAGCGTGACGCGGCGCTCGAGGCTCATGGTCTCAGGCATGGTGAGAATGATCTTGTAGCCCTTGACGGCAGCTACGAATGCCAGCGCGATGCCGGTATTGCCGCTGGTGGGCTCGATGAGAACGGTCTTGCCCGGCGTGATCTTGCCCGCCTTCTTCAGCGGCATCGATCATGGCAAAGCCGATGCGGTCTTTCACGCTGGACAGCGGGTTCTGGCTTTCGAGCTTGGCGACGACGGTTGCGGGCAGACCCGGCGGCCACGCGGTTGAGCCGCACCAGGGGAGTGTGGCCAATGAGTTCAGTTACATTCGCGGCAATGCGCGCCATGATGATCTCCTTTTCCGGGGCCTGTTGCCCAGGCATGGTTTTAGATGGATTCTTGGGGATAGGTGGAGCTTTCAAGCGGGAAATGCGCGCGCAATTCGAGGCGCACGTCTGCATCGGAGCTCTCACCAGGACGGCGTTAGCGACATCGATGCATACAAGTAAGGTAGACCCGGCGGGCGGGATTGGCAAGCGGGCGCCGTCTATAAGCTTGATAAAGTAGGACAGGGAGCACGCGCCATGGATGCCCCAGAAGCAACCTCGGAACCCGTCCGGGCAGCAACGCCGAGCGCCGTCCCGCAGCTATCCCCCGGAGACGCTGGCCTGCCTGTGGAGACTTGCTTCCACCTACGTTTGGTGGAAGACCCCTCAAGAGGCGATGCAGTTTCCCGATCGCGTTGCGGCGCAAGTGATGAATCTTGGGACCTGGACGATCCGAACGAACTCACCAAGGTGGCCGGCAAGGGCTATCTGCGCGAAGTCTTGCGAGGCGCCGAGGCGGGGCAGTTGGATGCTCGCTCGTGGCACTACTGGCATTATCGCCTGGGGCTTGCCGAGTACGGCAAAAGGCCTGTGCCTCCGATGCCGGCAAGGAAAACGGCGTGAGCAAATTCTCAGCCCGTGTTCCGCAGATCCGGCAGAGATGCCGCTTCAAGCCGATGG
>CAWGPW010000038.1:0-99166 GCA_963824555.1 uncultured delta proteobacterium | reverse complement strand
GGAACTGGCACGCAACGGCCTCACGGTGGCGGCGGTCGGTCGCATCGTCGGCGAGCATGACACGCTCCTGTGGGCGCATCCTGGAACACTACGTGGACGAGGCCCGTGAGCGAGCCGACTACAGCCAGGTCGCCGAGGTTGGCGTCGACGAGACTTCGCGGCAGAAGAACCACGTCTATGTCACGGTCTTTGCCGACATGGTAGCGGCGAAAGTCTTGTTCGTCACGGAGGGGAAAGATCACGGCACGGTGGCTTGTTTCAAGGACGATCTGCTCTCTCACGGTGGAGACGTGAAGAAGGTGACGGACTTCAGTCTCGACATGTCGCAGGCATTCATCAAGGGCATCTTGGAGACGTTTCCGGCGGCGCACCTCACCTTCGACAGGTTCCATGTCATCCAGCTCATGAACGACGCAATCGATGAGGTGCGAAGGCAGGAGCAGAAGTCCTCTCCGGAGTTGAAGGGCACGCGCCACGACTGGCTGAGGAACGAGGCCAACATCAAATCCGAGAACAGGGAGCCCTTCGCGGTCTTGCGCTCCTCCAAATTGGCCACTGCGCGGGCCTACCACATCAAGCTCATGCTACAGGAGTTGTATAGCCTGAGTGCGGATGAAGCGGAGGCGTGGTTTCAGCGCTGGTATTTCTGGGCCACCCATAGCCGATTGGAACCCGTCATCAGGGTCGCCAAGACCCTCAAGGCGCACCAGGCAGGCGTGATGAGATGGTTCATGTCAGGCCTGACGAATGGTCTCTTGGAAGGACTCAACAGCCTCATCCAGGCGGCCAAGGCGCGGGCGCGTGGCTTTCGCTCCGCGCGCAAAATGAAGACTGTGATTTATCTGCTGCTGTCAAAACTGGACTTCAGACTTCCCTGTGCATTTCCCAATTCAATCCATTCCAAATAGCGAGGAGCCCTGATGGAATCCCTCGGGAATGAAGTTGCGGACAAAATAGAGGACTTGTGGAAGGAGTCGTTGCAGTTTGTTGCAGCGGCGACCTCCCACTATGTTGATCGCGTTGAACACATGGATAAGCTTCCAGAGGCTTGGGAACCGTATCGTCTCTGGGCAGATACCCTTTCCGGTCTTGATTCGATAATCAGCTTCAACTACGACCGAGTGGTCGAGCTCTTGCTAAAACGGGCGAACAAGGCTCTGAAACCCATGAAGCTTCATGGTACCGTTCCCATTAGCCTCTACGAAGATATCAGAGACAAGAAGGACATTTCGACAATCGCGACCCCCGGGCCGGGGAAGATGACGCGGATGCGTGACTCCGATTCAGAAGCGGTTTGGGAGAAGGCCAAGGAAGCGCTTGAAGATGCCCAGAGACTTGTTGTGATTGGATACTCGTTCCCGGCTTCGGATCCGGTTGTGAGGTCCTTCGTATTGTCCAAGAGCAAGGCCACAAAGGTCGACATCGTGGTGGGCCCGGACGAGTGCGGGGAAACCATCGGACGCATGTTTGCGCGCTTTCTCAATCCTGCGGAGGTCCGCAACACGCGGCTGACAGCACAGCAGTTTCTCGCAGAAGGAACCGCGCGGTTGAGCGTGGAAAGATTCAACCACTGGCTGTCGCATCCGAGCCACAAAGCCTAGGCACAGGTCCACACGGGCAAACAGGTTTCCTCGCCGACACGGGCGCCGTTCAACTGCCACGCCGGGACTCACGCCCAATCCGAGGCGCACCAGCCGCGGCCGCACCGCGCTCGAGGCGCGGCACCACTTGAGGTCACCGCCGTCACCGCTCGCGGGCCGCGGTGCCTTCCCAACTCAAGGCCACGGCCCGGACCTAGGTTGCGGGTCCTGGCGCTGGCCCATTTTCCAGGAGCGCGAATTTTTCCAAGATAATTGCGCAAGGCGCTATCTCGGTTCCCTGCCGGATTTTCTGAAAAAAATTAAGTCCGTGGGGTAAGCAAGGCCACCGGGGTGCGTTATCACATAAACGAGGGCGCCCCCCCCCTACCCCCTCACATGTGGGTGCATGGCGTCCGGCACGCGTGTCTGTCTACCCACCTAAGCCGACACCACCCGCGCGGCTCGCACGGGCTTGGGCGCGAGGCCTACGTATTGGTAGTACGTTGGTGACACGGCGTGAAGGCGAGCGGGGGCAGCGCGGATTTGGGCGGTGGTGTAGACGTCCGACGGGCCCGCGGTGTCAGTGGGGTGTCAGGCGAAGCGGACGACGTGGCGAACTGTGCCCCCGTGCGGTGGTGGATGCGTATTCCCGTTGCGAGCCGCCCACGTCACCACCTTGCCCCTCAGGGTGACACTGCCGCGCCCGGCTTTGCGGTCGTCTGTACAAACACCGCCCGGCTTTTGTACAGAACAACAAGCATCATTGATTGACAAACTATAACAAAGGTACACAATAGGATCATGGCAAAGCGAATTCAACCAGGCGATCCCAAGGTGGCCGTCGGCTATGTTCGGGTTTCCACGGACGAACAGAGCTTGGGCCCAGAGGCACAGCGAGCCGCGATCGAACGCTGGGCGCAGTCACGCGGGGTTCGCGTGGTGGCGGTGTTCGAAGATCATGGTATCAGCGGCGGAGCGCCAGCCGAGAAGCGGCCCGGTTTGCTGGCTGCCTTAGCGGCCCTTCGAGAGAACAACGCGGGCTTGTTGGTGGCCGCGAAGCGCGACCGCATCGCAAGGGACACCGTGATCGCCGCCATGGTTGAACAGGCTGCCCAGAGGGCCGGTGCCGTTCTCACGACCGCGGACGGCGCTAGCGATGGCACCGGGCCGGAAGGCCAGCTTATGCGCGGGATTGTTGATGTGTTCGCGGCCTATGAACGAGGAGTCATCAAGTCCCGGACGAAAGCGGCCCTCGGCGTGAAGCGCGCGAGAGGCGAGAGAATTGGCCAGATCCCGTTTGGATACGCGCTAGCGTCCGACGGTATCCACCTGACCGAGGACGCGAACGAGCAAAGTACAATCGAGAGGATCCGCAGCTTGCGTGCGAGTGGCCTTTCCTTGCGAGCGGTGACGACGGAGTGCGATCGCCTTGGTCTGGTTTCGAGGGCGGGAAAGTCGTTCATGCTCACATCGATCGCGAATATTCTGCGTGCGAACGAACCCACCCATGAAAGGGCGGCAGCATGAGCAAGAAGGAAACGAAGACGTCCAAAGAGGTCGGCGGCTCGCTGCAAACCGCGGTCAGGCTTGAGAATGAGGTGATTACCCGTCTGAATGCTCTCATCGACAAGATGTCGCGGCCGGGCTTGCGCCTTAGCCGCACCGATATCATTCGGATGGCGCTCGCCGAGGGGTTGCCGATTTTGGAGAAGGAGCGGTAGCGAGCGGAACCTCGGGCCTGACAACTTGTCGCAAAGTGACAAGGTTGGAGTGCTGCTCAAGTGTTCAGTATACGTGCTCGATCCATGGTGTGAATTATATTCACAGTAGTCAAATAGTCAATGAAATCATATTTTTGAGACTCAATCCGTGGTGTGAATTTTCTTCACAGTCCTGATCGGTCCCCGCGGAATTGGGCCGATCGGCAATAATTGTGCGACGTGTTCGGATCGTGGTCGATGACCAAGATTTTGATATGTGGAACGCCTATGTTCGGCCGTGGCAGTGCCGGCGGAACGTTGCCGAGCCGGCCTTCGAGCTGACACCGGGTCCGGACGATCTCCGGGGCCAGCCACAAAGGCCGTGGACATGGTGTTGACCTGAAAGAAGAATCGCCGTGCGTTTTCCGGTGGCGGCTACCGATAGAACGGGAAGCGTGGGCGAGGCCTACCCAATGCGGCGGCGGACGCTGCCCGTGGGCCGGAGATCGAGTCAGGACTCGATACGTAGAACGCCGGGCCGGGTTTGGGTTGGCGTCTGACCATGGACGAGCGCGCTTGCTCGGGGTGTCGGCGCAGAATCCATGGCCAAGGAACCCATGACGCATAAGGCGGGGGACTTGCGGAGGACTTGCGGAGGACTTGCGGTGGCACTTAGAAGTACAAAAGCCCAATGAAATCAAAGGGCGGAGGACTTGGAGGAATCTTCGAATCCTACCCTCCCCCATACACACGGCCCCATGTGAGCGGCGCGTTAGCGCGATAAGTAATATTTACATACTGTTAACATTACTACTTCAAAAACTTGCATAGGGTAGGAATCTAAGTCCTCCAAGTCCTCCGACCCCTGTATTTGTAGTGTTTGACGCGGTTTAAGTGCCACCGCAAGTCCTCCGCAAGTGCCACCGCTTTGCCCGCAAGTCCCCCGCCTTATGCGTCAAATCACTGGGAAAGGCAGCGAGCGACGCGGCAATGATTGTTACCTTGGAAATATCGGGTGCCTGAAGGCCGACACCGGGAGAGAGAGGGATTCACCGCCGGCCGCTCCGGCATGTTTCCAACGTAAATATTGCGCACAACGCTAGCGCCGGTTTAGAGGCATGGGTGACCACGGCGGTGCCTACGGGAGGTCAGCGCTCCAAGGCGGGGACTGATAGGGGGTGGGGCTTGACCACGATCCGCATCAAGGCCTGACTTCTTGGCGACGATCTGAATCCGGGTCATGCCCCGGAAAGCGCCGCAAGCCAGCGTCAGCGCTGGGCAAATGCAAAGCGTGTGCCAATTGCATTGACACAGAGACGGCGACTTTGTACCATATATGACAGGTACTACCCATGGAATCCACAAAAATCGACACACAGTTCACCCAAGCGCCCACCCTGCCCGAAATGCTAACCACCGCCGAGGTTGCAGCCGTATTGCGTTGCTGCCAGAGGACGGTCTATCGCCTCATTAGCTGCGGCGCGCTGCCTGACGCTGGCCTGCCCAAGAAGATCCTGATCCCTCGGCCGGTGCTTGAGCAATTCTTGACTACACGCGTCCCGAATCGCGTCGGTCGCACACGTCATCAAGCACCCCGATCCACCACCACCGAAAGTCTCACGAACCACTAAACGAAAAACGCCGCCATGACCAGTGGCGGCGCCTTGTCCCGAAGGACCCTATTACATGAATACTATATCACAGAACCCTACCGAACCCACCGCCCTTGTCTTGATTTCGGACCCGCCGGTCGATCCCGTCGAATTCTCAGAAGAATTCTTCGCCGGCCGGCCGGAAGGCCTCGAGGTCGATCTCTTGGTCGCGTCCCCCGATGGGACCACGCGGCGCTTGCCGGTTTCTCTCGACGGAGAGACGGACTATGTCCGATCCGTCATCCAAGAATGTTCCGCGATGGGTGACGCAGTCTCTTTCTCGGGCGTGGCCCACTCTCCCCTAAAAGGCAGACGCGTGCACGAATGGATCCCCGCGCTCGGCGTGCGGCTATCCGTCCCACTGGCCGCAGTCGAGAACGTATTGCCCCGCCTCCCCAAGCCAACCACGATTATCGACGTGGGTAGTGAGTGCGTCCTGATTTGGGCACTCGCCGAACCGATCGAGGTCACGGACGCGGCGGGTGTGGAGTGGGTGCGCGCCCTTATCCGCGCCATGGGGGATCGCGTGCATGGACTTTTGGGCGCTCACGGGCAGGACACGTGCGATCTTGCACCGCTGTGGCCGCTGCCCGGAACCTGTGCTCGCGGCGGCGGGCTGGTGCACGTTGTTGGTACACCTGGCCCCGTCCATGATCTGTCGGACCTCGTCGCGCTCCCCGTGCCCGCCGCGCCCGCGCCCGCCGCCGCGCCCGCGCCCGCCGCCGCGCCCGCGCCCGCCGCCGCGCCCGCGCCCGCCGCCGCGCCCGCGCCCGCCGCCGCGCCCGCGCCCGCCGCCGCGCCCACGCTCGATACATCTGACATCCCGCCAGGATACATCCTGTCCGACGGCCGTTTCATAATTGAACCAACGACGGACGCGCGCGAACAAATGGGGCATGTGCTTGGGGCGCTCTCTCGGGGTGCCGAGCCGAACCATCTATTTCAGCGCGGGGGCCGCCTGGTCAAACTGGCCGAAAGCGCCGCTGGCGCGCCTGCAATCAAGCCTATCCATCGAGCCTGCCTAGATGAGGCCGCGATCGCCCCCATCATGCAGTTCGGTTTTCCCGCGCCAAAGAACCCCACTAAAAAGAACCCCAAAAAGAAACAAATACTCCTCAAGACCCCGCGTGACGTCCTCGACAACCTCGCCTGGCGCCCAGATTTTCCCGGGGTACGCGCGCTCGAATCCGTGAGCACCATTCCCCCAGTTGGGCCGGACCTCACGATCTATACGACGCCCGGCTACGTTCGCGGTCTCCGGGTTTTCTATTCCCCAACGGTCAACGTCCCGCAGATCCCGGAGCGACCGACGACGGCGAACATCAAGGCCGCGCGAGCCTGGCTCGAAGACCTGCAGGTCGATCGCCCATTCGCGAGCGACGGCGACCGGGCCGCGGCGCTTGCGCTTCTCTTCACCCTCGTGCTGCGCTCGGCGATTGATGGCCCCACGCCCCTATTTTCCGTCTGGGCGAACGAGCCGCGCCTTGGGAAAACGCTTTGGGTTCGTGACTGTTCTTTGATCGCGCATGGGATAGAGCCGGAACCCCAGTCATATTCGGGCGACGACGAATCAATCGCCAAACGCCTCTTCGTTGCAGCCCGAGAGGCACGCCGGATGCTGTTTTGGGACAACCTACGTTCCGGAATGAAAATCGGTGGCCCAGCGCTGGATTGTGTCCTGACAACCCGTCGCCTAAACGATCGCGTCCTGGGAGAGAGCAAGTCTGAATCCTACCAGTGGGACACGGTGGTGGTAGTTTCGTCGAACAACCCGTGCTACCGCGGGGACACGGCCCCACGAACGCAGCCCATCGGGTTTCAGTCCGACCTTGAGCACCCCGAACTGCGGGCAGGCTGGAAGCATCCGGACCTTCCGGCATGGGTGCGCGCAAACCGTGGAAACCTTCTCTGGGCGGTTCTCACGATTGCCCGCGGCTACGCCGCCGCGGGCATGCCGGATCAACGGCTTCCAGCTTGGGGCAGTTATGAGGCCTACAGCAAGATCGTCCGCGGGATGCTCGTTTGGGCGGGGTATGCGGATCCGGCCTCGGTTCGGGTCACGGATCGGGACGTCGAGGTCGATTTCGTTGCGAGCCTACTTGAAGGGCTACGCGTAGCCGACAGAGACGGCACGGGGCTTTCCACACGTCAGATAATCGAAAAGGCGCAGTTCGGGCGCAACGAGGTCTTGTCGGCCGCGCTCAGTGCAATTTCACCGCCCAATATGATGATCTCCCCGACTCACTCGGGCGGCACCTTGCCCAGCACCAAGGGAGAAACGTGGGGGGCTGGCGGATTGCTTCGAGGAAGAAGCATGGCGGGGTTTGCGTCTGGTTCGCCGAGCGCATCTTGTCGAGGGCCGCGTGAGCCAATGGAAACCTACGCGGGTGTCGAAATTCCGACCGATTTGCCGGCGCGGCTCACAGCACTTATGGAGGCGAACCCAAAACTTTCCGCATTCGGCTGGAACTGGGAAACGCCCTCGGACGTCGACTATGAAAAAGTATCGTGACGATCTAAAGAATGCCGTTCCGGCCGTGGCCGCCGTCATGGGATTGTTGGGGGAATGCCCGCGGACGCGCACGCCGGCCGCGGATTCCTACGCGGTTAAACATTTTGCCGAGCGCATTTTTGCACTTCGAGAGGGCCGTTATTGCGGCCACGTGAGCAACGGCGCCACAATTGCCGCCGCCTTGCTTACGGGAATCGCCGTCAAAGAAACCTCGTCGCCGAACCTCCTTCTAGGAATTTCTCGGAACTGGCTCGCGCTTCTCGAAAAAGCCGCGATGCCGGCCGAAGTCGAAGACGAGCGGCGAAAGTGGATACGCACGAGGATGGCGGCAGACGGCCGATGCATCGAGATGCCTCTGACTTCGGCCAGCGCCCGACGGGTCTAGCTCGATATGGAAGCCTTCACCGTCCACGGGTCAGCACCACGACCGAGATGCGGGTCTCTCGACCTGGATCTTAGTGGGGGTGACGACCCGTTGACGGCGAAGGCGACTGCGAAAAATTTGTGCACGCCAGGGGGCCTACCGTGCGCTCTGCCGGGCCTGGCGACGGCCGACGGTGCCTCGCCCCTTCTTTCGAAGCGCGAGGCTGCGGCGCTCTGCCGGGTAAGTTTGAGGACGTTCGAGCGGGCAGTGCAGCCCCACCTATCACCGATCCGGATCGGCGCCCGCCGCGTGGTATTCTCACGGGCGGACCTCCTCGCATGGGCAGACACGCAGAAGGCTGGAAACTTCAGCAAGATCCCCGGAACGGCCTTTACAAGGTACGTTTCACCCACGCCGGCCGGCGGTGGAAACTCGCGACGGCAACGCGAGATCTTGGCGATGCTACGCGGGAGGCGGCCCGCCTCTATGGCGAAGTCGTTTCGGGGCGGTTTGTCCCGGGCCGCGTAGCCCAAAGTGGCGGCCGGGATTTCATTGAGGTCGCGTCGGCTTGGTTGGCCGACATCGAATCAAGCGTCGATGCCAAAACATTCGGGCTCTACTCGAACATCTACGTCGGAACGCATTTCGCGCCATTCTTCGGGACGGTTGATGGCCTCACCACCACCGGGGCCGAAACGTACATCGGGAAACGGCTAGCCGAAGTAGGCCGAGAAACCGTCAAGAAAGAGCTTTCTGTGCTTCGTCGGTTTGCCCGTTGGGCTGCCCGGCGGGGATACATCGAGATGCCGGTGATCGACACGCCCGGCGCGCGTGTATTGGGAACGGCGGTAAAGTCCGCGCGGAAAAAGGACTTCCAGATCTTTTCTGCCGACGAAGTTTCCCGAATCATCGCAAAACTGCCCGAGAGGGTATCGGCTCCAAAGATTCCCGAGGGTTTTTGGGTGAGGGCAAGGATCGCTGTCCTTTGGGAAACCGGCTTGCGGCCCACAACCGTTTCGCGACTTCGTGCCCCCGAGGACTTCTCACCCGGAAAGACTGTTCTCTCAATCCGTGCCGAAGTGGACAAAAACCGATGGGGCAGGGATCTCCCACTGTCGACCGCCGCGCGGGCCGCTCTTGATAGCGTCTGTCCAGCGGAGGGGGTGATCTTCGGTGATCACGATACCAGGGGCGCACTACGCGAGGCCGCCAAGGCTGCCGGCATCGATGCCCAGCGGGCCGATAGAATCAGCGAGTATGATCTGCGCCACTCCCGCCTGACCCTCTGGGGAAGCACCACAACGAATTTGAGCGCGCTCATGTACCTTGCCGGGCACACACAGCCGGCGACAAGCGCCCGCTACCTGAGGCCCCAGATTGAGGCCGCGGCGGAAGTGGTGGCCGGGGCCGAAAACACCCCGGGCCGGGGCCGAAAAAATGCGACACGGGGGCGGAAGAAGGCACCACAGGGAGATGGAAAGGCGCATCGAGGCCGGAAGAAGTTGCCCCAGGGACGTGCTGCGACGGCGAAAGGCCGAAAACGGGGGCCAAAATCATGATTTCTGGCCCCATAGTGGGCCCCGGAAGCCTGTGCTCGACGCGTCTTCAGAATGATGTCACAAAAAGAGAAAACCCCGAACCGCTGGAAATGATTCGGGGTTTCGAAGAGTGCGAGGAGGGGGACTCGAACCCCCATGGCTCTTAACCGCTAGCACCTCAAGCTAGTGCGTCTACCAGTTCCGCCATCCTCGCAGGTGTTGGGGGCTTATAGTCGTCCCTGAGCAGCAAGTCAACGCCACGTCGCGTTTCCGTGACCGCCGATTCCTCCCCGGTGGAGAGTCGCTAGAATTTCGTCGCCGTGCCCAGGATATCCCGCAGACTCAAGTGTTCCTGGCTGACGAAGAAGCGCAGCAGCTCCTGCAAAGGTCCGGGCTTTTGGGCTTGCTCGCGCACGTATTCCTGGCTGATGGTCTCGGGCACGCCGACCGTGCTCTCGCGCAGCACCACGTTGGCCGCCGTGCGCAGCTCGCCACACAGGAGCAGCCCGGCGCGGTTGCCGGTCTCGAGAACCGCCGCGCGCCACTGCGAACAACTCAGGTCCGCGTCGGCGTGTTCCTGGAAGATCTCGGCGATGCGTTTGGCCAGCTTGTAGGGCAGGGCTTTCTTGAGCTTGGCAGCCTCTTCGGCCGCGCTGTCCTCGGAACCCGCGCGCCAGCGGTTGTGCTTGGGGTGGAACGCTTTGAGCGCGGCCGTGAACATGTCGTCGAGCGCGACTGGATCCATGGTCGCGGCCAGCACGTACTCGGGGCGCAGCAGCTCGAGGGCGTGTCCGATGCGGAAACGCAGTTCCTGTACCGAAGCCTCCTCGGCGTAGCGCTTGGCGATCACGATCGCCGTCGGAGCTACCGAGACCAACCGGATGCCGTCGAAGTCGGCGTCGGGTTTGACGTATAGACCCGCGCGCTGGTTGGACAGGGCCTTGCCAGCCTGGCTGAAGATCTTGGCCACGTCCAGGTCCGAGATGGCGGACACTTTGTCTTTCGCGGTGGCGCCCAGACTGTCGAGCGTGGCCTGGCTGAGGGCGGGCACGCCCTCCCACAACGCGGCGAACACGTCGGCCACCACGGCGGTCTTGGGATGGATCAGTTGGGCGTGGCGTTCGCTTTCGCCGATGCTGCCCGCGTAAGGCTCGTCGGTGGGGCGGACGGGCAGGGCGTGGGCTTCCAGGATCGCTTGCTCCTCCGGGTTGGCCAGGCCCAGCAGATCGAGAAGCTCGAGGCAGCAGCGTCCTCGATCGCTATGGCCGCTTCCCAGGTAGTCGGCGGCCAGCGCGCGCAGGGATCCTTCGCAGGTCGGATCGAGATGGACGAGCGAGCGATGGTTCTCCAGCGCCAGCGCCGTGTGATCGGGACGATGCGCGTACAGCTTGGCCAGTTGCAGGCGCGCGGACAAGCGCTCGGTGTCGAGGACCACGGCTTGTTCCAGGGCGGCGATCGCGGCGCCGAGGTCGCGGTCCGCGATGGCGTTCCCCATCTCTTCCCACAGCGCGGCCCGCTCGCGTTCGGCCATCGGATCCGAGGTCGTGGGCAGGCCGGGCAGCAATCGTTCAAGCGTGGTCGCAAGACTGGCCGCTCGTCCCGCGTGTTTGTACGCCGTGCACAGGTCGTGCAGAGCCGCCTCGTCCGTCGGATTGTCCTCCAGGACCTTTTCCAGCATATCGGCGGCGTCGGCGTAGTCGCCGATCTCCATCTGCAGCTTCGCCACTTCCCGCCGCCGTCCGGCCCGCTCGCCGGCGTCTTCCACGGCGTTGGCAATCCGTTGCGCGGTAGCGATGGCGTCGCTGACGGCGCCGTCGCCGCGCTGCAAATCGAGTAGCTTCTCCAGGAGGGGGATATGGGACGCTTCGACCCTCTCGACCATCGAGCCGGCGTCGAGATAGGCGGATCGGGCTGCGTCCTTGTTGCCCAGCGCCAGCTGCAGATCCCCGATTTGCTCGAAGATCTGTACCTGTTCGTTTCGATCGGCGGACGACTCGGCCACTCGGCGCAAGGACTTCGCCGCTTCGAGCTTGTCGCCGCGTTCGATGGCCAGATCGGCGAGGGCACGCAAGGTCTGCGGGTGGCTGGGGGAGAAGCGCAACGCGGCTTCATGCAGGGCCGCCGCGCGTTCCGGCCGGCGCAACTTCAGCTCGGCTTGCGCGGCGTGGGTCAGTGCCTGGGCGACCTCCTCCGGGTATTGCGTGGCCATCTCATGCTCGGCGATGGACTCGAAGTGCATGGTGGCCTCGCGCCAGCGCCGTGCCTGGAAGCGGTTTTCGCCGAGAGCAATGCGCAGCATGAGCTGGCCGGGCATGGCTCGATCTGCCTCGACGAGCTGTCGGTAGCCTTCCTCCAGACGGCCGAGTTTCTCATAGACCTCGCCCAAGCGATGGTACAGCCGCGCGGTCTGCTCCGGCTGTCCGCGCAGGCGGCGCAAGGCCTCGTTGAGGCGGCGCTCGGCCTTGTTCCACTGCTGCTCGCGGTAGTAGATGTCCGCCATGGTGATGACGGCGGGGAGGTGGCCGGGATCGAGATCGAGCGCCTCGTCCAGGCGCGCCTCGGCCTCGCTGATAAGCTCGGGATTCTCGAACAGAACCCGCGCCAGGTTGGTCAACACCACGGCCTTGGCCGCGGGCGAATCGCACACTTCGAGTTGGCGTTCGTACAGCGCTCTGGCCTCGTCGGTGCGGCCTTGCGCGGCCTCGAGCGACGCAAGCGCGCTCAGGGCGTCGGGGTTCGACGGGTGTTCCTTCACCGCCCGTTCGAAACAGATTCGTGCCTGAAGGCCGTCGGACAATTGGTCGCGAAACACGGCTGCGGCTTCAAGCAGGACCGCGGCCTGGTCGGGCTGGCCTTGCATGGCGTCCGCCTGCCGAAGCAACGCGGTCGCGTAGGCCTTGAAGTCGTTGCGCTTGAGGTGGAAGCGCGCCAGGGCCGACAGCGCGGTGCTGGATGTGGGGGCGATGGCGAGAGCCGACTCGATGGCGTCGAGCGCTCCTTCCATGTCGTCCAGGTCATCGGACTTGAGCTGCGCCTTTTCGAGGTAGAGGGCCGCGATCAGCTCGGGATTCTCGTCGCCGGTTCGCAGGGCCACGATTCGCTGTTCGAGGATGCGCATGGCCTCGTGGGACAGCCCCGCGCTACGCAGGTTGCGCAAGAGGGCCGTGGCCGTGTCCGGGTCGGAGAGGGCGTCGGGACCGAGCCCACGCAGGCACGCCGCCGCGGCGTCGGGATTGCCGAGTTTCTCCTCGAGAACACGCGCCCGCCGCCAGATGAGGTCGGCGCGCTCGGCCGATTCGGCGATGCGAATCCGGCGTTCGAGCACATCGGCCAGGGCCTCGAAGTGGCCGGCCCCGGTGTGCAGACGATCGAGCGAGGCCAGGGCGGCGGCGTCGTCGGGCGATCTGGCCAAAATGGCCTCGAGGACCTCGATGGCCTTCGCCGGCAGGGCAAGCTCGCGCTCGTAGATTTCGGCCAGGTGGCCACGTGCCTCACGCGCACCTTCGCCGTCCCCCGCCAGCTCGAGCTCGCGTTGCAAGGCCGACGCGGCTTTTTGCGCCAGGCCGACCTTGCCCAGTAGCCGCGCCAGCGCCGAGTAGCCCGCGCGCGCCTCGGCGATGAGGTCGGTCGTACGTTGCGAGGCGCCTTCGTTGAGCTTCTCTTCCTCGATGCTGGCGACGTACTTCTCCAGCGTATCGACCGCTTCGTAGGGACGTTCCAGCCGCTGTTCGTAGAGCACGGCCAGCTCGAAGGCCTTGCGCCGCATTTCCGGGCCTTCCAGTCGCCCGTCGCCCGCAAGCGTGCAGCGTTCGAGCACGGTCGCCAGATCCGACCAGCGCGAGGTGCTGCGGTAGATGTTTTCCAGGCGATCGAGCGCTTCCGGGTTGCTGGGTTCGAGCACGATCACGGCGCGGTAGCGCTCTTCCGCAAGCTCGATCTGGGCCAGCTCCTCACGGATGTGGGCCACACGTAGGTTGAACGCGACCATGTCGGCCCGCGACCCATGCTCGGCCGCCCGCAGGTAGATCGCACACACGGCGTCCCAGCGATTCTCATTCTTGGCCAGACGCTCCATCTCCTCGCACACGGTTTCGTCGCTGGTGTTGAGCACGAAGGCGCGCTCCAGGGCCTCGAGTGCGCGGTCCACGTTGTGCGCCCCCCGCATCCAGATGTCCGCGACCTTCGCCAGGTAGCGGTGTCGGGTAATCACATCGGCGTTGAGGAGCTCGTAGGCCTGCACCCATTCGTGCCACGGGCTCTCGAATTGGGTGGCGAGCATCGGTACCATCGGGTAGCCGCCCGATTGGGGCGGTGGCGTTTCCTCGAGGATGTCGACATCGAGGATGTCGATCTCGCCGGTGATCTGCTCGGGCTCCAGCTCGACCGTGGGTTCGGCGCCATCCTTGGCATCCGCGCTCCGCGTATCGGCCGTCACCGGTACGGGCAAAGGCTTGGGGGTGAGCTCGCGCGCGGGCTCGGTGTCGTAGGTGCCGATCTTCTCGGCCAAGCGCCACAAGCAGTCGGTGATGGCTTGTTCCTCGGGTGCCAGGCGAAAGGCGCCCAAGTAGGCGCGGAAGGCGCGGACATCGTCCTTGATCTTGGTTTCGACCAGCTCGGCCGCGCGTCGGGAAATCCGAATCTTCTCCTCCAAGTCTTCGGCGCGGGCGAAGAGCTGACCCTCCACGTTCAAGGCGTCTTCCCATCGCTCCGTGAGCGCGGCCAAGCGCAAGAGCTCCTGGTGCGAGGTCTCGCTGTCGGGGTCGAGCACGAAGGCTCGCAGGTGCTCGTCGAAGGCACCCGAAGGATCCTTCATGTCCTCTTCGCGAACCTTGGCTCGCTGGCGCAAGAGGGCGATTCTTTCCTTGCTGTCGGTCCGGCCGCGCGCCACCTGCGCATAGACATCGAGCAGGCCCTGCCAGTCGGCGATGTCGCGGCCCAGTCGTTCGAGCTCTGGCAACAAGGTCGTGGCGTCGGGCTCATGGGCCAGCGCTTCGCGCAGAACCGCGAAGGCGCGAGCGGGCGCGTGCAAGTGCTCCTCGCATAGACCCGCCACCTTGCGCGCCACCTCCACTTGATCGCGCGCATCCGTCGAGCGCGCGCCTTCGCCGAGGTAGACGCTGATAAGATCCTCCCACAGGGCGTAGGTCTCGGCGGTGTTTTCCAGACGTCCGAGGGTGGTCTCGTCCGGCTGGTCGTGATAGGCGCGTCGGTACCATTCGAACGCCTGCCGCGGTTTCTTGAGCATCTGCTCGGCAGCCGACGCCATCTCGAACATCAAGCGACGGCGCTCTTCCGGATCCTTGGCCAGGGCCAGCAGCTTCTCGTCGACGGCGATGAGTCGGTCGCCATCCTGTGCCTCGGTGTGGAGCGCGGCCAGGGTGGCCAGTGCATCGCCTTGTTCGGGGTCGATCTCGAGCACGTGCTCGTAGGCGCGCACCGCCTTGGCCGGATCGGCGAGACGCTCACGACACAGCCATCCGATCTCGAGAGCGCGGGTGACGCGTTCCTTGGTTTCCGGCGTCAGCGCCAACTGGCGCTCCGCCACGGCCACGACCCGCGGCCAGTCCTGCATGCTCTCGGCCACGCGGCGCAAGGCCACATGGGCTTCGAGGTTGGCCGGATCCATCTCGTTGATGATCCGTTCGAGCGCCGACACCGCCGCGGCGGGATCCTTGCAGCTCTTCCTCGAACAAGCGGGCGCGCTCGAGGGCCAGGCCCGTGGCCTCGGCGGGGCTGGTGGCGATGCCGATCCGACGCAGCAGCAGATCCGTCAAGTTGGTGAAATCGCCCATGTCCGCCGCGATGACCGACAACGCTTCGAGGGCCTCCCGGTCCGACGGCTGCAGTTTGAGCAGGTCTTCCCAGGCATCTTCCGATCGACTGGTTTCCTTGAGCTCGCCGCTCGCCAGGCGCGCGAGCCGGCGCAGGGTTTCCACCTGGGCCGCCGGATCGCCCGTCTTGGCCTTGACCCGCAGGTCGAGAACGCGCGCCAGATCCTCGTGCCGGCCCAGGTGTTCGTGGGCCACCAACAAGGCGTCGATGGCTTCCACGTCGCCGGGAACGTGCTTGACGACCTTCTCCCAGTAGGGCACGGCCTTGGCGAAATCCTTGAGGTGATCCTGGAGCAGCCCGGCGATGCGTTTGATGATGTGAAGCTTCTCGGCCGCCGACCCCGCGTAGCGCAGGTGGTACTCGAGCATCTTCACCAGGCGCGGCTTGTCCCCCGACTGTTCCAGGATGGATTCCAGGCGCAGCAAGGCGTCGTTGTCGCCCGGAATGAATTTCAGAATCTGGGTCGCGTCCAAGGAGGCCGCCGGGAGATCCGCGAGCTTCTCCATGTTGACGACGAGCAGACGGCGCAGGATGCCGACCTTTTCGGCTTCGGTGGGCGCAATCTCGAATTGGCTGCGCAGGAGCGGCGCCAACTGGGACCAGCGTTCGTTCTTCTCGTAGGTCTCGACCACATTGCGCAGGGCCACCGACTCGCGCGGATCGAGGGCCAGGATCTGCAGGTACACCGCGATGGCGTCCTCGATGTTGGCCAGCTTTTCACTGTGCAGGCGGGCCAGTCGGTGCAGAATGTCGATCTTCTGCTCGGTATCCTCGGCCCGCTCCGCCTCGTCGACGAACAGGGGAACCATCTGGGCCCACTGTTTGGTCTTCTGCAGGATGCGCTTTTGGGCCTCGCGCGCGCGCTCGTAGCCGGGCGAAAGCTCCCAGATGCGGCGCCACACCGCCAAGGTGCGCTCCAGATCGCCGAGCTTGCCTTCCACCAGGGCCGCCACTTCTTCGAGGCGCGGCAGCAATTCCTCGACCGGCGCGCCTTGCTTGAGGTCGTGCTCGGCCGCGAATTCGAGCAGATCGGCCAGCTCCCGGAAAGAGCCGCGCGCGCGGAAGTGCTCGGCGTACGCCTTGAGCGCTTCCGCATCGCTGGGGTTGTCCTGCAGGATCGCGTGCAGGTAGACGGCGGCCTGCTCGCGGTCGCCCAGGCGGTCATGGTAAAGCGAGGCCAGCTCGCGCAGCAGCGCCAGCCGCGCGTCCGGCTCGGTGGTGCGTTCGAGCTGCTTCTCGCGCAGCTCGGCCAGCTTGCCGTAGTCGTGCCTGCCCGCGTACAGCTTGGCCAAGTGTCGCGTCGCCGGCCCTCCCGGGGACTCCAGCGCCGAGACTTGCTCGTAGGTCCGGATGGCTTCCTCGACATCGCCGAGCGAGGTCTCGGCCAGGCGCGCGCGTTTGGTCAAGATCTCGATCTTCTCGTTGTTGGTTCGCGCCTGGGCCACGCGTTCGCGCAGGAATCGATCCAGATCGGCGAAACGATTGGCGTCGGTCAGAACGCGTTCGAGCAAGGCCAGCGCCTCGGCCTGGAAGGGCACCGCGCCGAGCGCTTTGCGCAGGGCCGCCACGGCGTTGTCCACGTCGCCAGCCTCCTGGCGCCGGCGGGCGATTTGGTTGTACAGGCCCGCCGCACGCTCGGGCCCGTCGGCCCCGTTCCAGTTGGGGTTGGCGAAGACCGACGCCAGCGCTTCCAGGGCCTTGTCGTCGCGCGGATAGAGTCGGACCACATCGCTCAGCTTTTGCGCCGCCTGCGGTAGATCGCCTATCTTTTCCGCCAAGACGCGCCCGAGGCGGAACATTAGCCCAATGCGTCGTTTGGGATCGGCGGTCCCGGCCAGCTCGATCTCGTACAGCCGGCAGACCATGGGATAGTCACCAAGCGCGCCGTGGATCTTGCGCACGGCCTCAACGACCTTGAGTTGTTCCGCAGTGACCTCGGCGCGCAGGCCCGGCGTGGTCAGGGCGTTCTCGATGCGCGCGATGTGTTGGCCGTAGGCGCGGTCGATTTCGGCGCGCAATTCATCGATGCGGGTGGTATCGCGCGCCTGACCCAAGGCAGCGGCCTCCACCTCGAGCATGTTGAGGTATTCGCCGGAGCGGCCTTGTTCGCGGTAGATGTTCTTGAGCCGTTTGACGGCCTTGCGGTGAGTCGCGTCGCGGCTGACGGCGTGAGCCAAATCGGCTTCGGCGCCGGCGACATCCGACAGATGATCGACGCGCACTTCCGCGGCCAGGTAGAAGAGCTCTGCGGCTTTGGTTTGGTCCGTTATGGCCTGGGCGCGCGTTTCGTACAGGGTTACGAGCTTGTCGAACCGCCCAGATTCTCGATAGGATCTGCGCAGGAAGAGAAAGGCCTCGTTTTGGCCTGGCTCGTGTTGTAAGGCCTGTTCATACTCGCGCTCGCTGGGCATGCGGCCCTCCGGTGATAGAGCGGTCGTCTCGAAACAACAACAACCGAGGGCGCGAAACTAGCACCAGGGCGCAAGGAAACCAAGGGTTTAGGCGTGCTGGGGGTGGGGCGGGTGCCCGAGGCCACCAGGGCCTGGAAACGGCGCACGGTCGCCTCATAGCGCATCGCACACCTGCCTGGATTGGCACAATTCCAAGGTTTTCGCTGCATGGCAGGCGTCTCTCTCTATCGAGACGCTGCGCGCGATTTCACTTCGGAGAGGCGATGCTGGACGTCGCGAAAATTCGGGTCGCGCTTGTAGACACGCTCGAAGTAATAGAGCGCTTCGCTGTGGTCGCCCAAGTTGTAGAACACGTTCCCGAGCTGGAAATAGAGCTGGGTCGCCTCGGCCTTCGTCGCGGTTGGCCGCTTGAGCGCGTCCTGGTAGCAGCGGATGGCCTCGGCGGAATCGCCAAGGGCCTCGGAGCATTCGCCAATCATGGACAGGGCGAAGACCTCGCGTTTGGGGTCTTCCATGACCGCCTTGAAATGCTCGATGGCCGCATCGTAGCGCTCCATCGTCTTTTCCATGATTCCCAAATCCGCGTGCGTGTCGATGTCGTGCTCTTGCGGCTTGGCAGTTGGCGTGCGCGCAAAAGAGGCGGCCGGCTTGCGAAGATTTCGCGTGGACTCGGTCGCGTCGCCATGAACCTGGGCCGGAACCGCGCCTTGCGACGACGCCGAGCTGGCCTGGAGCGCGGCCAAGCGCTGCCGCCTGTCGGCGACGAGCGCATGCCCGGGAACCCGGCTGTCCATCTCTTCGAGCATGGCCAGGGCCTCGTCCGTCAAGCCCTGCTCGATGAAGAAGTCCACTTGCTCCAGGTCCGCCAGGAAGGCGTCATCGGATTCGGACGGAGCCTGCTCGCGAGTCGGCGGCAGATGGGTCGGCTCCGTGTATTCCTGGGCCACGACTTCGGGCAAGGGGGTGTTGCCAACTTGCGTCGCGCCCCCCAGCTCGTCTTGCTCGCCGTCGTCTCCCGCGTCCGAGGAAGACGGTCCGCCGCGGGTTCGATCCATGCTGCCACTGGTCGCCGCTCCACCCTCTTCGCCGGTGAATTCATCGGGCTCGGCCATCTCGCCCAGAAGCTCGATTTCGTCGCTTTCGATGATGTCCGGTTCGGGCGTGCCCATGCCGAGCTCCGCCGGGATCGAGCTTTCGTTCGAGGGCGCTTTTTCGGCCGGAAGCGACGCCGCGACGATGCCCAAGACCTCCAGCGCCCGTCGTGCCGACGGGTTGAGCTCGAGCGCCTTGCGTGCATACGCCGCGGCGCTGGCCGGCTTGCTGGCCGTGCACTGCTGGGCCAGAACCTCATATTCGGCGGCAGCTTCGGCCTTGCGCCCCAGTTGCACGAGCACCGCGGCCAGCCGCTCGTGCGCGCCTTGATGGGTGGGAACGCGATCGAACACGCGCCGCAGGTGATCCGCCGCGCGGTCGACGAGCCCGTATTTCACGAACACGTCGGCTTCGGCCAGGATGCGCTTGACCTCGGCATCGTCCTCGGATTTTTCGACCATGCCCGAGGCGATATTGAGCCGCTCCGACATGGTTGCGGCCATGGGCTCTGCGGGCAGGCTGACGTACTTGTTGCGCAGGGCCTGGGGAACCTCCATCTCGCTGAAGGTGATCGATACCGGACGCTTGTTCAAACCGGTCGTGCCCGTGGTGGGCAGGGGGGTCAGCGAAGGCATGGGCATGGGCGAAGGAGCGGTCAGCTTGGCCGATGTGGACGCCTGCGGCGTTTTGCTCAGACTGCTGTGGGGTCTGCCCAGAAGCTCCTGCATTTCCGCGTCGTTCGGATCCATGGACAGCACGCGCTGGGCGGTTTGGTTGCGCTCGCTGATACGACCGCTTTCGGCATAGACGCGCGCCAGCTCCTTGAGAACGGGCAAGGTCTTGTGGGGCTGACCGAGTTGCTCGAAGGTACGCGCCAGCAGATCCAGGACCGCGGGATCACGCTGCTTGGCTTCGAACACCGATTTGAGACGGGAGAGCGCCGCGCGCGCGTTGTTGTGATCCAGGTATTTGGCCGCCACTTCCATGGCCATGGCGTGGTTGTCCGGCTCGTAGTGCAAGAGCCGCTCCGCCACGCGCAGGAACTCCTCGGTGCGCCCCTGCGCCTTGACCAGGCGCGCGGCCTCGGAGAATTCGGCGACGGCCTCCTTGATGGACCCGATCTGGGATGCCAGCTCGGCGTAGCGGATGCGTGGATTGGGTTGCTCGGGATTGAGGTCGATGATCTGTTTGAATGCGGCAAGCGCCTCGGCCTGCCGGTTCGACTTTTGGTAGAGCACAGCCGCCTGCTCAAGCTGCTGAACTGCGTCCGAGAGCAGGCCGAGCTGGCGAAATACCTCGGCAAGCTTGATGCGGGCATCGACGAAATCCGGCGAGAGCTTGATGATGTTCTTGTAGACGGCGACGGCGCGTTGGAAAAAGCCCTGCTCGACGTACAGGTCGACGGTCTTTTGATAGACCTCGGTGGCTTTGTCATTGTGACCGAGGCGAACATAGATCTCGGCCATGCGAAGCCAGGTGCGGGTGTCCTTCGTGTCCTCCTTGACGGCGTTCTGAAACTCCGCCAAGGCCTTCTCGAAGCTTCCCCGCTCCAAGTACTTCTGCGCTGCTGCGAGGTGCTTGTCTTTCTTCGTTACCACCTGTTGAAGTCCGCATGCACAGTGTTACCGGGAACGCCACACGTGTAAAGGAGCGTCCAGATTTTTTCCGCCCGGCGAGCTTCAGCGATAGCCCTGTCGCGCGGGGGGCGCGGGCTGACGTGGCGGGTGCCGAGAATGGTCGTCGGCGCGGTACGGTGGCTGACCCGACCTCGATGCATGACCCCAACAGCTGGGGTCACAACCTCTCGAGGAAGTGGGTGTCGAATCTGCCGCCGATGAACTCGGGGTGATTCAGCACCCTGCGGTGCAAATCGCAGTTGGTCTTGATGCCTTCTACCACCACCTCGTCCAGCGCCCTCCGCACTCGTGCCAGCGCGACATTTCTGTTGTCACCATGGGCTATAAGCTTGGCCAAGAGGGAATCGTAGAAGGGAGGCACGCGGTAGTGGGCATAGATGTGGGTGTCGATACGAACACCGATGCCGCCCGGCAGGTTGAGGGCCGTGATGGTGCCGGGCGATGGCGCGAAGGTCACGGGATCCTCGGCGTTGATGCGCAGCTCGATGGCGTGTCCGCGCGGGCGCATCTCGGCGGGCAGGTGCAGCGGATCGCCGGCTGCCAGACGCATCTGCTCGCGTACCAGATCGACGCCGAAGACCATCTCGGTCACCGTGTGCTCGACCTGGATGCGGGTGTTCATCTCGATGAAGAAGAACTGCTTGTTCTCGTCGAACAGGAACTCGAGCGTGCCGACGGTCTTGTAGCCGATGGCGGCGGTGGCCTTGCGCGCGGCTCGCAAGAGCTCGACCCGGTGGGCGTCGTCCAGCGCGACCGAGGGTGCTTCCTCGATGAGCTTTTGGTGACGGCGTTGGATGGAGCATTCGCGCTCTCCGAGGGCGATGGCGGACTGGCCGTCGCCCAGGACCTGCACCTCGATGTGGCGCGGCCTGCCGATGTAGCGCTCGATGTACACGGCAGGGTTGTTGAATCCGGCTTGGGCTTCCGAGCGCGCCGCAGCCAGCTGCGCGAAGAGGCGGCTCTTGTCCTCGACGATTTTCATGCCGCGTCCGCCGCCGCCGCCCGTGGCCTTGATGATCACCGGGAACCCCATGCGTTCCACGGCTTCTTCCGCTTGCCGGTCGGTTTCGATGATGGGTGTACCAGGTACCACCGGCACCCCGGCGGCTTCCATGGCACGGCGAGCGGACACTTTGTCGCCCATGGTGCGCATGACCTCGGGCTGCGGGCCGATCCAGTGCAGGCCACACTTCTCGACCACCTCGGCGAATTCGGCGTTTTCCGCGAGGAAGCCGTAGCCTGGGTGGATGGCGTCGGCACCCGTCACCTCGGCCGCGCTGATGAGCGCAGGGACGTTCAGGTAGCTTTGCCGCGCCGGGGGCGGCCCGATGCAGACTTTCTCGTCGGCGAAACGAACGTGCAAGGAATCGGCGTCTGCTGTGGAATGGACCGCGACCGACTTCAAGCCGAGATCGCGACAGGCGCGGATCACCCGTAGGGCGATCTCACCTCGATTCGCTATGAGAACCTTTTTGAACACGCGTGCACCGTCCGTATGCGTTGATGGCAGACTTCGCAGGCCGGAGAAAACCGGGCGATCTTCGACCGCACCGCCGCCCCGGCATTCCGCGCTCTCTGCGCGATCTTCTAGGCCTTTTCGATGCGGAACAAGGGTTGGCCGTACTCGACGTGCTCCGCGTTCTTCACCAGGATTTCGAGGATCTTGCCATCGAATTCCGACTCGATTTCGTTCATCAGCTTCATGGCCTCGACGATGCAGACCACCTGTCCCTTGCGGACGCTCTGGCCGACATCCGCGAAGGGAGGGGCTTCGGGGGCGGGGGCGCGGTAGAAAGTTCCGACGAAAGGCGAGGTAAGGAAGGCTCCGGGTTCGGCGGGCTTGACCGCCTTTTCGACCGGCGCGGTCACGTGAATCGGAGATGGGGACAAAGGCGCCGACGCGGGTACGGATGAGCCTGCCGCGCGGCGGACAACGCGGACGCCTCCGCAGGCGTCGAGCTCGAGCTCGGCCAAATCGAATTCCGTGGCGATCTCGGCCAACTCGCGCAGTCTCTCGAGATCGACGGGTTGACATTCACACGCGCACGCCTCGCGGCTTGCCGAAGATACCTTCTTGGCAGCGGCGACGGGGGCCTTGCGTTTGCTCATTTTCTCGCGGCTCCTTTCTTGGACGAAGTCGCGGCACGCGACTTGATTGGGATCGAACGGGATGGGGACGGTCGGCCGCCGGGGATTGCCCGGTTGCCCTGCACCAGCCTGGCCAGCGCATCGAGCGCCAGACGGTAGCCGATCGGGCCCAGCCCCGCAATCTGCCCCAGACACACCGGTGCCAAATAGGAAAGATGGCGGAACGGCTCGCGCGTGTAGAGGTTGGACAGGTGGACCTCGACGGTTGGCACGCCGATCGCGGCAATGGTGTCGCGCAGGGACACGCTGGTGTGGGTCAATCCTCCCGCGTTGACGATCAGCCCCGCGGCCTTGCCCTGGGCTTGCTGAACGCGGTCGATGACAAGGCCCTCGTGATTGGATTGGTAGGTTTCGACGACCACGCCGAGCTCGACGCCGCGTGCGCGCAGATCCTCGTCGATTTCGCGCAAGGTGGTCGAGCCGTAGATATGCGGCTCGCGCGTGCCGAGCAGATTCAGGTTCGGTCCATGGATGACCAGGATCACCGGCCCGGCCGGCCTCCGTGCGCGCGGCTCCCCGGTCACAATTCGGCCTGTATCTGCGGGGCCAGGAGTCTCATCAGGTAGCGCGCCTTGCCGAAGCTGGCCTCGGGCTTGAGCGCGCACGCCACGAAGTACTCGTCGTTCAGTAGGTAGATGAGGACCACCAAGTTGTCGGCCTTCAAGGTCAGCTCACGCAGCGATCCGACGTCGAGATTGTCCGCGGCTCTCCGCATCTGACCGACGGCGTGGGCCAGCTCCATGCCGACGGTCTGGATGTCCAGGCCTTCTTCGCCGTCCTTGGTGTACGACTCGACCGAGATGCCGTCGAATCCCATGAGAATACCCGCCACACCTCCGGCCAGTCGATCCACCGTGCGCTGCAGACTTTCGCGGAACATCGTCGTTCTTTCGCTTCTAGTCGGAGAGATCCGGCGGTGTCAATAGCGCGAGCCGCTGGGCACTAGGATCCGGTCGTGGTGCTCGTGGAAGTCGACGTGGAGGTTGCCGTGGACGTGGGGAACACGCCGGGGCACAGGGCGACGTTCGTGGTCGCTCCGCCCACTGTCTCGGTGATGCCGCAACAGAAGATGAGCGCGTCCTGACCGGGGCGAAGACACTGGTCTCCGGTGGCGTCATTCGTTTCGTTGGTGAACTTCGAACACAGGGGAACCTCAGCAGGGTACTGGTATGGCGCCAAGGTCGGATCCGTGTAGCCGGTCTGCAGACAGCCAGCGCACACGTCGACCGAGAAGATGAAGGGCGCGCTGTCGACGCCCGTCCCGCCGTGGCGACCCTTCGCCGTGATCTTCGCGGTGACCGTCAGACCCTGCTGGGGAAGCTGCGCTTGTAGGCACTGGGAGTGCTCGACCATGATGATGTCCATGGATGCTCCGACCGAGCCGCCGGGTGGAATCAGGTCTGTAATGGTTTGCGTGTCGAACTTTGCAGGACACGAAGCGTTCCAGGTGACGCCAGGTGCCGAAAGCTCGACGGTGAAGTGGCTGAGCGTGATGTTGTTCATTTCCTCGGCCGCCGAGCCACCGGAGGAAGCCAAGTTGTTGACGACGAGCACGGGTAGGTAGTAGGGCGGCGTGGAGCCGTCGGGCAGGGCTAGATCGAGCACGCCGTGGTCGCGGAACAGCGTGGTGGCCGTGCCCGGAACGGTGCAAGGGTAGGGAGGACCAGTCAGGACCTGCACTTGCTTGATCTGCAGCGCGGTGTAGGCATCGGTGGCGCAGGCGACAGCGAGCGCGATTGCGGCGACCCCCATGCCATAGGCAAACCACTTCCCGTAATGGTTCATAGCTCGTCCCTCATTGTGTAGTTGCATCATGGCGATACCTGCTGAGAATTTTGCTGCGGTCTACTGCCCGGGCACGCGCGAACGGTTGACGATGCGCGGCGTGATGAACACCAGGAATTCAGACCGGTTGTCGTTTTCCTTGCTGCTGCGGAAGAACCACCCGAGTACAGGGATGTCGGCGAAGAATGGAACCTTCGTATAGGCGATGCCGGTATTACGCGTGTAGATGCCGCCGATGACCGCGGTATCGCCGTCACGAACGAGCATGGTGGTTTTGGCTTCCTTCTTCTGGATGGACGGATCGCCTTGAGTGCCGGTGTTCACGAAGTCGGGCTCGTTGCGGGTCACGTCGATCACCATCGAGATCGTGCCTTCGTTGGTCACGTGAGGCTTGACGCTAAGGTGGAGCTTGGCGTCCACGAACTGCGTCTGCGCGCCCATGGCACTGACCACGGACACGGGAATCGACACGCCTTGCTCAATGTACGCCATGACATTGTCCATGGTGGTGATGCGCGGCGAGGACAGGATGCGCACCTGACCGGTGCTCTCCATGGCCGACAAGCGCAAATTCAGGTTGAAGGCCCCGGCCACGGATCCCAGGGTCAACCCAATGGCCGAACCCGTGCCGAGGCCTGCAGGGGCCGGCATGTTGACGAGGAAATTCGGACTTCCTGTCGTGCCGGTTCCGGTGCGTGGACCTGGGACAAGGCCGCCGACCGGCGCCGCCGGGTCATCGGCTCCGCCGCCAAGCCCCACATTGTAGGGGAATACCAAGCCCGTCGGGTTGGCGTGCGTCGTGTCCATGAAGGCGGAGCCACCCCACTGCACGCCTATCTGCCGCGCGAAATCCGAATCGGCCTCCACGATGCGGGCTTCGATGGTCACCTGCGAGGTCTGGGTGTCCAGGTTGCGCACCAGATCCTCGATGAGCTGCAGGTTCTTGGTCACGTCCGAAACGATGAGCGTGTTGGTGCGACGGTCTTCCGAAACCTTGCCTCTTGGCGACAGCAGGTCGCGTACCTTGTCCATCAGCTGTCCAGCTTCGGCATACGAAACCCCGATGAGGCGCGTCTCGAGGGGAAGAACGTCCGCCACCTGCTTCTGCCTGGCGATTTCTGCTTCCAGCTCCTTTTCCAGTAGGGACAGCGGGGCCACCCGCAGAAGGTTTCCCTCGCGTACCGAACCAAGCCCCTTCGAACGCAGAACCACGTCGAGCGCCTGGTCCCAAGGCACGTCGCGCATTTTGATGGTGACCTCGCCGCGTACGTCGTCGGCCACGATGACATTGACCTGGCCAACGTCGGCCAGTAGGCGGAGGATGTTGTGAATATCCGCGCTCTTGAAATCGAGGTCGATGCGGCGGCCGGTGTAGCGCTTCTTGCCGATGAGCCCGTAGCGTCCCCCTGAGCCGGTCGCGCCGCCTTGGCGTCCCTGTGGCGCAGAAGCCGTCGGCGCCGTGGCGGTCGCAGGCGAGGAGGAGCCCGTGTCAGCCGCCGGCGCGCTCTCCGTGCCGACGCTTTGAACCGGAGGCGCGAGATAGGGCGGGATGGCCTGGCCCACCCACACGCCGTCCTTGATCGTCGCCAGGAATCCTGCCATTTTTTGCGCGGGAACGAACCTCACCGAGGGTGGCGGTACCACGACCGCGGGCAAGCTGGGCGCTGGTGTCTTTTGGAAATCCCAGAAGATGCGGTTGCCATCGACGCGAACCCGGTTCGGGACATCCTCCGCCAGGTCCACATCGACGCGCACCGTGCTTTGCGCGGTGGGATCGCGGTACGAGCTGATGATCTTGACCGGTCCGAGGTACTCGGTCGCGTCCAGGTTGCGCGCAAGACTCTCGGGCAGCTCGCTGTGCTCGATGCGCAGACTCAAACGGTGGCCAGTGAGACGCTCCACGGAAAATGCGGCGCCGTCATCGATGTCGATGATGACCGACGCGCGGCGGGGCTCGTCGACGAAATCGATGTTGAGAATGTGGCTGAGCGCTCGCAGCGTGACCGAGCGAGGCCGGTTGGCGCTGCTCGGGATCGGCTTGTTCGCCTCCTGGAACGGCGTGTTTTGCGCGAGGGAAGGTGGCGTGCTGGCTGCGGACGGTGACCGGGCCGCCGCTGCCCTGGGAGCCGGCATTGGCCTGGCCTTTGGCGCGACAGACGAGCGTGTCACGGGCGCTTGCCGCGTGGCAATCGCGTTGGCGGCCAGTGCCGACGGTTGCGCGGGCGGGACCGAGGCGCGGGGGGATTCTTTGGTGCCTTCCGGTTTGGCCGCCACCGCGGGCGCGGTCACCGCTGCCGCCTTCAGTCGATCGACCTCGGCGAGCAGGGCATTGCGGGCCGTCTCGAGCTCGGCCCGTTCGTGTTCCAGCTTGGACCGTTCCTCGTCGAGGCGGGCTCGTTCGGTGCGCGCGTCGGCCAGGCGGACTTCTTCGGCCTTGCGCTGCGCGACCGCCTTCTCCAATTTGTCCTCCTCGGCACGGCGCAGACTGGCCTGCTCGTCCTTGCGGGTCTCCTCTTGACGCCGCGAAGCAACGGCCCGGGCGAGCTCCTGGCGAGACTGTTCGGCAGCGGACGCCGCGCTCTTCTTTTGGCGTTCGGCCTCGGCCAGCGCCGTCGCGGCTTCCGCCTTGCTGCTTCTCGACGCATCGCGAGCCAGGCCGTCGCGATGGGCGCGCGCAGTCCGCGCCTCTTTCTCCCGCTCGGCGAGTCGAGACTCGGACTCGCGTACGCTGGTTTCGCGATCGCTGACCAATCGCTCGGCCGAGGCCATGCGGTCTTGCTGTTCTTGTTGCTTCTGCGCGATGCGATCAAGCGTCTTCTGGCGGGCGGAGACTTCCTCGCTGGCCAGGCGAAGTGCCTTGTCGTGTTCCGTCTCGCGCTTGCGCGCCGCTGCTGACTCGCCTTCAGCCGCATTGGCGCGTTCGCGCGCACGCTCGGTCTCGGCCTGTGACTGCTTGACTTGGTTCTCGGCCTGGGCGAGGGCCAGCCTCTCGCGCTGGCTCTCCTTGTTGGCGGCACTCGCCTCGGCACGGGCCTTGGCGGCCTCTCGGTGCGCACCGGCCAGCTCCATGCGCAACCGATCCGCTTCCTGACGCGCGGCTTCCTCCGCTCGTGATCGTTCCTCTGCAACCGCCTGCGCGGCAAGGCGCTCCCTTGCTTCGTTCTTGAGCAAAGCCTCTGTCTTGCGTTGCGCATCGGCGTGCTCGTGGGCCTCGGCCATGGCCTTGGCTGCCAATTGGGCTTGGGCCTCGGCGCGAGCCTGGGCGAGGGCGCGCTTTTCCGCTTCCGCCTTGGTCTGAGCTTGTGCCTCGGCCTTGGCCTTGGCTTCGACCCTGGCCTCGGCCTGTGCTGCGGTCTTGGCCCGGGCCTCGGCCTTGGCTTGAGCTTGGGCTTCTGTTTTGGCTTGAGCCTCGGCGTTGGCGCGCGCTTGGGCCTCGGTCTTGGCCTGGGCTTCGGCCTTGGCTTGAGCTTGGGCTTCGGTCTTGGCCTGCGTTTCTGCCCGCGTTTGTGCCTCCGCCCGCTCTCTCGCTTGCTCTTCACTGCGCGCCTGGGCCTCGGCCTTGGCGCGGGCCTCGACCTGTTGTCGGGCAACCGCGCTATCAGGTGCCACCATCGGCGGCCTTGTGCGTGGAATTACGCGCAGGGTGATGTCGTTGCCCTTGGCCTCGACCTGGTAGTCGCAGGTCTGGCGCAAGGTGAGAACGATGCGCGTGCGTGGTCCGGCGCTGTCATCCTCGGTGACGCTGGCTGAAACCAAGCCCACGGCGTAGGTTCCGGCATCGAGCGGAACACTCACGTTGCCGAGGCGGGCACCGCTAAGCTCCACCACGACCCGCGCAGGCTGCTCCAGCTTCCATGTGGTGAACGTAGGACGTGCCGAGGCCGCGATGACCACCGCCGTGTTGCCGGCCGTTTCCGACACCTGGATAGCTCGCACCCGAACCGATTCGGCAAGCGCGGGGATGGACCACAAGGCCAGGGTCGCGGCACCCAGTAAAGCGGCCAAGCACTTGGGGCGTTCTCTTTGCAAAGTCATTGATCTGTTCCTTCCGGATTGACCAGGACGGCTCGTTCCAAGGCCTTGGTTGCCCCTCCCGGTGTTATCTCCGACAGCTCCAGCACGACGCGATCAGAAAGGATCTTGGTGACGCGCGCGGCCGACTTGGAAATGTAGTCGCCGCGCTTGATGGTTTGCCCGAGGCCGGTGGGATCCCTGAACATTGCGCGAGGGTTCGCGTCGCCGCTGATGACCGCAATCAGGGTCAACTCTTCCAGGGAGTACTTGGCGAAGATCGCGGAAACCACACTGGTGGTGACCTTGGGCCCCCGTTCGATCCACGTGTCGAGGTACGAGCGGAATGGATCTCGGTTGGAGTCATCATTCTCGGCGAAGTCCTCTTCGCGTAAGACCTTGCGGCGCAGGACCGCCATGCGCTGGGCGAGTGCCTCGGCGCCGGTTGGGGAAGAAGTCCGCGTGGCCGCAGCCTCAGGCTTGCCCGTGGCCGGCGCACCCTTGGCGGGTGCCTTTGCCGCCTCCGCGGCCGGCTTCTTGGCAGGTTCCCCCGCTTCGGCGAACCAAACCGTCCCCGCCAAGGTGGCGAGACCAAGCGCCAGCATCGCCAGCTTTCTCATGTGCCACCCTCCGATGATCCCGCTTGGTCGCGATAGCGGAAGGTGGCTGCAATGAACCTGGCACGCAAGCGCGGCGACGTTCCCAGTTCGGCCTTCTCGACGGTAAGCGCGAGGTCTTCGACGTTCACGATACGGGGAAGCTCGCTCAAGTTCTTGAAAAATTTCGTGATGCTGTGGTAGGTCCCTCGCACTTCGATGCGCACCGGGATCCGAATGTAGAGCTCCATGGGATTCTCGGCTTCGATGGTGAGGGAAACGATTTCCAGCCCCGCCAATTCGGCTTGTTCCTGCAAATTGGAGAGGAAGGTCGGAATTTCTGCCTTCTTGGGCAGGGCTTTGAGCAACTCACGCTGCTCCTGCTGCAACTGGGTGAGCTCGGCGCGGTAGGCTTGGTATTCGCGTTTGCGCTTCTCGTAGTTGTCCTTTTCGCCCTTGAGCTGGGCCTGCCGCGTATGTGCGCCTTTGATCTGGTCTTGGATGTCGAGATAAAAAAGTCCCCCATAGGCACCCAGGATGATCGCGACCAAGCCTGCCGTGGCGGCGATCTTCACCGGTGTCTTGAGGCGGGTCAGCTTTTGCAGAAAGTCGTTCATCTAATAAATCACCTTGGCTGAAAGGCCGAAGTTGACATATTTCACCGAGCCCTTGCTTGCTTGGGCCGTCGCGTCCAGGTTGACGTCCTTGAAGAACACCGAGGAATTGAGGCGCTTCAGGAACTCGGCCACGTCCTCGTTGGACTTGGCGGCACCGCGAATCTTGACCTGCAGCTTGGTTTCCGTGTACGAGTCGAGCCAGGCACGCTTGGTCTCCCAATTGGTGAAGCCGGCGTTGGGATCTTTGCGTAGAGTCTCCTCGTAGGTCACGCGATCGAAGGTTGGTCCCTTGCCCGGGCTCAGGATCTCCGAGAGCTCGCGCAGGAGATAGACGGGACCCGTGCGTCCCGCTTCCAGGGACTGGATGGTCTTGCGCTGCTTGAGCAGTTCTTCGCGTTGCGCTCGGATTTTGTCGTAGTCGCCGAGCTCCTGCTTCAGCCTCGCCACATCCGCCTGAAGGATGGTGTTGTCGTGCTGGGCTCTTTCGAGCTCGTTGGTTGCCTGCAAGTGGAAGAAAATGACGAGCCCAATCGTCGCCAGGACGGCCAGTCCCATGAGTAGGAACTGGCGCTGGCTGGCTTCCTGCCGCTTCGCCTTGCGCGTCGGGAGTAGGTTGATGCGTATCACTGCTTGTCTCCCGGTCGGCGCAACGAAAGCCCCACGGCCACGGCGGCCTCGGCGGCGTGCTGTTGGACGAATGCGATGTCGAAGCGGTTCTCATCGACGGCGACCTTGCGGAAGGGATCCATGACCTCGACCGCCGCGCGCGCCTTGGCTTCCAAAGCCTTTTGCAGCGCGGACACCTTGGCCGAGCCGCCACACAGGTAAATCTTCGTGATCGTCGCGTCGCTCGACGAGGCCAAATAGAAATCGAGCGAGCGCTGGAACTTGCCGGCCACGCTGTCCGCCACCGACGCGATGACAGCCTCGACTTCCTGGGGCACGACGTCGCTCACGCCTTCGCCCGCAGAGCCGATCTTCCACGCCTCCGCTTCTTCTTGGCTGACGTTGAGGCGCTTCTGGATTTCCTCGGTGAAGGCGTTTCCCCCCACGGTCACGTCGCGGGTGAACGCGCTGGTTCCGCCGGCGATGATGTTGATGTTGGACAGGGTGGCGCCGACGTTGATCACCGCCACCGCCTCCTCGGGCACCACGGTATAATTCGCCTCAAAGGCGTTCTGGATGGTGAA
This sequence comes from uncultured delta proteobacterium, assembly GCA_963824555.1. Lineage (GTDB taxonomy): Bacteria > Myxococcota_A > Polyangia > Fen-1088 > Fen-1088 > Fen-1118. The sequence continues at coordinate 68,501 of CAWGPW010000038.1, read as the reverse complement.
AGCGGCGACATCCATGACCATGGGCACGAGCTTGGCCTCGCGGATGACCATGCTGTAATCCGCGACGACCTCCTTCTTGGCCGCCACCAGCAAGAGCTCCATCTGCCCGCCGGACGCGCTGTCGCTGCCGACCAGCTGGTGATCGATTTCGACATCGTCCTTCGAGAAGGGGATGTGGTGCTCGGCCTCCCAAGGGATCTGCTCTTCCAGTTCCTCGGGCGTCATGGGCGGAACCTTGATCTTCTTGATGATGACCGAGTGTCCAGAAATCGCGGCCGCCACCTCGCGACCCTTGATGCCGAGGTTGTCGCGCAAGGTGCGGATGGCTTCGACCACCGCGCCTTGGTTCATGATGGCGCCGTCGACGATGGTCTGTGCGGGCAGGGGTTCGAACCCGAAGTTGACCAATTGCAGCCCTTTCGAGGTCTCCTTGATCTGGACGACCTTGACCGAGCTCGACCCGATATCGAGTCCTATGCAGTTCTTGGCCATTCGCGTTGTCTCCCTCTGGTATCACGCATTATCGTATCTTTACCTACACTGTGCGCTTCCCTGTGCAAAAATCAAAAAATCGACTCTCGAGTACACATCGATCATTTTGCCCTCCAAGTTGAATCGATCGTCTGAGGGGACATCGGCGTGGGCGTGAGAGGCGGGGGAGTCATCGGTGTTGGCGTGTCCAGCCGACCGTCGACCATGGCCGCCAGCTCGCGCGTATCCCGCCCGACGGCGATACCGTATTCCTTGATCTTGTAGAGCAGGGCACGGTGGCTTATTTCGAGCAGCTCGGCGGCGCGCGTGCGGTTGCCACGGGTCTTCTGCAGGGCGCGCCGGATGAGCGATTCCTCCGAGCGACGGGATGCGCGTTTGATGGATAGATCGCCGTTGTCCGGGGTGTCGGCCGGCGCCACGGGCGGTGGACTCGAGCGCTGCAGTCGCTCGGGCAAGGAATCGGCTTCGATCTGCGTGCCCTCGCAAAGCACGATGGCACGCTCGACGCAGTTTTCCAGCTCGCGCACATTGCCCGGCCAATCGTGGTCGACGAGTAGCCGCATGGCCTCGGGCGACGTCCCCGCGACCGCAAGTCCCATGCGCGCGTTCATGCGGGCGAGGAAGTGCTCGACGAGGAGCGGGATGTCCTCTCGCCGCTCGCGTAGCGCCGGCAAGAGCAAAGCGAACACGTTCAGGCGATAGAAGAGATCTTCGCGAAAGGCACCGCGGCCGACCTCGGCGGATAGGTCACGCGCGGTCGCCGCGACCACGCGCACGTCCACCTTGATATCCTGGCTGTCGCCCAGGCGGCGGACCTCGCCTTCCTGCAGCACGCGGAGGAGCTTGACCTGCAAGCCGAGCGGCAACTCGCCAATCTCGTCGAGGAACAGCGTGCCACCGGAGGCTTCCTCGAACAGGCCTTTGCGGTCGCGGTTGGCGTCCGTGAACGCGCCCTTGCGATGACCAAACAGCTCGGATTCGAGCAAGGTGTCCGGGATGGCACCGCAATTGACCGCGATGAAGGGCGCCTGAGCGCGCGGGGAGAGCCGGTGGATGGCCCGGGCGATGAGCTCCTTGCCCGTTCCGGACTCGCCGCCGATGAGCACCGTGGTCTTGAATTCCGCGATCTTTCGCACCGTACGAAACAAGTCCAGCATCTGCTGGCTGCGCGCCACCAGATCGCCGAGCCCGGTCTCGGGCTCCTGGCCGCCCGCTCGAATCTGCTTGTGCAGGGACTGGTTTTCGCGAAACAACCGCTCGCGTTCTTCGGCCTTGCGCAGAAGCAGGACGAGCTCGTCGGCCTCGAAGGGCTTGGAGATGTAGTCGTAGGCCCCGCGCTTCATGGCCTCGATGGCGATATCGCGGCTGCCGTAAGCGGTCATGACGACCACCGTGGTGCCCAGATTCAGCCGTCGAATCTGATCGACCAGATCCATACCGCTCTGTCCAGGCATGCGCAGATCCGTGATGACGACGTCGTAGGGGCGATTTGAAAGCTCCCGCAGCGCCCCTTCGACGGACGCCACCCCAACGGGCTCATAGCCTTCGCGCTTGAGCAGGGTCTGCAGCATATGCCGCAGGTTCTGCTCGTCATCCACGATTAGCACACGACGCATGGGTGCCTAGGGTCGGGACGCGTCTTAGGAAACAGACGCAGCCCTAGTCGCCATCGTAACAGATGGCAAATTTTCCAGCTAGGTTCCCTGCGTCACTCCATCATCCCGCGGTAGCCGCTGGAGGTCGTGGTCGTGGTCGTGGCCGGTTGTAATTGCCGTCGGCCACGGCCACGGTAAGCCGTCCACGGCCACGGTAAGCCGTCCACGGCCACCCCTCATCGCTCCGATTGGGAGCGTTCATCCGTCGTGGAAAGGTGTCCCTTTCTGGTAACGCTGTCGCTCTTCTTGTCGCGGGATTGGGGCGTTGCTGACACTACGCCGGAGGCGCGGATTCCAACGCTTCGGCGTCGGCGATGTCTTTGGCCCGGCCGCATTCGCGCTTGGCCACGATCAAATCCCGGCGTCCGATGACGTTGACGTGGATGCCATCAAGCTCAGTTGTTTCCCGATGCTGCCATGCCTCGGCGAAATCCAAGCCGCGGATCCCCTTGGCGAGGTCGACGCGATTGGGAGGCACGCCAATCCAAACCACTTCCAGGGGCGGCGCCGCGTTCAAGTGATCGATGGCGATGGCGGGCACGCCGAATTCGCTCAAGGCGCGGTAGGCGCGCTCCATGCTTTCCGCCGAGTCGTCGAGCCATAGATCCATGTGACGGGTGGTGCGCGGTTGACCGTGGTACTCGACGGCAAATGCTCCTACGAGTAGGTAGCGAACGTCCACCTTGGCGAACACTCGCAGGAGCCTCATGAAGTCTTTGTTGATTTCCAACGTGGCCTCCTAACATTCACGATTCGACAGCCAAATAGAACGCGGCTGGCAAGCGTCTGCCGGCATATCAGACCCCTGATGGCGAATTTTCCTGCACCGCCTAGACGGAGACAATCTCCCGATCGGAGGACGGCAGTCCTTCACGTCGATAGTGCCCGGCACGGCGGGCATTCTAGCGCGTTTGAATTCGAGCAACAGACAGGATTTCTGCACGTTTCAGGACTTTTCATGAGTTGCAAGTCCTGCGTCATAAAGCAGCGATTTGACTTCCTTCTTCGTGACATCGCGAAACCCGCCCATCTTCAGGCCCTCGAAGCTGATTTCACCCAGGCGGACACGCGAGATTTTGAGCAGGGTGTGGCGGAGGATTTCACCGGCGGCCTTGAGCACACGGGGACGGCTTTCCGCGACCACCATTTCGACCCAGGTGTTCTTTCCGGTGGTGGCGATGGCTTCGACCTTGGTGGGGTGCACCGGCCGGCCGTCCCACTTCCAGCCGCGCAGAAGGCGTGCGACCTCCTCGTCGCCCACCTTGCCCTGGAATTTTAGATGGTAGGTCATGGGCACGTGGCCGCCGCCCCGGGACATGCGCGCGGCCAAGGCGCCATCGGTGGTCAGCAGCACTACGCCCTCGGCCAGAAAATCGAGGGGCGCCACCACGGTCCAGCCTATTTCCACGTCGGGGATGAAACGCACGAGGGTCGGACGATCTGCTGGTCCTGCCGAGGTTCCTTCCGGGGGCTTGGCCAGCGTGGCCAGGCACCCCCGAGGCTTGAGGATGACGCGATACTGGGGTTCCTCGGGACGCACGCGTTTGCCGTGGACCTCTACGCGATCGTGCTGCGGATCGACCGAGATGCCGAGCTCGGTCACGACCGCGCCACCCACGGTGACCTCGCCGGCGCGAATCATGTCCTCGGCGCGCCTGCGCGAAGCAACCCCGGCCTGCGCAAGTAGTTTCTGGAGACGAATTTTGGCCACGTCGATTTCCTATTCACCCGCGGGCAGTGGCGAGGCCGCTGGTTCTTCGTCGGTCTTGCCGTCGGATTCCGGCTTGGCGTTTTCCGTCTCGGCCCTCCCTCCGGGAGCTTCGGGACCACCCGCCCCCTCCCCACCCCTGTTCGCTTCGCTCGCACCCTCGTCCGGGGCTGGCTCGACCTCGCCCAGGGCCTGCTTGGCCAGTTGGGATGCCTCGTCGAGCTCGTCGAGCAGCGGATCCGTGTCCTCCGGCTCGGGCTGGAGGGCGCCGCGCATGACCGAGGTCAAGGCCACGTCGGGCTTCGGCGTGGTCGCGCTGGGCGACTGGGGCTCTTGCCCAGGACCGTGCTCGGCCTCGACGCGAGACTGGTCTTCGGTCGACAGGTCGTAGAACTCGCGCAGGGTCGGCAGCTCGGAAAGGTCGCGCAGGTTGAAGATGCGCAGGAACTCGGGCGTGGTGCCGTAGAGCATGGGACGGCCCACCTCTTCCTTCTTGCCGATGATGCGCACCAGCCCCCGATCGAGCAGGGTCTTGAGCACCGGGCCGCAGTCCACGCCGCGAATGTCGTCGACCTCGGGGCGCGTGACGGGCTGGCGGTAGGCAACAATAGCCAGGGTTTCCAGCATGGCCCTAGACAGGCGCACGGGTCGGCCCACCAGCAACTTGGAGACCCAGTCCGCGTGTTCCGGGTTGGTGCGTAGGTGCCAGCCCGACGACAAGGCGGCCACTTCGACGCCGGTGCCCCTGCGCCGCTCGGTGAGGGATGCCAGCGCGGCCGTCACCTTCTTGCCATCGCGCTCGCCGAGGAGCCGCTTGAGCTCCGCGAGCCCAAGCGGCTTGTCCGAGGCGAAGAGCAGGCTTTCCACGATCGATTCCAGCTTGGATCCGGCCGGCGTTTCCTCCCCCTCGATGGCTTCCGCCGTGGCAAGGGGGAGCCGGCCCCATCGGTGGTGGCCGCCGTGCCCGTGGGTATTCCATCCACGGTTGCTTCCTCGGGGAAGACGGCGTGGGCTTCGCCCATCTCCACGTCTGCCCCTGAACCCACCTCTTCGGACACCCCCGCGTCCGCAGCTTCGCGCGCCGCCGCCTCGGCTGGTGTGGTCTCTCTCGTCTCGGCGGTCCCTTCGTCGGACTTGGGCGGGTCGACATTGGCTTCCGCGGCAGTCTCCTCGACCACGGCAGGACTCGGCGCTTCCGCCAGCAGCGGATTGGCGGTCTGTGACTCGGCCGGGGCGTCCGGGGACGCGGCGTTCTCATTCGCTTCGGGCGCCGGAGCTTGGGCGACCTTTTCACTCGTGGGTGGTTTATTGCTCTTCTTGCGTTTGGCCATCGATGACTTCCTCGCCCCCTTCGGCGGAGGCAGGGAAAGAAGCGGAGACTACATCTTCTTGGGGCACAAGTTGGGCTGTATCGCTCGCCGCGCTCGTGCTTTCGGTGTTGCCCTCCATGGGCGCGGGTGCCGTCGCTTCTTCCACGCGTGGGACGTCGTCTTCCTTCGCCGACGTGACGTTCAGATTGCGCGCGTCCGCCAGGTTGGCTCCTTCGGCCTGGGCCAGAAAGAAGCTGCCCGTGTCCACTTGTTGCAGGATGCGGACCACGCGCAGTCGCGCGAGCTCGAGCACGGCGAGCAAGGACACCACGACCTTGTGGCGCAACTCGGCCTCGGGCAAGTCCTTGCCGAGAAGATCATCGAAACGGACCATGCCTTTGCCGGCCTCGAGCAGATCCACGATCTGGTTGATGCGGTCGGTGATCGACATGCGATCGACGACCACGTCGTGGGTGTACTGGGGCTTGGCCTTTTCCAGGATATGCGCCCAGTGCTCAAGGAGCTTCCACACCGAGTGCTCGGCCAGGCCCACCTCGGTCCCAGATTCGAGGACCGCGCCGCGCACGAAAACGTTGCGGCCCTCGATGGGCCGGTTGCCCAGGCTCTCGGCCGCGTGCTTGTACTTCTGGTACTGGAGCAGGCGCCGGATCAGCTCTTCGCGTGGATCGATGGGCTCCTCGCCGTCCTCGCTGGCTTCCAGCGGCTCGGGCGACGGCACCAGCTCGCGCGATTTCAGGTAGGCCAGGTGCGCGGCCATGACCAGGTAGTCGGCCGCCACCTCGACCGACATGTTCTGCATCACCTCCAGGTACTCGATGTACTTCTCGGCGATGAAGGCGATGGAAATGTTGAGGATGTCGAGCTCGTGGGTCTGGCACAGGTGGAGAAGCAGATCGAGCGGACCCTCGAATTCGGGCAAGGTCACGCGGTAGGCTGCATTGCCCTGGGGGTCACTGGGCAGCGCGGACGGCATGGGATTCGGCGAGGAGGGAGGGCGCTCTTGGCTCATGAGCCTATCACCATGCTGAGGCCGGCAACCCAGTACGAGGTAATGACGTCGATGGGATAGCCGATGATGCCCATGAGCGGCAGTCCCATGGAGGGGCTGATCACCATGAGCAGCAAGATGAAGCCTCCGTAGCGCGCCAGGAAGTCCACCACGTTGTGCATGGAGCGCGGGAGCACCCAGGCCAGGACGGCGCCACCGTCGAGCGGCGGGATGGGGATGAGGTTGAAAATCATGAGCGAGATGTTGAGCCGGACCAGGTAGTGAAACAGGGTGTTGACCAAGCGGTCGGGCGCGTGGAGCTTGGCGGCCACGACGATGACGATGGACACCGCGAAGGCCATGACGAGGTTCATGGCCGGCCCGGCGACGGCGACCATCATCCGGCCAGTGCTCATGGAGAACCGGCGCGTCAGGGCAGCCGGGTTGTATTGAACCGGCTTGCCCCATGCCAGAAGCGGCACCGACGACATGGCCATGATGATGGGCATCAAGATGGTGCCGATGGGATCGATGTGGTGCTGCGGCGCCAGGGTCAGGCGTCCTTGCAGGCGCGGGGTGGGATCGCCCAGGCGGGTCGCCATCCAGGCGTGGCCGTACTCGTGGACGGCGATGCTGAGGATGAAGGCGATCAGATAGAGGATCGCGCGCTGTATTTGGTCGGCTCCGATGTTCAAAGCTGTCTCCGCGGCGAAGCCGCTTCGTGGAAAGAAAGAAGCCTGGGGTATAGCCGACGTAGTTCGAGATGGTCAATCGACATGGATGGGAACCCTCGGAGGGTTCGCTTCGCACTCGGCGCCTGCCAGCCCGCCCTGCCACCCCCGCGCTACGCGCGGCCTCGCCACCTACGCCCTGGCCTGAAATCACCTCGCCCCGCGTAGCGGGGAGAGGTCGCCGAGCGCAGCGAGGCGGGTGAGGGGGTGCGCTTCATGCCGGAAGGATCCGGACCTTTGCCCGGCCTACGCCCTCGGATGGAACTTGTCGTAGACGGTGCGCAAATGGGCGCGCGACAGGTGGGTGTAGATTTCCGTCGTGCCGATGTCGGCGTGTCCCAACATGGCCTGCACCGAGCGCAGATCGGCACCACGTTCGACGAGGTGGGTGGCGAAGGAATGACGCAGCTTGTGCGGCGAGATCGGCTTGGTGATACCGGCGGCACGCGCATGGGCCACCAGGATTTTCCAGAAGGCCTGCCGGGTCATGCGCCGTCCGAAGCGCGTGAGGAACACCGCGTCCTCGCTGGGACGATTGATGTTCCTGAGAAATCCAGGTCGTGTCGATGCCACGTATTCGCGCAGGATGTCGACCGCGGCCTCGCCCAAGGGGACGATTCGCTGCTTCTTGCCCTTGCCGAATGCCACCAGGTAGCCCGCTTCGAGGTTGACGTCGCAGAGGCGCAGCTTGACCAGCTCCGACACCCGCAGGCCGGCTGCGTACAGAGTCTCCAGCATGGCCGAATCACGCATTCCGCGCGGCGTGCTTCGCCCCGGCGCGGCCAACAGTCGGTCCACCTCGTCCAGGCTGAGGAAGACCGGCAGCTTGCGTCCGAAGTGGGGCAGGTCGATCTCCTCGGTGGGATTGGCGTCGCAGATGCGCTCGGCGCGCAGAAACTTGAAGAACTGGCGTTGCGCCACCAGGGTCCGTGCTTGCGAGCGCGCGGAAATCCCCTGCTCGGTGAGGGCGGCCAAGTATTCGAGAACGTCGACCGGGCGCACGGCGCACACGTCGTCGACGCCGCGACCAACCAGAAAGCCCGCTAGCGCTGCCAGGTCGTGGCCGTAGGCCGCCAGGGTCGCGACGGACAGCTCGCGCTCGACCCGAAGATGGTCGAGAAACTGCTGAATCGCCAGATCCACGGACAGGCTCACGGCCCGGATCGTCCGGCCGGCGGGGTGGAGACGCAAGTTTCCGCGCTTTCAAGCTCCGTGCTAACGTCGGGCTCATGAAAGCGCGCATCGGCGATCGGGCGCTGGCCTATGAATCGTTCGGCGGTGGAGAGCCGCTCGTGCTCGTCCACGCCTTTCCCCTGGACGGGAGAATGTGGACGTCCACGGCGCGGTCCCTGGCCGGTCGTTGCCGCGTGATCGTGCCCGACATGCGCGGGTTCGGCGCCTCCGATCTGGGCGGCGGCGATCCTTCCATCGCCGACATGGCCGACGACGTGGCGGCGCTGCTCGATAGCCTGGGCCTCCAGCGTGCGAGCGTGGGCGGCCTGTCCATGGGCGGCTATGTTTCGCTGGCCTTCGCTGCTCGCCATCGGGCGCGTCTCGAACGCCTGATCCTCGCCGACACGCGCGCCGCCGCCGATTCGGAGGTGGCACGGGCGGGGCGTGCGGATGCGCTGGCCTTGGTCGCACGGGAAGGCGTGCCCGCGCTGGTCGAGCGTCAGGTCGCCGCGCTGCTTTCGCCCGCCGCCAGCGAGGCGACACGCGAGCACGTGCGCAGCCTCGGCAGGCAGAGCCCGGAGGGAGTTTCGGCCGGCATTCGAGCGTTGCGCGACCGGCCCGACCGTCGGGCCGAGCTGGCGGCCATCGGCTGCCCCACATTGGTTATCGTGGGAAGCGGGGACAAGATCTCTCCGCCCGCCGAAATGGCGGACCTCGCCAGGGCCATTTCCGGCGCGCGCTTGGTGGAGATCGCCGGTGCCGGGCACCTCAGCAATCTGGAAAAGCCGTCCGAATTCTCGGCGGCCATTGCCCATTTCATCTAGCGAGCGAGGGACCATGTCGAGAGTCACGAGACCATTTGCACCATTCGCACTCACCATCCTGCTTGTATCGGCGGTTGCCTGCAGCAGCAGCTCGTCTTCTGGTGGTAGCTCGCCGCCAGCCGCGGTGACCGACACGCTCGGCTACGTTTTCGACGCCAATTGCTCGGGCGGTATTTGCACGTTGACCCCCGAGGATCCAAGGATCGTGCCGCTGGCTTGCGACAGTGTTCAGAGCGGAGACACCTTCGTCATGCTTTGGAGTCGCATTCTGACAATCCACGTCCTCATCCTGTCCACCGGTCCCATCGAGGTGAACGCGGCCGAGCCCGGCCACCCTGTTGCGTGCACCGGCGACGCGGATTGCATGCCCTGGGATGCAACTCTCGGAACGACCACCTACCAGTACACATGCTCGAATGGAATCTGTCAGGATACGGCCAAGTCTCTCAGCCCGGAGGACGTCATCACACTTTGTCAGGCCGACATCCCTTGGCCGACCTCGTGTCCCTACGTCGCCACGGAGCCCTTCGCCAGCCGACTGGTCGAAGTTGCCGCGACGTGCGGCACGATCGCCAGTTGTCTCGTGCCCGCGGATTGCCGTCAGGCAATCCCCGCGGCTCCGGCCCCCGATGGGGGTGCCCAGCCCGCGCCCGTGGATTCGTCCGTAGAATCTGGACTGTAGCGCCGGACTGCGACGAAGGGTCGGGCGAAACCGACACGGGCCGGCCTGCGAATCCGCCGTGGCGGCAACTCTCCTGGACATCGAGGCAACGACGGTTACACTTTTCTGCAGATGTTGTTCCCGCCGTTCTCGTGGAGTCAAAGCTGGGCGAGATCGTCAGAGGCGGCTTCGAGGGTGAAGCACGGTCGAGTCGCCTTACGCCGATTCGCCGGTCCTGCGGTCTACGCGCGGCGGATGGACCCGATGCGAATCGCGCACCTGACCGATCTGCACGTCGGCCGGGTCACGCCCTTCGCGATTCAGCGTGAGGCGCAGGCGCTGGTCAACGCGCAAAATCCCGACCTGGTGCTCGTCACCGGGGATTTCGTCTGCCACAGCCAGCTCTACCTGGACCAGCTGACCCATTTGATGGGCGGCTTTCACGCGCCCGTGATCGCCGTGCTGGGCAACCACGACTACTGGGCCGGCGCCGATGAGGTTTGTCTGGCGCTGCATCGAAGCGGGGTCGAGGTCCTGCGCAACCAGAACACCACGATCACGGTGCGCGGCCAGCGCATCCAAATCGTGGGGCTCGATGACGCGTACACTGGCCATGCCCGGCGCGACAAGGCGGTGGCCGGCCTGCGCGCCGATCTTCCTTCGCTTGCCCTGTCGCACATCGCGGAGGAAGCGGACATGTTGTGGCCGCACGGCATCCCCTTGGTGTTGTCCGGCCATACCCACGGCGGTCAGATCACGCTCGCGCGGCTGCACGAGATCACCCTGGGCAAGATCGGCGGGCACAAGTACGTGCATGGTCTGTACGGAACCCGGCAGGCGAACGACAGCGCCGGGGCGGTTTACGTCGGTGCCGGCATCGGGGCGGCGCTCATGCCCGTGCGCATCGGCGAGCGTGGCAAGCGCGAGGTCACGATTTTCGAGCTGGGCACCTCACCGGGCGACTTTTCCGAGCACCACGGAGAACAGGAAGGTCTGCCCGGCCGGACCGTGTCCGCGGCCAAGCTCAAGCGACGGATCGCCAAGGTCGCGCGCAAACGCGAGCGGCGCGCTCTCCGTCGCACGGCGCAGATGCCCATCGTTCGCTAGGGTTGCCATGAATCGCGTAGGCGCAGGCGAGCTTTGCTCGCCGGAGCCAGAGCGCGGGAGGGCATGGGAACCCTTTTAGGGTTCCCATGTTCTCAGTCGTCTGGCTCGCAGCCCCAGGCCAAAACGCCGTTGACATAGGCGGTGATCTTGGGGTTGAGGCCGAGGGCCGATTTCAAGGTCGGATTGTAGGAGTAGTCGTTGGTCTGGTCGTAGTCGCCGTCGTAGCTGGTCTTGTGGAACGCGAAGTTGAACCCGCGCGTCTCCACCCAGGACGTGCCCGCGTCGGGGGAGGGCGAATAGGACATCTCGAGAACGGTGTCTGCGCCGGCCCGGGGCGGATCGAGCGTGATGAACTTCATGGTCGTGGGGATGGGGACGTAGTACTGCTCCATCACGTTCGGCGAAGAGGCCGCTTCGTCGGTGAACCAGTAGCGCACGGTCACCTGTGACAGCTTCGAGCTGAAGGACGTGTAGTTGACGAGATCGAGGTGGATTTGGATGGACGAGCCGGAGGCCGCGCTGTCGCAGTAGTAGTAGACCGCCAGGCGTCCTGGACTGGTGATGTCGTCGCAGCTGACCGCGCCGCCGTCGATGACCGGTGAAGCTTCGCGGCTGGCGTCCTTGCCGGCCGAGCCGCCTAGCGAGGCGTCGCGACCGCCTTTGCCTCCCTGGTTTGACGTGCCGCCAGATGCGCCACCCCCGCTTCCCCCCTCATTCGCGCCGCCGCTGCCGCCTTGGTCGCCGCCCCCTCCGGCGGCCTGCCCACCGCTGCCACCCTCACCGACCGTGGTTTGGCCCCCGCTGCCTCCGGTGCTGGCCGTGACATGGCGGTCGGCCGCGCTGGCGTCGCCGGTGGCGACATCCGCCTTCTTGCAAGCCCCCGTGACCGCGACCAGGCAAACCAACGCGCCCGCAAGGAACTGCAGCGAAGCAATGCGATTGGGCATCGATTCGGCTAGAATACCACGACCATGCTAGGCCGGTGCGATGTCGTGCGAGCCGGGCGAGCCCGCTTGGGCGCCGCAATGGCCGTGCTGACGGCAGGCTGTGGTCTCGTGGGCTGCAACGGCGGAACCATCACCGGCAATGCCGTTCCCGACGCGGCTGCGGTCGCGCCGGGCGATGCCGCCGTCATCTTCAACCTCGACAGCGCCGTGACCCTTTCGCTCGATGTACCGACCAGGAACGACGCGCGCCCGGTTTGCCAGGATCCGAGTGGGTGCGGCATCCCTCCCCACTGTGGCGACGGCACTTTGGACAGCGACGAAGAGTGCGACGACGGGAACACCACGCCGGGCGACGGCTGTTCCTTGGCCTGCCGGGTTGAAACCGACTTCGTCTGCCCCACCGCGGGCTCGCCCTGCGTGTCGACCGTGGTGTGCGGCGACGGGCACATTTCGGGCAAGGAGGCTTGCGACGACCACAACACCACGGACGGCGACGGCTGCTCTGCCGATTGCAGCACGGTGGAGACCGGCTGGGTTTGCGCCGCACCCGGCATTCGCTGTCAACCTAGGTGCGGGGACGGGCTGCTCACGGGCTGGGAGGAATGTGACGATGGCAACACCAACTCGGGCGACGGCTGCAGCGAAGCGTGCAAGCTCGAGCCGGGCTATGCTTGCTCGAAGCCGAACACCGCCTGCCACAAGACGGTGTGTGGCGACGGCACCAAGGAAGGCAGCGAGTCGTGCGACGACGGCAACACCATGCCCGGCGACGGCTGCGCCTCTGACTGCAAGTCCGAGCCCATCTGCACGGGAACCAGCGGCTGCACCTCCCCGTGCGGCGACGGTCTCAAGCTGCCCGACGAGGAATGCGACGACGGCAACCTGAGCTCGGGGGACGGGTGCTCGTCGGCGTGCAAGCTGGAACCGGGCTGGGATTGCCAGCAGGTCGTCGAAGGCTCCGACACGGACATGGTGGTTCCCATCATCTACCGCGACATGATCCCGCAGACGGCGAGCATCACCAATCCGCCGCCCCATCCGGATTTCGAGGTTCCTACAAACGGCACGCTCACCCTGGGCGTCGTGCTCGACACGTTGGGGAGCGACCGCAAACCGCAATACAACTCGGCGGTCGACACCACCCTGTCCAAGACCTCCAATCAGACCAACTTCGACACCTGGTATCGGGACTCGAAGTACTCCAAGACGGTCGTCGACACCCTCACCTTGCTAGGCCAGCCCAACGGCACTTTCATGTACGATCACTCCTCGTACTACAGTAGCGACCTCAAGATGTGGCTGCGGCCGGCCTTCTTCCCGCTCGACAACAAGGGCTGGGCCGCGCCGCCGAACGGGCCGGAGATCCCCTTCCTCGGTACCTGCGACCTCGACAATTCCAAGCACAACTTTTCGTTCACCAGCGAGCTCCGCTACTGGTTCGAATTCAAGGGCGGCGAAACCCTGGACTTCATCGGCGACGATGACGTGTGGGTGTTCTTGAACGGCAAGCTGGCCGTGGATCTGGGCGGCATCCACGAGGCCGCCGAGGGCGCCATCACCCTCGATGCGGCCACCGCGACCAAGTTCAACCTGACCAAGGGCAAGGTCTACGAAATCGCCTTGTTCCAGGCCGAGCGCAAGCAGACCCGGTCGAGCTACAAGCTGACGGTGGGCCAATTCAACCGCACCCACACCGTCTGCAAGGATCGCTGCGGCGACGGCATCATCAACGGCAGCGAGGCCTGCGACAACGGCGCCGCCAACGCCGACGATGCCTACGGCGGCTGCACCACCCAGTGCACCGTCGGCCCCTTCTGTGGTGACGGCAACATCGACACCGCCTACGGCGAAGAGTGCGACGATGGCGTCAACCAGACGACCTACGGTCAGACCCAGGGCTGCGGCCCCGGCTGCAGGACCGTTCCTTACTGCGGCGACGGCAAGGTCGACAGCCTCTTCGGCGAAGAGTGCGACGACGGCCCGCTGAACGGCAGCGGGGCATGCGATACCACCTGCCACGGCATCATTTACTAGTTAGGAATTCACCACAGAGACACGGAGAGCACAGAGGCTGCGGAGAAAGAAGGCGTTCGGATCTGGGATCCGAACCTTTTCCTCTTCGAGATCTGCGCCCACTGTGACCTCTGAGTATCCCGCGCTCACCCGATGCCCATGGGGGAGTCCGGACCCCAGATCTGAACCCTTTTGGTTCCCGGCCTTCGTGCCCTCTGCGTCTCTGTGGTGAGCTCCCTTCACCCGTTTTGCAAGAAGGCCACGATTTCACCTGCGACCTTGCGCACAGCCTCCAGATCGGTCTTGGGCAGCGAGATGGCGCCCACCGCGGGATGGCCGCCGCCGCCGTATTTCTCGCACAGCTTGGCGATGTCGTGGGTGCGCGGGGCTTTCGGCCACGGGTTCGAGCCGACCGAGATCTTGTAGCGCTCGGCGGTTTCGAGCAGGGTGACGGAATAGCGCGCTTCGGGGTGGAGATAGTAGACGATGAACTTGTTGATGGTGGCGATACCCTCGGGGATGAGGTCGCTCGTCACCACGCCCCGGTCCAGGTGCGACAGGCGGCGCATGGCCGCCAGGTTCTGCTCGTGGCGCAGAAGGAGCGGCTGCAACGCCTCGGCTACGTAGGCGTCGGCGGCGAGGTCGGCCAGCGGGCGCGAGACCACATCCTCGATGAACCGCTCGGCCAATGCCTTGTCGCGGTTGTTCTCGACCCAGGTCATGAGCCGCAGGGCCGGCTCGTGCAGCTCGACCGCCATGGCCGCCGACGGAAAGAGCGCACCGTCGATGATCTCTGCCCAGTGCAGAAGCTCGGCGAAAGGGGCGATGTCCCAGTCGAAATGCTCGGTCAGCTTCTGGGCGAGGAAGCGGGTGCAGCTCTTGGCATGCGGGTCGTAGAACTTCTGCCCGCTCTGGTCGGCGCGAAAATGCGCCTCGTCGCCGGGTAGCTGAAATGCCGAAGCGTGGTGGTCGAACCACCAGCCAAGCCGTGGGTCCTGGCTGTAGCGGAAATCCACGCAGGCGTTCACATCGCCGTCGAGCAGCTTCCCGGCGATGGGCTGCGCGTCGCCCTTGTGCTGCATGGGCGTGTACGCGACCTCGGCATCGCCCTTCGCCAAGCGTTCGCGAAAGAAACGCGCGAACAATCCCGCCGCCGCCGAGCCGTCGAAGCAATTGCCGTGGTAGAGAATGCGAAGCTTCATGGCGCGAAACTAGCAGTCCGGCTTACGAGGCGCCATCGCCGCCTCCATTCGGGATCCAAGGTGCTATGTGTCACACCGAGGTCTGCGCCTCGCATGGGCTGGCGATCTCGGGTGGTCTTTGGTCCAATCGGCGCGATGTTCGCGGTATAAACGCCCTCCTGCATGACAGAAGCACGTCCCACCCTTTCGGTCGTGATCCCCGTCTTCAACGAGGAAGAAACCATTCCCGAGCTCGACCGGCGTTTGCGGGCCTTTTTCGCCGAGCTGGGCGAAACCTGGGAGGTCGTCTTCGTCGACGACGGCTCGCGCGATTCCTCGGCCAAGCTACTGGCCGACATGGCGAAGAGTGAACCCCGTTTCAAGGTCATTTCCTTCTCGCGCAATTTCGGCCATCAGGTCGCGATCACGGCCGGGATGGACAGGGCGGAAGGCGAAGCGGTCGTGGTCATGGACGCCGACCTTCAGGATCCGCCCGAGGTGGTGCGCGCGATGCTCGCCCGCTGGCGCGAAGGCTACGACGTCGTCTATGCGGTTCGCGGGCGGCGACTTGGCGAGACCTGGTTCAAACGCCTGACAGCCCTGGTCTTCTACCGTGTGTTTCGTGCCATGCTGGGATTCGACGTGGTACTCGATGCCGGCGATTTCCGGCTCATGAGTCGGGTCGTGATCTTGACCCTGCGCTCGCTGCGCGAGGGGCACCGCTTCATTCGAGGGTTGGTGGGCTGGATTGGCTTCCGGCAGTCCTCGGTGACCTACACGCGCCATGAGCGTTTCGCCGGCGTCACGAAGTACCCACTGAGCAAGATGCTGAAGTTCGCCTTCGACGGCATCACGTCGTTTTCGACCCTTCCGCTGCGCATGGCGACCTGGTTGGGCGCGTTCGCGGCCCTTCTGGCCATGGGGCTCGGCGCTTGGGCGTTCTGGGTGAAGATTCACGGCGTGACTGCGGTGCCGGGCTGGACCACCATCATGATCCTGGTGGCGCTCGGCTCCTCGGCACAGCTCTTCATGATCGGCATCCTCGGCGCCTACGTCGGCCGCATCTACGAAGAAGTGCAGCGTCGCCCGCTTTACACCGTGGCCAAGGAAGTGAATTTCGTGACGAACGGCGAGGGGGGCGCGGCGCCGCAACAGGCACCAGCCGGTCCCACCCTTGCTGCGACCGTGCGGAGCGAGGGCAAGCCGACGTGAGCGCGGGCGAGGAAGTCGGCGAGGGCCCGGCGTCAGGCCGGCCCGCCCAGGCTGTCAAGAATGCGGGCAGAGTCGAGCTTGCAGCCGACCTTGTCGGCGTGCCCTTGCACACGCCGGCCACCGTGTTGCCGCGCTCTGCGCGTTCCTTTGTCGCGGATGCCTGGCGTCCGCGGCTCAGCGCGGCGCTTTCGGGCCTCGGGGTGTTGGCGCTGGTCGGGTTTTCTCTCGGACTGTGCCTGTGGGAGCTGGGGGCTTCCACCTCGCTCTACGATTTCGTCATGGGCAACGGGCCCACGCACGAGCGCGGGCTGCGCGCGGTCGCCTTCGGCGTCTGCGGAATGGCCATCTTCCCGCTGCTCCTGTTCGGGTTACTGGCCCGACGGCACCTTCTGCGCGGCGACAGCATCGAGCGCTTGGGTCGTCGCTTGTCGCCCGTGGCGCTGGCGGCGCTCTTACCCCTCATGTTTCGCTGGCGCTTCTGGCAGGGTGGGCGCGAGGTGGTCTTTCTGTTGCTGGTCTTGGTGCTGGTGTTCTCGGCGCAGAAGCTCGTCCAAGTCTCGCTGGCCACGCAGCCGGTCTTCGGCCGGCCGCGCTTCTTCGACCGCGCGCTCGCCGACGGCGCGGAGGTGGGGCGCTGGAGCGCGACCTGGCTGCCCTTCGCCATTGTGTTGCTGGCCGTCGCCGTCTACGCCACGTACTTCGGCTACTACACCGTGGTCCACCACCGCAACGTGCTCTCCAGCAGCCTCGATTTGGGGCTCGAGGAGAACGTGATCTGGAACGCGCTTCACAGCGGCGCGCTTTTCCGAACGACGCCCTACGGTGGCCCGACCGGCAACCTGGTCGGCGAGCACGCAGCTTACTTGAGCTATGTCATCGCGCCGATCTACGCCATCCACCAGAGTGCGGAAACCATTTTGATCTTGCAGGCCGCCCTCATCGGCGGCGCGGCTATCCCGCTCTATCTGGTCGCGCGCAAGTATCTCGGGCCGTGGCTGTCGTGCCTCGTGGCGGTGTGGTACGTGCTGTATCCGCCGCTGCATGGGTCGAACCTGTATGACTTTCACTACCCGCCGCTGGCGCCGTTCTTTCTGTGGTTCACCCTCTACTTCGCGCTTTCCCGGCGGACGGTGGCGACCTTCATCTTCGCGGTCCTGACCCTGTCGGTACGCGAGGACGTCTCCATCGGCCTCGTGATCGGAGGCCTCTTCCTCATGCTTACCAACCGCAGCGCCCGGGCCGGCCTGTGGCTCGCCTGCGTGGGCGTGATCTATTTCGTGAGCATGAAATTGGTCATCATGCCGCTTCAGCGCGGGGGCTCGGAGTCGTTCATCCACCAGTACGCGAGCCTGGTCCCCGAGGGCAGCAAGGGCTTCAGTGGGGTGATGAAGACCGTGCTCGGCAACCCGGTCTTCACCCTGGGCGTGGTCCTCGAGCGGGACAAGCTCGTCTACCTGCTGGAGATCTTCCTGCCCCTGGCGTTCTTTCCCATGCGTCGGGCCATCGGGATCCTTTGCTGCGTGCCGGGCTTCCTGTTCACGCTGCTTTCCACCGGCTACCGGCCGCTCTACCAAATCTCGTTTCAGTACACCGCGCACTGGACCTCGTACCTGTTCATCGCTCTTGTTGCCAACCTGGCGTGGGTTGGCCGCGAGGCATCCCGGCGCGGGCCCGAGGGCGCGGCCTGGCGGCGCGCGTGGGTTCTGGCCATCTCGCTCGCGGTGCTCACCACCTCGTACCAGCTCGGCGCTTTGCTCCAGCACAATGCCGCGCGCGGTGGCTTCGGCACCTACCACTTCGGAACCACGTCCGAGGATGTGGACCGCAGGCGCACGCTCTACGAGCTCTTGGCCATGGTGCCGCACAAGGCGAAGATTGTCTCGTCGGAGAACATCGTACCGCAGGTCTCGAACCGCGCCTTCGCCTACACCCTGCGCATGGGCATCGCCGACGCCGACTACTTGCTCTTCAGCCTTCCCGTGGGCGGCGACGAGCGCGCCAAGATCATGGAGGTGCTGCCCGATGGAGCCTTCGGCGTGGTGGCCGAGCGCGGGCAGTATGTGCTGGCCAAGCGTGGCTATCCAACCGATCTGAATGCGGGCGTTCTTTCCCGGATGAGGAACTAGACGTGGTGCCCTCGCGAGACAGTGATTTCCAGACCCGGCTGTCGTACTCGGTGCGCGCTCTTGGCCTGCTCCTGGCAGGTGGCGTGTCCATCGGTTTCGTGGTCGGCGTGGCCATCATGCCGGTGTGGCTGGTCCACTACTTCCAAGAGAACCACCTGTCGAGTCACCTCAGGCACACCCTGCTTGCCTGCACGCTCGGGGGCGGCGTCTTGGCGGCTCTGGCCGGCGGGCTCTATCTCTTCACCCATTTCGCCACGCCGAATGTGACCGCGCGACTTTACCACGCGTCGAGGCGACTGGCCCCGCTGTCCCTTGCCGGGTTCTTCGCGCTGCTCTTTCGCTGCGAGGTGTGGAAGGGGCACGACCTTCCGTTCCTGACCCTGGTCGTGCTGTTCGGCTTGGCCACGTGGGCGTCCGTCACCGCGGCGCTGCGGGCCGGGCCGTTTCCCTGGGAGGCAGGAATTCTGGCGCGGCTGCGGCGGTTGCGCGAGGATCTGGCCCTGGCGACGCCGCGGACGGCGTATTCGCTGCCCTTCATCCTGGTGCTGGTCGGCGCGATCTTCTATGTTTGCTATTTCGGCTACTACACCTACTGCTTCTATTACTCGCTTCGCTCCGGCTACGACACCGGCATCTACGACAGCCTGCTGTGGAACATGCTGCACGGGGGATCGTTCTTCAAGACGCCGCCGTGGGAGGGGCCGGGGCGCAGCCACTTCGGCAACCACGCCGAGTTTTTCGCCTACGTGCTGCTGCCCTTCTATGCCATCCGCCAGAACGCCGGGACCCTCATGCTCATCCAATCGGCGATCCTGGGCGCGGCCGCGATCCCTCTCTACAAGCTCGTACGGCGGCACATCGACCGCTGGCCGGCCTGTATTGTCGCCCTGACCTATCTTCTCTACCCGGCCTTGCACGGCGAGAATCTGTTCGAGTTTCACTTCCTGCCGCTTGGACCGTTCCTGCTGTGGTGGGCGTGGTATTTCCTGGAAGCGCGCCGCGATCGCTGGGCCGCCGTGTTCGTGCTTCTGACCCTGAGCTGTCGCGAGGACGTGTCGTCTTGGGTGGCGGTGCTCGGCCTCTATTTCCTGCTCAGCGGCCGGCGCCCGCGGACGGGCGTGCTTCTGGCCGCCATTGGCGCGCTCTATTGCCTGACCCTGAAGTTCATCGCCATGCCCTACGTGGGCGGCGGCGAGAGCTTCACGATGATCTACAAGGATCTGGTTCCCCAAGGCGGCAAGGGCTTCGGCAGCGTGCTCGTGACCGTGCTTGCCAACCCGGCCTTCACCATGTCGACCTTGGCCGAGATGGACAAGCTCGTCTACATGCTTCAGATCCTCGTGCCGCTGGCCTTTCTTCCCTTTCGGCGGCCCATTTGGTTGGTGCTGGCCATTCCGGGGTTCCTCTTCACCGTGCTGTCGACCCACTACGGGGCGCTGGTCAGCATCAACTTCCAGTATAGCGCGCATTGGATCGCCTTCTTCTTTCCCGGCGTGGCCCTGGGCCTGGAATGGATGGGCAGGCGCGCCGCCGCCAGCGGGCAACCGGGCTTGGGGGCCATCCAGCGGCGCGCGGCGCTCGCCACCATGATTTGCATGACACTGCCTTTGAGCTATCAATTCGGCGCGATTTTCCAGCGCACCAATTCCTACGGCGGTCCCATCAAGTACACCTTCGGTGTCGATGCCGAGGGCAAGCGCCGCCACGAGGCGGCCGTGCGCCTGCTGCACGACCTGCCGCCGCGGGCGAAGGTTTCCGGCTCGGGCTTCACCACCCCGTTCGTCTCGAACCGGCCCGACGCCTACAACATGACCATCAGCAACGAGGCGGACGCCGAGTACCTCCTCTTCCCCAGCGAGGCCGGCGACTTCATCGGCAACGAGCGAGAGACTTTGACCCGCCTGTTGCGCAACGGCGACTTCGGCGTGGTTGCCGTCGAGCCGCCCTTCGCCCTGGCCAAGCGTGGACATTCGACCGACGGCAACGCCGCGTTGATGGCACGTTGGTAGTTATCGTCGAACCCAGAGAGAAATGTCGCCAGCCTTGATCATGAGCTTGAACTGCTTCGAAACTTCTTGCTCGACGCCTCGCAAATAGCCGCACGAGGGACGTAGAACCAAGGCGTTGGCTGCGCTCACGGCGTTCAGGACAGCCTCGTGCACGCGATCCTCCGTGAGCTCTTGTTCAGGCGTTCGCGCCGCCAGACCTTTGGGACTGAAGACCCCCAGGGGCGGGTCACCGTTACAGCCCAGCCACGCAATGCGAGTTGGCTGAGCGGCCAGGGCCCCGCTTCTGGGACTTGTCCTCAGCTTGCTAAGTCGTCTGTCCCCAATGTCTTCCGGCCCGTCGCCCCATTGGTCGATGGTGCGAGCAAAGCCCGCTTCTCGCGCCAATTCCTCGGGAGACATTCCACCTCTGTCCGGCCACCATACGGCGTGCGTGATTCCGAGCCTTCGCCACAGGTCGACCGTGGCGTCGGGAGTCTCCAGAATCAGGTAGTCGATGGCGCCCTGCCAGCCAATGGTGTCGGAAACCGTCTCGGCCATCATGCCCAGTCGGTCGTGACGTTCATGAACGAGAACCTTTGCGTGGGCAGGCAAGCGTTCTCCAATGGCCTGAAAGCTGCCTCCGTGCAGCCTTAATCGATCCTCATACTTGCCGCTTTGCCCGGCGGCCACGTAGTCGACGAGCGCCTTCAAAGGAGAGTCCCCAATCATGGCATGCGAGCGAATGAAATACACGTCGCTACCCCACAGGATCTGGAAGATCACCAGCATCGCCACCCCGCAACGAACAAGCAATCCACCGCGCCACGCGAGCACCAGGATCGCCGCCGTACAAGCCGCCATCCATGGTACCAAGGCTTGCAGGAAGCGATCCTGGTGGCTGGTCACGAACCAAACCACGATCGCGACGTGGATTCCGGCTATCATGAACCACAGTCGCAGGCGCGCTCGAAAGAATGCCAGAACTGGAATGAGCAGTGTGAAAAGCGATCCGAACACGGGCCGGTCGCCATGGAATCCCCAGTCGTGGGGAATGAAGGAAAACGTTGGCACCGCCACGATAGTCTGTAGCACTCTCTGCCAAAAGGTTCCCGTCAGGACGAACCGGGCGTTCCAGTATTCGCGGTCCAGAAGGGGTCCGGCTCCCTCGTGAAAAGGCCTTGCGGCTAGATACTTGTGCAGCAGCGGATAGAATGGGTCACCGTAGAAGACCCAATTCTTCAGCCAGTGCGTGCTCGAAACCGCCACACAGGCAAGCGCCCACAGCAATGCCGGCCGTACCCGCCTGGTTCGAGCGGCCAAACACGAGACGAGGATCGCCGTCGGAACAAAGAAGTAGATTCCTTGGTACTTGGTCAGAATCGGGCCGGCCGTGAGTATCCCGGCGAGGACGGCTTCGCGCGGTTTGAACCATTTACCGAGGCGGATCAAGGCTAGACCCAATGCCGGCGCCCAGAAGGCATGCACATGATCTGCGCCGGTGATGAGGCTGGAGTCATAGAGAAATATTCCGGGAAAAAGAAAGACCACGGCCGCGGCGTAGGGGACACGGATTCCGCCGAGCAGCCGACGCGCAAGCGACGAAACGCCGACCAGGGTGGCGAGAAAGAGAGCCCATTCCAAGTGGGATGACAGCGCAACGTGATCGAAGAGTGTCCCCGGCGATTGAAACGCCCAGGTGTAGAGCAGGCTGGCCAATTGCGGGTACGCACCGAGATACCAACCCTCGGCGAAGGGACGGATCGCTCCGCGGGCAACGTATTCCTCTGCAATCGGCAGGTGATACCAATAGGAATCGCCCCCGACATTGAGCGGGGTCATCACCTGCAGGTAGACTGCGACCAGGGAAATCCCCAGCAGAATGCAAGCCGTAGCTTCCACGAATCCGCGAGGCAAGAACAGCCTCGCACCGAACCCGCGCAGGTGGCATCGCATCCGACGCAGCTCGCGCCACGCCGGTCGCGCTCCGGCGGCAATCATGAGGCCCGGCCACGCGAAGAAGAAGATCCGGCCGAAGAGTCCTGCCAAACCACCAAGGAAGACACCCAAGGCAAAGACCAACACCCCTAGAGCGAACCCGAGGGTCAACCGTTCCCCCAGGCGCGGTGGTTCGGGAAGGATCACCGTCAAGAGCCGCAACCCCGCCGCTAGGCACGCCGCAGAAAACAGGAGGGCGAATAGCCAATAGCGCGCAAGCATGAAGACCAGCCACTCGCGGAGTGGGTAGTGTTCATTCGAAGTCCATGCGAACAGGACGAGTGAGGCACAGAGGATCGCGCAGACACCTCCCGTGCGGATCCAACCAAGGGATGGAGAATCGGGCGGGCCGGCGGAAGCCGGGCTCTCACGAGCGGACTGGGGACCGTCTGCCAAGATGGCGCCTCAAGGCGGCTTTCTAGCCAGGTAACAGCAAGATTCGCAAGCGATTAACGGGGGCGCGCTCGGGTCGAAAATGCCGTGCTGCGGAAGCGGTTTTCCGTCGGGAGAGTCAAGGCCTCGGGCGCCCGGTCGCGAGGCATACGGGTAGACCGCTAGCGTCCTTGCAAGCGATACACGGAGTACACCTCGTCGGCGACGAGCCCGGGGCGGCTGGCGAAGAGCAGGGTGCGCGTGATGCCAGGCGGGCGGATCGGGGAGCCACTGATTGCAGACCAGCAACACGGGGCTGCTTCGTTCGCGCAAGACGGTGACCGCGCGATTCATCAGCTCCTGCGGCGAAAACGGCCGGCGACGGTTGTGGAAGACGACGTTCTCGTCGTACTCGGCAGTTTCGGCGGCGAAAAACGGACGGCGGAGATAGCCGGCGACCGCGGCACCCGTGTAGTCCGGGCCGGCGACGAAGGGGAGGTCCTGCAGGCCCGCATGGCGGATGAAGGCGGCGGTATCTCGGGCCCCCGAGAAGACCTCGCGGGTATCGAGGACAGTCGCGGCCACGAAGCTCTTGGTCTGAACGACCAAGCTCCCGAGGAGGAGCATGGTCGAGAGCCAGTGCGAACGCCTTGGGAATTGAAGTCGCACAATCCAGCACAAGGCGAGGAAAAGGATGAAAAAGTGCCCCCAGTGGCGAGTCGAGCCCTCGAACCGCACTTGCTGAAATACCAGCATGGTGCTGACCGAGGCGACATAGGTCAGCATGAGCTGCCACGATGGGTAGAGGGCGAGTGCCGTGAGAAGCAAGAGGGCGCCACCTACGTACTCGGGCCACGCCGACGAGGCTTCCCAGAAGGTGTAGAACGGTCCCCAGAAATCCGCCAGCGTGGGCTTGCGCCAGGGCAGAAACCCGGCGGTCACCCGGTACAGCATGTTGGGCAACGCCGACGGCGTCAGCGCGGCGAAATTGAAAGCGGGCGAGAACGGATTGGGATCGGGCGGCTCGATGGTGAGCACGCAAAAGATCATCACCGCCGACACGATGGCGATGGTTGCAAAGATGCGCGGCGAAGTGACGCAGGTGTATTCAGCTGGTCGCAAGCCCGGGCGTGCATTCGACATCCTGAATTGGTCCAGGACGAAGAAGCCGAGCAAGAAGATGCACATGATGAGGCCGTAGACGCTGGTCAGAGACAGCAGGGCCAGTGCGAACGCCAAGGCGAAGTAGCGCGTGCGGATGGGATGGTAGAGAGCGCAGAAGATGCACAGCAAGAGCCAGCCGAGCACGTAGTTGCGTGCCATGACGGTGTACTCGAAACCGAAGTAGTACGAGAAGAGCAGCATGACTTTGAGGTACCGCGGGAACGGGGCGAAGCGCAGCAGCAGCGCCGCCGCCGCCACGGCCGCCGCGGCTGTGGCAGCCTGAATGCCCCAGGCCGATTCCACGAACCACGTCCACACGCGAAGGTACCAGTACCAGAGCGGGGGATGGCCGGCGTAGATGCGGTCGCCTGTCACCAGCTCCCAGAACCCGTGCACCAGCCGGGACAAGGTCCAGGCGTGGATCTCGTCGCGCCACATCTCGTGGTGCACGTGCATCCAGATCAGAAAGGCCAGGTAAGGCACGCAGACCAGCAGCGTGAACGTCCACCCGGATTCTCGATCCTTGGTCAAGAGCTTAAGGGGGCGGGGTAGGGTCATTGACCGTAGACGGAGATCCGCTTGAGGTGGAAGAAGTCCGTGCCCGGGCGTTCGACGCGAATCTTCTGCGCGCGCACGGGGGTGATGTCGTAGCTCCACGTCGAAAAATACGCCCGTCGCTCCGCCACCAGTTGCCAGGTGCCTCCCTTGAGGACCTTCACGTCGAGGGGAAGCGCGCGTTCTTTGCAGCAGTCGGACCGGTTCTCGACCTCGATGCTGCGAAGGGTGTGCTCGGCGCCAAGATCGATGTCGACGTAGGGATTGGTGACGGCGCCGGTGTGGAAAAATAGCTGCTCGTTGCTGGATGGGCCGAAACCGCTGGCAGGCACGCCGAAGGCCGAGCTGCTGGCGACCCAGGCTTTGCCCGCGGCCAGATCGCGGGGAAACAGGCGACCGCGTAGGTCGGGCGAGACGGCGCAGCCCACGCCCAGGACGACGGCGGCGATGGTTGCCAACGCGCCCACCAAAACCGCAAGCCCGGCGGCGAGCTCGCGCATGGGCTCCCGGGCGCGCGTCATCGTTCGATGGGCGACCTCTGCCCAGTCCGCAGTGGTATCGCCTTCGAGTGGGCCGAACCCGCGCAGCTCGAAGGCTGCTCGGCGGTAGATGCGGCCGGAACGGGCTTCCCACCCCGACACCCGGCGCAGGCGCAAGCCGTCCGCCCACTGGCACAGCAGGCGCGCGCGCCGGAGGGGTGTGCGATTGGCGAGCCAGAACCGGAGGCCACCCGTGACCATCGACTTCGGGGAACGCAGAGCCTTGCGCAGGAGTTTGAACCACATGAAGCGGGAGGGACGCAGCTTAGAGGCTTCGGCCGGCTCGACACAAGACTTCTGGTGCTGGAGGTGTGCCGGAGAACACTCCTGCCCCTCTCAACACATCGTCAACAGTCCGGAGCCGCGGACATACTTGCCGCCGAATAACCTCTGGAGGATGGCTTGAATCACGATGTAGGGAGATCCGCACGCCATGACGCCCGAGTCGTAGATGTCCACGCTGTTGGGATGGCGAATGGCGTTCGCCGCACGCGCCTCGGTGACGTTTTGGTCAGGCCTGGAGCGGCGTCAGGCTGACGTCGGAGTGCTGGCCGGTGCCTTGCTGATGAAGCTCAGCACCAGCACCCAGAAACAGAGCACCAGGTTGAAAAGTGGAATTTGCAGCAGTGCCGGCAGGCAATAGATGATGGCCACCGCGGGTATCCAAACCGCCCAGGTGGACATCAGGGTGACCGGAACGGAGAAGGTCATGAAATCGAGACCCAGCTTCGCCTTCATCGCGCCCCATGAGAAGGCTCTCTCCTTCCACAGGAAGGCAAGTGCCGAGGTCGGGGCGGCCCAGATGGGGTTGTAGATGAATTGATCGACCAAGACTTTTCGCACGATCGTGCCTGGCGTCGCACCACCGCCGAACAGGTGCGCCTGCAGGCGATAGAAGAGGTCGACCTCGATGCCCTTGTAGCCCCAGAAAAGCATGTAGAAGACGAGCTCGGCCGCGAACCGGTCGCGGGGAATCTTTCCCTTGGCCATGAGAAAGACGAAGGGAACAAGCCCACCGAAGAACGCCGTGCTCGTCGCCGAGAAGACGAGACCGTAGCGGCCCTTCATCACGCCGACGCTCTGGAAGAAGGCGTGGGCAGCGGGAAGGGTCCGGTCCGCGAGGACGAGCAGGAGAGCAAGGAGCCACAGCGCGAGCCCAGGCAGCGCGTTGTGCTTCATCCCGGCCATTCCCGAGGCCAGGACCCTTCTTGCGTGAACCTTCATCTTGCGGCCGCGTCCTACTTCTCGCGCAGCAAAGCCAGGAAGGCATCGCCATAGGCGGCGAGCTTGCGCGGACCGACGCCGGGAATGGCCAGCAGCTCGCCAGGCGTCCTCGGCCTGCTCTCCGCCATGGCGATCAACGTGGCATCGCTGAAGACGATGTAGGCCGGCATCTTGCGCGCGTCGGCGATGCGACGGCGCAGGGCCTTGAGCGCCACGAACAGGTTTTCCTCATCGCTGGCTGGTCCGGCGGGTGGAGGCGCCGGTGGCAGTGGCTGGGCGCCGGTTCGACTCCTAGCCGGCTTGCGCGGGACCGGCTTGCTTTGCGCCACCACGTCCCACCCCGCGCACACCGAGCAGGACTGGCCGCAGGCCTTGATGGATTCGCCGAAGTAGGCTGCCAAGGCTTGGTGCCGACATTCCGGCCATTCTGCCAGGCGGAACATCTCGCGCACGCGATCGCGGTGGCGGGCCACGAGCTCGGGCGCGAGATCGCCGCTCGATTCGAACAAACGGTCGTAGCCCATCACATCGGCCCACGAGTAGAACAGCACGCAGTCGCTGGCCACGCCATCGCGGCCGGCGCGGCCGATCTCTTGGTAGTAGCCTTCGATCGAGCGGGGCATGTCGCGGTGGATGACATAGCGGACATTGGACTTGTCGATGCCCATGCCGAAGGCGACGGTGGCCACCACGACGTCGGCCTCGTCGCAACGGAAGGCATCCTGCACGCGGGTTCGCTCGTCGCTTTCCATGCCGGCGTGGTAGGCGCGGGCGGACACGCCGTGCTCGCGCAGGTAGTCCGCGGTCTGCTCGGTCGATTTGCGGGACAGACAATAGACGATCCCGCTCTGGCCCGGCCGCGCGCGCGCCAGACGCAGGATGCGCTCGCGCACGCTGGGTCCGTCGTCGCCCTTGCGGTAGGCGTGCAGGTGCAGATTGGGGCGAAAGAAGCTGCCACGGAACGAGGCCGGCCCGCGCATGGCGAGCTGTTCGATGATGTCGCGGGTGACCTCCGCGGTGGCGGTGGCGGTCAGGGCCAGGATGGGCGGATCGTTGAAGCGCGACTTGAGCCCGAGCAGGTTGCGGTAGGCGGGCCGAAAATCGTGGCCCCACTGGCTGATGCAATGGGCTTCGTCGACGGCCACCAGGCGCGGTTTGATGCGGCCGAAGAGCGCGCCGAGGGAGGCCTCGATGCCCTCGGGCGCGGCGTAGATGAGCTCGTACTCGCCGCGCACGGCACGCGCCACGCGTTCGCGCTTTTCCTCCGAGGATAGGCTGGAATTGATGAACGTGGCGCGCAGGCCGACATCGTTGACCGCATCGACCTGATCTTTCATCAGTGCGATGAGCGGCGAGATGACCAAGGTGGTGCCGCCCAGGATGCGTGCCGGGATCTGGAAGGTCAGCGACTTGCCCGCGCCGGTGGGCATGACCCCGACGCAGTCGCGTCCCGAGAGCACGGTGGCGATGATGTCTTCCTGGCCGGGCCGGAACGAGCGATAGCCGAACACCTCCTTGAGCACGGACTTGGCCTTGGTCAGGTGGTCGTCGCGTGTCGTCCGCTGGCGCAGCAGGGATGCGATTTCGCGCAGAGCCGCGACGGCGTTCGGCGAGAAGGTTTCAGCCCGCGCAAGCCACAGCCGGCGCAAGTCGGCCAGTCTCTCCTCGCACACGCCCCTGTGCGCGGGACCTCGGGCCAGCAGAGTGCGCAACTCCGCGACGGCACCGTCGACGGACGCCAGGGTGGCGACTGCGTCGCCCGTACCCGCGCTGGATGTGCCAAGTTCTGCCACGGTCGTAATCTGAGCAGTACACCATTCGAGGGTCGGGAAACCAGCCCAATTCGTCGAGGTAGAACCTGCGCGTTATTGCGCCTTGGGATCCAGGTACTTGTCGACTTCCTGCCGCTGGGCGTGCTCGAGCTGGGCCTTCTCGATTCCGCGGACGACCTGCTGGGCCGGGCCTGGGTCGGTGGTCAGCAGCGGGCAATTGTCGGCCTTGCGCATGTCGAGCTTCTGCTTCTCGATGGTGGCGCCCACCTCCAGGCGCAGTCCGACGCAGGCGAGCTGGCCGTTTTCGCCGAGCTTGCCGGTGGCCCACAGCTCGACGCAACTCCAGATCTCGCGCAGCGGGCAGGCACGCGCCTCGTAGCGTTCATGGATAAGGCCGTCGTTGCCGGTCTTGAAGCGCACGCGCTGACCTTGCACCTCGAAGGTGCGTGTGCCCGGCACGGGAGCATCCCAGGGCGCGGCGCTCGGCAGGGGACCGAAGGTCGTGAAGCGGGGGCTCACCTGCAGATTGAGCCCGGTCTTGGCCACGACGATCAGCCGATCGAGATTGGCTTCGATGTCGTCCATGGAGGTCTGTTCGCTGCTGCCGAAGAGCCAGCGACAGCCGCCGGCGCAGGCTGCGATGGCCCAAACCGCGAGCCCGGCCAAGGCCAGTCGCCGCAAGTTGACACGCAGTGAGAGTGACATGGGTGCAGCTTCGTCTGGAAGCGCCCGCGGTGCAAGCCACACCGCTTTGGGACCAAGCCACGGCCAGGGGAGTCGCTCGCGATGCCTGGAAAGGTGTACGATCGGGGCGCGCAGCTTGCGCGTCGCGGAGGAGCGTGATGAATCTGAGCGCGAAGTGCACGGGATGTGGCATGGTCGCCATGGTCGGGTTGTTCGGGTGTTCCTCGTCCAATTCGGGGCCGGGCGGGACCGGGACCGAATGTGGTCTTTCCGGATGGCAGCGTCGCGCCGACTGCGGTCTGTGAATCAGAGGGGGGAGGCGCGCCGGTGGCGAAACCGGTTCGGGTGCGCACCCTGACTGGCGACAAGTCGTGGGCCGAGACCGGGTGGTTCTCGTCGCCTGGGCTGGTGGACCTCGACGGCGACGGCAAGAAAGAGATCGTCGCGCCCTTCTACAGCCTGTTCGTGTTCGACAGCGCGGGCAACACCCTGGCGACCATCAAGGAAGGCGCGTACACCAAGGATCGCATCCACGCGCCCGCGGTGGTTGCCGACCTCGATGGCGATGGTGTGATGGACATCGTGGCCGCCGGGGGCGAGGGAACTGTGGCGGCCTACGAATGGAGGAATGGTACGTTGGCTATCAAACCGGGCTGGCCCGCGTCGACGACGAGCGGCGGGCAATCGCCCGAGGGCAGGGGGATGGCGGCGGCCGATCTCGATGGCGACGGCCAGATCGAAGTGGTGGTCACCACCACCAACACCTCCGACACCGGTTCGCAGGTCTTTGTCTTCTCTCCGAACGGCAAGCTCTACCAGCCCGCGGGCACGAGCTTTCAGGCCTGGCCGCGCTACAACACGCGCGCGGGACTCGGGGGCGACACCGACACCAACGGGATTGGCCAGACCGGCTATGGCTGCTACGGGCTCAACGTCGGCATCGGCAATATCGACGACGACGCCCAGCAGGAAATCATCGTCACCTAGATCGTGTTCGGAACCTACTCTTTGCAGCCGGGCGGCGGGCGCCTTGTCGTGCTCGACCACACCGGGCAGGAGCTCTACGACATCACCCTCGACAACCAGGGCACGGGCGGCGGCAATGGCATCGGCGTGCCGGCGGCGCCTTCGGTTGCCGACCTCGATGGCGACGGGAATCTCGAAATCGTCCTGCTCACCTTCGACCACGGCGTCGACGTGTACACGGTCCCCGGCTCGGGCGAAAAGTGCCTACCCTGGCCCACCGGCCGGGGAAATCTGCTGCGCAACGGGCAAGGGCCGGCGTACGCGCGCTGAAGTGCCCGACGCGTCCCGAGGCGAAGTCGTCTTCCGGGCGGACACTCGGATACCAGATAGGGAAAGACCGGGCAGCCGTTGGCCGCCCGGTCTCTTGCAGATTCTACGAGAGCCTGTTTCCGTTAGCCGCCGTCGACGGGCGCGAGCTCGCAGGTTCGGGTGCCGCCAGCGCCAGCCGCGGCCTGGCAGGACAAACCGGCCCCCGTGCAGGTGCGGCCTGTGCAGCAGGCTTCGCCTTGGTTTCCGCAGGGAGCCGCATCGGGCCTTGGGGCGGCATCGGGGGTTGGCTCGCAGCTTCGGGCACCACCACCAGCCGCAGCCTGGCAGGTCAGCCCGGCTGTCGTGCAAGCAGTGCGACCCGTGCAGCAGGCCTCACCTTGGGCCCCGCAGGGGGCCGCATCGACCGTCGTTCCACCACCATCGATGCCAGCTGCCCGGCACATACCGGCCCGGCACGTGGCGTCGGCAGCGGTGCAGGTGGCATTCGCGCCCGTACCGCAGCAGGCCTCACCGATGCCACCGCAGGCAACGTCGGTTCCGCCACCGCCGCCATCGACGCCAGCGGCTCGGCACGTTCCGGCCCTGCATGTGGCCCCGGCAGCGGTGCAGGTCGCGGTTGCACCCGTGCCACAGCATGCCTCACCAATCCCGCCGCACGCCGTGTCGGGCCTTGGAGCGGCGTCGGGGGTTACTTCGCAGGTTCGGGCGCCGCCACCGGCTGCAGCCTGGCAGGTCAAGCCGGCGGTCGTACAGGCCTGGCCGCCCGTACAGCACGCCTCACCAAGTCCGCCACAGGCGGTCGCCGTATCGTTTTGGGTCGGAGCCGCGTCTTGCTTGGCACCTCCCGTGCCTAACACACCGCCAGTGCCCATCACACCACCCGTGCCTAGCGCGCCCCCGGTGCCTTTGGCTCCGCCGGTGGCTGTGGTTGAGCCAGCGGTCCCGCCAGAGCCGGTCTTGCCTCCAGTACCAGAGGGGAGCCCCCCGCCACTCGATGAGCAGCCAGTCATCCCCAGGGATGCGAACAGCGCGCCCGCAGCGCAAATCGACAACAGATACCTCGTCTTCATTTTTGGAGTCTCCCCGCTTTCTTTGTGTTGGATCTGGTCCGAACCCTCAAGCTCGAAGGCAAACCAACCGAACCTTCGATGGCCGGACGCCTCGCCTCTCGCTTTGCCTAGTGAGTGCTTGCGCTATCCGTGCTTCGTCAAAAAAAGCGCGAAGCCAGAGCTCCCATGACGCTGTGGTCCCACATTTATATCCGTCGTGAGACACAGAGGAGCGAGCCGTGGGCAGCCGATGATGGCAAGGAGTTGTGATTTTTCTCACGCATCCACGACGCGTTGCTGGTTGATATCGGCCTACCCGGAGACCATCGTACTGGGTTAGGGCAGACTCGGGCTTGCGGCGGGTGCCATCGATTGCTCGGCGCGCCCTCCGACAATCACTTACCTGAGCATGTGATAGCATTCCTCGGTTTTTCGCGGTCTTATCTTCCGCTACCCCAACGATTTTGGCGCTGGACTGATCCCATGAAGCAGAACACTCAAAAGCATTTGCGTGTCGGGTTGGTCGCCGTGACCTTGGTCGGAGTGCTGGCCGGCTGCAATTCGCACCTTTTGCTGGAGTCGGGAAAACCCGAGGTCGTGGTCATCGATCCGCCGGTCGTGCCTCCGCCTCCCCCGCCCCCCGATGCGGGGCTCACGGGGATCTTCGGCGGCACGGTTACCCTCGGGGGTCTTCCCGACAGCGCGGTGCCGGACGATCCTCTGCCGCCTGGTAGCGAGCCGCCGCCTCCGCAGCCCGGCGCCGAGCCGGGGCCGGACGCGGCCGTGGTCAACATTCCGGACGCGGCGAAACCGGTGGATCTGCCTCCGCCGGTCGAGACCCTGGTTTGTCCGTCGGGGCAGGTGCGCGTGCACGTGCGCGACATCTGGTCCAAGGGGGTTACGCCCACCCTGGGCACGCTGTCGGCACCGCCGCTCGAAGTTGTGGTGATCGATACGAGCGGCTACGAGAAGTACGGCGCTCGATTAGATGGTACCACCGACATCGACGGCAATCCCCCCTGCACCTACTATTCGGTCTGCCTTCCCAAGACCACGACCACCATCGAGATTCAAGCCGTCGGCACCGATTCATGCCCGGCGGGCAATCCGTCCGGTCCCATCAGTATCGCCTCGGTGAACAGCAACCCGGAGCTGTGGATCGAGTACACGGGATCGAGCAGCTCGCTGGCCACCGACTACAGTGCCTCCCCCGTCCCTATCGGCAGCGGAAAGTTCCACCTCGTTTCGGACCCGAGCGCGCTGACGAATTCCAAGGCCTGCAAGGTCGGGACGCCGCCGGACGAGACCCCGCCTTCCGGCTACACCAAGCTCCACTTCCGTTGGCCGTGGAACGATCCGACGAACCCGGCAACCCCCTACGCCGGCTCGGCCTGCCCGGTCGACCTAGCGACCAAGCTTGGCTTCACACCGCCGCCCTACCCGTCGAGCCTCAAGGTCACGGGCTTTGGCAGCTGCGATCTGACCGCCATGCTCGAGTTCCAGGATGGCACCTGTCCCTGGTACTACGTGATGGTTCCCAACAACGATTGGCCGGCGACGGGCACCGCGCCCTCGATCGTCTTTCGCTACCCCGACGAATCCACGAACCTCTACACCAACGGCATCCAGCTTCCGGCCCGTGGAACCACGACCGAGTTCTGGATCGGCTACGCCGGCGCGCCCGACAACAAGAGCCCACCCTCGTCCACCATATGTTTGGACTGGTCGCTGCAGCCCAACAGCTACTTCGTCTACACCTCGAACCCTGGACCGGGCTGTGCGGGCACCACCGTCACCGTCGATCCGTGCAACCCGCCTCAACCACCGAGCTACCACACCATCCACTTCCGCTACATCTGGGCCGGGCAGAAGACCTTCACCTTCTTCCCCAAGCCCGAGCTCATGCCCAAGTGGATCGAGATGGAGGTCACGGCAGCGAGCGCACTCAAGGTGATCTGCTGGCGCGAGCAAGATCGGCCGTGGTTCGAATGCCCGGTGCCGGATTCGTCTTTCACCGCCACGACCACCTGGCGTGCCGTGGACAAGACCCGCAGCCCCACGGAATGGAACACGGTCACGCCCAGAACGGGCTTCCCGACCACGCCGGGTGACTACTGGCTGCGCTGGTACTACGGCAAGCCCGATACGCAAGTCCCAACCGGGATCAATCAACCCCAATTCAAGTTCTTCGACTACTACCCCGACGGCACCAACGGCGACTGGTCCGCCACCGGCGTGTGGAACGACAGCGCGTGCGCGCCCAAGCCGCCGGCCACGCCCGTGACCGTGGGCTTCGGCAACGGAGCCTGGTTCCCGTACAGCAAGTCCAAGTTCATGTATCCCTACGGCGCGTCCCTGGCCTATGTCTATCCCGACCAGGCCACGGTCCAGGATCTGTTCAACGCCTTCGTGTGGGAGCGCTACGGGATTTGGAAGCAGAACTACATCATCAACGGCGACTGCGACGCCGACGCCGCTCGGGTGCACACCGATCCTCCCGAAACGGTGAGCGAAGGGCAGGGCTACGGCATGGCCATCGCCGCCGCCGTCGGCGACAAGGACTTGGTGGGCAAGCTCTGGCTTTTCGTGCGCCATTACCTTTCGCAGAGTGCGAAGAAGTACTGTGGCGGCCTCATGGGCTGGGAGTGGCAGGGGGCGGGCAGCTGTCGTCCCTTGGATAAGCCGTGCGATACCTCGGCCGGCGATAGCTGCGGTGGCATCGGCGACAGCGCCTTCGACGGCGACGTGGACATCGCGATCGGACTGGTCTACGCGGCGCTGCAGTGGCCGAACGACAGTCCGCCTCAGTCTTCCGGCACCTGGACGGACGCCGCCGTCGACTGGCTGACCAAGATGGAGTGCGAGGTGGACGCGGCCTACGACGGTCAATACAACTACGCTTCCATCGGGGACACCGACAGCAAGGATTGTTCGGGTCAGCCAGGCAAGCCTTGTGTGTACGACAATAAGCAGGACATCAAGATTCGCCTTGACTACCACCCCCCAGGGTATTTCCGAGTGTTCGGCGATTTCCTCGCCCAGTATGCCCCTTCCGGAAGCCAGGCCTCGAATGGCCAAAGCCATCACGACTTCTGGTATCGGACCGCGCAGACAACCTACAAGATGCTGGAGCAGTGCTACGACGCGGCCGGGGTCAACCCGGGCCTCATCGGTTCGGTTGGCTCCATCGCTTCCCCCTGCGCGACGGCGTCGGAGGGTACCTACGAAGAGCTGCGTGGCCTGTGGCGCGAAGGCATCGACGCCGCGTGGTTCGGCGACAACACCTCGCTGCCCGAGAACGCGGCCAACTCCTCGACCCACTATGCGCAGAAGTCGCAGATACGGGCCAAGATCGACGCCACCCAGGACTTCTTCACCAACTTCTACAAGAAGAATCCCGTGGCCACGAATGCCAATCGCTTTTCGTCGATCTGCGACAGCTTGAACGGCAGCGGCACGGTGACCAACTGCGATCCGGCCATCGGGCACAACGGGTACACGGTCAACATGGGCATGTGCAGCTACGTCAGCCTGTTCGACGACGGCGGCGTCACGACCCCCGATATCCGGCGCGAGGCCGTCGAAGAAGCCATCTCGACCACCATCGAGAACGACCGGTACTTCCAGGAATCCCTGGGCGTCTACTCGGATCTCTTCCTGACCGGCAACTTCCCGAACCCCGTGACCTACTCGCAGCTCCCGTGAGCGAGGTCGAAAGGCCGCGTGAGCCTCGGCAATGGATTGCGCGAGCTTGACAGGCAGACCAGACCAGACCAGACTTTGTACATGAAAGCGGTGAACGTCCAGGAGGCCAAGACGCACCTTTCCCGTCTCCTCGAGGAAGCGGTGGCGGGGGAGGACATCGTCATCGCCAAGTCGGGGCGTCCGTACGTCCGCCTGGTCTCCTGCCTTCCCGAGGAAACACCACGCAGACTGGGTGGTTGGGAGGGCAAGGTGCGCGCGGCCGACGATTTCGACGAAACGCCTGAGGAGATCATTCGTCTCTTCGAGGGCGCGGTGGTTCCCGCCCGGCAGTCCAAGAAACGGTCAAGGTGAGGCTGCTCCTCGACACCCACGCGCTACTCTGGGCCCTTGCCTCGCCGGGCGAGCTTTCTGCGCGGGTTCGCCAACTCCTTGAACGGCCCGAGACTACGGTTCTGGTCAGCGTGGTTTCTGCTTGGGAGATGGAAATCAAGCGAGCTCTCGGCAAGCTCGAGGTGCCGGACGACCTGGAGGCGCAAATGAAGCGTCTGCGCTTCCTCGAGCTGCCGGTTCATCTTCGCCATGTGCAGCGACTGCGCAGGCTGCCTGTGCTGCACCGCGATCCGTTCGATCGCATACTGGTGGCCCAGGCGATGGCTGATGGACTGACTCTCGTAACCCGCGACCGCGATGTCATGGCGTATCCCGTAAAATCGTTGCCCTGCTGAAAGGCCATCTTGGTCGGGTCATCGCCCCGTACAAGACACATCGCACTGTGTATCCATGACCGTGACAGACATGGTCATCAAAATTCTCCTTATCACATGCTGCCCCTGCGCCGAAGAGACAGGTGAAGGAGACGGTGGACATGAGCGACCCAGTAGGCAGTGTGACGCAAACCCAGGCTGCGGCTCAAGCAACGGGTGTGCGTGCCAAGGCACCTGAGCAGGCACCTGAGTCCAGACAGCAGCCTGTTCCGAGCGATTCGGTTCAGTTGAGCAGCGCTGCGCAGGCGGCTTTGCAAGAGGCCGCCGAGACTCCAGTCCAAACCGCCAGGGAAGCTGGCAAGGGTGATCTCCAGGCAAAGCGGTTGCTCGCCAAGGAGGAATTGGCCAAAGAGGAAGCCGCGAAAGAGACGGCCACGAGCGCTAAGCACGTCGTGGCGTGACCCGCCTACTGGCAGGTCGCCGTCGTCGCAACACCACCTCTGCCAGCTACGGTGCAGCTCACCCCGCTGTTGCAGGTGCGGCCGTCGATAGCGTCGGCACCGCAACAAGGCTGACCGGAAGCCCCACACGCCTGACAGGTGTTGCTCCCCCCGCCCGCGTCCGTGGCGACGTGCCCTTCACGAGAACTTCAACGTCCTGCCGGGAGCATAGTCCCTTCAAACACCACCTTGCCTTCATGGTGCCTATTCCGCAAAGGCCCTGCGCTGGCGACAGGGACTGCGGCGGGTCGCCCGGAAGCCAGATCCCGAGCAACCCACCGACGGTCCATTTTCGCTTCGAGGCGTGGCGGCCAAACTAGGCGTATCGGTGCGTGCCGTCCGTTGCTGGACTGAAGAAGGACGGCTCACGCCCGTCGAAGGCGGCAGAGCTCGCGCTTGCTGGTTTTTCCGCGGTCGCCAAGGCGATGGCCTGGATCTCACGGCACACTTCATCGCACCCGTAGGAGGCATTGTGAACAAGTCATCCCGAATGACCGTCAACAATCCGCCTTGCGCTTACTGGTTCCATCAAACCACGTTGCGATGTAGCCGCTCGGAAAGTCAGACTGCGGCCGGACTGCTGGTGTGTTGACAATACTTTGGGAATTGAGTAGGAGTTCAGAGTATTCCTCTTCGCGTCGCTATTTCGCAGGCATGGCGCAAAGGCCTCAGCTTAAAAGGCGCCCTTGTACCGGAGGAGAAGTGATGCCCATCCAAGCACTCAAGCTGGTCGTTGGTTGTCTCCTGGTGCTAGGTTCGATCTCCGTTGGCTGCTCCAGCGGTACGTCGCATCAAGCTGGTACTGGTGGCTCCGAAACTGGAGGAGCTACTACCAGCTCAGGGGGAAACTCCGCGGTGGGCGGTTCCGCAGTTGGGGCCGGTGGCAACGGTGGTGGTGGAACCATCGCTGCGACAGGTGGCAAAGGCAGCGGTGGCGCCAATTCTCCGTCGGGCGGCTCTGGCGGGGCCGCTTCTGGCGGAAACACCTCCGGGTCGGGTGGCAGGGGTAGCGGTGGTGCCACTCCGTCCTCGGGCGGCACGACCGGCCCTGGGGGATCGGCTTCCGGTGGAACCACCTCTGGAGCGGGCGGAAGAGGGAGTGGTGGCGCTCCTCCGGCCACAGGCGGAAGCACCGAGGTAGGAAGCGGTGGCCGTGGCTCAGGCGGAGCAATCGGCATAGATGGTGGAAACGCTGGCGGGAGCACGGGTGCGGGAGGGAGCACGGGCCTGGCCGGCCCTGCCGTCCCGAGCGACGGCTGCGGCAAGGCGACGACGGCCACGACTGGGGCCAACCAGACGATCACGGTGGGTTCATCGAGCCGCACGTACGACCTCAAGCTCCCCACCCCCTACGACGAGAATCACCCCTATCGGCTGATCATTGCTTATCACTGGCTGGGTGGGACCGCCGCCAACGTCTCCACCGGAAGTGGTGGGGTCATCAAACCCTGGTACGACCTTGACACCACTGCCGCGTCCAACGGGACCACGGTTTTCGTCGCGCCCCAGGGGATCAGCAACGGTTGGTCCAACACGGGTGGAGCTGACGTCGAGTTCTCGCGCCAATTGATCACCCAGCTCGAGAGCACAATTTGCATCGACACGGCGCGCATTCTCTGCGAGGGCTTCAGCATGGGCGGCTCCATGTCCTACGCCATGGCCAGCGCTATGCCTGACGTCATTCGGGCGGTCGCGGTCCACTCAGGCGGCCCCATGAGTGGAACCACCCCTGGACACAGCAAGCCCGTCGGCTACTTCATGACCCATGGCACCCAAGACACCGTATGCACTTGGCCGCAGTTCGGCCTACCGCAGCTCCAAGATTTTGCCAAGGTCAACGGGTGCAAGACTCCAGACCCAACCCTGAGCGCGAGTGCTTTCCAGGCAGCGCTGCCCCAGCCCACCAGCACTGCAGGCGTGTGCCTGGAATTCACGGGCTGCACGACAGGCTATCCCACGCGCTCGTGCCTCTTCGTCGGCCCTCACACGCCTTCGCCGGACAATACGGACGGGTGGGTGCCAAAAGAGACTTGGAAGTTCTTCTCGCAGTTCTAGCGGGCTCGTTTCGAACGCAAAGGACGTTGCGTTAGTACTCGGCATGCTCGCCGGAGCAGCGGCCGGGTCTGCGAGGCGCGACCGGCTTGCCGGTGGACGACGCGGCCTTCATACTGCCCAGGGACCGGACATCGTGGAATCGGAGGTCTCGGGTGAAGCGATCACGCAAGCGAACTATCCTGGGTGCCGGATTGGTGACGGTCACGGCACTGGCTGCATGGCAGGTCGCCGGGCGGCATTCCCGAAAACAAGCGGCCGTCGGCGAGCCGGGCCCCATCACGGTCGACTACCCGGCCGAAGGATCGCTTTTCCCCCCAGAATTTCCTGCCCCGACCTGGCTGTGGAGGGATGCGAATGACAGGGCCGCTTCGTGGGAGATCGACATCGCCTTCTCCGATGGCTCTCCCGCGATTCGGGCGGAATCCGCCGGCGAGCGGATGCGCATCGGAGAGAGCGATCCACGCTGCGTTGGTCCGACCAACAAGCCTCCGGCACTGACGGCGGAGCAGGCGACCGCTCATACCTGGGTG
This sequence comes from uncultured delta proteobacterium, assembly GCA_963824555.1. Taxonomy (GTDB): domain Bacteria; phylum Myxococcota_A; class Polyangia; order Fen-1088; family Fen-1088; genus Fen-1118. Next base: position 30,220 of record CAWGPW010000038.1, on the reverse strand, counting down.
CCGGATGCCGCCACGTGGTCTGCCATCAAGAAGCACTCGGTGGGCCGTCCGACGACGATTGTCATCACCGGACATCGCCAAGGTGATTCGGCGACGATCCTCTCGCGCGGTCAGGTGTCGCTTCAGACCTCGAGTGACCCGGTCGGCGCGCCCATCTTCTACCGCGACGTACCGCTCATGCCGTCGGAGAACGAAAAGGGCGTGATCAAGCCATTGGCCCCACAAGCGGTTCCGCTCATTGCCTGGAGACTGCGCAGTGTTGCCGACAGGGAAAGCCGGGTCCTGATGGAGGGCCTGCACACATGTGCCAACTGCCATTCCTTCTCCGCGGACGGCAAGACGCTCGGGTTGGATATGGACGGGCCCCAGAATGAGAAAGGGCTCTATGGGATCGTCAAAGTCCAGCCGCAGATGACGATTCGCAACGAAGATTTGGTCGCGTGGAGTACCTTTCGGGGAAAGCTGGGAAGCAAGCTGCGGGTCGGGTTCATGTCGCAAGTCTCCCCCGACGCCCGGTACGTGGTCACCACGATCAACGACCCCGGCATCGATCAGACCGATTATCAGCGCCGCAAGGATCCGATAGACCTCGTGCGGAACTATTACGTCGCGAATTTCAAGGACTATCGCTTTCTGCAGGTCTTCTACCCCACCCGCGGCGTCCTGGCCTGGTACAGCCGCGAATCGGCCCATCTGCAATACCTGCACGGCGCCGATGACACGCGCTACGTGCAGGCAAACGCAGCATGGAGCCCTGATGGCAAATATCTGGCATTTGCACGAGCGGAGGCGCGAGACGCGTATCCTGACGGAGTCCAGCTTGCAGAATACGCCAACGATGCGAAAGAAACCCAGATCAAGTACGACCTCTATCGTATTCCGTTCAATGAAGGAAAAGGCGGGAAGCCCGAACCGATTCTGGGCGCCTCCCGAAATGGGATGAGCAATTCCTTTCCGAAGATCTCTCCGGACGGACGCTGGATCGTATTCGTGAAGAGCCGAAACGGACTGTTGATGCGTCCCGATGGTCAGCTTTTCATCGTGCCAGCGGGCGGCGGCAAGGCGCGCCGGATGAAGTGCAACACCGCGCTCATGAATTCCTGGCACAGTTTCTCGCCGAACGGCCGTTGGCTGGTCTTCTCTTCGAAGAGCCGGTCGCCCTACACGCAGATGTTCCTGACCCACATAGACGAGTCGGGCAATGACAGCCCGGCGATTCTGATCGAGAACGCCACGGCAGCAAACCGGGCGGTCAACATCCCTGAATTCGTGAACATCCCTCCGGACGGAATGGTGAAGATCGACGCGCCGGCGGCCGAATTTGCCCTCCACATGGACCTTGCCGTCGACTTGATGAAGAAGCGCCAGTACGCTGCTGCCGTGCCGGAATGGAACAAGGCGCTGGAGCTTGTGCCGAGGGAAGCGCGGGTTCACAACGGTCTGGGCGTTGCTTTGATGGAAACCGGAAAGGTAGACGAAGCGATTGCGCACTACCGTGAAGCGTTGGCGGGAAACCCGCAGTATGCGGAGGCCTGCAACAACCTCGGCGAAGCATTGGCCCGCAAAGACGCCGTCAAGGAAGCGATCGCACAGCTCGAAAAGGCGGTCCAACTGGATCCCGGCTATACCATCGCCCGTGCGAATCTCGGCCTCATGCTCGCCCGCACGGGGCAGACAGACAGGGCGATCGTCCACCTGAAGAGGGTGGTGGAGGCCAAGCCCGACGCAGCCGATGCCCGTAGGAATCTCGGTCTTGCGCTGGCGGACAAGGAAGACTTCCAGCAGGCGAGCGTTCAACTGGAAGAGGCGAACAGACTGCTCGGCGGGAGGGATCCACTTGCGTTGTATCTTCTTGGCCGGGTCTACGCCGGGTTGGGCAGATTCCCGGAGGCCGTTCGGGCCCGCGGCCAGGCGCTTTCGATTGCGGTGGAGCAGAACAACCCGACGCTCATACAACTGATCAACGCCCAATCAGACGAGCTGTTTCGAGGGCGGTAGCCCGTGATGGGACAGCGATTCTCAAGGCTGCCGCTGCGCCTCTGCGGTGCGCAGCATGTCCGCCGCGGCCGAGTAGTCCGGCCGCAGCTCCAGGGCTTTGTGGAACTGAGCGATGGCTTCGTCGATCCGGCCCATCAAGAGCAGAGCGGTCCCCAGGTTGTTATAGGCCACGACATATTCCGGAACCAGAGCCACGGCCTTCTGGAAATGCGGGAGGGCCTCGGCGGTCTGGCCCACATACATCAGGGCCAGGCCGAGGTTGTTGTGTGCGAAGGCGTAATTCGGCTCCAGGTCCAAGGCCTTTCGGCATTGCTCGATGCCCTCCGCGATCTGGCCCTGGCTGAGCAAAGCCAGGCCGAGATTGTTCATGGCCTTTACGAAATCAGGCTTGATGGCCAGGGCCTTGCGGTACTCCGCCATTCCCTCGTCTATCCGGAGCTGGTTCACAAGGACGAAGCCCAGGTTGTTGTGGATCTCCGGGATGTCTGGCTTGATGGCCAGCACATGGCGGAACAAGGTCTCGGAATCGTGCCATAGCCTTGACTGGTGCCAGCTCAGGCCGGTCAGCAAGATCAGGACCGAGGCCAGGCCTGCGGCAAGCAGATCGCGGAGTTGTGTTCTCAGCCGGCGCAGCCCCGCCAAGGCCGCGGCTCCGCCCAACGCCGCCCAAGCCATGCCGGGTAGATAAGTGTAGCGGTCGGCCACGAGCAGGATGCTAACCGAGATCAGCCCCAACACGGGCAGCAGGGTGACGACGTAATGGGCCCACGCGACCAGGCCACCGGGCCAGCGTCGCCGCTGGTATAGCAGCACGGCGGTAAGCGCGAGCACGAGCCCGGCGCTGGCCGCGACGGCCGCTGGGGAGAGCCGGCGATCCAGGGGGATCGGATAAAAGGGCATGAGCTGGACCGGGGCCACCGTCTTGCCGAGGTAGAATCCGAGGCCATAGAATGTCTGCTGGATTCGGAAGCCCAGACTTAGGGGCTGGAGCACCGCAGTCTGATGCCGCGCCACCAAGCTCACCAATCCGGCCGCCACGGCCACGGCCAGTAGTGGAATCTTCTCCAGCCAGACCCGCCGGTGGCGCGGCGCTAGCCACAGCCTGGGATCCTCGGGAAGTCGGCGCAGCGGATAGAAGTCCAGCAGCAGCAGGGTGATGGGGAGAGTGATGCCGTTGGCCTTGGACAGCATCGCAGCCGCGAAGAGCGCGGCGCAGCCCAGAAGCCAGCGCCTGCGCCTCACCTCGTCGGAGCAGGCCCGCAGATAGCAGAGGATGGCCAGCAGATAGAAAGCTGCGCCCTGCAGGTCATGCTGGCCGCTCAGCCAGGCCACGGACTCCACGCGCAGGGGGTGCAAAGCGAAGAGGAGCGCGGCGAAGGCCGTGGCGACCCTCAGGGCGGGGTCGCTGTCGGGGGCCGGCGCGGCCAGGCACAGCAGGCGTGTGGCAAGTAGGTAGAAGAGGACGGCATTGAGCATGTGGAAGGCTAGGCTGGTGGCGTGATAGCCGAAGGGGTGCATGCCCCAGAGCGAGTATTCCAAGCACGAGGTCAGCCAGCTCAGGGGCTGGTAGTTGCTCATGTGGAGGGTGGTGAACATCCAGCGCAGGTTCTGCCAGTCCAGGCTGCGGAAATGAGGATTGTTGAGGAAGTTGGCGTCGTCGTCCCAGGTGACGAAATCGGCGCGCAGCGTGGGCCAGAACGCCGCCAGGACGGCCAATGGGATCAGGACCAGTAGCAGGCGCTTGACTCGGTCCGTGAGGATCGTCGAGTTGGAGGTGTTCATGCCGCTTCGTCGGCAATATATCAAATGTGCGGGCTGAGGTTCTCGTCCGCACCGCGGCGTCGCAACGACGACGGATTCGAGGTCTTCGACGACAAGGGACGACGCGAGCTCTCCATTGGCAATCTCCTGATTGTGCGCGCAGATTTGGACTCCTGATGGGGTCCAACATTCAGTCGACCACCCAACGCGTCTTCGTGAAGCTGATGCCGCTCGGGATGCCGACGTCGCAGCTAGGCTCGACTTGTCACCCTGCGGAGCACGGCAAGGCGATGTTGCTACGGGACCGGCGCCACATCGCGGACTGGCCTCACGCGCGGCTCCGAGGCCCGCTCGATCACGCGCCGTACCGACGGCCTACTGGCAGGTCGCCGTCGTCGCAACGCCGCCTCTGCCAGCTACGGTGCAGCTCAACCCGCTGTTGCAGGTGCGGCCGTCGATAGCGTCGGCGCCGCAACAAGGCTGACCGGAAGCCCCACACGCCTGACAGGTGTAGCTCACTCCCCCGCCCGCGTCTGTGGCCATACCTTGGCATGCGTTCCCCGATGAGCAGGTTCCGCTGCCTCCGCGGCCGCCGCAACAGGCCTGGCCACGCCCGCCGCACGCGACGCAGTTGCCGGTGTCGCAGGTGGTGTTCGCGGCAGTGCACCGATCGTTCGCGCAGCACGGGCTGCCAGCCGAGCCGCAGCTTCCGCAGCCACCACCCGAGCACGTGCCCGTGATGCCGTTTCCGCAGACACTCCCCGACGCCACGCAGGCCGCGGCGCCGCCGCCGGTGGGGGCCACACAGCAGCCCCCGCCCGAGCACGCCCCGCTCTCGCAGCAGGGCTGTCCGTCACCGCCGCACGCCTCGCACGTAGCGCCGCCCGCGCCGCCGCCTCGGGTGCAGACGGTGCTCGAAGCCGTGCACGCCGTGCCCGAGGTGCAGCAGGCCTGGCCGGCCGCCCCGCATGCGTCGCACACGCCGCCGACACACTGGGATCCGGAGCCGGTACACGCGTTGGCGCTGCCCGTGCAACACGGCTGTCCGTCGGCGCCGCAGGCCTGGCAGGTCTCGCCAACCGCCGCGCCGCCGCCCGCACAGGTGGTGCCGGCTGCGCTGCAAGTGCGTCCGGTGCAGCACGCCTGACCGGCGCCACCGCACACGACGCAGTTTGTGCCGTTGCAAGCCGTGCCGCTGGCCGTGCAGGTATCCCCCGTGCAACAGATTTGTCCCGATCCGCCACAGGACGTGCAGATTCCATTCGAGCAGGCGACTCCACCCGCGGTGCAGATGTCCGCGCGGGCGCCGCCGCCAGTCTGAGCACAACAGGACTGTCCTTTGCCACCGCAGGTGCCGCACGCCCCATTGGAACAGGTGCCGCCGATGGAGCAGTCCGAGCCACTTGCAACGCATAGGTCATTCACACAGCATCCGGTGCCGCAGGAACCGGCGCTGCAACAGGGCTCGCCCGGCCCACCGCAGGACACGCAGGTTCCGCCACCGCCACCACCGCCGGCCGAGCAGATCGCTCCTTTGGCGGTACAAGCTCGCCCACTACAGCAGGCTTCCCCGGCCCCACCGCACGACACGGTCGACGTGGCGGTCGAGGTGGCGGTGACCGTCACGGTCACCGTGCCAGTTTGGGTGCCAGTACCAGACTGCGTGCGAGTCGCCGTACTGGTCTTCGTCGTGGTGACGGTCAGCCCGTTGCTGTTGCTGGAACAACCAGCCAAGGCCAGCGTCGCGAAGAGCGCGCCCAGGCGGCTGACCGACCGAGCCGAATCCCTGCTTAGTCGCATGTTTCCTTCTCCTCGAATTCTCAAAGTGGGCTTTACCGAGTTAGTACCCTGAGATGACGTGTTTCCGTCATCGCCCCGGAGCCTGGTAACAGGTTGCAGAGCCGTCTGCGCGCCGATCTTGCGCTATTCCTTCGGTAAACCGTTGGCGATCCACTGCCGCAGCATGCGGATCCCGTTCGATCCCATACCCTTGCAGCAGGGATCCTGGCCACCGGTGATCATCTGGTGGGAGCGCTTGAAAGTCTCGGAGGCGTCGGCCAAGGACTTTCCCTTCACCACCGACGTCATCCTGGACGCCGACGTCTTGGCGATGGCGGCGCCCTCGCCTCGAGGCTATGGACGGGGAACGCCTTCAACCGCGGCCGGCAATAGCGATGGACAACCCGTCGGCCATCCCGGAGGTATCTCTGTCGAAATCACTGTACATGCCGCCCATTCACTGCATCCCGCTGGGCCTGATGGAGTCGTCAGGCTTACCCCAACTCGACAAAGATCAGCGGGCGAAGCTGAACATGTAGAGCCGTTCGGTGTCGAAACCAGTGTCGAGGAGAATGTTCCCAGGCTCCAGTTCGGATCACAGCGGCCAAGATCGACATTGGGATCCGGACGCGGGAAAGTATAGCTAACCGAGGTGCCCCCGCAGTTCGACCCGGCGAGCGCAACATCAGTGTCAACAAGCTTTGGCGCGGTCGGGTCCAAGGGATCTTCAGTGACGATCACGGCACACTGTCCGGGCGCGCTGCAGGCGTTGGCGCTTCCAGGAACCTGAACCGTGACCTGACACATGCATCCGCCGATACGCGTGGCCATGCACGTGGTGCCATTCTGATTGAAGGCAGGAGTGCCGAAATTGTTGGCAATGGGAAATGCGATGCATGTCCCCATCCCATAACCCACGTCACAGGTCTCCAGGCCGAAGGGATAATCCTGCGACGTGCCCGTGCAGTCCGGCCCATTCTGCACCGTGGTGTTGGCCAAGATCCGCGGTGCCAAAGGGCAAAGCACTACTAGGACGAATACCGGACATCTGCTGCGTCCCGCAGTAGTATCACGTGCCTGCCGATCCTGAAGGAACCTAATGGACACCACGAGCCTACTTGCGAAAGTGGATGCCGGAGTTTCGAACAATGAAACAATATTCCGGTTTGCCAAGGGCCGGGCACTGACCTACGCCTTCCTCTATGGACTCTTGGGAATCACCCTTGTCGCCTTCGCGATCATGCTTGCACCCAGCGTGAATAGGAGGGCAGGCGGTGTTGTCTATGGTGCCGCGGTGGTGGTCGGTCTGATCGTGCTGTCGGCGCTGTGGCGCAGCCTCAGTCGCTTTCTGGACTATCGGCGGGCTGATACGAACGTCTTGGTAGTCACGGCCGAGGGAGTCGTTCGGCGCCTGCGCGGCCACGTACGTGCGTGGCCGTTTTCCGAATATCCGGATCTCCAGGTGGTGACGATGAACCGCCACACTGGAACGAAGACTTATCACGTGCCGTTGAGACCACTCGGCTTTTCCGGCAACGTGTACCCGTTTGCCGGTGGGTTCGAATCCATCTATCTCAACGAGGAAGGCGGTAGCTTCCAGCATGAGATCGTCGACGATGACTCGTTCGGGCCCATGCAGGACATCGCCCTCGCCATCGTCGAGCGCACACGGACACTTAAGTAGGCCTAGGGAGTGGCTCCCACGGTACGAGCCGCTCGAGCTCTTCCATCAGCCCTTTCCCGCAAGTCCCTTACGCCGCTTTGGCCGTTACCGTCTCGTCGGATCGTGACTGGATGCGGCCAAGGCGGTCCTTGAGTCGCAGGAAGAACGATTCGAACAGCCGGTACGACTCGGCCGAAATGATGATGGTGATGATAAGCGAGAACAGCAGTCGACGGACAGGCGAGCTGGTGACGATTCCGCGACCTTGCAAGAAGCTCACCGCCCGTCAGCTTGGAAACTGAGACAGCCGTAGGGCTGTTTAGCCGTTAACCGTTGCCCTGCTCGCTGAACGACGATGGTCGCGTCTGGTCTTCGCCGCTCAGCGGTCGCTGGCGCTCTGGTCCATGTCGAGGGGCCAGAATCGCACGGAGCGTGAGGTGAAGTAATTGGAGTTGCTCGCCGCCGCCGATTGCTCGTCAGACGTGTACTCCTCCAACGTGTGTGCTGGTCCGAGATCAACGGCGAAGGTCAGCTGACCGGCCGCATTGGCCTGAAGGATTTGAGGCGCAGAGTCTCCACTGAACACACCAACAGTCTGATTGTGACGAAATATGGTTGCGGTCGTGACAGTTGCGGTTCCCGAACCCGTGAGCCGCAACCCGTTCGCCGACACTTCACTCGCATCAAGGAGCTCTGCCGCACGTGTCGGGTCGGCCGCGAACGTCCATCCCCAGGCAGAGTTGCTGGGATCTCCGCTGCGGTAGGTGAACTCGCGGGGAGGTTGGCCACCAAAGGCTTTGAGCATCTGTGGCCAAAAATCGCGGAGCCCCTGATTCGAGTTGGAAAAGTCGTGCTGGCCGCAAGATCGAAATGCAGCAACGTGCGGGATGCCCACCGATGTTAGTGCCTGGTCGAAGGCCTGTGCCATCGTGAGCGCGATCGTTTCGATCGATTCCAGGGACGGGTCGGGGTTTGTCTCCGACGGGCAAGGATTGCCGTTGCCGCTCGAAAAGTACACTGCAGTTTGCCGGAAGTTTTTCGGCAAATAGACTGGGTCGTGGCCAACGAAGCCCATCGGATGGATGGACGGATCCCCCCAGATAGCGAATGGGTTGTCGTTCGCTCCACAGAGCTCATTGTCTAGTTCGGGGAACTGGACGAGGATTTGACTGGCGGCAGGATTGTACGGATCGAGAAACCCAGAGAAGCTCGCGGCCGCCGCGAACAACTCAGGGTGACGTGCAGCAAATATCATTGCGTCTAACCCACCGGCCGAGAAACCAGCTGCCGCGCGGTGGAAACCGTCGGGAATGGTCCGGTAGTTTGCATCGACGTAAGGCAATAGGGTGTCGATCACAAAGGTTTCTTGAGGGTGTGTCCCGTCGACCCAGTCCCTCCCTGCCGGTAGATGACCGCCGTCCGGCATGACGGCAATGACTTGGTCATCGTCGTCCAGACTTGCCGAGTAGGCGAGCAAATCGGTCTGGGTCGAGAACGAGTCTTCATCCCCGAATGCACCGTGAAACAAATAGAGGACCGGATATCGTTTTCCGCGACCTTCGTGCCGGTAGCGAGGCGGGACGAGCACATTGACATGCGTACCATCGACAATCAGATGGTCAATCCTTGGATCTGCACTCGGTGCGTTATTGGGGTCCATCAGCTCAGCACAGGGGCCCGTGGCGATTTCCGCACGTGCTCCTCTGGGAAGTACAAGGGCGAGCGTGGTGGCCAATAAGGCGAGCACAGCATTCCGCCGCGCGAAGGACCCAAGTGGGGTACTGATCGTGGTCGATGACATGTTCGAGTGATAGGCGATCGCGATCGACACGGCCATACCCCGTTCGGGCCATAGCTGCTCCACCATATTCAGATCCGCCGTCAGGAGTCGCTTACCGCCTTTGCCTTGGGGGTCAATCGACGCGCTCATGGAAACCTCCTTCCGCTGGGGACAGAGCAGTGGCCCGCGCGCCCTGGCGGGGAACTGGCTTCCCGTCGTGAACGCGAGCGATACGAACCTTGGGCGCGCCTGCGGATCGCTTCACTTGCGCTGACAAGCGGGACGCGCTCGGGTTCCCGAAATCGCGCGCTTTCCTGAAATGCTTGCGCATTGGCCGATTGATGGGCCGGTCGTTGGCATTGCGGCATGCGCGACCGGCGATCGGAGGCGCGTCACACCCACCGCACAGGCAGCTCTCAGTTCGGACTGCGGACAGCTCACTCGGAGACGCAGGTGTAGTAGTAGGTCTTGCTGGCGTAGTAGGTCCAGCGACAGTCTCCTACGGAGCATAGCTCGCCTGAGCGGTTCTCGTGACTCGCCATGCTCGTCACAGGTCGAAGGCGATTCCGGCAAACCAGGTGTTGTCGCCGACGTGGAGCGCGTTGCTCAAGCCCAGGCCGTTGATCGCGGTGTAGCTCCATTCGAAGAAGAGCGCGCAAGGGTCGGCGATGGCTCCGGCACTGGTGGGACTTGACCCGAGCCAGGAGAGCCCGAGCATCAGCCCGGCGGTGGCGTGCCAGCCCAAGGACAAACCGCTCTGCGCGCTACTTTCCCCCGTGCTACTGGCCGTCCACATCGTGCCGTCGAGCCCGAGCTTCGCATACGGGATGAGGGGTACGGTCCGCAAGCCGGGCAACCCGTCGGCAAAGTAGAGCAGCGAGAGCGAGATGGGAATGAGGCGCAGCTCGGTTTGGTCACCGCTGCGCGTGACCCCATCGGATAGGAAGGCTGCAGCGGTGGTCCGATAATAGCCGGCCCGGAGCCCAACCCCCCAGGTTCCGAGGCGACGAAAGAGGTAACGATCGAGCTCCGCCGCCGACAAGAGATGACGTGAGCTCGAGAAGGTGTTGGCAAAGGGTTTTGCGCCGTTCTTGAGCTCGCCGTCCACGTCGGGGCGATAGAGCGAAATGCCGAGCTCGAAGCCCCACTCGGGCGACGCCCCCCCGCGAGGGGCCTCCGCCGGTTGCGCGAGCGCCCAATCGTCCTGCGCCCCAAGCGGCGGCTCTTCAAGCGGCGCCTCCTGAAATGGCAACTCCTGCGCTCGGGCGGTCGCGGTGAAGAACAGGACCAAAAGCAATGCTATCCGGCCAGTACGGCTCGGGCGCTTGCGACGCCGATAGAGGGGGACAAACAGAATCAGGGCTGCGATGGCCACGCTGGCGAGCGGTCCCTTCGCCCCCGAGCCATCCCAGCGGGAGAGCGAGCAGCCGGTCGCCGCGCCACCCGCCTCCTTGTACTTGTCCCAAAAACTCATCGTGGGCTCCGGCGTGCCCACGGCGGACGATGAAGGAGTGCTCGTGCCACCGCTCGGATCGATGGCAATGACTGCTACGGTGTAGGCGGTGCCGTTGCTCAGGCCGGTCACGCGAACCGATCTCGCCGAGGCTGAGAGCACGGCCGAGCAGAGCTGGGTTTCGTCGTCCGGCGTGAGCGCGGTTGCACTCGGGTTGCTGACCAAGCCGCAGCTCTCGTACCCCGCCGCCGACGCGGTGGTGGGGCGAGGGAGGCAAAGCACCTGATACCCCGCGACCAGCGAGGCGTCGGCAGGCGGGCTCCAGCTCACCAGCAACCCCTCGTTTGCCGGCACGGCAGTGACGCCGGTCGGGGCTCCGACCGTGTCTCCCGATACCGGTAGGTCGATGGTGAGCGAAAAGGAAAGGGACTTTCCGTCCTGGGTCAGAATCGCCCACAGGGTCGTGCTCTCTGCGGTCAGGCTGGTGCAGTCCGGGCTCGTGCTGCCGGTCGCTTCCTCAAAGACTACATCGCTCTTGAACGTAGGCGCGCTGGCCTGCTGCGAGGCCGAGAAGCTTGCCTGTCCAATCGAGGTGCATGACGACGGCTCCGAGTAGCAGTTGTCTCCCAGGTAGAAGGTCACCCCGATGGTCGAGCTGCCGATGTCGGTCTGTCCTGTCGACGTGGGCTGCAGGACCGGAGCGAGCTTTTCGGGACACTGGCAGCGATGAGGGCCGAAGACACCGTCAAGATTGCTCGTGTCAAGATCGACCCAAGCTTCCGATTCGTTGTACTCGTCGAGACCCAGACTGAAATCGCTCTCCGAGAGCACAACCGGCGCCGCATGCGCTGCCGTCGGCAGAAGCGCAGTCAGCAAGAACGGCAAGAGCCTTGTTCGGCAGTCAAAGGAGCTGGTCCATGTTCGAGACTCGCCGTTCACGGAGGCGCGACCATCAGGACCGACTCCATCGGGCGTTTGAGTTGAACGGTACGGGGCGGGCCGGAGCTCACCCAGACAACCCGAGCGATCATGAGGGTACTTCTGTTGCATACAGAATCTCTCTTGTTTGTGTACGCAGGTGCGCTAGGGCAGCGAGGGGGGGTGATGGGAATTCTCGAGTACGCATAAACCCACGCGGCTTGGGCGGGTGGAGCTCCTACATCTCGTCGAGCCGCTTGGGGCGCGAGTCGAATGTCTGCTCGGCAGAGCCTCTGGCCGACTCAAGCAGCTGTTCCCGGCCGAGTACCTGACCCGGCCGCTCGGCCAAGGCGGCAAGCCGTGCGAATACGGCTTTCCGCATGGATTTGAAGGCACCTGGCGCACACGACTTGAAGACATACTTCCATGACAGCCGGCCCCCGGTTTTCGTTACAGCTAACGATTCCACCCTTTCGACTGTCAGCTTGCAATGACCAGCCCCACGTCGGGCGAGATCCACAAACTGCTTCTCGCGCAGGGCGACAAGCCGCCGCCGCAGCAGATCGTCGAGCTTCTCGAAGACTACTTTGAGGAAGAGATCCCTCTCGGTCGGGCTCGCGCCATTGATGCGAACGCCGCTGCGCGCGCGATCTTGGGCGGTTGCATCGATTACGTACGGTCGGGGCAAGGATCAGGCGACGCGGAGGGCAGAGGAGCCTTCGTCCGGGGACTGGTTGACGTGCTCGTGCACGGTGCCGTCAAGACCGCGCCTTCTAGACGGCAAAGGTGAATGCTGTGCGGCTCGCGAACGAGAGTCTGTCTGGTCGGTATTTGAGCAACCGCTCAAGAATGCTCTGCCGGCCCAGGTGGCCGGGACACCCAGTGGTCTTTCTGGTCGGCCTTGGCTTCGTCGCCTGCGCGGTCGGACCGAGCTACCGCAAGCCGGAGTCACCTGCGCCAGCAACATGGAATCAGCTCAAGACGGCAGGCAACCCGGTGGCCGACTCCAGCGCACGCGCCGACCTCAGCCATTGGTGGCGTACCCTCGGAGATCCGCTGTTGACCGAGCTCGTGGACCGAGCGCAAGGGCAGAGCCTGGACCTGCGCAAGGCGCGTGCCCGACTGCGCGAGGCGCGTGCCCGACTCGGGATGGCGGATGCCGGGCGCTTTCCCAACCTGGAGGCATCTGCCTCGGCGAGCCGCTCCGGGACGAGCGCTGGCCCGGGTGTCGCTGGCGGCAACACGGCGGCGATTACCGGCAACGAGTTCAATGTCGGCTTTGATGCAAGCTGGGAGCTGGACTTGTTCGGAGGCGTACGCCGCGGTGTCGAGGCAGCGGAAGCCGACCAGGAATCGGCGACGGCCAGCCTCGAGGATGCGCGAGTCTCCTTGGTCGCCGAGGTGGCGCGGAGCTACGTCGAGGTCCGGTCTTTTCAGATGCGCCTCGGCATCGCCGGCACCAACTTGGCAAGCCAGACCGAGACGCTGCAGCTCACGGAGCTACGCGCCCAGGCTGGTCTCGTGAACACCCAAGACGTCGAGCAAGCGCGCAGCAATCGGGAACAGTCGCTGGCGCAGAATCCCGAGCCTCGAGGTCAGTCTGGCCGAGGCGGAGCATCGCCTCGACATCCTACTCGGCGAGGCACCGGGGACGTTGAATGCGCGCCTTTCGGTGACCGGACCGCTGCCCGAGACTCCATCCCAGGTCGCCGTCGGAATCCCCGCCGAGACTCTGCGCCAGCGGCCCGACGTGCGGGCCGCAGAGCGGAAGCTCGCGGCAGAGACCGCCCGGGTGGGTGTGGCCGAAGCAGCACGGTACCCGTCGTTCAAGCTGTCGGGATCCATCGGCCTCGATGCGCTGGTTCAGAGCGGCGCGGGCAGCACGGGCATCTTCTACTCGCTGCTTGGTGGCGTTACCGCGCCCATCTTCAACGCTGGCCGTCTGAAGAATCAGGTGGAAGCGCAGGATGCCGTCCGGGAACAGGCGCAGGTGGCCTACGAGCAGACGACGCTCACCGCTCTGCAAGAGGTGGAGAACGCGTTGGTGTCCATCGCCCGCAACCGTGAGCGCGGCGAGGCACTGACCCGCGCGGCCGCAGCGGCGCGTGCCGCCGCCGAGCTTGCACGGCAGCGCTATAGCGCCGGGGTGATCGACTTCCAGGCGGTGATCGACACCCAGCGTACGGCGCTATCGGTGGAAGACAGCCTCGCCAGCACCCACGCCGATGAGGTGTTTGCGCTCATCCGTCTCTACAAGGCGCTGGGGGGCGGTTGGTCCCAAGCGACCGACTTCGGCCCGGCAGGCAAGGGTGCAACATGAAGCCTTCCGAAACGTCGAGCTCCACTCCGGAATCCACGCTGGCAACGCTGCTCCAGAACGAGTCGCGAGGCCTGTTCTCACGGCGCGGGCGCTGGCTAGCAGGTGCAGTGGTCGCGGTCGTCGTCGTCGGAGGGCGCCTGGCGTTGCGCCCCGGCGACAAAGCGGCGGGGCCGCGCTACCATACCGAAGCGGTCACGAGGGGCACGCTGGTGGTCAAGGTGTCCGCCACCGGCAACCTGCAGCCGACCAACAAAGTGGAGGTGGGAAGCGAGCTCTCGGGCATCGTCACCGCCGTGCCAGTCGAAGAGAACGACCAGGTGAAGAAGGGTCAGGTGCTGGCTCAGCTCGACCTCGCCAAGCTCAAGGACGCGGTGACCAAGTCGCGCGCCACGCTGGCGGCAGCCGAGGCGCAGGTGTTGCAATCGCAGGCCACGATGGAGGAAGCGCGCGCGCAGCTTGCGCGGTTCGAGCAAGTCGCAGAGCTCTCGGGCGGCAAGGTGCCCTCGAAGAGCGAGCTAGCCACCGCCGAGGCCAACCTGAAGCGTGCCGAGGCCAACGTTGCCGGCGCTCGCGCAAACGTCACCCAGGCACGGGCCAATCTGCAATCGGACGAGACCAACCTGGGCAAGGCCAGCATCCGCTCCCCCATCGACGGTGTGGTACTGACGCGCAAGGTGGAGCCAGGGCAAACGGTGGCTGCCACTCTCCAGGCGCCGGTGCTGTTCACGCTGGCCGAGGATCTGTCCAAGATGAAGCTGCAGGTGGACGTCGACGAGGCCGACGTGGGCCAGGTCCGGGTGGGCCAACAGGCCACATTCGCCGTCGACGCCTGGGCCGGTCGCAGGTACACCGGCATCATCACCCGGGTAGGTTATGGCTCGCAGACCAAGGACAACGTCGTGTCCTATCCGACGGTCCTTGCGGTCAACAACGACGACCTCAGCTTGCGCCCCGGCATGACCGGGACCGCCGACATCGTCACCGTCACGCGGGAGAATGTTCTCCTTGTGCCCAACGCCGCACTTCGTTTCACCCCGCCGCTGATAGGCGTCCCCTCGAGCGGACCGTCCGGCGGCATCCTGGGCAAACTGATGCCCCGCCCGCCGACCCAGCCGCCCAAGGCCACTGCATCCAGTGCCAACGGCAAGCCGAAGGTCTGGGTGCTGCGCGAAGGTCAAACGGTGCCCGTCGACATCCGGACCGGCGCCAGCAACGGCCAGATGACCGAGGTGATCACGGGAGAGCTGACCGCGGGCACGAACGTGATCACCGAGGCCGTGGACGGGCCCTCATGAGCGAGGACACCCTTATCCGACTATCCAACGTCTCCAAGACGTACGGCCGCGGGCTCGCGGCATTCCACGCCTTGAAAGGCATCGATCTCTCCATCGCGAAGGGGGACTTCGTCGCCATCATGGGACCGAGCGGCTCGGGGAAGTCGACGACCATGAACATCCTCGGCTGTCTCGATACGCCGACAAGCGGCAGCTACGAGTTTCAGGACGTCCACGTCGAGCGGCTTTCGCAGCGCCAGCGCACGCTGCTACGGCGGCAATTCCTGGGCTTCGTGTTCCAGGGTTTCAACCTGCTGGCGCGCACGACCGCGCTCGAGAACGTCGAGTTGCCGCTCATCTACCGTCACGAGCCCGCCACCAAGCGCCGGGCCGCCGCGCGCGCCGCGCTTGCACAGGTGGGCCTCGATGGCTGGGAGCACCACAGCCCGGCCGAGCTGTCCGGCGGCCAGCAGCAACGCGTGGCCATCGCGCGCGCCATCGTCACCCGACCCGTCGTACTACTGGCCGACGAGCCGACCGGCAACCTCGACACTCGGACGAGCCAAGAGATCCTGAGCCTCATCACGAGGTGCAACCGCGACCATTGCATCACCGTCCTGATGGTCACCCACGAGCCCGACATCGCGGCCCACGCCAAGCGAGTCATCCGCTTCGTCGACGGAAACGTGGCGAGCAATGACCTCAACGGGGAGGCTCATCTGAAATGATGTGGAACACGCTGTTGCTCGCCCTGCGGGCCATCCGGCGCAACCTCATGCGCTCATTCCTCACCATCCTGGGTATCGTCATCGGTATCGCGGCCGTCGTTACCTTGGTGACCCTGGGCAACGGCGCAACGAGATCGGTGTCCGACCAGATCGCCGCCATGGGCGCGAACCAGCTCATGGTCGTCCCGGGCCAGCGCTTCGGTCCAGGGGCCGAGCTGGGCGCACCCAGCTTCAAGCTCTCGGACGTCGACGCCATGCGATCTCAAATCACCGCCGCGCGTGGGATCGCGCCGGTGGTGAGCAAGTCCGTGACCGCCGTGTATCAGGCCCATGCGTGGTCTACGCAGGTCACCGGCACGAACAACGACTTTTTTCTGACCGGCAACTGGGAGATGTCCGCCGGCCGCCGCTTCAGTGACACCGAGGAACGCGCGGGCAAGGCGGTGTGCGTGATCGGCGAGACCGTGCATGGCAACCTATTCGGCCGCGAGAGTCCTGTAGGCAGCGAGATCCGCCTTAAGGAATTTTCCTGCGAAGTCATCGGCCTGCTCAAGAGCAAGGGTCAGGCAGCGATGGGCCAGGACCAGGACGACACAGTGGTCATGCCGTTGCGAACCGTACAGCGCCGCCTCGCGGGAAGCCAGGACATCGGCCGGATCATGGTCTCGGTCGCGCAAGGCACCTCGATGGATGCGGTCAAGCTGCAGCTCACTCCGCTTTTGCGCGAGCGGCGGAAGATCGGAGAGAACGAAGAAGACGACTTCCGGGTGATGGACACCCGCCAGCTGGCCGAGACTCTCACCGGCACAACCCGGATCCTCACGATGCTACTCGGCGCGGTCGCGGCGGTCAGCCTCCTCGTCGGTGGCATTGGTATCATGAACATCATGCTGGTGTCGGTGACCGAGCGCACCCGCGAGATCGGGATACGCCTCGCTATCGGCGCGTTCGAACGCGAGGTGCTGCTGCAGTTCCTCATCGAAGCCGTGGTGCTGTCGGGCATCGGGGGCCTCTTCGGTATCGCGCTGGCCACCGTGGCTTCGATGGGCTTGGCCAGCTTGATGGGCGTGCCCTACCTGTTCCAGCCCACCATCAACGTGCTGTCTTTGCTGTTCTCGGCGGCGATCGGAGTCACCTTCGGATTCTTCCCAGCCCGCCGGGCCGCCGGCCTGAATCCGATCGACGCCCTTCGGTACGAGTGAGGGCCGACGCGCAATTCGTCGAGTGGCTGAGGTGAAATCAGCCAATTTTGGATTGTCACGTCCTTCACCCACCCACGTGCTACGACGTCACGCTGATGGTGCTCGTACTTTCGTTCTTGCTTGCGGACTCGCCGAGTCTCTGCAAGGCGGCCATCAGTTGTTGATAGGCAAAGGCCATGCGCTCTTCGGTCGACACCGTCCCGTCGGCATTGGTGTCCGCCGGGTCGGTTGAAGGCGAACTTGAACTGGTCGAGGACGTGTTGCTGGCAGTGCTTGTGCTCGATGTCTCAGTCGCGTTTGCCACGTTCTGAGGCGGGCCACCCGAGGGCGGCGGGCCATCTGCGGGCGGTGGGCCTTGGGGCGGGCCGGCCTTCTCCATGAACGCGGACAGTTCGGACTTGGAAACCGACCCATCGCCATCGGCATCCATGGCCTTGAAGAGCTCGTCCAACGACGCAGTGTCAGCGCTATCCGCCTTGGAGGTGCTGGACGAAGAGCTGCTCGCAAAGGCCTGGCTTGCCTTGGAGAGCTCGCTCTTGGAAATGGCGCCATCCCCGTCGCTGTCGAGATCCTTGAGCATCTTGTCGGCCATACGGTCCGCCATCTTCTTGCGCAGCTCTGAGAAATCGATCGAACTCGTAGAACTGCCGATACTGGAAACTGACATGGAGGCCTCCTTGGGTGAAGTGAAGTGGTCAGTTAGGGCTTCGTCACTTCATCGCGCGGACTTTCGCCGCTGAAACATTCGGAAACATGTCCGCCGATCACGGACCGCATCCATGCGGCTATGCGCTAGGGTTTTCGGGAAACCAACACGTAGCCAGCACCACGCACGGTCTTCAAGATTTGCGGCTGGCGTGAATCGTCCTGTAGCTTGGCACGCAGGCGAGAGACCTGAACGTCGATAGAGCGCTCGAATGCGAGCTCTGCGGATCCCTTGGCAATCTCCATGAGTTGCTCGCGGCTTAGCACCTGGCCCGCGCGTTCCGCCAGGGCCGCAAGCAAAGCGAACTCGCAGGTCGTGAGCGACAGCGGGCGACCTCCTATCGCGGCCGTTCTCTTCTGCGGCGACACAACCAACGCCCCAACTCTAAGCGTGTGCGAAGGCTTGCCGCCGTGTGGGCGGCGCCGCACCGAGGCGCGCAGGCGGGCCCACAGTTCTGCGCTATCGCAGGGGTAGCTCAAGCAATCGTCGGCCCCGTGCTCAAGCCAGGTGGCTCTTTCCACGCCTGTTGCTGCGCGAGAAAGGACGACGACACAACTTTGTCCTTTGCGCAGAATCTCGCGCAGCAGCGCCCCCTCGGCACGCTCGCGGCCGACGTGCAGCAGGACGAGGTCGAAGGTCGCCGATCCACCGGCAAATTTGGCCATCTCCACGAGACGCGCGACCGTGAATCGGAAATCGGGATGCACGAGTGCCTGCGCGAGACGGCGACCAAGATCGAGCTCCTCGGCCAGCAACAGAATCGTCCATGGGTTGTTGGTCAGCTGCAGGGCGTGGCTCCTGTACATTGGAAGGGACCGCATACTTGTGATGGAAAGACAGCCGAGCTCAGGTTCAAGTGAAGAGCAGCCAGCGGCTCGTGGAGCCAGCTCAGCCACCAGCAGCGCGGTGAGAGCGGCAGTGAAGGTGAGGTCAGCCACGTTGGAGGTTGTCGGTGCTGCATCCGTGCTTGGAATCGCGCTGTCAGCCACGTGGGACAGTCATCCGCTCGGCCCCCCACTTCAGCGTGCTTGCAGAGTGTCTGCCTGTAGGTGACCTAAGATTTTCTATCGGACATGGTGCGTGATACTATTTAATGAAGGGAGAATGGCGCCTGTTCGGATCATGCTCCCATGAAAGGAAACCGAGCAGATTGCGCCCGCTTTCTGGGTCTGGTGGGGTGAAAGGCCAGTCATCGCGGCCAAGGCTGTGCTGGCGATTAGTCCTAGAGGTCTTGCGATCATCGGTAGCTCCTTGTGGGTGGTTGCAATGACAAGACAGCCCACCCCACCCAAGCGTTATCGCTATTAACGAACACGAACATGCCTGGTGACCGCACAGGGGTGAAGAGTTTGAAGAGGAGGGCAGCGGTGGTGCTGCGGCAGTGCGCCAAGACTCGGTGTGTTCACGGCGCAAGTGCTTTTCTTGACGGATGATCGGCATCCGACCCTCTAACCTCGGAGGCACCATGAACCCATTTTCTCGTGTCGTAGTCCTTCTCGTTCCGCTACTGGTCGTGGGATGTGATGTCATTCATGGCAGCACCACCACCGCGTGCACGGTAGGCACTGGACCCAGCCAGACTTGTGTTGAGGTCTGGACCAACATCTCCACTTCCCAGACGATCACGACAGCCCAGAACGACTGCACGAACAACGGGGGCGTCATCTCGAACGCTTGTTCGCATGATGGCGCAGACGGTGGCTGCAAGAAGACGACCACCACAGATGGAATCTCCGCCAGCACGACGGTTTGGTACTACTCCGGCGACGCGGACACGGTCGGCACAGAAACGTCGAGCTGCGCGCAGAACGGGGGCACTTGGGTTTCGCCGTAGTTCTCGCTGCCCATTGGCCCGAACCTATTCTTCCGGCAGGCCGCTTACGTTGATTTTCCGGAGACCTGGCACCGGTAGCGCCTGCCCTTGCTTGACCTCCTCGAAGATTTGGTGGCCACGGCCGAAATACATTTCATCTGGCGTTTGGCCAGCGAAGGCGGACTGGGGAACAACTGAATTGTATTGCTCGACGTAGAACACGATCAGCTTTTCCAGCGCCGCAGTTGCCCGAGACCAAAAAGGTCATCGATCTCATCATTGACATTCTCGACGCCCGAGTCGGCTATCACGGTGGCGCCAACGCCATTCTTGGGAAGATTCTTCGCTGCCTCGACGAGAACCTGACAGGTGGTTTGCGGTTCGAGGTGCCGAACCAGCTTCCAGGACAGGATTCGCCGGCTGAAATTGTCGATCACCGCATGCAAATAGGTACGGGTTCCATCGAGCAGTTTGATGACCGTGACGTCGATGTGCCCAAATTCACTTGGTTTGGTCGCCCGAATCCAGGATGTCCTGGCTCGTAGCTCTGATGTGAGGACGTGCCTCAGGGAATTCGCACGAAGTAGGCCACGGACGAGGCGATCATGAGAAGCCCGATCGCGACGCCGGTCCCGTACAGCACGACGGACCAGTGCCTGAGGCGCTCCACGACCTTGGCGTAGACGAGGCAAAACGGGACGAGAATCGGGAAGATGTGCCGGAAATCCTGGTGAAACGGGGATGGCACCAGCATGCGAAACGCTACCAGCAGGACGAGCAAGGCGCTGGCGGCAATGACGAGCGCTCGATACTTGGGCCAATCCACCGATCTCACGAAGGGCAGCGTGACGACGCAGACGAGCACCATAGCCAACAACAGCACGCCGATGATAACGGCCAGCTTCTTGCGGAGCGCACCTTCGAAGTCTCTGCCGAGCGGCATGGTCCCGAACAGACTCGACTTGGCCAGGCCGTTTAGGAAGTAGTCCTGCTGCGGCGGCTGGGCCCGTGGGCTCATGCTGCCGAGGAAGCCCGGCAGGTCGAAGTAGAGGTAGTTGATCGGCTGGTTGCCGACGAAGACCTCGTGGGGTATGTCGCAGGCCAGACCGAGCACCCTCTGGCAGAGCGTGCGCTGCGCTGGCGCATTGTGAAGGGATGCCGCCAGCAGCGCGGCGCAGAGCAGGACCAGCGCTGCGGCTGCGAGCTGCTTGAGGCTTTCGCGGCCGAACTGCGTCGACCATGCTCGCAACGCCGCGACCACCAAAAGCGTCGCGACCATCGTGTATCCCGTCGCTTTCGTGAGCAACGCCAGCGCGCAGGCGACGACGGCCAGCCAGAAGTCGCGCTGACGCCCCTGCCGGTCCCACCGGGCGATGAAGTACATCGCCGTCATGATCAGCAGCGAGGCGAGCGCGTCGTTATGTGCGCGCACGGAGTTGAGGACGCTCGACGGCCACAATACGACCAGCGCGGCGGCCAGTCGCAGCGTAGCCGGACGGTCGATGGTGCTGCGCAGGAGCAGCAGGGCGAAGACGACGAAGCCCGAGAACAGCAGCAGCGAGAGCCACTGCAACCCCAGCTCGCGCGGCACCAGGCCGACGGCCAGCACGGTCTTGGACCACAGCGCGGCGAGCGCATAGTAGAGCGGCGGGTGTCCGCAGGGCGTGCAGAACAGGTTCACGGGCGGCAGCCGCAGGTGCTGCGCAATCTCGTCGATGTAGAACACGTGCGAGGGTCCGTCGTAATTGCGCTCGAAGATCGACGTGTAGCTGAGATAGCTCGCGTCGACGAGGAGGCCTGCCAGCACCGTGGCCACCACGAACCAACCGAACCGCAAGCGTCGCAGCACGAGGAGCTGGAGGACGGCCGTGCTGACGAGCGGGATCAGGTAGGTCATTGCGCCGCCCAAAGGATCCAATCACGAATGGCTGAGCCCGTCGCGAAGGCGCTTGCTCGATCCTGAGATCGCCGATGCCCGGCGCGAACACACCAACCCCGATCACCCGTCGCCGCTGCGGCCCTCCGGACAACCTATCGAGCAGAAGCAGGCTACGCCGGATCAACTCGGAGACGCCTGGGTATAGGGCTATATCGAGGTAGGCCGACATGTTTGGATTTGTAGTTGACGTAACGCGGTTCTTGTCGAACATCGAAGGCAAAGTGGCGCTTAAACCCGTAGTGTCCGGAAAATGATCGCGGCCATTCTCGCATGAATTCGATGGGATATGGAGCTTGGAAAGGCAGGCATGAGGGGGCAGGGTGCCTGAGGATGTTGCCCGCCACGCTGCAGTTCCTCGTCGTGATGATCGCCTCGGCGATCAACGACAGGCTGCAGCGAAAGCTCGACTACGTGGAGGAGGAGAGACGCATCCTGTGGGAGAAAGTCGAGGCCCTGACCGGAGGCAAGAAGATCTCCTTCACCGCCCAGCAGCGGCGTCGTCTCGCCGAGGCAGGTAAGTTGCTCACGCATGAGGAACGCCGGAGGTGCTGCCAGCTCGTCAAGCCGGCGGCGGTTCTGGCGTGGTTTCGCCAATTGGCCGCGAGGAAATACGACAGCTCTGAGGCAAGACGGGGCCGGCCTCCCAAGCCCAAGGATGTCCGCAAACTCGTCGTCGAGATGGCCATGGCCAACCCTGGGCTGGGGGTACACCAAGATCAGGGATGCGATGCGGACCGGTCTTGCGAGCGAGATCGGGCGTACCACGGTGGCGGAGATCTTGGCCGCGGCCGGCATCGAGCCAGCACCGGAGCGGGAGAAGAAGCGAACCAGGAAGATGTTCATCAAGGTGCACTGGGACTCGCTGTATGGCTGCGACTTCTTCGCCGTCGAGGCTCTGGGACTCGGAGGAGCGGTTCTAGCGCGCCGACAGGCCGCTGACTGCTGCTAGACTGACCGCGGACAATGCCAACCCCAGCCCCCTCGCGGCCACCCTTGGGCTTCGCTCACCGATATGTGAGCTTTCTCGCACGCCACGACCTGATGATTGCCCTCGCGGCCTTTGTTCTCTTCGGCCTGTCGATCCTCGCCGCCTCGCGCCTACAGCTTCGTTCCGATTTCGCGGAGCTATTGCCGCAAGACGATCCCGAAATTGTACGCTTGCAACAGATAAGCGATCGGGTAGGTGCACCTTCGACCCTGGTCATCGCGGTCCAGGGGCTCGATGCCAAGGCCAACGAACGGTTCGCCGAGGAGCTCGTCAAAAATTTGCAGCCGCTCCTCGGTACCGACCTACGCGCCATCGACTATCGCCCCGACGCTGCCCAGCCGTTTTTCGACCACAACAAGGCGCTCTACTCCGACCTCCTCGATCTGCAGCGCATCGACGACGACCTCAAGAAGTTGTTGGCCTCGAAGAAGAACCCGGCCTTCCTCGCTTTTGCGGACGGAAGCAAGGGTGAGGTTGACGATGCCCCAGACGAGGATCTCAAGCTGCTCAAGCGAGATCTCGAAGAACGCAAGGACGCGGCCGTCAAGTTCCCGAGCGGGTACTACGAGAGCAAGGATCGCTCGCTGCTGGCAATCGTTACCTGGACGATGTCATCGGGGACGGGCGACCTTTCGGGGTTTCGCATCTTCAGCGATGTCCAGCGGGTTATCGATGCGACCCACCCTTCGGCGTTCGGAAGTGTCAGTGTGCAGATCACGGGGGACGTGGCGAGCGCGATAGCCGAGCACGACGCCCTCAAGGCCGACATCGAGACGGCATCTTTGGTCTGTACCGTCCTGGTGCTCTGGGTGATTGCGCTCTACTACCGCAGCGTCTTTTCACTCGCGTACATCCTTTTCCCGACCCTTCTCGGCGTGGCGGCCGCCTTTGCAATCACCGCACTCACCATCGGTTACCTCAACACCAACACCGCCTTCCTAGGCTCCATCATCCTTGGGAATGGGATCAACTTTGGCATCATCCTACTGGCGCGTTTCCGGGAGGAGCGTCGCAACAGGCCAGAGGAAGGTATCGAGGACGTGCTGGCGCGGGCGCTGGCAACGACGGCCAAGCCGACACTTGCGGCTGCCCTGGCCGCCAGCATCGCCTACGGCAGCCTGGCGTTGACTCGATTCCGCGGGTTCCAGCAGTTTGGCGAGGTGGGCGGGATCGGAATGATCCTGTGTTGGTTGGCGACCTACAGCTACTGTCCCGTTCTCATCCACCTACGTGATCGCCTTTCCAAGCAACGCTCGTCCGGGCACGTGGTTTCGAGCGGCGCGCTGACGCGCTTCGCTGGCGGGCTGCTATCTCGGCATCGTCTCCTGGCTGGTCTGGTAGCCGTGGCGACACTCCTTGCCGGCCTATCGCTGTCGCGGGTAGTCCGCAGTCCCTTTGAATACGATTTCTCGAAGTTGCGCAATCAGAGCAGCCGCAAGCACGGCGCTGGCGATCTTTACGTTCGAGTCGGCCGGATTTTTCCGCGCGATCTTGCGCCGGTAGGTGTCGCCCTCCTACCGACGGTCGAGGACGCGCCTGCCTTCCGCAAGGCACTGCTGGAGAAGGATTGCATGGACGCACTGGCGCGGGCACGAAAGGAAGTCGCCGCCGGAAACACGGTGGACGCCGCAGAGTGCGCGCGGCGTGTGGCCGCGGGCGAGCCGACCGGAGGATTACTCTCGGTAGTCGCGACCGCCCACGACTATCTGCCCAAGGACCAAGACGAAAAGCTCGCCGTGATCGTCAGCATTCGTAGGCACCTAGCGGATCCGGCCATGGACGCGCTGTCAGCCGACCAGAAGCGACAGATTGACGCGTGGGCGCCGCCCCAAGGATCTGCGCAAACTCTCCGTCCGCGACCTGCCGGAATCAATCGCGCGCCCCTTTCGCGAGCTTGATGGAACCGTCGGGAGAGTCGCGCTGCTCTTCCCAATTCGGGTCTGGGCCAACTGGGATGGTCACAGCCTGATTCGACTCGCGGACGTCATTACCAACGTGCAACTGCCAAACGGTAGCGTGGTCAACGCCGCAGGGCAATCGTCTCTATTTGCGGCAATGTTGCGGTCGATTGCGCACGACGGCCCCATGGCCACCCTGGCAGCGCTGGTGGGCGTCGTGCTCATGGTCGTCCTGTTGTTTCGCCAGGCTCGCGGCGCTCTGTTGGTGTTGCTGTCACTGGCGGTGAGCGTCATCTGGATGGGTGGAGCCGGTGCCGCCTTGGATCTGAGGCTCAATTTTCTCAACTTTGTGGCGTTGCCGATCACCCTCGGCATCGGCGTCGACTACGCCGTCAACGTGTTTGCCCGTCTCTCCAAGGAGCCGCCAGCGCAGCACGCGCGCGCCCTGGCCGAGACCGGCAGTGCAGTCGCACTCTGCTCCATGACGACCATCATTGGTTACAGCTCGCTTCTCATCGCCTCGAACGGCGCCCTGCGATCGTTCGGAAAGTTAGCCGACCTGGGTGAGGCCGGAAGCCTGCTTGCGGCTCTGCTGCTCGTCCCATTGCTTCCACGGGTGAGGAAGAAAGTGTTGTCACCGGGCGACGCTTTCAGGTCGTCGCGTTGAGAGCTTTGCCATTTGGAATTGGCGAGTTCCGCGCGTGCCATCGGCGATTTTCGCATCCAATACATTCTGTTTCATGCACCCGCAAATCCCGGCCGGCTGGCGGGAGGTTCTGTTGAATTTCTGACGGTTGGTTGGGTGTGTGGAAATGCAGATGCAGCGGGTCCGCTTTAGCTTGCGTCTTGCCCGACCGATGCTTTCTGGAATCTCCTCCAATTCTTCGCCACGTTGGGAGGAACTGGTCCGTCACGGAGTCGACATGTTGGCGCGCCGGGTCGTGGCGTATGCCTTTCAACAGGCTGGGCCATGATGTCCCCAAAATTCGACCGGGGACCTGGCAGCAAGAACTACCATGGTCGCTCTTCATCGGGCTCAGCCCGCGCACTCTCATCGCAACCATCCCCGGAGTTCGGCATCCAACCAGGCTCACGATGGATGGTTGGCAACCAATAAGGACATTCACGCTCTTCTTATCGCCAATTCTTCTGCCGCCGAATGCGGACTCTATTCGTCCGACCTCTCTTGAGGAATCCTATGCCGAAATTGCACTTCATCGTGGAAAGGCAGTCCCAGGAGAACCCTGGACAAGCTTTGACTCCCTTGAGCACGCGTCATGATGGCGTCGTGCCTGCTCCCAACGGTGCCGACGTACTGTCCTACCAGTGGGGTTACAGGGGCGGCGTTGTCGCACGCTACGCACTCCCTCGGATCCTTCCCATCGAGTCGGATCCGCTCGCCCCAAAGGAGCGTGAAATGACCACCAGCGAGTATCCCGCCGAAATCCAATTCCAGATTGATGTTCCACTTGTCCCCAGCCCGACGAGGCCAGTCCTGACGGAGACCTCGTTCAGCCCCGACTCAACCCTCTATCGCGGGATTCTCGACGAGATGGAAGACGGGGTGTACCTGGTGGACCGAACCGAGCGCATCCTGTGGTGGAACCGAGGTGCCGAGGCCATTACCGGATTCTCGCGCGCAGAGGTCGTTGGTCGAACCTGTGCCGACAATCTACTTTGCCACGTCGATTCTAGCGGCCGATTCCTGTGCACAAGTGGCTGCCCCCTTCGTCGAGCGTTCTTGACAGGCGTCCCCATCGAGACCAGCGCCTTCTTGCACCACAAGGAAGGGCATCGCGTCCCGGTCAACATCAAGACGAAGCCTCTACGCGACCGTAACGGCCACGTCTTTGGCGCGTTCGAGGTGTTTCGACGGGCGTCCGAAGAAGAGAGCCAGGTTAGGTTGATCAAGGAACTCACCCAACTTGCGCTGATCGACGAATTGACCCGACTGCCCAACCGCCGGCTATTTGATGCCCATCTCGAACGAAGGTTGGCTGAGCTCGATCGCTTTGGCTGGAAGTTCGGTGTGCTTATGATCGACATCGATCATTTCAAGCTGGTCAACGACAACTTTGGCCATCAGGCGGGAGACGACATCCTTCGGTTGGTTTCGCGCACTCTTTCCGCCAACTGCCGATCGCTGGATACCGTAGCCAGATTGGGGGGCGATGAATTCGCCGCGATCATCGCCAATGTTGAAGGAGACACACTGCACACCGTGGCAGAGAATCTACGTTCCCAGATCGAAGCAAGCGGCCTGCGCAACTCGCCTTGCGCCCGACATCGCACGACAGTTTCCATTGGATGCGCGGTAGCGAGAACAAGCGAAACAGCGACTGAACTAGTCAAGCGCGCCGATGACCAGCTCTATTCCGCCAAACAAGGAGGACGCAACCGGGTATCCATTTGAAGGGAGTTGTGAACGACGGAGTCCCAAGGTTGCCTCGAACACCCGTTTTCGTCCTCCCGGTCTCCGAACGCGCCTTTTCGCTATCTGCTTCGGATTGGTGGTTCAGGCCGTCAGGACCCATGCAGCGGCGCCAATTCCCGGTTTCTTGGATACTGCCAGCCAGGGCGGCGATTTATTGCCACTCCTCGTTGAACCGTCTAGGTCGCCGGCCTCTCTCGATTTCGATGAAATTGCCCGTCGAGCCTTGGCGCGCAACTGGGACGATATCGTCCCGAAACAGCGGCATGAATTCGTAGCTGTTTTTCGGGACCTAATTGAACGCAACTACATCAAAAGGGTACATGGCCATCCTGACTACGATCTACGCTTCGAGAGGGAGGCGGTATCCAACAGCGTGGCGACCGTAGGTGCCACCCTGGAAGCCGAAGACCATGGAAAGAAGGTTGATGTTAAGTTGGAGTATAGACTGCTCCACAATGGTGGCCATTGGTGGTGCTCGACGTCGTCACCGATGATTGATGGCATCTACTCACGTGAGGTGGTCGCTTGGAACGGAATGGCGTTGAAGAAGGACCGCACGGTCGGCGCAATACCAGCATTTCCACGGAGGGCAGGTCGTTCATGAGGGACCGTACCAGTATCCAACCAAAGCGGTTGCGGATTCTCATCGTCGTTCCCTACGACTTGGCCGAGCCCGGTGGTGGGGTCAAACACCATGCTCTGGGTCTGGCGAACGTGCTGCGCGGAAGGGGCGACACCGTCGTCGTGGCTGGCCCCACGAGTAAGCCGGTTCACGGGCCGCACATGGTCGGGTTTCGCGGGGTCGTCAATGTTCAGTTCAACGGATCCGCCAACCGGATCGGAATCTTCGTCAACCCGTTGGCCGTGCGACGATTCTTGCGACAGAATACGTTCGATATCATCCACGTGCAGGATCCTCTCGCCCCGGGGCTGCCCTATTGGATTGCCTGGTTTTCGGAATCTGTGCCCAAAATCTGCACCTTCCACGCATACGCGGAACGGCCGAGTTTTGCCCTGCGCGTAGGACACCGACTAAGCGCACCTTGGGTGTTGTCGCATTACCAGCGCGGGGTGGCCGTATCCCAGCCCGCCGCACACCTCGTACGCGGAGTTTGGCGTCGGCCACTTTCCATCATCCCCAATGGTGTGCACACCGACGTGTTCACGCCTGCTCCGTCCTTCGATGTGACCCAGCCGGTGGAGCCCGGACGTCCCCTGCGTCTATTCTTCTGCGCACGCCTGAGCGACGAGCGTAAGGGGTTCGCGGATCTTCTACGCGCGTATGCCATCTTGCGCGAGAAGCAGATTCCCGTAGCCCTGGACGTTGCTGGCGAGGCGGCGGGGCCACTGCCACCCGACCTGCCGGGCCTTACGTACCACGGTCCAGTGCCCCTGAGAAAGCTGGTCGAACGGTTCCAGGCCTGCGATGTTCTCGTGGCCCCATCCACTGGGCAGGAATCCTTCGGCATCATCCTCCTCGAAGCCATGGCAAGCGGCCGACCTATCGTCTGTTCGGACATCGAAGGCTACCGGCGAGTGGTGGACCCCAAGGGCGCCTATCTCAGCCCTCGCCGTTCACCTGAGAGTCTCGCAGACGCCATCGCAACCCTGGCAGTCGATCCAGAGCGGCGGCGGAGCATGGCCATTGTCAATCGTCAGCGGGCGCTGGATTTCGATTGGACGCACGTGACAGAACACGTGCGCTCTCAATACCTCCTGGCGCTTGGCAACAGAGGAGAAGAAGCATTGTACGTCTCGCCAGCGAACCAGCTGCAGACAGAGAGTACCGACGCACCCGCGATCATCCCAGCCAAGGTCTATGGGGGCGCGGCGTAGAGAGAACCTCGTCGCTGGGTTTCACCAACTGGCCATCGCGGTGGCGTAACCATCCAATCCATGCCGAGGCGCCGCCGACAGCGGGAACCCTCGGCACAGGCTGCGGTTCGGTTCACCCCACTTCACTTCGCAGTTCGCGCAGCTCGGACAGCAGCCACGACCTTTGCAGCTCCAAGGCCACCGCAGAGCGCTCGTGGCAGGTTTTACAGAGAAGTTGTGCGAAGCCTCGCGCCAAGACGCCGCAGCCCAGGAAGTCGTGTAGCTCCGACGGGCGCGCGCGAAGCGCGCGTGGGGACGTGGCGGGGCGGTAGGCCCTAGCGTCGCGCAGCGACGGGTGACGAAGCTAGAGCACCGAACGGGTTGACAGTGCCGAGAATTCAAGAAGTTGCTACGCACGTGCACCCTCCGATTCCCCTCGCCCCGCGCAGCGGGGAGAGGGTTAGGGTGAGGGGCCAGCGCACTCTCTTGCATGGCCGAACCCCTCACCCGACGCGCTTCGCGCGTCGACCTTTCCCCGCTTCGCGGGGCGAGGTGAATTTTTCGAGCACTCGCAAGCTCTCGATTCTGCACAGCATTCAACCCGTTCGGTGCTCTAGGCAGGGCGCGGCCGTCGGACTTGTCGGTGCACTCTTGCTCGAAGGTCAGCAGGTGCTGCTGGAGCACCTGGAAAAGAGCAGTCTTCTCGGGCTCCCGGCGGGCATAGGTGTTACCGGTCGCAGGTTTCGCGCATGCGGCTGCCTCCATGAAGGAGGGTTCTCGGCAAGCGGGTCACGGAAGGTGCGTGATGCGGGTGTCGGGCCCCAATCACTAATTCAGCATCATCCGCGCGTCGTCGCTGATGAGCTCGGGCGTCCAGGGCGGGTCGAAGGTGATGGCGACCTCGACCTGCGCGACGCCGGGCAGCTTGCGAATGCGCGCGTCGGCCTCGGAGCGCATAAACGCGAAAAATGGTCACGAAATCGCAAAACGAGAGGCGTCGCCGTCGATTTGCATCCATCTCGATGGTCCAAAGCACCCTTGCCCAGCGCTGGAGGCTCGGATCGTTGTCTTCTTCTCGTGGTCGTCGTCATCATGATCCTTTACGGCGATGGCCTTCGTCGGATCGAGCTGGTGCCCGGCGGCCGTCGTCGCCAAGGCCCGAAGGAGGCGACACCATCATCTTGAACAGCTTGGGCAGTATCTCGACGTAGGAAGAGGCTGCCGCTGGCTTCGACGGCATCGTCCCCAACACCGTGGACGACGAAGGCAGTAGCCACCGAGCGCATCTCCTTCTCCCGGTCGAGGTCGAGGGCGAGGGCGTCGTCACCTCAGTGATCTCGGCCAGATCCTGAAGCGCCCACGTCTGGGAATTCCCTCGGCACCGAGCAGCTTCTTCCAGCGCGTCGCCAGGAGAACAGTTTCCGCCGAACCGGCAACCACCAATCGGGCCTGGAGCCGAAACCGGTACGACTTCTGCCTTCGCATGGCCCCACACCCACCTACATGCTCAGGCTATCCCCTATACCCAGGGTCCAGCGCCGGGTGATCAAGCCGCTACTCGACGTAGAGCTCGGCACTCGGGCCCGTCGTGCTGGACCCGACCACGAGCACCCTTCCATCGGACAACAACGTTGCCGTGTGAGACGGTGCGCCTTCCGCACCAACGCTGCCAGTTGGCACGAATAGCCCTGTATCCGGATCGTAAAGCTCTGCGCTTGCCGCGCCATTGCCGACGAAGCCGATAGCAAGCA
>CAWGPW010000037.1:0-283813 GCA_963824555.1 uncultured delta proteobacterium | reverse complement strand
GGTCCAAGTCGACGAGATCAAGAACGCCGTCTACCACGTGATCGCCACCCTGGCGGAGAACGATCTGGGCAGCGCCGAGATCGCGGCCGAAGCGTACCAGCAAGCCATGGCGACTTCGCCGCGGGACATGGAAGCCGCGGACGCTCTCGAACGCATCTACACCCGCCTTGCGGACTACACCAACCTGGTGCTTCTGCTGCAGCAGAAGGCCGAAATGACCGATGCGGTGCCCGAAAAACGCGAGCTCGGCATGCGCGCCGCCAAGATATGGGAAGAGGTGCTCGACAATCCCGAGCGGGCCATCGATGCCTACCGCCAGGCCTTGGCACTCGACGAGGCCGATGGCACGGGTCCCGAGAACCTCGAACGCCTGTTCATTCGCCTCGAGCGCTGGAGCGACCTCAAGGACATCTACGCCAAGCAGGCCGAGCTGGCCACCGATCCGGCGCAGAAGAAGGCACGCTCTGTTCGTTCTTGGCCAGGTCTACGACCGCGAACTCCAAGATCCGG
The DNA here is from genome assembly GCA_963824555.1 of uncultured delta proteobacterium. GTDB lineage: Bacteria > Myxococcota_A > Polyangia > Fen-1088 > Fen-1088 > Fen-1118. Next base: position 283,303 of record CAWGPW010000037.1, on the reverse strand, counting down.
CGCGCGCCATCGAGACTTACTCGTCGGTGCTGGACATCGATCCCGACGATGTCGAGGCCATGCAGGCGCTCGACCGCCTGTACGTGCAGACCGCGCGCTGGTACGACCTGCTCTCGGTGCTCGAACGGGAAACCGAGCTGTCCGGGTCGGCGGCGGAGGTCGTGTCCCTGCGCTTCCGCATCGGCGAGCTGTGGCGGGAGAAGCTGAACGATCCAACCCGCGCCGTCGAGGCCTACAAGCGGGTGCTCGAAATGGATCCGACCCACGAGCCCACCATGCGGGCCATCGAGGGGATGATGCAGGGAGGGGAAGAGCCCATCGCCGCCGCCGAGGTGTTGCAGCCGATTGACCAATCGGCCGGGGACTGGGACAAGGTCGCCCTCGACCTACGAGGTCATTATTACGCACACGCAGGATGCCGTCCTGTCGCGTGGAGCTGCTGGGGATTGTGGCCGGCATCTACGAACGACGACCGTCGAACTTCGATGCCTCGTTCGACGCCTACTGCCGGGCCATGCGCGTGGATCCGGCCAACCCCGAGGTCATCGCCCACCTCGATCGCATGGCCGAGGCCAGCGGACGTTGGTCCGAGTTGGCGGCAGCCATCGAGGCCGAGATCGAGCGTGTGATGGACAGCCGGCTGCAGGTCGAGATGCTGATGCGTCTGGCCCGCGTGTACGAGGAGGAAACCCGCGAGGTCGACAAAGCCATTGCGACCTTTACGCGCGTGGCCGAGGCGGAGCCCGATCGCAAGGACGGCCTGGTCGCACTCGATTGTCTCTTCACCATGACCGAGCGCTGGCAGATCTGACCGACATCGTTCGTCGCGAGATCGGCCTGGCGGATACCGAGGAACAGATTGTTTCGCTCACCTACCGGCTCGCGCAGATCCTCGAAGTTGCGCTTGGCGATATGCCCAAGGCGGTCGAGGCCTATCGGGAGATCCTCGCCATCGCGCCTTCCCACGAGGAGACGCGCACCACGCTCGAGCGCCTCATGGCCAGCGAAACCATGCAACGAGAGATTGCCCAGGTTCTCGAACCACTCTACCGCGTGGGAGAGGAGTGGGAGAAGCTGGTCCGCGTTTACCAGGTCGAGCTCGCTCCGAGTCCGATCCGGAGGAGCGCCAACGCATCCTGCGCCGGTTGGCGGACATCACCGAGAGCAAGCTTGTCGATCAAATTGCGGCTCTCGACTGGTGGGCATGCGCCGTCGTCGAGGCGCCGTCGTCCGAGCAGGCCCTGGACGAAGCCTTGCGCCTGGCCCGCGCCACCCATCAGTGGGAAGTGTACGTCTCGACCATGGCCGAGGCCGCGGGCAAGACCAATGAGCGCGCCGTTCGCAAGGATGTGCTCATGCGCTTGGCCACCGTGTTCGAAACCGAGCTCGGCGATTTGTCGCGGGCCGAGGAGGTCCTGGCCCAGATCTTGAGCTTCGATGCCGACGACGGCGAAGCACTGGCCTTCCTGGACCGCGTCTACGACAAACAGGGCGACTTCGAGAAGCTCGCCAGCGTGCTTCGCCGGCGCATCGCCGTCAGCGACGATTCCAGTCAGCTCGTCGAGCTGCATCTGCGTCTCGGCAAGGTTCTTGCCGACGTGATCGACGACCCCGACTCGGCCATCGCCAGCTACCTCGCCGTGCTCGAACACGAGTCGCGCTCACCCGAGGCGCTTGACGCTCTCGAACGCTTGTACTTCCGGGCCGAGCGCTGGGAAGACCTGTACGGCGTCTACGAGAAGATGCTCGACATCGCGCCGGGCGACCAGGCGCTGTCCGACTGCTATGCGCGCATGGCCAAGATCACCTCGGACGTGCTCGGGCAACGTGAGCGCGCCGTCGAGTTGTGGCGGCGCGTGCTCGATTTGCGCGGGGCCGATCCGCTGGCCCTGTCCGCCCTTGGCGATCTGCACGAGCAGGCCGAGGAGTGGCGCGAGCTGACCGAGGTCCTCGACAGCCAGATTCGAGCCACCGAGGATCCCGTAGCCCGCATACCCGTCTACAAGCGCCTTGGTCGGGTGTGGGGCGAGAAGCTCGGGCGTGAACGCAATGCCCTCGAATGTTGGCAAAAGGTCGTCGAGATTGACGCCGGCGACGTGGAGGCCCTGCGCGCTATCGCCGACAACTACCGCAGTGCCGGCGCCTGGGAAGAGCTGGCGGACATTCTGCGACGGACAATCTCCGTCGGGTCGCATGCTCTTGGCGGCGATGAAGTCAAGGAGCTCTACGCGCAGCTCGGCGAGCTCGAGGGCACCACCCTCATGCGCATCGACGCCGCGGTCGAGGCCTGGCGCCAGGTGTTGCAAATCGATCCCACGGACTTCCGCGCGCTTGGCGCTCTCGAAACCCTGTTCACTCAAGAGGCGCGCTGGGAGGAGTGTGTGGAGGTGCTCGAGCGCCGGGTGGCCGCGCTCTCGTCGCCCGACGAGAAGGTGGACGTGCTCATGCAGGCCGCGTCGATCTGGGCCGACAAGGTTGGCGACGGCGGTGCGGCGGCCGAGGCCTACGAACGCGTGCTCGAAATCGATCCCTCGAACTTCGTGGCCTCGACCAGCCTCGAAGAGCTCTACCGTCAGCGCAATGTTTGGCCTCGTCTGGTCGAGCTGTTGTTGGCTCGCATCGAGTACGTAGACGGTCCCCCGGAGCGCATCAAGCTATTCCTCGACATCGCCGCCATCTATGAAGAGCAGATGTCCGATCGCGATTCGGCCTTCGTGACGTTGCAGGCCGCTTTCCGCGAGGACTATTCGAACGATCGTGTGGCCGAGGAGCTCGAACGGTTGGCCACCGCGACCAGCAAGTGGAACGAGCTGCTCACCGAATACACGCAGGTCGCCCAAGGCATGACCGAGGCCAAGCAGGCCTCGGATCTGTGGGTCAAGATCGCCCGCTGGTACGACTCGGCGCTGGACCACACCGAGTACGCCATCGCGTCGGCCAAGAAAGCCCTGTCATTCGATTCCGACCATGTCGGCGCCATGTCGGCATTGGCCGATTTCTATCGCAAGCTCGGCCAGTGGAAGGAACTGGTCGGGATTCTGTCCAAGCATGTCGAGCTCGAACAGGACCCCGAGCGCAAGGTCGAGGTCCTGCTTTCCCTGGCGGAAACCTTCGAAGTCCAATTGTCCGACGCCGGGCAGGCCACGGCCTCCTACGAACAGGCCCTGCGTTGCGATGAACGTTGCCTGCGCGCCATCGACGCTCTCGAACGCCTGCACCGTCGGTCCCAGGCCTGGGACCGCCTGGCCGAGATCCTGGGCAAGAAGTCGCAAATCGTGAGCGACGTCGAATTGGCCGTCAAGCTGCGTTTGCAGGTCGGCGAGCTGTGGGAGTCGCGACTCGGCGACAACGAGCGTGCCGTCGAGGCCTACCGAGAGGTCCTGACCGTCGATCCGCAGAACCTGCAGGCACTCAAGGCCTTGGAGCAACTCTACCTCAAGGCCGGCCGCACCGAGGCCTACCTGGACGTCCTCGAGCACCAGCTGGAAGTGACCCCCGCCGACACCGAGCGCGTGAGCCTGTATCTTCGCATGGCGCAGGTGTGGGAGCAGCAGCCCGGCAAGGCCGACAAGGCCATCGAGTGCCTGCAACACGTGCTCGAAATCGATGGTCAGCAACTCAGCGTGTACCGCGACATCGAGCGCCTGTACCGCGCCGATCGCAATTGGGACGCCTTGGTAGACATCTACCGGCGGCACATCCAGGTCGAAACCGAGGCCGCCGAACGGACCGCCGTCCAATTGGCTTTGGGTCATCTGTTCGAGGAAGAGCTGCGCGATCCCGATCGTGCGGCCGAGTCCTACAACGACATCTTGGGCTTCGACCCCGACCACACCGAAGCGCTCAAGGGCCTCGCGCGCATCTACGAACAGACCGAGCAGTGGGATCGCGCGGTCGAGATCATGGAGCGGCTGGTGAACGTGGTCGACGCCAAGGAGAAGGTCGACCTCAGCTTCCGCCTGGGCAAGATCTTCGACGAGCACATGCAGATGCCGGAGTCGGCCGAGGAGCGGCTGTCCGATGCGCTCAGCGTGGATCCGGCGCACGTGCCGAGCATGTTGTCTCTCATCAATCTGTACAAGCGGCGCGGCGACTCGCTCAAGGCCGCACAGATGATGGTGCGCGCCGAAACCTGCACCCAGAATGTTCTCGAAAAGACGCGCCTGCTTTTCGAGGCTGGCAAGCTGTACCAGACCGAGCTGGGCGACGAGCAGAAGGCCAAGGATCTCTTCGCGCGGACGCTCGAATTCGATCCAGAGCACGTGGAGGCTGGGTCGCCACTGGCCGAGATCTACTACCACGAGGAAGAATGGACGCCGCTCATCCCGGTGCTCGAGATGCTGGCTCGCAAGACCGACCGCCGCGCCAACAAGGAGCTGCACGTGCTCTATTACCGCCTGGCCAAGGCGGCGGACAAGCTCGGCGAGCAGGAGAAGGCGCTCAAGTGCTACCGTCAGGCCTACGAGCTCGATCCGACGCACCTGCCGACTCTGGTGGATCGGGCCGATCTGCTCTACCGACGCCAGCAGTGGGACGACGCCTTCAAGCTGTACCAGACCGTGATGGTCCAGCACCGCGAATCGCAGACCGACGCTCAGATCGTCGAGATCTTCCACCGCATTGGCACCATCAAGATGAAGGTCGGCGAGCGCGCGAAGTCGATCAACATGTTCGAGAAGGCGCTCGAGATCAATCCAGGGTACCGTCCGACCCTCGAAGCCCTGGCTGCGGTACACGCCGAGGCCGGTGAATGGGAGGCGGTGATCAAACAAAAGCGCGCCCTGCTTTCGCACTGCGAAAGCGCGGAGGAAAAGCTGCGCTTCCACGAAGAGATCATTGCCATCTACAAGGACAGGCTGAACAACCCGCAGAAGGCGATTGCGGCGTACCTCGAAGCCCTGGAGGTCAAGCCCGACGCGCGCAACCTCCTCGTCGACGTCCTGGAGCTGCTGCACGAGACCAAGCAGTGGAAGAAGGCGGTGGAAATTCTCATGCGTCTTGCCAACCTGGAAACCGGGAAGGTCAAGGCCAAGTATCTGGAAACCGCCGGCATCGTCACCAACATGGAGCTGCACTCGCCCGACGAGGCGGTGGAGATGTTCAACCAAGCCCTCGACGAGTACCCCGACAGCCTCAAGCCGTTCGAGCGTATCGACAAGATCATGACGGCAAAGAAGGACTGGACCAACCAGCAGCGCAACTACCGCAAGATGATCAAGCGTCTGGGACAGGACGTGTCCACGCCCGAAAAGAAAGCCACGCAGTTGGCATTGTGGCAAGGCCTGGGCGAGATCTACCGGTCACGCTTGAAGATGTACCGCGAGGCCGCCGAGGCCTTCGAGGTGTGCGTGCACCTCGAAACCGAGAACGTGGCAAGGCACCAGATCCTGGCCGAGCTGTACCAGGTGCAGGGGCCGGAGTGCTACGACAAGGCGATTCGCGAGTACCGCTTGCTCATCGTCAAGGCCAAGGAGCCCAAGGACATGGTGCCGTCCTTGAAGATCCTGCGCCGCCTGTACGCCGAGCTCGGCAAGTACGATCAGGTGTGGTGTGTCTCCTCGACGCTGGCCTTCCTCAAGCAGGCTGATGCCGAGGAAATGCGCTTCTTCGAACAGTACCGCAGCAAGGGCCTGGCGCGGGTGAAGTCCCGCCTCACCGAGGAGAACTGGCAGAAACACCTCTTCCACGCCAACGAGGATCGCTATGTCTCGGCGGTGCTGGCCAACATCAGCCAGACCGTCATCGCCATCCGCGCGCAAGAACACAAGGACTACGGGGTCAAGCGCAAGGATCGCCGCGATCTTGGCAGCGATCAGCTGATGCTCAGCCGCGTGTTCGTCTATGCCAGCCAGATCCTGGCGGTCAGCATTCCCGAGCTCTATCTGCGCCAGGACTGGGCCGGCGACATGGAGTTCGTCAGCGCGCGCGAGAAGCAGCAGCTCTGCCCGGCCGTCATCGTCGGGTCGGGACTCCTGCAAGGCAAGCAGGAGAAGGATCTCGCCTATGCCCTCGGCAAGCGACTGGCCCTCCTACGCGCCGACCACGTCATGCGCTGGCCGCGCATCGTCCCACAGGTGTCCGAGCTCAAGGCATTCTTCCTGGCCGCGCTCAAGCTTGTCAACAACAAGGTACCCATCAAGAAGGACATGGAGCAGCCCGTGGCCGAGCGTGTGGAGCTTCTACGCCGGTTCTTGCCGCCGCAACTCATGGAGCAATTGGCGGAGGTCGTGCGTCTGTTCTTGGAAAGCAAGGCCGAGGCGGATCTGCACAAGTGGGCGTTGGCGGTGGATTTCACCGCGACGCGCGCTGGGTTCTTGCTGTGCAACGACCTCGAGGTTGCCGCGCAGCAGGTGTTGTCCGAGCCCGTCGCCGTGGGAAGCGCGGATCCCCGTGATAAAGTCCGGGATCTGATTCAGTGGAGCGTTTCGGAGGAATACTTCGAGTTGCGTAACCACTTGGGTCTGGCCATCGGATAGCCCGTGATGCCGGTCGCGCTGGTAGTCGTTCTGGCGGGCGTGGCCGGCGCTTTCGCGGGCCTGTGGTTCGCCCTGCGGGCTCGGGCAAGAGGCGTTCAAGCTCGCCACGCCCGCAGCCAAGAAATCGAACGGATTCGCGCCACCGCCGAGCGCGAGGGTCAGACCGTGCGCATGCGGGCTGATATCACGGCGCGCGAGGAGGCGCTGACGACGCGTGGCGAGGCCGAAGTGGCGTTGCGCCGCAGCCAGGTCGAGCTGGCCGAGCTCGAAGCGGCCTTGGCCGGAAGATCCGTGCTCGCCAGCGAAGACACACACACGCTCGAAGAAATTCGCAAGCAACTGGCGGACCGCGAGATCCCGCTGGCCGAGATCGAGCGAGCAACGAAAAGGCTCGAGTCCGAGCTGGCCGCGCTGCGATCGCAGCAGCGCAGCGAGCTGGAGCGCGTGGCCAAAACCAGCGCGCGGCAAGCGGCGCAGTCACTGATCGACGCCGAGATCGAGGAGGCTCGCGTTTCGGCGGCGCAGCTCGTGCGCAACGCGAGCGAAGGCGCCTCGGCCTCGGAGGTCGCCCGTGCCGCCAAGCGCTTGATGGGGATCTCGGTGGGGCGCATGGCCGACCATTTCTATTCGGAGCGGACTCAATCCGTCATCACCCTTCCCGAGAACCGCGGCGATCGGCCTGTGATGACGGCGGACGACCTCAAACTTGTGGAAGGAGCCGCAGGGGTCAGCCTGGCTTTCACGGATGACGGCGACGCCATTCGCATCGAGGGTCTCGATGGCGTGGGCCGCGAGGTGGCCCGTCGCTGTGTTGGCCGCATGTTGCGCAAGCCTGGACTGCAGGGCGATGCCTTCGCCAAGGCGGCTCGGGAAATTGCCGCAGAGGTGGATCGCGAGATCGTGGATTTCGGGCAGCGTGGTTTTGCCTTGCTGAAACTCCCGCGCGCACACGCAGACATCGTCAGGCTCGTGGGCCGGCTCAACTTCAGAACCAGCTATTCGCAGAATCAGTGGGAGCACAGTGTGGAGGCGGGGTTCCTTTGCGGGATGCTGGCCGCCGAGCTCGGGCTTGACGTCAAGATCGCCCGACGAGCGGCGTTGCTGCACGACATTGGCAAGGCGCTCACCCACGAGCTGGACGGATCGCACGCGGTCATCGGTGCCGACTACGCCCGCCGGTTGGGCGAGAGCGAGATCGTCGCCAATGCTATCGGCGCGCACCACACGGATGAACCGTTCGCCGGCCCCTACGCGCACTTGGTCGCGGCCGCCGACGCCATGTCGGGTGGGCGCCCAGGATCTCGCCGCCAGACCGAGGACAACCACATGGCCAAGCTGGCCGAGATCGAGCACATCGCGCGGAGTTTTCGCGGCATCGCCGAAGCCTTTGCCGTCCAGGGCGGACGCGAAGTTCGCGTTTACGTCGAGGAGGAGCGCGTGAGCGATGCCGGTGCCACCAAGCTTGCGGCTGACATCGCCGAGGTCATTTCGCGCGAGATGACCTTCCCCGGACAGATCAAGGTGACCGTCATTCGCGAATTCAAGGCCGTGGAAATGGCGAGCTGAGAAGATGATCAACCACAGAGAACACAGAGGCTGCAGAGGAAGAAAGGGTTCGGACCACAGATCCGGAATCCCCCTTCTTTTCCGGCCTCTTTGACCTCTGTGTTCTCCGTGGTGAAAACTGCGAAATTTCCAAGCCAAAGCCATGCATCTGAACATCCCCCCCATCATTCCCTATGCCGTGGGCGCGCTGCTCGTGCTTTTCGGTATCCTGCGCGTGAGGTACCTCGGGGCCCCGCGCACGCCGCGCATGACCGAGGAAGACAGCGAAACCTCCACGAACCCCGCACTGGTTCGCGGCAAGGAACAGCACCGTCACCTGCGCATGGGCGTGGTGTGGGTTCTGCTCGGGCTCTTTCTTCTCGTTTCGACCTACGTGCAGTCGCACCGTCGCTAGAGCACCGAACGGGTTGGATTGCCTGGCGCTGCCGAGGCCGCTGTGCAGAGCGCGCATAAGCCTCTTTTTCACCACAGAGAACACAGAGGCCCGGAGAATGAAGGGTTCTCCGGATCTCGATCCGAACCCTTCATATCCCATCCGTCTCCGTGTTCTCTGCGTCCTCTGTGGTTAGAATCCGGAATTTGCCCGGTTTTTCAACCCGTTCGGTGCTCTAGAGGACGATCTGTCAGGCCTTGGGCCACAGCCAGGCGGCTCCGCGAACACCGCTGGAGTCGCCGAACTTGGCCTTCACGATGGGCGTCGTCACCTTGTCGGAGAACACGTACTTGGGCAGTACGAGGGGAACCTCGCGATAGAGGCGTGCAATGTTGGACACGCCACCGCCTAGCACGACGAAATCGGGGTCCAGGACGTTGATGATGACGGCGAGGGCACGCGCCAGGCGATCTTCGTAACGGACCATGGTCGCGAGCGCTGCCGGGTCGCCGCTTTCCGCCCGCGCGGCGATTTCCGGTGCCTTGAGATCCCGTCCCGTGGCCAGGCGATGATCGCGGGAAAGGCTCGGGCCCGCCAGGAAAGATTCGTTGCAGCCAGGTCGGCCGCAGAAGCAGGGGTGTCCGGGCCGTTCGTCGTCGCGTGGCCAGGCCAACGGGTTGTGGCCCCACTCCCCGGCGATGGCGTGCTGGCCCGTGAGCAGGCGGCCGTCGACGACGATGCCACCCCCCACGCCTGTCCCGATGATGACCCCGAAGACCACCTCGCCGCCCGCGCCGGCGCCATCGGTGGCCTCGGACAGCACGAAGCAGTTGGCATCGTTGGCGACGCGGACCTCGCGATCGAGGACGCGGCTGAGGTCTTTGTCCAGCGGATGTCCGATCAGCTCGACCGTATTGGCGTTCTTGACCAGACCCGTGGCCGGCGAGATGGCACCGGGAATACCAACCCCGACCGTGCCCTTTTCGCCGTACGCCTGCTCGATGTCTGAAACCAGCGAGGCGATGGTTTGAACGATGGCTGCGTAGCTTCCCTTGGGCGTTGGGACGCGCAGCCGCTGTCGCTCAACTCCGTCTTCATCGATGGCGATACCCTCAATCTTGGTGCCACCCAGATCGATTCCAATTCTCATTTTCGCCGTTACTGTACACTTGAGCTCGGCGGTTTGGGCAGCAACTAAAGTGCGATCTGATGAATTCACAAGCGTCGCGGGTCAAGTTACAATGGAAATCAACCGAGCGTGTGCGTGTCGGCGGGCTGTGTCCGACCTAACTCGCCGAGAGAGAGAGAGGAGCGGATGCCTAGGCACGCGTCATTCATCAAGTCGACCGCGCATGGCGCGGCGCTGGCGGCTCTATTTCTTGGCGGCTTTTCCGTATGTGGGAAATCCCACCCTCCGGTGTCGCTGCAACAGCCCGTCAAGGCGCCGCACATGGCGCGCCACAAGGGCGACGCGCAAGGCTATCGAAGCCAGTCCGGGGCGCCCATTGCACCCTCCGTGATTGCCGATAGTCCGGCGCCATCCCAAATCCAGCCGGCGAACGATCAGCCGTCCAGAGCTCGTGCGACGCTGAACGGGGATCCGAACGGACTTACGCGTGACACCCTCAATCGGTCGATTCAGGGAGCCATGGGGTCATTGGCGGCTTGTTTCTCGTCACTGACGCAAGATCCAATGGTGTCGGTTTCTTTCGAGGCGGATCCCAGCGGCAGGCCAAGCCTCGTACGCGTAGGCGGCGCGCCTCCGGACGCCGAGCACTGCATCCGAAACGTGGTACAAGACATTCGTTTTCCAAGCTTCGATGGCAAGGGGGTCCAGGTCGACCTGCCGCTTTCTTTCCACCGCGTGGCACGACCAACGCAGCAAGGAAGTCCATCGGGGGCACAGCCTCCCACTGGTCCGCCGCTGTTCTTGCAGCCTTAGCCGTGGACGCCGGGCCACGAGCTAGAAGCGCATGCCACGTTTGGCGCGGAACATGAACCATCGGTACGTCAGGTAGACCGCTCCGCCAACGGTTAGCAGGCCTAGAAACGGGGCATGGTAGACAACCAGCACGCCTGCGCCGACCCACGCCGAAAGGGCGAACAGGCCCTTCTTTCTTGCTTCCGCTTTGTCGCGAGACATCAGACTCTGGGTCATGGCTGTTTCCGAGCATGAATCATGGAGCCACCAGGGGCGTGGCGCAAGATGCAAACGAGCCTGTGCAGGGCCATTGCACACGCCGCCAGACCCGTGGTATTTGCGGTGCAAAGGAGAACGCCATGCGATTGCTGCTCTCGATCATTTCAGTGTTCGGCTTGGTGACCTTTTTCTCGCCACCAACCGAGGCAAAATCCAAGAAGGCTGACTCCCAAGTCGAGGCCGAGCCAGCCGCCGCCGCGACGGAAAACAACGCGTGTGGTTGCTACCGGGACAAGGACGACAAGTGTCACTGCATCAAGGTGAGCAAGGCGAAGCTCAAGTGCCAGTGCGAAAACGACTGCGAGCCCCCAGAATGCGTGGCCAAGCGCCAGCACGACGAGGAGAAGGCGGCAGAGCTGGCCCTCAAGAAGGCGAAGGAAAGAGACAAGAAGGCGCAGATAGAGGCCAAGAAGGCCCAATCTCAGCGCGACAAGGAGAGAAAGGCCGAGGAGGCCAAGAAGGAAAAGGAAAAGGCGAAAGAGAACTCCGATCCAGCCTGGAAACTGGAGTAGGCGCTCGATTTCGGGTGCGTCAGTGCTTGCCTAGTCATTTCGAATAGTCGCGTCGTACGACAGGGATCGACGGATTGCGCCGTCGATCCCTGTTTTGATTTTGAGCCAGCTTGTGCCAGCATCGTCCGCCCCGTAAGCGGGGGATGCCATTTCATGCCGAAGAACGGCATCCGCGCGCAGGAGACAACACACGACAATGAAGAACGCAGGACTCGACAAAGATTCACTTCAGATGCTTCTCGACACCATCGGGTCGTTCGGCAAGCAGAAGCTGCCCGCCAAGGTTCGCCTCGACCTCGACGAGCGGGATGAGTTCCCGCTCGGGCTAATCCAGGAGCTTTTGGGACCAGAGATCGGTCTGCACTTGCTGTTCATCCCCGAGGAGCTGGGCGGCCTCGGCGGCTCGGCCTACGACGTCTATCGCGTGTCCGAGGACATGGCTCGTCTCGACCTTGGCGTGGCCACCGCATTTCTCGCCATCTTTCTTGGCACCGACCCCATCGTCGTGGGCTCCACCGAGGAGCAACGCAAGCACTGGCTTCGCCGCATCGGTGACGAGGGGCTGATCGTGGCCTACGCCGTGACCGAACCCCTGGCCGGCAGCGAGCTATCGGCGATTCGTACCAAAGCCGACCGGGTGATCGAGAACGGCGAGCTCAAGGGCTACAAAATCAACGGCACCAAGCAATTCATCTCCAACGGCGGCTTCGCCCAACTCTACTCCGTTCTCGCCGCCACCCCCGACGGACCGACCTTCTTCCTGGTCGAGAAGGGCACCCCTGGGCTCGTGCCGGGCAAGCACGAGAACAAGCACGGAATTCGCTCGTCGAACACCTCGCCGGTCATCTTCGAGGACGTGTTCGTGCCCAAGGAGAACCTCCTCGGCGGCGTCGAGGGCAAGGGCCTCATTCACGCCCAGTCGGTGTTCGGCTTCACGCGCTTGATGGTCGCGGCCTTCGGCTTGGGTGGTGGCGTACAGGCCATGCTCAAGGCCATTCGCTACTCGCGCGAGCGCGTGCAGGCTGGCTCACCCCTGGCCGAAAAGCAGGGCTACATGGACAAGCTGATCGTCCCCCATGTGGTCAACCTCGAAGCCGCCCGCGCCTACATCGAGGAGGTGGCGCGTCGTTTGGACGCTGGCGAGCCCGAGCTGCAAACCGAAGGCGCCATCGCCAAGCTCTTCGCCACCGAGGAGGGCAATGCCGCCGCCGATGCCGCGGTCCAGGCACTGGGTGGTTACGGCTACACCAAGGAGTACGAGGTCGAGAAGGTTCGTAGAGACGTGCGTATCACGACGATCTACGAGGGGACGAGCGAGATCATGCAGTGGACGGTGTCGCGCGATCGCTGGCGCGTCCACTTGCAAGAGCGCGGCGGCTTCTACCGGGGCATGGCCGAAAAGCTGGAAAATCTGCATCGCGAGGATGCCCGAGTGGGCGCCGACGTGGCGGCCCTGGCGGTGCGGGCCGTGCTTGAAACCACCGAGCGCTGTCGCGTCGCTCGCCTCACGCGCCACCAGCACGTGTTGTTCCAACTCGGCGAGCTCATGACCCGCGCGGAAATCGCCGCCAACTTCGCCCAGTACGCGGCCGGCCGTGGCGCCGCGAAGTACGAACCATTTTTCGCGCCCAAGGCGGTCAAGGACATGTCCCGGATCTGTGCGCGTGAGGCCGCGCTGGACGTGGTGGCTGGGGCGGTTCGCCTGGTGCGCGGCATGGACGCCGTGGACGATGCGGCCATGGCGGACTTCGAGCGTTCGCTGCAGACGCACGCTATCTACGTAGCGGCCAAAGGGCTCATGGCCGACATGGACACCGTCGCCAAGGCCATCGTGGAGCAAGACGCGGCGCGACCGCAGTGACCGATATACCTAGAATCAGGCGCAGTCGAGCAGCGCGACCGGGCTTTACGACCTGCCCGGATCCGCTGCCCGCGATCCAATCTGGAGGAGAAAAGTAGATGAGTAGTTCGACACGAGATCCGGCCGACCGTGCAGTCGCGGTGGTGGGCCTGGGCGCCATCCTGCCCGACGCACCCGACGCACAGCACTTCTGGCAGAACGTGGTGGCCGGCCGGAGCTCGATCACCGATGTGACCCCCGATCGTTGGAATGCCTCGGATTACTGGGATCCCGATCCCAAGGCACCTGGCAAGACCTACTCGAAGGTCGGCGGTTGGGTGCGTGGCGTTGCTTTCGAATCGACCAAGCTCAAGATTCCACCGCGCGTGGCTTCGGCCATGGACGACGGGCAGAAGTGGGCGCTTCTGTGCGCGGGCGAAGCCTTGCGCGACGCTGGCCACCCGGACCGCCCGCTCGACAGCGAATCGACTGCCGTGATCATCGGCAACGCCATGGGCGGCGAGCGGCACTACGAGACCGTGCTGCGTCTTTCGTTTCCCGAGTACGCCCGGGCGCTCTACGAAACCGCGGCCTTCAAGGGGCTCCCGGCGAGCGCACGCGAGGCAATCCTGGCCGAGTTCGCCGGCGAAATCGCCCGGCGCTTGCCCGACACCACCGAAGACACCATGCCGGGCGAGCTGACCAACATCGTCGCCGGTCGCGTGGCCGCGGTCTACAACTTGCGCGGCCCCAACTTCACCACCGATGCCGCGTGCGCGTCGGCCCTGGCGGGCGTGCAGGCCGCCGTCGACAGCCTCGTCGACCACCACTACAACGTGGCCCTGACCGGCGGTATGGACCGCAACATGGGCGCCACCACCTTCGTCAAGTTCAGCAAGATCGGCGCGCTGTCGCCCGATGGCTCGCGTCCCTATTCGGCTGGCGCCAACGGTTTCGTCATGGGCGAAGGCGGCGCCTTCTTCATTTGCAAGCGCCTGGAGGACGCCGAGAAGGCGGGTGACAAGATCTACGCGGTCATCCGCGGCGTGGGCGGAGCCAGCGACGGCAAGGGCAAGGGCATCACCGCGCCCAACCCCATCGGGCAACGCGTGGCCATCCAGCGGGCCTGGAAACGAGCCGGACTCGATCCGGCCACCATGACCCTGCTCGAAGGGCACGGCACTTCGACCCGTGTGGGCGACGTGTCCGAGATGGAAAGCGCAGCCAGCGTGCTCATGGAGGGAACACCCGTCAAACACAAGATCGCGCTCGGCTCGGTCAAGTCGCAAATCGGACACCTCAAGAGCGCGGCCGGCGCCGCGGGCCTGCTCAAGGCGGTGCTGGCCTGCCATCACAAGATCCTGCCGCCGTCAATCAACTGCGACGTCCTCAGCCCGGCCATCCCGTTCGACAAGATTCCCTTCGAGGTCAACACCAAGGCGCGGCCGTGGGAGCGCCCGTCGTTTGCGCCCCGGCGCTGCGGCGTTTCGGCCTTCGGCTTCGGCGGCACCAATTTCCACGTCGTGGTCGAGGAGTACGTGCCGGGGTTGCTGACCAGGCGACCGACCATGGTGCAGGTTCCGAATGCTTCCACCGCTTCGTCGCCGACTGGCGGCGGTCAGGTCGCGACGGCGCAGCCGGGGAATGACGACAGGCCGGCCATGCTCGGAAACATGCTCCCCCTGGGCGGTACCGACCCAGGGGCATTGCGCGCGCTCGCTGTCCAGGCCATGGCGGACGCCAAGGCCGGCAAGGTGCCCGACCGTACCCCGCCGGGCGAGCAGTTCCTTGGCGCGCAGGCCCGCTTGGTCATCGCCTTCGATGAAGCGGGCGATCTCGTCAAGAAGTGCGAGCTGGCCATCGAGGCCCTGGACAAGAACGATGTCCGCAAGTGGCGGGTTCTGCAGACCAAGGGCATTCACCTCGGCCGCGGCCCGGCCGGCAAGGTTGCGTTTCTGTTCCCTGGGCAAGGATCCCAGTACGTCAACATGCTCGCCGATGTGCCCGATCCCATCGTGCGCGAGACCTTCGCAGAGGCCGACCGTACCATGGAGCCCATTCTCGGGCGCTCGCTCACGAGCTACGTCTACAAGGACGCCAACGATGCGGCGGCCATGGAAGACGCCGAGGAGGCGCTCAAGGACACCACCATCTGCCAGCCGGCCATGGTGGCCACCGACATCGCCATCATGCGCATGCTGGGCAAGCACGGCGTGTTCCCCGATATGGTGATGGGCCACAGCCTGGGCGAGTGGGCGGCGGCGGTCGGCGCGCGCATGCTCAACTTTTCCGAGGCGCTGGTCGCGGTCAGCGCGCGGGCGCGGGCCATGGCGTCTGTGTCCATCGGCGACAAGGGCAAGATGGCCTCGGTGCTCGGGCCGACCGACGAAATCGTGCGGCGTCTGCCGGAGATTGGCGGCTACCTCACGCCGGCCAACATGAACAGCAAGAAGCAGACGGTAATAGCCGGCGCCAGCGACGCCGTGGATCGCGCGGTCGACTATTTCAACAACCTGGGCATGACCGCGCAGATCATCCCCGTGTCGCACGCCTTCCACAGCAAGGTCGTCGCGCCCGCCGCCGACGCCCTGTACCGGACCATCTGCGAAATGCAGATCGCCCCGCCGAGCATTCCGCTGATTGGCAACATCGACGGCCAGCTCTACCCCACGGGCAACATGGAAACCATCAAACGGCGCTTGGCCGACCAGATGGCGTCGTCGGTCCAATTCGTCAAAGGTATCGAAACCTGCTACGGCGAGGGCGCGCGCGTCTTTCTCGAAGTCGGCCCCAAGCGCGCCTTGCAAGCACTGGCCGAAAGCGACCTCGCGGACAAGCATGACGTCCTTTGTCTATCCACCAACCACCCCAAGCGCGGCGGCGTGCGCTCGTTCCACGATGCCATGTGTGGCCTCTATGCCGCGGGCATCCCCAGGCCAGAGCAGCTATCCCGGATCCCAGAAGCTCCGCGCCGCCGCCGAAGGCGCCAAGAGCACGGTCCCGAGCGAAAACCCCACGTCAGTGAACGGAGCCCCCATCGTCATGAGCACGGATCGAACACGTTCAAGCGCCACGGCCGGCCAGACCGACTACGAGAGTCTGGGACGACTTTTCGCACGATTCCTCGACGAGGGCATGGCCCTCTACAAAGGCGGGGAGGCCCCCGCGCCCGCGCCGACTGCGCGGGCGGGATCCATCGTCATCTCCGGCGTGGGCCTGGGCCTGCCCGGCGAGAGCCGCCGCGTCTTCGACGACGGTAACATCGACCGCATCTTGGCCGGCGAATCGTTCATCGAGCCGGTGCCGCAGAAGCTGCGCGAGCGCATGCTGGGCAAGAACATCGTGCGCCTGCACAAGCGCGAGGTCGGGGAGCCGAGCCTCGAGCCTATTGCGTCCGCCGATGAAGTCATCCGACTGGCCGGGCGCAAGGGCGCCTTCGATTTGAACCAGGAGTTCGGTATTGCCAAGGAGCGCACGGAGGTTTTCGATACCACCACCGCGCTCGCCATCGCCGCCGGCATCGAAGCTTTGCGCGACGCCGGCATTCCGCTCGTGCGCCATTACCGGCGCACCACCACGGGCAGCTACCTGCCCGACCGCTGGCGCTTGCCGCTCTGCATGTCTGACGAGACCGGGGTGATCTTCTCGTCGGCCTTCCCCGGCTTCGACAACATGGCCCGGGAAATTACCAGGTTCTACGAGGCGCGCGAACAGAAGACCGAATTCCAATTCGACCGACGCTTCATTTTTCAAGTGTTGTCCATGGGCCACGCCCAATTCGCCGAGATGCTCGGCATTCGCGGTCCCAACACGCAGGTCAATTCAGCCTGCGCCTCCACCACCACGGCCATCGCCATCGCGGAGGACTG
The DNA here is from genome assembly GCA_963824555.1 of uncultured delta proteobacterium. Taxonomy (GTDB): domain Bacteria; phylum Myxococcota_A; class Polyangia; order Fen-1088; family Fen-1088; genus Fen-1118. The sequence goes on along the minus strand of CAWGPW010000037.1, from coordinate 266,467 downwards.
GATTCGCCTCGGCCGTTGTCGGCGCGTGGTCGTGATCGGCGCCGACGAGCTGACCTCCGACAGTCTGATGGAATGGATGGGCGCGGGATTCCTTGCCACCGGCGCCGCTACCACCGAGAACGTGGTCGAGCGTGCGGCCTTGCCGTTCGATCGCCGCCGCCATGGCATGCTGATGGGAATGGGTGCGTGCGCACTCGTCATCGAATCCGAGGACGCGATCCGCGAGCGCGGCATGCGCGGCGTCGTCGAGCTTCTCGGCACGGAAGTCGCCAACAGTGCCTTCCACGGCACGCGCCTCGACGTGTCCCACATCGAGGGCATCATGGAGCGCCTGGTCTCTGTGGCGGAGCGCAAGCACGGGCTTGAACGCCACGCCATGGCCAAGGAGCTGGCTTTCATTTCCCATGAGACCTACACGCCGGCTCGTGGCGGCAGCGCCGCGGCCGAGGTATTCGCCCTGCGCAGGACCTTCGGCGCCTCGGCCAACGACCTGGTCGTGGCCAACACCAAGGGTTTCACCGGACACCCGATGGGCGTCGGCATCGAGGACGCTATGGCGGTCAAGATCCTGGAAAAGCAGATCGTGCCGCCGGTGCCCAATTTCAAGGAGCCCGATCCTGAGCTTGGCACGCTCAATCTTTCCAAGGGCGGACACTACCCCGTGCGCTTTGCTTTGCGCCTGGCGGCGGGCTTCGGCTCGCAGATCGCGATGTCGCTCTTCCGGCGCGTTCAGGGCGTCGAACAGCGGGTAGCCGACCGGGCGACCTACCAGCGCTGGCTGGCGGAGGTCTCCGGCTACGACACCCCCAGCGTCGAGGTTCAACAGCGGACCTTGCGTATCAAGGACGAGGGGCAGCCGCGGCGGGAGCCGGCACCTTCGCGGTGGTTGCCGGGTTCGGGGCCAAGCGCGGTGGTCGTCGAGGCGGCGGCTCCGGTGACGGTGGTGGCGGCTCGTGCGGCGGTGGCGGCTCCGGCCACGGCCACGACCACGGCCACGGCCACGGCCACGGCCACGGCCACGGCCACGGCCACCGGTGGATCCATCCTCGAGAAGGTTCTCGGCATTGTGGCCGAAAAGACAGGCTATCCGCGCGACATGCTGGATCCCGATCTGGATCTCGAAGCGGATCTCGGCATCGACACGGTCAAGCAGGCCGAGGTGTTCGCGATGGTGCGCGAGACGTTCAGTATTCCTCGCCAGGACAATTTGAAGCTACGCGACTACCCAACGCTTCGCCATGTGGTCGGCTATGTCGAACAGAGCACGGGGGCAGCCGCTTCGGCCCCAGCGGGGACTGCGGTACCCACACCCGCGATGCCCGCCCCCTCCTCGGCAAGTTCGACGGATTCGGTGGTTGCGGCTAGCGGAGAATCCGTTCTCGACAAGGTTCTCGGCATTGTCGCCGAGAAGACGGGCTATCCGCGCGACATGCTGGATCCCGATCTGGATCTCGAGGCGGATCTCGGCATCGACACGGTCAAGCAGGCCGAGGTGTTCGCGATGGTGCGCGAGACGTTCGGTATTCCTCGCCAAGACAACCTAAAGTTGCGCGACTACCCGACGCTTCGCCACGTGGTTGGGTACGTCGAACAGAGCAGGGCAGAGTCGGGAACCACCACGGCAGCGGTGTCCACGTCGGTACCGGTCGCCTTGCCCACGGCGTCTGCCACGGCCATGGCTCCACCTCCGGTTGCGTCTCCGGCGTCAGCCCCGGCTGTGGCTACGGCCGCCGCCTCCGTAGCGCAAGGATCCGTCGTTGCGAAGGTGCTGGCCATCGTGGCCGAAAAGACCGGCTACCCGAGCGACATGCTGGAGCTCGATCTCGATCTCGAGGCCGACCTTGGCATCGATACGGTCAAGCAGGCCGAGGTGTTCGCAATGGTGCGCGAGACGTTCAGTATTCCTCGCCAGGACAATCTGAAACTGCGCGACTATCCGACGCTTCGTCACGTGATCGGCTACGTCGAGCAGAGTCAGGGTGGCGCAGCAGTCGCAGCCACGCCGGCAGCGTCCGTGGAAGCCGCGCCGACGCCCATCGCACCGGCGCCCGTCGGGGTACCGGCGGCCACTGTGGAACCGAGCGCCCCGGCTGTGGCAACACCCGTTGCCCCGCCGGCGGCGGCCGCTCCCGTCGCGCCGACGACGACGGACAGCAATCCGATCGTCGCGAAGGTGCTCGCCATGGTGGCAGCCAAGACCGGCTATCCCAGCGATATGCTGGAACTGGATTTGGATCTGGAAGCCGACCTCGGCGTGGACACGGTCAAGCAGGCGGAGGTCTTCGCGATGGTACGCGAGGAGTTCAACATCCCACGCAAGGACGATCTGAAGCTGCGCGACTACCCGACGCTTCGTCACGTGATCGGGTTCGTCGAGCAGAGCCTCGGCGCCCCGGGTGCGACGTCTGCCACCGTTGCCGAGACCGCGCCGGATGCGGTGCCCGCGCCCACGCCTGTCGTGGAGTCTTCGCCTGTACCGGCGGCCGCCTCGACCCCCGTGGCGACGACCCCGGCCATCGTGGTGTCGGCGGCAAACCCGTTCGAAAGCGGCGTGCTTCGTCGTCCCGTGGTGACCTTGCGGCCTCCGCTCGCTTCCTGCAAGCGCACCGCTGTGCGCCTGGAAAAGGGTAGCCGCGTCGTGGTGGTATCGGATCGGGATGGCGCCGGCCGCATGCTTTGCGACGAGCTCGAACGTCGCGGCGTTCAGGTCCTACGCATCGATGCGCGGCCCGAGCGTGGTGAAATCGAGAATGCCCTGCGCGAGTGGGCCGCGGCGGGCTCGACCACGGGTCTGTATTTCCTCGCCCCGCTCGACGCTTGTCCCTCGCTGCACGAGATCGATCTGGTCGAGTTCCGCAAACAGTATCGCGATCGCGTGCTGCTTCTGCACGGGGCCGTGCGTGGGCTTTACGATGCGCTCGCCAACCCTGGCACCTTCCTCATCACGGCAACCCGCATGGGCGGTCACCACGGCTACGGCCAGGGCGGCGCGCGCAATCCCATCGGCGGCGCCGTCGTCGGATTCACCAAGGCCACGAAACGCGAGCGGCCCGAGGCGTTGGTCAAGGCTGTGGACTTCCCCGAGGACATGCCGAGCGAAGTGGTGGTACGCGCTCTGCTCGACGAGACCGAGCGTGATCCGGGCGCGGTCGAGATCGGTTACCAAGGCAACCTGCGCGTGACCGTGGGCGTGCAGCTGTTCACGGCGTCGCCCAGCGACGCGAAGACCCCCGTCCCCATGGATGCGAATGCCGTGTTCGCGGTCACCGGTGGCGCCGGCGCCATCACCGTGGCCATCGTGCGCGACCTGGCGGCCGCTTCGCGCGGCACCTTCTATCTGCTCGACGCGCGCCAGATGCCGCCCGAGAGCGAGCGCCCCTTGCTTGAAAAGGTCATCAAAGATCGCGAGGGCGCCAAGCGCGAGGTGTTCGAGCGCCTGAAGGCCGAGAAGGGCCGTGCCACCCCGGCGCAGGTCGAGGAGAAGCTCTTCGATCTCGAACGGCAAGCCGGCATTCTCGAAGCCCTGCGTTCGGTGGAAGAGGCGGGAGGCCGCGCCTTCTACCGCCAGGTCGACGTGCTCGACGGCAATGCGGTCAAGGTCGTGGTGGAGAACATCCGCCAGCAAAGCGGCAAGCTCGACGTGGTTCTGCACGCTGCGGGCCTCGAACGCAGCCGCTCGCTCGACCGCAAGCCGGTCGAGGAGTTCGACCTGGTCTTCCGCGTGAAAGCCGACGGGCTCTTCAATCTGATGGCGGCCACGCGCGACCTCGACGTCAAGGCCATGGTGGTGTTCTCGTCGGTGGCGGGGCGCTTCGGCAACGCGGGCCAGGCCGACTACAGCGCGGGCAACGACTTCATGTGCAAGGCGGTCTCGTGGTGGGCTGCGTCGCGGCCGAGCGCGCTCGGCATCGCGCTCGATTGGACCGCGTGGGGCGGCATCGGCATGGCCACGCGCGGAAGCATCCCCGAGATCATGAAGCGCGCCGGGATCGACATGCTCGATCCCGCCGAGGGCTTGCCCGTCATTCGCAACGCGCTTGGCGCCGGCTACTCGGGCGAGGCGGTGGTGGGACGCCGCCTGGGCATCCTGGTCACGCCGTCCGATGCCGACGGCGGGCTCGACGTCGACGGCAGCCTGCAGGCACGCGCCAAGGACAAGTCGCTGCCCTTGCCGTTTGCGCGAGTTAGCCACCATCTGCACGAAGGACTCGTGGCCGAGATGAAGCTCGATCCCAAGGTCGAGCCCTTCCTCTACGATCACGCCATCGACGGCATTCCCGTGCTGCCGGGCGTGATGGGCATCGAGACCTTCGCCGAGGCGGCCTGGTTGCTCGTGCCCAGCCACCATGTCGTGGGCCTGGAGAACCTGCGCTTCCTGGCGCCCATGAAGTACTACCGCAACGAACCGCGGGCGGCTATCGTGCGCGCGCGGGCCGTGCTGGGCGAGCATGGCCTCGTGCGTGTCCACACCACGTTGTCGTCGGTGCAGACCATCGTGGGACGCGAACCCGAGGTGAAGCTGCACTTTTCGGGCGTGGTCGTGCTCGCGCCTGCGGCGCTGGAGACGCAGTATGTGCAAGCCTTCAATCGTACCCAACCCGAAATCGGACGCGAGGCCATCTACCGCGTGTACTTCCACGGTCCCGCCTACCGCGTGCTCGATCGGGTCGAGAGCGCAGGCAAGAACAAGGTCATCGGTTGCATGACCGCGAATCTGCCCCTCGATACCACCAACCCGACCCACGCCAGCCTGGTCGGACCCCGTCTCATCGAGCTGTGTTTCCAGACGGCGGGCGTGTGGGAGATCGGCCAGACCGGGCAGCTTGGCCTGCCGGCCGCGGTCGATCAGGTGATTGTGCGCGATCCGTCGGCAGGCGGCGGTCCGCTGGTTGCCGAAGTAACCGCCAACCCGAGCGCCGACGGACTTTCGTTCAGCGCTCGCGTGCGCGACGGCGAAGGCAAAGTTCACGTCGAGCTCGTTGGCTATCGGACCTCGCGCATGCCGAATACGCTGCCCGAAGACGAGGCGGGCCCGTTCCGCAACGTGGTCGTCTGATGTTCCGCTATCGCCTGGTCCATGCCAGCGAATTTCCGTCGCTTGCGCAAGGCCAGGCGTGGCCGGATCTGCTTAGCCCGCGCGAGGAGAAGATGCTCACCGGGCTCGGCCACGTGCCGAGAAGGCGCAAGTGGCTGATGGGCCGGGCCGCGGCCAAGCGTCTCGTGCGTGACATGCTGGGCGAGGGGCAGGTGCCGGAAAAGGAGATCAGCGTCCTCAACCAACCCTCGGGTGAGCCCTTCGTGCTCCTCGAAGGCAAGGGGGGCTGGGAGTATCCCATTTCGATTTCCCATCGGAGCGAAATCGGCATGGCCGCCGCACCGCTGGAGCGAAGCGCGCGCATCGGTGCCGACGTGGAAACCATCGAGCCGCGCGATCCCGCCCTGGTCAGGCAATTCTACACCGACGCCGAAGCTGCCACCGTCGAGGCTGCTGGTAAGGATCGCGACGACATCGTGGCCCGCATCTGGAGCGTCAAGGAGGCGGTCTTGAAGCTCCTCGGCCTCGGCCTGCGCATCGATACGCGCGGCGTACTGGTGAACCTGGCCGGCGAGGCATTCGTGGGATGTCCCGAGGGCTGGCAGCCGGTTGGCGTGCGTGTGGTCGCCGAGCTCCCACGCCAGAGTATGCTCGACAACCTGCGCGTGATGGGACGGCGCGAGGCGGGCTACGTGCTGACGGTGGCGGTGGCGGGGTAGGCTTCTTTGCTGTCGCGGACCAGGCGGCCTCGATGGACGCGATTCGATGGTGCGCACTCTTCCTCCTCCGCAGCGGTCTCCGTTCGGGGATAACCCTTGTACGAATCCCGCGCGCGAGTACAAACTGAGCTCGACATGCGTGTGTTCGGCATTCTGCTGGTCTTGGGCGCGTGCGGCGGTGTGGGCGGCGCGCACCACAAGGGGGATGCCTCTCTCGATGGCGATGTCGAGGCAGATGTGGGCGTCGCGCTCGACGGCGGAGTGTCAACGCCAGATGCTTGCGTCGCATCCTGCAATGCCGTCACCCCGAGCTACCCGATCGTTCGGTCGAATGGCGGCGAAGGCAACATCACCATGTATGCCACCGGGCCGAGCGCGGGCGGGGCGTGCAACTATGGCGTGACAAGCGTTCTTTATTACGCCGCCGTGAACGTCAACGTGGCGCCTGGAGATGGTCAGGGGCAGTGGCAAGACGGCCGGATGTGCGGTCAGTGTGTCGAGGTCACGGCGTCTACGTCGCAAGGACCCCAGTCCGTCATCGTGCGTATCATGGACAAGTGTCCTGATGGCGACTGCGGCATCGACCTCGGAGGCTCGGCGCCCGCGGCGATCATGCTCGACGGTTTCGGGCGCTACGATGGAAGCTGGCGGTTCGTGTCCTGCGCGGGTCACCCGGAAGTCTCCGATGGATCGTCCAGCCTGTTCGTTAGCGACGGTAGCAACACCTGGTGGTCGCGCGTGCAAGTTCGCAATCCGCCTTCGGCGGTGGCGTCCATCGTGTGGCAAGACCCCGCTGGCCCGGCGCCAGTTGTGTTCCCATATGCCACCGATCCGGAGAACACCTTCGAGGTTCCCATGGAGGCGCTGCAATCGAGCGCGACCTCGATTTCAATCACCGTGCAGTACGCGGACGGAACCTCGGCGACGGCGCAACTTGGTCCAGGTCAGCTCGCAGCCGCCAACACGGCCTACCCGCTCAACTGAGCTTCACCAAGGAAACGACGCCGGAGACCGTTTGGACCTGGGAACCTTGAAAGGGGTGGCCCTCAAGGCGCAATCAGATCCTGATAGCGTCCCGATTCGCCCAGGGTCCACGGATGGTACCTGTTGATGAAGTCCACGCGCTCGCCGATGGGCGGATGGCTGGCGCGGAAGAGTTTGTAGAACAGGCCGGGGCGGGGCACGGCCAGATTCTGCTGCTGCAAGGCCACGAAGGCAGTGGCGGCGGCGTGGTTGTCGTGGGTGAGCTCGAGGCCGAAGCGGTCGGCCTCGTGTTCGTGGTAGCGCGAGAACGCCAGCGCGGCGGGCGTGATGACCAGGGAAAACAAGGTCAGCAGCAACATGAGTAGGGGAAGCGAAGCAACGTCGGAGAGTTGATGAAAACCCATGCGGTCGCCGAAGTAGCCAAGCACGAAGCCGGACAATCGATGGGCGCCGAAGAGGCCGACGAAGGTGAGCACCGTCGATAGAATCACGCTGGTCCATAGGTGGCCGAGCACGTAGTGGCCGAGCTCGTGGCCGACCACGTACCGGACCTGCGCGGGCGACAGTCGGGCGATGAGTGTATCCCACAATACGATGCGTTTGCTGCCGCCTACGCCGGTGACGTAGGCGTTGACCTTGGCGGTGTCGACGCTCTTGTTGACCTCGAACACGCGTGCGCCCTCGACACCCGCGCGCTTGGCCACGGCCAGCACCTCGGATTCGAGAACCTTGTCCTTCATGGGGCCGAACTTGTTGAAGAGCGGCGCAATCCACAGTGGCGTGACGATGAGGGTGAGGATGTAGAAGGGCAAGGCCAGGGCACTGGTCCACAACCACCAGTGCCGCGGACTCTTGGCCAGCAAGAGATAGGGTACCCACAGCACGAGCACTCCGACGAGAAGGCCGACCCCGAGACCCTTGGCCTGATCGCTGGCCCACTTGGAAAAGCGCTGGGCGGAAAGCCCGTAGGCGTGCTCGCGCGCAAAGCCGATGTAGAAGGAAAGTGGGAAGCTCGACGAGAAAGAGCAACACCGAGAACATCACGAAGTAGATGGCCAAGGTCGGATAGAAACGGCCGCCGGCGAGCTGGCCGGCCAAGGTGCGCAGCCGGGCCGAAAGCCCGGTGAAGAGCAGGAGCAAGGGCAGGGCGATGGACAACACTTGCTCGGCGACCCAGATGGCGTTGTTGCCGTGGTGGTAGCGAAGGGCCTCTTGCGAAGGGGCGGGCACCTCCACGGGTGCGTCGCTGGCCTCGGTGCCGGCCTCGACCTGGGGGACGATGGGCGGCGGCGAGGGTGCGGCAACTGCGGGAGCGTCGTCGGGAAGCACCGTCTTCGCGGCGGCGACCGAGCTCCACAGACCCGTGATGGCCGCAAGGCCGAGCGCGATCCCGAACACGTAAGGCATGAGGGGACTATAGCGCACGGGATGCGAAATCGAACCCGACCCGTATTGAAGGTTGCCCACGATCTGCCATCTTTGCAGTTGTGGCTCGCCTCCTTCATGCCAGCACCGAAGACCCGCGCCCGTGCTCGTATCTGCCTGACATTCCGGCCTCGCTGGAGCATCGGGTCATGCTGGACGTTTCGCCCGAGGAGGCGGATGAGCTGTTGTGCCGCGGGTGGCGTCACTTCGGCCCGGGTTGGTTCCGGCCGGCCTGCGGCGGCTGCCAAGCATGCCTCTCCACGCGCATCGTGGTGGACGCGTTTTCGCCCAGTCGCAGCCAGCGTCGGGTTCAGCGCCTGGCCTGCAGGCTGCGCCCCCAGATTGGCAAGCCCATCATCGACGAGGCGCGCTTGGCTCTGTTCCACGCCTGGCAGCACGATCGCGTGCAAGCGCGCGGGTGGGAAATGTCTGACCTTTCCGTGCAGGACTATTTCATGCGCTTCGCATTCCCGGCCCGATTCGCGCTCGAAGTCGCGTACTACGACCGAGAAGCCGACGACCGTCTGGTCATGGTTGCGATTTGCGACAAGACGCCGCAGGCGTGGAGCGCCATCTTCTGTTTCTACGATCCAGCCTACGCGCGACTCTCGCCCGGGATCGCCAACATCCTCAACCTCGTCGAGCTCGCACGCGCCACGTCGCGACCCTACGTCTACCTTGGCTATTGTGTCTTGGCGTGCCAGTCGCTGCGCTACAAGGCCGCATTTCACACCCAGGAGCTTCTGATCGGATTGCCCGACGACGACGAAGCGCCGCGCTGGGAGCGCATCACGCCGTTGACTCGACTTGCCTCGCAATGCGAGCCGCGCGGTGGCTGAGGTGTGGCCTCCGTCGAAGCGTCTACGCTTCATGCATCCGGTCTGATATTTTTCCTCGCATGAAGACTTGGATTCGTCGAGTGTCCGGCCGCGCTTTCTTGCCCATCGCTGTGACGGTTCTCGGGGCCGGCCTGCTCGCCTGCGCCACGGGACAAGGGCGCGGTGCCACGCCCATGGCGGCATCCGCCTGCGATTGCCCTTGCGCGCGCAAGAGCGGCATCGCGCAGTTGCCCCCGCCCGGAACCGCGCCGGCCCGACCGCCCGCGCCCGAAGCAGCGGTGCCGATCACGGCCAAGGATCCGATTTGGGGCAGCCCGGACGCGCCGGTCACCATCGTCGAATTCAGCGACTTCCAGTGCCCGTTTTGCTCGCGCGTGGGCGAGACGCTCGGAGAATTGAAGCGGATTTACGGGCCCGACCGGCTGCGCCTGGTGTGGAAAAACTATCCCTTGCCGTTCCACAACAATGCCCGGCCCGCTGCGGACGCGGCCATGACCGTGTTCGCCATGGGTGGGGCTGACGCCTTCTGGCGATTCCACGATCTGGTGTTCGCCGACCAGGGCGAGCTTTCGTCCGGGAGCTACTTGCGCTGGGCCGTGATGGTCGGCTTGGACGGCGACAAATTCAAGGCGGAGCTTTCGGCCAGGCGCCAGGTGGCCAAGGTCGACGAGGATGTGGCGCTGGCCACTCGGATGGGCATCCGGGGTACGCCCGTGCTTCGCATCAACGGCATCCCGCTCATGGGCGCACAGCCCATCGACGTCTTCAGGGAAATCATCGACCCCCAACTCGCGGCCGCGAAGCAGCTGGTGGCGAATGGAACGCCGGCCAGCCAACTCTACAACGTCCTTTCGGCCAGGAACGCCCAGGCCGTCTCGGTTCCAGTCGACGAGGGAAAGACCGAGGCGCCCGAGGCGCCTGAGGCGCCTGAGGCAGAGGACACAACCATCTGGAAGGTGCCTGTGGAGAAGCTCCGATCCCACGCGCGGCCCGGCCGATGCCCTGGTTACGCTGGTGCTGTTCAGCGATTTCCAGTGCCCGTTCTGCAAGCGCGTGGAAGAGACCTTGGCCGCTCTCGAACGGAAGTACGGGTCGGATCTGCGCATCGCGTGGAAGGACTACCCGCTGCCCTTCCATGATCGAGCGGTTCCGGCCGCGGTGCTGGCCAGGGTCGCCTTCGCGAAAAAGGGCATGAAGGGTTTTTGGCAGGCCCACGACGCTCTCTTCGCGGGTCAGGACGATCTCGATGACGCCGGCCTCAAGGTCATTGCGAAGGGGCTCGGCTTGCCGTGGTCGGAGATACAGCGCGCCATTACCGACCACCGTTTCAGGACCGTGTTCAAGGCATCCGAGGACTTGGCCAAGACCCTTGAGGTCAGCGGCACGCCATGTTCGTTCGTGAACGGTTACCGGGTGGAGGGGGCCGTGCCGATAGAGAGGTTCGTCGAGGTGATCGACACCCAGTTCGCCAAGGCACGGGCCATGGTGGGCGGGCAGTCGCAGGTCGGCATTCGCGATGCACGGGCGGCCGGCACCAAGCCCTAGCAAACACCATTGCCAGACGACGCGTGACGCGACGCTCATGAGGAGTTCTCTTCTTGTGGCCAGCGGAAGGCGGTGAGAAAATGTAAGAACGCTTCAGTTCCGCGCCGTCGGCTCGAAATCCCAGCGAAGCTTCGGTCCCCAAACTTCTTTCCGGACAACAGCTCATGACGATTCGTTTTGCACTTGTCGCCATCACCGTCCTTTTGGTCGCTGGCTCCGTACGGGCCGAGGACTGCCCGAACGACATTCCCGAGGACAACGTCCTGCGGCGGGCGCAGGCCAAGAAGTGGTTTTCCATGGGCCAGACCTTGTCGAGCGATGGCGATGATATTGCCGCATTGAAAGCCTACCAGTGCTCGCTGCGCTTCGTGCCCCACGGATTCACCGCCTACAACATCGCGCAGATCGCCGAACGCATCGGTGATTTGGAGGTGGCCATTGCCAGCTACAGCCAGTACCTGCTGCTCGTCCCGGATGCCAAGGACGCTCAGGAGGTGAGTGACAAGGTCATCGCGCTCAAGGAACGTCTGGCCAGGGCAAAACAGAAGGAAAAGGAGATTCTCGCGCCGGTGGCTGGGCCTCCGCCTGCGGCAGGGGGGACGGCGCAGAAGAGGCCAACCAAGGCGCCCGCCGCTGAAGCGACCAAGCCAGTCGAATCGATCGCCGAGCACCCGTCTCCAACCAACTATCGAACAGCGGCCTGGATCGTCTACGGCGGCGCGGGCGCCGCACTGGTAGGCGGCCTCATCACCAATCTCATGGCCCGCAGCAAGATGAACACCTGTAACTCTCTGTACAAGAAGGATCCCAGCAACATCTCCCCAGCCGAAGCCGCATGCAGCGATGCCAAGCCTCTTGCCTATGTATCGTACGGATTCTTCGGTCTGGGCGCGGCCGCCGCCGTGGTGGGCACGGTCCTTGTGTTGCGCCCCACCGAGTCCAGCGAGGTGAGCATGAATCTCTCGCCCGAAGGCGGTCTGTCCCTCGGCTGGGCGGGGAAGTTCTAACCTCCCTGCCAGTAGCGGACCTTGCCCGTGTCGGCGTGGACGAAGTGCGTGCGCGGGTAATAGCCCACGCCGCCCATGTGCAGTCCGCGCACGAATTCGCGCAGGCTCTCCGTGGTTACCCCGCGAATGCGGAAGTCGACGGCGGTGCCTTGCGTGTGCTGGCTTTCGCGCGCCACCTGGTGTCCCTTCTTTCTCAGCATCAGATTGTATTTGGGCGAGCGAAAGCCCGACACGATGTCTACCCTTGGCGCGTGGAATCGGATGGCCGCGGCGGCCAGAATGCCCGCGAGCCGCGTGTCGACTTGGGTCGATTGCTTGGTGTAGTGATCGCGCAGAAAGATCTGGAAGGGACGCTTGTAAGGCTGGCCTGGGATGAGCGGCAAGGCTTCGCGGTTCCACAGGTTGAACAGGGTCGTGATGGGGGTGATGCGCGTGCCGACGGGCTGCATGGCCTCATCCAGGCGCGCTTCCGCCTCCCCGATGGCGGTATGCGCGGCCTTGGGACGCGCCGCGGTTGGCTTGCGCTTCGGCGCCAATTCGGCGTCGCCCAGGTGCACGCTCGGCCGCCACATCTTTTCCAGACGCCCGATCTCCTTCTTGCTGCGCTCGCGTAGTGGAGGCGCGAAGTGCGGCTCACGCTCGTCGGACAGCGGGGCCAGCGATTGGGCGGGAATGATTGCGTCGACCCCGGCTTGTCCATCGGCTGCGGCGGGCAGCGCGGAAGCGCAGAGAAGAGCGAGCACGACGTGCATACTCGCCCATCATACCTGGTAGACGTGGCCTGGGATATCGGCCAGGATACCGGCCACCCAATCACAGCGAGGCAGACACCATGTTCAAGATTCAGACACTCAACAAGATCGCTTCCATCGGACTCGACGAGCTTCCGCGTGATTCCTTCGAGACCGCATCCGAGATCCTGAATCCCGATGGCATCTTGGTGCGTAGCGCGGACATGCACGCCCTCGATCTGCCTGCCTCGCTCAAGGGCATCGCCCGCGCCGGCGCCGGCGTGAACAACATTCCCATCGACAAGTGCTCCAAGCGCGGCATCGTGGTTTTCAATACTCCTGGCGCCAACGCCAACGGCGTCAAGGAGTTGGTCATCGCGGCCATGCTTCTCGCCTCGCGCCGGATTATCCCCGGCGTCGAGTGGGTGCGCGCGCTCAAGGGCAAGGGCAAAGAGGTCGGTCCCTTGGTCGAGAAGGGAAAGAAGGACTTCGTCGGCCCTGAAATCAAGGGCAAGAAACTCGGCGTGGTGGGTCTGGGCGCCATCGGCGTCATGGTGGCCAACGACGCGCTGGCGCTGGGCATGGACGTGGTTGGCTACGATCCCTACATCTCGGTGGAAGCTGCTTGGGGGCTCGCGCGCACGGTCCGGCGTGCCACCAGCCTGGATCAATTGCTGTCCCAGTCCGACTACATCACGCTTCACGTCCCGCTGGTGGACGCCACCAAGGGCATGCTCGGGCGCGAGAAGTTCGCCATCATGAAGAAGGGCGTGCGCATCGTGAACCTGGCGCGCGGACCGCTGGTCAAGACCGCCGACATCAAAGAGGCGCTGGCCGCTGGCACGGTGGGTTGCTATGTCAGCGATTTCCCCGAGGACGATCTGCTCGACGAGAAGAACGCCATTTCCATCCCGCACCTGGGCGCCTCGACGCCCGAGGCCGAGGACAACTGCGCGATCATGGCCGCGCGACAGATGCGGGATTTCCTTTACTTCGGCAACGTGAAGAACTCGGTGAACTTCCCCAATTGCGAGATGCCCGCCATGGGGCGCACGCGCCTCGTGGTCGGCAACGCCAACGTGCCCAACATGGTCGGCCAGATGACCACGGTGTTGGCGGCGGGCAAGATCAACATCATCGACATGATGAACAAGAGCGCTGGCGAGCTGGCCTACAACATCATCGACGTCGACGGCGAGGTCACCGAGTCGATGGTCGATAAGCTGCGCAAGATCGACGGCGTGATGATGGCGCGCCTGATCCCCAAGGCGTAGAGCACCGAACAGTTTGAACTACACGACGATACGCTCGCAGTTGGCCGCGATGGCCTCGGCTTCCTTGGCAACGTCGAGCTTGGCCTCGGCGGCTTCCACGTCGGCCAGTCTGGCCGCGGTGGCGGGGTGCGCGGGAATGAAGAGCGAGCAGCAGTCTTCATAAGGCAGCGACGAGGTATCGTAGGTCCCGATCTGCCGCGCCAGCGCGACGGTCTCCATCTTGTCGTAGGTTAGTAGCGGGCGCAGCACGATGTGGCGGGCGGCGTTCTCGATGTTGGCCATGTTGATCAAGGTCTGACTTGCCACCTGGCCCAGGTTCTCACCGGTCACGATGGCATCGGCACGAGCGCGCTTGCACAAGAGGTCGGCCACGCGGACCATCATGCGCCGGTACAGCACCACCGCCAGCTCGGCCGGCCCTGCTTCGCGCAGCCGCTGCTGCGTCTCGGTGAAATGGGCGACGTGCAAGGTCGTGGCCACTTGCCAGCGCGAGAGGATTCGCAGTAGCGAGACAACCTTGTCCTTGGCGCGCTCGCCGGTGAAGGGCGGCGAGTGAAAGGTCAGGGCTTCCAGGGCCAACCCGCGCTTGGCCGCCAACCAGCCCGCCACGGGTGAGTCGATGCCGCCCGAGAGCAAGAGCAGTCCGCGCCCTGACACGCCGACGGGAAGCCCTCCGGGCGCCGGTCGGATCTCGGCGAAGACGTAGACCGTGCTTTGGGCGATCTCGATGCCGATACGCAGGCTGGGCTTGTGCACATCCACGCGCATGGAGAGGGCGTCGATGATGGCGCCGCCTACATGGCAGTCGATGTCGTGCGAGCGCAGGGGAAACTTCTTGTTCGAGCGGCGGGTCTCGACCTTGAAGCTGCGGCCGAGGTCGGGATCGCGCGCGATAGCCGCCTTGGCCTCGCTGACCGCGGTGGCGGTGATGGCTTCGAGGTTGGGCTCGGCCTCGGCGCCCGCCGAGACCGAAACCAGACCGAAGACGCGCTCCAAACGGGCGCAGGCATCCTCGCGCAGTTCGTCGGGCACGCGCACCAGGACGCGGCCGTACGGGGTGGAGACTTTCGCGTCGGGCAGGTCGCGTACGGCCCGGCGCACGTTGTCGGACATGGCGCGCAGGAAGAAACCCCGGTTGCCCCCTTTGAGAAAGAGCTCACCGAAGCGGCAAAGAATGGAAATCATCGGTTTGGATTTACCACTTGATGGACCACTCTTGCGACCTCGGTGATCGATTGCGCGAGGACGTGCGCCGCGTGCTCGACGTCGTCGGCCGTGGTCAGGCGCGAGAGCGAGAAGCGCAGGACTCCGGTGGTCGGGGCAATCCCGAGCGCGCGTTGCACGCGACTCTGTTCCCGGGCGTGCGACGAGCAAGCCGCGCCCTCGGAGGCGAACACGCCGCGCGCTTCGAGCGCGTGCAAGATTGGCTCGGCGGGAAAACCCGGCAGTAGGATGCTCGAGATGTGCGCCGCCCGGGGCGCGGGCAGGGGCACCGCCGGCCTGGCCTGCGGGACCGCGGCGAAGATGAGGTCTTCCAAACGGTCGCGCAGCTCGCGCACGCGGTTTGCGGCCCCGACCTCCTGGCGCGCCTGGGCTGCCGCCACGCCGAAGCCGACGGCCGCGGGTAGATTCTCGGTGCCCGAGCGCAGGCCGCGTTCTTGCCCGCCGCCGCCGTGAAGGGGGGCGAGACGCTTGCCCCTGCGCAACCAGAGCGCTCCTATGCCCTTGGGGCCGTGCAACTTGTGGGCGGAGATGGCGATGGAGTCGGCGCCCTTGGTGCGCACGTCGAGCGGCTCGAGCCCGGCGAACTGGACCGCATCGACGTGAAAATGGATCTTGTGCCCGAGTGCGCGCAGAGCGCGGCCGATGTCCGCCACCGGCTGCAAGGTGCCGATCTCGTTGTTGACCAGCATGACGGCGACCACCGAGGTCTCGGGCCTGAGTGCCGCCAGCACGGCGTCTGCTGTCACACATCCATCCGACTCGGGCGAGACCGTATCGATCTGCCAGCCTTCGTCGGCAAGCAGGCGCGCGGAATTGAACACGGCCGCATGCTCGATCGCGCTGACCACCAGGTGGCGCGCTCGGGAAGCCCGCGTCGCACCGACGACACCCAGGGCGTTGGCCTCCGTGCCACTGCCGGTGAAAATGATCTCCTCGGGCTGGGCGTGCACCAGCGCCGCGACCTCCTCGCGTGCCGAGGAAAGCGCCCGCGCCGCCGCCGCACCCAGTCCGTGCAAGGAAGACGGATTGGCGAAGTGCTCGCGCATGGCACGGCCCATCGCTTCGACCACTTCGGGCGAAGGTTGGGTAGACGCGGCGTGATCGAGGTAGATAGCCACTGTTCGCAGGCAGGCAGCATACCCTCGACACCAGGGACCTGCACATGGATGTCGCGGCTAGATCGGCAACGCCCTCAGGGCGTCAACAACGTGCTCCTGCTCCACCTCCGTCATGCCATGGAAGAGTGGGATCAGGATGGTCCGGTCGCGGGCCTCTTCTGAATGGCGCAGGCGCAAGCAGCGGCCCTGCCGGTGGAGCTCGGTGTTGCACGGCTCGGGGCCGCAGGACCAGGGTGTGTTCGCGTAGGCGGGCTCCATGTGCGCGTTGCCCACGCCCCGGCGCGAGGCCACGCCGCGATCGAGCAGGTGCTGCATGATCTCCACCTGCGAATGGCGAGCGTCAGCCCGGATGCGCAAAGGGTAGCTCTGGAAGTTGGCACGCATCCAGGGCAGCTGGCGCGGGGGCACGAGGATGGGATGGTCGTCGAGGGCAGCGCGGTAGCGTTCGGCGAGCGCCCGCCGCGTGGCGATGGTCTGCCGCAGGCGCGCGAGCTGGGTGCGTCCCATGGCCGCCTGCACGTCGGTCATGCGGAAGTTGTAGGCAGGCTTGCTGAAGGACTCGAACACCACGCGCTGGCTACCGTGGCGAATGGTGCTCGACACCGACATGGCGTGCTGGCGAAGTTGGCGCAGGCGCGTGGCCAGGGTCTCGTCGGCGGTCGTGATCATCCCGCCGTCGCCGGTGGTGATGACCTTGCGCGGGTGAAACGAGAAACACGCGAGCAGACCGTGCGGCCGGCCGATGGCTTGCCAAAGACCGTCCAATTGTATCTCGCTGCCGATGGCGCACGCCGCGTCCTCGATGACCGGGACCTTGTGGCGGTTGGCGATGTCCAGAATGGCGGGCAAGATGCACGGAAAGCCAAGTTGGTGCACGCACAGAATGGCGCGTGTCTTCGAGGTCCACGCGGCTTCGAGCAGGCCTGCGTCCAGGCCGTAGCTGGTGGGGTCGATATCCACGAAGATCGGGCGCGCGCCCACCGCGACCACGGCGTTCGCGGTGGCGATGAAGCTGTGGCTGACCGTGACCACGTCGTCGTCCAGGCCCACACCCAGGGCGCGCAGACAGAGCTCGAGCGCGGCCGTGCAGCTCGACACCGCGACGGCGTGGGGTGCGCCGACGGCACTGGCCAGCTCGCTCTCGAACGCGGCGACCTCGGGGCCTTGTGCCACCCAGCCCGAGCGGATGACGGCGGCGACCGCCAGGGCCTCGGCCTCACCCAGGTCCGGACGCACGATGGGGATCTGCATGCAACGAGGATCGCTCGCTGGGAGCGCGGGTTCAAGTTATTGCCATGGCCCAAGGGCAAACTCACGAAACCGGCACGGGCAGCTTCAACATGATGCCGCCCGTGAAGACGAGCCCCATTCCCATCACCGCCTGCACGCGGGCGAAGGGAAACAACGGCGACGCCCAAAGATGGGTGCCGCCGTGAACGTAGTTGGTCCAGAGGGTCGCCTGGCCGCCGTAGCGAGGCACGTCGCCCGTCACATCGATGACGAAACCGGGGTTCAGTCCCAGCAGCAGATTGTGCACGCGCCCTCCGAGCACCACGGCGGGCTGCGCTTCGAAATAGAGACGGCCTGGCACGAAACCCGCGGCAGCACCCAAACCCCATGTCCCCGAATACTGCGCCATCGCCACCTCGCCCCCGAAACGCATGGAGCCGTCCAGGCCGAGCTCGAAGCTCGGGCCCGGGGTGATGAAGCCAACGGGCCGCCTTGTGCTGCCCACCTCGGCTTGTGCCGGTAGGTCCACCAAGGTGAAGGCGGCCAGTGCCGCAAGCTCAATCCCCACGGCCGTGCTGAGGGATTTACGCATGGAGCGCCAGGGTTGCATGGGAAGAACCTCACCACTATGGACACCGCAAGCCGGGTTTCCGCAACCAGAAAGGGTCACCCAACGCCCGCAAGCCACGGTTTTTCGCAGCGTGCCGGCGCGACGATCGGCCCCATCGTCGAATTTTCGCCCCTTGACAGTAATGCACATACGCTCATCATGCTCGTGATTCAGCTCGTGCCCGGGCTTGTGGAGCCGGGAGAACAAGGAGGAGGCAGATGCGCATGACAATCAGAACCATGGGGCTTGCTGCAACCTTGCTGACAGGCGTTGTTTCACTCGCCCTGGCTCAGGGAGCGGGAGTCAATGCGTTGCGCGGAGCAGGAAGAGGCACCGTGGATGTGAACGAGCCGGTTTCGAACCTGACATCGGAGCAGAAGACGAAGATCGCGGCCTTGCGTGCCGCAGCCATGGAGAAGGTCGCGCCTTTGCGAGCTGAGCTTCACGCCAAGATGCTCGAGATGCGGGACCTTTGGACGGGCGAGAAGCCGGACCGCAAGGCCATTGCCGGAAAGCAAGCCGAGATGGACGCGATCCACCAGAAGATGCAGGCAATCTGGACCGACTTCGGACTGGACGTCCATGCGCTGCTCACGCCCGCGCAGAGAGCCGAGTGGGTACAAAGCATTCCTGGCCGCGGGGGTATGGGCCCGGGCATGGCGGGCGGTGGCGGTCCCAGGGGCCGGCGCGGTGGCGGCGCCGGGCGTGGACAAGGTCGTGGCATGGGAATGGGGCCGGGCATGGGAATGGGGCCGGGCATGGACGGGTGTCCTTGCGGATATCCCATGTGTCCGATGAACCAACCCTAACGCGCAACCTCTGCGTCTAGGAAGAATCCTTGTCGGAGGGCTGTGGCTCCAACCCGACAAGATGGATAATTCCAGCAGGTCGCACGAAACAACGGTCACAAGGACGCAATCGGCGCTTGTGTTAGGGGGCGGTTTTGCGGGCGTGGAAACCGCCATTCATCTGAGACGAGCTGGCTTCGAAGTCACGCTTGTCTCCGAGCGCCGCCATTTGTTCGTCTATCCCACTTCGATTTGGGTGGTCACCGGCGAGCATCGCATCGAGCAGGATTTGATGGACTTGCAGGACTTGGCCAAGCAGCACCACTTCGAGCTGGTCATTGGCAAGGTGGATCGAGTCCACGCGGAGCGGCGGCTCGCCACCGTGGATGGTCGCGATTTTTCCGCCGATGTTCTGGTCTTGGCGTTGGGCGCCGGGCGCAAGCGATTGCCTGGTGTGGAGAACACCACCACCATCTGGGGCGCTCCCTCCGATACCGTGGCTCTGGCGGCGCGACTGCAGGCGCTGGTCGACCGCGGCGAAGGGAAGATCGCCGTCGGCTTTGGCGGCAACCCGGCCGATCCGTCAGCGATCCGCGGTGGTCCCGCATTCGAGGTCATGTTCAACATCCTCCATTTGCTCGACAAGCGCGGCCTGCGCGAACGCTTCGAGTTGAGTTTCTTTGCCCCCATGACCAATCCTGGCGCGCGTATGGGCGACAAGGCGGCCGCGACCGTTCGTAAGCAATTCGAAGCTGCCCGCGTGAACATCCATTTCGGCAAGAAGCTGGATGGTTTCGATGCACAGGGGGTAAGGCTCGAAGGCGGCGCACGGGTGGACGCCGATCTCGTGGTGTATGTTCCGGGCGGCGCCGGGCATCCCGTGCTCGCGGACGCGGGCTTGCCCCTCAATGAAGCGGGGTTCGTTCGCATCGACCAGACTTGCAAGGTCGATGGCCATGACAACGTCTACGCCGTGGGCGACGTTGCCGCGCTGGATGGCCCCGATTGGCGCGCCAAACAGGGCCATCTCGCCGAAGTGATGGCTCGGGTGGCTGCAAGCGCCATTGTCAAGCGCAGCCGTGGCGAGGCACCGCGCGAGAGCTATCTCGACCACATGAGCGTCATCTGTCTCATGGATTTCGGCAAGGGAGCCGCGTTCGTTCATCGTGACGATCGCCGGGCCCGTCTGGTGCAGCTTCCGCTCATCGGCCATTGGCTGAAGAAAGCTTGGGGCTACTACTACCGCTGGACCAAGTACCGCGCGCGCCACTGGTTCGCCTGGGCCCTGCGCGAGCTATTTCCGGGGCGACGACACGCGCCCCTGCCTGCCCGGCGCTAAAAGCTCACGACGGCGCCACGACCGCCGGTTTCTCGTGGTCCGACTTGCCCGCCCCGCGCGCCAGTGAAAAGACGATGCCGCTGAAGGCGTAGAGGGCCACCACGGTGTAGCCGGTGGGCAGGTCGAGGAAGTACGAGGCGACGATGGCGATGAGGTTGAGCAGCGTGCCGAGCCCCCATGCGAGCAGCAGCTTCGTCCGGAACGAGCCCTTCATGCTCGACACGATGAAGGCGGGCGCGACCAGGATGGAGAACACCACGAGAACGCCCGCGAGATTCACCGAGCTTGTGACGGTGAGCGAGAAGGTACCGAAGAACAGCAGCTCTCGCCACGTTCCGTGCAAGCGCCGCAGGGCCAGCCAGAGCACCGCTCCGATGGCCGCGTAGAGGACAGCCGTCTTGAGCACCGCGTGCATGGGTACGAACAGAATGTCAGCGGCGACCAGGTGCTGCATCTCCTCCGCCCCGCGCGGCGCCCGGGAAAGGGCGATGACGGCGGCGCTCATGCCGAAGGCGTAGAGAAGCCCGATGAACGCCTCATGGTTGCGCGTTCGTTTGGTCGACAAGGCGATGAGAAAGGCGCCCGCCAGCGAGAAGGCGAGCGACACCGGGTACATGTACTTGCCGTCGAAGACCAGGATGGCGATGGCGGCGCCGAAGGCCGCCATTTGTCCAATTCCCAAATCGGTGAAGATGATACCGCGCTCGATGATGTGAATCCCATAGTACGAGTGAATACCGAGCAGTACGACGGACAGAAGAAAGGCGCTGAAGAGAACGTCGATCATCGGAGAACGCCCGCCAGCAGGGTGTCGAAAAGGCTGAACATGTCCTTCGCCGCCGGCACCGCCGTTACATCCTGGGGCAGCACCACCCACGGGATCGACATCTTTTGGGCTACCCCTTGCGGGGTCTTCTGCTCGTGGTAGGGGTCGGTGATGATCTTGTAGACGCTACCGGGGGCGTTGGCCTGGATCAGCTCCTCGATATGCCGACTGGTCGGCGGAATGCCGGGCTTCGGCTCCAACTCGCCGACGATCTTCATTCCCGCGCGTAGCACGAAATAGTCGAAAAGTCGGTGGTATTGGATGACGGCTTTGCCCCGCAGGGGCGCGGCCTCTTTGTCCCATTCCGCGGACTTCACCTTCCAGCGCGCCAGGAAGTCGTCGAGGTTCTTCTGGTACGTGCCCGCGCCGCCGCGGTCGACGCGGCTGAGCGCATCGGAGATGAAGCGCGCCAAGGCCGGGACGTTGTGCCAGTCGAGGATGAAGTGCGGATTGCCTTCGGGATGGATGTCGCCCTCCGAACGGCTGACCTTGTCGGGTTTCTCGATCAGGGTGACGGCCTGGGACAGGTCGACCAGGCCCTCGGCCCCCGGCATGATCTTCGGGTTGTTGGCCTGACGGATGAGCGGCGGTACGAATCCGATCTCCAGCGAGGCACCGTTGATGATCAGAAGATCCGCCTGGCGCAGTTTCCCGATGAACGAGGGGCGTGGCACCACGAAGTGCGGATCCTCGTCACCCTTGGCCAGGGTGCTGACGTCGGCTCGATCCTTGGCGATTTCCCCGACCAGGGAGGCGATGTACGGATAGGTGACCACGACCTTGACTTTGGCTTGTGCAGGGCTGGCAAACGCAGAGCTGATCGCGGTGGCGATCAGAAGATGGATCATCGTGAGTTTCATGAACACTTCTCCTCTTCAAGCGGCGGCGTGGTGGTTTCAGAACGAGTGCGCCCCGTGGGGGCCGACGGCGATGGTCATCTGGAGCAGGACTTCGTGGAGGTCCTTGCGTGCGCCATCCAGGAAGCGCGAGCGGTCGTAGGCGTATTGCAGACGGAATCTGGAAAACTCGGTGGGGCTGTATTCCAGCATGCTGGTGTAGCGCTGGAGCATGTTGTCGAGTGACTGCTTCACGCCATCGACAGTGTACGAATTCTGATCGAGCAGATCGAAGCGCGCGCCCACGCGCCAGCGGCCCGGTTCGTCGAATCGCCAGATGAGCTGGCTGTAGAAGCCCCCCTGCTTCTTGTCGGCCGAATGTACAAGCCCGTCCGACGCTTGGGCGAGATCTCCGGACGACAGCAACCCCATGTATTCGCTCTGCCAGGTGAGGCTCTGATACGAGCTGATGAGGTACTTGTAGGTCAATTCTCCGTTGTAGAGAATCGTGCCCGGTGCGCTGAATGCCATGTCGGTGGGTAGGTTCTGGATGCGCGTCTCGGTGGAGTGTCCGTACATGACCGACCCACCGAGCAGGAAGACGTTGTCCCCGAAATCGAAGGACGTCTTGAGCGAACCGACAACCATGGCCGGAACGAAGGGTGCCTTGGACGAGAGAACCGTCCCGTTTTGCGCGGTCAGGTCGTACGCGGTGGCGTTGTAGATCGGCGATTCATCGCTGACCCCTTGAAAGACCTCGACGTCCGCCTGCAGCAGGAAATCGAGCGGCGCGGTCCAGGACAGCCTGACCCCAGGATTCTTCCACCCCTCTTCACCCATGTAAGCCTCGTAGACGAGGGGCTGGTCGTAGAAATCCCAGGCGTGCTGGTGGATGCCATTGAGCCGACCGAACGCGGAGAAGAACTTGCCGATGCGCAATTGAAATCCGAATGGCAGCTGGCGCGTGTCGACGTAGGTCTCCTCGATGTCGAACCCACTCGGGGCGAAGGTGACGACGCTGAAGAAATCGAAATAGGGATCGACCGCGGCGGAAAAGGCCAATTCGAGGTAGTTGAAGTCGACCCCGCGCAATTTCCCGGTGCGGTCCGATTGGGGGATGAATCCCGGAATCCTGAGTGTCTCGGCCGTTGCGTCGCTGAGATTGGTGCCCACGAGGCCGAAGTCGGCGATCATGGAGAGATCGGGATTGAAGCGATTTTGGATGAAGGTCGCCGCGGTCGAGCGTGCCGATGGCACCGGTGTGCGCTCCGCTTCCGCGGCTTCCAGCGCCTCGATTCGGCGAAGAAGCTCATCCTGGGAAGGCGCCGGCTTGGAAGCGGCCGGCTTGCTTTCGGGCGTGGCCGGTTGGCTTTGCGTCGTGGCCGGCTTGGTTTCGGTCACGGCCGGCCGTGCTGCCGCTGTCAGGCTATCGGTTCCGCCCGGCGCTGGGGCAGCGCCTTCGGGCGACTGCGCGAACAGCAAGGCGGTGGTCAGGGCGAGATGAATCATGAACACGTCCTCCGTGGTCTTGGAAATCGAACAGGAACGTCACTCCCATGGCGGGGAAGTCGTGACGTTCCTGCGACCGATCTTCCCAGCGGGTGGCTGGCGATAGGGGCGGCGCTTGCGGCCGCGACGACCATCAGCCAGCCGGGGGCGAGTTCTTGGGCGAAAGGACGATGAGGTCGACCGGCGCGAATGGACTGGATTCGGATGGGGGAGGAATCGGGAGCGCGACCTCGAAACTCGAGGTGGCCTGGCGGGTGGGCGGGAGAAGGGCGAAACGCTCGTGCGTGCTCGTGCAGACGAAGCAGTGGTCGTGGACACTTTCGGCCCGCGGCACCGTCCCTTCGATGGAACGGCGGCCAGACGCATCTTCATCAACCGAGTGTTGCCCGTGCAAAGCCGGTTGCCCGGCGTGGATGATGTCACCGTGCTCGGGACACGTGACGTGGCGTACAACCAACAGGTGGCCAAGGGTCAGGATCTGGGCGGCCAGCAACAGGAAGCTGGCCGCGCGCATGCCGGGCGCTCGAACCCGACCGCTGTGGCCCGTTTTTCGCATCGCAATGTTCTTAGGAGACGAATAGGGGGGTGTCAAGGTGCGGACGCGGTGCATCCTGCCTCGATGGGCAAACCAACCTTGCGTTCATCCGTTACTTTCTCGTCGTGCTGGCCTCTTCGTAGGCTTCTTCGAGAACGTCCAGCACGGCGTCCGTGGTCATGTCGTAGACGTAGGGACGCCCGTCGATGAACAAGCTGGGCGTGGCCTCGACCTTGTTGCGCAATCCCTCCTGCTTCGATGCCACCAGCTCGTCGCGCGTCTTGGGGTCGGCGAACACGCGTTCGAAGGCGGCGCGATCCATCCCCACGCTCGCGGCCCACTCCGGTAGCACAGCCGGCGAGAAGCTGTCGAAGCGTTTGTAGATGAGCAGGGTGAGTGGCCAGAGGTGGCCGAGCTTGGCCGCGCTCATCTCGGCCAGCCCGCCCTCCGTCGAGCCCGGGTGACTCTTCAAGGGGAAGGGCCGCAGGTACAGGCGTACCTTGCCGGCCAGCGGCCCGTCGGTGACGGCGGCGTATAGCGCCGGGACCATGACCTTGCAGAAGGGACAGCGCGTGCACGCAAAGACCACGGCGGTGACAGGGGCGGTTGCGGAGCCCGCCCTGAAGGCATCGTCCAAGGTCAGCGATGCGCGCGAGCCGGTGGGTAGCATGGACTGCGCGCGCCTCGACAGGGCGTGCTCGATCTCTTTTCTGTCCTTGCCGGACCTCACCTGGCGGCAGATGTCGGCGGCCAAGCGCGACACCACGGGCTTGGGCGGCTTGGCCGCGAGGCAACGCGCGAAGGTCTCGTCGCAGCCATCGTAGGGATGCAGGGTCGCGAAGATGGATTGCACCAGGGCCTTCTTGTCCGCGGGCAGGCTATTGCAGGCGGCGCAGCTCTGGGCCTGGCTGGTGCGGCCAAGACCGACGAGTGAAACAGCAACGATCAGCAACGAAAGGAGAGAGCGTTTCTTCATGACGACTCCGGGCTGGCGGCTTTCTTGCGCCGGCTGAACAAGCGGTCCAGGCCGAGCGGCCTGCGATCGAGGATGAAGATATAGACGGCAAGCAACAGCCAGCTCGTGTCGCGCACGATGGTCCGCCACGAGATGGGATCCTCGACCGAGCCCTGGGAGGCGAAGCAACCGCAGGACATGTCGAGGCCCTTGGCCACGGCGCTGGCGATGGCCACCGTGAACATGGTCATCATGCCCGCCACCAGCAGCGCCGCGGCGCGGGTGCGAAATCCAAGGACCAGCATCAGCCCCGCGGCCAGCTCTACCCAGGGCAGCACGATGGCCAGCAGGTTCACCAGGCCGAGCGGCAGGATCTGGTAGGTCGCGATGTCGAGCGCGAAGGCCGAGGGCTCCAGGATCTTGTGCCAACAAGCCAGGAGAAAGATGACCCCCAAATAGAGGCGCGCTGCCAAGGCGATCGCCGCGTGACCACGCCAGGTAAGGAATCTCTTCATGGCGCGCCCCTGGTGGTCGCGGCCCTTTCCAGCAACAGCGCCCCGCCTTGAACGAAGCGCACGTTGCGGATCCCCTTGCCCGCGATCTCGCGCGCGAGTTGCTCGCCCGAGTCCGGTGCGCCGCCATCGCCAAACACCACCACCCTTGCGGCTCCTGATGACGCGATCCGATGCACCTGTTCGGGTGCGGTCGGCTCCAGGTAGTCGAAGGGAACGGCCAGGGCGCTCCGCAGGTGCCAGCGCCCACGCTCGAAGGCCGACCGGGCATCGACCAGCAAGGTGCGCGGATCCCAGATCGCCGGGTCGTCCGCGGCGATGGCCTGCACGTCGCCCGAGCCCTCGGGGCAGGGCACCAGGATCTGGTACTCCGATCGCTGCACGAAGGCGATGCGGCCGGGACGAAGGGCGTTGCTCGCCACGCCCACCGCCGAGCACACCAGCAGCACGACGAGCGCGTCGCGCACAGCGGTGCGTAGCGTGTGCGCAGACGCCGTGCGAACTGCCGTCGTCCCTAGTCCCGGCACGTCGCGCTCCGTTGCACGTCCTCGTTCTGGCGCAAGGTCTCGGACATCGGATCGCGCTCGATGGCTTCCTTGAGGAGAGGAATGGCCTGCGCGGCCTGGCCATTGGCCACGAGAGAGCGCGCCTGGTCCTCGACCGACCCGTGAGGCGCGGCTTGTCCCCACGCCCGCAATCCCGCAAGCAGGCCGAGCGTTATCACCAGAATGAAACACGTCTGCTTCATGGCGCATTCCCGCCCGCACAACACACGGGGTCGGCGTCAACCTCGGCGTCGCTGGCTCCCTCGCTCGTCTCGTTCTCACCCGCGTCCACCGCGATCGTCGCGTCGAGCGCCGACGACGCTTCGGGTGTAGTCGATGCGTCGGATGCTGACGGCGCATCGGGCGCACTGGAAATGTCTCGCGGAACACACATGCCGCTCGTCCCGCAGACTTGTGGCGCTGGGCAGTCGAGGCCCTGGTAGCAACGCCCTTTCACGCATCCAAGTGAAAGGCACAGGGCCATCGCCGTCAGCCAGGGTCGGGCTCGGCGCGGATCGTGCCACTCGCCGACTGCCCGTTTCCGCCGTCCCGCGGGAGTACGAGTGTTCATCGTTGGGTCCTCCCTCGAAACGATAATGAACATTGGTGCACTACCGGTCAAGCGGAGACTGGGCAATTCCCTCCCTCTCCGGGTACACTCCGCTCATGGTCGCCTTCGACAGCTACGTTTGTTCGTGGCGCTATTGGATCTCCAGCGTGGCTTGCGTCGCGCTTGTTGGGGCGTGCCAACACCGCGCCGCAAGGCCCATTGAGACTGCCAACCAGGCGAGCAACGTGATGTCCGCCTCGCCCGGCAATCTACTCGCGCCAACCCCTTCCGCCGGCCAAGGCGGTGCCACGACGATCGATGCGCAGGCACACGATCCCGCGCACCCGCCCATCGACTGTCCGCTGGCCAAGCTCGGCGTCGATCCGCTGCACCTAAGGCCCTTCGACCAGGTCGAAAGGTACATCGCCTTTCTGGAAAAGCCCGAGCGAGCGATCTGGCAAAAGCCTGACGCCGTCGTCAAAGCACTCAACCTCAAGGGAAACGAAACCCTGGTCGACGTCGGCGCGGGCTCTGGCTATTTCGCGTTTCGCTTGGCCCGTGCATTGCCCCGAGGCAAGGTGATCGCCACCGATATCGAAGCGGAGATGATCCGCCACATCCACCACCAGCTCATGAGCGAGGGCATCAAGAACATTCAGGCCGTGCTCACCAAGCCCGACGAACCGGAAATCAGCAAAGAGGCGGACTGGGTGTTCATCTGCGACGTGCTCCACCACGTCCCTGATCGCTCGGCATGGCTAGGCCGGATCGCCTCGCAAATGAAACCCGGGGCGCGCCTGGCCCTCATCGAGTTCAAGGAAGGCAAGTTGCCCCAGGGACCGCCTCCGGCCGCCAAGATTCCCCGCACTCAGTTAATAGCCCTCGCCACCAAAGCGGGCCTCGTGCTCGACGGCGAGAAGACCGGGTTTTTGCCCTACCAAGTCCTGCTGATCTTCCGAAAACCGTGAGCTTCCCGTCCCCATTGTCCGTGGAGGCGTTCTAGCGTCATGTCGTCTACCTCCTGCCCGACGTCCGCCAGTCTGTCGGGGCTATTCCGGTTTCAACTCGCGGTTCGGGTACAAGCTCTTGAACAGTTGGACCAGCTTGCTGTGTCTGACCGGGTTGGTCTTGGGCAACAAGGAGTTGCAACCCGCGCAGAGGTAGATTAGCTCGACCCCTGGCGTACCGTTGATGAGAGTGTACGAGAAGCGGATGATGGTCGGCTTCTCATCGCTTTCGGTACCGCACACCTCGCAGCGGAAGGTATTCGACATGCTTCCTCGGACGGCGGTCAGGAGACGGAGCCCGCGGTCCGCCCCCGGACCGCGCGCTACGGCCCGGCGAATTGATAGACCGCTTTGACTTCGGCGGCGCTCAAGGCACGGCCGTAGATGCGGAAGCTCGTCGATCTGCCCGTCGAAATAGGGATCAGCAGTGAATTGCGACTTGCCCAGATAGGCGTAGTCGATGGTGCCCAGGTCCGAGGGCCGAAGCGCAATCGCGCTGGGTCCGGTGACAAGGGCGCCGTCCACATAGAGGGTGCCCTGTCCGGAGCTCAATACCACTGCTACGTGCTTCCAGGTGTTGGTTGCGAGGGCGGTGGTGGAGAGGATCTGCTCGTTGCTGTATCCGTTCGTGGAGATGGCGAAGGCGAGATTCGTGCCGTCGTTCTTTGGCACCAGATTCATGTAGTGCGTGCCGGTGGAGGTGTTGCTCGCCAGCTTGGCGTTGACGCCCACGTCGAAGATGCGCGCCCAGTTCTGGGAGGTGGTGACATTGACCCAGGTTGCGATGGTGATGTCCGTGACGTTGGCAAACATGGCTGGCGGCAGGGTAACGTAGGCCGAGCTCGCCTTGGCGAGAGTCAGCGCGTTTCCCACCTTGCCCGTCGCAAAGGTGTAGCCGGCGGCGCCCAGCGTCCCGTTGTGGTTGTTGCCGGAAGAGTCCGGCAGGGTCGTGCCGGTGGCGCTCTCGCATTTGTAATAGGCGAGAAGGCCCACGAGCAACGGGTTCGCGTCCGGCGGCGTGTCCGGCCCTACGTCGGGCCCCGTGTCTGGTCCCACGTCGGGCCCCGTGTCTGGCCCCACGTCGGGTCCCGTGTCTGGCCCCGCATCAGGCCCACTGTCCGGCTTGACGTCTTGGCGAGCCGTGTCGGGCCCAACGTCCAACCCGGAATCGCCAGGCGGCGAGCCGTCCTCGGACAAATCACCAGCTTCCTTGGCGTCTGCCCCAGCGACCTCTTTCTGGTCGGGGCCCAGGTCCGCTTTGTCGGCGGGCGCATCAGGCGCGGGTCCATCCGGAGCCGAGTCTTTCTCGACAGGCGGCGTGTCCCCGGACACCAAGTCCGAGCCCGGCTGTTTCGAATCGTCGTTGGCGTCCGGCCCAGGCTGCTGGTTGGGGTTATCGGAGCAGTTGCCGGCGGTGGCACACTCCTGGACTTTTTCGGGCTTGCTGAGGTTCACGCACGCCACGGCCAAGGTCGTCGCCAGAAGAAAAGCCAGCTCTGCGATTCGGACACGCGGCTTAGTCGAGTCACGGCCTGACAATTTCATGGGATCTCTCTTCTCCGACAATATGCGCCTTGTGAAGTCCTGCTGGTGACCTTTCGTCCACGTGCGGCTCGCACACGTGGTTGGGGTCACAACCCGTCTCGTTTTGCCAATAAGTCTGCTAGAGGACGATATTGGCACGAGAAGCCGAAGCGGTCCATCGGGAGGATCCCCGGCATTTTCGGGACGCGGCATTAGCCGCGCGGACGTTCTTGCCTGCCGATTCTGAAAGCCACCCAACCATCGGGGCGATTCTCGGCGACGATCGACAGGCGAAGCGCATCGCACAGCGCGCGCGTCAGCGCAAGCCCGACACCGCAGTGATCGCCGCTGCCGGTGCGAGACGAATCCAAACGGAAGAATCGATCGAAGATCCTCTCCAGGGCGTTCTCGGGAATGGCGGGACCGCTGTCGCAGACTGCGAGCACGTCCTCGGGCGATGCGCCGCTCTCCACGATCACGCGACCCTTCTCGGCCGTGTATTCCACCGCGTTGGCCAAGAGGTTGGTGAGCACGATGCGAAGCTTGTCGCGATCGGAGATGACCAACGTGCCGGCGGGCACCAGGTTCTCGAAGCGTAGGTTTCGCAGCCGAGCCTTGGTGGCAAACGGGACAAAGGACTCGTCCACGAGCTCGCACACCGCGATCTCCTCGTCCGCGATCCGCACCTCTTGCGCTTCGAGGCGGGCCAACATCAACAAGCTCTCGACGAGACCGTTCATCTGCTCGACAACGTGCAGGGAGTCTTGCAGGGTCGCTTGGTACTCGGAGGCGGACCTTTCGCGTGACGCCGCCACTTCCAACATGCTGCGCAGGCCTGCAATGGGCGTGCGCAACTCGTGACTCACATCCGCGCTGAACTGTCGCTCGAAGGCGAATGCCCGTTCAAGGCGAGAGAGCAGCTCGTTCAGCTTGACCACTGCCGGGCGCAGCTCGCGCGGAAGGTCCTCGACTGGCAGGCGCTCGCCCAGGCGTTTCGCATCCATCGCCGACATGCGCGCCGCAAGCCGAGCGACGGGGGCCAGGCCATGTCGAATGGCGAACGTGCCGGCCAACACGGCCAGGACCAAGGTGCTGAGCCCCGAAATCCAGAGTACCAGGCGCAGGGTCGCCATGGTCGCGTCCACCTCGTCGGTAGCCCGCGCTACCGCGACCGTCAGGCGTCTCCCGGAGGGGCGAGGTGGCCCTTCCTCATCGCTTCGCGGTGGGAGGGAAGTCAGCAAAAGGCGTCCCTTGCGGCCGTCCGGCAGCCTGGTGTCCTCGACCATCGTACCCGCGAGCGATGGCGGTCGTTGCAGATCGCCTCGGCCCGTCGGGGGCGAACGTGCGAGCACCGTGCCGTCGTCCATCCACACGTCGTAATAGACCGCGCCGTACTTTCGTTCAAAGTCCTCGAGCGCGCCGGGCTCGAACTCCCAGGGTCCGACGGCCCGCTCTTCGACCATGTTCGCCACCGCGCGCGCGTCTTGCGCCAGCCGCTCATCGAATTGTCGCCACAGGGCCCGGCCGAAGGTGGCGTGCAGAACCAACGAGAAGGAGCACAGCGACAGGCCGAGCACCCCCGCGACCGCGGCGGTCAGGCGCAGCCCTAGCGAAGGCGCGGGCTTCGTCACTCGCCTTCTCCGAGCACATACCCTTGTCCGCGTCGGGTGTGGATGAGCTTCGGGTCATGGTCTTGCTCTATCTTCTTGCGCAGGTACCCGATGTAGACGTCGACGACGTTGCTCGATGGTTCCGAAGCGAAGTCGTAGACGTGATCCCAGATCTCCGTCCGACTGACGACCTGGCCGCGGCGAGCGGCGAGGTACTCGAGGAGCGCGTACTCTCGCGCCGACAGGACGATCGCCGTCCCCCCACGGCGGACGGTGCGGGCCGCCGTATCGATCTCGAGGTCGCCGACGTGAATCGTGCTCGCCGGCGACTGATAGCGCCGACGGATGATGGCTCGAACGCGGGCAAGCAGCTCTGCGAATGCGAAGGGCTTGACGAGATAATCGTCGGCGCCCAGATCCAGCCCCTTCACGCGGTCGTCGATCCCATCCCGTGCCGTCAGGATCAACACCGGGGTGGCTTGGCCCAGGCCGCGGAGCCGGCTGAGAACCGTCAGCCCATCCAGCTTCGGGAGCATCAGATCGAGGATCACGGCGTCGTAGCTCGTCGCCTCGGCGCAATCGAGGCCCGCCTCGCCATCGCTCGCGGCGTCGACCGCATAGCCCGCCTCGCGCAAGCCTTGGCTCACCGATCGGACCAGGGGAAGGTAGTCCTCGATCAGTAGCAGGCGCATCGCCCCTCCGGCACGGCCGCGTGCACGTCGTCTCGTCCAAGCACCATTACCATTCTAGGGTATTACCGACGAGCAACGAAGGGATGCGATCAAGTGCGCGATTTCTGACGACGGGAGTCAACCCGTTCGGTGCTCTAGGTGGCTGTTTGGATGGTCTCGTCGGGCAGGAGCGCGGCGATCATGTCGGCTGCGGTGGTCTGTTGGTCGGTAGTCAGCATCAGCGGATTGGCATCGTTCAGCGAAATTGCCGTCAGCTTGCCGGCACCACCGTCGTACAAGCCGATCAGGGTGTCCCACTGGTTGGCGATGTTGCTGGCGGTATCGGAGACCAGCACGTTGCGGACGTTGTTGTCTGACGCCACGGTTTCTGCATCGCCGGCCACCGTGTCGCTGACGTCAATTTGGTAGGGGCCATCGATCGTCGCCAGCGCGTCGGCACCTGCCGTCCAATCCTCCTCGGATAACGCCAAGACGGGGGAGCCGTCGGTGAAGTGGATCTGGCTGAGCATTCCGCCCATGGCAAGGACGTCGGCGAAGTTGGCCGACACGTTGTCGCTGGTGTCGCTGATACCGACGAACGAGGTCTGGGGAATGTCCTGGATGGCCGAGAGGTCGACCATCGCCACGTCGGTGGCAGCCAGTTGGTAGGTGCCGCTGATCTTGTTCAGCGTGTCGGCTTCGTCGAAGATTTGGTCGGCTGAGAGCGCGAGCGTTCCGTCCTCATCGCTGAGCGTGATGGAGCTCAGGTTGGTCGCGGTGGCGAGTGCTGCGAAGTTCGCCGACACTTCCGAGCTGGTATCGGTGACGTCCATGGACTGCACGCGAGCGTCGCTGGCCAACGCGGCCGCGTCCTGGGCCGTGACGTCGCTCAGTGCGGCCTTGTATTGGCCGTTCTTGACCAGTCCCAGTAGCGCTGTGTAGTCGGCGTAGTCTTGGCCCGACATGGTCAGTGCGACAGATGGGTCTTGCACAACCACCTGGCTGATCTTCACCTCGGCCGCCAGCGAGGCCAGCGATGCGGACAAGGCGCTTGCGCTGTCCGAGACCTGGATGGCCGCCACGGCGTTATCGGAGGCGAGGTCGCTTACTTGCGTCACGTCCGCGCCCGAAACCGAAACCACCGGATCGCTGTCGAGCTTGGCGCGCAGGGCTTGACCGTTCAGCCAATCGCTCACGCTCAGTTGCAACGTTGACGAGTCGCTCTGCGCTACCTCGCTGAGCTTGTCCCCCACCTCGTTGAGAGAGGCCCAAGCGCTCGCCAAATGCGCTCCGGTATCGGATACCGCGATGCTGTTGACCGTGTCCTTGGCTGCGAAGGAAGCTGCCTGCGAAGCCGTGACGTCGGTGAGAACGGCAAGGTATCCGCCCTCGACCTTGGCCAGCGCGGCGGCATTCTTCTCGAAGGCCTGGCCTGTCATCGTCAGCATCTGGTCAGGCGCATCGGTTTGCGTGATGAGTGCCAGCTTCCTGCCGAGACCGTTGAGATCGGAGAGATTGGTGACGATGTCAGCGGCGCTGCCCGTAACCGACATCGTGGCGATCTTGTGGTTTGTCGCCGCCAGATCCTTGGCGTCCGCCACATCGACTCCACTCAGCGCCAGGGCATAGCTGCCGCCCTTGATCAGATCCAGGACCGTCTGCGCGTCCGTCAGCTGGCTCGCATCCATGGCCAGGCTGGTGGTCGGCGTCTGGTTGGTGATGCTCTTGAGCTTGCCACCCGAGGCCAGCGTGGCGAGAGCTGCCAGGTTGTCGACAATGACCGTCCCCTCCTCGGTCATATCGATCTCGCTCACGGCATCGTCACCACCGATGGCCTGGGCTTGGATCGCGCTGGCCCCGGTCACGGCGAAGGTTGTGCCGGAAGCGAACTTGGCGACCAAATTGTCTTGGACGCCCATTTGGTAGTTGTCCGCGGAGATGCTCAGCGCACCGCCGTCGCTTTGGGTGACGGATGTCAGACCGGCACCGATGGCGCGCAGCTCGGACCAGTGGACCAGGATATTGCGGCCGGTGTCGGACACCGCGATGCTTGCGACGTGCATGTTCAGCGCATCGGCCGAAGCCTTTGCGGCGGTCACGCCGGTGAGGTTGGCGGTGTAGCCGCCTACGATCTTCGACAGCACCGTGGCGTGCGCGTCCATCTCGGCCTGACTCAGATCGAAGGTCGTGCCGGCATCGGTCTGCGTGATTTGCTTTAGCCTGCTGCCCATTTGATGAAGCGTCGCCAGCGCCGTTTCGATGTTGTCGGTGGAATCACTCACCGCGACCGAGACAACGCGTTTGTTGCTGGCCAGGTCGCCCACTGCGGAAGCCGCCACGTCGGTCACTGCCAAGGCGTAGTTGTGGCCTTTGATCTTGTCGAGAACACCCTGGGTGCCGGCCAACTGGTCCCCTTGAAGGAGCGAGCCGTCCATGGACAGCACTTGGGAGCCCGTCAGGGCGAGGCTGCTCAGCTTGCTGAGCCCATCCAGTGACTGCAGGTCCGCCATGTTCGATAGGACATTGGCGGCGCTGTCCGACACATCCACCGAATCGACCTTGTCGGTTGTCGCGATGGTCATGGCGTTCCCTGCGCTGACGCCGGTCACCTCCAACTTGTAGGTTTGGTCGGCCGTGTCGGTGAATTTGCTCAGCAACGTCGCGCTAGCGGCGAACTGATCGGCGTTCAAGAGGACGGCATTATCCTGGTCCGACACCTCCACGGAGGTCAAACTGTCGCCCAGGTTGCCCAGGAGCGCCCAATTCCGCGACAGATTCTTCGCCGTATCCTGAATGTCGACCGTCACGACCTTGTGGTCCGCGGCCAAGGCTTTTGTTTGGGATGTCGCTGCGTCCATCACGTCGAGCAGGTCGCTGGTGATGATCTTCCCAAGGACGCTCTTGTCGTTCTTGTATTGGCTCCCAGTCACCGTCAGAGGGTTCGCCGCATCGGTCTGCGCGATGCTCTTGATACGCAGGCCGACGCGCTGGAGGGCGTCCAGATTGGCGCCGATGGCGTCCGTCGTGTCGATGACGGAGATGGCCTTCACCTTGGCATTGCTCGACAAGGAGGGCTGGGAATCAAGACCCAGCACGTCGCTCACGGTGGCGCCGGTGATGGCGAGCGTGTAAGCGTGATTTTTGATCTTGTCCAAGGCGTCCTGGTCGGCGGTCAACTGCGCGGTCGAGAGGGTGATGTTGCCGGGATTTCCCGTCTGCACGATCTCACCAAGAATGCCGCCGGAGGCGAGGGCCTGAAGGTTGTCCAGGTACTTCTGGATGTTGGAAGTCGAATCGGCGACTTTGATCGAGGTCACGTAGCTGGGCAAGGAACTGGCCGTGGAAGCCAGAGCACCGGTGATACCCACCGTCTGTCCGTCAACCGCCCCCCATTTTGCCAGGAGGGCCTTGTCCTTCTGATACTGCGCGCTAGTCATCACCAGGTGTGGGGTGCTGTCTGTGGTGGACATCGACGTGATCTTCGACGCATAGGCCTGAAGCGCGTCCAGGTTCTTGGTGATGTTTTGAACCGTGTCGGAAATCTGGATCGTGCTGA
Organism: uncultured delta proteobacterium; assembly: GCA_963824555.1. Taxonomy (GTDB): domain Bacteria; phylum Myxococcota_A; class Polyangia; order Fen-1088; family Fen-1088; genus Fen-1118. Next base: position 231,963 of record CAWGPW010000037.1, on the reverse strand, counting down.
CAGCGTGGTACCGCAGTGCCAGCAACGCGGTTGCCGCCGTCTGCGGGCCGGTCAAGTCGAGACCCTTTAGCGCAGATGCACCGCCAATACCGCTGATGGTAGACATCACCAAATGTTTCGGTACGCTCGTCGCGAAGGTTAAGAGCTAGCTCCGGCGCCGGGGGAAATTCTTCCAGGAAGTGGCCAACAATGGCGAGAAGAGCACGCGAGGCGGTCTCATCGTGCTCTCACGTTCCAATGCCATCAATGACAGGCGCGCGATCAAGGCGCTCAGGGAGAAACTCGAGATGAGCTGGAGCCGGTTCGCGACCACATCGATTCTGGCGGCGCTCCTTGCGCCTCGAGTCGCATGGGCTCGCGAGGTCTCGTTCGCCGATGCGCGCGCCGCCGCGCAGCGGGTTGCGCCTGATCTTCAGCTCGCACAGCGTCGCGTGGATGTCTCCACCGCGGAAGTGCAGGTCGCCGGAACCCTGGCCAATCCAACATTGATCGTGTCCACAGCACGCGAGACGGCGCACCTTGGAGCCTCGGTCGGCGTGCCGCTGCCGCTGTTCGGTCAGCGCTCCATGTCGATCAAGGCCGCACGCGCGGATGCCGACGCCGTCGTTTTGGACGTCGAGGTCAAAAGGCGCGAGGTCAGACGGCGGGCTACCGTAGCATGGGTCGACCTGTGGGAGGCCCAGGAACACGCCAAGCTGCTCGATCTCGCCGCCCAGGATGCCGAGCGCCTGTTCCAGATCGCGAGCGAACGTTTCGACGCTGGCACGGGACCTCGCCTCGATGTGATCCGAACCAAGGCCGATCGGGCCCGAGCTACGTCGGAGGCCGAGACGGCCCGGCTCCTGGTGTCGGCGGCCGGCGCGCGTCTGGGGCCGTGGATTGGCGCGCCTCCGGACGACGATCTCACCGCGGAGGGGAAGCCTGGCTATCCCGAAAATATGCCCCTCAGTCTCGGCAAGCTCGAGGAACGGCTCTTCGACCACCCGACCTTGCATCGCGACCGGGCCGAGGTGTTGGCGGCGACGAAGCACATCCAAAGCGAAGAACGCCTGCGTTGGCCGATGGTCACCCCCGAGCTCACCGTGAACCAGTTCGACCCGACGTTGCCAGGACCGGACTTCATCCTTGGCCTGTCGTTCGACCTGCCGGTGCTCAGCCTTCGCGCCGGGGCCACCGCGCGTGCGCAAGCACAGCGTGCCCTCGCCGAAACGGCCAGCGCCGCCGACCAGCGACGATTGCTGGCCGAGCTGCTCGATGCCTATCGACGCACGGAGGGCGCAAGCCTCAGGTTGCGCGCTCTTCGCGAGCAGGTCCTACCATCGATGCAGGAGGCGAGAGACATGACCGAGGAGGGCTATCGTGCGGGAAGGATCGATCTCATTCGTCTCCTCGAGGCCCAGCGAGCCCTGCTGGAGAGCCGTCTGGCGGAGGTGGAGGCAGCCGCATTCTGGAGTCGCGCGGTGGCCGACCTGGAGAACGCGGCAGGCACGGATTTCCAGGAGGGCGGCACGCATGCACCGTAACCTCGTGCTTCTCTGTTTGGTCACGATCGCATGCAAGCGAGGCGCGGAGGTCGAGCCTTCCGCCGGCCCCAAGGTGGTGACGTGCGCGCGGGTGCAGAGCGCAACGGTGAAGGACGCGATCGAAGTCCGAGGCACTGTCGCGCCGCTGCCCGATCGCGATGCGCTGGTCGCCCCCCAGGTCGGCGGTCGTGTTCTGCGCATCGAGGTGCGGGAGGGCGATCCGGTTGTGGCCGGACAGGTCGTGGCGCGTATCGATGATGCGCCAATGGTGGACGGCGCGCGCCAAGCCGAGGCCGCCCTGGTGCGCGCCCGGGCTGAGTATCAGAACGCCCAGACTACCCTGGCTCGCGTCCAGCGCGTGTTCGAGCACGGGATCGCCGCGCGCCAGGAAGTGGACGACGCGGCGGCGAAGGAGGCGTCGGCCAAGGCCGCGCAAACCGTGGCGGAGTCGGTCGCGCGCCAGGCCCATCGCCAGATCGAGCGCGCAAGCGTACGCAGTCCGCTTGCGGGTGTGGTTCTGAAAGTTTTGCGCAAGACGGGCGAGCTCGTCGATGGCACGCCGGCGACGCCCATCGCCGAGATCGCCGATACCTCGGAGCTGGAGCTCGTGGCGGACGTGCCCGCCCAGGATCTCGTGCGTCTCCATCGTGGGGCACCGGCGACATTGAAGTTGGCCGCCATGCCCGATCGAGAATTCAAAGCGTCGGTCTCGCGGGTCGCGCCGTCGGTGGATCGCGCGACGGGCTTGGGCACGGTCCGCGTCGCCATCACGCAGCCGGGGGCCGTCGGGCCTCCCGTCGGCTCCTTCGGCATCGCGCGCGTCGAGAGCGGCGAGCTTCGTCAAGTCACGCTGGTCCCGCAAGCCGCGGTTCGAACCGTCGTCGGGGCAGAGGGAGAGGTCGTGGTTTGCGGCGCCGACCACGTCGCGCACGTGCGCAAGGTCAGTCCCGGCCAAGCTCGCGATGGCTTGGTCGAGGTTCGTGGAGAGCTCGGCTCCGGCGATCGGGTGGCGGTGAAGCCGGTGCTGGGTCTGGCCGAAGGAGACGCGCTCGAGGCCGCCCCGTGAAGGCATTCGACGCGAAGGCATTCGGGTGGATGGCGGGACGCCGCGGCCTCGTGTGGTGCACCGCCTTCGCGGTCGCGCTTGGCGGCGCCCTGGTGGCGAGGCGCCTGCCGAGCGGTATCTATCCCGAGGTCGAGTTTCCACGCATCGTGGTCGTCGCCCGGGCCGGAGACGCGCCTCCCGACGTTACCCAAGTCTCCGTGACCCGCCCGCTCGAGGCGGCGCTCGCCACCGTGCTCGGCGTGGAGCGGATTCGTTCCAGGACCATTCGCGGCTCGACCGAGATGTCGCTGCAGTTCGCGCCGGGCACCGACATGTGGCGAGCGCTTCAGCTCGTCGAGTCCCGCGTGGCAGAAGCCCGCTCGGGGCTTCCCCCGGGGGCCGAGATCACGGTCGAGCGCTTGACCACGACTTCTTTCCCGGTGCTCACCTACAACCTCACGGGACCTGTCGACTCGCGCCGGTTGCGCGAGCTCGGCGAGCTCGTTCTCAAGCCGGCCTTTTCACGGGTGCGCGGCGTCGGCCGCGTGGAGGTTCTCGGGGGCGATGTGCGGGAAGTCGAGGTGATTCTTGACCCCGAACGGACCGCCGGCTTGCACATCAGCCCGGCGCAAGTCGCGGAAAAGCTACGCGCCCAGAACGTGCTCCAGGCCGTCGGCCGCCTGGAACAATCGCACTCGCTCGTCACCGTGATGGCCTCGGGCGAGCCCACCGGGCTCGACGACCTGCGCGCCATCCCGGTCGCCGTGGGACCAGACGGCGGCCCCATTCTTCTCGGCGCCATCGCCGAGGTGCGGGAGGGCGCGGAGGACAGGCTGTTGCGGGTCTCCGGGCCGGGGGGCGAGACCGTGCTCCTCAGCGTCGCCCGACTGCCGGGCGCGAGCACGCCCGAGGTCGTGGCCAACGTCAAAGCCGCGGCTCGAGCAACGGCCACCGCGCTGCCCAAGGGAGTCGCGCTCACGCCGGTCTACGATCAGGCCGAGCTGGTCGACGAGTCCATTCGCTCCGTGCGCGACGCCATCTTGATCGGCATCGCCCTGTGCGTGGGCGTGATCGCGCTCTTCCTGCGCGACATCCGGGCGGGGCTGGCTGCATCGCTGTCCGTTCCCCTGACCTTGGCGGCCACCTTCCTCCCCATCGGAAGCCTCGGTCAAAGCCTGAACCTGATGTCACTGGGCGGTCTCGCGGTGGCCATCGGGCTGGTCATCGACGACGCCATCGTGGTGGTGGAGTCCATCGGCCGGCACGTCGAGGATGGGATCGCTCCTTCGACCGCCGCTCGCGACGGGACGCGCGTGTTGCTGGCCGCTCTCGTGGGGACGACGGCAACGACCGTCGTGGTCTTCTTCCCGCTCGCTTGGCTCGAAGGCGTGGTCGGCCGCTTCTTCTCCGCCCTCGCGGCCACGTTGTCGACGGCCGTTCTCATCTCGCTGGTCATGGCGCTGACCGTGGTGCCGCTCGCCGCCGCGCGGTGGATCCGACCACGGCCGGCATCCAGACATCCGGCACGCTTGGCGAACGGCTACGAACGCGCTCTTCACCCCTTTCTGCGCCGGCCCTGGATCGGGCTGCTCGTCGCCCTGGGGTTGCTCGGGCTGGGGGCGGTGGCCGCGTTCGAAGCACCGTCGGGATTTCTGCCGACCATGGACGAGGGCGCCTTCGTGCTCGACTATTTCTTGCCGGCGGGGACCTCGCTCGGCGAGACCGATGCGGTGGCGCGCAAGATCGAGAGCATTCTTTCGGCGACACCCGAGGTGCGAACCTATTCGCGACGGACCGGGGCCGAGCTTGGACCGGTGGCGGCGACGCAGGTCAATCGCGGCGACATCATGGTTCGCTTGCAGCCGCGCGCGCAGCGCCGCCTTTCCGCCGACGAGGTGATCGCCGAGGTGCGCGCGAAGGTCGTCCGGAACGTGCCGGAGGCACGCACCGAGTACATTCAGGTGCTGCAAGACGTGCTCAATGACCTGGCGGGAACCCCGCGGCCCCTCGAGATCAAGATCTTCGGCGACGACTACGCGACGTTGCGGGCCAAGGCGCAAGAGGTGGTGGAGCGCATTCGCGACGTCCCGGGCCTGGTGGACCTGTACCCGGGGTTCGAAGGCCGAGCCCCGGAGCTGCGCTTTCGCATCGACGGCGCGGCCGCGGCGCGGGCGGGGACGTCCGCCGCCGACGTGGCTGACGATCTTGAGGCCTCGCTGCACGGGGTTGTTGCGTCGATCTTGCGCAGGCCGGATCGCTCCATCGGGGTGCGCGTTCGTTACCCGGACGCGGTTCGCTTCGACCCCGAGCGCGTGGTCCAGATTCCTCTTCTCGTCGGCGCGGAGGGCGTCACCCGCATTTCGGCGGTGGCCACGCCTGTCCACGCCAGCGCCGAGACTTCGCTTCTCAGGGAAAGCCTGCGTCCGGTCGTCATTCTCAGTGCCGACCACGAGAACCGCGATTTGGGCTCCGTCGTTCGGGATGTCCAGAAGCGACTGCGCGGGCTCGCCTTGCCCGAGGGCTATGGCCTCGAGCTCGGCGGCCAGTTCGAGGGGCAGCAAGCGACCGTGCGGGATCTTTCCGCCGTCATGGGGTTCGGGCTCTTGGCCGTCTTCATCGTGCTTCTCGCGCAGTTCCGCCGCGCGCGTCTGGCATTCGTGGTGCTCGTCTCGGTTCCGCTGGCGGTGGTCGGAGCGCTCGTGACCCTTTGGCTGCTGCAGATACCGCTCAACGCCTCCTCGCTCATGGGGTGTGTCTTGCTCGTGGGATTGGTCGTGAAGAACGGCATCCTGCTGCTCGAACAGTTCGAGCGCCTGCGCGAGGCCGGGCAGGATGTCGAACGGGCGCTCGTCCTTGCCGGGCGCATTCGCGTCCGCCCCATCTTGATGACCACGTTGGCCACCGTGGCCGGGCTTGCACCGCTGGCGCTTGGCCTGGGGGCCGGCGCGGAGATTCAGCGCCCGCTGGCGGCGGCCGTGATCGGCGGGCTCGTCGTGTCCACCGCCGTAAGCCTTCTGGTCCTGCCGTCACTGGTGTGCATCACGCATGCCCGGCTCGCGGCGAAGCAAAGTCGTCCCGCTCGTGGCCTCGAAGCGTAGCGGAGCTTGTGCGCAGCTAGCCCGACCTCTACAAAGGGTTTGTCCAGGGCAACCATGCATCTGCCGGCTCCCCTCTAGCCTCTCGCCCCGTACAGTCCTCAGAGCCCGAAGAGGGAAACGTCTCTTCCGACAACTGCATCTTGGCGGGCCGTGGTTGCGTCTCGGCCGGGCGGGGCGTCCCGATAGAGCAGGGCTGCATCTCGCTTGATGGTCACCGTGTCTTGTTTGGTTGCTGCGCCATCGTGGACATCGGTTGCCGAATCGCGCCCGAAAACCATGGCGGCTCGGCTATCCATCCCGGCGTCACGGTTGCCACCGGGCCCTGACGATCCGCCCTTGGCCGAGCCGCCGCTTCCCGAGGTTCCCCCTGATTCCGTGGAGCCTCCGGCTGCCCTTCCACCGCTGCCATGGCCGCCAGTACCGTCGGAGTTGCTTGACGAGGTCTGACCTCCGCTTCCGGCGCCTCCGGATCCGGCTCCCTCGCCGCCCGCCCCTCCGGCGCCGGTCGCGCCGCCATCCCCGGTGGGAGCAGCGTCGGTCTTGGTGAGCTCACCGCCCGTCGGCATGCAGCCGAATATGGAAATCAGAGCTCCACAGCACAGAGCCTTCGCCCAATTGCAACTGCACTCGGCCTTGGTTTCGGCGTTCATGACGCTTTTCAACCGTGGGCGGAAAGCTCCCACTATTGAGGCCGAAAGTCCAGGCCGGGCGCGGCTCACGGATCCCGTGCTGTGGGGGAAATTCGTGCTGTGCGTGTGACTACATCGACCTACATGCCAGAATACCCCAACCCAAGCGCCAAGCGGCGCTGAATGCTGGTCCAACCAGGAGCTCGGATTGACGATCAGCGCTCCAATGAGCATTCGACAAACCCCGAGTGACGGAGCGCACTAGGCTGGAATGGTGTGATCGAAAAAAAAATAACGCCCCGACACCAATTCCTGGCAGTGTACGCCCCAAGGTAAGTTCGCGACCAACCGGCGCGCTCGTGTTGCGCTAGGTGCTCGGCCTTCACTGGCCAAGGAGCGCCATAGAAAGGAAAGAACCCGATGACAAAGAGAATGACTTTTCAGACTCAGGCAGGCAGTTCTCACCCATTCTCAGGTCTGCTGCCGTGCCTCGCGGCCTTCTTCGCCGCGAGCCTAGCAGTCGGCTGTAGTAGCTCCTCGAGCACGCCACCTCCGAAGGATGGGGCCCCGGACCAAGCAAAAGACACAGCAAACACCACTCCACTCGACAGCGGGAAGGATGTTGGCAACGACACGGCAAAGCAAGATGTTGCCATGGACGCTGGCGGCTGCTACGAAAACGGCGAATTCTATGGCTTCGGCGCCACCGTCGTCAGGTCCGGCAGCTGTACCGACACTTGCAAGTGCCTCAGCACTGGCACCGTCGGCCAGTGCACGACCACCTGTTACGATGCCAGCGTGCCTGATGTCCCCCCGACTGATACCCCGATTACCACCTGCACCAGGGCCGGCACGTCCTACAATCCTGGCGAAACCGTTCCTCTCAACGACGGGTGCGGAGGCACCTGCGTTTGCTTGGCGACCGGCGTTCTAGGGTCATGTATAAACACGTGCCCGCTCGACAGCGGGGTCAAAGACACCAATCAACCGGATCAACCACCACCGGTAGACACCCAGCCACCCATCGACACCGCCTGCGCCGCCGGAGCGGCCTGCAACCTGGCAAGCGGCAGCAAAGGTTTCTGCGCTGCCGGCGTTTGCAAGGCATGCTCGGGTGCGACGGACGACGCTTCCTGCAAGACAGCCTACGGGGCCGGAAACATCTGCATCGCGGGTGCCTGCACGACGGGCGACTGCCACGACTCGACGAGCTGCTCGGCGGGCCGTCTGTGCGGTTCCAGCGTGGCGCACGCTTGTGGCGACTGCACCACCGACACCCAGTGTACTGCGGATACGCGCTACGGGGCGGGATCCCTCTGCGTGAACAATCTGTGCGTCCACGGTGATTGCCACGACACCAGCGCCGACTGCACCGGCACCACCAAGGTGGGGCAGGTGTGCGGGGCCACCACGGCCCACACTTGCGGCGACTGCACGAGCGACACGCAGTGTGCGAACGATGCGACTTACGCGGCCGCGCCGGTGAAGCCCATCTGCACGACGACCACCGGCCTGCCAAAGACTGGCCAATGTGTCGCCAATCCCACGACCGGCACCGGCGATCTCTGTGCCAGCAACAACGTCGTATGCCCGGCCAACAGTGCCGATTTCTGTTGCGGCAGCAAGTGCGTCGCCGGCAATTGTTGCGGCGATGCCGATTGCGCGACGTACGGCACGAATTTCGTCTGCCGGCAGAACACCTGCACCCAATGCAACGCTGTCACCGGCACCGATTACCTGGTCGATCCGGTCAACGGCGATGATACAGGGGCCACCGGCAGCGGCATGTCCGGAACCACCGCCTCGCCTGCTTGCAGCTTCCGCACCATTACGAAAGCCCTGTCTGTCATTGGCACTCCGACAGCAGCAACCACTGTTACGATCGTTGGCGGCTCCGGCACTACGGCGTTGTACGCTGCAGGCGAGACTCTCCCCATTCAGGTGCCTACCAATGTGACCATCACCACCAAGACCGGCCCGGTGACCCTCACCTTGGGCGCCAACGACAGTAACGGTGGCTTCAAGCTCGTCGGCAACAACGCGGGCATTCAACCCATCGCCGCTGCACCCCTGACCATCAGTGGTGCAAACCACGTGTCGCCTGGTCCAGGTATCGTCGTTACTACGGCCTGCCGGCAGCAACGTCAACCTTGGCAACACCACCGTGACGAACACCGGTGACGATGGCATCCAAGTCACCCTCGGCAAGGCCAATATTCTTGCCGGCGTCAGCGTGACGGGCGCGGGCGCCAATGGGCTCGCCATCTCGGGCGGTACGGTAACCATGAGTGCCGGCATCACCGTGACGAACGCTGCAGCCAACGGCATCGACATCTCGGGCGGCACGACAACCATGAGTGGCGGTGTCAGCGTGACAGGTGCGGGCACCGGCGCTGCCGCCGGGACCGCCCACGGCATCAGTATCTCGGGCGGTACGGTGAACATTGGTGCAGGCGTCACGGTAACTGGCGCGCGCACCGACGGCCTCAACATCTCCGGCGGCACGGCAGATATCTCCGTGACGACCGCCACTGCTACTCCCACAAACTTCGACAGCAACGGCCGCTACGGCATTGGGGTTTCAGGAACCGGGGTGCTTGCCATCAGCGGCGCAACGGTCACGACCGGGACGACGGTGCGCACGGTTTCGGCCAAGAACAACACCAACAATAACGTCAACTTCGCCAGCACATCCGCGACCGTGAGTGTCATCGACCATTTCTATTCCTACAACAGCTCGGCGGATGGATTGCGCATTGTGGCGGACAGCAATATTCAAGTTCGCAACAGCGTGTTCAAAGCGAATGCTCATAATGGCGTCAATATCATTTCCTCCGGCGCCGATAGTGATCTTACTGGTGTCGATCTGGGCACCACTGCCGATCCGGGAAACAATATTCTGCAGAGCACGACCGGCAACGGTCCCAATCTTTTTGCCGGTCTGTGTGTCAACTTGACCGCACCACCAGTTGCGCAGACGGTAAATGCTGCGGCGAACATGTTTGCGAACAGAGACTGCACTGCAACCAATCCCGCAGCAATAGCAGCATCAGCGACCTGTGCTGGGGCCACGAATATTGCGGTGGCCGGGGGATCGATTACGTTTGTTGCTGACAACTGCGACGTAACAGGACCCTGATTCCTGAACGCGGCTCCTAGTTGCGAGCCGCTTCAATCAATCAACGCCCCGGCGGGTCCAATCCACTCGCCGGGGCGTTTTCTTTGGTTTGCGATGCACGGGAAGGATGACCCATGGGGTGGGGCTGGGCCCATGTGATTTCGCAGTGTTGGGCTCGCGAGGGTCCTGGCGTCTGGGTTCTTGGACCTTGGATTGGCGCCGCGGGACGGGTCTTGGGCAAGCGGACTCCTATTGGGCACCCCTATTGGGCACCCCTATTGGGCCAGCTTGGCCGCAATCCGTACGCGCATAGTAACGGCTTCACCCGCCGATTCGCATCGCCAGCAGCATGAGCACCTGCATGGCGAAGGTCTTGTCGCCGTCGACGCGCAGGCGGCCGGCGAGCAGGGCCTGCAGCGGGTTCAGGGAGCGCGCGGCCAGCTTCTCGCAGGTGCCGGCGTCGATATTCACGGTGGTGCGCGGCCGGCCCGCCAGCATGCCCGCCTGGCCGAAGGACGCGTCCACGGACCAGCGTCGGCGCCGCCGGCCTTCGAGCTCGAACTTGATGCGACCATCGAGTTTTTCCAGGAGCTCCATTTCCTGCGAGTCCGGGCGAAGCAGCTCCACCACGTCGACGGTGGCCGGCATGAGCTCGAAGAGATCCTCGCTGGGGAAGATCACCGCGAGGAAATCGCCGGCGGCCTGTCGGATCCAGATGTCGGGATCATCGCGACGGGGACCGATGGTTCGCGTGCAGCGTGTGGCGTGGAATATTCCATCTGCGATCTGCAGATCCCATTCGCCGCCCTCCGGGCCGGACAAGGAAAGACGAAGACGTGGCGAGGTACCTTCCATGGCCCTGCCCGCCGAGGAGAAGACCTCGGGCAGCCACGATTCCAGGATCGCGGTTGCGTTCGCGCCCGTGGGCGGGCGGCTGGGCACCGGCTTGGCGAGCACGGCTACTTTCGCGCCTTGCTTCGCTGGCGGTTCGGTCCGCGAATCTTCTGGCGGCGTTCCTGACGGCCAGGTTTGGCCTTGTCCCGGGGTCCGTGTTTCTTGTCATGTCGCTTGCCACGCGGCTCGTGTGCGGTTGCGCCAGCGAGGCGCAGTTCGATGCGTCGGCGGGCCACACTGACTTGTAGCACCTCGACCTTCACGCGATCGCCGAGGGAAAAGCTCTTGCCGCTTCTGCGGCCGATGAGGCGACACGCGATGTCGTCGAAGTCGTAGAAATCGTCGGGCGCCAGGTAGTCGGTGCGCACCAGGCCCTCGACGAAGGGCTCGTCCATGACCACGAAGATGCCGAAGGATGTGACGCCGGTGATCGAACCCTCGAGGATGTCGCCCACCCGATCGCGCATGAAGAAGGCGCGGTAGAGATCCACCACCTCGCGTTCGACTTCCATGGCCTTGCGCTCGCAGAACGAGGCGTGGGTGGAGGCCCGTTGTAGGATCTCGCTGGCTGGCATGTCCGTGGCGGCCATGGGCGGAAAGCCACCCGCGGGTTTGCCCAGGCTGGCCAGGCGGTGCTTGAGCAGTCGGTGCACGATGACGTCGGGATAGCGGCGAATGGGCGAGGTAAAGTGCAAGTACGCGGGCGAGGCCAGGCCGAAGTGGCCCACGTTGACCACATCGTAGGTGGCCTGCTTGAGCGCGCGCAGGAGGAGAAAGGACAGCGGCTTTTCCGCCGGGTGTCCGCGCAAGCGCTTGAGGACCGCGGCCAGCCCGAGCGGCGTCGCAGCCTCGGCCGGGTCGAACTTGATCCCGTAGCGCTCGGCCACCACGGCGAAGGCGGCCACCTTTTCTTCATCGGGAACTTCGTGAACGCGCCAGGCGGTGTCCTCGTTGCGATCGCGGAAGCTGTCGCCCACGGCCTCGTTGGCCGCGAGCATGCATTCCTCGATCATGGCGTAGGCCTGGCGCTCGCCCGGATCGCGGCGGGCGCGGCGCACATCGCGCACCAGGGCCGGATCGTCGTGGTCCAGCTCGACCACGACCTGGGGCAGATCCAAATCCAAGGCCCCGCGCTCTTGCCGGCGCTGGCGTAGCTTGCGGGCCAGGGCATCCATGGCGCGCAGGCTGGGCAAGAAAGGTTCGTAGTGTTTGCGCTTGCCGCGAACATCGCCAGCCAGGGCCGCCGCCACGCCAGGATAGTCGAGGCGGCCGTGCGAGTGAATGACCGCCGCGCAGAAGTCCACCTCGGTGATGGTCAGGCTGCGGTCATAGTCGATGCGCACCACCATGGCCAGGCGATCCTCGCCGGGAATCAGCGAGCACAAGTGCCCGGACAGTGCCTCGGGCAGCATGGGGATGGCACGATTCGGCAGGTACACGCTTACGCCGCGCGCCTGGGCCTCGTGGTCGAGGGCGGTGCCCTCGCGCAAGTAGTGGGAAACGTCGGCCACCGCGACCCACAGGCGATGCCCGCCGCGGGGAAGCTCTTCCAGGGCCACGGCGTCATCGAAGTCGCGCGCGGTTTCGGGATCGATGGTGGTGAAGGGCACCTTGCGCAAGTCGGCCCGGTCGTGGAAATCCGCTGGCTGCACGACGCTCGGAATTCGGCCGACCTCGCTGACCACCGCGGCCGGGAACTCCTCGGAGATGTCGGCGCAAGCCAGGGTCTTCTCGACCTCGGTGCGTGGGTCGTCGGGGCTGCCCAGAACCTTGAGCAGCATGACCTCGATGGGCGCCTGGGGTGATTCGGGATAGCCGACGATCTCGGCGACCACGGATTGGCCGGGGCGGGCACTGATTCCGCCGCGCACCACGACTTGCGACGGGATACGCGCGTCGTCGGGCTCGAAGCGCACGCTGTTGCCGTGCCCCGCGAGCTGGCCGGTGATCTTTCCGCGCCCGCGTTCGAGGACTCGGGTCACGCGGCCTTCGAGCCCACGCCCACCGACCCACCAGTCGACCTCGACACGGTCGCTGTCCATGGCCGAGCCGCGGTTGCGGACGCTAACGTGGATGTCTTCGGAACGATCGTCCGGAACCACGAAACCATAGCCGTCGGGGTGAAGCTTGATCCGGCCCGAGACGATTCGCGCCGTCGGACTTTCGCTTGATGTAGTCATAAGTTTTCGCGATCATACACGTCCTCGGCGACTCCGCTACCGGCGCTGCGACGATAAAGGCCACCCTTGCTTCGCGCAGGGTCGCCGCCCGGCCGGGATCTCGTTGTTCCGCGGCCGGCCCGAAGCTGAAGGGTGCCGCCCGCTCCGGCACCTGGGGAAAAGAAACGTCCGGCATGTCCGGGTGCGCGGTATACTGCACGGGGCTCAACGGGGCTCAACGGGGCTCAACGGCTCTTGGAGTTCGCCATGCAGAGGACCAGCCTTCGTCTATCGTTCGCGTTCCTGATCTTGTCGGCGTTGCCACTCGGATGCACATCGTCTTCCAGCCCGCCACCGTCGGGCAGCGGTGGCGCGGGTGGCAGCAGTCAGGGTGGCGGGACCGGCGGCGCGACGAAGGCGAGCGGTGGCAGCGGCGGCAACTCGAGCGCGAGCGGCGGCGGCGGCACATCCGCCACGGCGGTCGGCGGGACTTCCGGCTCCACGGGCGGCGCTGGCAGTGGCGGGGCGGCGACGGGCGGCGCCGGAGGAAGTGGCACCGGCGGGACCTCGTCCCGCGATGGTGGAACCGGCGGCAACCCGAGCGATCAAGACGGTGGCGGCGACACGGTCACGTCGAACGACGACTCGGGCGGCGAGGTCGGTGGTGGCATCAGTTGCACGGACAGCACGACGAACGGCGATGAAACCGACACCGACTGCGGCGGCTCGACCTGCCCGAAGTGCGGCGCGGGACAAAGCTGCAAGGTGGACGGCGACTGCCTCGGCGGAAGCTGCGCCTCGGGCAAGTGCGCCGATCCCTTCGCCGCGACCGCCACCGTGACCAACAACAACGGGTCGAATATGTGGACCATCACCCTCGGTACGGTGGTTTTGGCGGTGGACGCCTCCTCGACCGGCATGGTCTCCTCGCTCACCATCGACGGCACGGATATCGTCGTCAAGAACTCGGCCAGCAATGGCTCCGTGTTCTGGACCAGCCCGCAGAGCGACTGGTACACGAGCGGGCACTGGCCGCCTCCGACCGAGATGGCGGATGGCACGGCGTACACGCCGAGCTCGAAAGACAACATTTTGACCATGACCGGGCCGGTCGGGTCGACCGACAAAATCTCCATTTCCAAACGCTACTGGGGCAACGTCGACAACCAAGCGATCACCCTCGAGTACACCATCCACAACACCAACTCGACCGCGGTGTCGAACGCGCCCTGGGAGATCACACGCGTCTATCCCGGCGGGCTCTCGTTCTTCCCCAACGGGGATGATTGGATCAAGCAAGGGGACGCCAGCTTCAGCATCCTTCCCGTCACCACCTCGCAAGGAGCGGTCTGGTTCAATGACAATGCGGCGAGCTACACCTCGAACGTGAAGGGCGGCGCCGATGGCCTGGAAGGCTGGGCGGCCCACATCGTCTGCGGGACCGGGCTGCAGAAAACCTGCGCGTCGGGCGCGATGAGTCCGATCTTGATCAAGCAGTGGACCGACACCCCCGCGTCCGATGAAACCGTGAACCCGACCGAGCGCGAGGTCGAGATCTACGTCGACCAAAGCAATACCTACGAGGAGTTCGAGCAGCAGGGGCTTTACCAGTCGATCCCCGCGGGCGGCACGCTGGTGTGGACCATGCACTGGCTGCTGCGTTACCTGCCGAGCACGGTGGCGCCCACCCCGGGTAGCGCCGATCTGATGACCTGGGTTCGCGGGCAGCTGCTGTAGCGCATGGCTCGCTACTTGCCGCGCAGGGCGTACAGCTTGCCGTCGTCGCAGCCAACGTAGATGGTGCCGTCGGGGGCCATGATGGGCGAGCTGTCCACGTCGCCGCCAAGCTCGACCGACCAACGCAATTTGCCGTCGGGCTCGATGGCGTACAGGCGGTCGTCTTGCGAGCCGACCAGGATGGCGCCGCTGGCGTCGACGAGCGCCGAGGACTGGATCCGGTCGCCGGTCCGGAAGGCCCACGAGAGGGTGCCGTCGCGGCGAATCGCGTACAGAAGGCCGTCGTAGGAGCCGATGTACACGGTGCCGTCGTGCCCGATGGCGGGCGACGCACGCACGTCGTCGCCGGTGGTGAAGGCCCACAGTAGCTGTCCTTGCGGGCTCAGGGCGTAGAGGCGGTTGTCGTCGGAGCCGACGTAGATGGTGCCGTCCTCCTCGATGGCCGGGCTCGAATCCACGTCGTCGCGGGCGCGGAACTCCCACTGCCGTCGGCCGTCTGGACTGATGGCATAGATGCTGTTGTCCTGGCTGCCGGCGTACACGGTTCCGTCGGCGGCCAGGGCGGGCGTGCTTGACACGTGGCCGCCGGTGGCGAAGCGCCAGCGCAGACTGCCGTTCGGGTTGATGGCGTAGATGCCGTCGCCACCGGTGTAAAGGGCGCCATCGGGGCCGATCGTGGGACCCGCGTCCACGTCGCAACGTGTGGCTTCGGGTCCGATGCCGACGTTCTGCTGGCAGGTGCCCACGCGGTACTTCCACAGGAGCTTGCCGGTCTTGCCTTCCAGGGCGTACAGGTTGTCGTCGTCAGAGCCGATGTACACGGTGCCGTCGGCGGCGATGGCGGGCGTGCTCCATACGAGATCGGCGGCCACGAAGGTCCACGCGGGCTTGCCCTCGCTGCTGAGCGCGACGACCTTGCCGCTGTGACTGCCCACCAGCACGTGGCCATCGGCCGAAACCGTCGGTGACGAGGTCACGGGCGCGGGGGTCTCCAGGGTCCACAGGATGTCGGGTTTCTGCTTGGGCAAGAGGAAAGGCGAACGGCCGCGATGGCGGGGATCGAAGCGGAACATGCCTTGCGCGGGCGGACCGGCGGGCCTGACTTCCGGCGTCGCACCGACTGGGGCCGCCGGGCGTGCGGGCTTCGACACCTCGGCAGGTCGCTGCGGCCACACGCAGCGGTTGGCTTCGCACACGCGGTCGAGCTTGCAGTCCTTGTCCGAGCCGCAGCCTTCGAGCGCGGGGGGCTGCGGCGCATGCCCCATGCAGCCGCCGAACAAAAGGACGGCGCCCAGCAGAAATGGGCGCGCCAGGCGTCGTCCTGGGGGGTGGCGCAAGGAGGATTCCGGGTTTGGAGGGAACCGAGGGACCAGTCTGTGCGTCACCCCTCAAGACTAGAACAGATTGAGCACGAAGTTTAATCCGAACGTGCTCACTTTATCTTTGTTGGGGAAATAGCCGATGGTGCCCGCGGCTTCGAGGGCCAGCGACGTATGGTAGTGCTGCATGAACTCGAACCCGATGGCCGCGGTCCCGGCCATGCCCGAATCGCTTGCGCCACTGCTGTAGCAGTCTCCGTAGGCGTCGTAGGCGTTACAGAAGCCGGAATCCTCCGAGTAGGTCGCCGCACCCACGCCAGCCCGGGCGTAGAGCTGGCGCGTGATGAACACCTGCGGGCCGATGGTCCACGCGGTTTCGGTTACGCTGGAGCCGTAAAAATAGGCTTGCGCGCCATCTGCGGACAAAAGGATCGACCAGCGGGGTGAAACCCCGAAGCCGAAGCGCAAGTTGTAGCCGAGGCCCGCGCGGGAAGCGTTGCTATTCTGGCTGGTGTCATTGAAGATGATGCCGACTCCGCCGACGCCCAGGCCGAAACCGAAGAAGAACGGACGGTAGGTCTCGGGCTCCGGGTAGTAGCGCATCGGGGGCGCGGGCTGGTAGTAGCGTGGTCGGTAGAAGCGCGGCGGTGGTGGCGGCGGGTACCCAGGCGGTCCATAGTAGTCATGGTAATAGGGACCGTATCCCTGCGGCGGATAGCCTGGCGGCGGCGCGGGTGGCGCTGGCGGTCCATGACCATAGCCGGGCGGTGGGCCGTACCCGGGTGGGAGTTCCTCGGCCGGCTGCTGCTTGGTCGTGGCTTCGGCGCCCTGTTCGGGCTTGGTCGCCTCGGGCTTGGTTGCCGCGGCGTCCTTGGCTGCCGGCTCCGCCTGTTGCGCAAACGCGGCACTGTGAAAAACCAGCACAGATGCCCCGGCGAGAGTCATGAAGGAAAAGTCGCGGAATCTGCGAGTCATCGCGGATGACCTCATTTGTAACTCCTTACGGTTGATGGAAGCATACTCCCAGTCTTCAAGAAGGGTGCCAGGTTCGTCACGATGACCAATCGCAGCTTGCGCTCAGCCCACCGGCCGGGTGGCCCGGCCCCTCGACTGTTCCACGGGATAGCGACTTCGGTTTCTCGCCAGCTTGTCGCGCATGGCCACCTGCAGATCGATCCCAGTGCGGTCACAGAGCAGCATGAGCGCGATGCCGACGTCGCCAATCTCGTTGGCGATGCGCTGGCGGGCCTCGGGTTCACGCGAGAAGGCGTCGGCCTGGTCGTTGCGCACCCAGCGGTATTCGGCCAGAAGCTCGCCGGCCTCCGAGGCCAGCAGCATGGCCAGGTTCTTGGGATCATGGAACTGACTCCAGTCGCGCTCGGCCACGAATGCGCGAAGCTCGTCGACAAACGATGGGGCGGCGTCCATGACGTTTGTCTATACCAGCTGGAAGCCCGCTGGCCAATCGGCAGCCGTGGTGGCAGAAATGGCAGCTTGAACCACGGAATGACCGAATGACGGAGGCGACGCGTGCGCTCGGCGGCCGGGGCGAATTCAAGGCTTCCCCGGCCATCACCCTGGCCGCGGCCTTGCGCGCGCACCTGCCGGACCAGAGCTGGCGTCAGGTGCGCGAGCTGTGCGCGTCGGGGAAAGTGACGGTGAACGGCGAGCGCGTGAGCGAGCCCGCCCACCGCTTGGACGGCGACGAGAGCGTGGCCTGGAACATGGGCAAGCCCGATCCACGGCGGCGCGTGGAACGTCCGGGTTTTCGCATCGTCTTCGAGGACGGACACCTCATCGTGATCGAGAAGCCCGAGGGCGTGTCCACCGTGCCCTACGAACGCAAGGAAAGTGGCAGTGCTCTCGACCTCATCCGCGAAGCCTGGCGCAGGCAGGGCAAGCGCGCCACGGCCACGCCCCTATACACCGTTCACAGGATCGACAAGGACACCTCGGGCTTGGTTTGTTTTGCCAAGACCAAATTGGCCGAGCGCGGGCTGCACAAGATTTTCAAGGAGCACCTGGCCGAGCGCGAGTACACCGCGGTGGCGCAGGGGCAGGTGCGGGCCGGCCGCATCGAATCGCGCTTGATCGAGAACCGCGGCGATGGGTTGCGCGGCAGCGCGCGCCGCTTCGGCGACGGGCAGCACGCCATCACCGACGTCGAGGTCATCGAAAGCCTGCGCGGGGCCACGCTGTGCCGGGTGCGCCTGCGGACCGGACGCACGCACCAGATTCGGATCCACCTTTCCGAACAGGGCCATCCCCTGGTGGGCGAGACGGTCTACATCCGCGATCTCTTGCGCAGGGGCGGCAAGCCCGTTCCCTCGGATCGTCTGCTGCTGCACGCGGCGACGCTCGGTTTCGCTCACCCGGTCACGGGCGAGCGGCTGCATTTTACGGTGCCGCCGCCGCCCGAGTTTGCCGCCATGGTGGCCAAGCTGCGCGGGTGAAAACGCGTGGCTACGCTCGATAGGCGGGCGCGAACACCTGCTTGGCGAAGGTTTCGAACGTGGTCGCCATGGGCAGCACCACGCCGCCTTCTTCCGGCGCGACGAGGCCTTTGCCTGCCCCCTGGTACATCTCCAAGTATGTGGAAACCAAGGATGGCTTGAGGCCCGCCTGCTTCATTCCCTGCTCCACGTCGGACAAGGAGACCTGCACGTAGCGAATCGGCTTGCCGACGGCTTGCCCCAGGATGGTCACGAGCTCGGTCTGGGTGACGGCCTTGGGACCGATGAGGTGTACGGCGCTGGCGCCGGTAAAGTCGAGGCGTCCGAGTCGGGCACCGGTGTAGGTTCCGATGTCGGACGATGCGATCATGGGAACGGCGGCGTCCGCGGGCATGGGGCCCGTGTAGATGCCCTGGGCTTTGATGCTGCCCATGCCCATGAAGACGTTCTCCATGAAGAAGCCGGCGCGCACGAAGAGCGCGTTCAGCCCGGCGATCTTCTTCAACCGTTCTTCGAAGTGGTGGAGCCCGACGATGGGCCCGGTTCCCGCGCTGTGGTGTGCGCCCTGGCTGCTGAGCAGCGCAACGTGGCGCACCTTGGCTGCTTCGATGCCGCTCGCCAGGGTCTCGACGACGCGGTTCTGATAGGCGCGAAAATCGTCGGTCGCCATGTTGGGCGGAATCAGCACGTAAGCGGCTTCGGCGCCCGACAGCGCCTCGCGCACGAAGCCCGCGCTTTCGATGTCGCCCACGCAGCTCTCCGCGCCAGCTTGGGCCAAGGTGGCCAGTTTCTCGCGCTGCCGGCCCACCACGCGAACTTTCTTTCCACTCTTGAGCAGGGCCGCCGCGGCAGCCCGGCCCGTATTTCCAGAAGCTCCAAACACGCAAATCATTGGCAATCCTCCCTTCTGATGAACTGATGAAGTGATGAACGAAGAAGACCCTGCCACGCAAAAGAGGACTCGGCAAAGCCGGTTTACCTGCGGGGCATGACTGCGGGCAGATGCTTCCTTTGCCGAAATGGATGAGCTGCCAGGCGAGGTTGCGTCACTGCCCCCACGAGGTTCACCCCAGCTGTGTGCGCGGACCTTCCGTAGAAAAGCGTACGCAACAGCGGCAGTGCTGAAATCATGGGGGAATCTGGGATGCGGGAGAGCTGGCTGGCTGACCGCTGCACTGGTCACAAGTCATCGCCCGGTTCGCTGCGAGGCGTTCCGCCCGTGCCTTGTTCCGGGCCGCTGCCAGTTGCGCCGGCAGGTCGACCGCCGTGCCGAAATACATCTCGTCCGGGGTCTGGCCGGCGAAGGCCGAATGGGGCATGTGGGCGTTGTGCTGCTCGATGAAGAATTCCATGAGGCTGCGGAGCTTCTCAATCGAGTCGAGGGAGTTGAGGTAAAGCCACTGGTGCTTCAAGGAACGCCAGAACGCCTCGATCATCGAGTTCGAGAAGGTGACATCTACCTGGGCGAGCACCCGCTCGAGACACGCGCTGAACAACGTGGCGTCCACGACGCCGTTGACGTTCTCGATACCAGAGTCGGCGTAGAGCACTGGTCGTCCGGCAGAGACGAGATGCTTGCTGGCGGCGAGCAGTACCTGGCACGTGCTCGTCGGCTCCAATCGCGCAGCCACGGTCCACGCCAGGATCTTCCGAGAGAAGTTGTCGATGGCCGCATGGATATACGCCCGTGTCCCGTCGACCAGCTTGATGACGGTCGTGTCGACGTGCCAGGCTTCGTTGGGCTGCGCGGCGCGTACGCCGACGGTGGGCTTCAGCGGATGAAGGCGGTGGCGCGGACGCCGCCAGCCGTGCTCGCGGACGAGCTTGGCCCAGGTGGTGACCGAGGCGAAGACCTTGCCGAGCCGTTGGGCGTAGAGCGCGAGGGTACGCAGCGGCATGTGGCGATGCTCGGGCGCGAGAACCATGGTCTTCACCGTGGCGACCTCGGCGACGGTGAGCTGGCCGGGGCTGGTGCGGGGACACGAAGGGCGATCGTCGAGGGCACAGGCTGCCGAGGCGTGGCGCCAGGCATGGTAACGAGCCGGTTCGAGGCGGAGAACCCGGAGGACCAAGGTAAGGGCCAGCCAAGGTCGGGCACTCTCGATGGAGCGGAGGATGTCCGCCTTGGCGGCGCCCTCAGGCAAGCGTCGGCCGTCGAGGTTGAGCTCGGACACTCGAAGCAAAGCCAGCAGAAGTCGAACGACGGCGGCGAGAACTCGGGCTCGCCGGTCGAGCCTGGCGATGGACTCGAGAAGTTGTGGTCGGTTCTTATCGATGATCTCGACGGTGACGACTGGGCGGAGGCCGCGCCGCTGCCAGGTCGAGACCGTGGAACGTGGGATGGCGAGGCCGTGCCCCAGAGACCTGGCACCCGCGCGCACGACGTGCTCGCGCAGGCGATGGTCGTAGGTGCGGCGCGTACGCGGTCCTGGCGAAGGGACGGACATCATCGTCGGAGAATTCTCCGGTCCCGGGGCCGCGCGGGAAGAAAACTGAATGATTTTGAGGGTGCCGATGTTGCGTACACAAAACTCGGGAATGTCCGCGTACGCAGCTCTGCTGAGCCCGCAGAGAGGGCCTGCTTCTCGGTGCCTGCGAGGCGCAGCTGCGGATGGGCCGGGAGCGGACTCGGGTGGTGGTGGTGGAATAGCGAATGGCCGACTGGCCTCGCGGCGTATCTCAAGTAGCCTGTCTTTTTTGCGGCCGTCGCTGTCTGACGGCCACGATCGCCTTGCGCGCCAGCGAGGACAAGGGTGCGCCAAGCGGCTCCCTCCACCACCGCTGTCCCGGTCGTGGCTTCGCGGTTGCGCGGTAAACGCTGGCCGTCACCCCACGGTGGGTCAGCTCGTGGAAAATGCGCGCCAACGGCTTGCCCAAGGTTTGTTCCAGGCGCTGCTCTAGCGACCGCTTGGCACGCGCGCCACTTGCACTGGGCAATTCCCACAGGCCGGCCCACAGCCCTTCGAGAGGGCGCTGTTCGAGCAGCAAGGCGCCCTCGTGCTCTATCCAAGCGAAGGCGATGGGCAGGGATTTGCGTGTGGCCCTCACCTTACCGCCCGGATACGCCGTCGGCGCTCCCTGTTTGAACGCCAGGCAGGCTCGGCGCAACGGGCATTCTCGGCAAGCGGGATTTTCCGGTCGGCACAGGGTCGCGCCGATATCCATGAGGGCTTGATTGATCTCTCCGGGTTGGCCGCAATCCACGAGGGACCGCGCCTGCTCCCGCACCGCGAGGGTCAGGGCGCGCTCGTCGGCCCGGCCGGGCAGGGCATGCACGCGTGCGAGCACGCGCACGAGATTCCCATCGACCGCGGGCGTTCTCTCGGCGAAGGCGATGGAGGCGATGGCGGCGGCCGTGTACGCGCCGATGCCGGGCAATTGCCTCAGCGTCGATTCGGTGTCGGGTATTTCGCCGCGCCACTCGGCCACCATCATGCGCGCGGCCTTGTGCAGGTTGCGTGCGCGGCGGTAGTAGCCAAGGCCGGCCCATGCCTCGCACACCGTGCGCTCGTCGACGGCGGCCAGGGCCACAACGGTTGGAAACCGCCGCAGGAACTCGACGAAGCGCGGAATCACGGTCTGCACCTGGGTTTGTTGGAGCATGACCTCGGAAATCCAGATGGCGTAGGGGTCGCTCGTTCGGCGCCAAGGCAGATCGCGTGCGTGCTTGTCGTAGAAGGCCAGGAGCGCGCGTTGTAGCGCGGACGGGGAGGTCAGCGTTTCCACAGGATCATCCCGCGGTAGTCGTTGGCAAAGCCCGCCGCCCGCAGTGCATCGGCGAAGGGAGAGGCGCCGGCATTCATGCCATTGACGGTCTCCACGGTCACCGAAGACATGGCAGAGGTCTCGCGACGAAGGAAGAAGCGGTAGACTGCCAGCGCGGGTTCGAGGGAGGCGTCGTTCGGCCCGACGAGAGCCGACAATTCCTTGCCGTTCTTCTGTAGCACCAGCACCAGTTGCGTGCCCTGAAACACCATCCAGTTGCTCGAAACGCGTCGCGGAAGCTCGGGAGAGAATCCGCCCACGCCGAGGCCGCACAGCGAGGCCGGATCGCACGCATTCACGCAATAGATGCGCTCGCTTGGCAGCGGCTCGGCCAAGCGGCGAATGGCCTCGTGGGTCGCAAATTGAATACCGGGAATGCCCTCGAAGAAGTGCCCAGAAACGATCTCGCCCGACAGCTCGAGCAGGCGCAGGGCACGGAAGAGCCTGGCCCAGCGCAAGAGCGGCGATTCGTGTTCGAGCCGCTCGCGAAAAACCACCCCGTAGCGGGCGAGCACCAGGCGTGCGCGTTCCTTCTCCAGCTCCGCGTTTTCGACTGGACTTCGATCCTGCCTGCCTTGCAACAGGCGCCAAGCGCCGGCGCTGGGTCGCGAGCGCTCCCAGCGGCGAAAGCCGCCGCGCCCCCCGGCTCCCGTCTGCTTCACCTCCTCGGGCGCGAAGTTGCTCGAGATACCCCGTCGAACGGTTTCATAGTTGTCCGTGGCCGCGCGTCCCCGCCACGCCAGATCCCACAGCATTTCGGCCAGCGGGGCCGTGCCGAGTCCCGTCGCCGTCGCCAGATCGAAGAAGCCGAGACCGCGCTCCGATTCCTTCAGTCGGCGCACCAGCACGGATTCCGGCTGATCGTCGTCCTCAACCTCGGATTCGGGTCCGTCCAGGAAGAGCTCTCGATCGCCAGGAAAGGCGAAGGAGACCTTCTCTTTCCCGCAGCCGAACCACATCAAACCGTAAGACTGGAAGAGCGTGTCGAGCCACGACGGGTAGTACGGTGTGAGTCGGCTCGGCAGCACGGCCTCTTCCCACAGCTCGGCGGACAGGGGAAAGCCGAACAGGCGGTCGAGCGCGCCTTGCAGCGCCTCGAGGTCCCCGCCTTGTCGGCCGAGACCCTGCCATTCGTTGAAGAAATGCGGCAGATCCTCCATGGGCCGCGGGCGGAGCGCCTGTTCGGCGGACGCGCGCCGAGCCGCTCGATGCAGTCGGAGCAAGCGCTCGGCATTGTCGGCGTCGCAGAAGGTGTGCTCGGTTCGTCCTTCGATCATCTGCCCGGCGACGATGCTTTCGGTCTCGATGCAGCTCGTCGAGCAGCGGGGGCAATGCCGCGCCGTCGAAACCCAGGGCGGCGGAAATCTCGTCGGCGGAGACCGCTGCGCGAGCACGCAGATACTCGCCGACCAGCGCGGCCGGGGATTCGGAATCCGTGCCATGGGGATGGGCCCGCAGATACGCGAAGGCCCGCTCGGTCGATCCGCCGAGCAGCGGGCGCAGCGTGCGAAGATCGTCGACGCCAATGCCACGCAAAGCGAGAATGCGCGGCACATCCCCTAGGTCGGACACCAGCTCCTCTCCGGCCCCGGGAAGGGTATAGGCAAGGAGCGCGGCAAGCGGATCTTCGTTCGCGGCGGCCTGCTCGTCGGGCGGAAGCGCGGCAAGCCACAGATCGACGGTCGCGAGCGGCGTCAGGACGATCTCGCGCACGGCGAGCAAGATCTCCTCGCGCGTGGTCGGCTGGTAGCCGGGATGGGTGCGCAGGAGCTTGCCCGTGAACGCGGCCGCGAGTTGCGCTGGCACGGCGGGGTAGGCGCTCGCGCTGTGGAAGAGATCGCGAAAAAGCCCGTCCGCCAGGTTCGAACGCGCGCCCGAGGTCGGCGCATCGTCGAGGTACATGTGGTAGTTGGTCTGGTGAAAGACGATGCCGCTGGTGAATGGCGTCGGGTGGGTCGGCCGGGTCACGTGCAGGGCGATGCGCTTTTGCGCGATGTCGTCGAGCAGGCCCGCCAGGGTTTGAATCTCGAATTCGTCCTCCAGCAGGTCGCGCCAGGTTTCGAGCACGATGGGAAAGTCCTCGAAGCGCAGGACGGACGCGAGCAGCTTCTTCGAACGCAGGCGGTTGAGCCACAGCGGGTAGCGTTTCCTGGCGTCCCCGCGCGGGAGCAGAAGCGCCCGGCTGGCATTCTCGCGGAAGCGCGCGCCGAAGAGGGCGGTCTTTTCCAGACCCGCGCGCAGGAGCCCGTCGAGTGCCCGCGCCGGAACCGGCTCGAACACCCCGACCGGGTCGATTCCCTCGGGCAGCGTGAGCAGAATGTGGTCGTTGCTGGCAAAGGCGTCGAGCGGGCTGCCGTGTTCGCGCTGCCACGCTTCCGCCAGCGCGATGGCAAGGGGCCGGTTGACCTTGCCCCCCCAGAAGGTGTGCAGCACCACTTGTTGAAGCTCCGTCGGCGCCGAGGGATCCTTGCCGCACTCGACGAGCACGCGCTGTCGGCCGGGCAGGGGCGCCCGCGAGACCTCGCGCTGGCGGGCGAGGAAGCTCGCCAGGCTGCGCGCGCTGGCCGCGTCCATGCCGTGGTCTCTGCCAAGCTCGTCGGCGAAATCGGGCGTATCGAGGCGCTGCTCGCAAGCATCGAAGAAGTCGAGCAGCGCGAACGAGGCCTGGGTGGAGCGATTCTGCTCCTCGGCTTTCCAGAATGGAATCATGGGACCGTGCGCATCCGCGGGTCCGACCTCGACGTCGTTGTGGGTGATGTTCAAGATACGCCAGGCCTGCGTGCCCAGGCTGAATTGATCGCCCAGCCTGCGCTCCCACACGAACTCCTCGTCGAGCTCGCCGATCACGGCTTTGCTGTCGGAGAGACGCAGATGGTAGTAGCCGCGATCGGGGATGGTGCCGCCCGATTGGTAGAGCATGAATTCGGTTCCCGCGCGGGTGGTGAAGGTGTTCTTGGCCCGGTCCACGAGCGCCCGCTGGCGGAGCTCGCGAATGGGCACGTCGGCGTACCGGCCGGCCAACATGGCGATGACCAGGTCGAAATGCCGACGCGGGAGCTCGTGGTAGGCGGCGATGGTGCGCACGAAGGCGAAGAGCTGGTCGAGATCCCAGACGGTGTTGCATCCCATGGACAGCAGCACCTGGGCCAGCACGTCGAGAGGGTTGCGGATGGGCTGGATCCTTTCCACGTCCGCTCGCCCGACCATGGCTTCCATGGATGCCGCTTGCGCACCGTCGAGACCGTGCAGCACGAAGAGGCTGGCCTTGCTGGTGCCGCCTACGTGGTGGTCGGCGCGGCCGATGCGTTGGAGCGACTGCGCCACCGAGGGAGGCGTGCCGACCAGGATCACTTCATCGACGGAACCGATATCGATGCCGAGCTCGAGCGATCCCGTGGCCACCACCGCGCGCAGACGGCCCTCTCTCATGCGCTCTTCGACATCAAGGCGGATCTCGCGCGAAAGCGACCCGTGGTGGGAATAGGCGATGGGCTCGCTCTCGCCGTCGTTGAGCAGGCGCGCGATCTTCTCCACCGTGCGCCGGCTGTTGGCGAAGATCAGGGTGGAGCGATTTTGCGCGACGATCTTCTTCACCTCGCCGGCCAGCGCCTGCCACCACAGATCCGCGGAGTCCGGGCCGCGGACCATCTCCACCTCCGGCGCGCGTACGGTGAGCGCAATCGAACGTCGATCCGCGGCCTGCACGATCTGCACGGGGCGCGGCCGGTAGCGGGCATCCGGGCCTGGCTCGACGATCTCGAACCCGGCCATCCAAGCCGCGACGGTCTCCGCCGGTCGCACCGTGGCCGAAAGAGCAATGCGCTGGAGATTGCCAGAGGAGAAGCCCAATCGCTCGACTGCCGACATCATGTACGTGCCGCGCTTGCTGCCGGCCAAGGCGTGGATCTCGTCGAGGATGACCGTCTCGAGCCCGCCGAAAAGCTGTCGGCTCTGCTTGCCCGTGAGCATGAGGTTCAAGCTCTCGGGCGTGGTGATGAGGATCTCGGGCGGGTGGCGCAGCATCGCGCGGCGCTCGTCGTCGGGCGTGTCGCCCGAGCGGGTCAGCACGCGGATGGGTGGAAACGCACAATGCTCTTGCTCGAACAGGGCGCGCAGCTCGGTCAGCGGCGCGATCAGGTTGAGGCGCACGTCGCTGTTCAGCGCCTTGAGCGGCGACAAGTAGAGAGCCCGAACGCCTCCGCAAGTCCACCGGCTGGTGACCAAGCTGTCGATGGCGAACAGAAACGCGGTCAGGGTCTTGCCGCTGCCGGTGGGGGCGCTGACCAGTACGTGCTCGCCCCGCGCGATGACGGGCCAGGCCTGCACCTGCGCATCCGTGGGCGCCGCGAAACGGCTTTCGAACCACCGGCGAATCAGTGGATGGAATCGTTCGAGCGCCCGCGCGGCCATGCGCGAAAGCCTACGCGATTGCGCGCAAAAGGAGGTCTCTAAGGAAGCCAGGAAGGGGTGGTGTGGCCGTTGGCAGGCAATGACGCACTTGATTTCAACTCTTTCTTCCTGCTTTCCTGGCTTCCTGACCTGAAACCACCTCGCCCCGGGCAGCGGAGCGTAGCGGGCGAGGGCGCGGCGAAGCCGCGGGGGCAGGGGTAGGGCGTGCAGGTCCCGAAGCGCCCAACGGGCGGAGACGTCGCCGAGCGCAGCGAGGCGGGGTGAGCATCGGTCTGTCGTGCCGTTGAATCTCGTCGTGCTCCTTCGCCTTTGGGGGCGAGCGTAGCCCAGCTTTGCTGGGCGAAGCGAGGGGGGACCGGGGGACTGCGAGCGAGAGCGAGCCAGTCCCCCGTAAGATACAAGGGGCTGCCACGTTTCACCTCTGAAGGATCCGGGCCCTCGGCCCGGCGCCGCCCCTCTGAAGGATCCGGGCCCTCGGCCCGGCGGCGCCCCTTAGACGTCATCGGTCCCGGGCCTCAGGCGTTGCGTGGGCTGACCCCCCAAATCAGTTTGGCACCCCGCGAGCGGCGGTGACTCTAGATTTTTCATGCACGATCAGGCAGGGTTAGATGTTCTCACAATCAGGAAATGACCCACCCCACTTGGGATTACACGACATGATGTTTCCTCGTCGAATCCTGCAGGCTCCGGTCTGGACAGCAGCTCTCGTCACATTTTGCGGAATCGCGGCTTGTCGGCCCACGGCGAACACCCGGGTCCCATCGGATTCTGGCGGCTCCGGCGACTCCGGTGGATCGAGTGCAGGTGGTCACGGGGGATCGGGTGGAAGCGCGGCCACGGGTGGAGCTACGGCGATGGGAGGAAGCGCGGGCGGGGGTGGAAACACCGCCGCGGGCGGAAGCGGGGGCACGGGCGGAACCAAGCTCACCGGCGGTAGCGCGGGCGGTGGCGGAACGACGGCCTCCGGAGGTGCGGGCGGCAGCGGCGGCACGGGCGGAACCAGCTCGATCCCCGATGCGGCCGTCGACACGGCCGATGCACCTCCCCCGTTGCGCGTTCCCACCCCCCCAACTGCCGGCCACAATTTCCCCTTTCCACAGAATCGCGAGAACAGTCGCTGCATCTACCCCAATCTCTATCGCAACGAGGATGTGCAGGCGATGTATGCGCAGTGGAAGAACGACACGGTTACCTCCGACGGCGCCAATGGTTTCCGCCGCGTGAAGCGGCCGAACGAGCCAGGTCTGGAGCCGAACTCGACAGTGTCCGAAGGCATCGGCTACGGGATGATCCTATCGGTGTACATGGATGATCAGTCCCTCTTCGACGATCTGTGGAAGTACGAGCAGGCGCATCTCGACAGCCAGACCTACCTCATGAACTGGTACATCAAGGCCGACGGCTCGGACGTGGGCTCGAATCCGTCAGGCGCGGGTCCGGCCTCGGACGCCGACGAGGACATGGCCTTCGCACAGGTCATGGCCGACAAGCAATGGGGTGGCAAAGGATCTTCGACCAGGACCTATATCGACTGGGCACAAGAGACCATCGGCAAGATTTGGAACAAAGAGGTGAATTCGGGCAAGTACCTGTTGCCCTGGCCAGCCACCAGTCTGCCAGCGATCAACCTCTCGTACTTCGCGCCCGCCTACTACAAGATCTTCGCCAAGGTCGATACTGCGGACGCGAACGGCTGGAAGACGCTCACGGACACCATGTACGATGTCTTGGCCATGTCGTTGAGCTCGTCGAGCGGCAACGCCAGCAACGGATTGGTGCCGGCCTGGTGCGACACCAACGGCGCGCCCAATGGGGGCGCCTTCGGAGCCACCGGCGGGGCGTCGCCCACCAACTACCAGTACGACTCGTGCAGAACCCCGTTCCGCATCGGGCTCGACTACTGCTGGACCGGCGACACGCGGGCGCAAGCCTATGTGGCCAAGACCAGCAGCTTTTTCAACGACACCGTCGGCGGCGCGACCAAGATCGTCGACGGCTACGACCTGAACGGAACCCCCCACGCCCAGTACCAGACCGGCGCCAACGCACAGATCCAGTCTTCGGCATTCGTCGGCCCGGCGGGCGTGGGTGCCATGAGCAGCTCGACCTATCAGACCTTCGTCAACGACGCCTACGGCGTGCTCGTCACCGGCAAGGCGCTGGTCGGCGGCACCTACTACGACGATTCGTGGATGGTGCTTTCGCTGCTCATGATGACGGCCAATTTCCTCGATTACACGGGGATTTAACGCGGCCTCGCCATTCCAATGCCACGCGATCTTCGCCGGAGCCACACGCGAATTTTCTAGATCCGGAACAAGGTTTGGGCGCAAAATGACGCCTCGTCCGGTCTTGTGTTGCATCGCTCTCACGTATCTGTTGGTGTTCGGAGACCGGCCAGCGAAGGTAGCAAAGCGGCTGTAATATCGGAGCCGCTGTTCCGAAAAGCCGCAAGCGAAGTAGGTTTGTGGCTCGAAGAGTACAGTTTGCGGCCCAGTGGATCGATATAGCCGGAGGCAGATGGGGAGACGTCGCCCGAAGGTTCTGATCGTCGATGGAGACAAGGAGGCATCCCTTGCGCTCCATCGTGTTCTCTATGAGAGCAGCGAGAATTTCGACGTCATGCTCGCTGCCTCGGCCGACGTGGCGCGCGATGTCATGCGCGATGTCGGCATCGATGTGCTGGTCACGGATGTCGATCTGCCCGGCGCCAGCGGGGTGGATCTGGTCTGTTGGGGTGCCATCGAGTTTCCCGAGACTTTGTTCGTGGTGCAAACCAACGACGATGTCCGTCAGCTGCAGCAGCGCATCTCCGGTCTTGGCTGCTTGCGTCTTCTGCCAAAGCCATGTGAGCCAAGAGAAGTGCTAAAGATCGTCAACGAAGCGCTCGATTGCATACATCGCTTGTCCGGGTGCTTCTCGGCTCTCTCCGCAGCAGACCTGATTCAAATGCTTTGCCTAGCCCAACGGACCGCCGCGCTTCGCATCACCGCCCACGGTGAGGCCGGCTCGGTCATGGTGAAGGAAGGCAAGCTCTTCCACGCATCGTGGGGCCCGCTCGTCGGGCACGAGGCGCTTTGTTCCATTCTGGACGCCCAGGACGGCGTCTTTCGCACCACGCCCCTGCCCGACGACGTCGAGCCGAACATTCACGGCAATTGGCAGTTCGCCTTGATGGAGGCTGTGCGGATGCTCGACGAGCGCGCCAATTCTTCGCCGCGCCAGACCGGATCCTTTCCCGCCATTCGCGTCGAGGACTCCGTATTCGACAAGATCTCCCCGCACGGCGGTGACGGCGGGCCCATTGAGCGCCGGGCGATGAATGTGTTGGTTCCGGCCGAGTCTCGCAAGGCACCTCGGCCGGTCGGCGCGGCGGCGTCGCTGGTGGACAAGGGCTTCGCCGCTCTGCGGGCCGGCAAGGTGGAAGAGGCGCGCCAGTGCTGGCTTGCCGCCAAAGAGCTCGATCCCGAAAACCGTTCCCTGGATCTCAACCTGAAAAAACTAGAGAGCAAGGCGACTCGCTAAAAACGGCGTGGCTGTATGCGCGCCGTTTGGCGAGCTGCCTGGCGAATTACCTGGATCGGAGGACAGTATGGGTCCATCTGAAACAAGAGACGAATTGCAAGGCCTGCTCGTGGTCATGGCCTCGCTGTCGCATGGTCTTGAACAGGTTCTCGGCCGTGGGGCCGAGACCGTGACGTTTCGGTCGGGCAAGACCGTGGGCCTCAAGAGCAGCATCGCCGAGAAGGAAGGCGACATCCTGGTCGCCCTCGGCAAGGTGGGCGAGGCGCTCAAGGCCAATGGTATCGAGTGGCCCTTCGAAGCGTGGAAGCCGGCTTCGGAAAAGAGCCTCATCTACGAGAAAGACGGCAAGCAGGCGGTGAAACTGGTATTTCGGAACTGCATGGTCCGCTGCGCCCTTTTCCGCTATGGGCACGAGCAGAAGCAATCGCTGTGCATGATGAACCACGGCCTGTTCTGCGGGTACGTGCAGAAGATCACCGGCAAGCGCGCCGAGCTGGAAATCCTGCACGCCGGGGAGAACGCCTGTCTCAAAGAGCTAACCCTGCAGGGCTAGGAGAAACTAGGAGAGGAATGATGGCCAAGGTCACGGTTTCGTTTGAATGGCTTTCCGGTTGCTCGGGTTGCGAGCTTTCCATCGTCGATCTACACGAGCGTTTGCTTGCCGTGCTGGAAGAGATCGACATCGTCCGCCTGCCCATCTTGATGGACGTGAAGGGCTACCCCAAGGCTGCTCTCGGCATCATCACCGGAGCCCTGCGCACGGACCACGACGTGGAATGCGCGAAGAAGATGCGGGCAAGCTGCGCCGCCATCCTGGCCTACGGCACCTGCGGCGTGTACGGCGGACCGCAGGGCTCGGGCTATGCCCATGCGCAAAGCGAGCTGGCCGAGTCGGCCTTCGTGAAAAATCCGACCACCGCGACCCATTTCGTGCCCGACCAGGGGGTGCCCAAGCTGCTCGAGGAAGGCGTGTTGCCGGTGGATGCCGTGATTCCGGTGGATCTCTATTTGCCAGGTTGTCCACCGCACGCCTTCTACGTCTTCGAGGCGCTCAAATCGGTGTTGCACGGCAAGCCACCCGAGTTCGGCGAGCACAACGTGTGCTTTCATTGCGACCGCCACATGAAACACACCGAGGTGTCGGCCCTGCGCCGGGTGCACCAGGGCCCGATAGAGCAGGACACGTGCTTTCTTTCGCAGGGGATCCTGTGCATGGGCAGCGCGACGCTCGATCGCTGCCGCGGAGCTTGTCCGACCCGGGGCATGCCGTGCTCGGGCTGCACGGGTCCTTCGGAGGCCATCGTGCTCGAACCCAATCGCGACATCCGCACCGAGATCGCTACGCGCATGTCCATGATGACCAAGATTCCCAAAGCCAAGATCACCGCTGAGATCGAGAAGCAGGCCAAGACCTACTACGCCTACGCCATGGCCTCGCCGGTGTTTCGCCAGAAGCCGACCTTTCTTCTCAGGCGCTGGATCGCGCAGCAAGGAGCCGCCCGATGAGTCGCCAACTCGTCATCAATCCCGTCACGCGCATCGAGGGTCACGCCAAGGTACACATCGAAATCGGCGACGACGGCAAGGTCGACGCGGCCACGCTGCACGTGCTCGAGTTCCGCGGCTTCGAGCGTTTCGTGCAGGGCATGCAGGCCGAGCTCATGCCCACCCTGACCACGCGCATCTGCGGCACCTGCCCGCACGCCCACCACCTGGTGTCCGCCAAGTGTTTGGACGTCATGTTCTCGGCGCCACCGCCCAAGGCCGCCCTGCTGCTGCGCCAACTGCTCAACTGCGGCAGCATGATCCACTCGCACGCCATCCATTTCTTCGCGCTGGCCGGTCCCGATTTGTTTCTTGGGCAATCGAGCCCCGTGCAAAAACGCAATCTCGTGGGCCTGCTCGAAGCCGCGCCCGAGCTGGCCAAGAAGGCCCTGCGCCTGCGCAGCATCGGCCAGACCATTGTGGAAATCGTCGGCGGCCGGGGCACCCACCCGGTGACCGCGGTGGCTGGCGGCATGTCCTTCGTGCTCACGCCGCAAAACCACGATACCCTGAAGATGCTGGCCGCCGAGGCGCTGGAGCTGGCCAAGGTGGTCCTCGATGCAGGCAAGAAGGCCCTACTCAAGGATCCGAAGCTCTTGACCCGCCTGCCGCTCGCGACAAATGACATGGGAACGCTGCAGGGCAAGAACCTGGATCTGTACGACGGCAAGCTGCGCGTGCGCCGACCCGACGGCAGCGTGGCCCTGGATTTCGCCGCCGCCGACTACGCCACCCATCTCGTCGAGGAGGCGCTGCCACACAGTTACGGCAAGCAGGTCCTGCTCAAGGACGCAAGCGGCGCCACGCAACCCTACCGCGTCGGCCCGTTGGCGCGACTCAATTGCGCCGAGGCCACCGGGACGCCGCTGGCTGATGCCGCCCTGGCGGAATTCAAGGCGACCTGTGGCAACCCGTCGAGCCAGATCGTGGCTGGGCATTGGGCGCGCCTGGTGGAAATTCTTCACTGCGCGGAGAAGGCCGTGGCCATGTTGCACGACGAAGCTATCCGCTCGCCCGAGGTGCGCACCGCCCCGGGCGCCATCAACCGCCATGCCGTGGCCCACGTCGAGGCGCCGCGCGGGGTGCTGATCCACGATTACCGGGTGGACGCGAACGCCATCATCGAATCGGCCAACTTCGTGGTGGCCACCCAGCATAATATCGCCAGCATCAACACCACCATCAAAAACGCCGCCACGCAATTGCTCGACAAGAGCGACAGCGATTTGCTGGACGGTGTGGAATTCGCGATCCGTTGTTACGACCCCTGCCTGTCCTGCTCTACCCATCGCGTGGGGCAAATGCCCATGGAGGTCAATCTATGGCAAGGCGGCCAAACCATTCGCACGGCAAGGAGGTGACCTGTGCCCACGGTTCACATCGAGGAAGCCGGTTGCCGCGACTGCGGCCTGTGCGTGGAAATCTGCCCGACCAAGGTGTTCGAGGAAGACTCGTCGAAGAAGCTGGCCAAGGTCGTCCGCCAAGAGGACTGCATCGGCTGCACGTCTTGCGTGTACCTGTGCCCGTCGCGCTGCCTGAACGTGACCGACGCGAAATTGCAGCGGCCGTTTCATCGGATGGAAGCCAACGCCGCCCTCGTGTCGCGCTTTTTGCAACAGGTCCCGGCGACCGAGCAACTCGGCCAGGCCGACTACGACGAGGCGCTCAAGGACACGCACGTGCGGCTCAAGGCCTTGGCCGACGCACTCAAGGAGATCATGGGGCGTGGACAGCGGGCGGTGGGGCGCTCGGCCGGCACCCTGGCCGCCGCCCACATGCCGGAGATGTACGAGTCCTCTCGCATGGAGGATTTGCTGGAGGGCCTACGCCGTCGTTTCGTTCACGCCTTCGATTTCGAGGCGAAGGTCGAGGCAGACGGATCGACGGTATCCTTGACCTTTCCAAGCTGTGCCCTGCACAAAGTGGTCGCTGCGCAAGGAGAGATCGTCGGCAGCGCCAATCTGTGCGAGCTGTTCCACGAGTATTTCGCTGGCCTCATGAGCGCCTTCTCGGGCAAGAGTTACACCGTCGCGGCGCTCGGCACGGTCGGCCAATGCACGATGAAATTCCAGATCCGCAACTAATCGCAACCCAGGAGGATGGACCATGGCTTCTCGTACGGAAAAAATGCAGGACATCTTGCGCGGCCTTCGTGGGGCTTCGCCCGACATCATCGGCGCCGCGGTGGTAAGCATCGACGGTTTCATCGTTGCCTCGGTCTTGCCAGCCGAGGTCGACGAGGAGCTGGTTTCGGGCATGGCTGCAGCCATGCTGGGCGTCGGCGAGCGCATCTCCTCCGAGCTCATGGCCTCGACCATGGAGCAGGTCTACGTGCGCAGCGAGAAGGGCTACGTGGTTCTCAACGCGGTTGGCGCTGATTCGGTGCTGGTGGTTCTGACCAGCAAGGACGCCAAGCTGGGCCTGGTGTTCATCGAGGTCAAGCGCCGCTGCGTGGAGCTGGGCAAGGCCATCGCCGCCTCCGCCTAGAGGCGACCATGACAGCGCTGGGGTACGCGCATCGATCGGGTGGTGCCGGTGCTGCGACGGCCCAGTCGTCGAGGTTCGTGCGCCACGCGCTGGTGGCGGGATTGTTGCTCCTCGGCGTGGGCGACCTGGCCGCCATCGATCTCGTGCTGCTGCCCCGCACCTTGGGCGGTTCCATGCGCTCGAGACCGGTCTTGCCTGCGCCGTTCTCGACAAAAGGGCCGAGCCCAGGACTGCCACCCGCGTTGTCGCAGGCCAGCCAACCCGTACCTGCGGCGGCGAGGGTTCTCGAGCCAGCCGCGTCGCCGCCCGCCGAGGTCGCGCCGCCGCTTGCCGAGGCAGTGGCGCCGCCTACCGAACCCTCGTCGTCGGCCGAGCCCACCACACCCGGATTTCCCAACTTGCTCTTTGCCCGGAACACGAGCTGGCTGTCACCGGCGGCGCTGGAAACCCTTGCCCAGATTGCCGCAGCCCTTGTCGAGCAGCCCGGCCGGCGGGTGGTGATAAGCGGGCACACCGACAAGGCCGGCCCGGAAGATCTCAATCGCGCACTGTCGCTGGAACGCGCGCGCAGGTGCGCGCACTGGCTTGAAGGGCACGGTGTCGATCCCGCGCGCATGGACATCCAAGGATTCGGCTCGATGCGGCCGCTCGGGGGTGACCACTCGGATGACCAATCGATAGAGGCCCAGGCGCACAACCGAAGGGTTGAGATCGATCTTCGCTGAGGTTCTTCATGTCGCTACTCGCCACCCTCATCGCCGCTAGCCTGGTCGCCGCGCTGGCCTTCTTCCTGGCCGGCTTTCTTTTGCGCTCGCCGCGTGCCGGTGATGCCGATCTCGGCAAGGAGGCCCGCCGGCGCGAGGCCCTGGAAGGAGAGATCGAAGGCCTGCGCCAGGAACAGGAGAGCATGGCGGCCGCGCTTGCCGACGCCAGGGCCGAGCGCAAAGCCGAAGCACTCGCGCGAAAGCTGGAGGAAGAAAAGCGCACACTGGCCGAGCGCGAGCGTGACGGCACGCGCGCCGAGCTCGAGCGCCTGTCCGTCAAGGAGCGTACCCTGGCCGAGCGCCTGCGCATCGCCGAGGATCGGAATCGTGAGGCGTTCGAACGCGAGGAGAAGCAGGCCGAGGCCTGGGGCGCACAACTGCAGGCCACCCAGGCCGGGCAGAAGCGCCAAGACCAAGTCCTGCACGACGAGCTCGGGCAGCTTCGCGCCGAGGCAAGCCGACATGAGACCGAACAAGCTCGCCTGGCCGAGGAGCTCGAGCGGCGGCGCGCCGAGGCAGGCAGGTTGGCGGCCGAGCAGGCACGCCTGGTCCAGGAGCGCGTCTTGTGGGAGGCAGAACGCGATCGTCTTCAGCAGACGCTCTTGGCCGCCGAAGAGCGCGAGCGCGAGGCGCTTCGTCGTATTGCCGAGGTCGAGGTTTCGTGGCAGGGAAGGATGGTCGCGGCCGAGGAAGCGCTGCGGTCGACGCAGGCAACGACGCAGGCGGAGAGGCAACAGCTCGTCGAGCAGCTTGAGCGTGCCGAGGCGGCGGGCCAGGGCGCACGCGACGAGAAGTTGGAGCTGGCAACACGGCTGCGTGTTCTGGAGGAGGCCGTCGCACACGAAGGCGAACAGGGCAGGACCGCGGGCGAGGCACTGCGCGCGGCCGAAACGCGGCTGGCCGATCTGGATCGTTTGGTGCAGGAAAACGCCGAGTTGCGTGAGCAACAAGCGGAGCTCGTCCGCGAGGCCAAGTGGCAGGCGGGACGGGGGGATGAGACCAAGGATGTCAAGGTCGAGCTCGCCGCAGCCCAAGCCAAGTTGGCGGAGCTGGGCGAGGTGCTCGAGGAAAATCGCAGGTTGCGCGACGAGGTGGCCGAGCTGCGCCAACACCAGGAAGCCAGCGGCGAGCTCGAGCGTTTGACCACTGCGCACAAACAGTTGCGTTTGGATGCCGAGTTGATGGCGCGGCGGCTGCAAGAGCTGTTGCAGGATCGCAACGAGCTGGTTTCCCTGCGCTCCCAGGCCGCGGAGGCCGCGTCGCTGGTCGAGGAAGTCGCGTATTTGCGCCGGCGCGAAAAGGATCTGGAGGCGCAGCTCTATGCCAGCGGCATGTACGCCAGCCGCGAGATGCCGGTCGTCAGTGGCGAGCAGCTGGCGCAAACCCCGGTGTCGGACATGGAATCCAACCTGCATTCGCTGGTGGGCCCAGGCGGTCCGCGCACGGCCGTGTTGGCCGACGCGCAGGGCTTCCTCATCGCCAGCGCGGGCGAGGCCGCGACGCAGGAAGGCCTGGCGGCGTTCGCGGCGGTGGCCGGCGAGATGGTTTCGCGGGCGCGCATGCTGCTGCCACTGGCCGAGGTGGATTCGGTGCGGGTCACCGACCGCAACAGCATGGTGCTGACGTGTCACTTGTTCGACAGCGCGGGCGAAGGGCTGGGCATGGCCACCTTGGGACCGGGCGAGCCAGAGGCGGGCCATGCCGCGCGCGCCATCGCCGGGCTGGCAGCCGTCGTATCGGGCGCGGAAGTAGACGACTCGGGCGACCCGCGCGAGTGATAGACTTTCAGGATGAGCCGTCCCAGTAGCGGATCCCTCGCCCGCGCCCTTGTCCTCATGCTCGCGTGCCAGATGGGCGCGGCTTGCACGACCAAGGGTCCGACCCAATCCTCGGGCAGCGGCGGGACGGTGGTCTCCGGTGGGGCAACCGGCCATGGCGGGGCGTCGGCCACGGGCGGTGGCGGCGTCACGGGCACATCGAATACCGGTGGAGTGGGGCTCACGGGAGGCACAGTGGGCACGGGCGGTGTCATGAGCAGCGGCGGGTCGACAGCTTTAGGCGGTGTGTCGGGTACGGGCGGTACGAAGGCGACCGGCGGAGCAACAAGCAGTGGCGGCGCCCTGACGACTGGCGGGACCACGAGCAGTGGTGGCAGCTCCGCGACCAGCGGAACCACGAGCAGCGGTGGCGTTGGCGCGACCGGGGGGAGCGCAAGCGGCGGTGAAAGCTCCGCCACGGGCGGGGCCGCGGGCAGCAGCGGCGCGACCACCTCGCCCGGCGTGGCCTATCCCTTTCCTCAGAACTTCAAAGGCAATTACTGCACCTATCCCACGGCCTACGACAACGACAAGGTGAAGGCGGCCTACCAGGATTGGAAGGACGCGACCATCACCAGCGACGGGGCCAGCGGATTCGAGCGCGTGAAGAAACCCGACTCGGGGACGGTCATCGGCTCGACCGTGTCCGAGGGAATCGGCTACGGAATGATCCTGGCCGTGTACATGAGCGACCAGACGTTGTTCGACGATCTGTGGAACTACGAGCAGCTCTATCTCGACGGCAATGGCCTCATGAACTGGGAGATCGGCCCCGATGGCAAGATCACCTCGGGCGGCACGGGCGCGGCCACTGACGGCGACGAGGACATGGCCTGGGCGCTGGTCATGGCCGACAAGCAATGGGGCGGGAAGGGGGCGCTGTCCGACACCTACCTTGCCCACGCCAAAAAGCTCATCGACTTGATTTGGAACTTCGAGGTGGACCAGACCCGCAACGACATGCTCAAGCCGGGCGACCAGTGGGGCAACGTCGACGTCACCAACTCTTCGTACTTCGCGCCGGCCTATTACCGCGTCTTCGGTCAGGTGACGGGCAAGGTCGACGACTGGAACAAGGTCGTCACGGGCAACTACGACATCCTCGAACGCAGCCTCAACGCCCAGAGCGGCAACGCCAGCAACGGCCTGGTGCCGGCGTGGTGCGATTCCTCCGGCACGCCCGTCTCCCCGTACTCGGGAGCGCCCATGTATTTCCAGAACGACTCCACCCGCACGCCCTTCCGCGTGGGCGAGGACTACTGCTTCTTCGGCGAGCCGCGCGCCAAGAGCTACCTGGCCAAGATCACGTCCTTTTACGTTGGCGTCGGCGTGGCCAACATCGTGGACGGCTACGAATTGGACGGAACGCCGAAACCCGATCGCGCCGTGAACGGCGCTCAGGCGGCCTCGTTCGTCGGCCCCGCGGGTGTGGGCGCCATGAGCGATGCCCAATACCAGTCGTTCCTCGACGCTGCCTACGCCGCCGTGGCCACCTTGAACCTCGATGCCGGAACCATCTACTACCAGAAGTCATGGACGGCGCTGTCGCTGCTGATGATGACCGGCGATCTGGTGGACTTCACGCAGATCACGCCGTAGGCGACCGGTAACGACACAATGGAGATGCCTCGGTACTCGCCCAGCGGGGTACCGCTCGGTCCACCTCGTCGAGGAAGTCCTCGCGATGCGATCTCGCAGAAGGGCGTGAATTCGATCGTGCTTGACGCGATCGAATCGCCAAGGCGCGTTCATCAGTGCAGGGGGCGAATCTCGGTAAGCAGGTGATGGGCGGAAACGGTTCGGATTCCGTCAGAGAGAGGAAAGCTGTGCTCGCCCGCGTGAATCACCGTTAGTTGATCCAGCTTCAGGTCTTGCATGGCGATATGCATCGACTTGGTGATCGTGGGCGACGAGGTCCGCTTGAATTCAAACCCAAGGCGTTGGTTTCCGCGCACGACGAGGAGATCCAGCTCGGCGCCTTGGTGGGTTGCCCAGAAATAGCATTCCTCCTTGCTGACATCGAGTCGTGAGACGAGCTCGGAAAGGAGGAACCCCTCCCAGGAGGCGCCCAGCTTGGGATTGGTTTCCAGGTCTCTCATGGTGCGCACACCAAGCAAGGTGTGCAGTATTCCGCTATCGGCGAAGTAAATCTTGGGGGATTTTACTTGGCGTTTTCCGAGGTTTTCGGCCCAGGGAAGCAGCAGGCGCACCATGAACGTGGACGCAAGCAGATCCAAATAGCGACGGGCCGTCGTATCGGAAATTCCCATGGATCCGGCAATCTCGGAGGCGTTCCAGATCTGGCCATGGTAGTGGGCGACCATGGTCCAAAAGCGTCGCAGTTGGGGGGCCGGCAAGTTCAGGCCGAGCTGGGGCAGATCGCGTTCAAGGAAGGTGCGGACGAAGCCTGCGCGCCAGTCGTGGCTAGCCGGATCGGATTTGGCCAGGAAGGAGCGGGGAAATCCACCACGTAGCCAGAGCCGATCCATGCGCCGGGGATCGACTTCTCCGAGGGAGAAGCCGGTAAGCTCGTGGTAGGCGACACGCCCGGCGAGGGTTTCGGAGGATTGCTTGAGGAGGTCGGGCGATGCGCTGCCGAGCACGAGAAACCGCAAGGATGCTTTGGGAGCGTCCACCAGCACCCGCAAGGTCGGGAAAAGCTCGGGCCGCCGCTGGATTTCATCAATGACGACCAAGCCACGGAGCTGTCCGAGGGTCAGCTTGGCATCGCTGAGCCTGGCGAGATCGTCCGCATCTTCCAGATCGAAGTGGTGTGTGCGGGATCTGAGGGTTTCGGCATAGCGCCTGGCCAAGGTGGTCTTGCCCACCTGGCGCGGGCCGAGGATGACCACGACAGGATGGGACTGGAACAGTTTTTTGATGGCGCCAAGATGCCCGGTTCGATCGAGCATGACGATTCATATACCATGAAAATTCGATATTGAATGCAGAAAATTCATGGATCAGTTTGTTGGGGCCGCTGTGAGACGCACCCGAAAGTCCCCACCGAGCGGGTCTCGCGTCGCGAGGCGATGGCCTGGCTAGCCAGAGCTGCGGATTCGTGTCACCCTGAGCACACGTGCCCGTCCCCAGGCCGCCCTGCCTGCTGGCGAAGCTCCACGACGTAACCGGACAGACTGGAAACGATGACCGCCCACGCGCGGCGGCCCGCAAGCTCGCCGCGCGCCAGGAGGCGCCACACGTTCTCCTCGCAGTAACGGGCCTGGTAGTCCAGGGACGAACGGAGGGAGAGCCAATCGAAGCCAAGCACGAGGCTATCCTACGCGTGGAAGGTGGCAGGGGGCTGCGGCAAATGAAGGCGGCTGGTCCTACCGAGCGCACTCGCCGCGGGCCCAGCGATCGGCCAGATCGCCAAGCTGGCGAAAGATGGCGATGCCCTGCCGGAATCCACCGTCTTGAATCATCGTGGCCAAGATCCCGACGTACCGGTTGACGTTGTCGATGAATGGATAGGAACCGTAGGCGCCCGGGCTCGAGTGCCGGTCGAGCGGCGTGCAGCACCTCGACGTTTCCAGGTACGCGTACCAGTTCCCGCCCACGGCGGCGCACGACGCGCTGGTCGCCCCGGCGAGCAAGGGACATTCGATCCAGTTGCCGAGCGAGTAGTGCCAGTCTTCGCCCAGGGCATCGAGCACCGGCGAGTAGAGCACATCGGCTCCCGCGCGCTGGTCCGCGAACAACTCGGCGCGCGCCGCGGAGGACAGCATCGGCCCGCCGGTTGGAGCCAGGTTGCGGTAAAGCGCGAGAAGGAACGCGCCGTAATCGGACGCTGTCCAGTGCATCCCCCCGGCCAGCCGTGGATTGGTGGCGGACGGCAAGTCGTAGAGCGAATGCGCGAAGAGCCCGGTGCGGGCTTGATAGTCGGCGAAGATGTCACCCCAGCTCGCGACGGGGAGGCTGGTTGTCGCGCTCACCAGCCCAGAATGCGCGGCGGCTGCAATGGCCATCAGGCCGGCAACCTGCAAATGGTTGCTGGAGTAGTAGAAGGCGGTGCCCGGCGCCGTGGCATTGCTGCCGGCGCTCGTTATGACGGCGCCATCGGTATCGAAGTTGGCATTCAAGATTTGGCTCACGCACGCGTCCCACGGAACGTAGGAGGCGAAAGTCGGGGGAACATCGATGCAGGTGTAGCTGTTCGAGCCCAGGGTCTGCGTCGTTGGTGGATCG
Organism: uncultured delta proteobacterium; assembly: GCA_963824555.1. Classification (GTDB taxonomy): domain Bacteria; phylum Myxococcota_A; class Polyangia; order Fen-1088; family Fen-1088; genus Fen-1118. The sequence goes on along the minus strand of CAWGPW010000037.1, from coordinate 191,487 downwards.
TTGTTGAGGCCCGAGACGAAGGCGAGCAGCTGCCGCAGCGTCATCTGCGCGGCGGGTCCGCCAGCCGGCCAGGCGATGTACTGCTGGGGATGATCGTCGAGAGAAAGCACGCCGCGGTCCACGAGCGATAGGATGATCGTCGCACTGACCAGCTTCGAGGTCGACGCCGATTGGTAGGAAGTGTCGAGCGTCGAATCCAAGTTGTTGAAGAGGTAAGTCCTGCCGTCATCCCGTTGCAGGAAAAGGGTGAACGCGGGAGCCGGAGCGGGCGTTTGCGATGCCGGCGGCGTCACCATCGCGGCAGAGAGAGCCGCGGTCATCTGGGCCTCCAGCGCAGCGAGCCCGCCCTGCGTGCACGCGCCCGACTCGGTTTCCGCGTCCGTGGTCGCGGCGCTTGCGTTCACGGCCATCAAGCCTGAATCCAGCGCCCCCAAGCTCGCATCCGGTGTGGCTGCTCCTCCGTCGGGGGTGGCCGGGCCCGCCGCCTCCGAGGCAGAGGCATCGAACGATTCCATCGGCGGCGAGCCGCCTTTGCTTCCGCACGCTGCCAGATGAAAGGCGGAACCGAACAGGACGGCGACGAGGGTGGACTGTGGTCGGCGCGTGCTCATCATGGGGTTAGACACCGCTGGCCCACCTTTTCGCAACCGATGCCGCACGCCTCACCTCTTGACGACGAAGCGACTGTCGAGGAGGGCCAGCGCCGCGATGGGGAGCACTTGCGCCATGTGATAGAGCAACCCGACGGCGAGGCCGAGCGCGGGAGCCACACCGAAGGGCTGGAGCGCGGCCAGCGCTCCCAGCTCGAACGTGCCGAGGTTGCCCGGTACGACGGGAACCGCGATGGCCACGTTCACGGCCAGCAGTACCAGCAGGCCGGAGGCGGCGGGCGCGGAGATCCCGACGGCTCGCATCACCGACAGGACGCAGGCGAAATCGAGCAGCCAACTGCCGAGCTCCATCAACAGTGCCTTGCCGAAGAGCGACGGGCGCCGAACGATCTCGAGACCGGCGCTGAACGTGGCCAGCCAGCGCGGCGGTCGGGTCCGGGTCGCGAGCAGCGCGACGACCGACAGAAGCCCGGCCGCGATACCCGCCGCGCACAGGATTGCCTTGCCGACCCATGCCGGCAAGTGTTGCAACAGGAAGGGTACGGGCGCTAGGACGAGGGAAAGGGCCAAGACCTCCAGCCCCTTCTCGACCGCGGTCACCGCCGCCGTCGAGGCCACGGCCACGTTGTCGTCGCGTTTGAGCAAATAGGCACGCATGAATTCTCCGGCGCGGCCCGGCACCACCGCGGTGGCTGCCGACGCGGCAAGCATGAAGCGCTGGACGCGCAACCAGGGAAGGGCGACCACCGGGAAGAGCAGGGTGCGAAACACGCTGGCCCGGCACGCGAGCTGCCCGAGGGCGAGCAGCCCGGCGACCGCAAGCAGCGAGGGACGGGCGTGGCCGAGGGCGCGCATCAGGGCGTGACCGTCGATGTGCCGGATGAACAGATAGGCGCTCACGCCGACGACGAGGCAGCCGGCCGCACGCAGGAAGAGTTTCAGCCTGCTGCGAGTCGGCGAGGGAATGTCCGAACGAGGTGCCGCCATGGCGGGAGCTTCTGCGTGACGTCGCTGGTCGCTGACTGGATCCATGAACGCGCTTTCGTCCCGCGCCACTTGGGATGCAATCCGACACCGCCCGGTCGCACGCAGCGTAGCGAAACCTCCCGCCGGACAAAAAACGGACACCTTTGTCGTGGCTGGCCGGCGCGGAGGCTGAATCGTCGGCAATTGCGGCGCCAAACCGGATCCGCGGTGGCACAGCCGTTGCACCCCGGGAGTGCCACAGGCACGAGGGCATCAAAGGGCAACGACTGAATCTTCGGGCAATCTCGCGAGAATCGTCCGATCACCGGTCGCAAGGCGCCATCCGCGCACCTGCGCATGGGCGACGATCAGCCGGTCGAAGGGATCGCGCGTCCAGTGGAGGTCCAGGGCCGCATCGAACAGATCCACGGACATCGGGTTGTCGATGGCCCAGCGAGGATCCTTGCTGAGGACAGCCCGGGCACCGGGCGCCAGGCGCACACGCTTGGTTTCGTCGAGAAACGTCAACTCGAGAAGACTGACAGGCGAGATGTAGAGGCTGCTCATGCGGAGCAAAGCGCGACTGCGCGGGTGCCCCGTGTGCACCCAGATGAGAGCGTTGGTATCGAGCAGAATCATGCCTTGGTGCCCGGCTTGAAGGACAATCCGGCCTTTCCCGACCGCCAGGTCCAGTTCCCGCTCGCGACGGCCGAGTCCAGGATTTCGATGACCGACCTGGCCGGCGCGACCGGCCGGCGCTTTCCCTCCAAGACAAGGCGAAACCGCAACTTTCCACGCGCGATGGTGACCGGCCGGCCACCGGCAGCCTGATCCAGGACGCGAGAGAAATTTTGACGAGCCTGCGTGGCGGTGAATCGTGACATGTGTACATTGTACATTCGTGGAATAGGACCGGCAAGGCGCGCTTCCCTAGTAGCCGAGCTAACCATCGTTGGCCGTGTGGAGATGAAGACTACGGATCGTGCTTGCCGAGGATGCCGGGGCGGCGCGCCTCGCCGCTCAGAGCGGCGGCTTTTCCGGCCGCCAGGAGAGCGGCATTCGCACCAAGCAGTCGCAGAACGGCTTCCACCGCCTCGGGGATGGCCGCTTCGACCTCGGGGCTGAGGTCCGTGCCGTATTCGCCGAAGGCGATGCCTTCCACGCCCACGAAGTGCAGGGAGGCGGCCGCGCGGGCCGGGGCCAGGCGGTGCGCCAGATCCATCAGCTCGGCGATGCCGAGGGTGTGCGAGGCCGAGGCGCCGGCGCTGTAGCGCTCGATGGCACGGCCGTCCAGGGTGACGCAGGTCCCGGGCGCGCGTCCCGTGGCCATGGCATCCACCAGCACCACGCGCTCGGCCCCGGCGACCACATCGAGCAGATCGAAACCCAACTGGGGGAAAAGCTCGATGCGCACGTCGGCGGGCAGGGGCAGGTCCATCAGGATTCGTCCGATGCGTATGCCGACCCCGTCGTCCCGGACGAGCTCGTTGCCGAGGCAGAGAATGCGCGTGCTCATGGTTTCCAAAGCGTGGCCGGGAGTGTACCAGGCCGGGCCTGACCGCGACCACGACGGTCACGGCCAAGAACACGACTACCCACGCCCGTGGGGCGAAGGTGCCCCTTCGCCTCGAAACCCATGTGGGGTAGATTGCGCCGCGTGGCTCGTCGGAAATACGATCGGAAACGCGATGGGAAACATCACGGCAGGCGTTCGCGCCAGCCCTACCTGATCCTTGCGCTACTGGGTCTTGCACCGGTTTCGAGCGGGCACGCCGCGCTGGCCACGCCCGAGGTCGCCGGCCAGGACGGCACCGATTTCATCGATGAGGCGCTCTTGCTGTACCGTCTGGTCGCCTGCGCAGGTGACGCCCAAATGCCGGCGGACTGGCCGAGTCCGGTGCTCAAGCACCACTGTGCGCTGCTGCGCGAACAGACGACCAAGTACCAAGCGCACTGGATCGATCGCACGCGGCCGTTCCTTTCTCGCGTGGTTCCGGCCAACCTGCCAAAGTCCGTGGTCTATCCTTTTGGCGGCGGCGATTTGGTGACGGCGCTGGCGACCTTTCCCAATGCCGACGAGTTCACCACCGTTTCCCTCGAAACCGCGGGCGATGTCCGCGGGCTGGGCTCGCTCACGCACAAGCAGCTCAAGGCCAGCTTGGATTCCACCCTCGAGCACTTGCGCTGCCTGTTTGCGGTCAGCCACTCCAAGACGACCAACCTCAAGGCCGGCTCGCATTCGTCGTTGCCTGGCGAAATCGCCTTTGCCCTGGTGGCATTCTCGGTCTTCGACGACGTGCCGGTGTCGCTGCGCTACTTCCGCTTGGATGAGCAGGGCAAGTTGGTCTACCTGAAGGCAAGCGAGCTACCGGCGGTCGGTGCGCTTCGGGCGAAGGATGCCCCCAACCCCTTTGCCAACGTCGAAATCACTTTCCGGCCGCGCGAAGATCCCAAGGCGCCTCTGCGCGTGTACCGACACATCACCGCGAACTTGGACGACGCGCATTTCCTGGCCAACCGCCCGCTGGCCCTGTATCTGACCGCCAAAGGGAACGTCTCGGTGCTGATCAAGGCCGCCAGCTACCTGCTTTGGTTCGACACCTTCTCCCACATCCGTTCCTACCTCCTCGACCACGCGGCGTGGATGATTTCCGATTCGACCGGGATCCAGCCGTCGCTTGCGCGCGCGGCCGGCTTCGAGCAGGACTGCTACGGCCAGTTTCACGGCCCGTTCCTGGCCAAGCATTCCCACATCAAGAGCGAATTCCTGACGCTGTGGCAGGCCAGCCCCAAACGTATGCTGCCCTTCTATTTCGGCTATCCCGACATCGATGGACACGGACACATGATGGTGACCAGGCGAACCGACAAGGTTGCGGCGACCGAGACCTTGGCGCCCGCGACGGATCAGGTCTCGGGTGGCGCGCACTGGCGGCTGCAAACCAAGAAGGGGCCCGTTCACGTGTGGCGGCCGCGCGGCTACGACCCCGCCACCGCCGGCACGGTGATCTATGTGCACGGCTACTACACGAACGTGGACGGGGCCTGGGTTCAGCACGCCTTGGCCGAGCAGTTCGCGGCCAGCAAGCTGAATGCCCTGTTCATCGTTCCGGAAGCCCCGAGCGGCGGCAACGAAGAGGTGTTCTGGCCCGTGCTTTCCGAGCTGCTCAAAGAGGTCGAACGGCAGCTTGCCGGCATCAAGGCGCGCGGACCCATCGTCGCGGTCGGGCACAGCGGCGCCTGGCGCACCCTCGGAAGTTGGGCGCAAGACCAAGACCAGGACAAGAACGGCGTGAAAGTCGACGACTTTATCCTCCTCGATGCGCTCTACGGGATGGACGACAAATTCCAGGCATGGCTTGGGCGTCAGCCGAGCAGCGAAGAGCCGCGCATGACCCTGGTAACCAAGGACACCGCCAACCGCGTGGCGCCGTTTCTCGAAAAAGTTCCCGCCGCCAAGCGGCGGGCGAGTCTGCCCGAAGCCTACCGCGATCTGACCCCGGCCGAGCGCAAGGTGCCGGTGCTCGAAATCGCGTCCGACTTGGGACACATGGAGATCGTCACCAGCGGCAAGGTCCTGCCGGTGCTGCTCCACCGCTCCCCGCTCGGGCCGGTCAAGGCGCCACCCCGATTCGTCAAGTCCAGGAAGAAGCAGGGCCCGGCCGAATGAGCGCGGGGGCTTGGCTCGCGTAACCCGCTTTGACCTGGGGGCATTCCCTGCTAGCAGTAAAGCCGATGTCTTCGCCGAAACTACCCGCTGTCGTGCTTCGTGCCGCCGTGCTGGCGGGCGTGCTGGTCGGTATCGTGGATGGTCTCCGGGCCGCCGTTCTGGGACACGTCCAGCTCGTGGGCTTGCTCGCCTGCGTGGTCTTGACCCTCGGCTTCGACGTGCTGGCGGCCGCGGTGGGCGGTGCGGCCCTGGCGCTGCTCATGGTCGTCGCAAGTTGGGGGCGTGGACGAAGGGCGAGCTGGCTTGCGGGTGGAGCCGGCTGGATCCTGGCCGGAACCGCTTCCGCGGGTGCGGCCGTCGCCGCTGTCACGGGTACCGCCCAGCGCAACAATCGCTTTCTCGCGGCGGGCGTCGTCGTGCTGGCAACCTTCGCGGCGGCTTTCGCGGCTGCCTTTCTCGGCCAGGCGTTGCGGCGGATGGTCGGTCTCGTGCCCGGTTTCCGCGCCAAATCCTCTGCTCAGGAAGTCGCGCTGGCGGTCAGCCCGGCTGGCGTTCTCGTGCTGGCGCCTCTTCTTGGCCTGGCCCTCGAAGTCGCGGTGTTTATTCTGGTGTGGCGCACACGCGCGCCCTTGCGCAAGGACATCCTCTCCTCACGCGCGACCTGGGCGGCTTGCCTATCGGGCCTGCTTCCCTTCGTGCTTGCGTGGTCGAGCGCGCGCCTTGCGCGCGTGCGCGGGTGGCAGGCCGCGCTCGCCGCCGCCGTGCTGTTCGGCGCCCCGGTCGCCGCTCTCGTTCGATGGCGCTGGGTGAAGGATTTTCAATTCCTATCCTGGACCTTGGTGGCTGTGATCGTGGGAATCGTCGTCGGGACAGCAGCCCTCTCGCTCCTTCTGCGCGGACGTGCTCTGGCTCGGCGCTGGAATCTTGCGCTGGTCGTCGGCCTGCCGGTGCTCGCCCTGGGCGCGGTTTTCATCGCCTCGGAATATGAGCCCGCGCGCAAGGCGGCTTCGGCGCGCGCAGGCCTGGCCGGCCCATTGCTGGCCCTTGGGCAGCGTCTGACCGATTTCGACCACGACGGCTACGCGCGTTTCTTCGGCGGCGGCGACTGCGACGACAGCGATCCCGAGCGCAACCCCGGCGCACGCGATTGGCCCGACGACGGCATCGATCAAGATTGCGACGGCAAGGACGCCACCGCCGCGGCCTTGCGCTCGCCGCCGTTTCAGCCGGTTCCTGACGCCGTGCCGAAGGATCTGAAATTCCTGCTCGTCACCATCGATACCTTGCGCGCCGATCACCTCGGCTGCTACGGCTACGCGCGGCCGACCTCGCCGAACATCGACCACCTGGCCGCGGAATCCACACTGTTCGTGAACGGTTGGGCTCACGCTCCCTCCACGCGCTACTCCATGCCGGCCATTGCCACCGGCCGCTGGCCCTCGGCCATCGACTGGGACGAATCGATTTGGTGGCCGCGTATCGCGCCCACCCAGCCGATGATCGCCCAGATCATGAAGGGCCTGGGCTACACCACGGCGGCCTTTTACGCCTACAGCTACTTCAATCGCGCCGACCAGCGCGGCTACGAGCGCGGCGTCGATTACTACGACGATAGCTGCGCGGCCCTGCACACGAACGTCAACGGTCCGGCCGAATCCGTGGGCAGCTCCGCGCGCCAGATGGCGGACAAGGGCATCGCCTTCTTGCAGGCGCACGGCACCGAGAAGTTCTTTCTGTGGATGCACTTCTACGACCCGCACCTCGACTACCAACGGCATCCCGAGGCGCCGAATTTCGGCAATACCCAGGCCGATCTCTACGACGGCGAGATCTGGTTCACCGATCAGCAATTCGGCCGCGTGCTCGACGAGCTGCACACCCTTGGCCTTTGGGACAAGACCGCCATCATCGTGGTCGGCGATCACGGCGAGTCGTTGGGCGAGCACGGCATCGTGGCCCACGGCTACCACCTGTACATGCCGCACACCAAGGTCCCGTTCATCATCCGCGTGCCCGGCCTGCCCGCGCAGCGGGTGACCACGCCCGTCGGTCACGTCGACTTGGCCCCCACCATCGTCAACCTGGCGCGCGGGCCGCACCAGCCGTCTTTCCTCGGCCGCTCGCTGGTCGATCTACTGGCGGCCAAGCCGGCCGAGCCGGCGCACGGGCCGGTCTTTCAGGAGGTCAGCTACGAGGGCAACGTCAAACGGCGTGCCCTGGTCACGGCCACGCATCACCTGATTTGGAACTGGACGCCCGACAACACCACCGAGTGCTACGACATCGCCCACGATCCCGGCGAGCTGAAGGATCTGTGGGGCACGCCCGCTGGCGAGCCCGCGTGCTCGCAGCTAAAGGAAGAGCTGCGCAACCGCGTGGCCCTGCTGTCGCTGCCGCCTGGGTACGCCGACAAGATCGCCTTCGGGGTCGCGGGCGCGGGTGCGCCAGCACCTAGCCGGCCGCTGGATGCAACCATCGGCTCCAGCCTGCACGTCGTGGGTTACGATCTCTCGCCCCAGCCCACTCGCCGTGGTGGCAGCGCGGAGCTGGTCACCTACTTCGAGCTGCGCGGCCGCATGGAGCCGGGCTGGAAGCTGTTCTTTCATATGGAAGGCCCAGGCGGCTTCCGCAATCTCGATCACGTTCCCGTCGAAGGCGCCTATCCCATGGAGCGCTGGCACCCAGGGCAGCGTATCCGCGATCGCCTGCGCATTACCTTCACACAGGCCATGCCGCCCGGCAGCTACACGGTTTACCTCGGTCTATTCAAAGGCAACGCCCGCGCGCCCGTGACCCCTGTCGGTGCCAGCGATGGCCGCGACCGCCTACGGCTGGCGACGATCACCGTGCAGTAGGCGGCTGATTCGATGGTACTCACCGATCTGCCATAACCACGCCAGCACCCGAAGTCTCGCCCTTGTGCAGCAAGTCCCGGGACGGCTTCGAGTTGCTGCAAAACGGGTGGTTTGCCGGGTCCTTCCGCGCTAAGCAACACTTCGTTCGGAACACACCGTGAACATGATCTATGCCGACTACAACGCGACCACACCGCTCGACCCCGAGGTGCGCGCCGCGATGGACGAGGCGTTGGAGGTTTCATTCGGCAATCCCTCCAGCATTCATCAAGTCGGGCAGGCCGCGCGGCGGCTGGTGGAGCGGGCGCGGGCGCAGGTGGCCGGGCTGATCGGTGCCGCACCTGACGAGATCATCTTTACCAGCGGCGGCACCGAGGCCGACAACCTGGCCGTGCTGGGCGTCGCCGGGGCGGCCGCGGGCGAGCGCGGGGGCATCGTCGTGAGCGCGGTCGAGCACAAGGCCGTGTTCGATCCTTGCACGCATTTGAAAGAGCAGGGACGTGCCGTGGCTTTCTTGCCCGTGGATGGCACCGGCCGTGTCCAGACCGCCGCGGCGGAAGCCTGGGCCAAGCCCGATGTCGCGCTGTTTTCCGTGATGCTGGCCAACAACGATACCGGCACGATCCAGCCGGTTGCCGAGATCGTGCGTACCGCGAATGCGTGCGGCGCCCTGGTGCACAGCGATGCCGTGCAGGCCGCCGGCAAGCTGCCCATCGACGTCAAGGAGCTGGGCGTGTCTCTGCTTTCGTTTTCGTCGCACAAGATCCACGGGCCCAAGGGCGCGGGCGCTCTCTTCGTCAAGTACGGTGTTCACCTGGCGCCGCGCGTGCACGGCGGCCGACAAGAGCGCACCCTGCGGCCGGGGACGGAAAACGTGCCGGCCATCGTCGGATTCGGCAAGGCCTGCGCGCTCGCTCGCGCGCGCCTCGACGCCGATGCCCGCCGCGTGGGCGAGCTGCGCGATCATTTCGAGAAGCAGGTTCTGGCGCGCATTCCCGGCACGCGCATCAATGGTGGCACCCTGCGCCTGCCCAATACCTCGAACATCGCCTTCGCCGCCCTCGACGGCGAGGCCATCACCATCAACCTCGACATGCTGGGCGTGGCGGTGTCCACGGGTGCAGCGTGCGCCTCGGCGGACAGGACGCCGTCCCACGTGCTGGTCGCCATGGGACAGAGCTCGGCCGAGGCGCGTTCGTCGGTGCGCTTCTCCTTTGGCCGCGAAAACACCGACGAGGAAATCGACCGCGCCGTGAACCTGCTCGTGCAGGCGGTGAAGCTCTTACGCGAGGCCCGGCCATGAGCGAACGCATCGCCATTGCCATGAGCGGTGGGGTCGACAGCAGCGTGGCCGCCGCCATGCTTGCGCAGGCCGGGCACTCGCTCATCGGCGTCACCTTGAAACTGCAGGAGTGCCACGATGCCCACGGCAGCAAATCGTGCTGTGGGGTTGATGGCATCACCCGCGCGCGCGAGGTGGCGGGCAGCCTGGGATTTCCCCACTACGTGCTCGACTGCGTGAAGGACTTCGAGCAGCTCGTGCTTTTTCCCGCGTGGCAAGAGTACGCCAGCGGGCGCACGCCGAGCCCATGCCTGCACTGCAACGAGCGGGTGAAGTTCGGGCTGCTGCTTGACTGGGCCGCGCGCCTCGGCATCCCGCGCGTGGCCACCGGGCACTATGCGCGCTTGGAGAAGAGCGAGACCGGCAAAACCGTGCTCCTGCGTGGCCGCGACGCAAACAAGGATCAATCGTATTTTCTCGCCGGCTTGTCGCTCGACCAGCTCGACCGCGCCGTGTTTCCCGTCGGCCATTTGCGCAAGCCCGAGGTGCGCGAGGCGGCCAAGAGCCTCGGCCTGCCCACCGCCGAAACGCCGGAAAGCCAGGACGCGTGCCTCGTAGCCCCCGGCGAATCCTACTCGGAGATGTTGCGCAAACACTTCGATGCCCCGGTGCGCGCGGGTCAGATCGTCGACGGCACCGGGCAAGTCGTCGGCCAGCACGGCGGGATCCACGTGTTCACCATCGGCCAGCGCAAGGGCCTGCCCGGCGGCGCAGCCGCGCGCCGCTGGGTCAAGGCCATCTCGCCGGAAACCGGTCAGGTCACTGTCACCAGCGATGTGTGCGAGCTCGTGGACAGCGAGTTCGTGGTCAAGCAGGTGAACTGGCTGGCCGGAGACTTGCCCGTCGAGCCGCTTGCATGCTCGGTGCAGGTTCGCTACCGCCACGCCAGCGAGCCCGCCACCATCACCACACAGCCCGACGGCACCCTGCGCGTGACCCTGAAGGAGCCCGTCAAGGCCATCACCCCCGGTCAAGCCGCTGTCTTCTACGACGGCGAACGGACCCTCGGGCGAGGGTGGATCGGGTGAAACGGCGCGTGGGCACCGCCGCCACCCGTCGCTCGCACCGCGTGCAAGGCAGGAGGCTGCGAAACGCGCGGGGTCAGTCGGGCTGGCAGACGGGCCGCATGCGCCGTCGATTATCCCTGGCGCGAACAGCCTCATGCTCGGCGTGCTCGACAAAGCCTTCGGTTTTTGGTCGCTGCCGGAGAACTTGCGCAAGCGCTGGTACACGCAGGGATGAACCTGCACCGAATGCTGCGTTTTCGTAGCGAGTACTCCGGTTTGCTGCTCGGGCTCCGGATCTGATGCATGACGGATGGTACGTGGACTGGCCGCGCATGTCATCGGAGGCGTGTCTCAGCCAACCGTTGGTGGTGCAGGTGTAGGCGACGTGCAAGTCACCGTTGGGAGCGTATGGCTGGTTCAGTTGCCACGCCGGAGGGTGGCCACGATGCGATCGTAGTAAAGCGTGGTGGTGCAGTCCGATAGCGACCTGGCCGCAATTCGCGCCTACGCCAATGCGGGCGGGCGCGTCTTTGGCAGCGATTTCAATGATGCTTGGTTCAGCACCAACGGGGATTTTGCCAAGGCAGCGGACTGGACGCCCGGCCCCTACTATGGAGGCGTCGCGGTGAGTCCCGTCAGCATCGACGTGGTCAGCAACCCCAAGGGAGAAGCCTTCAGTGTGTGGCACCTCACCGGGATGCGCCCCAGAGACCTGCAGCTCCCAGACGATCGAGTGCGGTCCGCAGGCGATGGCTGTGGGCAGGCAATCGATTGCGGCAACTGCCCGACTGTCCAAATCTGCGGCTTCGATGGTCACCCTGGCCAGTGTGGCCAGCCGCAAGTCATCCCGTGATCGCGATGCGCCCTGTGGACGCCAGGTACTTGAACCTCGTCCGCGCCGCTGGGTATAGGGCATCGATTGGGCGTGTGGGATACATGGGTTAGAAGGCGTTCCTGCTTTCTCAGGATTGCGTTCGCTGTCGCGGGTGACATCCTGTCTGGGTCCGACTCTTGCTATACCGTGAAGCATGGCAGCCATCGATTCACTTTTGACGCTTATCGACGCGCAGCAGGCGACGGGGATCGTTCTGCGCGCGCGAGAGATCCCCGTGCTCGTGGGCGGCAAGGGGCGGGGCCTGACCATGCCGCCGCTCGACTTTCAGACCATCGAGACTTTCGCCGTCGAGGTGTTGACCGCCGAGGAGCAAGAGACGCTGCGCGCATCGGGCGCATGCGACACCGTCTACCGCTCCGGGAAGCAGGGGGCGTTTACGGTGGAGGCGCGGCGAAGCGCTGACAACATGTCACTCAAGCTACGCCGCGGAGGGGCCCAAGTGGCAAAGCCCGGGGCGCAGGCCGCGCCCGCTACACGGGTAGCGCCGACGACACAGGTTGCGCCCGCGGCACAGGTTGTGGTCGCGGCAGGCGCGGAAGGGGCGCCGGCCCAAGCGACCATTCCCACCGCAATCGACGTCGCGGAGCCGTCGGTGGCCGTCGAGGACCCTGCCAGCGCGGCAGTGGCCGCGCGCCTGGCCGGTGTCATCGCTCGCGCCGCGGGCCGCGAGGTTTCCGATATCGTGGTTTCGGCGGGCCAACCACTTTGGATTCGATCGGCCGAGGGGTTCGCGGCGGCCTCGGCCTCGCCCATCGGCGAAATGGAAATCAAGGCTTTCGTCGACTCGCTCCTCGACCGGCCGCGACGCCGCGTTTTGGAAAGCGCGGGCAGCGTGGATCTGCCCTGGGTGGCGCCTGACGTCGACGAAGGACCGCAGCGTTTTCGCGTGAACGTCTTCACCCAGGCGCACGGGTTGGCGGTCGCCTTGCGCCCCATCAACCGGCATGCCCCCTCGTTCGCCGCGCTGAATTTGCCCGACAGCATCGGCGGCTTGGTTGGCGCGAGTGGCGGCATGGTGCTGGTGGTCGGCCCGACGGGCTCGGGCAAATCGAGCACCCTCGCCGCGATGCTCGAGACCGTCAACCGCACTTGCGCTCGCCACGTCATCACGCTCGAGGATCCCATCGAGTTCGTGTATCAGCCGCGCCGCTGCCTCATCCACCAGCGCGAGGTCGGCACGCACGTCGAGAGCTTTTCCGCCGGCCTGCGCGCGGCGCTGCGCGAGTGTCCCGATATGATTCTCGTTGGGGAAATGCGCGACCGCGAGACCGTCGCCATGGCCTTGACAGCGGCCGAGACCGGACACCTGGTGCTGTCCACCCTTCATAGCGGCAGCGCGCCCATGGCCATCGACCGCATCATCGACAACTTTCCCGAGCACCAGCAAGGACAAATCCGCCAGCAGGTCGCGGGTTCGCTGCGGGCGGTGCTGACCCAGCAGCTTCTTTCCGGCGTGCGTCCCGGCACGCGCTATCCGGCCATCGAGCTTTTGACGGTCAACTACGCCGTCGGCGCGCTCATCCGGGAAGGAAAAACACACCAGCTCGCAAGCCAAATCCAGACCGGCCGCGAGGACGGAATGGTGGCGTTCGAAGCGTCGCTGTTCGAGCTTCTGCGCGCCGGCAAGATCACGCGTGAGGTGGCCGTCGCGGCGGCACGCGATCCGGCGGAGCTGCAGCGTCGCTTACGCGAGGCGCGGCTTTGAGGCTGACGATGTAGGCTGGCTGCCATGACTTCGAGTCCACTCACCATCTGGTGCAATCTCGACCTGACCGGTCGTTCGCTGGCCGCCCTCCAAGCGGGGCTCGGCACCCACCGTCTGGTACGCGCGGCGGAATCGACCACGTGCTTTCAGCCCGTCGGGCGTCAAGATCCCGCCTTGGCCGAGGCGGACGTCGCCTTCGGGCAACCCGAGGCCGATCAATGCGTGGCATGCACGCGACTGCTTTGGGTCCACCTTGCCAGCGCCGGGTACACGACCTTTGCCAGCGACGATGTTCGCGCGGCATTCCTCGCTCGCGGTACGCCGCTTAGCAACAGCTCCTCGGTGTACGACGAGCCCTGCGCGCAGCACGCGCTCGCCTTCATGCTGGCCGAGGCCAGGCAGCTGCCCGGTTCGGTACGCGACCAAGCGACGACCCACGCCTGGAACACCCCGCCCACGCGGGCGGCTTCGTTTCTGCTCACAGGCCAAACGGTCTTGCTGGTCGGATTCGGCGCCATTGCCAAACGGCTCGCCGAATTGTTGGCCCCCTTCGGACTGCACTTGGTTGGTTTTCGCCGGCGTCCACACGGCGACGAGCCGGTCGAGACGTACCCGCTCGGCGAGCTGCCCCGATGGCTACCACGCGCCGACTGGGTCATCGACCTTCTGCCGGCGGCAAGCGACACGGCCGGCTTCTTCGACGGCGCGAGATTTTCCAGCATGAGGCTCGGCGCTGTCTTCATCAACATCGGTCGCGGCGCCACCGTGGATCAGTCGGCTTTGCTCGCGGCCCTACGCGGCCCCCTGCGCGCCGCCTATCTCGACGTCACCTCGCCCGAGCCGCTGCCGCCCGAGCACCCGCTGTGGTCCGTGCCCAACTGCTTCATCACCCCCCACGTGGCCGGGGGGCACGGCGACGAATATGACCGCCTGGTGGCGCTGTTTCTGGCCAACCTCGATCGTTTCGTGCGCGGCCATGCTCTCACGGGGCGGGTGTACTGAAGATTTTCCGTCCTGGAGTCGTCGATGAGGGTGTGAAGAATTCCGTCCCGCTGTATGCTCCCCCACGCCGGGGCGACGGGCTCAACTGGGCGCCATGTCATCTCCGTGATGAAAACGGCAAGGGTTGCGTTCCTAACCTGCACACAAACGGAATATGGGGGCAGCGAAATGACAAGACTCATCGGCATCGTGACCGCGAAGGCAGTCGTCCGAAGCACGAATTGGCAATGGTTGGTCCGCGCAGGCGCGCTGGCTAGCGTCGTGACACTGCTTCTCGCGGGATGCGGCAGTAGCAAGTCGAATCCCGGCGGGAGCGGCGGCAACGGCACTGGTGTCACGGGCGGTAGCAGCGGGCTCGGCGGCACGGCGAAGGGAGGCGCTGGCGGTGGCGCGGGCGGCGTGGTGGGTGGCGGCGCGGGCGGCGCGGGCGGCGTGGGTGGTGGCACGGGCGGTCACGGTGATGCTGCCATCGGCACGGGTGGCACGGGTGGCGGCACCAGCACTACGCTCCTGCGTGCGGAGCGCCCGGCCAACCTTGCTGCGCGGGCAATACCTGTGATGCCAACGGTTGCTGCATTCCCATTGGGACCGACGCTGGCGGGGCCGCAACGCGGACCTGCGTTGGTGTGGGTCAGGCGTGCACCGCCAATGGCGTGAGCGGAACCTGTTCGGCGAGCACGGGATCGTGCACCGATACCGTCACCGGCACCTCCTGCGGCGGCGTCGGCGAAGCCTGTTGCGGCGGCGGTGCCGATGGCGGCGGATTCGGTGCGGCGGCGCAGTTCTGTACGGCCGGCGGATCGCGCTGCTCGAACGGCTCATGCGTCGCGTGCGGCACCTCGGGTGCCGAGTGCTGCCAAGGCGCCGCGAGCAACCAATGCCAGGCTTTGCTCATCTGCGCGGCGGTCGATGGTGGCGCGCAAGTCTGCAGCGCATGCGGCGGCTCGGGTGAAGCTTGCTGTTCGGGCAACACCTGCAACAGCGGCCTTGGCTGCAACAACCCGAACCGCTTCGGCGGCACCGGTACCTGCGAAGAGTGCGGCGCCAGCGGCGCGGCCTGCTGTGCGGGCAACAACTGTCAAAGCGGTCTCGGCTGCTTCACCGAGGGCGATGGCGGCGCGGGAAGCTGCAAGGCCTGCGGCGGCTCAGGCCAGCCCTGCTGTCCAGGGGTCACCGGGTGCGAGAGCGGCCTGTCTTGCGCGGTCTCGGCGAGCGGAAACGTCTGCTCCTCCTCCGCGTGCGGCGGTTCGGGGCAAGACTGCTGCGGCACCGGCAACAACGGGACCTGCAGCACCGGGTTTGCTTGTTCAGGCCGAGACGCGGCCCAAGGAACCGCCGGTACCTGCAATCCGTGTGGAGCCGATGGACAAGCCTGCTGTGCCGGGGCGACGCCGTGTAGCTCAGGCGTTTCCTGCGTCGTGAAGGCCTCCGGCAACGTCTGTTCGGCCTGTGGTGGCTCGGCGCAATCGTGCTGCGGCGCGGGCGGCAACGGGACTTGCGACACCGGATTCGCTTGCACGGGACGGGACATAGCCCAAGGCACCGCGGGAACCTGCAATCCTTGCGGGGGCTCGGGCCAACTCTGTTGCGCGGTGCCTCTCGGTCCAGCGGTCGACGGCGGCGTCACGGCTTGTACGGCGCCCGAAGAGTGCGTTCTGGCCGCGGCCGGCAACCAGTGCGCAAGCTGCGGTGCCGAGGGACAATCCTGTTGCGGCACGGGCCTCAATGGAACTTGCGATACCGGGCTGGCCTGCTCGGGCCGAAGCCGCACCAGCGGTACGGCGGGGACCTGCGGTCCGCCGGTCCCCATCGATGGTGGCGGGCCGCGAGACGCGCCGCTGGGAGAGTAGCGGGGCTGAAAGCGGACGGGGCGAGGCGGCGACACCAGCTGCTTCGTCCTGTTCCGTTGTGTTCGATGGTGTTTGCGCCGAGTGAAACTCGACCGATAATCCGGGTGATGAGCATAGCCTTCTCTCCCCGCTACGCGGTGCTTCGCGGGGCGAGGTGGTTTCAGGTCAAGGTAGCGGGCGAGAAGGGGCAGCTCGCGTGAGACCGGTTATTTGCATCTTGGTCTTTGCCTCCGGGCTGGCTGGCCTTTCGTGGGAGACCCTCTGGCAGCTCGAAGCGGGACTGTCGCTCGGCGTTTCGGCGCGCGGGACGGCTCTGACGCTGGTGGGAACGATGGGCGGCATGTCGCTGGGGGCTGTGCTGGCCGGACGAATCTTGCTTCGCTTTTCCTGGCTCGGTCCCCTGCGCGCATACGCGATGGTCGAGACTGCCATCGCGCTGGCGGGATTTTATCTCCTTGCCGGATTCCATGGCATCGAGCTACTCAGCGGCGCGGCCTGGCGACATTCCTCGGCTCTGGCCACCGTTGTGCATCTGGTCGGGATCCTCGTGCTCCTGGGTCTGCCCACCCTGGCCATGGGCGCCACCATTCCGGTCTTTGGCGAGCTGGCGCGCACGCGCCGCATGTCCCTGTCCAGCCTCTACGGACTGAACACGGGTGGTGCCACCGCAGGTGTGCTTCTCATCTCGTTCGTGGTTCTTCCTGCGATGGGAGTGCGACTCACCTCCCGTCTGGTGATCTGCCTGAACCTCGCGGTCGCGGCGGCGGCATGGTTGCTTTCGATGCGAGAGCCTCGCGTGTCGACGCCAGGCGAGGCGCGGCTCCAGTCCCCGCTATCTGGGGTGGGGGCGTTCTCGCGTCGGCAGGTGATGGTGCTGGCATTCATCACGGGTCTCGTCACCTTTTGCTTGGAGGTGGCTTGGTTCCGCTCCTTGCGAGCAACCCTGCAGAGCTCGACCGATAGTTTCGCCATCATGCTGGTTTCGGTTTTGCTGCCGCTGTCGCTGGGCGCTGGCCTGGTGCCGCTTCTGCGCAGGCTGGGCGGACGGAGCCTTCTGGGTGCCATGCCACCCGCAGCGGGAATCACCATTCTGCTGGTTACCCCGCTCGTCGAACGCTTCGATTTGCTGGAGCCTGCGCAGACATCGAGTTTTCTTCTGACCCAATTGGCGCGTTTGGGGATGAGTCTGCTTTTGCTCGGCCCACCCATGCTGCTTCTGGGAACCGTGCTGCCGTGGCTGCTGGACGAGCAAGCTCACGCCGTCTCCCAGGGACGGCTCTACGCCGTGAACACCGCGGGTGCCATCGTTGGATCCTTGGGCGCGGCCTGGCTCCTCTTGCCTAGCCTAGGTTTTGCACGCACGGCTTGGATCGCGGGTCTACTCTTGCTGCTGGTTTCGCTGCCTTCGCTCGTAGGCCGTCGGCGTGGTTTCGTGATGGTGGCCGGCACGGGAGCGTTGGTGGTCGCCATGGCTTGCGAATCGGGCGTCGGGCGCCTGCGCGTCCAGAGTACGACCGCGCAGCGGGGCTACCGGGTGCTAGGCTCGAACGAGGGTCCCGACGCGACAGTGTCGGTCATCGAGCAAGCCAACCGCGACCGCATCCTCGTCATCGACGGCTTCGAAACCACGGCGGAGACGGCGACTGCGCACTACATGGCATGGATGGGGCGGCTGCCCATGTTGCTACACGAGCAGCCGCGTTCTGCGCTGGTGATCTGTTTCGGCACCGGCCAGACCGCGAATGCAGTCCGTGAAGAAGGCCCCGAATCCTTGGACATCGTCGAGCTCAATCCCGCCGTGCTGGGGTTCGCGCCGTTGTTTTCCAGCAACGACAGCGTGCTCGCCGATGCCCGCGTGCGCACCATCGTGATGGACGGTCGGGCTTGGTTGCGCCGCACCGACCGGCACTACGACGTGGTGACCTTGGAACCCATGTCGCCCGAATTCGCGGGCACCAACGCCCTCTATTCAGTGGAGTTCTACCGCTTGGTACAGCAGCGCTTGAACCCAGGTGGCATTGTGGCGCAGTGGGTTCCCTTCCACATCGTTTCGCCGTTCGCGGCTGCTTCCATCAGCGCCGCCTTTCACGAGGCCTTTCCCGACGCCATCCTATGGCTGGACCCACGTGACCACACGGGGATCCTGGTCGGCCGACAGATCGGCGCCGCGCGGCCGCTCGGAACGCGATGGCCCGGGTTCTCGCGACCGGGGCTCGGCCGCGACCTTTCACCCGCGGAAGTGGTGGCCGGCGTGCGGCTCAACCCCGCTGGCGTTGCCCGCTACAGCCGCTTGGGCGTGCCCGTGGACGACGACAATCAGCTACTCGCCTACGGCCGTCTACCGCTGCAGCGTTTTCGCCTGGGCGGTTACATTCGCGAAATCAACATCAACCTCGTCGACAAGATCGGCCGCACAGATCTGCCGTGAAGGGGATTACGGCTCCTACCGGCAGCCTCGTCTGCGGTACACTCCGGCGCGGATGACTTCCGAGCAGGTTGACCTTTCCCGCCGCTACCTCGAATTTCTCGATTGGCCCGAGGTGTGCGCCGAGTTGGCGCAGCGGGCGCACTCGTCGCGTGGCGTGAGCGCGTGCCAGTCGCTGCCTTTGTGCGATTCGGCGGCCCTTGCGCGTGAACGCATGGCCGAGGTGTCCGAGGCCGTGGCGATCTTGCGCACGGGCGAGTCGTTGCCGGCCCTGAATTTTCCCGAGATCGAGATCCACCTGCGCTCGGTCAGCCAAGGGATCCCGCTCGGCCCCGAGGAGCTGCGCCTGGTGGCCGATTTCTGCGAGGTCGTCGCCAATGCCCGCCGCTTTTTCGGTCGCATCCAGCCCGACGGCGTGCTGCAGACGCCGCGCCTGTCACGTCTGGCGGCCACGCTCGGCTACCACGAGGATCTGGTTCGGCTGGCGCGCGAGACCTTCGACGCCACGGGCGAGCTGCGCAGCAGTGCCTCGCCCGAGCTGCTGCGCTTGCGCTACGAGCGCGATCAGGTCGCCGCCCGCGCCCGTGAACAAGCCGAGCAGATCCTCGGCTCGGAGGCGTACACGCCCTACTTGCAGGACCAGTTCGTGACCTTGCGCGAAGATCGCTTCGTGCTGCCGCTGCGGGCGTCGTTCAAGTCCATGGGCCTCGGTATCGTGCACGACACCTCGCGCACTGGCGAGACCGTGTTCGTCGAGCCCACTGCCATGGTCGAGCTCAACAATCGCTTGAAGGTCGCCGAGATCGAGATCCGGCGGGAAAGCCGGCGCATTCTGGAAGAGCTGGCCGCGGCGGTGTCGGCTGCTGCGCCCCACTTGCGCACCGATCGCGACACCCTGGCTCGGCTTGATGTCATCGGCGCCTCGGCTCGCCTGGCCGAGGCCTACGAAGGCATGCCGGTCGAGATCGTCGACGAGCCCGTCGTCGAGCTCACGTCGCTGCGCCACCCGCTCCTTGCCCTGCGCGCGGCCAGCGAAAAGACGGCGGTGACCGCCAACGACCTCGTGCTTGGCGATGTGCCGGGCTGGAGCAAGGCCAAGGCCCTGGTGGTCAGCGGCCCCAACGCCGGCGGAAAAACCGTGCTGCTCAAATCCGTGGGCCTGGCCGTCTTGCTCGCGCGTGCCGGGTTGCACGTGCCGGTGGCGGCGGGCAGCCGTGTGGGCTTCTTCAATCGCGTCTTGGCCGACATCGGCGACCAACAGTCGGTGCGGGGCGACCTGTCGACCTTCTCTGGACACCTGGCGAATCTGGCGGGAATCCTGAAATGCGCGACCACCGCGCACGACGAGAAGTTGCTCATTCTCTGCGACGAGCTCATGGTGGGGACGCATCCCGATCAAGGCGCGGCTCTGGCGCGGGCGGTGCTGGAAGCGCTTGCCGAGGCACCGGGGCTCATCGTCGTGACCACCCACTTCGACAGCTTGAAGGCCCTTGCGGAAAGCGACGAGCGCTTTCGCAACGCGGGCATGGAATACGACCTGGTGAAATTGCGGCCGACCTTCCGGCTCAAGGACGGCGTGCCCGGCCGTTCGTATGCGCTCGACATCGCGGCCCGCATCGGTCTGCCCGACGAGGTTTTGGCGCGCGCCCGGTCACTCATGAACGAGAGCAGCCTGGGCCTGGAAGAGACCCTGCGCAATCTGCAGACGCGCGAACAAGCGCTGGAGCACGCCAGCCAGGATCTGGAGCAGGCCCGCCTGGAGCTCGAAGCGGCGAAGCAGGAGCTGGAAGCCCGGACCGACGCGGAGAAGAGCGCCACGGAGGCCCTGACCCGGCGCGAACGCGAGCTGGCCATGCGCTCGCGCGAGGCCATCGATGCGGCCGTGCGCGACGCGCGCGAGGCCATCTCGGACATCGTGCGCGAGGTCCGGCGCGAGCGCAGCCCCCAGGCCGCCGAGGCCGCGCGCGTCCTGCTCGACAGGAAGGCCAAGGAGGTCACGGCCGAGTTGCCCGAGCCGCCGGCGCTCGATCTCCATCGCCTGCGCGAGGCACTGGCCAATCGCGGCCTGGGCACCGGCGACAAAGGCGGCAAAGGCGACAAGAACCAGAAGCGCCAGCCCGCGCAGCGAGCGAAGAGCGCTCCCGAAAGCGTGACCGAACCGGTGCTGGTGCTGCAATCGCGGGCCAACACTCTCGACCTGCGCGGCCGGCGCGCCGACGAGGCGCTGGCCGAGCTGGAGGCCTTCCTCGACCGCACGGCTCTCGAGGGCGCGGACACGGTCTACGTCGTTCACGGTCACGGCACCGGCGCGCTCCGCAAGGTCGTACGCGAATACCTGGCCACCTCGCCCTACGTCGGGCGCTTTCGCGCCGGCGGCGCGGGCGAAGGCGGGGACGGGGTCAGCGTGGTTTCCCTCAAGGGTTAGGCGTGAAGATCCGCAGGGACCACCTCCTCGTCGGTGTCGTCGTGGCCTCGGTGGTCGTGGCGGCGCTGCCCGCGCTCGCGCAGTTGGGCTGGCAGGCGCGGCTCTTCGCCGGCCGGGCCGGGTTCCCGCTCGACCTCGAATGGATGGAGGGGGGCACGCTCTTGCACGCGCAACGGATCGCCCAGGGCAAGGGGATCTACGTCGAGCCGTCGCTCGATTTCATTCCCTTCCTGTACACGCCGCTTTATCCCGCGCTACTGGCGCTGCTGTCGTTCGTCTTGCCCCTCGGGTACTTGCTCGGCCGCCTGGTTTCCATCGCCGCCTTTGCCGGTGCGCTCGCGTTGGTGGTGGTGACCAGCCTGGGCGAGTCGCAGGATCGCCGGCGAAGGATCCTGACCGCCTTGGCGGGAATCGGCGGCGCCGGGGCTGTCGCCGCCAGTTTCGCCTTCACCGGCTACTTCTACGACCTGGTTCGCGCCGACTCGCTTGTGCTGCTCTTGGAAGCCCTGGCCCTGTGGCTGGCGCTGCGCGGGCAAGGCTCCAAGAGCGCGGCCCTCGCCGGGCTGTTCATCGCGCTCGGTTTCTTTGCCAAGCAGACCGCCAGCATCGTGGGCCTGGGTCTGGGGCTGGGGTTGCTGGTGGCGAATTTCCGCCGTGGGTTGGTCTACGGCGCGGCGGCGGCGGCGACGCTTGCCGCGGGCGTCGGCCTTCTGGTGAAGACCTCGGGGGGATGGTTCTGGACCTACATCTTCAAGCTGCACCAGAGCCACGCCTTCCGCAAAGAGGCGGTCACCGACATCGCGCTGCCGTTCACGCAACAATTTGCCTGGCCGCTTTTCCTGGCCCTGCTTCTGGCGGTGACCGGCTTGGCGTTGTCACGCAAGTTGCGCCGGAGTGACGCCATCTTGCTGCTGGCCGCCGTGTGCGGCGAGATCACGGCCTTGGTGGGATTCGCCACCCAGTGGGCGGACAGCAATGCCTTCATTCCGGCCATCTTTTTTCCCGCCTTCGCGACCGCGGTCTTGGCGGCACGGCTTTTCGATGTGGCCCTGTCCGGACGGAGATGGGGGGCGATGACGGTGGCCGCGGCCGTGGCGCTCTTGCTCGGCTCGCAGAGCCTGCACACCGCGCCCCCAAAGCCCGTGCGCGGCCGGGACAAGGCGCCCATCTTCACCGCCTGGCCGCGCCCGAGCCACGCCCTGACGCCCCTCGCCAGCGCGGTGCCGAGCGCCCAGGATCGCGTGGCCGCCGGTCGCCTGCTCGAAGAGCTGCGCGCCTTGCCCGAGCCGCTGTTCATTCCCTTCCACACCTACTACGCCGTTCTCGCCGGCAAGCGACCCTTCGTTCATCGCATGGGCGTGCACGATGTCGAGGCCGCGCTCGGTCGCCCCAAGGGGCTCGACCAGGCCATCGCCGACCAGCGCTTCGCCGCCATCGTGCTCGACTGGAAGTCCTACCCGGGCGAATGGCCGAGTCTGGATCGCCGCTACCACGCCATTCACGATTTCGTGGAGGGCGTGGACTCGGTCCGCATGTTCGCCGGCGCGCAGACCTCGCCGCGCACGCTGCTCGTGCCCACCCGCGACCCGCCGCCCATTCCCCCCGGCGGACGGCGCCTCTTCGATTTCGAACGCGGGGATTTTGCCGGATTTTCCGTCCTGGGCACGGCCTTCGGCGCGGCCCCCGCACCCGCCGCCATCGGTATGTTCGGCCGCTATGCCGCGGATTCGGGGCGAGGATCGGTGCAAGCACGCGGCGTCTTGCGCTCGCAGCCCTTCGTCGTCGACGCCGCCCACCTGCGCTTCTTCCTGGCGGGGCCGCCCGTCGCCGGGTTGCGGGTGTCCTTGCGCCAGGGCGAGACCATCCTCGCCAGCGCCAGCCCATCGGGAGTCGCGCGGCCGGTGGAGTGGAATACCAGCGAGTGGGTCGGCCAGACCGTGGAGCTGGAGCTCGAAGACGATTCCAGTGAAGGCGCCCTGGTCGCCGACGAATTCGTGGCCTACTGAAGGTCCGCACCAAGCGGGGCTTGCCAAAGTCGCCGGTTGTGCCAAGACTAAGCAGGTCCGATATTCTTTCATCTCACCATGGAGCTTGCAGGTCTTTTCCTCCTCGTGTTGCTTCCGCCAGCGGACGCAACCGGCGCTACTGCCACCGCCGTGACGGCATCCCTGCGGCACGAGCTGGGCGAGGTGTCCATGGCCATCGCGCCCGACACCCTGGTGACGCCGGCCATGTGGCAGGGGGACAAAGCACCCATGCGTGCCCGCTTCGTGGTTCGCATGACGTGGAAGGAGAAGGACACGGCCAGTATCGAGATCTTCTCCCCGGCCTCGGCCAAGGACCCGGTGGGCTTTCGCAAGAGCCGGGATCTCGCGTTTTTCCCGCAGGACAGCGAGAACGAGCGAGGGCGAGCAATGGGGTTGGTCGTGGCCGAGCTTCTGCGAGAATCGCCGGCATCGCCGCTGGTGGTTGCCAAGCCCGACCATGGAAAGGCCGCGCCGGAATCCGGGTCACCTCCGCGCCTGGCGCTGGGTGGAATGCTCGCCGGTGAACGCGTGCGGTCGGGCGACTGGGCCATGGGCCCCGACCTGACCTATGACTTCATGCTCGGCGAAGCCATTCGCCTGCGCGCCTCGGGTGAGGCGATCTTCGGATCGGCCGACCAGTATTCCGGCATCGGGGCCGACGTGGGCGTCTTCTGGGATTTTCTCCGTTCCGAGCACGGCCGTCACGCGTTGGGCGTCGGGTTTGTCTTCGGCGCGTTGCGCGAGTCGGCGACGGCCGAGTCAGACCACGATCGGAGCGCCTCCAAGTGGAGCCTCGAGCTCGGTCCAAGCCTCGTCGGTCGTGTCGCGGTTTGGCGTACCCTGCGCATCGTCGGAGAAGCCGATTTGCGCGTTACCTCCGGAGCGATGACCGTGACGCCTGATAACGGCAACGGGGCACAGCTCTCGTTCTCGCGTTGGCGGCCGTTTTTCGCGTTGGGTCTTGAATTTGCGCTATGACGGGCTGGCCTGCCTTCGGGGCGATGGCGGTACAAGGGAGGTGTGACCGAGGGAATGTCAAAGCTGCGGCTGGTCAAGGGCGGGGAATCCGCGGGGTCGACCGAGCCTCTCGACGATGCACGCCTGGTCGCGGCGGTGAGAGGCGGCAACTCCGCCATGGCCGGTCCGTTCTACAATCGCACTCGCCCGGTGGTCGCACGTGCCGTCCACCGGCTTCTCGGCGCCGCCGATAACGACTTCGACGACCTCGTCCAGGTCGCCATGATCGAGCTCTTGCGCTCGCTCGATCGCTACCGTGGAGAGTGCTCGCTCGACACCTGGGCCTCCACCATCTCGGCCAACGTCGTGTACAAGCAAATCCGTCGGCGCGGGTTGGAGCGAACCATCTTCGCCCGCGAGCTGGCGCCCGAGGACGTGCCGCAGATCGCACACCAGCGTCCGGTCTTGCGCGGGATGGTCGAGAGGGTGATGCAGCATCTCGCGCAGATGGTGCACGAGCGTGCGTGGACCTTTCTGCTGCACGACGTGCACGGCTATTCGCTCGACGAGGTGGCGGGCATCACCGGCGCCACCGTGGCCGCAGCGCAATCGCGCCTGGTGCGCGGCCGTCGCGAGCTCCACGAACGTATTGCCAACGATCCCGAGCTTGCAAATGGGATCGATGGACTGGAGGACGAGTCATGAGGGAGGGCGAGGACAGATACGCGCGGCTGGCCGCGCGCGTGCTGCGGGGATTTCGGGAATCGCTGGGGCAGTCGGAGGACACCCTTTTGCATGAAGATTTGCATCGCGACGCGGTGGTGGCGGCCATGGCTCTGGCCATCGCGGCCAAGGCCAGGCGTCGGCGCATTCTGACCCTGACGGCGGTGACGCTGGCCGCTGCGGCGGCTTCCGTGTTCGTGGTCTTGCGGTTGACGGGGCATGGCAGTTGGTCCGGGGCCAAGCCGGGCGATGGCTCGGCTCTGGTGGTCGAACAAGCCACGGGGCAGGGAAACCAGCTCGTGCGCGCCGCCTCCACGCAGCCCTTACCGGTTCTTGGCGTTCTTGCCGTGGGCGACGGCGTGCGATCCAGCAAGGACGGCAGCGCCATCCTCGGCTTCGCCAACGGAACCCGCATCACGCTTTCTTCGTCGGCGAACCTGCGCGTCGACGATCTGGGTTCCATGCGACGCTTTTCTCTTTTCCATGGCAGCCTGCATGCGCACGTGGCGAAGCTGGGGCCGGGCGAACGCTTCCTGGTCAGCACGCCCGACAGCGAAGTCGAGGTGCGCGGAACGGTGTTCACGGTAGCGGTGGACAGCTCACCGGAGCGGTGCCGCGGCTCCGCCAGCCAGTCCAGCGTGCACGTCAGCGAGGGCGCGGTGTGGGTGCGCTCGGGAGACAAGCAGGTCGTGCTTTATCCAGGCGAAGGCTGGGCCACGCCCTGCGCGGAGTTGGGCAAGGCAGAGGAAGCCGCGGCCGAAACAGCGGAGCCCGCGCCGGCCGTGGTGCCCAGTCCGGCGGCAGCCGCTGTTCGCCCCATTCGGTCCTCCTGGACGCGCAAGCCCACCGTGGACAGGGAAGCCGGCCCGGTCGCGCCGGCCCGCGCGATGGTCGCACCGGCCCCGGTGGTCGCACCGGCCCCGGTGGTCGCACCGGGCAGCACTCGGCCGAGTGAGTCGCCGCTCGTCCCAGGCCTCTCTCCTGCTCCCAGCGAGAAACCGGCCTTCTCGGCTGCAATCTCGCGCCTGGCGGAGGAAAACGATCTCTTCTCGGCCGCCCTGGACGCTGAACGCCAGGGACAACACGACCTGGCGCTGCGCAGGCTAGACGACCTGATTGCGCGCTACCCGGGCGGGCCGCTCAACGAGAGCGCCCGCGTCGAGCGGCAGCGCATTCTCTCGGCCCCGTAAGGGCGGGCCCCCATAGGCGTTAAGCGAAGGACGGCCAGTGCAGCCGTGGGCGGGGGCGGAGCGTGTTCGGGTCGCGTGTCGCGGCTCGCGTGGGCGTTTCGCGTGAGCGCTACCCGGTTCGCGATCCGCGTGTCCCATACGAACCCGCTCACCCTCACGCTCACGGGTTCCGCGACCCGCGAGCCGAATCCGCGCAAGGGCCCGCTTAATGCCTATGGGGCGGGCCCCTTGGGGGCCACGTAGGGGCGGGTTTCAAACCCGCCCTGCCTCTCTCAATACACGATGCCGGGTGGGATCGTGCAGTCGGTGGCGCAGTAGATCTGCGCCGTGGAATCGGATGACGGGTTCAGCTGGCTGTCCAAGGTCTGTCCGTTCTTGTCGCCCAGGTCGCATTGCTCGCCGCGATCGGTGTCGACGATGCCGTCGCCGCAGTAGTGGGTGGTCATGCACCCGATGGTGCACCCGCCTTGGCTGGTGTTCGTGCCGTTGGCCTTGCCCTGGTCACACTCTTCGGGGCCGTTCTTGATGCCGTCGCCGCAGTACGAGCCCCACTTGCACTGGGTCGTGCAGCCGCCATAGGTATCGTCGCTGTTGGGCCCCGTGCACCGGGAGGGGAAATTATTGGGGTCGGTTCCGCAGTCGCATTCCTCGTCCGCCACCACCACGCCATCGCCACAGGTTGGCACACAGCTCGTGGGCGCGGCGTTGAACCCGCTCAAGGTCAGCTTGTACGACGAGCCGTGCGTCTGGCGCTCGGCCTGGAACACCGCGATCTCGTACACCTTGCCGTCCTGCAAGCCGAGGGTGGCGGTCGACTTGGTCGGGGGATTGGGGTTGGCGTTGGCGTCGAACGAGGTCACCGTGGTGGAACCGCTGCCGTTCGAGCCGATCGCGATGCTACCGTCGACGGGCGTGTGCACGCCCCCCAAGTCCACGGCCAGCTTGCCGTTGATGAATACCCAGACGTCGTCGTCACCGACGAAATCGAGGGTGTACGATTTGCTCTTGTCGTACGGGAACCAGTAGCGGACCTCGCTGGTGAAGCTGAAGTTGTGCAAGATATCCTTGCCGCTCGCGTCCATGTCGTGCGGCCACGTGTGCCCCGCATCGTAATAGGGGGGAACCTGGGCGTACGTGAGCTCCGAGGCCGGCGTGAAGGTGTCACCGTCCACGGGGAAGAACAGTGGATTGCCATCCTGCTTGGAGACGATGTACAAGGCCTTGTACGTGCCCTGATCCGAGTGACAACTTCCGTCCAGCATGGTGTACCCCTGCGCCTCCAACTTTTGGCAGTCGGTCTGGCCCCCGTTGCCGCCTCCGTCCGAGGCGCCGGCCTGGTACATGAACGTGCACGGGATGGCCTTTCCATTCGCATCGAGGAGCTCGTCCCCAACGGTGCCGCACCAGTTGGCCGGGGTGGTGGTGTTCCACTGCTCGCCGTTGGCCCCGTAACGGTTCACGTAGTTGCCCTTGCCATCGTTCCAGAGCGTCAGTTTGGACGCCGTCGGATGATTCGTGCCGGAGACGCTGGTGTACCACGTCGCGAAGGAACTCGCGCTTGCGACGTGCGCGGTGCTGGGAGGCGCCGACGCCAACACGGGGTTGCCCGTCTTGCTGTCGAGGCTGGCGTTGACTATCCCGGTGGTGGGGTCGTACGAACCACTGATGCCGAGCTCGAAGTCGTTGCCGCCCTGGACATCCTGGCTGAACTTGAAGTCCCGGTAGATCACGGGAACCTTCATCGTGTCGCCGATGGGCGGCTGGGTGCAGGTCCAGCCGGGCTCGATCTTGCAGTCACTCGAGCAGCCGTCGCCATTGCCGACGTTGCCGTCGTCGCACTCCTCACCCAGCACGATGCCGTCGCCACACTGGGAGGTACATCCCGACCCTGCCGTGCACGATGGTTCGATCTGGCAGTCCTCCGAGCAACCGTCGAAGGGCATGGTGTTGCCGTCGTCGCAGCTCTCGGCGCCTTCCTTCTTGCCGTCACCGCAGGTGGTCTTGGTGCATGGGGCGCCGGCCTTGTCGCACTTGAAACCGAGCTCGAGGTGGCAGGTGGCCGAGCACCCGTCGCCCGAGGTCGTGTTGCCGTCGTCGCAGGTCTCAGTCCCGGAGATCACCCCGTCCCCGCAGCTCGGCGTGCACGGCTTGCCAGGCACGCGGCATTGCCACCCTTTTTCGACCGTCTGGCAATCGGCCGAGCAGCCATCGCCGCTGACAGTGTTGCCGTCGTCGCAGGTTTCGTCGGACGTCAGGATGCCGTTGCCACATTTGGCGAGGTTTTGACAAGGCTGCCCTTCTTGGGGGCAGTTCCAGTTGCTCTCCACTTGGCAGATGCGGCTGCAGCCATCGCCGCTGACGGTGTTGCCGTCGTCGCAGCTCTCGTTGCGTTCGATGACGCCGTCGCCGCAGGTCCCGCCGCCCGGGCGGTCCACGTTGGCGTTGGCGTCGGGCACGGCGGTGTTGATGGTGATGCCGCCCCCTGCGCCACCGGGGTTGCCGGAGGTGTTGCCAGCTTTTCCGCCGCCACCTTGCCCGCTTGTTCCTCCCTGGCCTTGATCGATGACCGAGGCGCTGCTACAGGATGCTGCGGCCAGTGCCGCCAACGCCACCACGCTCAAGGCTAGACCCCTGGGCATTGGCTGCTTGCTGGGCGTGCTTCCAGCCAAGAGACGTGACGTCTTTGTGCTTGTCATATCGACTTACCTCACCGTGCGGAAAACGGGAACTCGGGCGAAGCCGCGAGACCACGAACCAAAGAAACTATAGCAAGCTTTGCGCGAGGTCTACGGTGGAACTTGCGCCTCGCTGTGACGGGTAGGGCCGAAACCGCAGCTCGGCGACCTCTCCCCACTACGCGGACCACTACGCGGGGCGAGGCGATTCTTCGCGGGTGTGAGCCAACCCACATTCGGGCTCCCGGCTCGTCCAGGGGGCAGGGCCGTCGCGGTGCGATATGAGGCGTGCGACACGTACAATGGACCGCCATGGGCTGCTATGGTTCGGCTGTGGCAATCCTCGGCGTCATTTCCGATACCCATGGCCTGTTGCGACCGGAGGCGCGTTCCGCATTGGCTTCCGTGGACCGCATCATTCACGCGGGTGACATCGACGATCGGCGGACCTTGCAGTGGCTTTCCACGATTGCCGAGGTTACGGCCGTGCGAGGCAACTGCGATCGCGGCGCGTGGGCCAGCGCGCTGCCCGACCACGATCTGACGACCATCGAAGGGATCGCCATTTACACGGTCCATGAGATCGAGCACCTCGCCGTGGACCCCAGGAAGCAGGACATCAAGGTCGTGATTTCGGGCCACACCCACCAGCCGCGCAAAGAGGTGCAGGATGGCATCCTGTATTTCAATCCCGGCAGCGCCGGCCCTCGTCGGCTCGGCCGGCCGGTCTCGCTGGGCAGGCTGCACATCGGGCCGGGCGGGGTTTCGGGCGAGATCATCATCCTGTCCGATGTCGACCGCTGATAGGGAGCCCCCGCAATGTCGCGACAAGAAGAGCGGCAGCGCGGAAGGTACCAGAAAGAAACACCTTTCCACGACTGATGCACGCACCAATCGGAACGGCGAGTGATGGTCGTAGTCGTCCCCGTGGCCGTGGCCGACGAAGATCACTCCGGCCACGACCACGGCCACGACCTCCCGCGCCTATCGCGGGATTATGGAGCCCCCGCGCGACTTGCTAGGCCGGCGCGAAATCGATGGTAGATTGCGGCGTCCATGTCCTCGACAGGTTCGTCGTCTCAGGTGCGGCCCACGCGCCTCCTCACCCAGCAGGAGAAGTTGGCTCGCGTCTTCGAGGAAGAGGTCTATCCGCTCTTCGGCCAGAAGCTCGCCGATTTGCTCATGGCGAATCTTGCACTGGCGCGGAACAGCCACGTGCTTCAGATCGGTTGCGGGCTGGGCGCCACCAACACCGAGATTCTGCAACGGACCGACGCCGATAGTCGCCTCATCGCGGTCGAAACCACGCCGGCCTTCGTCGAACGAGCCCGCGCCAACGTGGCTGCCGAATACCTCGGCCGCAGGGTCTTCTTCCGCGCCCACAATCTCGAAGGCAAGCTGCCCTTTGCCGAAGACGGCTTCGATTGCGTGGTGGCCAATGTTTCCCTGGCCGATGCCGCGGTCCCCGCCACGCTGGTTTCCGAGCTTGTGCGCGTCACCAAGCCGGGCGGCGAGCTCCGTCTGGCGACCCCGCTGGCGGGAACCTGGCGCGAGTTTCTCGACGTGTACACCGACGTGCTGGTTCGCCTGCGCAGGCAGGAATCGGCGGCTTTATTGGCGGCTTACGCCAAGTCCTTCCCCGAGCCCGAGGCCCTGGCCAAGCAGACGGAAAAAGCCGGCCTTGGCCCGGTATCCGTCGAGACCACGCATTGGGAATTGGTCTTCCGCACCGGACGGGAATTCTTCTACGCGCCGGTGATCGAGCTCGGTCCCCTGGCGCGCTGGAAGTCCATCGCCGGCAAGGGGGCCGAGATGCAGGACATCTTCCTTGCGGTCAAGGAGGCCATCGACACCTACTTCGCCGGTTCCGCCTTCGGCGTCAGTGTGGTCGCTGGCGTCTTCGCCGGCACCAAGGTCGCCTAGTCTGGCAGCGGCCTTGGTGATTCAAGCCCGTCGCCAACCCGCCGATACACGAGACTCACCCGTTCGAAATGTGGAGGCTCGCCATGGCCCTGTTCAGTTGGACGCCGAAGATGTCCGTCGGCATCGCGAAAATCGACAAGGAGCACCAGGGACTGTTCGACATCATGAACCAGCTTCATGAAGGGATGCTCTCGGGGCGCGGCAACGACGCCCTCCGTCCGGTGTTGGGCAACCTTGCCCAGTACACCAAGGTTCACTTCGGCGACGAGGAGGCCCTGTTGCGCTTGCACGGCTACCCGCGATACGCCGACCACCTCAAGTTGCACGACGCGTTTCGCGCCAAGGTCGGCGAGCTGGACACGCAGGTCAAGGCCGGCACGGTCGCGCTGTCGGTGGCGACGCTGGATTTTCTACGCGATTGGCTGTCCAAGCACATCCTCGGCATCGATATGCAATACAAGGATTTCCTGGGCAGCAAAGGCGTCAAGTAGATCGCGTCAGCTCGCCGGGGCCAACCGGATGCGGAGCAGCTTGCCCACATCCTGGGGGCGGCGATTGCGCCAGATCTCCACCGAGATCACGGCCGCCCCGTCGAGGTTTCTACCCGCAAGTCCCAAGGTCTGCCCCGCGAGCACGGCATCGCCGGGCTTGACCGAGACGTCGCGCAGCCCCGCGAGGATGCTCGTCAAACCACCGGGATGGGCGGTCATCACGGCGAATCCACCCTGCGCCAGGGGTTCGACCCGCTTGACCACGCCGGCCGCGACGGCGTGCACGGGCTCGTTGAGACGGGTAAGGATCTCGACACTGTCGTGGCGAATTTCGATCTTCGTTGGTCTATCACGTCGCGCACCGGGAACGGCCACCGGCGTTCCGCGCACCGGACGAAGCAAGCGCGCCGGGCTTGGGAGGTTTGCCGGGGCTGGAGGTAGCGAGGAGGTGTCGTCGGCATTCGCGGTCTCGGCAAGGGCGCGGGCCAGTAGGGCGACTTCGAGGGTGCCGCGCTCGACGCGCACCCGGTCGAGCTCGCGCGCCAGCGTTCGCGATTCGTCCAGGCCGCGGCGCAACGCCACCAGGGCCAGATCGAAGGATCGCGCATCGTCGAGGCGGGTCTCGGGGTTGGCGGCAAAGCCAAGGTCGCGGCGACGCGACAGCCGATAGGCCAGAAGGGCGCGCTCGCGAGTCGTGCTCTCGGCAGCTGTCGTTTGGGCTTCGAGGATCTGTTCGCGAACGCCCAGCCGGTCGAACAGCGCGGTTTCCTCGGCGCCGGGCTCCGCCTTGGCGACCAGGGGGATCAGCACGAGCAGGGCCAGTAGGCACTCACGACGCACGGTCTTGCATCCGAGGCAGAGGCGTCGCGTAGTAGCCCATGGCGAGTCCGAGCACCAGCACCACCGCAAGGCCCAGCGCGAGCTCGGTGCGACCGAGGGAAGGGAAGGGCGGGTTGGCGACCATGCCGAGACTGCGTTCGAGGCGACCAACCAGCGGTTGCCAGGCGAGTCGCAACACGAGTGCGCCCGCGCCGCCGCCGAGGGCCGCCGCCGCCGCCATCCACAGTCCCCCAGGCAAGCGAATACCCGAGGCCGTTTCCCCGAGCTGCACCAGCACTGCCGCCCGCGCGGCCACGGCACTGCGGCTGCGCAGGAACACCGCCACCAGGGCGGCAAGGGCGACCAAGGCGAAGGCCACGAGCACGACGGCGCCCAGTCTGCGACCCAGCTTGACCCACACCGATAGGCGGGCCAGGCCGCTGCCCATGGCATCGACTTGCAGGACGCCGGGCACTCCGCGCAGGCGCTTGGCCAGATCAGCCGCGCGCTCGCTGAGATCCGCGGCTGGCATCAAATTGACCTCGAGGGAGCGCGGGAAGTAGGCGGGTTCGAGGTCTTCGAGGGCCTTGTGGTCCAGGCCGACCGCGTTCGCCGAGGCGCTGAACCTGGAAAGGGCGGTCGCGGGCTCGACGGTGGTCACCCGGGCAACGCTGGGCACGCTCCTCAGAATCTCGGACAAGTCCCGCGCGCGGTCCTGGTCGACCTCCTCGGACAGATACACGATGACGTGGACATTCTGGCCCACGAGACTTCCCCATCGGGCCACCGTGCGCGCACCCAACCGGGCGCCGCCAGCGACCAGCGTGAGCAAGAAGAAGGCGGCGCAGGTCGCGAGAACGATAGGCCGATGGGCTTGCACTTGGTGGCGCACGTGACGGGCGATCCAGATTGCGCTCATGCCGGCCCCCTGGTCACGGGGGAGAAAGCCTCTTCCTCGCCATCGTCGACCTCGAGGGTGATGATTCTGGGCTGGAGATTCCCGTCCACCGCGGAGGGCGAGGGCGTGAGCGCCGGCACGAGGCCCATGGCGGGAGCGCCTGCGATACGTCCCTGCTCGAGGTGAATTCGTCGTCCGCCTCTGCTCACCAATTGGTCGGCCAGGGCCGTATCGGCCGTGGCAGCCAGAACCGCCGCGCCCAAATCGCGGGCCGTGGTGAGCGCGGAAACCACGACCTCGCGGGCCTCGCCGCCGACGCCAGCAGCGGGCTCGTCCGCAACTACCATGGGCGGCGGTCCGGCCACGGCGCGCGCCAAGGCGACCAGACGTTTCTGGCCCGAGGACAAGGACGCCACTTTTCGGTCTTCCAGATGGTCGGCCTTCACCAGGACCAGGGCCTCGTGTGCCGACTGCTCCGCGTGCGCCGGGCTTTCCCCGCGCACGGCCAGCGCCAGCATCACGTTGGCCAGCGCGGTGTCGTCCAGTAGCAGAAGTGGATCCGCCGTGCAGTAGCCGATGTTGCGTCGGACGAAGGGCAAGGACGCCCGCTGCAGGCTCGTGGTGTTGCGGCCCGCGAACCATACCGCGCCCCGTTCGGGCATGCGCGAGGCCGCCGCCAGCTCGAGCAACGTAGACTTGCCGGAGGCCGCACCTCCCTCGATGACGATGAGCTCGCTCCTGGCAACCCCCAGGGTCACCATGTCGAGCACCACGGCGCCCTCGCGCTGGCAGCACACTCCTTCGAGCCAAATCACTGCATGATCATAAGCGAGAAGAGTTCGGGACGATACTTTCCGGCCCGTGGTTCTTGAGTGCGATGTGCCATGCTGATAGTGACGTAGTGCAATGTATGGTCACTATTTGCCTTTGTCCACAAGGGGAATGGAGCCGAAATAGCCGACCGGGAAGGCAAATTCAGAGACTATCCACAGACCTTGAATACCACAACATGTAGTGTGGTTATCTGTGGCATGGTACTATATATTGTGTTTTTTGTTGACACGGGCCTCTTTTGGGGCGA
Organism: uncultured delta proteobacterium; assembly: GCA_963824555.1. Lineage (GTDB taxonomy): Bacteria > Myxococcota_A > Polyangia > Fen-1088 > Fen-1088 > Fen-1118. Next base: position 157,950 of record CAWGPW010000037.1, on the reverse strand, counting down.
GTTATGCTGGCCAGCCGCCGCAACGGAGTGTGCGTGCTTTGGCGCAGTGACAGACTGATCCGGTGCGGCACTGACAATTTGGCAATTTGGATAGTTGGAGGAGGAGAGTAGAGATGCTTGAAAAACATGACAATCGACGTCAACGTGGCACCAGGCCGAACGGAGTCGAGTTTCAGATAAGTGAACAGGGAATGAATCAGGGTACGGGCAAGGATACCAGGGACACAAGGGACGGGAAGAGCGGCACGGCGGCCGACGCCCGATCTCAGCGTGGGCGAGGCCGCAAGGTCGCTCCCGGAATGAAGATCGAACGTTTTTTCACCCGCCCGGGTGATGACGGCTTCCGCGGGATCGAGTGGGAGCTGCGCACCGCCAGCATCGTGGGCGAGGGCGGCAAGATCGTCTTCGAGCAGCGCGATGTGGAAGTCCCAAAGCCGTGGAGCCAGACCGCCACGAACGTGGTGGTGCAGAAGTACTTCCGCGGCCAGCTCGGCACGCCCGAGCGCGAACGGTCGGTGCGCCAGCTCATTTCCAGGGTGGCTGACACCATCACCAACTGGGGCATGAAGGACGGCTACTTCACCGATCAGGAATCGGCGGACAACTACCGCGCCGAGCTTCGCCATTTGCTCGTGTCGCAGAAGATGTCATTCAACTCGCCGGTGTGGTTCAACGTCGGTATCGAAGCCGATCCGCAGTGCTCGGCGTGCTTCATCAACCAGGTGGAAGACACCATGGAATCGATCCTTGGTCTGGCCAAGACCGAGGGCATGCTGTTCAAGTATGGCTCGGGCACCGGCACCAATCTTTCGCCGCTGCGCTCGTCCAGGGAGCTGCTCGTCGGCGGCGGCACAGCCTCGGGACCGGTCAGCTTCATGAAGGGATTCGACGCCTTCGCTGGCGTGATCAAGTCGGGCGGCAAGACCCGGCGCGCGGCCAAGATGGTCATCCTGAACGTCGACCATCCCGACATCGAGGACTTCATCTGGTGCAAGGCCAAGGAAGAGAAGAAAGCTTGGGCTCTCATCGACGCGGGCTACGACGGCTCGTTCGATGGCGAAGCCTACAAGTCGGTCTTCTTCCAAAACTCCAACAATTCGGTGCGCGTCACCGACGAGTTCATGGAGGCCGTGCAGAAGGATCGCGAGTGGACGACGAAGGCCGTGCGCGACGGCCGGACGATCGGCACTTTCAAGGCACGTGAGCTGTGGAGGGCCATTTCGCAGGCCGCCTGGGAGTGCGGCGATCCAGGCATGCAGTACGACACCACCGTCAACAGCTGGCACACCTGCTCGGGCACAGATCGCATCAACGCCTCGAACCCGTGCTCCGAGTACATGTTCCTCGACAATTCGGCGTGCAACCTGGCCTCGCTCAACCTGCGTCGCTACGTGAACGCGGAAGGCGCCTTCGATACCCAGTCGTTCAAGAGCGCGGTCGAGGTGACCGTCCTCGCGCAGGAGATCATCGTCGGCAACGCCAAGTACCCGACCAAGGGCATCGAGGAGAACTCGCTGCGCTTCCGGCCGCTTGGTTTGGGCTACGCAAATTTGGGCTCCTTGCTCATGTCGATGGGCTTGCCCTACGACTCCGAGCAAGCGCGGGCCTGGTGTGGCGCCATCACCGCGCTCATGACCGGGTGGGCGTACCGCACTTCCGCGGTCATCGCGCGCGACGTGACCGGACCCTTTGCCGGGTATCCGGAGAACGAGCAACCCTTCCTCGGCGTGATGAAGAAGCACCGCTATCACACGGAGCGTATCGAGGCGGCCTATGTTCCCCAGGATCTGCTGTTCTCGGCGCGCGCGTCATGGGACGAGGCGATCAACGTCGGCAGCGAGCACGGTTTCCGCAACGCCCAGGCCAGCGTCCTGGCCCCCACCGGCACCATCGGCTTCATGATGGATTGCGATACCACCGGCATCGAGCCGGACATCGCGCTCATCAAGTACAAGCGCCTGGTCGGCGGCGGCATGATCAAGATCGTCAACAACACGACGGAAGAAGCCCTGGCGCGTCTGGGCTACGACGAGGATCAGCGCAAGGCCATCGTGGAGTACATCGATCGCGAGGAAACCATCGAGGGCGCGCCCGGTCTGTCCGACGAGCACTTGCCCGTGTTCGACTGCGCCTTCCGCGCCGCCAACGGGACGCGCTCGATCCACTACATGGGACACATCCGCATGATGGCTGCGGCTCAGCCCTTTATTTCGGGCGCGATTTCCAAGACCGTCAACCAGCCCGCCGATGCCACCGTCGAGGATGTGGAGAACGCGTACATGGAGGCGTGGAAGGCGGGGCTCAAGGCCATCGCCGTGTACCGCGAGGGCTGCAAGCGCACCCAACCGGTGTCGACCAGCAAGACCGATCCTGGGCTGCAACAGCGGGCCCAAGTCGCGGCGGCGCAGACCCTGGTGCGGCGCAAGCTTCCCGACGAGCGTCAGTCGCTGACCCACAAGTTCTCGGTGGGCGGCCACGAGGGCTACATCCACGTCGGTCTCTACGACAGCGGCGAGCCGGGCGAAATCTTCATCCGCATGGCCAAGGAAGGTTCGACCATCTCGGGCCTCATGGACAGCTTCGCCACCGCGGTGTCCCTGGCCCTGCAGCACGGGGTGCCGTTGCGCCTGCTGGTGGACAAGTTCTCGCGCATGCGCTTCGAGCCCTCGGGTTTCACGGGCAATCCCGAGCTCCCGCGCGCCACGTCGGTGATGGACTACCTGTTCCGCTGGCTGGGGGCGAAGTTCCTGCGCTCCGAATCCGATGCCGAGGGGACCGAGGAGGCCAAGCCCGCCGAGAGCACCACGACGGTCGCGCTGCCTTCGTCGAACCCCGTGGTGGTCCTTGATCAGACCTTGCAGATCGCGCAAACCGTGGCCAAGCCCAGCACGCCGTCGATGTACGGGTTCCTGGTGCGCACCGATGCGCCGACCTGTCCCGAGTGCGGCTCGATCATGGTGCCCAACGGCAGCTGCCACAAGTGCACCAACTGCGGTACGACCAGCGGCTGTAGCTAGGGAGAGGGCTGTAGGGGCGGGTTTCAAACCCGCCCCTACATTCGCTGTTTGCGGGCCGCGCCAGCGCTATACTTCGCGCTGTGAGGTCGCACACGACGATACGCACGCTGACGGTGGGGCCGGTGGCTTGCAACTGCGCCATCGTGGCTTGCTCGGAAACCGGGCAAGCCGCAATCATCGATCCAGGTGGCAATGCGGAGAACATCCTTGCGACGGCCAGGGACATGGGGGTCACGGTCACGCATCTCTTGCACACCCACGGTCACTTCGATCACATTCTCGCGACTGGCGAGGTGTGCGCGGCTACGGGCGCAGCGATTCTCATTCACCGCGACGACCAGGCGCTGTACGAGAATCTGCCCGGCCAGGGCATGATGTTCGGGTTTCGCGCTACCCGCCCGCCTGCCCCCACCCAGTGGTTGTCCGGCGGCGAAACCATCGCTATCGGCAAGCTGTCCATTCGCGTCTTGCACACCCCCGGGCACACGCCGGGCTCCGTCGGTTTCTACCTTGGCGGAGACGATGCCATCCTCTTCGCTGGCGATACCCTGTTCGCGGATTCCGTCGGTCGCACCGATCTGCCGGGCGGATCGTTTGCCGATCTGGCGGTCTCCATTCGCACCAAGCTGTACGTGCTTCCTGGCGAGACACGCGTGATCCCCGGACACGGGCCGGAGACGACCATCGCGGACGAACGCGAACGCAACCCCTTCGTTAGTGGCGTCGCCCCGTAGCCGGCTAGTCGCGTAGGCGAAGCCGGGCTTTGCCCGGCGGAGCCAGAGCGCGGGAAGGTTTGGAAACCCTCCCAGGGGTTCCATCTCGACGAAGGGTGCGACCGTCCGGTCAGCGTGATGCTATCGTTCGGCCATGGCTCGCATCCTCATCATCGATGACAACGAGACCATGCGCGAGGGCATGGCCGCGACGGTTCGGCGCATGGGCCACGAGGCGCAGGTCGCAGGTGGTGGCGCCGAGGGGCTGGCGCTCATGCGCAAGCAAGCACCCGATTTTCTCATCACCGACTTGAAGATGGAAGGCGTGGACGGTCTGGAGGTCGTCGAAGCGGCCAAGCGCATCGATGCCGCATGCCCGGCCTTGATCGTCACCGCCTATGGCACGGTGGAGACCGCGGTCGAGGCCATGCGCCTCGGTGCCATGGATTTTCTGCAAAAACCCTTCGCGCCCGAGGTGCTGCGCCTCAAGGTCGAACGCGCGCTGGAGATGCGACAGGAGAAACTCTCGCGCCAGCGCGCCGAGGCCGAGGTCGAGGTCCTGCGCGCCGATGCGGCGGCCGGATACGTGCCGAACGAGATGGTCGGACAGTCGCCGCTCATGCTCGCGCTGTTCGAGTCCATCGCCAAGGTCGCGGCCTCCGACGTCGTGGTGCACATCGCGGGCGAGTCCGGCACGGGCAAAGAGCTGGTGGCGCGCGCGGTGCACCAGCGTTCGCGGCGCGCGGGCGGCCCGTTTGTCAAGGTCAACTGCGGGGCACTCACCGACACCTTGCTCGAATCCGAGCTGTTCGGCCACGAGAAGGGCTCGTTCACGGGCGCCGTCAAGCGCAAGCTCGGGCGCTTCGAGCTGGCGGACAAGGGCACTCTGTTTCTCGACGAGGTGGGTGACATGACGCCCAACCTTCAGCTGAAGCTCTTGCGTGTGTTGCAAGAGCAGCAATTCGAGCGCGTGGGCGGCGAGGAAACCGTCCAGGTCGACGTGCGCGTGGTGTCGGCCACCCACAAGGACTTGAAGAAAGCGGTCGAAGAGGGCACCTTCCGCGAGGATCTGTTCTATCGCCTGCACGTGATCCCGTTTCGGGTGCCGTCCTTGCGCGAGCGGCGCGAAGACATCCCGCTCCTCGTCGACCATTTCATCAAGAAGCTGGGGCCGCGGGCCAACCCGAAGGTGAGGCGTATCGATGAATCCGCGCTTGCGCGCCTCACCACCTGCGAATGGAAGGGTAACGTGCGCGAGCTGGAGAACGCCATCGAGCAGTCCCTGGTATTCGCCACCGGCGACAGCATCGACCTTGCCGCCTTGCCGGCGGTTCTGCGCGAGGGTACGAGTGAAAGCACCCTCGCGTTGCCCGCCGAGACCATGAGCCTGCCCGAGATACTCGACGATCTCGAACGCCAACTCATCCAGCGCGCCTACGATCGCAGCGGCGGCGTGAAGACCGAAACCGCGCGCCTGCTCGGCATCAAGACCAGCGCGCTCTACTACAAGCTCGAAAAGTACGGCATCGGCACCACCGCCGGCCGCCCCAGCGGCACGCCCAAGTCCTGAGGTTTCACCACAGAGGCGCGGAGCGCACAGAGACGGAAGGGGAGGGAAGGGTTCGGATTCAAGATCCGGAAAACCCTTCCCTTTCCGGACTCTGTGGTCTCTGCGTCTCTGTGGTGAAAAATTCTCACGGCTTGGGCGGAGGCTTCATTTGAACGTTGCTCGTGACCTCGGGGGCGAGGGTTCCATCCTCCTTGGGGCGGAACCGGATCTCGGCTTTCACCTCGACCACCATCTTGGAAAGCACCTGGGCCAGCTCGCCCTGCACGTCCAGGCGGTCGAGCCACGTGCCGATCTCCGAGGTGGCTGCGCGCACGAGGTCGTCCTTGGAGCGCGAGGCCACTTCCAGTCCGGCAGCCATGGCCCGGCGCACGCGATCGGACAGTCCGCGCTCGGAACGTGCTTCGCTCTCGGCGGACTCGCCAGCCTGGCGGTCGTCTCGCTTCGCTTCGTCTGCCATGGGCGCAAGCCTAGTACAGGCCTCGGCGAAAGTCCCGACCGTTGCCGCCTCGGGAGTCGCGACTCCACGTGGCCAACCTGCTGCCGGCGGCGCGTGCATGCGCGCGGCCACCAGGATATGCTGCCGGCCCCATGACAGTCACCCTCGCATGGCGCGGAATGCGGCGCTTTGGAGGCCCACAAGGCGTCTGCTGCGCGCTTCGCCCACACCAACTGTTCCACCGGTTCCCATGGCCCCCACCATGGCCCCCCCGCTTCCTCCGCCCCAGCCCGTGAGCGTAACTCCACCCGAACCAGTCGGCCAGGTCCTGGATTTCACGGCGTATTCAACCCGTTTGGTGCTCTAGCCGGGGGCCAGCAGGACGGCAGACGGACGCCGGTCGGGAACCGGACGAAAGCAGGGCGGCAACCGGACGGATTCCGGTCGCCCTGGGATTGCCCGCGGCGAAAGCCGCGCCAAACCGCGATGAACGCCGTGGGCAAGCCTTGGCACCGTTCTCGCTTTAGTCCGTCCCGTGCTTACTCACGTTCTCTCCGCAACCGTCGTCGGCATCGAGGCCGCGCCCATCCACGTCGAGGTGGACGTGGCCAACGGACTGCCCGGCTGCCGCATCGTGGGCCTGCCGGATGCCGGCGTAAAGGAAGGCCGCGTTCGCATTCGCGGCGCCATCGAGAACAGTGGCTTCAAGTACCCGCTCCGCCGCATCACCGTGAACCTGGCGCCGGCCGATCTGCGCAAAGATGGGGCCGCCTTCGACGTTCCCATCGCCGTGGGTATCCTGGCTGCGGCAGGCTCCATCCCGCCCGAGGTGAACGAGAGCTCGATGTTCGTGGGCGAATTGGCCCTCGACGGGCGCGTGCGTCCCGTGCGCGGCGTGCTGCCTGTGGCCGCTTACGCCCGAGCGCGCGCCATTCCTCGCCTATTCGTGCCCAGGGAGAACGCCACCGAAGCAGCAGTCGTGGGTGGTTGTTCGGTGATCCCCATCGGACATCTCGGCGAGCTCATCGAGGCCTTGCAGGGAACGGCGGCCGGGATCGAGCCGGCCACGCCGCCCGCCTTTCTGCCCACCTCGGGCGCCGACATGGCCGACGTCCGCGGCCAAGAGATCGCGCGCCGGGCTCTCGAGATCGCGGCGTCGGGAGGTCACAACATCCTCTTCGTCGGGCCGCCCGGATCGGGAAAGACCATGCTGGCGCGGCGCTTGCCGGGCCTTCTGCCCGCCCTGACCTTCGACGAGTCGCTGGAAACCACCATGGTGTACTCCGTCGCCGGCATGCTGGCGGGACGATCCCTGGTCACCGAGCGGCCTTTCCGCGCGCCCCACCATACGGTCAGCGTGGCGGGTCTGGCCGGCGGCGGGCCGTCGGTTCGGCCGGGCGAGATCTCGCTGGCCCACAACGGCGTGCTCTTTCTCGACGAGCTGCTCGAATTCAGCCGCCCGGCCCTGGAGGCGCTCCGCCAGCCCCTCGAAGAACGCGAGATCGCGGTGGTGCGCGCGCGGCGCACCGTGCTCTTTCCGGCGGACTTCATGCTGGTGGCCGCGCTCAATCCGTGTCCTTGCGGCCACTTCGGCAACCGCTTACGCACCTGCACCTGCTCGCAATCTGCCATCAACGCCTACCGGGCGAAACTGTCCGGACCGCTCCTCGACCGCATCGACATGCACGTCGAGGTGCCTGCCCTGGCCTACCGCGAGCTGTCGTCAAGCAAGACGGGCGAGGCCACCGTGGATGTCCGCGCCAGGGTGGAAAATACGCGCCGCCGACAGCTGGACCGAGGCCCGCGACCGAATGCCCGGTTGGCCGCACCCGATCTCGCGCGCGTGGCGGTCCTCGACAGCGACGGACACCGCCTGCTCGAACGCGCGGTCGAGCGCCTGGCTCTGTCCGCGAGGGCCATCGAACGCGTGCGCAGACTGGCGCGCACCATCGCCGACATGGAAAGCAGCGAGAGCGTACGCGGCCCCCACGTGGCGGAGGCGCTGCAGTACCGGTTCCTGGATAAGGAGGCTAGCTAGATGATCACCACAGAGAGTACAGAGAGCACGGAGGACGGAGGGGAAGGGTTGAATAGGATCTCGGGGGCGATCATCGGAGCAGCCATCGAGGTCCATCGACAATTGGGGCCGGGGTTGTTGGGGTCGGCGTACGAGGCTTGCCTCGAACACGAGTTGACGGCTGGCGGGCATGATGTTGAGAGGCAGAAGTCGCTACCAGTTGTGTACAAGGGGACTCCGATCGACTGCTCGTATCGGCTCGACATGATTGTGGATGGGCAGGTACTCGTCGAAATCAAGGCGGTCGAGGGTCTTCTACCCGTGCACCAGGCCCAGATCCTTTCCTACCTCAAGCTCTCGGGGCTTCCCCTGGGCCTACTCATCAACTTCCACGGCGCGACGTTGCGAGAGGGCGTGCGCCGTTTCCGTTCCCTTCAATCCACTTCTGCCACTTCTGCCACTTCTGCGCTCTCTGTGCCCTCTGTGGTGAAAACCAACCAATGAAAAGGAGAAGAACCCATGTCCACCATCAAAGAGAAACTGAAAGCCATTTCCAGCGCGCTCGCGGCCATCGAAAAGCAATTCGGCAAGGGCGCCATCATGTCCCTCGGCGGCGAGGCCGAGGACATCGGCGTCATTCCTACGGGCTCGGTCGGCCTCGACCTGGCCTTGGGCGTGGGCGGACTGCCGCGCGGGCGCGTGGTCGAGATTTTCGGCCCCGAGTCCTCGGGCAAAACCACGCTCACCCTGCACGCCATCGCGCAGGCGCAGAAGGCGGGCGGCGTGTGCGCCTTCATCGACGCCGAGCACGCCCTCGACGTCACCTATGCGCGCAAGCTGGGCGTGCGCATCGAGGATCTGCTGGTGTCCCAGCCCGATTGTGGCGAGCAGGCCCTGGAGATCGCAGACAAGCTGGTCGGCACCGGCGCCGTCGATCTGATCGTCGTCGATTCGGTGGCCGCCCTCGTGCCCAAAGCCGAGATCGAAGGCGAGATGGGTGATTCCCACATGGGCTTGCAGGCCCGCCTCATGAGCCAAGCCCTGCGCAAGCTCACCGCGGCCACCTGCCGCAACAACACCTGCGTGGTGTTCATCAACCAGCTTCGCCAGAAGATCGGCGTGGTGTACGGCAACCCCGAAACCACGACTGGCGGCAACGCGCTCAAGTTCTACGCCAGCGTTCGCCTCGACATCCGAAAAACCGGCGTGGTCAAGAACGGTGAACAGGCGGTGGGCAACAAGACCCGCGTGAAAGTCGTGAAGAACAAGGTCGCCCCACCCTTCCGTGAGTGCGAGTTCGAGATTCTGTACGGGGTCGGCATCTCGGCCGCCGGCGAGATTGTCGACCTGGCCAGCGAGGCCGGCCTCATCGAGAAGTCCGGCGCCTACTACGCCTGGAACGGCGAACGCATCGCCCAAGGCCGCGACAAGGCCTGCCAGTACCTCGGCGAGCACCCCGAGCTGGCCGCCGAGCTACGCGAGAGACTGGTTGCACTGCGCAAGGCGGAGAATGCCCGGTTGGGTGTGCCCGCTCCCGTCGCCAGCAGGGAGAGCGAGGCCGCGTAACAAGTGCGGGAATGCCAAAGGGACGAGTGGGCCTAGCACAGCGCTAGCACCGTCCCTGTGCGTTCGGGTGCCGCCTCGCACGGACTGGCAGACACGGTATTGCCTTCCGATAAAAATCGAGCGTGTCGTCACCCAGAAGTGTCCACAGCTTGCGCAGCGGCGTCCGAATTGCGCGGGTCGATGGCCGGCCCGCATGTCCGTCCCCCTCTCTATCTGCGCGATGAGCCATGCTTAACGCGCCGATCTTGGTCCGGCAAATTGGATCCCGCTCAGCTGCCAGGCAGTCGCCGACTCCCAGGGTATGGGGACAGGTTGGCGTGGCTTGCCAGGAGACCGGACTGCCCCGAGGCACGGTGTACGCCTTCGCCCGAATCCCTGAATTCTACCAATTGGCGGTAAGGTTCGCTCGGCTGGCCCAACAGGGACAGACATCCATGAAGGATCCCATCCGCAAGCTCGGCATTGTTCCGGCGGTGCCCCTTCCTTCCCGGCGGGATCCGCTTGCCGAGGCGCTCGATCTCATCTACGAGCAGCACGTGGCCGATGTCTCCCGCTGGGTGCGCCGGCTGGTCGGCCCTCGCGAGGACGTAGAGGATTTGGTTCACGACGTATTCCTGGTGGCAGTGCGACGGCGGGGCGAATTCCGTGGCGATGGCAGCGTCACGACCTGGCTCTTCCGCATTACCCATCATATCGTCCGAAATTGGCGCCGGCGTGGCCGTGTCCGGCGCTGGTTGTTCTCCCTCCATGCCGGAGACTTGCCGGTTCAGTATGAGGCCATCCGGTCGCCCCTCGAAGACATCGAACGACGCGAGCAGACGGCCCGCCTCTACGCTGCGCTCGACCGCCTTCCCGACTGCTACCGCACGCCATTGATTCTTTACGAGATTGAAGGACTGCCGGGCACCCAGGCGGGACGAGTGGCAGCTCGTTCGCGGTGAGCTGCGCGCAACAGCCGGACGTTGGCCAGACGCCGAGGCCGATTTCGCCGCCGTTCTGGCCAGCCGCTCAAGCGACCCCTACGGCAGTCTCGCCGAACGCGCGCTTTGGGGTCAAGTTGTCACTCGATCGCGACGGGGAGACGTGGCCGGCGCTCGATCCGACTGCAGGGAATACTTGCGGCGCTTCCCTGATGGCCGTTTTGCCACCCAAGCTAGCCGAGCTCTGCTTTCGTTACCCAACCGATGACGGTCTTACCTGCGATCCGAATCCTTACGGTCCTGCAAATCGCTGGCGCTCCGCCGACGGTTTCCATCGGTAGCGACTCCGCATGTCCATCGGACGATGCCATCCGCTCGCGCCTCCAGGCCCTTGGTGGCAAGCAGCCGCCGCGATCGGCCGCAGTGATGGTGAGAAATCGCGACGATCGCCTGATCATTGAATTCGCCTGGCCCGGCGACGCGCAGTCCCAGTCGCGCGAAATGACTGCCGCGCCCGATTGCGAATCGCGAGCGCAAGCGGCCGCGGTCGTCATCGCTTCCTGGCTCGGCATCCTCCCGGAGGCCTCTTTGCACTCGCCTCCACTCGGCATCCCCTTCGCTGAAACCCGCTATGCGGAGCTATCCCCTCCGAAAAACATCGGCGAATTGGACAGCCAATCCTCGCCCCATCCTGCCGTCGCGGTGCCAAGACGGGACGCCGAAGATCAGCCACGCTTCTGGGCAGGCGTCGGATTGGGGGCGGCGACCGGCGGAGGTGTCGTTCCTGGGCTTCGGGCCGAGTTGTCGCGCGAGCTGAACGAGACCGGCGTAGCTTGGAGCTGGCTGGCCAGTACGTTCGTCAACTGGCCACGGACCCAGAGCCGCAGCGGCGGAACATCCCATTGGATTCGTCCTGAACTCGGTTTCGCGGGCGTGGCGTGTTGGCGAGGCCAGCGGATTCAACTTGGGTTGGATCTCGGCCCCCTCGCCGGACTCACGGTGGCCTGGGGCAGCGACTATCCAGTCAACCAGACAGATGAGTCGCTTACCTGGGGCTGGAGCGTGGGGCTGCGGCTGCAGCTTGGTTCCGCCTTGACGCGATCCTGGATCGAGCTGCGCGCCATCGACTGGCTACGGGCGCAGTCGTTGCAACAGACTGCACGACCGTCGGACAGGGTGGATTCCGTTTCCTTGCCGTCCTGGGAGACGCAATTGACGCTCGGCTGGAGTTTGGCGACATTTGATGGCCATGGCTGGTAAGGTCCGAACCCTGGGGGACACAGGTAGGCGCATGAAAAGCATACAGCACACTTCGACATTGCGCTTCACGCTCCCAATGACCGCCGCGGTGGTTCTCGTGGCAGGCTCGATTGCCGGCTGCAATTCTGGCCTTCGGACAGGACTCACCAACGACGATGCCTCCACTGGCCCGGGGCGGGACGGGAACCCAACCGGGGGAGTTGCAGGCACGGACGGAATGGCGCCCGAGGCAGGTGGAACCGTACCAGCCACGCCGAGTAATGCGACCAACGCGGATGCGCCAGTCTATGCTGACGTCGCAATCATTTCCACGTCAGTGGACGCTGGGACTACGCAGGCCTCGCCGACCAACGGGGTAGATGCGAGCACGATCGGTCCGCTCGGCCCGACCCAATCATGGACCGGCTACGTCGAGAACTACACGTTCCCCTCCGGCTCCGACGTCATCAAGCTCAGCTTCGCCTATGACTCCAATGGCCAGGCAGTCGGCCAAGTCCTGCTCGGCAACGGCACCCCACCGCCGCCAGCAACGGATCCGAACGTCGGGTATCCCCCGGGGTTCACCGGACCATTCTTACCCAATGAGATCGAAGGCTTTGCCTACTCGATGGTAGGTGGAACCTTTGCTGCGAGTCGGCTGCGCTTCACGATCGAGGGCAGCGAGCCATGGGCAGGATGGTGTGCATTGCAGACACCACCCAGCGATGGATCGAGTGGCTGCCTCCCCAATTTCAGCAGCGCCGAAATGGGTGGAACCCAGTGCTCTTATACTACTTCTTCCGACGGGCCAACAATCGTCGTTGATTGTGGCAAGTGGTATCTGTGCTATGGCCCATTGGCAATTCCTGGTGGCTTTATGTGCCTTTGCTCGTCGGCCGGTTGTGGCGCGCAACCCGGTCTTCTCTCGACATCCTTCGACATGTTCCTTGCCAACGGTGCCGCCAGCGGCAGCATGGTCGGGAGCGCGGTCTCCGGGGGCGAGACTCCCTACAACATCCATTTCGTTCAAGACCCCTAGCCCGATGACCTCCCAGGGTTCCCATCAGCCGCGTAGGCGTAGCCGGGCTTTGCCCGGCGGAGTTCCCATCTCAATACCCCGTCACTTCCAAGGTGGCGCGCTGGCGGATGTCGGCGGAGCTGGCGCCCACCATGATGTCGAACTGGCCGGGTTCCACCATGTGCTTCATGTCGAGATTCCACAGTCCGAGGTCGGCGGGGCCGAGCTTGAAGTCCACGCGTTTCGCCTCGCCTGCCTCGAGATGGATGCGCGAGAAGCCGCGCAGCTCCTTGACCGGGCGGGTAATCGAGGCGACCACGTCGTGAACGTACAGCTGCACCACCTCGTCGCCGGCGCGCTTGCCAGTGTTGGTCACGCTCACGGACACGGTGGCTTGGCCGCTGGGTGCGATGCGCGCCGGATGCACCCTGACGGGATCGTAGCGGAAGGTGGTGTAGCTCTGCCCGTGGCCGAAGGCCCACAGCGGGCCTGGCGTCTCGAACAGGTAGGGGCGCTCGGCGGACGGCTTATGGTCGTAGTAAACGGGCACCGTGCCGGTGGCGCGTGGGACGGTCCAGGGCAGACGGCCAGCTGGGTTCGCATCGCCGAAGAGCACGCTGGCGACGGCCGTCCCGGTCTCCTCGCCAAGGTAGAAGCCGTCCAGTATGGCGGGCGCCTTGCGCGCGAGCTCGGGAATGGCGAGTGGTCCGCCGTGGATGAGCACCACGACCGTGGGATGGCCGCTGGCCAGCACGGCGCGGGCCAGATCCATCTGCGCGCCCACGAGCTCCAGGCTCATGCGGTCGCCGAGGTGGTTGTCGGTCCACCCCTCGCGCGAGAGCTGCTCGTTCTCACCGATGACCAGCACCGTGACGTCGGCGGACTTGGCCAGCTTGCCGGCCTCGGCGACCAGGCGCGCGTCCTCGGCCGGATTGGCCAGGGTCACCCGGTCGTCGTTCCAGCCGCGCTGACCCGTGGTCAGGCCGCAGCCCTTGGCCGAGAAGACCTTGACCTGCTTGCCGAGTCGGGCGCGAATGCCTTCGAGGATGCTGACCACCTTGTCAGGCTTTCCGCTGTAGCCGCCCAGCCGGCACACCTCCGCGTTGGGACCGATGACTGCGATCGACTTCAGGCGCTTGGCATCGAGGGGCAGCAGGCCGCCCTCGTTTTTGAGCAGCACGATGGCTTCTTCGGCGGCGCGTCGGGCAAGCGCGCGATCCGAGGGCCGTTCGGGCTCGGGCGTGGCGTTGGCGACATAGGACTGCTCGAACAGGCCGAGCAAGAACTTCGCGCGCAGCACCCGGGAGGTCGCCTGGTCGAGCCGGGCCCGCGTGATTCGCCCGGCGGCGAAGTCGGCGGCCAGCGATGCGTAGCCCTCGGGCTCGGGCAGCTCGATGTCGACGCCGGCATCGAGTGCGTTGCGCCCGGCGCTCGGCAGATCCGGGACCACGTGGTGCTTGCGCTCGAGCTCGGCGATGCCGAAGTAGTCCGAGACGACGACGCCGCGGAAGCCCCATTCACCGCGCAGAAGATCGGTGAGCAGCCAGCGGTTCTCGTGCGAGGGGACGCCGTCGATTTCATTGTAGCTGGCCATCACTGACAATGCGTGGGCCTCGCGAAGCGCCGCTTCGAAGGGTGGGAAGAACACCTCGCGCAGCATGCGCGGCGAGGCGATGGCCGGCGCGGTATTGCGCCCGCCCTCGGGGTAGCCGTGTCCGGTCATGTGCTTGAGGGTGGCCATGACGTGTGTTCCGTCGATGGACGCGTCGTTCGACGCGCGCCGGCCCTGCAAACCGTTCACGGCCGCGACGCCCATGCGCGTAACGAGATAGGGATCTTCGCCGTAGGTTTCCTCGATGCGTCCCCAGCGCGGATCGCGGGCCACGTCGACCACCGGGGCCAGGACCTGCTGCACGCCGCGCGCCCGCATCTGGCGCGCATCCACCGTGAAAACCTCCTCGACCAGCGCCGGATCGAAGGTGGCCGCCAGGGCAATGGCTTGCGGAAAGCTGGTGGCTCTTGGCGCGACGAAGCCGTGCAGGCCCTCCTCGTGCAAAATCGCCGGGATCCCCAGGTGCGTATCATGGACCAGGAACTCTTGCAGAGCGTTGACCATTTCCGTCGCCTCGCGCGCATCGTGCTTGTCGCCGGGACGGGTGATCTCGCCCACCCCGTGCGGCATGAGCTTGCGCGCCCGCTCGGGCGAAAACAGCCGCGTTCGGGCGTCGTAGACGTAGCTGTGCTCCCAATTGAGCGATTGCAGCTGCGCGACCTTTTCCGCCACCGTCATGCGCCCGAGCAGGTCGGCCACCCGCGCGTCCACCGCCAGCTTCGGATCGCGGTACGGCGGCGGGGCCACCGGCGCCTTCTGCGCGAGCACGGCTGCCCCGGACAGCGCGAAGACGGCAACGAAGAGGGCAGCGACGGTTCGCAGTCTCATGGCCCGGCACCATACAACGACGCTAGGCGGACCAGAAGTGACCGCCGTACATGGGCCGGCCAAGCGCCCCCGGCTCACCACCCGGCTCACCTGCCTCCTCCGTGCTCCCCTCTGTGCCCTCTGTAGTTACGGAATTTGCCAGGCTGGCCCAGGCTGGTCATAGTGACTCCGAGGTATGGCCGCTTGGTTCGTCTACGTCGTGCGCTGTCGCGACGGCACTCTGTACACGGGAATCAGCCGTGACGTGGCCGCTCGTCTGGCCAAGCACAACCAGGGCAAGGGCGCGCGCTATACCCGGGGCAGAGGGCCCGTTGCGCTCGTGCACAGCGAGCGCAAGTCGAGCCATGCTGCGGCGCTACGTCGGGAAGCCGCCATCAAGAGGCTGCCGCGCACCGAGAAACTGGCGCTGGCCGGAGGATGCGCATGAGTCGCCCGTTGCTTGCAGCCGGGATCCTTCTGTTGGCCATGGCGCGGTCCGATGGTTCGCGTGCTGCAGCCGACAGGCCCGACCGCGTGCTCATCCCCGCCGGCCCTTTTGCGCGCGGCTCGACCCAAGGCGCGTACGACGAACGACCGGTCAAGGTGAGCAAGCTGCGGGCTTTTCGCATCGATCGCACCGAGGTCACGCGCGCCATGTACGGGCGCTGCGTGGCCGCCCGGCGCTGCAAGCCGCTCGCCATCGATCTGACGACCGAGACGGACCTCCCCGTCACCAACGTCAACTGGAGCGAGGCGCGTGCCTTCTGCGCTTTCGCTCGCGGACGCTTGCCCACCGAGGACGAGTGGGAAAAGGCCGCGCGCGGCGGCGACGGCCGCGAGTTTCCCTGGGGCAAGGAGCTCGATTGCGCCCACGCCAACTGGGGCAATTTCGAGAATGAAGGCCCATGCGCGGGCAAGAATCCCGGCAAACCCGTGGCGGTCGGCAGCTATCCGCAGGGAGCGAGCCCCTTCGGCGTGCTCGACATGGCCGGCAACGTGTGGGAGTGGGTGGCGGACAAGTACGATCGCGATCCTTCCCGCCGCGTCGTGCGCGGCGGCTCGTGCTGCAGCTACTTCGTCGAACCGCGCGCCGCCAATCGCAACGCCTGGGATCCGAGCTACCGCGACGCCGATCTGGGCTTTCGCTGTGTGAGCCAATGAAGAAGCTTTGCCTCGCCCTCGCCCTGTTTCTCGCCCAACCCGGCTGGGCCGGGACGGCGAAGTCTGTCAAGGCCACGACCAAAGTTCAGGCCAAGAGCAAACATACCGACAGCGGGAGGCACCCCTCCGCCAAGGCGCTGCCTTGCAAGCCCACGCGCACCGCAAAGAGGCCCGCGCCGATTCCTGCCAACGAAGTCGCCAAGCCGACGGCGACCGATCCCGATCGCGACCGCATCACGCGCTTGCAGGAAGCGCTCGATGGCGTCGTGCACGGCAAGGTACTCGGCCGCCTGCGCGTGGGCATGCGGGTCGAGGATCTGGCCACCGGCCGTGTGCTCTTCGGCTGGCGCAGCGGCACGCTGATGGATCCTGCTTCCAATCAGAAGGTGCTGGGCACCTCCGCCGCGCTCCTGCGCTTGGGCAGCAACTATCGCTTCCGCACCGAAGTGACCGGAGCCGCGCCCGACGCTGCCGGGGTCATCGCGGGTGATCTCGTGATTCGCGGCAGCGGCGATCCCTCCCTGCGTGCCCACCACATCAATGCTCTGGCCGAATCGCTGGCCACCCGAGGCGTGACCCGAGTTTCCGGCGACATCCTGGGCGACCCTCGGCGCATCGGCACGGACGAATTCGGGCAAGGCGGGCGTCCGCCTCTGCGCGTGGGATCCAGCTCGATCGAAGTGCACGTGCGTCCCGGCAACAAGGCCGGCAGCCGGCCCTTGGTTTCCATTCGCCCGGCCTCGGATGCCTTCGTCGTCGTCAATCAGGCCGAAACACGCGCCAGGGGCAGAGGCCGGCTGAAGGTGGACATCGAGCGGGCGGGACATCGATTTCAGGTGGTGGTCGGCGGAAAAATCTCCATCACCAAGGGCGAGGTCGTCATCCGCCGGCCTCCACCCAGCGCTCCATTTTTCGCCGCCTTTCTGCTTCGCCAGGCGCTCCTGGCGGCCGGCATCGACGTGGAGGGCGTCGCTGGCGTCTACTCGGGCGCAGGCCGCTCGCGGGTTTCCAGCCGGCCCAGCCTCGAAGGTGCGATGATCGCGCTCGCTCCACCCGGCGGTGACAGCTCGCCGCCGCTGGCCGAGCCCACCTCGACAAGCTGCCCGACCGAGCTTCTAGCCCTTCACGAATCCGACCCCCTCGCTGTCCTCCTGCGTAGGGTCAACAAGGCCTCGGACAACGAATGGGCGGAGCGGCTGCTCGAAACACTCGGCGCCGAAGTCCTGGGCGGAGCACCGACCACCGCGAAAGGGGTGCGCGTCCTGCGCGAGTCGCTGGCGGACCTTGGCGTGTCCACCGCCGCGTACCTCCCCGCAAACGGGTCGGGCCTGGGCCACCAGAATCGCGTGACGGCCGCGGGTATGGCCGAGCTCTTGCGCCGGATCTATTTCGATCCGCGCATCGGCCCGGAGATGATGCAGTCGCTTTCGGTGGGCGGCGTGGACGGAACCACCAGAAATCGCTTTCGCGGCTCTTTGGCCGCCCATCGCGTACGCGCCAAGACTGGCACGCTGACCGGGGTTTCTTGCCTGTCCGGATACGTAGGCGATGGGACGGACGTCCTGGTGTTTTCCATCTTGGTCGAAGGGCAGAGGTGGCGCGCAGTCCCTAGCGTACGTGCCGCCCAAGTAAGCGCGGTCAACGCCATGATGAGATTCGCGCGCAAGGCCGAAGGCCCGCTTCCCGATGAGGCGACCATCCCAAGCGACGATCTCGAAACTGGCAGCGAAGCGGAAGAGCCCGAGGGGGCAGCCCAGGAAGGGAGCGAAAATGGGAGCGGAACCAGTGAGCCCGAGCACGCTCAAGCCCCTCCGTAGGCGGCACTGTCTGGCCAATAACAGCTGTTATTTCAGCAGCTTGCGTGCTCGCATCCATGTGGGAAGGGTATTCTGAAAGACCTTTCGCACCCGCTGTTTGGGGGTTGTCAATTTCCCACGGGCGTCTATGATGGCGGCAGTTTTTGTTATCTTCAGGAGAGGACTCATGAAACGTAATTCGATTTTCGTGCTTGGTTTAGGCGTGTTACTGAGCTTTGGCGTTTTCGCAGTTGGCTGTGGAGATGATACCACGGGCAAGAAACTCGATGCGTCAAACGACGTCAAGAGTGATTCCGGTTCGACCGGTGGTGCCAAGGGCACGGGCGGTGCGCTCGGCACGGGCGGTGCGCTCGGCACGGGCGGTGCGCTCGGCACGGGCGGTGCGCTCGGCACCGGCGGCGCGCTCGGTACGGGCGGCGCGCTCGGTACGGGCGGTACCATTAGTCTCGACGGCGGACACCCCGACGGCAACCTGGACGCTCCCGCCGACAAACCCATCAACGAAGATCTGCCCGGCCTCGACGGCGGCCCCAAGCTGGACACCCCGCCTCTCCTCGATGGCGCGGCACTCGACACCGTTGGCCCCAGCTTGGACGCGGCGATGGACGAAGAAATGGATGCCCCCGCTATAGACACGGCCGCCATGGACACCGAAATGGACAGCGGCGAGCTCGACGGCGGCGTCGATACAATGTAGGTTGGCAAGGCCCGGCTCGTGCCGGGCCTTTTGCCCCAAAAAAGGAGCCGCGGTCTTCGACCTGCGGCTCTTTTTTTGTGCCGCCGGGCAGGCCCGACGGCACTCGGGCGGAACTACTTGGTTGGCTTGCGCCCACCCACGGCTGCGCGCAGGGCCGCTGCCTTGTTGGTGCGCTCCCAGGTGAAATCCTTGTCGGAGCGGCCGAAGTGGCCGTAAGCGGCGGTCTTGCGGAAGATGGGACGGCGCAGGTTGAGCTCGGCAATCAGCGCGCCCGGACGGGCGTCGAAATTGGCTTCCACGATCTTGGAGAGCTTGTCGTTGGGCAGTACGCCGGTGCCGAAAGCATCGACCAGGAACGACACGGGCTTGGCCACGCCGATGGCGTAGGCCAGTTGGACCTCGCAGCGGCGAGCGAGCTTGGCCGCCACGACGTTCTTGGCGATGTAGCGGGCGTAGTAGCACGCCGAGCGATCGACCTTCGATGGATCCTTGCCCGAGAACGCGCCGCCGCCGTGCCGGCCCATGCCGCCGTAGGTGTCGACGATGATCTTGCGGCCGGTGAGGCCCGAGTCGCCCATGGGGCCGCCAACCACGAAACGACCGGTGGGATTGATGAAGTACTTGGTCTTGCGGCTGACCAGGTCGTCCGACACCACGGGCTTGATGACCTCTTCCATCACGGCTTCCTTGAGCTTCTTGTAGCTCACGCTTTCGCTGTGCTGGGTGGAGACCACGATGGTGTCGATGCCGAGAACGCGGTGATCCTCGTCGTAGCGAACCGTGACCTGGCTCTTGCCGTCGGGCCGGAAGAATTTCACGGTTCCGTCCTTGCGGACCGCGGCCAGCCGCTCGGCCAACCGATGCGCCAGCATGATGGGCAGGGGCATCAGCTCGGGCGTGTCGTTGCAGGCGTAGCCGAACATCATGCCTTGGTCGCCAGCGCCGAGCTCGTTCTGGGTGTAGACGCCATGGCCGTCCACGCCCTGGGCGATATCGGGCGACTGCTGCTCGACAGCGACCAGGACGCCGCAGGTCTTGTAATCGAACCCCATGGACGAGTCTTCATAGCCGATGCCCTTGACCACGTCGCGCACGATGGCGGGATAGTCCAGATGCGCGCGGGTGGTGATTTCGCCCGCGACCATGACGAAGCCGGTTTTGGTCAGCGTCTCGCACGCCACGCGGCTGGTCTTGTCCTCGCTGATGCAGGCGTCGAGCACGGCGTCGGAAACCTGGTCGCACAGCTTGTCGGGATGGCCCTCGGTGACGCTCTCGGAAGTGAACAAATACTCGGACATGCGGTGATCTCCCTTGGGGTTACGAAGAGGGCGGAGTTTCCCAGCACCTCCCGGTCTCGTCAATGCTGAAACGGCTATTCCCAGGTTGTTTCACCCCATGTCGCACAGGCGTACTTGCCCTGGGCGTTGCACAGGCATCCGGTCTTGCCGTCGGCCTCCAAGCACAGGGTCTTGCCGCACGCCGGGCCGCAAGCCCCACCCTGGGTGACTTCCTTTCCGCATGCGGGAACGGACGCCGTATTCGTCG
Source organism: uncultured delta proteobacterium (assembly GCA_963824555.1). Taxonomy (GTDB): domain Bacteria; phylum Myxococcota_A; class Polyangia; order Fen-1088; family Fen-1088; genus Fen-1118. The sequence continues at coordinate 137,815 of CAWGPW010000037.1, read as the reverse complement.
GCAGGTAACAGTCCGAACCGGTTCGCAACGCGCAGCTCCCGCACGCAACGCAGGGCACTTCCAGGCAGACGCAGCCGCTGGTCGCTTGGCATGTGGTTCGGTCGGTCTGGCCGCAGCTTCTTATTCCTATGTCGTCCGGACCGCAGGGCTTGGCGCATGAAGTGTAGCTTGTCCCCGCTGGCCAGTTGGCCTGGTCCGTCAGTCCCTCGGGACATACGGCCAGTCCGCTCTGGGCCGCGTCCGGTGGCTGGCCGAGACCCGTGTCGCTGATGGTGCATGCGCTCGCCCAAACCGCCATTGCGAACGCGGCCAATGTCCCGCCCCGGACCAAGCTGGAGATCTTCATCGGTCCCACCGCATGGGAGAATAGCTCAAATCCCGGCAGTACAGCTGCCTTGAGTCAACCCCGGTCTTCGTCAGTCCTTGCAACACAACACTCCGCCCAGGGATGTCCCGGATTTGGTGACCACCTTGGCTTCCTGCAAGCTGTCGTCCTGGGTTCCGCAGCTCCAAATGCCATTCGTTGCCAGGCAATCGGCGAAACCCATGCGGCGGGACAGCGGCGCGCAGCTCGCGTCTTCGGGCTCGCCAAACCCTCCACAGCCGTGCAGGTCGTTGCTCTCCTGCGGATCCGGCGAGCAAATCCCCATGGCCGACGCCCCCGAGGCAACCAGGAAAAACCGTGGCTCGCCAGCCGACACGCAGCCTTCGCAACCGCCGGTCGGCGAATGGGCAGCCACGTCGAGGCCGTTGTGGCAAACGTGCCAGTTCGCGGCACAAAGGTCGGCGGCGCTGCAGTCGATTCCATCGCGGTTGCTGTTGGTGTCACCGGCCAGCAAGTCGCAGGTCGGTTGGAGATCCGGCGAGCCACCGAGAACGCCGGGTTGGTCGAAGGCACCTGCGCATCCCGCGATCTCTGGCCAGTCGGGGTAATCGCGGAAGCCCTCGCGCGTTCCATCGGAGCAGCCGACGATGTCCGGCGCACCCGCCACGCCGGGCGGTTCGCCGACGTCGATGGCCGTTTGCGCGTCGGCAGGAAACACAAACGCGTCGGGGACGGGGGCCGTGTCCGGGGATTCGGACGGGCCGACCTCCGCGGACAGGCCGCTGGTCAGCACCCGGCAACCGGTCAATCCGGTGAGAATGCCGGTGAGAACCCCGGTGACGACGGCAAGCAAAGGCAGGCTGCGCACGCAGGGCAAGCCTAAGGCCAATCTCACGATTCCTCCACAGGGTTCGTGCGCTTCTCTGGCTGCCCAGGGCGAAAACTGCATCCTTGCGTCGCAAGGTTTGATTTCGGGCCCGACGACCGCCATAGTGGAGAGGCCATGCGCCGGGCAGAGATCGAGCGAAACACCAAGGAAACCCAGATCAAGGTCGAGGTGAACCTGGACGGCACCGGCGATACCGAGATCGTCACGCCCATGCCCTTCTTCGGTCACATGCTGGACGCATTCGGCCGCCACAGCCTGATCGATCTGAAGATCGATGCGCGCGGGGATGTTCCGGTCGATGGTCACCACACCGTCGAGGATACCGGCATCTGCCTCGGGCAGGCCGTGCGCCAGGCGCTGGGCGACCGGCGTGGAATCTTCCGCTATGGCGACGCTACGATTCCCATGGACGAGTCTCTGGCGCGGGTGGCGGTCGATTTCGGCGGCCGGGCCGCGTTCGTGTACCAGGCCGACGCGCTCAAGGGTCGCCGGGTGGGCAGCTTCGACGCCGAGCTGGCGCGCGAGTTCTTCTCGGGCTTCGCCTCGGCCGCCCTGTGCAATCTGCACATGAAGGTGGACTACGGCGAAAACGCCCACCACATCCTGGAAGCCTTGTTCAAGGCCTTCGCCCGCGCATTGCGCTCGGCGCTCGCCATCGATCCGCGCGAAGTCAGCGTGCCTTCCACCAAAGGGACATTGACGGCCTGATCCGGCCGTCGATCACTCCGATGGCAAAGCCTCGCATTGCAATCGTCGACCCCGGCAGCGGTAATCTGCGCAGCGTCGAGAAGGCATTGGCCCTGGCTGGAGGGGACGCCTTCGTCACCCGGGATGCGGATCAGGTCGCAGGCGCCGACAAAGTCGTCGTGCCAGGCCAGGGCGCCTTTGGCGCGTGCATGGCCGGGCTGATGCGCGACGGGGGCTCGCTGCGCGACGCCGTGCTTTCGGCGATTCGGGCGGGCAAGCACTACCTCGGTATCTGCATGGGCTTGCAGCTGCTCTTCCCCAGCAGTGAAGAAGAGCCGGGGTGCGCGGGCCTCGGGGTGCTGCCCGGCAAGGTGGTGAGATTCAAGATCGCGCCGCCGCTCAAGGTTCCCCATATGGGCTGGAATGCCTGCCAGAGGCCACCCGCCGGGGCCGCCTCGCCCTTGCTCGCCGATACGGCCGACGACACCTATTTCTATTTCGTGCACAGCTACTATCCCGTACCCGACGACACGCGCGATGTCGCCCTGGTCGCGGAGCACGGCCAACGCTTTTGCGCGGCGGTCGCGCGCGACAACCTCTTCGCTTGCCAGTTTCACCCCGAAAAAAGCCAGCGCGCGGGGCTGTCATTGCTCGCGCGCTTCGTCTCCCTTTAGGGCCAAACCCCATGCAAATATTTCCCGCCATCGACCTGCTTGACGGAAAAGTGGTGCGCCTGGAACAAGGTCGCCCGGAGAGCGCCAAAATCTACTCGCACGCGCCCTGGGAACTGGCGCGCAGGTTCGCCAGGGCGGGTGCGCCTCGCTTGCACGTCGTCGATTTGGATGCCGCTCTGTCGGGCGGGGCCAAGCACAACCACGACACCATCCGGAAGATCCTTTCCGCGGCCGGCGAGATGCAGGTGGAGGTCGGCGGCGGCATTCGCACCCTGGAGGCGTGCGCGCGCATTCTCTCGCTCGGTGCAAGGTTCGTGGTCATGGGAACCGCGGCCATCAAGACGCCCAAGGTGGTCAAGGAAGCGTGCAAACGTTACCCCAGCCGAATCGTGGTCGCGGTGGACGCCCGCGCGGGCAAGGTCGCGGTGGAGGGCTGGAAGGAAGACACCGACTCGGACGCCGTGGACATCGGACAGCAGGTGGCCAACGCCGGCGCCGCGGCCGTGCTGTACACGGACATCGGCCGCGACGGCATGCGCACCGGACCCAATCTGGAAGCCACCACGCGCCTGGCCACCACCATCAAGCCCTGCTCCGTGATCGCCTCGGGAGGCGTGTCCAAGCTCGACGACATCCACCAGGTGCGCAAGACCGGCGCCACCTCGGTGGTCATCGGCAAGGCGCTCTACGAAGGCCTCTTCACCATCGAAGAGGCGCTGGCGGCGGCGGCGACGGGAAGGTAGAGCGCATGCTCGCGCGCCGGATCATCCCTTGTTTGGACGTGGACGCGGGCCGCGTGAAGAAGGGCGTGCGCTTCGTCGAGCTGCGCGACGCCGGCGATCCCGTCGAGGTCGCGGCCGAGTACGACCGCCAAGGCGCGGACGAGATCTCGCTTCCTCGACATCACCGCCTCGTCCGACGGGCGCGCCACCATGTTCGATGTCGTGCGCATGACCGCCGAGAAGGTCTTCCTGCCACTCACCGTGGGGGGCGGCGTGCGCAGCGTGGAGGACGTGCGCGCGCTCTTGCTCGCCGGCGCCGACAAGGCCGGCATCAACACCGCCGCCGTCCACGATCCCGAGCTCGTCCGCCGCGTGGCCGACGCTTTCGGCAGCCAGGCCTTGGTCGTCGCGGTCGATGCTCGGCGTCGCCCGGACCGCCCCGGCGAGTGGGAGGTCTTCACCCACGGCGGACGCAAGGGCACCGGGCTCGACGCCGTCGCCTGGTGCGTGCGCATGGCCGAGCTGGGCGCGGGAGAGATCCTGCTCACCAGCATGGATCGCGATGGTACGCGCGACGGCTTCGACCTCGAGCTCACCCGCGCCGTGGCCGACCGCGTGCCCATTCCCGTCATCGCCTCGGGCGGCGTCGGCAATCTGGAGCACCTCTACCAGGGCGTGGTCGAGGGTGGCGCCGACGCCGTGCTGGCGGCCTCCATCTTCCACTTCGGCGAATACACCGTCGGCCAAGCGCGCGACTACCTGCGCGCGCGCGGCGTGCCGGTCCGAGCGGTAGTCAGTTCTCTATTTGCCAGGCGTCCGGACCACCGCCGAGCGCCAGCTGTCACATGGCCGTTGATGGCGCCCATGTTGGTTAGCGGGGTTCCCGCAATGATGCCCTCGTGGCCGTGTTGTTCGCCGTGGCCTGGTCGGTGTGCTTGAGCTCGGATCGATGTCGACTTCACGATGGAGATTCCCGCGGCCTGGTTCTTCCAGTCGTCACGACGCGTGACGTAGTCCGGGCTCCCACGGACAAGCTCGCGATGTCATTCGGCCATCCGCACCTTGTGGTCGACCCCGCCGAGGTCGAGTTCTTTCATCGCGCGAGCCGCACGCTTGTACCGACTAGGCTCAGGCACTCCAGAGTTCGACGGTGGCTCCAGCTGGGCAGCGCCGTCCAGACCGTGACCGTCGGCACCACCACGTGCTCCGATGGCCGCGTGCTGCGCACCACGGAGTTTCCACTGGAGTCGGCTGACACCGACGCCTACGGATCCGCCGGGACGGAGGAAACCTCTGGTTCGCGGATGCCTCGTCAACAATCGCCGTATCACCTCCGACGGGCGTCGCTCCCTTGCGAATCCGCCGAACCCTCTCCACGTATGGTGCTGCATTAGGTCAACCGAAGGTGTAGACTGCTGTCCATGCTTCATACACGCCCAACCAGCCCTGCCGCCAGCCGTGCCATCACCCCTGATTCCGTCAAGCCGCGCGCCTACGCATCCTCAGGCTGCGCATGGCCGTGGATGGGGTCGCTTTCCTTCCTGCTGCTCGCGGGGATCGGCGCCTGCGGTGGCAGCAGCTCGTTCTCGACCCAGTGGCCCCACTTCGACGAAAGCTTCTGTCCCTTCGTTGTCGATTCAAGCCAGGTGCAGGGTCGACCATCGCTGGGCGTCCTCTACACGCCAGAGGTGCACGCGACGCCATCGCGCTACATTCAGGTTCCGGTTCTCATCTTCAAGGGACGGGGCGTGACGGCGCCGCCGGTCGTGAACCTGAGCGGTGGTCCTGGCCAATCCTGGGCCGGCCTCGGTCTCGAACAGATCACTGCCAGCGACATCCAATGCTGCCGATGGACATGGTCTTCATCGAGCAGCGGGCACGGGCCTTCGCGCCCGCGGCTCGACTGCCCCGCGCAAGGCAGCAGCAGAGTCGCAACGCCGCCTTTGCCGTCCGTTGCTCGGCGGAGCTGCAGCAGCAGGGCACCAACGTCGCCGCCTACAACATCCAAGAGTCGGCCGAGGACGTCGCCACCTTCCAGTCGGGCTCGGCTACCCGAAGATGCTCTCGACGGGGTATCCTACGGCACGGCGTGGCGCCTGCAGATCCTGCGCGCGCGACAGCTCGATGCTCAGCTCTGCGCTCCTCGATCGGTGGTCAACCCGAGCACCAGGCTCAGCGCGTCGGCCACTGCCACCGACGCTGCCTTCGCCGCAGCCTTCACCGCTGCGCGTCGGACAGCGCGTGCAGCGGCCTACGGGGACGTGAAGTCGCACATGGAGGCCGCGCTCGCGAGCCTCAAGGCCAAGGCGCTCACGCTGGCCGGAGCACCACCACTACGAGCCAAGCCATGTTTCGAGGGAGCGTTTCGCCATCCGGGCCATGACAGCCTGCCTGTTGCCGCGCATGATCGCCGCGGTCTCGGCGGCCATCGCCAGCGGCACAGGCCAGTGCTGACGACAGCGACGTCAGCGCCATCATCGGCATCGACACGCAAGGCTCTCGGGATCCCCTGGGGCAGACTCTCCGGCTCTGCACCGACAGCCAATCGTGACCGTCAGTCAGAGCAAAGCGACCTCGCCAAGGTGAACCCGGCCTTCAGCACCTACCTCGACGAGTCAGCTCCTCATCTGCCAGCGTGGAAATACCAGCAGCGCAGCGTCTCCGACTACTCGGCGGTGACGAGCTCGGTGACCTCGTGCTGTGTCAGGCTCGTTGACGCTCATGTGGACCCGGCACGCCCTGACCCGCTCTCCAAATGATTTGATCTGGTGCACGACGGGGGCTTCGACGACCTTGCGCGGGCATTCTCTCGCGCTTCTGCAGTCTCCGGGCGCCCCGCAGACGAGGCGTGCAACGATGAGTGCGTTCGCGGGCCCGCCAGCCCGTCGTGTGCTCAGCAGAATCCTCCTGTTGGCTGCGCTCAATGCCATGCGCCGGGTCTCGCCCGTCAGGGTTTCTTTACGTCAGATGGCCATGCGCTCGCGAATCGAGAACCTGGTCGTGAGCCGCCATATCCAGCGACAGATGGCGGAGCTGGGCAGTCGCACGGTAGCGGTTCAACCGGCACTCGCTCGACCGAAGATCCGCGGACACAGCCGAGCTGTGCGTGAACCTTGGCGAAAGGTCTGCGAAGGAATCGAGTGCGTCCTCAAGCTACGTCGTCAATCAGCACGCGGTCGAGTTGAAGAAGGCGCAGGATGGCGAGAGGTTGGTCTCGCACCCCGACCACGGCCATGAAGCCCTCGTGGGCCAGAACAGTTTAGACAGAGCCACGATACAGCAACTCCCCAGCTGTCATCAGAGAAGCTGGAGAGGTCGACAACCACCTCAAGAGCGTCCTCGCTGATCCTGTCTATGACTGGTCTCAGGTCCTGTGCCGACAACGCATTCAAGCGCACCCCATGCACAGAACAAATCGTCCTCTTGTGTGTGAATTGTATTCATGGCTCTATTTGTCGATGGGTGCAGATCTTGCATGCAACAGTGAATTGCGGCCGAAATGCACAGCTGCGTAGACAAAGGGGGGCACTACAAGGCACCTATGGATTGTCAACGACCATAGATAGCCAGGAGGCCCCCAATGCAGATACAAGCACAGTCGACCGCCAGCGAGAAGCCCTTTGCCGATAGCCAGCGCTACTTTCAGCAATTCGTCGACCGCCTGTCGTCGGCGGACACCATGCGCATGACCCATGGTGAGCTGGAGCGATACATGGAGCGAGACGGCTTTGAGTTGTTGCGTCTCCTCTTTCAAGACCACCTGGATCTACGAGGACCAGGCGAGGCACAAAGCGACGTGGTGGGCAGCGATGGTGTACGGCGGCCCCATGTGCGGCGGCTTGATCGGCAGCTCAAGATTCTTTTCGGGACCGTGGTGGCCGGACGCATGGGCTACTCGGCGCACGACGCAGAAACGCTCTTTCCTCGCGATGCCGAGCTGAATCTGCCGCCGGGTTTGTATTCGCACGGGGTTGAGCGCCGCGTAGCCAACGAAGTCATCAAGGGATCGTTCGACTCGGCGGTAGAGTCCGTGGCCGTGACGACCGGGACTACCGTGCCCAAGCGCCAGGCGGAAGAGACGGCGGCGCGGGCGGCGACGGACTTCGATGCTTTCTACGCAAACCGAAGTGCGGAATCGCCACGCGCGGTCGCCCAGACCGGCGAGATCCTGGCGCTGACGACAGACGCCAAGGGCATCGTGATGCGAGTCGAAAGCCTGCGCGAGGGAACACGAGCGGTAGCAGAGAACAGCCAACACAAGCTCGCAAAGCACCTGAGTCCTGGCGAGAAACGGAATCGCAAGCGGATGGCCCAAGTGGCAGCCGTGTACACGAGCACCCCCTTCGTGCGCCGGCCAGAGGACGTTGTCAGGGAGCTGCGGCCGGAAGCCGACGATGCGCCGCCGCCGACTCGGCCTCGACCGGAAAACAAGCGAGTCTGGGCCAGCGTGGACAAGTCGGCCGACGAGGTAGTCAGCGCCATGTTCGCGGAAGCGAAACTTCGTGATCCCTCTGGCACCAAGCAGTGGGTAGCACTGGTAGACGGCAACCCGACGCAACTCAAGCTCATCAAGCAAAACGCCAAACGCCTGGGTGTAGCCGTGACCATCGTGGTCGACCTCATCCACGTACTGGGCTACATGTGGTCGGCCTCGCTGGCGATCAACGGGGAAAGTAGCGTCGCAGCTGAGCGGTGGGTAACCAAGCGACTTCTGGCGCTCCTGCAAGGCGAGTCAAGCAGTGTCGCCGCTGCCATGCGCCGCAGCGCCACGCTTCGCGGGATGACTACCAAGGATCGCGCAGTGGTCGACACCTGCGCCGACTACTTGCTCAAGTTTCGTGCGTACCTGCACTACGACCGCTATCTCGCCGACGGCGTACCAATCTCAACTGGCGTCATCGAGGGCGCCTGCCGCCATTTGATCAAGGACCGAATGGACATCACCGGCGCTCGGTGGAGCCTCGCGGGCGCGGAGGCCGTCTTGAAGTTGCGCTCGTTGCGATCCAGCGGCGATCTCGATGAATACTGGATTTTCCACGAGGACGCCGACTATGTCCGCAACCATGCCGACCGATACGAGGCCGCGCCGCCCGCCACCGTCCTGCCTTTGAACCTAAGTCGCCGTGGCCACCTGCACGCAGTCAATTAGCCATCAAGCTGTCGCCGAAAGGAACTGCACCCATTGTCAATACGCTGCATCCCACACCCATAAACCTCTCACGGGGACAAGCAGACTACCAGTATGGGGTACACGGTCCTCCCGACATTTCAAGCGGCATCACTGCAACGCTTTGGCGACGGTCAGAGCATCGCTGCGATCAAGACATGCCGCGGGACGCCCACTCGCGTAGCGAGAGCAGCGCAGGCAGGTCGCCGAGGTGTCGGAGAAGAAGCTGGTGACGTCGACCAAGTGCAAGGTCACCCAGGACTGCCCGCACCTCCTTTGGGCCGAAGTTGGTCGAGAAGCGAGGTGTAGGCCGCAAAGGTTCCTTCCAGCGCTGATTCCATGGTGTAGCGCCGAGCGAAGGTGCGGGCCGCTTTTCCCATTCGCTGGCGCAGCTCGGGCTGTTCGAGCAGGTGCTGCAAGGCGGCCGTAAGCTCCTCCGGTCGGTCGGCATCGACCACAAGCCCGGTCTCGCCCAGGATGACGTTCTCGCATCTCGCCCGCTGCCGGTAGATGCGCGACGTAGCGCTGGAAGTACCATTGCGTCTGTTCGCGGAGAGACGGCGCGGGCAATGCAACCACGCGACAGACGCGTGGGTTCAAACGCTGGTGATGCGTTTGATCGCGCCCCCCTTACCCGCTGCATCGCGACCTTCGAACAACACAACGATTTTCGCGCCACTGTGCGCGGCCCAAGTCTGTAACTTGATCAATTCGGACTGCAATCTCAAGAGATGGCGCAGGTACTCCTTGCTCGCGAGGGTTTCGGGATGCTTCTCTTGGTAGATTCGACCGATTTCGGTATAGAGCGAAGTATCGGAGATCTTAAGTTCGTATTCCTCTGCCAGGTTGTCTTCGATTTCGGCCTCAAGCCAGTCCTTGGCTCCTTCATCGGTAGTCTCCATGTCCGTGCTCCTTTTCGGCTTGTTGTTCGAAAGAGGGACCCTGGGCGGGAGATCAGGCTAGTCAAGTGACAGGGCGGTGACAAGAATCTGGAAGTCACGAAGGCTGCGAGCGCTCGCCGAGAATGGGGCCGAAAGAGCCCCGGCTTCTGCTCTTTCCGAATCTCACCCATGTGTCTTTGGGAGGCCTCAGCCGTCGTTGGAAACGGAGGCGTCGGTCGAGGCTGTGCGTCGAGGCTGTGCCAGTGAACACGCCAGGGCAGACGGCTACGTCCCTGGGCGTTCCACCTGCCGTGGAGGGCAGGGTGCAACACAGGATTTGGCGTCCTGAACTAGTGAGAGGCAGGGATCGTCCATGGCGTACAGCAAGTGCTGCGGCAGTGGCGAGAGCGGTAGAGAACGGAGACAGGCCGTCGGTGTGAGCATTGTCCGTTCAAGCGCCCACCTTGCCTTCACCGAGTCGCATCATAACCGAGACACATCCACCTACACACCCGATTATCCCCATAGGAACCGGGTGATGGCAGCAACACCGGAAGCAGAACCTTCTTCGAAGGGCCGTGGCCCTGGGCAATCCAAGGAGTACAATGACGCCACGAAAATGGTGAGCGCAGGAAGCGTCGTCACCACCATCGCCCATGATTCCTCATAGGGAGTAGCCCCTGCCCACGCCAAGCAAAAGTGACGAAGGTTGGCCTAGACGCCTCTCAGCCCCGCTGGTGGCGCTCATCCTCGTGATGGCGTTGGTCGGCTGCGTGGACCTGACCCCACCGTGGGTCCGGGACCAGGCCGGAGACAGCGGCGCCGGAGGCAGAGAAGCCGTCGACCTTGCGCTATCGCAGGCCGACGTGTATTCGCCGTCCGTCACGGGAGGCGCGGGTGGCTCGACGTCCGATCTCTCCGGGACGGGCAACGACAGCCAGATGACCGACGGAGCCACTGCGACCGGCGGTCAAGGCTCGGGTGGCACCATGGGGCCGACCGATTCTCCTTTGAGAGGCGACGACCTCGGTGAAGTGAGTGAGACGATTGATGCCGACGCTGGAGGGGCGACCGCCGACCTAGGGATCGACGCGCCTTTGGGAGGTGCCGACGGAAGCGCGCCTAACAGCGCCATCGACGCAAACACCATTGACTCCAGTGGGCAAGCCGACAGCGGCAAGGGTACGGGCGGCAGCGGCGCCGGTAGCGGCGGCTCTGGTGCGGGCGGCAGCGGCGGTGGTAGCGGCGGCTTTGGCACGGGCGGCAGCGGCGCCGGTAGCGGCGGCTCTGGCACCGGCGGTGCGACGGTATCGACATCGGGACTTCTCATCTACTATCCGTGCGACCAAACCAATGGCTCGACGCTCACTGACAGCTCGGGCAACAGCCGCAACGCGACCTTGGTGACCGGTACGGGCGGCACCACCGGCTACAGCTTTGGCCCCGGCGAGGTGAACAACGCCCTTCGCTTCGTGAAGGCCAGCCAGGGCTATGCCACCATTGCCGACACCGGTCTTGGCACCGCGACCGAGATGACCATCGCCGCGTGGGTGTATTTGAATAGCAGTGTGGAATGGCAACGTGTGTGGGACTTCGGCAACAGCACGACCAGTTACATGTTCCTGAGCCCCAAGAGCAGCGTCACCAGTTTCGTTCGATTTGCCATCACGACTGGTGGACTGAGCGGCGAGCAAGGCTTGGATGGCACCAGCGAGCTTGCCGTCGGGGTATGGAAACACGTCGCTGTCGTGATTGGCGGCGGCAACGGAACTCTCTACATCGACGGGCAACCGATGGCCACCAAAGCCGGGATAACGTTGCGTCCTTCCGATCTGGGCAACACCACGAACAACTACATCGGCAAGTCTCAGTACGCGGATGCACCCGAGCACGATCCCTATCTCGACGGCAACATCGACGAGCTCCGCGTCTACAGTCGTGTCCTGACCGCCGCCGAGATCAGCATTCTCGCCGGGAAGTAGCAGCCCCAAGTACCAAGACCGGCCCACGTGCCGTCGGGTTTGAGATTGTCTGCTTGATGACGAGGGAAGGCGCGGGTTTGCGGCGTAGGGCCGCCTGACAGGCTTCGGTGAGGTGTCGAGGACGTGCCGTTCTGTGACGGCGAGGGTGGAGACTGGCTCAACTGACCGGACGTCGATCAGGCGGGATGCACGGAATGTCGCGGAATGCCGTAGTCGCCAGGACCCTCCGTCGGCCAAGCGCGCGACTATTTGCGCGCGTTGCTTGTCTGTGCGACGGTGAATCAAGCAGCTTTGCGCGAAATCGAAATCTCCTCGCTCAGACTGTCGAGGATGATCTCGATATCGTCGCGCGATTCGAAGAGAAGCTCGTAGCTACCGATGGAGCATTCGAGCGGATAGTCCGTGGTTTCTTGCGCGAGCGATGCAAGTCGCGATTGGAATGACTCGAGCTCGCCCAAATTGTCTCGTTGTCTGGCCACTGGAATGCTCCCACCTGTTGTCTTGTTTCACAGACAGTATCGGCACGGCCGGCGCCAACTTTAAGGGCGGGGGAAGTACGGGCGAAACTGCCCGCTCGTGTGCAGGAGGCCCATCATGTAAAGCATACCGTCGTAGTAGCGCCACAGCCCGTGCGGCACCCTTGCGCTCCACAGCTCGTCGACGAATCGCCAGGCGCGCACGTTCGTGGCCGCCAGGCTGGCCACCGCGTTGGTCGCGGCAAGCCCCGGCGAATGATCCTTCCCAATCGGCCGGCCGTCGAGGTGGTAGAGGTTGACGTAGGTCCACAGCCCTTGCTGTTCGAAGAACGCCTGCAGCCGATCGCTGCGGTCGCGCGCGCGCGGGTCGGCGGCCCACCAGGCATCGTCCACCGACCAATTCATGGCGGCTCGCCAGGCGTCGTAGCGGAAATCGCCTCCTCCCGGATCGTTCTTGCGCGGCTTGGGTCGACCGTCGAGCTCGGCGTAGTCCGGCACCAGGCCCGTCTTCGGATTCGCCGCGCGCTCGAGGAAGTCACGGCTGATCGTGGCGGCCTCCCGCCAGAAGGCCGCTTCCGATTGCGGCCCCACGCGCGCCCATACCTCGTAGAAAGCGGGCAGATGGTAGGACGGATCGGTGTGGTCCCCGTTGCTGGCGAAATCCTGCATGTTGGGCGTGAATCGCACCTCCTTGTGCTCGCGGTTGAACACGGAAGTCACCGTGCCGATGACGGCGCGCGAGCGCATGGCGCGCAACAGTTGGTCGGCCTCGGCGTGGTAGTCGTAGATTCCCTTGCCGCTGCCCCAGCGCGCATCCGCGAAGTACAGCGCCGTGACGAAGTATTCTTCGCCGTCCGGCGCCGGCATGGGATCCATGATCTTGCCGTCGGGATGCATCTGCCAGGAGAAGTAACCGTGGACCGGATCCTTGGGATCCGGGTGGGCCATGAAGGTGTGGGCCCAGTTCCATAGCGCATCGAGCTCGTGTTTGTGGTTCAGCTCCACCGCGATCATCATTCCGTAAGACATGCCCTCGCTACGGACGTCCCCGTTGCCGATGTCCATGACGTAGGCGAGCGGTCCGTCGGCGTTTTGTCCTTTTTCGAAATACACGGCCTCGTGGTCGGGATCGCCGTGGAACAGGCTCTGCCAGGCTCCGTCGATCTTGCGCGACACCTCCGCTTCGGGATAACCCCGCTCGACGAAGAGGTTGCGCCAATGTCCCGACGCCACGGCTCCGGTCGCCGGCGGTGTCGGCGCCTTCATGGCGGCGCCCGCCCACTGCACTTCGATCCAGTCGATGTAGGCATCGTTCTCGCCCACGTCGGTGGTCTGGCCGAGACGCACCTCGTGCGTGCCCGCCGTATCCACATCGACGACCAGGGGAAGGACCTGGGGCGTGCGGGACAGGAACCAGCCCGAGGCACGGGCCTGACCGTCGATGAACACGGTGACCCCGGCCGGATGCTTGTCGCTGGAAGCTCCGCGCACGTCGATGCGCCAGCGCCCCGCGGCGCCGAAGGCGAAGAACGTCTTCAGCGAGTCCTTGTTTTCGTAGAGAATGGCGCCGCTCCACCCCGGGCGCGACAAGGAGTTGCCCCCGCTGCGCTTCATGCTCTCGGCCTCGATGTGCGCGGCGCCGGGGGACGAGGCCGCGATGCTCGGGCTTTGTCCACTTGCCGTTCGATCCGGGGCGATGCAGCCGGCCGCCAGGCAAGCGAACGTTGCGGCCAGGTGGCGGCAATAACCGGGTGTCTGGGCGAGGGTCATGCGTGACCCAATACCACTCGGCCCCGTGAAATCAAAGCCCATCGGGCTATCGCCTACACTTCGTAGCCCAGGCCCTTGAGCTCGGCGGTCAGGCGCTGCACCTCGCGCGTGACTTGCGCCGGCGCGGGGCCGCCGATGACGGCCCGCCCGGCCACGGCCCGCGCCGGGCTGAGCGCTTGCAAGGAAGCGGCGTGCAGCTCGGGCGCGATCTGCGACAGGTCGTGCTCGGGCACGTCGCGCAGGGAAACCCCGAGCTGTTCCGCATGGCGAACCAGCTTGCCCACGATCTCGTGCGCCTTGCGAAAGGGGACGTCTTCGCGAACCAGGTGCTCGGCCAGATCGGTCGCGCCCAGCGCCGGATCGCTGGCCGCCTCCTTCATGCGCTCGGGTTTGAATTCCAGGCCGGCGATGAGGCGAGGCAGGACATCCAGCACGAGCCGCGTGGTCTCGATGGCGTCGTAGAAGGGCTCCTGGGTTTCTTGCAAATCCTTGTTGTAGGCCAGGGCAAGCCCTTTGCTCACGGTGAGCAGCGCGACCAGATCGCCGATGAGCCGTCCGGGTTTCGCGCGCATCAGCTCGGCGATGTCGGGGTTGCGCTTCTGCGGCATGAGCGAGCTGCCCGAGCAGTGCCCTTCGCCAAGTCGCACGAATCCGAATTCCGTCGTCGACCACAGCACCAACTCCTCGCCCAGGCGCGACAGGTGCACGCCCAGCAGCGCGCAGGCAAAGGCCAGCTCGGCGCAGAAATCGCGATCCGAAACCGCGTCCAGACTGTTGCGCGTGGGCGACGCGAAGCCGAGATCCGCGCAGGTCGCCTCGCGATCGATGGGCAGCGACGTGGCCGCGAGCGCGCCCGCGCCGAGCGGGCACTCGGAGGCGCGGCGGGCGGCATCGAGAAAACGCCCGCGGTCTCGGCTGAGCATTTCCGCGTAGGCGAGCAGGTGGTGGCCGAGCGTGATGGCCTGGGCGCGCTGCAGGTGGGTGTAGCCGGGCAAGAGCGTGGCGGCGTGCTCGCGCGCGCGCCGGCAAATGGCCACGCGAGCCTTGTCGATGGCGATCACGATGGCGTTGGCCGACGACAGGGCGAAGAGACGCATGTCTGTGGCCACCTGGTCGTTGCGGCTGCGCGCCGTGTGCAAGCGCCGGCCGGCATCGCCGATGAGTCTCGATGAGTCGGTTCTCGACGTTCATGTGCACGTCTTCGAGCGCGGGATCCATGGTGCGCTCGCCGCGCTCGAATTCGCCCGCCACCCGATCCAAACCGGCGACGATTTGCTTGGCGTCGTCGGTCGAGATCAGTCCCACCGCCGCCAGCATGCGGGCATGGGCCTGGCTGCCGCGCACATCGTCGCGCAGCAGGCGCTTGTCGAAATCCACGCTTGCGTTCAGCGCTGCCGCCGCCTCGTCCATAGCGGCACCGAAACGCGCTCCGCGGCCGCCGGTCTTGGGCGCCGCCCCACCTTTGTCGTTCTTTGCCTGATCGCTCATCGGCGCGGAGACTACCAGGGTCCTGCTTTTGCCGCACCCCCGTGTTCGCGCTCGGTACTCCCTCAGCGGGTCAGCCATCCGCGGGCACGCACGGTGACCACGGCATAGGGGAAGATCCAGAATAGGCCGAAAAACGAGAGGTAAGCATAGAGGATGCCATAGACGAAGTCCACCGAGCGCTCGCTGTGCAGGTAGTAGAGCATGTTGAAACCGGCGAAGATGCCGATGGCCGAGAGTAAGCGCAAGAGCACGAGAGGGTGCGCGGGCACCATGGCGACAAGCAGCGCCAAGGTCGCCCAACCGATCGGATAGCGCAGGTTGTTCACCAGTGTCTCGAGGAGAGACATGGCCAGGGCGGGCGCGGGCCTGCGCCACAGAATGGCCGCGTAGCGGATTTCCTCGCGCACGTAGCTGCGGTCCCAACGCAGGAACATCTTGCACATCCGGCGAAAGGTTGTGGGCACCACGGTGTGCACCACGGCGCTGCGTTGATAGACGGTGTCGAAGCCGGCAGCGAGGACATAGTTGGTCAGCGCCCGATCTTCGCCGAAGGTGCAAGGAGCCCCGAGGAAGGTTTGTCCTGTCCACTTGTCGAGAAAGGTTCTCACCAGGCTGGATCGGTAGGCGGTGAAAGCCCCCGGACAACAGTAGACCGTGCCGTAGCTCGACTGCGCTGCCCGCAAGAGGTCGAAGGTCAGCACGAAGCGAACGGCGAGCATGCGCGGGATCAACCCTTGCTCCCGATTGAGCACCGCCACCTTCCCCGCCACCGCGCCCACGCGAGGGTTGCGGAACGGAGCCACGATGGCCAGCAGCGCGTCGGGCTCGATGGTGCTATCCGAGTCGATGGTGATGAGGATCTCGCCGCGCGCCTTGGCAAAGCCCGTGGCCAGTGCGGCCCGCTTGCCGCGATTCTTGGGCAGGCGCAGGGCGGTGACCACCCCTGGATGGCGGGCGGCCGCCGCCTGGATATGCTCCCAGGTGTCGTCGGTGCTGCCATCGTCGACGACGAAGATCTCGACGCGATCGCGCGGGTATCTCGCCGAGACCACCGAGTCGATGGATCGTTGCACCATGGATCCCTCGTTGTAGGCGGGAATGACCACCGACAGCGACGGTGCGTCGCCTGGACCGACCGCCGGAGCGGCTCGGTAGCGAAACCAAAGCACGGTGCGCAGTACGAGCAGCACGGTGCCCGAGAGTGCCCACAGCACGCTGGGACGCACGACGAGACCGCCCCAGCGATGAGCCTGGGTGGCAGCAAGGATCGGCGCCAGGGCGTTGCTGCAGATGGTGCTCCATACCAGCAAGGATAGGCTTACGACGATGGCGATGCGCAGGAGCCAATTCACCACATCGGCATCGGTGTTGCGGTTGGTGTCGATCGCAGGATCTGGGGAAGACTGCACGGAACCAGACACCTAGCATGTCCTGATTCCGATGACAGCTGCGAACCCTGCGCCTTCCCCATCACCCCGAGAACCATGCGCTGCTTCCTTGTGCGGGAGCAACGCCGCAATCAGACCCTTCTTTGACCGGAACGGTGGGGCACGCTACCGTCTCATGGCCAGGCCAGTCTCCGAGGCTGGCGGTGTCAGCGAGGTCGACCATGAAAATCCTGGGCATCAACCATTCCAACGACGCGGCAGCGGCCCTAGTGGTCGACGGTCGGGTCGTTGCCGCCAGCCAAGAGGAGCGCTTCACGCGCCTCAAGCACGACGCCGGCTTCCCCGACAAGGCCATCGAGTTTTGCCTGAAGACGCAAGGGCTGAAGCTCGCCGACCTCGATGCCATCGGTTTCTTCTGGAATCCCGGCATCCACGCCGAGGCGCCGCCGCGCCGGATGGTGAATTCGGTGCGCCACCACCTGGAATACCTGTACGGCGTTCCTTCGCGACTGATCCCCAAGCTGGGCGAACGGGTCAGCAGCGTGGAGCAGACCCTCCACCTCGCTTCCGGTCGCAAGCTTGCCATCCACTACATCACGCACCACCTGTGCCATGCGGCCGCGGCGTTCTTCACCTCGCCCTTCGAGGACGCGGCCATCCTCACCGCCGACGGCTACGGCGAGCGCCAGTCGACCACCATCTACCGCGGGCAGGGGGCGAAGATCGACCTCTTGGCCGAGATCGATTTTCCGCACTCCCTCGGATCGCTCTACGCCGCGCTGACCGACTACCTGGGGTTCCGCGCCAACAGCGGTGAAGGCAAGGTCATGGGGCTGGCGTCCTACGGGCACGACAGTGAGTACGTGGGCAAGCTGGGCAAGCTCATCACCCTCACCGAGCGCGGCTTCGAGCTGGATCTGTCCTACTTCGAGTACTTCCACGATCGCCCACACCGCTACAGCGAGAAGCTCGTGGCCTTGCTCGGGCCGCCGCGCCTGCCCGAGAGCGCGGTCGACAAGCGGCACGAGGATATTTCGTTCGCACTGCAGGCGGTGACCGAGGAAGCCATGCTGCACCTCGCGCGGCTGGCGCGAAAGCTGACCGGCGCCAAGAACCTGTGCGTGGCGGGCGGCGTGGCGCTCAACTGCGTGGCCAACGGCCGGCTCCAGCGCGAATCCGACTTCGAGAAGTTCTTCTTCTACCCGGCGGCTGGCGACACCGGCACCTCGGTGGGGGCCGCACTGGTCGTGGAGCATATGGTGAACGGTGGCAAACGCTCGATGGAAGTCGCCAGCGAGTACCTTGGCACCGGCTTCACGCCCGCGCAGGTACGCAACGTGCTCGACCGTGGCCAGTTGCGCTACCACACGTTGAAGACGCCCGAGCTGACTGCCGCGCGCATGATCGCCGACGGGCTCATCATCGCTTGGTTCCAGGGCCGCGCCGAATTCGGACCGCGCGCCCTCGGCAACCGATCCATCCTGGCCGACCCGCGCCGCAAGGAGATGAAGGACTTGCTCAACGCCACGGTGAAATTCCGCGAGCCCTTCCGGCCCTACGCACCCTCGGTCCTGGAAGAGTCCTGCGGCAAGTACTTCGGAAGCTCCGTCCCCTCGCCGTACATGCTGCGTGCCTACCCGACGCGGCCCGAGATGATCGATGTCCTGCCCGCCATCACCCACGTCGACGGCACCGCGCGCGTGCAGACCGTGAACGAAAAGCAAAACCCGCGCTACTACCGGTTGATCAAAGAATTTGGACGCATCACCAGCATCGATTGCGTGCTCAACACGTCCTTCAACATCCGCGGCGAGCCCATCATCAACACCGTGGAAGAGGCCATCAAGTGCCTCATGACCACCGGCCTCGACGCTCTCTTCGTCGAGGACTACCTGGTGGTGAAGGATCCAGCAAGAGTCGCGCCGTATGTGGACGCGTAGCTACGGCCCGGTGAGAAGCGGCTATGATTGTCGCGGCAATAGTGCCTGTTACTCAAGCCAAGAAGATCGCGTAGTCGCGCGTTGGTGAAGAACGGAAGCGCTAGGGGCAGGTGGCTCCGGTTCCATTCCACATGCCATACCAACTGTCGCTGTGCGTGCTCGGGGAGAAGTAGAACGCAAGCCCGGAGTTGACGGCGGCCGGAAGCGCGGCACCGCTGGCGGGTGTGGCGTTGTTGACGTAGAGCGTGCCGCTGTTGCCGAAGTTCCAGTTGCCCGTTCCCGCCAATCCCGTGTCGCACGTGATCCAGCAGTAACCGTTTCGCGTATCCACGTTGCTGAAGGACAGCGTGCATTTGGTCCCCGTGGCGCAGCCGCCCACCGTGCAAGAAGGCGCGGTAACCTGCGCCGAATTGCTGGAAGCAGGGCAATTGCCGGCGGCGTCGCTCTTCGCTGCCACGACGTAGTAATACACGGTTCCGTTCGCGGCCGTGTTGTCCTGGAACGGTGTGCCCGCCGCGTGCCCAACCGATGCATAACCCGAACCGCTCGTCGTACTGCGGAGTACGTCGTAGTAGTTCGCGCCTGACGAATTCGTCCAGGAAATCGTGACCTGCTTGTTGCCGGTCCGCCTGGCGCCTACTCCAACCGGCACGACCGGCACCGTGCAGGACATGGCCGAGACCGCGGTTGACTGGCCCGATACGCACTGATGGTTGGCATTGCTCGCGGTGACCTGGTAGGAATACGTCGTTCCATTGGTTAGCCCACTGGCGGGATCCGTGAACGTGGCGGACGTTTGATTGGCGCTGACCACTGGACAGGTGCCGCCCGTGCATGGACTGCGGGTCACCGAATACGCCGTCGCGCCGGTGACTGGGGGCCACGAGACGGAGATTGCTCCGGCCAGCTCGTGGCGGCAGGCGCGGGAACCCCCGGCGTTTGGCACGCTAGCGCGATCGAGCCAGCGGCCGAGGTGGTGGAGCATGAGGAACCGACGGCGGTGACTTGGTAGTAGTAAGTCGTGCCGATGATCAGGCCTGCCGACGGATCCGTGAACGTCAGGGTCCCTCCAGCGACACTGCCCACCGATGTGTAGGCAATGCCATCCGGGCTGCGTCCGATGTTGTAGCTCGCGGGAGCGGGCGTGGACGCGGTCCAGTCTACTTTGATCTGTGTGCTGCTGGTGATGGTCAGGGTTGGCGTCCCCGACGCTCCCTGCGGGCAGAAGGTTGGCGTGACCGAAACCTCGGCGTTGTAGCCCGAGCTGCACGAACCCTTGTTGGCGCGGACGCGATAGAAGTAGGTGTTGTCGTTGACGGCGGTGTTGTCCGCGTAGCTGGTGGTCGTACCGTTCGTCGTGGTTCCGAGGTCGGCGTAGGTTCCGGTCGAACCGAGCTTGCGCTGGACGGTGTACGAGTCGGGTGTTGGCGTCGAGGCGCCCCAGGTGAGTGTCGCCGTCGCGTTGCCAGGCGTTCCAACCAACGTGCCAGGTGTGGACGGTGGCGTGCAAATCGGCGTCGCGGAGATCGGAGTGGAGTTGGCCGAGGCGCAATTGCCATTGCTGGCCTGGACCACGTAGTCATAAGGGGTACCATTGACCAAGGTCACATCCTTGTCGGCATAGGACGTGGCTGTGATCGCTGGAGTCGTGATCACGGCGTAGGTTGTACCCGAGGTCGGCTTGCGCGAAAGCGTGTAATTGATCGCGCCAGCCGGTGTACTCCAGCTCAGGTCGACTTCCTTGTCGCCGACTGTTGCCGGGGTTTGGAAGACTGGCGCCGAAACGAAGCACTGAGGCACCGCCGTGACCACGTTGGAAGTTACCGACGCACAGGTTCCATTGTTCGAGGTGACGACATAGTCGTAACCTTGGCCATTGGTCAGTCCGCTGTCGGAATAGGTCAGGGTACCAGCGCTTACCTGGCCGATCTGGACGTAGCTCGTGTTGGCGTGGAGTTTGCGTAGGATTTGGTAAGTTTGCGCGTCAGCGGACCCGGTCCAGGTCAGCGTGACTTGGCCGCCGAGGCTCGGGACGGCGGCCGACAAGGCGGTTGGCGCGGTTGCCGGTGGCGTGCACAGCGGCGACGATACGAGCGCGTTCGAGTTGGCCGAGCTACACGTACCGTTGCTGGCCGTCACCACGTAGGAGTAGGTCGTCCCGTATTGCACGGCACTGTCGTTGTAGGTCCTGGTCGTGATGGCCGCGGCGATGATGGCGTAGTCGGCTGTCCCCGGGGTAACCTTGCGCGAAACCGAGTACGAGACGGCACCTGTCACCGCTGGCCATGAGAGCGAGATCACGCCGTTGCCAGGTGTCGCGCTGATGGCGGGTGGACTCGGAGCGGTACACGCGCCAGCGGGAACCACGGAGACCTCGGTTGAGTTGGCCGATTCGCAGGTCGCAATCGTATCGATGGACGAGACCACGTAGTAATAGGTCGTGCTCCCTGTCAAGCCCGTGTCGACGTAAGGCGAAACACTTGCCGTGGGCGAGGTTCCGAGGGTCGTGTAGCCGCTCCCGGTCGTGGTGCTCTGCTTCACATTGTAGCCTGTCGCACCGGTGGCTGCGCTCCAGGAGATGCTGGCCTGAAGCGTTCCCGGGGCCGCCGCGACGCTGCCAGGAACGGCAGGACGGCTGTACAACACATCGACCGGGCAGCTCGCGCTCGCACCCGTGCACAGCTCGGCCGGGTCGCACTGGTTGTTGTCCGTCGATGCCCGGCACACGGTGGTTGCTGGTGCCAGTGAGTCGACCGGGCAGGCCGCGCCGGTGCCGGTGCAGCTCTCCGCGACGTCGCACAGGTTGCCCTGCACCACCGGTCGGCAAACCGTGCCGGCTTGCATGAATCCATCTGTTGGGCAATCCACGGCGGTTCCGGTGCAGGTCTCGGCGATGTCGCAGTCGCCGGCGACAGCTCGACACGTCGTTCCCGCGGACGCCAGCTTGTCGGCCGGGCAGTCGGCGCTCACGCCGTCGCAGGTCTCCGCGACATCGCACAGCCCGGCAACCGGGCGGCACACGGTTCCGGCAGGCTGGACCACGCCACCGGGAGCGCAGATTCCCGCTGCGACATCGCGATTGGCATCGTGGGTGTCGGGCACGTCGTTCAGAACGTCCTCGAAGATAGGACCGTCGATGGTCGGGCCATCGGCGAGGATGGGCACGATCGTGTCCGAGATCGACAGGTCGGGAAGCTCTCCCCCGTCCATCGCGGGATTGACCGATGACGTGTCGTCGGTTGGAACGGCAAGGTCAGGTTCCGGGCTCTGCGCGTCCGTCGACCCTTCGATGTACGAGCTCCCGTCCTTCTTGCCATCCGGGGGCGGGCTGCCACCGTCGACGGGGGAGGTGTTGACGCAAGTATTGTCCTTCGCGCACTCGGCAACCTTCTCAGGCTTGGTGAGATTCACACACGCACCGATGGATGCGATCACGCCGACGAAAACGAGAATCCTGCGCATGGGGCTCCTCTCCGTCATGGTACTAGGCTCTTCTCCCCGACGGAACACTTGGACCTTGCTACCTGGGAACTATGAAACCTTCGTGCCGCCGTTGCTACGACCTAGGTATTCTTTCATTATAGCCCACCGTCCAAGACCACAGGGGTGGATTCACGGCCGGGCAAGGCACGCGTAGGCATGAAAGTGGGGGGCTGAATGACACGTGTCCCGTCAAATTTCTCAGCCCGACGAAGGTGGCTTTCTCGCGATATGAAGGACACTGCTGTCCACCATGGGCATGGGGGTCATGGGGCCGCGACCGCCCTTGTGGTCCAATTCTCGGCGGGAGGCTTGCGCGATGTCCGGATCCTTGCTGTGGCTCAGACGCGCAAGCAACTTGTTCGCGCGATCGGTGCCCAGGCGACCAAGCGCGGCGATGGCGGTCACCATGACCGTGGCCGGTGGAGACTTCTGGCCCGTCAATCGACCGAAGAAGCCGATGGGTGTGGTCAACCGGCACAGGGCGAATTCCGCCTCGGCAATGGGCAGGGCACCGGCCTCGCGGCGCCGCACGACGACCTCGATAGCGGCGCGCACGACCTGTGGCGGAGCCCCGCGGGCATCCTTGGCCACCAGCTGAATGGCGCGAGGGATGACCTTGTCGCTGCCGACGCCCGTATTGGCGCATAGAAGCAGGGCGCGGATTCGCACGCTCTCGTCCGGATCGGCCAGGGCCAGCGCCACGTGGGTTTCCGCGGCTGGCGGGCACGCAGCCGCAAGGGCCGTCAGGGCATCTCGCCGCACGCGGGCAGACTTGTGTTGGAGCTGGCGGATGAACGCGTCGGCCGCGCTTTCCGGCGCCTTGCCGGTCACGCACGCGATGAGCATGCGCGCGGTCTCTTCCTTCTCGAAGTCCTGATTGAGCGCGCGCAGCGCCGCGGCCACGCCACGTCTTTTCATCTCGGTCAGAATCCATGCCGCCGCTTCGCACACCTTGGGATCGCCGCTGACGATGACCGAGGCCACCGAATCGGCGGCGGTATCGCCGCCCTGATCGAGTAGGGTGAGGAGCGCCCGGCGGTCGTCGTTGCCTTCGGGGAACGCGGCCAGCACCGCCTCGACGGTGGGCATATCGAAGACCTCGGGAACCGCCTTGGGCGCCACGTTCTTGATGCGCTCGAGAATGCCGGTGGCCTGGACAGGCAGGCGCTGGATGAAAGCGTAGCGCGCCCCCTTTTGCAGGATGCGGACGGGATTGCTGTCAGTGCTACCCTTGGGCGGCTCCTTGCCCATGTCGGTGCGCAGGCCCTCGACCCAATTCTCGGCCAAGACCCACTCTTGCAGCTCGACCGGCAGGCGTGTGATGGCCACGATCTTGCGCCGGCACATCGTACGCAAGGTTTCGTCCACCTGGCGCGAGGACGGCATCTTGAGCATGCGCTCGGAGATGGCGCGCAGAACCGACGCCGCGGGCTCGGGTGGCAGATCGTTCGCGCCGCCCGATTCCTTGAGGATGAGGTTGGTCGTTCCATGCAGGGAAATGGCGGGCAGGCCGCGCAGAACGATGTCCACGGCGTGGACTTCGCGCAGAGCGGGCAGGTCCCGAACCAGCTGGTCGACAGTCCTGCAATGGAAGAGCATCTGTTTGAGCACGTCGAATTTGCGAAAGTACGAATAGGCCATGCCAACCGCAAGGCGTTCGCTTTGTCCGAACAGGGTGTCCGGCGTGGTGGCGCCCAGGGTGACCGCGGCACGCAGGTCGTGCGACAGCCGCGCAAAGGCCAGGCCCACATACCAGGGCAGGTCGGGCGCGACCGGCGGTTCCTCGCTCTCGCAGACGATGGAGATATGGACGACCTTCTTGTCGATCAGGGCACGGCCCAGGCGGCGACCCTCGCCGGCCGGCGACTTCTCCACGGGCGGAACGGTCGCAATTTCCAAGAACGCGTTCCACTCGGGCTCGGTCACGCCGCGGGCGAAAGCCAGGGCCACGATCCCGCGATGCTGCATGTATTCGAGGAGTTGCAGGACGAAGGCCCCGCCGATGGAAGGTCCCACGATGCGGCGCAGTTCGGTGCGCTGAGGCGAGGTGCCGTCGACCCAGACCTCGGGCGGGCCACCGGCCACTGCAGGTGGGCCGACGGTATAGCCGATTTCGGGCTGCGTTCTTTGTAGGTGTCCAAGCTCTTTCAGAAGGCGGGCACGCAAGCGCGGGAAATTGGGCTTGGTCGGGTCGTACTGGGCCACCCGACCGAGGGCGCGCACCAGCGTGATGGTGAACTCGACGACTTGATCCGCAAGTGTGTTCATGCCCTGACTCGCCTTCCAGCGCGGTGATCCGGGCAGGTGACGGCAGTCAACCGACTCAACTAACTCGCCCGACGGGCCTTGAGGCCGCCAAGCTCGTCGAAGAACCTGGTCGTGGTATCGATGCCATTCTCGAGCGATTCGACGACCAAGCCGAGCAGGCCGTCGTTGTCGTGTCGAAGCACCTCGTAGTAACGCTGTCGGTCGATGGAGTGGATGATGGCGGGCAGGTACTTGGCGCGCAGGAGAACGTAATTGGTGACCAATCGTGCGACCTTGCCGGTGTTCTTGGTCCACGGATAGGCGCGCAGCAGCTTGAGCTGAAGGCGGGTTCCCGCAATCACGGGATGGAGGGCGGCGTACTCAGGCGATTCCAGCCACTCGCCCAGCTTGCGCATCTGGTACACGATCTTCTCGGGTGGGCAAATCTCGTGGTAGTAGAGCCGGTGCAAGGGGTTTTCCTTGCGGTACGGGCAGCCCTTGGCCGCTGCGTCGGGCGTGACCATGGCGTAGAGCTTGCGGATGAATTCCAGATCCACGGCCGGCGGCCGCTTGGCCCGGGCGAGCTCGCGCAGGTAGTCGGCGGCCTGCTTGTGCGTACGGACCTCTTCGTAGGTCGGAATCAACGAAACATCGCTGATGATTCGCTGATCGATGGCGGCCTTCAGCTCGGAATACGAGAGCACGACCCCATCAAGGGCGTTGTCGTGAAAGAGCCACGAGATATCCAGCTTGTACTGGTAGTCACTCGTGACCTTGTCCGGAAATCCACTCGCCTTCTCGGCCAGCGTTCCCATTTTCGCGTCAAGCTCGAACAACCTCGCTTCCATGAACGTCCACTCCTTCTCCTGGCTGAACCGCTTCTTGACAAGTGCGTTATCGCTCAAAAGAAGCCTTTAGTCAAGCGGGGTTACAGGTATTATGTTACAGTTTATGTGTGAAGTAGATTACCAATGTGGCCTAGGTATCAGCGGTGCAAGAATGCTTGGTCAACCTGGCTAATGCTTCAATATGCTTGCAATTATTGGGAAAAAATCAGGGAGCAAAAAATTGACTTGGCGGGTGGTCGTTGGATGATGGGTGGGTTTCTTGCGCCTGGGATGAACTGCCTACGTTCGCATTCTATTCCGCCGGGGTTGGAGTAGATCCCCCTCACCGACGGCGATGGAACGGTGAGTCTCAGGCCTCTGCCGAGACCTGCCACTCATGATCACCGAGATCGCTCAAGACTCCGGCCACTCGCCCGTCCTTCTGGAAGAGGCCATGGAGCTCCTTGCGCCGTCGGCCGGTGGCACCTACTGCGACGCCACGGTCGGGCTCGGCGGGCACGCCGCCGCGATCCTGGAGCGCTCGTCGCCGGATGGCCGGCTTGTGGGCATCGACCGGGATCGCGAGGCCATCGAACGGGCCCATGCGCGCTTGGCGCCGTTCGGTGAACGTGTGACCCTCGCACATGCGCGTTTTGGGGCGCTTCTGCCCACCCTGGAGAACGCCGGCGCCGCGCGGGTGGACGGCTGCCTGGTGGATCTGGGGGTTTCCTCCATGCAACTCGACCGCTCCGAGCGGGGATTCTCGTTCCGCCACGACGGACCGCTCGACATGCGGATGGACCAGTCGCAGGGTGAAACCGCGGCGGATCTCCTGCGTCGCGCGGACGAAGACGAGATCGAGCGGATCCTGCGGGATCTTGGCGAGGAACGCTTTGCCCGCAAAATCGCCCGCACCATTGTGGAGGCGCGCAACAGCGAAGACTTGTCCACGACCGGAGCCCTGTCCAAGCTTATCGCTCACGCCATCGGCAGGCGCGAGCGTAACAGGGATCCGGCCACGCGAACGTTTCAGGCCCTGCGCATCGCCTTGAACGACGAGCTGGGCGAGCTCGAGAAGCTCCTGGCCGACGCGCCATCGTGTCTCAAACCCGGCGGACGCCTGGTGGTCATCAGTTTCCACTCGCTCGAAGACCGCATGGTTAAACGCAGTTTCCGCGCCCTGGCCGACCGCAAGACCGAGGCCGGACCGTGCCTGCGCATCCTCACCAAACACGTGGTCACCGCCGGCGACCAGGAGCGTGCCCGCAACCCGCGCTCGCGCTCGGCCAAGTTGCGCGCAGTGGAAAGGCTGCCGGCGTGACCCCTCCGGTTGCCGATACCAAGGCGGTGATCGACTCGGGCGGCTCTGGGCGCCGGCTCGGCCTGGGGCTCATCGGCCTGGTCGTGCTGGGCGTGACCCTGGGCGCGACCGCGCACGTGGCGGTTCATGCCAAACGCATCGAGGTCGCCATTGCGCTCGGCAAGGAAGAGCGGGCCTTTCGCGAGCTGACCTTGCAGCGCCGACACCTGGAAATCGAAATCGGCATGCTCAAGGATCCCGCGCGCATCATTGCCATCGCACGCGACCAGCTCGGCATGCGCGAGCCCTCGCCTGCGGACATTCACGCGGTTCTGCCGGCGGAGACTGGGCAGGAACCCTCCCGGGGCACCCACGAGGGTAGACCGCGATGACCAAGTGGACCAGGTTGCGCGTGGTCCTGTTCGGGCTGGGATTGCTGGCGCTCGCCTATCTGGTCGGCCGTCGCGCGGTGCAGCTCCAGGTGCGCGAATCGGCCCAGCTGCGCGAGTGGGCCGAGAACAACTACCTGCGCGAAATCGAGATCGCGCCACGCCGAGGCCGCATCCTCGACCGCAAAGGCAACGAGCTGGCCTCGACGGCGGATCTGGATTCGGTGTACTGCAATCCGCGCCAGCTGGCCTTCGTCTCGGACGGTAGCCGCCGGCTGGCCGCCGCCTTGCAAATGGACGTGCGCGAGCTGGACAAGAACCTGGCCGGCAAGCGGGAGCAGTACTTCGCCTGGGTCAAACGGCGGGTGACGCCCGACGAAAGCAGGGCCGTCGCCGCTCTCAAGTTGCCCGGCGTGGGGCTGCGCAAGGAGCCGCGCCGGGTGTATCCCAACGGGGCGCTGGCCGCGACCGTGATTGGCCACGCCGGCCTCGATGGCAAGGGCCAAGAAGGCGTAGAGTTGGGCTTCGACAAAGCCCTGCAGGGCACGGGGATGGAAATGATCGGCGTGCACGATCGCCTGGGGCGCGACCTGCTGGTGGATGGCGCCATCGATTCGTCGTCGTCGGCGGGCAAGGATCTGGTGCTCAGTCTGGACCGCTACCTGACCTACGAAACTGAACGCATCCTCGGCGAGACGGTGGCCAAGCACAACGCCAAGGCCGGCATGGCGGTGATGATCGACCCGCGCACCGGCGAGATCCTGGCTATGGCCAGCGTGCCGACCTACAACCCCAACGATCCGGCGGACGCCGCCAAGCGCGGCGCGCGCAACCGCACCATCTCGGACACCTTCGAGCCCGGCTCCACGCTCAAGACCTTCACCTTCGCCGCCGCTCTCGACGCCGGCAAGGTCAAGCCCGAGGACAGAATTGACTGCCAGATGGGGCAACTTCAGGTCGGCAAGTTTCACATCCGTGACGACCATCCCAAGGGCGTGCTCAGCGCGGCCGAGGTCTTCAAGTATTCGAGCAACATCGGCACCGTCAAGATCGCCAGGCGCATCGGCAAAGAGGCGTTGTGGAACGCCCTCGACCGCTTCGGCTTCGGCCGGCCGACCTATGTTGGTCTGCCCGGCGAGCGGCGCGGAATCCTGCGCCCCATCTCGCGCTGGGGGGAAATCGAATTCGCCACCCACGCCTTCGGCCAGGGTCTGACCGTGACGCCGCTTCAGCTCGCCGCGGGCTTCGCAGCCATTGCCGCCTACGGCGTCTACCACCCCCCGCTGCTGGCGTTGCACTACATCGGCAGCGACGGCAAGTCCGAGCCGGTGGAACGGCCGCCGGAGGCGCGTGGAGCGACGCGGGTGATGTCCGAGCACGCCGCGCGCACGTTGCTCGCAATCATGCAGGGCGTGACTGAAGACGGGACCGCCAAGGCCGCCGCGATTCCAGGCTATCCGGTGGCAGGCAAGACCGGCACCGCGCAGAAGGTGAGCAACGGACGCTATGATCCGACGAAGTTCCTCTCGTCCTTCGTCGGTATCGTGCCGGCCGACAATCCCCGACTGGTGATCGCCGTGATGATCGACGAGCCGCAAGGGATCCACTATGGCGGCGTGGTGGCGGCGCCTGCGTTCAAAGCCATCGCCGAGAGCGCGCTTCGCTATCTCGGCGTGGCCCCCTCCTCGCGCGCCATGGCGCAAGACAAGCCCGACAAGCAGCACAAGAGACCCATCAGGTCCGCACCCGAGCCGGCCGTGGCCGAGGCCGGCCCCGGGCTCGATGAACCGGCTGCCGTGCTGGCAAGCGAGGAGACGGATGTCGACGACAGCGCGGTGGCAGAGGACGACGAAACGCCCACGGCGCAGGGCGGCGGACCGGTCGCGTTTCCCGATTTCACGGGCATGAGCATGGGCGAGGCCATCCGGGCCGCGCGCAAGGCCGGCGTGGAGTTGGTTCCATCAGGCAGCGGCGTGGCGACCAGCCAGTCGCCCAAGCCAGGCCCGGCGTCCTCGGGAACGGCGTGCCGGGTTTCCTTCGAGCGTCGGGGAGGTTAGAGGATTTCCATGGCGCGACTTGTGGACCTGCTCAGAAACGTCGACGGCGCGCGCGTCGTTTCGGGTTCCGACACGCTGGAGATTGGCGAGGTCTGCGACGACTCCCGCCGCGTTCGCGCCGGCGATCTCTTCGTGGCGATTCCGGGCTCGAAGCACGACGGACGCAAGTTCATCGCCGACGCCCTGGCCAGGGGCGCGACGGCCGTGGTCACCGACGCGATCGGATTCCTCGAACGGCGAGCTGGCGGGCGGCGCCACGCTGATCCTGGTGCCCCATGCCCGCCAAGCCCTCGGCATGGTGGCGGCCAACCACTTCGCGGCGGCTTCATCCCTGATCCTGACGGCCGTGACCGGCACCAACGGCAAGACCACCACGACCTACCTGGTCGAATCCATTCTGGCTGCCGCGGGCCGCAAGACCGGCGTCATCGGCACCGTGGGCTACCGCTTCGGCGGCAGACAGAAGGAGGCGTCGCTGACCACGCCGGGGGCCATCGAGCTGCACGGCAACCTGGCCGAGATGAGGCAAGCCGGTGCAACCGACGTGGTCATGGAGGCGTCGTCCATCGCGCTCGAACAGGGCCGCCTGGCCGGGTGTCGCTTCCGCGTCGCCGCGCTCACCAATGTCACCCAAGACCACCTCGATTACCACGGGACCATGGAGCGCTACTTCGCCGCCAAACGCATCCTGTTCCAGGAATTGATGGTGCCCGGGCAGGGGGTGGGCGTGTTCTTCGTCGACGACGCGCAGGGCGTGGCCATGTGGAACGAGGCCACCTGCCAAGCTCTTACGATCACCAGGCGGGAGCGCGGGCAGACATCGCGGTTGTGGAGCAACAGCTCGGCGCGGACGGCATTCGCGCGCGGCTTGGAACGCCCATGGGTACGCTGGAGATCGTGTCGCCGCTGGTGGGTGAATTCAACCTGGCCAATATCCTGACCGCCGTCGGGATTGCGCTTGGTCACGGTATCTCCGCCAGTGCCATCGCCGCGGGTGTCGCCCGTCTGCGCGGGGTGCCGGGTCGGCTCGACGCCGTGGCCAACGAGGCCGGCGTGCTGTGCGTGGTCGACTACGCCCACACCCCGGACGCCCTCGAACGCGCCCTCGATGTGCTGCGACCCCTGACCAAGGGCCGCCTCATTTGCGTCTTCGGCTGCGGAGGCGATCGCGATCGCGGCAAGCGTCCGCGCATGGGCGAGGCGGCCGCCGCACGGGCCGACATCGCCCTCGTGACCTCCGACAACCCGCGGACGGAGAAACCCGAGTCGATCATCGATATGATCGTCGAGGGCGTGCGCCGGACAGGAAAGTCCGAGAGAAGCGTGGCCGAGCTTGCGCAAGGTCTGACTGGATTTCACGTCGAGCCCGACCGCGGAATCGCGATTTCGCGCGCCGTGGCCCTGGCGCGCGTGGGAGACGTGGTGCTCTTGGCCGGCAAGGGTCATGAGGACTACCAAATCGTCGGCACCGAGAAAACCCACTTCGACGACCGTGAGATCGCGGCGGCCGCCTTCGCGGCGCGGAGGGGCGCGTGACGGAAGCCACAGGCTTGGCGCCCAAGGTCCGCCCGCTCGACTGGGCCTGCGCGGCCATGGGCGGAACCCTGCTCATGGAACCCGGGCATACGGGCGCCACCTTTACGGGCGTGGCCATCGACAGCCGCCAGGTGAGTCCGGGTCGGCTGTTCTTCGCTCTGCCCGGCGAGCGCGTGGATGGA
Source organism: uncultured delta proteobacterium (assembly GCA_963824555.1). Taxonomy (GTDB): domain Bacteria; phylum Myxococcota_A; class Polyangia; order Fen-1088; family Fen-1088; genus Fen-1118. The sequence continues at coordinate 107,405 of CAWGPW010000037.1, read as the reverse complement.
TTCGACTTCGGCGCGGTCGCGGTCAAGGCTGGTGCGGTGGCCGTGGTCGTGGCCGCCCATCGAGGCGTGCCGGCGGGATGCGAGGGCGTGCCCGTCATCGCCGTGGCCGATGTGCGGCGCGCGCTCGGCGATTCGGCGCGCGCGGTGCGGGCGCGCTTCAAGGGTCGCGTGGTGGGCGTCACCGGATCCAACGGCAAGACCACCACCAAGGAGCTGATTGCCGCCGCGCTCTCGGCCGGGGGCCGGGTTCTGCGTACGCAGGGCAATCTGAATACGGACCTCGGCTTGCCCATGACCGTCCTCGAATCGACCGAGGAGGAAGACTTCTGGGTGCTGGAGATGGCCATGCGGGCGCGCGGCGAGATCGCGTATCTGGCCGACATCGGCAAGCCCCACGTCGGGGTCGTGACCAACGTGGCCGGCGCGCACCTCGAACGCCTGGGCTCCATCGCGGAAGTGGCCCGCGCCAAGGGCGAAATCTTTCACGGTCTGGCCCGCGGGGGCGTGGCCGTCTTGCCCGCCGACGAACCACTCTTGGAAAAAGAGGCCAGCCACCTACCCGAGGAGCGCAAGCTTCGCTTCGTGCCCTCCGGCCCACAGCCCGTGCGCGCCGAGGTGCGGATTCTCGAATGCATTCCAGCCGGCGAGCATGGCTCCGTGATTCGACTTTCCGTGGGCTCGACGCCGGTCACCCTGCGCCTGCCACTCGCGGGCGAGCACAACGCGCGCAACACCGCTGCGGCCCTGGCGGTGATCTCGGCGTTCAAGCTTCCCATCCTCGCTGCGGCCAAGGCGATGGAAGACGCGGTCTTGCCACCCCACCGGTCGAGGCTTCTCGTCTTTACCGGCCGCAGGGTGATGGATGATTGCTACAACGCGAATCCCACGTCCATGCTGGCCGCGCTCCGCACCGTGGTCGTGTCTGCGGGTGTCTCCGGGAGTGCCTTCGCGATTCTGGGCGACATGCTCGAGCTCGGTCCCGAAACAGGCCAGGCCCACCATGAGCTTGGCCAGGAGGTGGCGCGTCTCGGCTTCGCCGGACTGGCCGCCGTAGGCGAGCTGGCGGCGCAGTTGGCGGACGGGGCACGGGCGGCCGGGCTGCGCCGCAGCCGCGTGCTGGCGACGCTGGATCCGGAGCTGGCTGCATCCGCGATGGCCGAGTGGTCCAAGCCCGGCGATTGGATTTTGGTCAAAGCCTCACGCGGAATGCGTCTCGAGCGCGCCCTCGACGCGCTCGAAAGAAAGTTGGGAACCTAAGCCATGCTCTTTCACCTCTTTCAACGACTGCGCGGCGAGTTCGGGGCGTTCAATGTCTTCCGCTACGTCTCGACGCGCACCATGCTCGCCACGCTGACGTCGCTTTCCATTACGTTCCTGGTAGCGCCCTGGTTCATCCGCCGGGCGCGCGCCCGCCAGCTCGGCGAGGTGATTCGCGACGACGGGCCGGCCGGGCATGCCAGCAAGCAGGGCACGCCGACCATGGGCGGCGCGCTCATCATCATGGCCCTGGTGACCGGCACCGTGCTTTGGTGCGACCTCACCAGCCCCCTGGTGTGGCCCGCGCTTTTCGTGACCGTCGGCTACGGGGCACTGGGATTCGTCGACGACTACTTGAAAATCACCAAGAAGAACAAACGGGGCGTGCCCGGCAAGCTCAAGCTGCTGGTGCAGTTCGTGGTGGGCGCGGTGGCCGTGGGCTGGCTGTTCTATGGCGGCGGCCTGTCGCCCGACATTCGCCAGCGACTCGCCGTGCCCCTGCTCAACTTCGAACATCACCACATCCAGATTCCGCTTCTGCTCTACGCCACGGTCGGCCTGGTCATCGTGGTCATGGGCACCTCGAACGCCGTCAACCTCACCGACGGTCTCGATGGTCTGGCCATCGGGCCGGTCATCGTTTCGGCCTTCGCATACATGTTGTTGTGTTACGCCGCCGGACAGACCTTGGCCGGTTTCAACATCGCGCACTACCTCGGCATGGCCCACGTGGTGGGTGCCGGAGAGCTGTCCGTGTTCTGCGGCGCCATCGGCGGCGCGGGCATCGGCTTCCTTTGGTACAATACCCATCCGGCCCAGGTGTTCATGGGCGACGTGGGCGCCTTGGCCCTGGGCGGCGCCATCGGATTCGTGGCCCTGGCGACCAAGACCGAGCTGACCCTGCCCTTGGTCGGCGGCATCTTCGTCGTCGAGGCGCTGTCGGACATCATCCAGGTCGGCTACTACAAGGCGACCAAGCGGCGCATCTTCTTGATGGCCCCCATCCACCACCACTTCGAAAAGAAGGGCTGGCCGGAATCCCGAATCGTGGTGCGTTTCTGGATCGTTTCCTTCTTCTGCGCCATCGTAGGTTTGCTCCTGACGTTGAAGGTTCGCTGATGCAGCCATCCCAGCGCGATTTGCTTGGCAAGCGCGTCCTGGTGGTCGGCCTTGGCCGCTCCGGGATCGCGGCGGCGCGGCTGTGCGCCACGCGCGGCGCCCAGGTGACCGTGAACGACGCGAAGGACACCGCCCTGCTACGTTCGGAATTGGCGCTTCTACCGTCGACCATTCGCCAAGAGCTGGGCGGCCATCCCGCCGAGCTCTTTCTTGCCCAGGACATGATCGTGCTTTCCCCGGGCGTGCCGCCCATGCCCCAGCTCGACGCAGCGCGGGCCAAAGGCGTGTTCGTGACCGGCGAGCTCGAGCTTCGCCTCGTGGTTCGTGGAATCGACCATGGTGGCGATCACGGGGACCAACGGAAAATCCACCACCACCACCTTATGTGGCGCCATGCTGGGGGCGAACGGCAGGCCCACCTTCGTGGGCGGCAACCTGGGCACGCCGCTATCCGAGGCCGTCGGCACCCACGCCGCGCGCCTGGGCGGCAACTGCGTGGTCGAGGTGTCCAGCTTCCAGCTCGAAACCGTGCGCACGTTCCGTCCCCAGGTGGCGGTGCTGCTCAACATCTCGGCCGACCACCTCGATCGCTATCCGGATTTCGCGGGCTACATGGCCGCCAAGCAGCGCATCTTCAGCGCGCAGACCGCGTCGGACTTCGCCGTGATCAACATCGACGACCCCAACGTCGAGAGCGCGGCCCGCAACATCCAGAGCCGCTGCGTGCTCATCTCGACCCACCGGGCGCTTGGCATCGGCGGCTGGATCGAAGGCGACTCCCTGTGCGTACGTCTTGCCGGCGGTCCCATCGAGTACTATCCCGCGCAACTGCCGGGTCTCGTGGGCCGGCACAACCAAGAGAACGCGCTTGCCGCGCTGGTGGCCGCGCGTCTCATCGGAACCTTGCCGGGCGAGGCGCGCCACGCCTTGGTGTCGTTTCGCCCGCTGCCCCACCGCATGGAGCTGGTGGGCGACTTCAACGACATCGAGTTCTACGACGACTCCAAGGGCACCAACGTCGGGGCCGTGGTGGCGGCGCTGGACGGATTCCCGCGCAAGGTCGTGCTCATCGCGGGCGGCAAGGACAAGGGTGGCTCGTACGCGCCGCTGGCGGAGGTCATGCGCAAACACGGGCGAGCCGCGGTTTTGATCGGCGAGGCCGCGCCCAAGATCAAGGCGGTTCTGGCGCCGGTCGTTCCGGTCGAGACGGCGTCGGACATGGACGAGGCGGTGGAGTTGGCGGCCAGCCTGGCCGAACGCGGGGATGCGGTGGTGCTTTCGCCGGCTTGCTCCAGCTTCGACATGTACCGCGACTACGCCCACCGCGCTGAGGTCTATCGAACCGCGGTGCAGGTCCTCATCAGCAGCACGTCGGACAAGATCCCCCTCGATCCGGAGATAGACTGATGACCCTGCGCGAACGCATCGTCACCTGGTGGCCGGGACGCAAGCGCGATCTACGCGCCGAGTACGGCGAACGCGCAGAGCCCTCGCAAGGCCCGGACGTTTGGCTGGTCGCCGCAGTGCTGGCCCTGACCGGCTTTGGCATCGTGATGGTGTTTTCGGCCGGCGCCGTGTTCGCGGCCAAGACCTACGGCGATTGGACCTACTTCCTCAAGCGCGAGTCTGTTTACGCCGCCGCCGGACTGCTCGCGTTCTTCGTGGGCGCGCGTCTCGACTACTCGGTGTATCGCAAGATCACCTACCCCTTGCTCTTCCTCAGCATGCTGTTGCTGGCGGCGGTGCTGAAGCTCGGCCCATCCATCAACGGCGCGGTTCGCTGGTTCCGCTTGGGGCCGCTGTCCTTCCAGCCCTCCGAGCTGGCCAAGTTCGCGCTGGCGCTCTACCTGGCGGTCTTGCTCGCGCGCAAGGCCGAGAAGGTGCGCGATTTCTCCATCGGCTTTCTGCCGCCCCTGATCATGACCGGGATCTTTTTAGGGCTGCTGCTCAAGCAACCCGACCTCGGCACCGCCGTCATCATGGGCGTCACCGCGCTCGGGGTCATGTTCGTGGCCGGCACGCGCACGAGCTACATCTTGATTTCGGTGCTCGTCGCCGCACCCATCGGCTGGAAGGTGTTCATCACCGGCGAATCCTGGCGCATGAAGCGCCTCTTGGCCTTTCTCTATCCCTGGGAGTACCGCCGCAACACCGGCTACCAGCTCTACGAATCGCTCATCAGCGTGGGCTCGGGTGGGGTGTGGGGGCAGGGTCTCGGCCAGGGCCATCAGAAGCTCTTCTTCCTGCCCGAGGCGCACACCGACTTCATCCTCGCGGTGGTCGGCGAGGAGCTCGGGCTGGTCGGCATCCTGGCCGTGCTGGCGACCTTTTCGCTGCTGGTGTGGCGCGGGCTGCGCGCTTCCATGCGCGCGCGAGACGCCTACGGTTGCTACCTGGCGTTCGGCATCACCTGCCTTTTCGGCCTGCAAACCATCGTCAATATGTGCGTGGTGCTGGGCCTGTTGCCCACCAAGGGACTGCCCTTGCCCTTCGTCAGCTACGGCGGCACGGCGCTGGTCATGAGCCTGTTCATGGCCGGCGTCCTGGCCAACATTTCGGCCCGGTTGCCCGAGCCTTCGCGCATGACTTTGTGGCAATCGCTGCGCGCGGTGCGCAGCAAGTCCAAGAACCGGCGCGCTGGCGCCGCCGACGTGCGCGTCGTAGTCGAGGTCAGGTAGCGTGCGCCTGCTCGTCGCTGGCGGCGGAACCGGCGGTCATCTCTTCCCGGGCATCGCCGTCGCCGACGAGGCAATCCGGCGCGGCGGTGGCGAGATCCTTTTCGTGGGCACGAGCCGCGGCATCGAGACGCGCGCCGTGCCGGCCGCGGGCTATGCGCTCGAGACCTTGCAAGTCAGCGGGCTCAAGCGCATGGGCGTTGCCGGCACTCTCCGCGGCTTGGTTCGCGTGCCGCTTGCGCTTGTCAGATCCATGGCCATCTTGCGCCGGTTCAAGCCCGAGGTCGTGCTGGGCGTGGGCGGCTACGCCTCGGGACCGATGGTGCTCGCCGCCGCGCTGCTCGGCTACCCGACGGCCATTCAGGAGCAGAACAGCGTCCCGGGCATCACCAACCGCGTGCTTGGCCGCCTGGTGCGCTCGATCTTCATCGCCTTCGAAGACGCGGCTCGCTTTTTTCCTGCGCGCAAAATCGAACGCCTCGGTAATCCCGTGCGCCAAAAGATCGTGGCCGCGCTCGAACGCGCGGTCGCGGTCCAAAGGACGCCGGGCAAGGTGCGCATTCTGGTGGTGGGCGGCAGCCAGGGAGCGCGGGCGGTGAGCGATCTGGTGACGGCCGCCGTGGCGGCTCTGTCCATGGAAGGGCTGGATTTCTCCCTGGTCCACCAGACCGGCGCCGCGGATCTCGAACGCATCGAGCAGCGCTACCGTGCGTCAGGGCTCGCGGATCGCGTGGTGGCGAAAGCGTTCATCGAGGACATGGCAGCCGCCTATGCCGAAGCCGATCTCGTGGTCGCGCGCGCCGGGGCGTTGACGTTGGCCGAGCTCGCCATCGCGGGCAGACCGGCCATACTCATCCCGTTGCCCACGGCCGCCGACGATCACCAGCGCAAGAATGCCGCGCGCTTCGCAAGCGTCGGTGCGGCGTTGGTTCTCGATCAGGACACGGTCCGCGCCGAGGATCTGGCGACGGCCATGGCGGGACTGGCGAAGGACGGGGCGAAACGGGCCGCCATGGGCGCGGCCATGCGTGGCCTCGCCCGGCCACAAGCCGCGCAAACCATCGTCGACCGCCTCGAGGCGCTGGTGTGCAAAGCGTGAGCATCGCCTGTCTCGTACTCCCGCCAGCTACGTCGCCATGCGCGATTCCGGATCCCTGCTTGCCCGACAGACGCCCTTCTTGGGAAATTGCCGTCGACAGGTGCAACGCGGGGTAGGTACTATACCTGACGCTCCCGCCCAGGTGGTTACGGCGAGACTCATGATCGACGGACATTCCCATTCTCTTGACCTGAAGTTTCTGCTTGGGCTCCTGTGCGTCCTGGCGCTGGGTACCGCGTCGTGCGTGCGCACCCGCCCTAGCCCGGCGGATGGAAGCTCGGGCGGCGCCAGCGGCGCGGGCGGGGCTGGAAATGGCGGCAGCCTGGGCAGCGGCGGAGCTGATCCCGTCGGGTCAGGCGGGGATGGCGGCTCGTCGAGCGGTGGCGCGGTCGGTGGCGGAACAAGCGGCGCGGGCGGGTCCATGCCGACCGACCTCCCATGTGCGGCCGATTCCGATTGTGCCGCCAGCGGTCAGGTGTGCGAGCCCGCGACGAAGCTTTGCGTTCCATGCGTAAAGACCGGGGACTGTCCGTCGGGCGGTCACTGCTTCGGCAACCGCTGTGTGACCTTCACAGCTTGCAGCGCCAAGACAGACTGCTCCAGCGATCAAACCTGTGACCTGACGCGCGGAGTATGCGTTCAGTGCATGACGGCGTCGGATTGCGCCACGGGAAAGTCCTGTAACAACAACAATTGCGTGGCCTTGGCGACCTGCTTGTACAACAGCGATTGCACGCCCGGGCTTTGCGATACGGCGAACAACGTTTGCATCGACTGCGTGGTGGACAGCCAATGTTCCACCAACATGCGTTGCGTCCGCAATGTTTGCAGGACCGCCTGCACCTCGAACCGAGACTGCACCTCCCTCGGCATGATCTGCGACACCTCTAGCTCCGCATGCGTGCAGTGTCTGTCCGCGTCCGACTGCCCGGCTTCGTGGTATTGCCAGGCGGGCGTGGCGGCATCCTGCGTGCCCGACATTTGCGATTCGACCCAGTCCGCGTGCAACGGCGCCAACGTTGCTTCGTGCAGTGCGACCGGAGAAGCGTTCGACAATTTCACGTCCTGCAGCGCAAGCAAGCCCTGCTCTGTCCGTGGCGCCGTCGCCAGTTGCGGTGGCGTGCCGGCCCGGGACGGCGGCGCCGCCGACGCACCCGATTCGGTCCGCGACGGCGGCGGTGGTTCCTGCAGTGGCGGTACCGCGAGCGATCCCTGCAAGTCGGGCGTCCCCAAATTCAACGGTACCCAGACTTTGGACGGCAGTGGCAGCGAGATGTGCAGCCTGCCTTACTTCGTGCTCAATGCCCAGAACGCTGCCAAGGTGCTCAACTACAACAGCGTGCCCACGTCCCAATTCGAAAGCGCCACCGCGCGTATCGCCTGGGATTCGGCCGGCTTTCACGTCTTCGTCGATGTCCAGGATTCGAGCGTGCAAACCGTGAACATGGCGGACGCTTCGCAGGCCATCAGCCAGGCCTACCTTGGGGATTCCATCGAGCTCTTCGTCTCATCCAACAACAACGTCACCGGGCTTACCTCGAGCGACAGCAATACGCTCCATTTCATCATTCCCGCCAATGGCCCCGCCGTGTCGCTGAAAGACACCGGAAGCTCGGGTACCCCCACCGCCCTGCCGACCACCCAATACGCCCAGGCCACCACCAGCATTGGCTATGCCATCGAGGCCCTGGTGCCCTGGCCGGGCGCCGCCCCGAGCGCCGGCAGCACCATTCGCTTCGATATGGACATCAACAGCGCTGACAAGACCTTCAGCAGCCTGGACAAGATGCGTGATGGCCAGTTGATTTACTACATCGGCTCGCTGAGCGGCTCGACCACTTGCCAGACCGCGGACGGCACCGTTCCTTGGTGCGACGACCGCACCTGGTGCCAGGCGAACGTTCAGTAACCCGGATCTCGACCTCGGTCGCTACGAAGCCGACACCGAGACCGACCAAGCCATTGCCTTCCTAGGTGGCTGGTGTCGAACGGACCAGGGCGAGACCAATGACGGAGACATCGCACGATTGATCCCCGCTCGTCGTCACGAGATAGATCGCCGTGAGTCATCCGAGGATGGCTGCAAACGATGCGCGGGGCAGCCAGTTGGAGTGGCGCACCAGCTTGCCGTCGCGATAGAAGCGGACGTAGGGCACTTGCCGGTTGTTGAACACGTCCTCTTTGAAGCTCATGATGCGCTCGAAATCGGGTAGTCGATTGTATTCGACGGTAAAGATTGCGGCTTGGTCGGCGAAGTCGGGCAGGTAGGCCGCCATATCCAGCCATTGTCCACACCAGTCCTGGGTCATGACCACCACCACCTTGGGCGCGGCCAGACGAACGCTCTCGGGGAATTCGCCCTCGCTCAGCAAGGCGTCGAGCTGGCCTGTGGTCAATGTCTGGATGGTGTCCATGGGAATCCCCCCTTGAATCCATGAATTCGGGCCGCGGCTTCGACGCTCGAACGCTCGTCTGCCGTTCCTTCGTCGGGACACCAATCGTCGAGCTTCTTGGCAAGCCCGCGTAGCACGGCGAGCCCGCATGGCCCCATGGCATCGACGTTGTACCCTCCTTCGAGGAGCATGCCGATTCTCCCTTCGGCCGAACCCACGCCCGCCGCGGTGATGGCAGCGCCGATGAATTCGAAGTCCTCGGTACGCAGGCGCATATTCCCTTGGGGATCGCCCTCGCGCGCATCGAACCCCAGGCTCACCAGGACGACATCGGGCCGGAAGCGTCGCACCGCCGGCAGGATCACGGTCCTGGTGGCAAGCGCATAAGCCGCCAACGTGGCCCCGGCCGGCAAGGGAACGTTCACCGTTGCGCCGCGGCCTTCGCCATCGCCTACGGTGGTGGCGTCACCGCTGTCCTGGGGAAACAGCCGGCTCGAATGGATCGAAACGAACAGGATATCGGGCCGAGCGAGGAAGATTCGCTCGGTTCCGTTACCGTGGTGGACGTCCCAATCCAGGATGCAGATGCGCAGTCCTTGCCGACGCAACCGTTCGGCCGCGAGCGCGACGTTGTTGAATACGCAGTAGCCGGACGTGGATGACGACCCTGCGTGATGCCCGGGCGGCCTCACCACGGCGAAGATCTGGCGATCCTGTTGGCCAACCATCTCGTCCGCCAACGTGAGTGCAGTTCCTGCCGCATTCAGCGCGGACTTGACCGAATCGTGGCCGAGGCGCGTCTCGGGGTCGAGATCGGCCACCCTGCCGCTCAGAGCAAGCACGCGGTCGACGTAGGCGGGATCGTGAACCGTGACAAGCTCGTCGCGGGTGGCTTCTCGGCTGCACGGCTGCAATGCATAGCCTGCGTCCGCAAGGCACTTGCCGAGTCGCTCCACGCGCGCGCGCGCCTCGGGATGTCCGACTCCCGGGTCGTGGAGATGGGCACTTGCGCCCAAGAGGATGCTCAGCATGACACGTCCGAGACTAGACTAGCAGACGCTTGGTGGTCGTCCTATGCTGGCAGGCGAAGACGATAACCAACCATGCACACGCGCCCAGCCACATCGGCGGATGGCTCCGCCATTCAAGCCGTTTACGCCCCGTACGTCGAGAACACGACGTACACCTTCGAGTTCAAGACGCCGCCAGTCGAGGAAGTCTGCGCACGCATGCAGCGACACCCTGGCCACGTCTGGCTGGTGGCCGAGCACGCGGACGAGATCGTCGGCTATGCCTACGCGTGGCCCTTCGAAGAGCGCGAGGGCTACCGTTTCGCCGTCGAGACTACCATCTTCATCCGCCAAGACCGCGTTGGCGGAGGCATCGGCAGGATGCTCTACACGGATCTTCTGGCCGCGCTCAAGCAGAACGGGTTCGCCACCGCCGTAGCACGCATCGCCCTCCCCAATCCGCAGAGCGAAAGACTGCACGAAAAATTGGGCTTCAAGAAGGTCGCCCATTTCGAGCGCATCGGCCACAAGTTCGATCGCTGGATCGACATTGGCTACTGGCAGCGCTCGCTGTAGCCGAGGGAATGCCATGGGCTGGGCTTCGATCTTCATCCTCGCAGCATCTCTCCGGTTTCGAGGAAATGCACCAACTCGGCCCGGTCCACTGGATCTCGACCTGCCCGGCGGGCACGGTGGCGTTCTGTGCGGGCGCCGTGATCGTGGTCCTGCCCGGAGCTGCGACCGTCGCTTCCAGGTGGTCCAATCCCGAGCTGATCTCGAGGTGCCAGGTGGGCTCCCAGGTGAAAATCACGAGCGCGAAGCCTATGAGCCAGCCGAGTTGGTGACGACAAGCGCGCAGTCCGAGTCAGGCTATTCGACCGATATTGTCGCGATCGACGGAAAGGCAAAGAGCGGCAGCTGTTTCACACTGCCACCAGGTCGACACACGGTGGAGGAAGGCACCTGCACCGAACGCAACAGAAGTTCGCACCTTTGGCGAGGGAGGCGTGTGGAAGGTCGAAGTTGTCGACCAAACGACCACCTATGATGTGAAGTCGCCGTGCAAGACCGCGGCGAGAACAAAGGAACCGGTTCGAACGGGTCAGTCGCTCGCCGACCCGTTCGACTAGTCTAGTCAGCTTGGGGGCTCGAGGTACGGTTTGATCAGGCCGTACTTGGCCTGGTTCACCGTGACCCAATCATCCTTCAGGATGCCTTCGGTATCGCCCGAGTTGGGATTCATGCTCCAGAAGGTCCAGCTGGCTTCCTTGCCGACGTAGTCCATGAACGTGGTCAGCCACTTGTACGGGACGGAATTGGGATCGGCCGCGCTGGCTTCCTTGATACCGAATTCACCGATGAAGACCGGTGCAATCCCGCGCTTGGCCACGAACCAGAACTTGTCGTCCCAGATGCCGGGCATGTTGCTCGGAAAATTGGCCGCGGAGAACCAGGACTGCGCGTAGACCTCGGGACCATACTCGTGTGCCGAATACCAGAGGCTGGTCGTCGGGATACCCTGATCGCCGATGGGGCTGTCAGCCACACCCTTCAAGTTGCCACCCCACCAGTAGTTGTCGCCGCGGTAGTTTTCCACTCCCTCGATGATGATGGTGATGGCAGGGTTGGCGGCCAGGATGGCCTGCCCACATTCGACGGCGGCCTTGCGCCAGTCGGTCGTGCCATAGCCGTCCTCGTCGTATCCCCAGGTGGCCGGCGGCTTCATGCCGGTGGTGGTGTTGCCGTGGGGTTCGTTCTTGAGATCCGCCGCCACCACCGCCGGATTGTCCTTGTAGCGCTCGATCAATGACACCCAATCCGAAATCCAGGTCGACGCGGGATAGGCGCTGGTGTACCACAGCGTCTCGTTCATGTACCCGTCGTGGGCCCGTGAATGGTTGTCCAGAATCACCTTCAGTCCGATGCGGTTGGCCTCGTCCAGGATCTTGTCCATCACCTCCAGCGAGGAAAGCCCGTCGAGGTCGACGTTCATGCCTACTTCGTTGGTATAGGGATCCACGCCGTAGGCATTGATTTGCATCCCGCTGGGCACCCCCGTCAGCATGTCGTTGCACCAAGGTAGCCGTACGCTGTTGAACCCCAGATCCTTGATCTGCCGCAGCATCGACCGGTAGTCGCGCGCCCACAGCCCATGCGGCGAAAGATTCCCCGTCTCGAACCCAAACCAATTCACGCCAGTCAACCGCGGCCGACCGAAGCAGCCAGCACACGCCGACGGCCCACCATTGCCGCCCGGTCCCGCGGAACCTGAGCCCGCGCTGCCACCCCCGCTCCCGGGTTCCGATGACGCGGCAGATTTGCTGATCGAGCAAGCCACAAGCAGCAGAGGAAAGGCCAGCCCGGCCAGACCACCTCGGTGAGATGTCTTGGCGCTCTTGCGGTTTGTGCTACTGGTCAAGTCGCGCATAGTGGCCAAAGTCTACCCACACCGATAGCAGATCCGCGAGCCTTTCCCATGCCCGCACCGCCATGCCCGCCCATGCCCATCGCGCCGAGGGTCCATGCCTGCCCATCGCGCCGAGGGTCCATGCCCATCGCATGCCCATCGCGCCGAGGGTCATGCCGCCATACCCCCATGCCCCATGCCCGCGCCCCCCATGCCCGCGCCGAGGGTAATCCCCCTGCCCCCGCACCGATCCGAGGGTAATGACTGTGCCCCCGCACTGCCCCCGCACCGAGGGTAATCCCATGCCGCACCTTGCCCCATGCCCGCGCCGAGGGTAATCCCCCTGCCCCCGCACCGATCCGAGGGTAATGACTGTGCCCCCGCACTGCCCCCGCACCGAGGGTAATCCCATGCCGCACCTCCACCTCCGAACCGAGGGTAATCCCCGAACCCGCACCGAGGGTAATTGAAGAATGCTCGCCCTGCCTCATGCCCGCACCGAGGGTAAGGACCCGCAAGGACCCGCTCAGGAACAACTTGATTACGTGATGACGATTGGGGATCGACAGAAGGTCGAGAACGTGACTTATGGTGGGGATGGCAGACGAAGCAGAGATTCGAAGAAAGTACGAGGCGCTTGCGGGCGTGATGGACGAGCGCTTGCGCCGGTTGTGGGCGGGGGTGGAGGCGGAATGCAGCGCGGGCGGCATTGCAGCCGTGGAACGCGCGACCGGGCTGTCACGCACCACGATTCGGGTGGGACGAGATGAGCTGCGCAACGGGATCGAGCCTGCTGACGTGGTCAACGTGCGCCGCCCCGGTGGCGGGCGCATCCCGCTTGAGGAACAGCATCCGGAATTGCTGACGACGCTGGAGACCCTCGTGGATCCAGTCACGCGTGGCGATCCGGAATCGCCCTTGCGCTGGACGTCGAAGAGCACGCGCAAGCTGGCGGAGGAATTGGCGACGCGGGGCTATCAACTCAGTCCGCAGAAGGTCGGACAGTTGCTCAATGCCAGCGGCTACAGCCTGCAAGCGAATCACAAGACCACCGAAGGCTCCGCGCACGTCGATCGCGATGCACAGTTCGAGTTCATCAACGACCGCGTCGATGCGATGCAAGGACGTGGGGCACCGGTCATCTCGGTAGATACCAAGAAGAAGGAACTCGTCGGGGACTTCAAAAACGGCGGCCGCGAGTGGCAGCCGCAAGGCGCACCGGTACCCGTGCGTGTGCATGACTTCATCGACAAGGACCTGGGCAAGGCGATTCCGTACGGCGTCTACGACATCGGCTTGAACACAGCCTGGGTCAGCGTGGGCGTGGACCACGACACCGCGGAGTTTGCGGTGGAATCCATCGGCCAGTGGTGGCGCAACATGGGAAAGAAGGCCTATCCCGAGGCAACGGAGTTGCCTATCACGGCGGACGGTGGCGGGAGCAATGGCTACCGTTCGCGCCTGTGGAAACTCGAACTACAGAAGCTTGCGGACCGGACCGGGCTCACCATTGGTGTCTCGCACTTACCCCCAGGTACTTCGAAATGGAACAAGATCGAACACCGCCTGTTCTGCCACATCACGGAGAACTGGCGCGGACGCCCTCTCGTTGACCACGAAACCATCGTGCAACTCATTGGCAGCGTCCGCACATCGACTGGACTCTCGGTCAAATCGAAGCTCGACGTTCGCACCTACCAAACCGGCATTACCGTTTCCGACGCCCAGATGGACCAACTCAATATCGTCGCCGCCGCGTTTCACGGCGAGTGGAACTACACAATCAAGCCCACCCGCCCTCAATGCCGGTGATCAAGTTGTTTCTGATCGAGTCCTAAGTGGCTGCGCAAGAATAAGTTCACATTTTCTGCGCGGGCGGGAGAGTGTAGTTCCACTCGGGCAGGGTGGTGTGGGGCATGAGATTTCATAGACCCCTTCCGAGGGTACTTCTCTCCTCCAGTAGACCCCTTCCGAGGGCGACCTTAGTGGCCGCGCAAGAATAAGCTAATCCCCGAACCCGCACCGAGGGTAATTGAAGAATGCTCATGGGGCTGATCTAGGACGCGTTAGAAGGAGTGAGAGGATCTGGCCTTCGCTGTTCGGGGACAGCCGTACGTGGAATAGAGGGCTTCTCGACCGTCTTGTGTGCGCATCCGGTTAACTCGGCAGTCTCTTGGCCCCAGCAACGGTAGTAACAGGCAGGCCTGTGCCAGGCCGCGCTGACGTTGCTTGGTCGCCTTCGAGGGGAGCAGAGTGCGCCGGCTATGCAGGTGCGGGATTCGACGCCGGGTCTTGGGTTGCTGCCTCGACTGCCTCGGTAGCTTCGCAGGCAACTTTGGCGATCTTCCGCATCCAGTAGGTTCCAAATGGAAACAGCACGTTTGCGAGCCCAGCGACGTGGGCCAAGAACGCCGCTCGGTACTTCTCGAGAAAGCCGCGATTGCGAAGCAGGGCCTCGATCCTCGCCCATTTGTTCTTGGCGGCGATTTGCGGGCTCATCTGAAAGCGAGGCGCGTGGCCAGACGGACAATCAGACGGCTTCTGGCGGAGAAGGCGTTCGCGGCCAAGCACGGTAATGCCTTGGGTCGTTCGTCTTTGCCGGTGGTCGGCCTCTTTGGCCCGGACGCGCTCGGTGATGAGGGTGGCCCACTGGCTTGACTCGAGATCCTCGAAGCCATGAGGCCTGGCAATGCGCAGGCTGATGACTTCGGGCATGCCACCGTCGTCGCGGAAGAAGTGCTTGGGGCGCGTGGCGGTGATGCATCCACCGGAGAGGGTGGCGTCGAACGTGGCGACGCCTGGCCATTCCTCGACGGTGTCGACCAAATCGGCCGCGGAGGGATTGGTAAAGGCGTAGGTCATCTTCTCGATGATGTCGTCGGCTTCGACCAGCCTGACAACCGAGGTCGCTTCGGAAGACCAGAAGTTCTCGAATCGGCCGAGGTGCGCGTTTTGGCAGCGGGCGAGAAGGCCGTGGAAGTGCTCGGTGAAGATAGGGAAATTGCCGTCGGGGTCGTGAATGCCTGTGTGGTGATGGTTCGACATGGCGACCGAGAAGGTGACCTGGACATTCGCACGTTGGGCAGCCAAACCGAGGCAATAGATGAAGGCGTTGTTCGTGTCCTCGTCGGGGTGCAGGAAGAAGCGCCGCTCGGAACAGCGGCGGGTGATCATGTAGTCACGACCGGGCACGACTTGGCGAGGGAGGGTCATGCATGAGTTCTCGGAAGCGCTACCAGAAAAGTTGCGCGCAGAAGTACCCTTGCGCGCAGAAGTACCCTCGGAGAGGTCTAGAGAGGTCTAGAGGAGAGGTCTAGGGCGGAGAGGTCTAGGGCGATCTAGGGCGGAGAGGTCTAGGGCGAACATCCGCGAGGCCATCGAGCTTTGCCTTGAAAACAAGAACCAGGAAGGCTGGACTCTGCCTCACGAGTACGAGGTTGTGGCCATCGACATCATCGCGGCCTGAGCGTGCCACCTCTTCGCGTCATTTCCGGAACTGCGTGCATCGCTGCCTTGGCCAAGCTCGGCTACACCGTCCTTCGCCAGAAAGGAAGCAACGTCCGGCTCGTATGTCCCAGGCGCCCGCTCGTCACGGTGCCCCTCCATCACGAGATCGACCGGGGTACCCTTCGAAGCATCATCCGCACGGCCGAGATCTGTCAGCGTGGAGCACCCTCGGAAGGGGCACCCGGAGGGGGCACCCGAAAAGTACCCTCGGAGGGGGCACCCGAAGAAAAAAGTACCCTCGGAGGGGGCAGCCGGCTAGCCCGGAGTACCCTCGGAGGGGCTAGCGGAGCGAGGGCTAGCCCGGAGTACCCTCGGAGGGGCTAGCCAGTACCCTCGGAGGGGCTAGCCGGGGCTGCTAGCGCTTTCCCGCTTCCTTCCGCTCCTCCTTGGCGCGCTGCTTGTTCGCCGTCTCCAGGCGGGCGTCCAGCTCGCGGCGGCGGGCTTTGTAAAAGGCAAGCTCTTTGGGCGGCGCCCAGCCGAGGCCAGCCTCGGGCGCGGTCGCGCCACTGTATTTGAGGCAGTCGTCGAGCAAGGCGTAGCGGCTCTCGTCGGATTTCATCGCCGGCAAGGTCTTCTTGCAGAGGGCGACCAGCTCGGTCGATTGCTTCTCCGCCGCGTAGAACTTGGCCAGCGGATTGAAAGCCCGCAGCGATGGGCGAAGCGCGACCGACTCGCGCAAGGCGTTCGTGCCCGCTTGGCTCCTGTCCGCGGCCAAGAGCAGCTCGCCCTTGCGTATCAGCAGATCGGGCGCGTCGTCCGGTTTGGCTTCGCTGGCGCGATCGAGGCACTGGACGGCCTCATCGACGAGCCCCGGTGAAATCGACCGGCGCTTGGCAACACCTTGCGTGAAAAGCATGGTCACGTGTGAGGCGAAGTCCGAGGCCTCGGTAGCGCCGCCGGGTGCGTTCTTCGCGCGCGCACGCATCTTCTCCATGCGCTCCATGAACATCGCGTCGTTCGCGGCGAGCTGATCGGAGGGCTGGGCCTGCGGAGGTTTGGGGTGACAAGCGGCCAGGAGAAGTCCGATGCACAGACCCGCAGCGAGGGTCATTCCACGGATGCGGCTTCTTGGATCGTTTGTCACCGGCATTCTCCTGCGCATGAGGCTCGCGTGCGTGGGACGGGGGGTAGGACATGTACCCACGACCCGCACAACCTACCAGAACACCGCCCACGGGTCGAGTGCCGCCTGTCACCGTCGCGCGCCTGGGATGAGGTTGTGGTCTCCACGTTTCGTGGGCTACCATGGACCCTCCGGCGTCGCCACTTGCGGCAGGCCTGGCGCCTTGGAGTGATGGTTGATGCCTGACTGGAAGAATTGGAAGCGGTGGTTGGTCTCGGATCCCAGCCTGCCCTCTCCTAGGCCTGGTCGTCCTGCTCGACCTTGTCTGGTTTCCCAACGGCGGTTTTCAAGGCAGCATCGGTCTCTATTTTTTCACGGCCGGACCCACGCCCACGTCACCCTACTGCCCAAGCCCTTCGATCTGCGCAGCCTTCGGCAAACGTTGGAACAGCTGACCCGGCAGGAATTTCAATAGCCCGCGTGTGCGCTTGGCGGTTGGCGGGCCTCGAGCAACTTGACGAGCAGTTGGTCGATGGCCCGCTGGCTCGGCACGAAGCAGGCTGCTTGCGAGCGGGGCGAGCGGCCGATGCGAATTCCAAGCAGGCGGATCTGTCGGGCGAGGGCGAAGACGTCTTCGTCGTTGTCGTCGTCGCCGACGTAGATGGCGGACTCGCAGTGCAGGCGTTTGCACAGGAGGAGCAAAGCGGTGCCTTTGCCCGGAGCACCGGCGGGCAGCACGTTCACCACCATCTTGCCCTCGATGATGCGCGTGCCGCGCAACCCGGTCGCGGTACCGAGGACCAGGCGGCGGACGTCGGCGCGCGCGCGCGCCTTGCGGTAGTGGACGGCGAGGCTGACCCCTTTGTTCTCGATGACCAGCCCAGCGATGGGCGGCATGCTGGACACGAGTCGGGCCTGCCATCGGGCGGCCAGCCGCCGCCAGGCGCGCAGCTTGGACGACGGTTCCATGCCATGGTTGCCGAACACGGCGCGCAGGGGAAGGGCATGGATTTTTTTCATCACGTCGGCGCGCGCCCGGCCGGAGATGACCGCACACGGGTAGAGCTTGGCCACCTTGGCCAACAGTGCCGTTGTGCGCGACCGCATGGCCGCGGCCTCCGGATCGCGCACGATGGGGGCAAGCGTGCCGTCGAAGTCGAAAGCCAGCAAGACGCGCTCTTGGGCAAAACGGAGAAGGGTGGACCGTTGCTTCTCGGCCAGGATGTTCTTCACCGCGAAAGACCTGCGATGCGGGAGAATTCCTCGCCGACCCGGCCGAGGACGCTTTCCTTTTTGCGCAAGCGCGCGGCGTCCATCAACATGCCGCCCGCCCAGCGGTACACGTTGAACTCGGCCAGGAAGGCGCGCATGGCGTGCATGCGGTCGCGCTGTTCCTCCTGCGGCATGGTGAGTGCCGACGCCAGGGCCGAGCTTGCTTCCTCGAGGTCGTAGGGATTGACCACCAGGGCCTCGGCCAGCTCGCGGGCCGCGCCGGTGAACTGGCTCAGCACCAGCACGCCACGTTCGTCGTCGCGCGCGGCGACGAATTCCTTGGCCACCAGGTTCATGCCGTCGTGCAGGCTGCTGACGTAGCACACGTCGGCGGCGCGGTAGAAGCGGAACACCGTTGGTGGCTCGTGGTGGGTGCGCAAGAGCCGGATGGGCTCATAGCCCTCCCTGCCGAAGCGGGCGTTGATGCGCGTCGCGGTTTTCTCGACCGTCTCGTCGAGCTGACGATAGTTTTCGATGAGGGTGCGGCTGGGGGCCGCCAACTGCACGAAGGTGAAGCGGCCGATGTAGGCCGGAAAGCGTTCGAGCAACCGCTCGACGGCGAAGAACCTCTCTTCGATGCCTTTGGTGTAGTCGAGGCGATCCACCCCGACGCCGAGAATGGCGTCCGCACGCAGGCCCAGGTCGGCGAACACGGCGCGTCGGCATTCGTCGACGGCGGGCGCGCCCTGCGCCCAATCGCTGGGCCAGGCGATGGAGATGGGGTAGGGCCGGATGAGGGTCGATTGCCCGCGCTGGATGACGGCGCTCTGCTCGCGGTCGATACGCGCTTCGAGATAGCGATCCACGGAATCGAAGAAGTTGTTGCAGTAGAGCTGGGTCTGGAAGCCCAGAATGCTGCTGCCCAGGAGCCCTTCCAGAAGCTCGGTGCGCCAGGGACAAATGCCGAGGCGCTCGGAATTCGGCCACGGGATGTGCCAGAAGGTGATGATGGTGGCGCGTGGCAGGCGCTCTCGGATGAGGCGCGGGGCTAGGGCGAAATGGTAGTCCTGCACTAGCACTACTGGATCGTCCGACTCGGCTTCCTTGCACACCGCCTCGGCGAACTTGCGATTGACCGCGATGTAGGCGGCCCAGTCGTCGCGGCGAAAGAGCGGGCGCATGTGGGCCAAGTGGCACAGCGGCCACAGCCCTTCGTTGGCAAGGCCATAGTAGTAGCCGCGCTCCTCTTCCTCGGTAAGCCACACGCGGCGCAGGGAATAGGATTTCTCGTCGGGGGGCACGCGCACGTGATCCTTGCGGTCCACGGAGTCGCGGTCGGCGGTGCCGCTGCCGTGGGCAACCCATACGCCCGAGCAAGCGCGCAACACGGGCTCGACCGCGGTGACCAGACCGCTGGCCGGGTGCCGGACCTGGATGGTGCCGTCTTTCTGGCGATCATGAATGTAGGGCTCGCGGTTGGCGAGCACGATGACCTTCTCTCCCGGGAAGTGGCGCACCAGGGTTTGCTTCAGGCGCTGCGGGCTCCAGGCGCCGCCCTGTCCGTCCAGCTCGCGCTCGGCGGCCAGGCGTTCGACCAGCTCGCGCACGTCGCGAATGATGGGCAGGAATTCCTTGCGCTGCGATTCGCCCTGAATGAAACGGCGGAGCTCCTTGCGGAACCCGCGCCAAGACAGGCGCGCCGCCACGATGGTGACGACCGAGGCGCCCAGGGCAAGGAGCCCGAAGGCAAGGAACATGAAGCTCCTGGTCTTGGCCTCGCGACGCTCGACGAAAGAGAGGTCGTGCACGAGAATCAAGTACCCAGGGACCTGATCGCCTTGTATCAAGGGAACCGCGCTGACGTGGACATCGCCGCCCGGTAAGCTCCACACCGCCCCCCAGACCTCGCTTGGCTCGGTGGAATAGGCCGTCCGCGCGAGGCTTTCCGCCATGCGCTTGGCGACGGTTGCGCAGGTAATCTGGGCGGGCAAAAGCGGCGTACGCGCGAGCATTTCCATGCGGGCGGTACACACCGCCGCGGCCATGATGCGTTCGTCGCGGGCCATGTTGCTCAGGATGCGACCGAGGGCCTCTCCCTCGGCGGGCGACCAGTGTGAAAGCAGGTCATGGCGTGCGCTGCTTCCCACCAATTCGGAACGCGAAACGATGTCTTCTTCGAACCATTGTCGCGTCGTGCGCTCGACCACGGCAGCAGCCACCCAGGCCAGCAAGGCCCCGGAAACCAACAGCGCAACCACAAAGCGCGCGACCCGTCTCATCGCTTTCTCCGATTCGAGGTATGCCAGGCCCCAGGCGAGCTGCGAGCGGCAGAGCACACGCGTTACTGAGTGTCGTTGATGCTACGCGGGCTTTCCGCGAGGTTCAAGGACATGTGGTCGCAGTCGAAGGGCATGTTCCGAACTGGATTTTTCTCGCGCGATGGGGCAGATGAAGATAGCCATGAGCACAACACGCGAACGCTACGATGCCCTGCGCGCCCTCGGTCTCAAGCTCGATCTGACCCGCGGGCAACCGGGCGACGACAACTTCGATATCTCGAACGCCATGCTGACCATCGTGGACGACAAGTCGTTGGTCACGCCGAGCGGTGTGGCCCTGCGTAACTATCCCGGCGGCATCGCCGGCATCAAGGAGGCCCGCGAGCTCTTCGCGCCCATGCTGGGTGTAGAGCCCGACGAAGTCATCGTGGGCAACAACGCCAGCCTGGCCCTCGAAGGCAATGTGCTCATGTGGGCCATGCTGAGGGGCGTACCGCGAAGCTCGGCGCCCTGGTGCAGGGGCGACGTGAAATTCGTCGTGACTGTGCCCGGCTACGACCGGCACTTTCTGATGCTGGAGCGGCTGGGCATCTCCATGATCACCGTAGGCATGAACGCGGACGGGCCGGACATCGCGGCCATCGAAAAGCTGGTGGCGTCCGATGCGAGCGTGAAGGGCCTGCTCTACGTCCCGACCTACAGCAACCCGACCGGCGACACAACCTCGCAGGCGGTGGCCGATCGCCTGGGCGCTATGAAGACCGCGGCGCCCGACTTCACCATCTTCGCCGATGATGCCTATGCCGTGCACCACCTCGTCGATGCGCCGCCCGCGCACCCGGATCTGCTCGGGGCCGCGAAGAAGGCTGGCAACCCGACGCGCGTGATCCTGTTCGGCTCGACCTCGAAGATCACGTTCGCCGGCGCGGGCATCAGCTTTCTTGCCGGCAGCAAGGAGACTATCGCCTGGATCGGCGGGCTGATGGGCACGCAGATGATTACGCCCAACAAGGTCGAGCAGTACCGACACGTGCTGTTTCTCAGCCGCTATCCCGGCGGCATCGCCGGCGTGATGAAGGCGCACGCCAAGCTGCTTGCGCCCAAGTTCACGGCGGTCGAGGAAGTCCTGTCGAGGGAAGCTCGGCGGCAAGGGTTTGGCGCGCTGGACGAAGCCCAAGGGCGGCTACTTCGTCAGCCTCGACACCGAAAAGCCCGTGGCGAGCAAGGTCGTGCAGTTGGCCAAGGAAGCAGGCGTCGCGCTAACCCCAGCGGGCGCGACCTATCCCTTCGGCAAGGATCCGAACGACCGCAACATCCGGCTCTCGCCCACGCGCCCGCCGCTCGACCAGGTCAAGAAAGCCATGGAGGTGGTCGCGGTCTGCGTCCAGCTTGCGTCCGAGTCCTAGACACCTTCGAACAGGATGGTCGAGAGATAGCGCTCGCCCGAGTCGGGCAGGATGACGACGATGGTCTTGCCGGCGAACTCGTCGAGCTTGGCCAGCCGGATCGCCGCGACCACCGCGGCGCCGCACGAGATTCCCGAGAGGATGCCTTCCTCGCGAGCCAACCGGCGCGCGGTTTCGATGGACTCCTCGTCGGTGACCTGCTCCACCCGATCCACCATGGAAAGGTCGAGGGTCTCGGGAATGAATCCGGCGCCCAGGCCTTGGATTTTGTGGGGACCGGGTTTGAGCTGCTCTCCCTTGCGCTGCTGGGTGATAACCGGGCTCTTGACCGGCTCGACCGCGACCGACAGCAGCGGCTGCTTCTTCACCTTCTTGAAGTAGCGCGAAATCCCCGTAATGGTGCCGCCCGTCCCCACGCCTGAAACCAGCACGTCGACCTTGCCGTTGGTGTCGTTCCAGATCTCCGGCCCGGTGGTCTGCTCGTGGATGCGCGGGTTGGCCGGGTTCTTGAACTGCTGGGGCAGGAAGTAGCGGCCGGGCTCGCTGGCGACCAGAGCTTCCGCGCGCCGGATGGCGCCGGGCATGCCCTCGGGACCGGGCGTGAGCACCAGGTTGGCGCCAAACGCGGCCAGAACCCTGCGGCGCTCCATGCTCATGGTCTCCGGCATGGTCAGCGTCAGCTTGTAGCCGCGGGCGGCGCACACGAACGCGAGCGCGATGCCCGTATTGCCGCTGGTCGGCTCCACGACTTCGATTCCCTGGCGCAGTACTCCGCGCGTTTCCGCATCCTGAATCATGGACGCGCCAATGCGACACTTGACAGAATAGGCCGGGTTGCGACCTTCGATTTTGGCCAGCACGGTTGCCTTGGCTCCGGCGGCGATGCGACCGAGCTTGACGAGGGGTGTTCCACCAATAGACAGCGAGTTGTCGTTGTAGAGCATGATGAATTCCTATAAAAACGATAGGGTCAATGTAATATGCGAATTGTCTCGTGTCAAGGCGTAATTCGAGTGTGTCTCGGGGATGGTGAAAACCGGAGCTTTTCCGTCTCGAAATCGGTGCACCCCGCGGAGCGAGACGGTGCAGTCACCGAGGAAGCAGGCAAATCCGCGGGCGGTCGGGCACACTGGGTGGGTCGTGCGACTTTGGGCGCTCCTTTGGTTTGTGATTTCCATCCTCGCGGTGGAGGCGTTGGCCGCCGAATCGACACCGCCGTGGCCCGCGCGCAAGCGGCGCAACGACGAAGGGCTGCTGCGGCCGGGAGTCCATGAGCTGAAGGATCCCAAGCGCTGGCCCGCCGAGCCCGATTCGCCGCCCGCACCCATCGACGGGACGAAGTTTCGTGCGGCGTTTTCCGGCCTGTGCGAAGGCATGGCCTCGCCGCGCATGCTCGGCCGCATCTCCTACGAGATTCGCCAGGCCGCCGACGAGGCTAAGGTCGATGTGTTCTTGCTGGCGGCCCTGGTTTACCGCGAGAGCCGGTGCGTGCCCACGCTGGTAACTCCCTTCGGGGTCGGTCTCTTGCAGATTCAAGCCCGCATGATCCAGGGCAACGTGCACGGCGATTCCCTGCGCTACCAGGAGCGCGACGGCGAGGCGTGGACGGAGCGCACGCGGCCCATTCCGCGCGGCGCGCTCCAACACCTGCAGAATTCGCTCATCAACCTGCGCCTGGGCGCGGCCACGCTGGCCATGTGGCAGGATCAACACCCCGCCATCGACGACGTCTTCCCCGATTCGGTTCCCCATCGCAGCGCGGTCGCGCATTTCGGTTGGGGCGACGTCGTTCGCGGCACCGGCGGCGAGGATCGGGCGCTCATCGCACGTCGGCGTCTGATCGACCGCTACCTGGACAGGAAGGTGACTCCGCGGAAGACCGAGCTCGGTTTCGACGTCGTGTCGCCGCTGGAAGGCATCCCGCGCGTGGCGCCCAGCGGGCCGGGCGAGGATCGCGAAGACGGCGCGCGTGCCCACCGCGGCCTCGACATCGACGCCACCGGGGGCGAGCCCATCGCCAGCATCGCCGACGGCGTGGTGTGGTTCACCGGGTTCGATCTGCCCGGCCGGGTGCGTCCGCAGGTGGTGCGGCCCGACGAGCTCGCCACCACCAAGCGGCCCGAGCTGGGACCGGGCGGCCTGTTCGTTTGCATCCGGCACGTGCCGCGCATCTTCTCGTGCTACATGCACCTGCAGAGCTACCGCGTGGCCATCAACGACCGCGTTCTCGCCGGCCAGATCATTGCCAACGTGGGGCATTCGGGAGTCAAGGTTTCGGGCAGCCACCTGCACCTCGAAATCCATCGCGACGGGGACGCCCTCGACCCGGCGCCCATCCTCGGCCCCGACTTCGTCATCCCACCGCAGGAGACGGTCGCGCACGACATCGCCATGGCCAACAAGAAGCATCGCTTGGTGAAAGAGCGCCGCGCGCGCTGGAAGGCGCGGCTGGCCGAGAAGCAAGCCAGAGGCGACTGACACCTAGCCCAGGTAGACGACCTCCATCACGCAATGGCGGTCTTCACAGCGGAAGCGCAGGCGCAATCGGCGCCCCTCGTCGTCGACCAAAGACCACGGCTCGGGGTGCACGGGGATCCGATTCTTCACCACAGACTGCACAGCGCGCGCAGAGGCGGAAGGAAAAGGAATTTCCGGAGTCTGGATCCGAACCCCCTTTTCTCTCGTTCCCTCTGCGCTCTCCGTGCTCTCTGTGGTGAATTCTCTTCTCCGCGGGCAAAGCCCAAGCTCGTATTTGAGGCAGTGGCGCGTGGTCATGACGACCCGACCGGCGAGATCGAGGCCGCTCTCGGCGGCGGGCTCGATGTCGACCACGCCGTGGCGTCGGTAGAAGGTGGAGGACTTCCCGTTGAGCACGTTGGCGAGGTAGGAAAGGTTGGCGGCGGGGAAAGACACATTGTTTGGAACGAAGGGTCTTTCTTGCTTCGGCCGGGCCGAGGCGCGCGCCGCAGTCAGGTTTTCGGCCAGTTGTCGGCGCAACGAATTCACTTGAGCTGGCGCGAGGTGAAGGGGCGTCTTCCATGCGATGGCGATGCTGCCGACGCCAAACTCGGTGTCGCCCAGCTTGGCGAGTTGCTGTTCGACACGGGCCGTGGCCTGGTCGGGCTTTTCCGCCACGCTCTTGTCGCAAGCCAAGGCGACGGCGGCGCGAACCCCGTCTTCGTCGGTCGCCTCCAAGGCAATCCCATCGGGTATTTCGGCGAGCCTGAGCGCGATCGTGATCTTTCGCACCGGCCGACTTTGTGCGATCTGCTTGGCGAAGGCGTGGTCGTGGTTGCGGAATACACGCGTGCCCGCGGCCAGGCCGTCGAGCTTTTGCGGAAACACGACCTTGCCCTGCACGCGATTCACCGTCGAGCCGTCGAGCTGTCGGTCGCGGTCGTAGAAGGTGATGCCGTCGCCAGGTTGCAAGGGCGGGGGCGCATCCAGAGTGAAGGAATCTCGCCCCAGCGCCGTCACACGCCCGAGGGGCTCGCCCACGTGCTTGGGCGAATGGGGCGACGCAACCTCGACGCCTCGGCCGTGGAGAAAATAGCTGGTGTAGCCGCGGTTGAAGGTCTTGTCGGGATTGGGCGAAAACCCCAACGTCACCGTCCCCGACGAGGTCTTGTGCCCACCCTGCGCCGTCAGCAGGCGATCGAGTACCTGGCGGTAGTGACCCACGACGTTCATGACGTAGGCTTTGTTTTTGAGCCGTCCTTCGATCTTGAACGACGACACGCCGGCCGTCAGTAGATCGCCCATGTGCGGAGTGAGATTGAGATCGCGCAGTGACAATAGGTGGCGGTCTGCGACGATGGTTTTCCCCTGCGCGTCCACCAGTGAGTAGCCGCGCCGGCAGGGTTGCGCGCACTGACCGCGGTTGCCGCTGCGGCCGCCCATGGCGTAGCTTAGCGTACACTGCCCGCTCATGCATACGCACAGGGCGCCGTGGATGAAGACCTCGAGCGCGATGGCGGTGGCGGCGCGGATCTCGCGGATTCGCTCGAGGTCGAGCTCGCGGGCCAGGATGGCGCGCGCGAAGCCGACCTTCTCCAAGAAGGCCACGCGCTCGGGCGTGTGGTTGTGCATCTGCGTGCTGGCGATGAGCGGCAGCGGCGGTAGATTGCACTCGAGCAAGCCCACGTCCTGAATGATGAGCCCGTCCACGCCCGCGCGGTGCAGGTCGTGGCAGAGTCCGACGGCCGCCTCGATCTCGTCGTCGCGCAAGATGGTGTTGATCGCGGCGTACACCTTGCCCCAATAGCGATGCGCGTACCTGGCCAGCTCTTCGATGTCGGACAGAGAATTTCCCGCCGCCTCGCGCGCCCCGAAGCGCGCGGCGCCCACGTACACCGCGTCGGCGCCGCAGTTGATGGCGGCGATGCCGGTTTCCAGATCCTTGGCGGGTGCGAGCAGCTCGACGGCGGACACGGTAGGCGTCGTGATACCTGGACGCGGGCAAAGTGCAAGGGACAAGCGTCTCGGTGGTTGTGGTCCCACTTCGGCTAGTGCCATCGGGGCGGATTTCGGGCATGTTTGCGCCCATGTCGCGCGCCTCCATGGTCCTAGCGGCGGTCTTGTCGACGCTCGCTCCCGCGGCGCGGGCGGCGGAGACAAACGGGCTTTACGTTCTGGCCATCAATGGCGGCGGCGACAAGCTCGACAACTTCGCCTCGCACCTGGCCCATCTGCGCCAGCTTACCCAGTTGCTAGCCGCCTCGGGCATTCCTCGCGATCACATCACCGTGCTGGCCAGCGACGGAAGCAACCCGGCGCCCGACCTGGCCACGCGCGAGCCCGAGCCCGAAAACGCGTGGCTGCTGCAGGGCACGCGCGTGGATGCGTTGCTGCGGGATCTCACGACGTACGAAGATTCGTCCCTGCCCGGCATCGACCTGCGACCGGCGACCTTGGCCAGCCTATCGCGCACGCTCGGCGAGCTCCGCGGGCGCTTGCACCCCGACGACACGTTGCTCGTCTACGTGACCGATCACGGAACCCAGAGCCGGGTCGATCCGATCGAGAATCGTATCACGCTATGGGGGCCGCACGAATCGGTGTCGGTGCGCAAGCTTGGCGCCTTGCTCGCGCGACTGCCGCCCTCGGTACGCGTGGTGTCGCTGATGTCCCAGTGCTTTTCCGGCGGGTTCGCGTACCTGCACGAGACGCGCGAGCACCAACCTCTGCCAAGCGGAGAAACCTGCGGATACTTTTCGTCCACCCCGGATCGCCCAGCCTACGGGTGTTATCCCGAGGTGCGCGGTCAGAAGGCCATCGGGCATTCCTTCGAGTTCCTCTCGGCCCTGGCCCGCCGCGGGCGCTTTTCGACCGCCCAGACCGACATCCTGGTCAGCGACGAGACGCCGGACATTCCCCTGCGCAGCTCGGATGTGTATCTGGCCGAGCTGATCGCACGTGCCGCCGGGGCGCCCGAGCGCGAAGGGGCCTTCGCCGATCCGCTGATTCGGCGGGCTTTCGCCAGCGGCAAGTTCTCCGAGGAGAGCCGCCTGCTCGATCGCCTCGCCGCGGTCTACGCCCTTGCCCGGCCCTCCTCGCTGGCCGAGCTCGACGAGCGCGCGCACGCCCTGTTTGCCTTTCTCGACGGGCTCGATCTCGACAGCAAGACCTGGGAAGGCGCGCTGGGCGATTTCAATCAGGCCAACCTGGACGCCTTTCTAACCGCCCATCCGCGTTGGCGGACACGTCTTGCGGATCGGGCCGTGCGCGGGCTCGACTCCGCGGCCCGGCGCGACCTTGCGTTGGCGCTGCTGGCCGATCTCGAGCCATTCGTGATGTCCGATCCGTTGCGCCTGGCCGAGGCCAACCGGTTGGTCGAGGGAATGACGACCACCGACGAGATCAGTTACCGCGGCGAGATCCGCGTGGCGGCGCTTTTGCGCATGCGCTTCGTCCTGACCTCGGTGGCCGGGCGCCTGTGGAGCAAGAAGGATCGGCGCCAGGAGCAGGCCGTCGAGGCGCTTGCCCGATGCGAGGATCTGTCCTTGCCGGTGCCAGCCCCGCCGCGCATGGCGGAAGCCCCAGAAACGCCGAAGCTACCCTCCCTGGACGAGGATCGTCGCCGCGCGGCCGCAGTCCGACCGGGTTGGTTGGGCGTCGCCTTCGTTCCCATCAGCCACGGCCGGCGCAGGAGTCTGGGCCTTTCCGACGGTGCCGCGCAGATCACCTCGGTGTTGCCCCGCTCTCCGGCGGCGGAGGCCGGCCTTCGCGCAGGCGACATCGTGCTCGGGCCGCCCGGTCGCCCCTTGTCTCATCCACGAGACCTGCGCCCCTTCATCGCCTCGGCTGCGATGGGCGTGGCGATACCGCTCGAGGTGCTGCGGGGAACCAGCCACGTGGTCTTGCGCCCGGTCGTGCGCCCGGCGCCGATGGCCAAAGCGAAGAACTAGAAGACGTAGCCCGCGGTGCCGCCAACGAAGAAGGCGTCGTAGAAGCCGCCTTCGATGCGGAACTCGAGCCCCTTGGCGTCGGGGATGGGGAAATCGAGCCCGAAGAGCAGGTTGATGATGGGGATGGCCCCGGGGATGGAAGTTTCCTGGAAGCGGTGGCCGTTGCCGGCTTGGTCGCCCGGGCCTTGACTAGCCGCCAGATTCGCCTCGGTACACGCCGACTGTCCCGGACCGCCACATTGGTCTCCGGGTTGCGTGATCTGCACGTGGCACTGACCGCTGGCCTGGTCGCACACGGCCGACGTGCGCAGGATCTTGCCGCGTACCACCGCCAACCCCAAGCCAGCGCCGTAGTGGATGCCGAAGTAGGGGCTGAAGTACTGGCGCGAGATGAACGCGGCGTCCATGGTGATTAGGGAGAAATTCCGCGCCTGAACCAGATCCGTGTCCACGTTGATATCCTTGCCCTTGCCGAGCCAGTAACCGTCGGCCGGGCTCATGTTCTGAAAGCCGATGGCCGCAGTGATCTCCCAGGTACGGTTGGGGTCGTCCCGATCGTGCTTGCGGCGATAGCCTTCCAGCGCATAGCTGTAGCTCGACAACGGCACGTTCTTTTGCGTGAACAGTCCGAGAAACCAGCTCGGCACCGAAACCCAACGGACGCGAATCCCGAGGCCATACTTGGCCTCATTGACCGCGGTGGCGGGTGCGGTGACGGCGGCTGCGGCGTGGCTCTCCTCCGTCGGCGGGCGTGGTGCCGGGTTCGGCGGGCGGCGTAGTGTCTGGTGCCTGGCCGGCCGCTTCGGGCGCGGGCATGGGGGAACTTTCCTGGGCGAACACGGCGGGTGCAGAAGCGAAGATAGTGACGAAAATCAACTGGAACATGCGCGTGCAACGATGCATGGAGGCCTCCATCCGGTTGGGGCGGACTATACCCTAAGGTCTGTGCTAGCGTCTCTCCGTGCATCTGACGTGCCTTGCCATCGTGCTTTCCAGCCTGGCCGCCTCGCCAGCATCCGCGTCCGTCCCCGACGGGCGTAAGGCCAGCGATGGCCGCGCGCAATGCGAGGCCTATCTGGCAACCCATGATGTGGCCGTGGCCTCCGAGCTGCGTGCGTTGACCAAGGCACCCGAGGACGCCTTGATGGACATCGCCTCGGACACGCGCGCCCAAGGGCTGATTCGATCGCGCGCGGTGGCCGCGTTGCGCCTGGTGCCCACGGTGGGGGTACGGGTCTTTCTGGGCAAGCTGGTACAAGCCAAGGCCAAGGCGACGGACGCCGCGGATCGTCTGATCGTTCGGCGGGCCGCGGTGGCGCTGGGCTGGATGGCCGGGGCCGGCACCGCGGAAAAGTTGGCCCTGCTCTTCGAGAACGAAGACGCCGAAGTCCGCCTCGACGCGGCCATCGGTCTCGGCCTCACCCGCGCAGAGACCGCGGCGATCTTGCTGCGTCGGCAGCTCGCCGTGGAGACCGCGCCGCGGGTTCGCGATCAGATCGAACGCCAACTGCGCGCCTTGCGTGAGCATCCACCGGAGCCTGACAACGCGCACGGCCCTCCGATGAAAAGAGAACCGATGCGAGGCGGTTGGTGACCCCCACCACGCGAGGCCGCTTGTGCTAGGTTCCGGCCCCGGATTCAGGCCTGATAGACGGCCAGCAACGGCGAAGGAGAAGTAGACGTGCCCAAAACGAAACTCGGCATTCTGGTGGGTGGTGGTCCTGCACCTGGCATCAACAGCGTAATCAGCGCCGCCACCATTCGCGCTCTCTTGCAAGGCGTGGAGGTGCTGGGCATCCGCGACGGGTTCGACCGCCTGATGAAAGGCCGCCTGGAAGACATCCGCCCCTTGCAGCTCGGCGATGTCAGCCGCATCCATTTCAGCGGCGGCTCGTTCTTGGGCAGCTCGCGCGCCAACCCGACCACGAAGGACGAGGATCTCGTCATGGTGGTGGATTCGCTGCAGCGTCTGGGGATTACCCAGCTCATCACCATCGGCGGCGACGACACCGCCTACTCGGCCATGAAGGTGTCCGAGAAGGCGGCCGGCAAGCTGCGCATCGTGCACGTGCCCAAGACCATCGATAATGATCTCGATCTCGACCCGTCGGTGGATTCCTTCGGCTACAACACCGCCCGCCACCTCGGCGTCGAGCTGGTCAAGAACCTGATGGTCGATGCCAAGACCACCTCGCGCTGGTACTTCGTGGTGGCCATGGGGCGCAAGGCCGGCCACCTGGCGCTCGGCATCGGCAAGGCGGCGGGGGCAACCTTGACCGTGATCCCGGAGGAATTTCCGCGCCACAAACCGACCTTGCGCATCCTGGTCGACATCCTGGCCGGTGCCATCATCAAGCGCCTGGCCGAGGGCCGGCGCTACGGCGTGGCGATCCTGGCCGAAGGCCTGGCCGAGGCTTTGCCCGAGGACGACATCAAACGCCTGGGCAACATCGAGCGCGATGAGCACGGCCACATTCGCGTTTCCGAGCTCAACCTGGGCGACGGTCTCAAGAAAGCCGTGAACGTGCGCCTGCGCGACCTCGGCGTGTCCAAGGTCACCGTCGTCTCCAAGGACATCGGCTACGAATTGCGCTGCGCGGACCCCGTGCCCTACGACATGGAATACACGCGCGATCTCGGCTACTGCGCGGCCAAGTTCCTGTTCTCGGGCGGAAACGCGGCCATGGTTTCGCTGCAGGCCGGGAACTTCGTGCCCATTCCCTTCGCCAATTTGCTCGACCCGCAGACCGGTCGCACGCGCGTGCGCATGGTGGACATCAAGTCCACCCGCTACGCCATCGCCCGCCGCTACATGATCCGCTTGCGCCGCGACGACTTCGAGGAGCCGGCCGTGCTGACCATGTTCGGATCGGTGTGCAATCCCAAGAAATCGGCCGAGGAGTTCAAACGCGAGTTCGGCTACGTGGTGGAAAGCGAGGCGCCGCCGCTCGACCTTTTGCACTCGCGCGACGGCAACGGTCGCTGAGGGCGATCGCACTTTGGCCAGCCCGCTGATTCTTCGCGATCTCGACTGGCCGGCGATGCGCCAGGTGCTAGCGGGCCACGGCGTAGGCGAGCGCGTGGCGCGCAAGGTGTTCGCGCGCGTGCATGCCCGGTGGGCGACGAGCCTCGACGATGTCGATCAACTGCCGGCCGACGTGCGGCAAGCTCTGGCGCGCGAGGCACGCTACCCGGACCTCGAGATTGTCGAGCGCCGACGCGCCGAGGACGGGTTCGTCAAGTATCTGTTCCGCCTTCCCGACGGCGGACAGATCGAGGCCGTGCGCATTCCGCTGCCCGATCCGGCGGACGCACGCGCGCTCAAGGAAAGCCGCCGGCGCGGCGAGGCCGAGGGCCTGGTGGCGCTGCCCACCGCCAAATACACCGTGTGCATCAGCTCGCAAGTCGGCTGCGCCCTGGCCTGCGCTTTCTGCGCCACCGGCAAGCTGGGATTCTCGCGCAACCTCGCCACCTGGGAAATGCTGGCCCAGGTGCAGGCCATCGCGGGCGAAGCCGACCATCCCGTCCGCGGCATCCTTTTCCTGGGCATGGGCGAGCCGCTGCTCAACTACGACCATGTCATGGCCACGGCGCGCGTACTTTGCCATCCCGCCGGCCTGGCCATCTCGGCCGACGCTATTTCCATCTCTACCGCGGGCATCGTGCCGGCCATCCGGCGTTTCACCGCCGAGAAAGAGCGCTTTCGCCTCATCGTTTCGCTGGCCGCGCCCACGCGCGCGATGCGCTTGCCGCTCATGCCCATCGAGGAGCGCTGGCCGCTTTCCGACCTCGCCGAGGCGGTACGCGAGCACGCGGCGGTCAGCAAGGAGCGCGTGACCCTGGCCTACGTGGGCGTGTCGGGCGTGAACATGGGCCGGCAGGCCGCCCGGGAGCTGGCCCAGCTTTTTGCCGGTGTGCGCGTGAAGGTGAACCTCATCGCGGTCAACGACGAGAGCGGTCGATTCCAGCCGCCCAGCGAGGCGGAGGTAAGCGACTTCCGCGATGAGCTGTCCCGGTTTTCCATCCCGCTGGTGCGTCGCTATGCCGGAGGCGGCGACATCGGCGCCGCATGCGGCACGTTGGCCGCCACGCGCGTGGGGGGCCAGGTAATCTAACCGTAGTTATGTTCTAATCATCTCGCGTGCCCGAGCCAGCCCCCAATACCGACGAACACCCGCGACGGTGGCCGTGGCGGCCGTTGTTATGGGTGCTGGGGATCCTGTGCGCGGCCTACCTGCCGCTTTTCTTCGGCAAAATCCTGTTCTTCCGCGACATCGCGCACTGGAGTTTTCCCGCACGCGCCTTCCTGCGCGCGACCCTCTTGCACGGCGAGTTTCCCGGCTGGAATCCCTACCAGGGGTTGGGTTTTCCGGTGTTCGGAGATCCGCTTTACGGCATCTTCTATCCACCCAACTGGCTCTTTCTCCTCGTCGGGCCGGGCTGGGTGGCAAGCATGCTCAACTGGCAGTGTTTCGCCCACATGGCGTGGGGGGCGGCCGGCGTGTGCTGGCTGGCACGGCGCCTGGGCGGGTCGTCCAAGGCGATCGTCATCGCGGGGCTAGCCTGGGCGCTTTCGGGCTACACCACGGCCCAGTGGACGTCGGGACTGCTGCTCTTCGCCGACGCATGGATCCCTTGGGCCGCAGTTGGACACGTCGCCTTGCTCGACAGTCTGCGCGCGGGTGGGACGGCCTGGCGCCGAGGCTTGGTGAAAGCGGCCCTGCCCAGCGTTCTGGCCGTGCTTCTCGGCGAGGTCTTCCTGGCCATGATCGGCGCCGGTTTCGGCGTCCTGTTCGCCATGGTTCTTCAGGCGGTCGAGCGTCGTGGCGATTCGTCGCTTCCCCACGCACGCCTGCGGTGGTTTGCTACTGCCGCCGCCGCTGTCGTGCTCGCCTTCGGCGTGGGCGCGGTCGTAATCCTGCCGGCCCGCATGCTCCTCGGCAGTACCGAGCGGGCCGCGCCGCTCGCGTGCGCCGCCGCGGAATCCTGTTCGCTTCACCCTCTGCGCTTGATCGAGTTCGCGCTTCCAAACGCCATGGGCGATGCCTACGGCGCTTTTCCCGCTGCGTCCATCGTCGGTGAGCAGCGTCTTGACGGACTGCCACTCTCGTACAGCATGTACATGGGGGCGAGCGTGCTCGCCCTCGCGTTGGCGGCGTTTGGCCGCGGGCGCAGGTTGGCCCTGGCGCTCGGCGGTCTCGCGACGATCGCTTTGCTGTTGGCGTTCGGCAAGTACACGCCCGTGCACGCCCTGTTCCGGCGCGTGGTGCTTCCGCTCGCCTATATGCGCTATCCCGAAAAGTACACGGTGCTGATCGTGATCCTGCTCGCGCTCCTGGCCAGCCTGGGCGCGCGGCGCATTCTCTCGGACGAGCGGCAGCCTTGGCGTCGCACCGGCGTTTTGCTGTTGCTCATCGTCGCCTTCGGCGTGGTCTCGGCACGGACGTTTCCCCCGGCGTGGGTGATCTTCGCCGTTCACGGCGCCCTGCTCGGCAGCCTGGCCACACTCGGCGTCCTTGCCGTGCACCTGCTCGCAGGACGGTCTTCGTCGCTGGCGCCCGTGCTGCTGGTGGCGATCGTCGCACTCGATCTTTCTTCGGCTGCGTGGCCTTTGCAGGGCTTTGGCCCACCCCAGATCGCCAGCCACGTGCCGCCAGCCGCGCGCCTCGCGCTCGATCGGCTCTCCGAATCCAAGGCTCCCCCGCGCCTCTATCGCTCGAACCAGATCGACGAGACCGTCAAGAAGTGGGTACCCGCGAATTCGAATGCCGAGGGCGAATACCGCCTGACCACCACCCTGGTGACCAACACCGCGAACGCCTGGGGCATCGCCACCCTGCCCGGTTACGATGCGGCCATTCCCACGCTGGCCGACAAGGTATGGGAAGCCGGTCTTTCCACGCGGACAAAGCGCCCTGAGATTGCTCGGCGCCGACTATGCGATTCTGCCCGTGAGAGATCCGGGCGCGGCCAAGAACGATCGGCCGGGACTGGAGCCGCTCATGGATCCCTTGCCTGGCTCGCGCCTGTATCGCGTGCTGGGCGCGTTGCCACGCGTGTTCCTGACTCGCCACACGCAAGTCTATGTCCGACGAGGAGGCCTTGCGGCACATCTACGAGCCCGACATCGTGGCGGGCAAGAGCGCGTATCTGGCGCCCGTCAACGACGCGCCCGAGTTGCTCGCGCCACCCGGCCGCGCGGGCACCTGCACGCTCGAATCCTACCGCAACGACTGGGTGGTCGCGCTCTGTTCCGCGGAGGAGCGCGGTCTGGCCGTTTTCGTCGAGCAATACGACCGCGGCTGGCATGCCACCGTCGACGGTCGGCCGGCGCCGCTCTTGCGCGCCAACCTCATCATGCGCGCCTTGCCCCTCGAACCTGGCTCGCATCGTATCGTTCTCGAATTTCGTACCCCCGGGCTCCGCGCGGGTGCGCTCGTCAGCTTGCGCTTTGTTTGCTGGTCCTTGGCTTGCTCGGACTGTCGGGCGGCGACGGCAAACGCCAGCGCAATCGCCAATGCCGCCACGCTGAGGGCAAAACCCACACGCAATCCGGGTGCCTGGTACTCGAGCACGATTCGGTGCTCGCCAGGCTCCACGGGCACGCCACGCATGACGAGGTTGGTGCGCAGAAGAGGCGCCGCCTTTCCATCGATCTCGGCGTGCCAGCCTCGATCGTACTGCTCGACGAATACCGCCAGCCCGGACCGCGTGGCCTGACAGCGCGCTTGTACCCGGCGTGGCGCGAACGCCTCGATGACGCAAGTACCGGCTCGTCCAGACGGGCCGGTGATGGGATGGTCCTGTTGTTCCTGAGCGAGCCACGCCGTTTCTCCTGCAACCACTTCCGGCTCGAACAGGCGGTGCAAGGTCTCGGCGTCCGAAAGGACCAGACTTCGACCGGCCAAGAACACACGCGGCAAACTCCCGGTCACGCGATAGATGCGGGCGCCCGGAACTGGATCGGCCAAGGGGTGCATGCCGGCGCGGTGGTCGTTTGGATCGCGCACGTCGCCGACGGGCAGCACGGCGTAGTCGGTGCCCAGCAGCCGCAACGAGGCCAGCCGATCGAGGCGCCCCATGCCCCAGAGACGATCCATTTGTGCCGGGATGGCGGCGTCGTACCCTGGTACAGTCGCGATACCCCAAACATTTACGGTGCTGGGAATCAGAGTTGCCAGAAGTCGCATCTCCCCCTGGGCTGCGCCCGAGACCGTGGACCAGCGGGCCAGCGCCCCATCGGTGGCGGGAGATAGGTAGAGGCGGGGTGGCTCCGGATGCGCGCCGTAGTCGGCCTTGACCAAGCATACGGAGGCCGGCGTGCTCGTCGCGACGTCCGAGGGGACGAAGGTCTGCAACCCCAGAACTGCAAGGGCTAGGTCTACCGAAACCGTTGTCACGAGCATGGGAGAGGCCAGGCGAGATCCGCGAGCGGCCAACGCCTGCACGCCGAGCAATGCCAGCGTGGCCACCACGCCGTGGCGCAAGCCATGCACCATGTACCCCGACCACGGGTAGGGAAAGATGAAGAGCGACGAAACGCCCAAGGCTACCAGGAGGGACAGAAAGACCACGGTTCTTCGCCAGGGCTGCTCCTCGCCCGAAAGAACCCGGTGGGCGCCCAGGCCCGCGAGCAAGGCGAGTCCAACCACGACAAGGGTCAGGTACTTCTCGGGAAAGCGCATGTAAGCAAGCGGCGGTACCAATCGGCGAACCATTGCGTGCAACGGAAGAAGCCTGCCGAGCGACACCAGGAGCGCGAACGCGGTCAGGCAGCCGAGCGCGAGGGAAACGAACCGGCGCCGGAAAGCGAGAAGCGCCAGTGCCAGCACGCTCGCGCCCATGTACACGCTGTACGAAAGCGGCAGTCCGTCGAGCCGCGGCTCTCCCACGACGGATGCGGCAGGGTAATCGCCGTACACGTCGCCCATGCAACCTGGTGCCGCGAATTCCAGGATGCGCAGCGGGTGCAAGGACGAAACCTCGGCGTCGGCGCGAGAAAGCGCCTTGGCGCGTGCCGAGGCCGCCATGGCCGCGCGCGCGGGGACGATGGCAACTGCCGCTATGCCCACCGCCAAGCCCACTGCAAGAAGATGAGCCAGGATCCAGCGAGGGCGAACGCGCGACACTGTGGTGCCGTCGCGTTGCTCGGAGATCTGCACCATCAGCACCATGGCTGCGGCAAGCCCCACGCCCATCACCGCCAAGAACATCTCGCCCATGAGCAGAGCCAGGGCGGTCGGTGCTGCGGCTTTGACGATGCCGGACATCCAGCGGCGACCACCCATGCGCAGGCTTGCGAGCAGCGCAAGCTGCCCGACCGCGGCCCACGGGATCCAGGCACCCGCGTGCAGACGCAGCCCGGCCGTCCATTGCGAGGTGATATAGCCCGAGAGCGACCACGCCAGGGCTGCTACGCCCGCGCCGACGGGCGAAGATCGAAGCCGGCGCGCGAGCAAAAACACGCCGGCACCACCCCATGCCATGTGGAAAAAGTCGAGTCCGCTCAGTGCCCGTGCAAGCCATCCTGGACTTGCGAGCAACAGCAGCCAGTTGGCGGTAGAACACCGTAGAGGGGATCGCCCAGGACGGGAACCCAATCCCTGATAGGGATTCCACAGCGGTAGCTGGCCCGCGAGCAAAGAGGCGCGCAGGAACCAGCGCGCCGGGAAGATCCAGTGGCGATGTCGCGGGTGAAAATGAGCGCCGAAGAAGAGAGGCAGGTACACCGCGACCAGGACGAGGAGGAAGCAGAAGAACGCACGCCGGCCAGAACGTGGAACCGGACAGTTGCTTTCGCTTGCGGGGAGGTCGGTCACGGCGGCTCTCGTGATAAAATGATACGGCGATTAGTCTCTACCCACGGATATCGGGACCTTCAGGTAGAATGCATACCGGGGGTTGGACATGACCTGGTGAAACCCGTAGCTGGCCGGTTCGCTCTCGAAACGAGCAAATCCAGATGCCATGAACGCCCGAGTAATTGCGGAACTTGTTGCTGACAAGCACGGCATTCGCCTTTACCTCATGCAAATATTCGGCGAAGGTCGTGCCCGCGGGCTTCTTGTACAGCAACAGGGTCTGGCATTTATCCTGGTCCAAGTACGTGCACCAGCCGCCATCGGCTTCCAGCATCCGCCATTCCGGACTCGGTCTCGGTCGCGACCAAATGCGCGCAGCTCTGCGACGGCGCTGGCAACGGGAAGAACCGCCGGGGGAAGCAGTGGCACTAGCCAAAGCGCGAGCGTCGCCGCTACGCACGTGGCCAAGCCCAGCCGGCTGCGTTCAGCGCTCGTCGTGCCGAGGAGAGAACGCGCGACACGGGCCATGCCTATCAGAATCAGCAACACGAGCGGCAAGGCGTAGACGGCCTTGGGCTTGACCAGCAGGCTAGGCAGTACCGATGCGCACGCCGCAAGCAGGAGCGTCGACGTGCGCCAGGCCACGGGTTGCGGCCAGCGCCGGCGCACGGCCACGGCAAGAAACAGTCCGGACAGAATCGCGGGGCCCACCACCCTACCCGGCAAGGCGGGCGACGCCGCGAGTGAGACGAGCAGACCAGGATACTCGTAGAGGTTGCCGACCACGTGGTGCAAGAATTCACGCGGGTTGGTGAGGAGGGCGCCGCCGATGGAGTGCGCGCCGGGAAAGCCGATGGCCACGGCTCGACCCCAGGCCACCCACGGATCATCGAGCAACGGAGGATGCTCGGCTGCCCAGCGCAGGGAATAGTGCTGGCCAAAGGCGTCCATAGGCGCTCGCTACGCAGCCCCGGAACAGCACCCGCAACCGTGAGTGCCAAGGCGACGGTCGTAACCACCGCAATCGCAAGTCGCGCGCCGCGGGCAAGCCTGGGCCAGCTTCGGATGAGCACCCAGAGAAGCCCTGCCAATAGGTATTCTGGTCGAGAAAGTGCCGCGGCTGCCAGCAGCAGGAAGGCCGACCGGTGTTTGCCTCGGTATTCGGCCAGCACCGCCAGCAACGCCAGCAGGAGGGCAAAGAAACCGACTCTCGGTGGATCCAACATGCAGATCAGGGCGCTCCAATAGGTGGCCACGAAATACGCGAACGGTCTGCTGGCTCCCCACCCCGCATCACGAAATAGACCGAAGCCGCGAGCAGAAGGTCGATCAAGAGCCACTGCCCGTAGAGCACGACGATCGGATCGTGCGCGACCAGATGCCACAAGGCATACCAGATGACATAGAGTGGGCTTCCGGGCAGCATGGTGCGCGTATCTGCGTGGTGAAGCAAACGCCAGCCGGAAGCCAAATACTCGGTTTCGTCCCACAAAGGAATATCCACGTGGCCGAGAAATGATCGACGGAGCGCGAGCCAAGAGTCCCAGACACAAGAGCGGCACCACGGTTGGCCAAGCGGCCCACGACCGACCAAGTCGCTGGATGAAAGAAATCGATGGCGGGCTTTCGCGCGGGGAATTTCGCGGCTCATGGAGAGGTTACCCAGGCAAGGATGTCGCAGGTTCGAACATTCCATGGTTATGGTCCCCCGGATTTGCAACACGTCCAGATTACAGCGGTAGGGACGGTGGGGACGACGACGAGACTTCCATGGAGGGTGACCCGTTCGGCCTGGCATCCTCGGTTAAAGGGTCAGTGCGGCAGCCTGGCCAGTCGGTCTTGCAGCCGCGAGCAACGCTGGGACACCTGGGCGTTGCGTACGGCAATCGCCAGCGCCTTGCGGGTGCCCACCAGCACCACCAGCTTCTTGCCGCGCGTGACCGCCGTGTAGAGCAAGCTGCGCTGGAGCATGACGAAGTGCTGGGTGTGGATGGGAATCACCACCGCGGCGTACTCCGAGCCCTGCGATTTGTGCACGGTGGCCGCGTAGGCCAGGGCCAGCTCGTCGAGCTCGTCGCTGGCATAGGGCACCTCGCGGTCGTCGAAGGTGACCACAAGCTCGCCTGCCTCGCGCGCCACGCGGATCACGCGCCCCACGTCACCGTTGAACACGTCCTTGTCGTAGTTGTTGCGCAGTTGCATGACCCGATCGCCGGCGCGAAAGACGCGGCTGCCGCTTTGCAGTTGCTCGCCCGGGACGGAAAGCGCCTCTTGCAACATCTGGTTGAGGTTCATGGCGCCGAGGTCGCCCTTGTGCATGGGGGTCAACACCTGGATGTCGAACGGCGAGAAGCCGTAGTAGCCGGGCAGGCGGGTGGTCACCAGATCGCGGATAGTCTGCGCGGCCAAGGCGGGATCGTCCTTTTCCAGGAAGAAGAAATCGCGGCTGTCCTTGGTGGGGCCCGCCGCGGGCGCGCCGCCAATCTCGGGCAGCTCGCCTTTGTGAATGCGGTGGGCGTTGGTGACGATCAGGCTCTGCGCGGCCTGGCGGAAGATCTCGTCCAGGCGGACCACAGGAACAGCACCCGAGGCGATGGTGTCGCGCAGAACCATACCGGGGCCCACGGAAGGCAGCTGGTCCTGATCGCCGACGAGCAGCAGACGCGTCCCGTCCGCCAGGGCAGCCACCAGATCCGCGCACAGGCGGATGTCGACCATGGACGCCTCGTCGACCACCAACAGATCCGCTTCCAGGGGCCGGTCGCGATTGCGGCCGAACATGCCTTCGCTGGGACGCCATTCGAGCAAGCGGTGCAGGGTGGCGGCGGGCTGGCCTGTGGCCTCCTGCAAACGCTTGGCCGCGCGTCCGGTGGGCGCGGCTAGGGCCACGCGCAGATGGCAGCGCAGAAACGTCGACACGATCCCGCGCACGATGGTGGTCTTGCCCACGCCCGGTCCGCCGGTGATGACCAGCAGCGGCTCGACCAGCGCGCGGCGTATGGCCTCGGCTTGGCGAGGCGCGAGGGAAATGTTTGCCTCTTGTTCGTAGCGGGAGACGGCTTGGTCGGGTTCGACGGGCAGCACCTTGCACCGGGCGCGCAGGATGCGGCCCAGGCCCTCAGCGGCGGCGCGCTCGGCGCGCAGCAGACCGGTCTCGTACACCGCCACTTGGTCTCCAGCATGCTCGATGGCGACCTCGCCCCGGCGCGCCAGCCGATCGATGGCCGGCTCGACCAGCGTCACGGTCGCTTCCAGGCGCAAGCTTGCATCCTGGGTCAATTTTTCCCGCGGCAGGTAGACGTGGCCTTGGCCTCCCGCCTCCTCGAGTACGTGGCGCACGCCGGCCTCGATGCGCATGTCGGTTTCCTTGCCGATGCCCAGCGACGATGCGAGACGATCCGCGGAGAGAAAGCCGATGCCCCATACGTCGAAGGCCAGCCGGTAGGGATTCTCGCGCACGCGCGCGACCGCGGATGCGCCGTAGCGCTTGTAGATGCGTGCGGCGAGAGCAGGGGAGACGCCATAGCCTTGCAGAAACACCATGACCTCGCGCTGCCCGCGCTGGGCGGTCCAGGCCTTCTTGACCGCCTCGGCCCGCGAGCGTCCGATGCCGGGGACGTCGCGAATGCGCTCGGGCTGCGCGTCGAGAATCTCCAGGGTCCTGACGCCGAAACGGGCCACGATGCGGCTCGCGAACTCGGGACCAATGCCCTTGATGAGCCCCGCCCCGAGGTAGCGCTTGATGCCGTCGAGGGTTTGCGGCGACAGCTCGGTGTACGAGACGATGCGGAACTGGCGACCGAAACGTGGATTGTTTTCGAAGTAGCCGTTCGTCCGCAGGCGCGCGCCCACGGGCAGCCCGAGCAGGCTTCCCACCGCGGTCACCGGCTCTGCCTGTCCGGCGACCTTGAGCCGGACCACGGTGAACTCGCCGCTGGCTCCGGCAAACACGATACGCTCGAGGGTGCCCTCGAGGGTCTCGTCCGCGGCATTTTCCGGACGCTTGCCGGCAGAGCGTTCGAAAAGATCCATACGCCGTCACAGCCTCCGGCGATGGCGGAGTTTCGTCAAGGACAGGATTCGTGCAGCCGTTCGATGACGGTCGACGCTGGCTCGACCCCGAAGGGGCTGGACAGGCCGGCAGATGGGTCACTCTTCGCGGGCTGACCAGGGTGTGATAGCGTTGAGGAAATCGTCTTCGAATTCTGGAGAGGAGGCTCGCGATGAGCGTCAGAAATGTCTATGGCAATGCGGGTGACTACAACACTGCCTTGGCTAGGGGTGGGGTAACGACGACGGGCAAAACGATCAACGCCTTCCTCGCAGCACCGGATCGCGAGTTCGATGTGGTCGTTCTACCTTCGGGTTCCTTGTATGGGCAGATGATGGTCGAAAACGATCCTGTCAGCCCCGAGACTGAACAAGCAAGAAGCGAGTACCAGAAGCACGCCAGGTCGAGGGTTCTCGCGCGCCCAACGGTTTTTTGGTGTCCAGACTACGATTTCACATACTGCGGAGACGTGAGCGGGGTAAGCATGCAAGGGGACGGAACCGTGACTACAAAGACAATGCCTCAATTGGTTCATGGCGATTACTACTATAAGTATCCTAACGGTCAGTTTGGTTCAGTGAGCGTTCCCGTCGTTCGGTACACCCGATCGGAAATGCCGCCGTGGGTTGTTCTGTATCACGAGATTGGACATGTTAAGCAGTACTACTCAGGTACGCCACAGCGTTGGAATCAACGACTTCAAGATACCGATGAAATCGAGGCGGATAACCTGCGTCTGCACGAGAACCCGCTGTGTCTCAACGCGAATATCGCGATCCGCGCACACTACAAACACATGGTCAACGGTTTCGGGATTGTGGCGAGCGCTTACGCGGTTCCAAACAAGCGGCCAGCACTACGCATCAGCCCAGACAGTCGGCGCCGCATCCAGGACGATCAAGAGCTCGCGAGGGCAATCAATCATCAGAGCTCGACCGGGTTCTTTCGGAAGTGATCCTGGAACAGCGAACGGTTTGATTTCCTCGAAGAATCCCACTGCTAAGTCTCTCTCGGTGCTCTCCAGGCGAAGCGCGCAACGTATAGGATTTTCACCACAGAGAGCACAGAGACCGGAAGAGAAGGGGTTCGGATCCCAGATCCGGAGCGGCCAGGCAATCGAGCGGCAGGAAGTATCGCTGCGACGAGCCTGCTGCGCAGGCGTGCCGGTTCAGCCCTTGGCGCTGATGCCGTGCTTGGCCAGAATTTCCAGCAAGTCGAGCAGCGAGAACACGCCGAAGCCGCGGATCTCGAGCAGGCGGCCGATGGTCCAGCGGTCGGGTTGCCTGCCGGGCTCGAAGCGGCACAGGGCGTTGTGGGTGCGCGGTTCCAGCTCGTAGCCGTACTGCTCGACCAACAGGTCGGGTGAAGGGACCGGGCGGGCGAGAAACTCGCGCGGCAGTCCTTCGAGGCTCGTAGAGTGCACGCGAAACCCGGTCAGAGCCTCGAAACGATCGATGAAGCGGGCGGTGTCGTCATGGCGCCGCATGGCACGCTCCGACATCCCTGGTCCCTCGTTCTCGGCAAGTTGGTTTTGGCCAGGCATGGTTGCTCCGGCACGCACTAGACCGCCTCTGCACCTCGCTCGCCGGTGCGGATGCGAATGACGTCGGCCATGGGTGAGATGAAGATTTTTCCGTCGCCGATTTCGCCGGTGCGGGCCGTGGCCAAGATGGCGTCGACGATGGGCTGAACCATCTCGTCGTCGACGACGATTTGGATGCGTACCTTGGGCACGAAGTCCACCGTGTACGCAGAACCACGGTAGACTTCGCGCTTGCCCCCCGTGCGACCAAACCCGCGAACCTCGGAGACGGTCATGCCACGGGCGCCAACCTGATACAGCCGATCCTTCACCTCGTCGAGCTTGAACGATTTGATGATCGCTTCGATACGCTTCATGGCTTGAGTCTTCCTCGGATCTGGTTGCGGGGATGTTTCGCAGAGGTAAAAGGTGGTAGCGGCGGCCGTCTAGAAGTAGGCGAGGGCCGCAAGGAGGCCGGTGACCTGGTTCTTGCGGTTGGGGGCCGAGGCGGTGCCCTTGAGGAAAACGTCCTTGTTCGACATGTCGGTGCGAACTTCTGCGCGCAGCTCGTAGTGCTTGTTGACCGTCCACGCACCCATGCCGGTGAATTCGTAGAACGAAACCTTGTCCGTGGGCAGCACTCCTGCGTAGCCGCCGTTCTTGCTGTAGATGTACTCGGCCCGCGCGGCCACGGTGAACGAATCGTTGATGGTGTATCGACCCATGCCGGCGATGCCGAACCAGTACGAGGTATCGCTCTTGAGGTAGTCCAGGTTGCCCCCGACGGAGAGATTACCGATGTCCTTTGTGATCACAGCATCGACCAGCACGCGTGTGGCAGTAGTGGGGGTAGCACTGTCGGTCGCTACGCCTTCCTTGCCGATGTAGGTCGTCGCGGCCGCGGTCAGACCCTGATTGAGGGGTGTGTAGGTCAAGTTGAGACCAAAGGTCTTGTCCGAGTTGTTGTCCGGGTCGTTGTTCCAACCGTTGACGAGCTGGAGCGACAGCACCAGCTCGGGCGCGGCGATCGTCCCAAGAAGGGCGCCATTGACACGAAGACCTGTGTGCAGCAGGGGAACGCCGGCAAACAGCAGTGAGCGGCTGTAGAGCCAGTTCTTGTTGGACTCGATGACCTCGGCGCTGGCGGAAGTCACGAATCTGCCGGCATCGATGGAGATGTGAGACTCTGGCTTCACCTCGGCATAGGCCTGCTGGACCAGAAAGCTGTTGCCATAGAGGGCAGTTCCTTCCGCACTCGTCACTCCCGGCGGAACCGTCGCAGCGAGCCCCGAATTGGCCGCGTTGATGATTGCGGCTGTATGTCCTGCACCGAGATCCATGCGAAAAGTCACCCAATCCGTGTCCGCA
Source organism: uncultured delta proteobacterium (assembly GCA_963824555.1). GTDB lineage: Bacteria > Myxococcota_A > Polyangia > Fen-1088 > Fen-1088 > Fen-1118. The sequence continues at coordinate 63,829 of CAWGPW010000037.1, read as the reverse complement.
TGCACGCCCAGCTTGGCATAGTTGAGCGTGAAGCTGTTCGCCATGGTGTCGAACTGACGCCCGACAGGCCCCTGCGTCTTCGGATCGCCGGTGAAGTTGTACATGTAGTACGCGTCGACCAGCGCCTCCCAGCCGAAGACGATGGGCGGTGGGGCCGCTGGGGCCGGTGCGGGCGTGGCTGCGGGTGCGGCCACCATGGGTGTGGGGGCCGGCGCCGCCATTGCTGGCGCAGGCATGGGTGCAGCTGCGGGTGCAGCCGCCGATGCCGGAGTGGCCTCGGCTGGGGTTTGAGCATTCGCCACCATTGGGAAGACCGTGCAAAGCGCAAATACCGTGGACAACAGTCGCATTGAGCTCTCCTCTCTAAGAACGATGTGTATGCCTAGAGAAGCAAGTTGCGACCCCGACTGCAATGGGGGTTGGTGAGAGTTTTCGACGGTTTTCCATCGTCGATACACGCCAGAAACGCCGTGTACTTCGCGGCGATTCCTGGCATGCCCCGCCCATTACAATGGGCAGATACGGGTCCGACTTGCCGGTATCGAGCTTATTCGGTCTTGATCTGCATGTGGCTCATGCGCCGCTTTGGCTGCGCTGCCGAGGGATCGCTCGGCGGTGTCAGATTCACTTGCATGCCGAGGGCGGCGCGTACGGCGAAGTGGTCCTCGCTGACGAAGAAGGACAAGAGCTCCTTGATGCGATCCTGCACCGTGAGCGGGCTTTGTCCCGAGGGCTCGATGGCCAGCACCTGTGCGGCGGCGACGATGTCGCCACAAAGAACCAGGGCCGCACGCGACGCGGTCAGATCCGAGGCCACGATCCACGCAGCAATGTCGACCTTGTCTCCACAGGCCTCGACGTAGCGCTTGGCCAGCCCCTTGAGCTCGGTTTTCAAGGGCGCGGCCAGCAGGCCATCGAGCTTTTTGGCCATCTTGTCTACTTCGTCGCCGTGATCGCCGGGACCGATGGGCGAACCGCCCAATTGCAGACCGGCGCGCACGGCGATGTCGAGGGCGGACACGGTGCCGAGAGCAAAGCGCGGAAAGCGCTCGGGCCGCAAGAGCACCATGCGTTTGGCCAAGTCGAAGATGACCTGGCTTTGCGACGTCAGCTGATCGAAGCCGATGCCGATGACCAGGGCCGGCGTTAGCGCGTTCTTTTCCTTCAGGTTGACCAGATTGACCGTGCCCGGCACATCCCGCTTGATGAACACATCCGGCAGCGCGGCTTCGATGGTATTGGCCACGTAGCGCAGGGCCGCGGCGTACGACCAGTTGTTGCCGGTCACATCCACGCGCGCATGGCGATCCAGCCCCATCACCTTGTGGGGCTGCGCGGTGGTCATGGCAATGGCCGGGGAGAGCAGGGCGAAGAGCGAGCCCAGGTAATTGTTCTCGCTCGGGTGCAGGATCTTGCGCCACAGCTCCTCGTTGAGCTTGCCCGCGGTGCTGGGCGTCTGCGACGGACGGAAATTCTCGTACAGCGCGCGCAGCGGCGGATCCGCCGTGCCCAAGCAGGTCATGGCGCCGGCCACGCACCACATCTTGTCGTGGGCGCCGGCCTGGAAGAACAGCCCGGCGAGGGCCTTGTACGACTCGACCCGGTCGGGCTTCTTGGCGAGCAGGTATTGGTGTTGGGCGATGGCCTTGTCCGCCGCCGAGGGGCCCATGCTGAAGTACATCTTGGCCAGGCGCTCTTGCCGGGCGAAGTTGTCGCGATCGAAGGAAACCGCGACCTCCATGGTCAGGGCCGCACTTTCCTTGTCGTGTTGCTTGAGCGCGACGTCGGCCAGCGCGTCCCACAGGTGTAGCTTCATCTCCGCGGGCGCATCCTGGGGTAGACGCTTGATCTGCTTGCGGTAGGCGCGCTCCAGCTCCTTGAGCTCCTTGGCCTCGCCGAGCAATTTCTCGATGGCCTCGAAGGCCTTGGGGTAAAGGGGATGGTCGTCGAGAACCTTACCGAATTGCTCGACGGCCTTGGCGTTGTCCTTGACCTCGTCGCGGGTGATGGCCGCCACGGCGTAGTTGAGCTTGGCGCGCGCCTGCGGCTCGCTTTCCAGGCTGGCCAGCTTCTCGAGGGCCGCGATGGCCAGAGGCCACTGCTTTTCGAGCGTGTAGTAGTCCAGCGTCTTGTAAAGGATCGATCGCCGCTCGGGCTGCACCCCAAGCGCCTGAAGGTAGGACTCCATGGCGCCGGTCCAGTCGCCGAAGTGCTCTTGCTGGATATCGCCGATCTCTTCCAGGACTTTGACCGTGTCGTCGTCGGTGGTCAGAAGCGGGAGCAGCCGGCGTTTGAGGGCCAGAGCTCTGTCCAGTCCCCGCGTGACGTGCGTAGATCGATGACGGTCTCCAGAGTGCTGCGCTTCTCGGGCTCGAGGGCCAGCGCTTCCTCGAAAAAACGCAGGGCGGCGTCGAGGTCGTCGGTGCGGACGGCGCACGCGGCCAGCTTTTCGCAAAGCGCGGCGCGTGCGGCGGAGGGCGCTCTGTCGCCGAGCAGGGTGCGGGCACGCTCGAATTCCACGCGCGCCTCGGCCCAGGCGTCGCGCTCGACGTGCAAGTCGCCGAGCTCGCGCGCCAGCGCGGGGGATTCGCTGTCCAGCTTGGTCGCCGCCCCGAGCGCCGCAGCCGCCTTGTCGAGCTTGCCGAGCTTGCGCGCCACGCGGGACTGGCGCGTGAGGAGATCCGACTTGGCGGCATGGTCCCCGTCGTCGGTCTTACGCACGAGCAGGTCGAGCAAGGGCTCGGCCCTCGACCAATCCTCGTGCTTCTCGTGCAAGGCGAGCAAGCGTTGCGCGGCCGTAGTCTGCTCCGGATCCGCGGCCAGCGCGCGCTCGAAATGCTCGACGGCCTTGGCCTCGTCCTCCAGGTGATCAAGGTGGATGGTACCGGCCTCGGCGTAAAGGCGACCAAGCTCCATGGGATTCTGCACGCGCTCGGCGGCGTCGAGGAGGAACTTGGCCGCGCGCAGGTAGTCGCCGCGGTCGCGCGCGAGGTCGGCCAGGGCCACGAGTGCCGCCGGATTGCTGGGATCCCGCTCCACGCACTTGGCGAAGATCTCCTCGGCCGCCGCGGGATCGGCAGGGAGGAACGCGCGTGCCGCGGTCAGCGCGGCCTCGATGTCCCGGATCTTGTCGATGAGGATCGAAGCGCGCTCCAGGCGAGTCGTTCGCGCGTCGGCCGGATCCTTCTGGGTCGCCCGACGTTCGAGCAGATCCGCCAGCGGCCGCCACTGCTCGCTACGGCGGTAGAGATTCTCGACCTTGTCGAGGACGTCGGTGTCTTCCGGGCTCTTGCCGAGCATGCGTTCGTACAGGGCGCCGAGCGGCTGCCACTGCTGGGTCTTGTGGTACAGCGCCTCGAGCTTGTTCTGGACATCGATGTTGTCCGGGTTCTTGCCGAGCATGCGTTCGTACAGGGCGCCGAGCGGCTGCCAGCGCTGACCTTGCTGGTACAGGGCTTCGAGCTTGCTGGAAGCGCTGTCGTCGTCAGGATCGTGCGCTAGCCGCGCCTGCAAGAACTCGGTGAGCTGTGGCGTCTGTCCGGTACGCTCGTACACATCGATCAACTTGCCGACTGCCACCGTGTTCGCGGCGTCGTGCTCGACGGTCTTCTCGTAGAGCTTGCGCAGGTCGTCCCAGCGCTCGGCAGCGCGCAAGAGGGAGTCCAAGGTATCGAGGGCCTCCGGGTTGGTGGGATCGCGTTCGAGCACCTTCTGGAAGGAGGTGATGGCCTCGTCGCGCTGGGCGGGATCCTCGGCCAGGAGGCGGCCCACGCCGAGAGCCATGGGTTTCGATTCGTCGGCTTCTGCCGACTCGCGTTCGAGCTCGCGCAGCTCCTTCAAGAACTCGTCCGATTGTCCGGCCTCTTCGGCCACGCGTTTGGTGTCGGCCAGCAGGCTGGTGTTCTTGGGGGTCAGGCGCAAGGCCATCATCAGCACGGGATAGGCTCGGTCGGCGGCGGACAGCTCCTTGTCCAGCACCATGCCCGCCTCGTACAGATCGGCGGCCTGCTGGCTGACGTCGGGTTCGAGCTCGACCCGGCCGACGAGGGCGCCCACTACGCGCTCCCATTCCTTGTTCTCGCACAGCTTGGCGAGGCCGCGATCCAGCATGTCCTGCGCCTCGCTGTCCTCGGGATCGGCGGTCAGGCGGTCCAGCCAGGCCTCGACCTCGTCGACGGCAGGCTTGTTGCCGGCCAGCTCGCAGCCTTGGGTCAGGAGCGTGCACGCATCTTCAAGGCCGCCCTCGATGGAAACGGGCAAAAGACCGCATTCCGCCTTGATTCGGCGGGCGTCGAGGGGCGACAGCCCGGGCGCCACGAAGAAATGTTCCAGCGTGGACGGGCTTGCGCCAAGCAAGCGCCCCGTCAGCATGGCCAGGTCGGGGTCGCCTGGGGCGAAACCGACGAATACGAAGGACCATTTCTTGTGCAGCCCTTCGAGATAGCCGGCGGCGCCGGTGGCGACGATCTTGGGCGCGATTTCGAAGGGCGCCAGGCACAGCGATGAGGGCACGTCCGAGCGCCCGAAAATCTGAATCAGGAATCGCCCGCGCCCGTTTTCCAGGGCGGACGCATTGGCGGCGAAAACCATGCGCCCCGCCAGCTCGGCGACGCCGGTCAACGCGGATGTCCACAAGGCGTCGAGCGCGGTGGTGATGATGCCGCGCCATGGAGCCTTGGCCAAGGCCTGCAGGATCGGCGGAACCGGCGTGGCCGCCGGGTAGGCGTCGCGCAGGACCTCGAGGGTCGCCTCCTCGGGAACTAGGTCCCGACAGAGCGCCGTGGCCGCACCCAGCTGGCCGGCGCGCAGCAGATCGAGCACTGCCTGCTTGTTCGCGTCGTCGGGGATCCAGTCGACCAAGCGCTCGCAAAGCGTGATCCAGCCGGGAAGCCCGGCCAATATGGAGCAGCCATGGCCTGTCACCAGAACCGCCTGACGATTCTTGAGGCGTTCGAGCAGGATTTCAGGCAATGGGGGCATGGGATCTCCTTCGATCATTCGTCAGCGCTTTCGCTGGTGCTGCTGGGAAGCAATGCGACACTGCGATGCGACGCTCAGAATGTAGGTGAAAACGGCTTGCATTTCCACCACGGAAGACCGACACGAGGCCGGTGGGCGTGGTTCTCAAGGGCGATCCAGCCAGATCGCCATGAAGGGATCATTGACAGCTCTCCTGGTGCCTTGTCCATACCAACTTGCCCTTTGACCGAGCCGTTCCGTCCGATCAAACTAGGACCTTGGGAGTTGCGAGGACACGTGGCCATGAAACTCGACGATCTCAAATTGATACTAGTCCCGACGGACTTTTCCGAGGCCTCGACTGTGGCACTGAACGCTGCCATCACGCTGGCGAGGACCTTCCACGCCGCTATCGAGATTCTGCACGTGGATCTGGACCCAACATTGATTCTGCCCCCACCCGGCGATGTCGTCGCCATGCCGATCGCGATGGCGAAGATGATGACCCATGCCAGCGAAGAACTGGAGCGCGCGGTGGTCGAGGTGCGTGAGAAGAATATCGACTGCACCGGAGCCTCCGAATCGGGTCGCACCCACGCGGCCATTGTCGACCACGCCGCTCGCATAGGCGCCGGCTTGATCGTGATGGGCAGTCACGGGCGGCACGGCCTGGGACACTTCTTGCTGGGAAGTGTCGCCGAGAAGGTGGTCGAAAACGCACCTTGCGCTGTCCTGGTCGTGCCGGTGGCGCCCAAGACGTAGCGCCGATGGAAGCTCAGCGTTGGCTCCGTCTACAGATGATGGAGCGTACTTGATTCGTCCTCGGGATGTTCCTTGGTCGGTCTTGCGCCGATGCGCTCGATGAGATCCCTCCATCCCAACCCGACCACCAGCGCCAGCGCCAGCACCACTCCGCCGAACAAGATGGCGAAGGTGAGCTTCACGATGTCGCCGCCGATGTGCAGGTGATCGAGCACCATGGCGGCGGTGATCACCAGGACCAGCCACTTGACCACCAGGCTGATGAACTGCGCGGAGCGTATCTGCAGGTTCACGGCGCCGATGAGCGCGCCGCGCGCCAGAAATCGTGCCAGCAGATTGCCGATGGCCAGCAAGGCCAGCCCGACCAGGACATTGGGCAAGTAGGCGATGGTTTGAACGACGATCTTCGAGGCGAGATCCGTGGCGAACCCCGCCAAGCCGACCAGCAACCCGAACGCGATGATCAGCCACCAGACGACTTTGGCGACGAACAGCGTGGGACTTCGGCTGGGCGACCAATCCGCGAGGCCCGAGAACCCAATCTCTTCCATCCGTTTGTCGAATTTGATCCAGCGCAGAAGCCCGCGCGTGATGCGGCTGACGACCCATGCCACGATGCTGGCAACGAGGAGCGCCAAGATGAGAATCACCAGCCCCGGAAGGAAACTGGCCACCCCTAGCAAAACCCGGCGCACGCCGTCGCCCAGTGCCTGATTGATGTGTTCCCACATGGAAGTGCCCCTTTCTCGCTGGTTGGTTCAGGGATTGAATCGGTCCGGCCAACGCCACCTGGAGATGAGATACGGCTTCTCGGACTCGAAGGCCAGACAAAGAGCCTCGAAGCGCTGTTCCACTTGTTCGGGCCCAGCGTCGCGCATCTCACCGACGAACGACGCCACCCACGCCAGGTAAAGCGGCGTGAAGGCGCGCAAGAGATGGTCCCGATTCATGATGCGCAGACGATAGCCGAGCGCGAAGTCGAAAATCGTGCGCACCCAGGCCTGGTCGGGAAAGACGAACCTGCCATGGGCTCCGACCGCCATCCGTTTGAGAACGAGCATGGTGGCCGGCGGAAGAATCGCACCCCACACCGGTTGCAGGTTCTTGTGACCGAGAGTGAACGATTCGATCAGCCGCTGTGGATCCAAGGCGACCTCGCCCAGCGGAGCCTGCGGCGCCGACCCTAGCAAAGGCACGTTCTCCGAGCCACGCAGACGCTGCCAGATCGAGATATCGCGAATGGCGAGATCGAAGATCTCGGTCAGGACCTGCGCGAGGGTCGTGCTGAGGTCGGGGGAGGGTTCGTGAAACACGCGTGCTACCGCCCCAACCCGCGCCTGACACAACTTGAAACCGCGGTTCATGGCCTCCGTCACCATCCACAGATCGACGCCAATACGGCCCTTGTCCGAGTCACCAGGGTATTGCGTCAGATAGTGCGCCGCCAGCGGAGCGGACACCGCGAAATCGCCGCCCATGGGTTGGCGAATACGCTTGCCGTAGAGCGCGCGAATGACGGGATAGACGAGACCGCTTGTCACCAGGCCGTCGAATTTGTGGCGCGTGCAGTACGACGCCACGAAATCGAATTTGTCGTCCAGGACTGGACGCGACAGGGACGCGATGGAGGCGGGCGTGACACCGCGCAGGTTGGGCGCCAGGATCACGCACACCTTGGCTTGCAGCTGCTGGGCCGCGCGCAGAATCGCCCTGACTGCCCGACCCTTGTCCGGAACGTCGTGATCTAGCGCGACCAACTTCTGTCCGGGAAGCACCGAATAGGTCAGCTCCACGACCGGCGCGTCCGCTGGATCCTTGCTCGCGAACTTCTCGCCCGTGTCGTCGGTCGATCCCGCGTCGGCATGGATGATGACGCCTCGACAGTCGGCCAGCGGATCGCGAAAGGCGGCCCGTGCCGCGTCGACCACGTGCCCGACGGTATCGGCGTTGTTGTACGTGGCGATGCCGACGGCGATATCGGCCGATTGGAGCGATGCGATCCGTTCCAAAACAGAAGGCAAAAGCGTGGATTCGTCGGCCATGGCTGTCGTTTCTCTAGCCGGAAACGCGCGGTGGATCTACTTGCCAGTTCTGCGCCAACGAGAGAATTCCCAGCAAGGGGATGCGCACCCAGGTCGGCCGATTGCCAAGCTCGTAGGAGAGCTCGTAAAGCGCCTTGTCCATGAGGAAGGCATCGAGCAGGTGCGCCAGCGTGGCCGAGTCCTCGGGCAGGATCCGCGTCCCCTTGGTGGCGGCGCGATAGGCATTGAGAAAGACCGCCGACACGCACCTTTCCCACAGGATAGCCCAAGGTTCGAGAGACGCCGCGGACTGGGGGCGTCGCGCGGCGTGAGCCATGAAGGCCGCGTGCGCGGCGTAACTGAAAGACCGCAACATGCCGGCGACATCCTTGAGTGGCGAGTGCATCCCTCGTCGTTCGGAGAGCGGCCGAGCGGGCTCGCCCTCGAAATCGAGAAGAACGAAGTCGTTCTTGACCCGCAGCACCTGACCGAGGTGGAAGTCGCCGTGAACGCGGGTCTTGAGCAGCCTGACCGTCAGGGTTTCGAGCCCGTCCAGATGGGTCAAGAGCGAGCGCCGGTGTGCGAGCAGCGAACCGGCCAGGTCGGCGACATCGTCGGGCAGGCGCCCGAGCCCCGACTTGAGCTCTCGGATCGCTTCGCCTGCACGTTCCCGAAGCCCACGGGAGAGATTCGCCAGATCGGTGCCGGAGAGCGGCTTGGGCGCGAAGTCCTCGTCGTCGGTTTCGGCGGCCAGCGCCACGTGCATCTCGGCGGTGCGACGGGCGAGATGGGCGGCGGCATCGAGGTAGATTCCGATGGCGTCGGAGGCTTCGGCGGAAAGTCCCTGGTCGGCCAGGGCGACGATCGAAAGCTGGCTGCTTGCGAGAAGATCCGGGGGCACTTGGGAGGTGGTGCAATTTTCGAAGTAGCGTGACAATTCTTCCAGCGTCCAGGCCCAACCGTCGCCCTGGTTGTCGATCAGCTCCTGCAGCATGCCCAGGGTGGCTACTTCCCCGCCGTCCGACTGAAAGAAGATCATGCCACCGAACTTGGGAATGTTCTTGAGGCCCTGCTGCTCGCCCAGGTACCTGGTGATTTCACAGTCGGGATTGGGGCCAACCTCGATGTGGCGGAAGAGCTTCAAGATCAGATTGCCGCCGTATCGGATCGAGGTGTTGCTTTGCTCGGCGCTGCTTCGTTGCGCGGTCAACGGCACGCTCTTGTCCCCGCGCAGCTCGGGATAGAACTGGCCGGCGGTCGCCCGCAAGAAGCCCGCCGAAAAATCGAAACGCTCTTCGCGCTCGATCGCGGTCAGCAGCCATTGGCAAAATCGGTCGTCGAACGTAGCATCGCAGATGGACCCATGACCGTCTTGGCAACGCGCGAACACGACTTCCGGGTGCTTCTCGGAGATCGCCTGAATGCGTTCGGCATCCAATCGCACAAGCGGCATCGAGTAGATGTCCGAGGCGCCGTCCGTGTAATGCACGTCAACCAGAATGAGCGCCGCATCCAGGTCTCCTATCGCCGCCCACGCGCGAACGGACGCCGTGTCGATGGTGCGTGCCTTGCCGCCGAACCAACGCTGGCGCACCAAGAAGGCAGGGATCTTGCGGTCGAGCTCGGCGCGCTCGGTCCCGGTCATGATGTCTTCCCAATCGCTGAACGCCAGTCCCTGCTCGCCTTCGCTGACCGGCGCCACGCCCAGGACATTGGGGACGTATGCGGGTTGCAGCTCGAACCACAGATGCCCGTAGGGGCCCAGGGTCAGGGGATAGGGTGTCTTGCGAATCTGGGGGAATTCCACGTAGCCGAGCATCTCGATGGGCACCATGCCCTCGAAGCGCGACAAGTCGAGCTCGATCGGCTGCGCGAAGCGCGAGAGATTGGCCAGGCAAAGGATCTTCTCGTTCTCGTAGCTGCGCAGGTAGGCCAGGACTTTGCGATTCGACGGGTGGAGGAATTCCATGGTTCCACGCCCGAACACCCGGAACAGCTTGCGTAGCGCGATCATGTTGCGCATCCAAGTCAGAAGCGACGAGGGATCGCCCTGCTGGGCTTCCACGTTGGTCGACTCGTAACCGTACACCGGATCCATGATGACCGGGCTGTACAGGCGACCAGGCGTGGCGCGCGAGAAGCCCGCGTTGCGGTCGGCGCTCCATTGCATGGGCGTGCGTACGCCGTTGCGGTCACCGAGGTAGATGTTGTCGCCCATCCCGATCTCGTCGCCGTAATAGAGGATGGGCGTTCCCGGAAATGAAAACAGGACGCTGTTCAGAAGCTCGATGCGCAAGCGGTTGTTTTCCACCAGCGGCGCCAAGCGGCGGCGAATACCCACGTTGACCCGCATGCGCGGATCGGCGCTGTAGGCGAGGTACATGTAGTCGCGTTCTTCATCGCTGACCATTTCCAGCGTGAGCTCGTCGTGGTTGCGCAGAAAAATGCCCCATTGGCAGTTGTCGGGAATGCGCGGGGTCTGTCCCATGATTTCGGTGATGGGGTGGCGATCCTCCAGGCGCAGCCCCATGAACAGCCGAGGCATGAGCGGAAAGTGGAAGGCCATGTGGCACTCGTCACCGTCGCCGAAGTAGGGCAGCACGTCGCTCGGCCATTGATTGGCCTCGGCCAGAATCATGCGGTTCTCGTAGTCCTTGTCCATGGCCGCGCGGATCTGGCGGATGACGGCGTGGGTCTCGGGAAGGTTCTCGCAGGTGGTGTCCTCGCGCTCGACCAAGTAAGGGATGGCATCGAGGCGCAACGCGTCGACGCCGAGGTCGAGCCAGAACCGCATGATGGATACCACCTCGTCGAGGACCGCAGGATTGTCGTAGTTGAGGTCAGGTTGGTGCGAGAAGAATCGGTGCCAGTAATACGCCTTGGCAACCGGATCCCAGGTCCAATTGGACGACTCGGTGTCGGTGAAGATGATGCGGGCGCCACGGAATTTGTGGTCGCTGTCGCTCCACACGTAGAAATCGCGCTCGGGACTTCCGGCCGGTGCCTGGCGCGCCGCTTGGAACCAAGGGTGCTGGTCAGAGGTATGGTTGATGACCAGCTCGATCATCACCTGCATGCCGCGTCCGTGCGCGGCCTCCAGAAACGCCTTGAGCTCATCCAAGGTGCCGTAGCGTGGATCGATGCTGCGGTAGTCGGAGATGTCGTAGCCGTCGTCGCGCATTGGCGACGGGAAGAAGGGCAAGAGCCACAAGCAAGTGATGCCGAGCTCTTGCAGGTAGTCGAGCTTCTGAAAAAGCCCGGCGAAGTCTCCGATGCCGTCGCCGTTTCCGTCGTAGAAGCTCTTGACCGGCAGCTCGTAGATGACCGCGTCCTTGTACCAGAGAGGATCGCTGGTGCTCGACCGTGCCTTCATGGATGACGGAATGATAGCCCTTCTGGCGGCGAAGACCAGCAGCACGCCCCGGCGTGCCGGAGATTAGGTCGGACATCGGGTTGAAAACACGGATAAGCGCGACTGGTGCCGTCCGCCAAATGCTGGTTGAAATTCCGGCGGACGGCACTAGGGTTGGTCCATGACCATGGCAGCCGATCCGTCGCAGGCGCCTGATCGTCCTTACCGCGCGGTTGTGGATAGGCTGCGCCCGGAAAAACGCGCCCCGATCGCGGAAGCTCTCCGAATCCTCCACATCGAACGCCTGGTGCTCGGCGTGCACGACGCGAGTTTTCCCGGGCTCGCCGGCGAGGATATCGGTCGCGGCTCGCCCTATTCCTTGGGTGGACGAGCCTTCCTGCGCTTCGTCGCCGACCTCGGCTTTACGGGTGTGCAGCTCGGTCCCCAAGGGCGCACATCGCCGATCAATGCCTCGCCCTACGACGGCACCCTGTTCGCGAAATCGCCGCTGTCCATCGCCCTTGGCCCCCTTGCCGAGGAAGAGCGGTGGCAAGGACTCCTGTCCAAGGAAGCGCTTGCGGCCGCCGTCCGCGGCCGGCCCGCCAACGCCGACCACCGGGTGGAGCACGCCCACGTGCGCCGAGCCCAAGACAAGGCCCTGCGCGCCGTCTACACCGCGTACCTTCGCGGAGGCAAGCGCTGGGCGACCTTGGCGCCAGCCTACGCGAGGTTCGCACGCGAGCAAGCTGAATGGCTGGAAAGCGACGGGCTTTTCGCAGCCCTGGCCGCGCACCACGGCACCCTCGACTGGCAGCAATGGCCGAACGAAACCGGGGAGGTACCGGATGCACTGCTATGGGCACCGCGGACGGGAGAAGAAGCGGCCTGCGCGCGACGTCGGGCCGAGGTCGCGCGCGACCACGCCAAGGAGGTGGACTTCGTCGGCTTCTGCCAATTCCTGGTGCACGCCCAGCACACGGCTGTGCGCGAAGAGCTCGCCGGACTCGGACTCAAGCTCTACGGCGATCTGCAGATCGGGGTTTCGCACCGCGATCTGTGGCGATACCAGACTCTCTTCCTGACCGACTATCGGATGGGCGCGCCGCCCAGTCGCACCAACCCCGCCGGGCAGCCTTGGGGTTATCCAGTGCTCGACCCCGATGGTTACGGTTCAAAAGAGGCGGGCGAGGGGCCCGGTCTGCGCTTCGAGCGCGCACGCTTGGGCAAGATGCTCGGCGAGTTCGATGGCCTGCGCATCGACCATCCCCACGGCCTGGTCTGTCCTTGGGTCTATCGCACGGACGACCCCTATCCCTTGCACGCCGTGCAGAACGGGGCACGGCTCTTCGCTTCGCCCGATCTCCCCGACCATCCCGCTCTGGCGCGATTTTCCCTGGTCGCGCGTGCCGATCTCGCGCCCGATCCGCGGCATCCGCGCTACAAGGACGATTGGGTCCGAAGCCTGACTGACCTGCAAGTCGAACGGCACGGCGTGCTCTTCGATGTGCTGGTGGAAACCGTGCGCGCCCAAGGCGGACGGGTCGGCGATATCGCGTGCGAGGTGCTAAGCACCTGCCCTTCGCCCTTGGCGGCGGTGCTGGCCCGGCATGGCCTCGGTCGCTTTCGCGTGGTCCAGAAGGCCGATCCCGAGAACGTCCGCGATCCTTACCGAACGGCACTCGCATCTCCCGCCGACTGGGTCACGCTCGGCACCCACGACACGCCGCCGATCTGGCGAGTCTTCGAGCAGTGGCGAAGTCCCGAACGACGATCCGCTTGGGCCCACTACCTCGCCGAGCGGCTACAGCCGATTCCGGAGAAGCGGCCTGCGCTGGCGGAGCGCTTGGTTCGGGATCCCCGTCACTTCAAGCGCGCCTTGTGCTCCGATCTCTTCATCGGGCCTGCCCAGAACGTCTCGATCTTCTTCTCCGACCTGCTAGGCGGCAAGGAGATCTACAACCGACCTGGCGAAGTTCATCCCGAGAACTGGACCCTGCGCGTTCCGCCCGACTATGCCCAGCTCTACCGCACGCGATGCGCGGCCGGTGAAGCCTTCGACCTGCCCGGCGCGCTGGCCCTGGCCATGCGCGCGCGCTTTTCACCTCTGCCAGAGTCTCACGCCGCCCTCGTTGCGGCGCTGGAACAACAGAGCGAATATCCATCGTAAGTGGGGCGAGCGCAAAGGAGTGCCGCCTGAACCTCGGCCTCAGGGACTCGATTGAATCCCCTCGAGGGAAGGCAAATCGGCGAGATTGGGCTGTAGCACGATCTCGATGCGCCGATTCTGCGCCCGGTGCTCCGGCGAGTCGTTGGGCGCCACGGGATCGAACTCGCCGTAGCCCGCGGCGGCCAGCACCTGGGGCTGCATGCCGTTGGCAATCAGGAACTTCGTGACTTCCACCGCACGCGCCGTGGAAAGCTCCCAGTTCGAAGCAAAGCGCGCGGTGTGGATGGGCACATCGTCCGTGTCGCCCGCGACGATGTACTTGCGATCCGGGATCGACGCGAGAACCTTGGCCACCTGCGCGAGCGCGGCTTGGCCGTCGGGCTTGATGTTGGTCTTGCCCGAATCGAAGAGAACGTCGTTGGGCAGGGCGATGAGCATCCGACCGTCGCGAATCACGACCTTGAGCTTGCCGGCGTCGATCATGGATTTTAGCTTGGCGACCAGCTTGCGGAAGGTGGCGGCGCGCGCCTCCGCCGCGGCTTTCTGCTTGCGCAGCTCCTCCAGGCGCGCCTTGGCGTCCGCCAAGACTTGCGCCAGTTGCCCTTTTTCGCTCGTCAGCTTGTCGACGTTCTGTCCCAGCTTTTCCAGGCGCGCCCGCAGCTCGCCTGCCAGCACGGTGGTGTCGTCGAGCTTCTTGCGCAGATCATCCCGCTCGGCCGTGAGCGCGGCGATGCGCTTGTCCGCATCGCTGACCTGGGTCTGCAGATGGTCGATCTGGGTCTGCAGATCCTTTTCGCGCTCGGCAGCCGCGCGGTCGTGGTCGGCCCGCAACTTGTCCAGCTCGGCCACCTTCTTGTCGAAAGTCCCGGTGGTCACGCAAGCGCTCGTGGCGGCGGTTCCGGCAACCAGCAGGATGGTGAGGGAGGCGTGAAGGGCGCGCTGGATGGAAGATCCGAGGAAGGACATGATGGAATTCTCCTTTTCTTAGGCCAAATCGCGGAAAGTCCAGCACACCGACCGACCGGATGCAAGCTGTCGATTCTGCAGGTCCTGCCGGTCTTCCCGAGAAAGAACAGGTGTCGTTAGAGGGGATCCTTCGAAGAAAAGACGATTGCGCCCGCCTCCTTCTCGGCGGCGGACGCATGGGAAAGCGCGTACGCGACGGCGTCCAGCTCCTCTTTGATTCTTGGAAAGCTGTAGCGCATCTGGCCGCTTTCGTCGGTCACCACATCGCCACCCAGGGCGACCAGCGAGCGGTCCAGCACGTTGGCCGAGACCGGATCGGGGGCGAGCTGCGCGGGCGGCAAGGGGGCGCCTCGGTTCTCGATGGCGATGCGCAAGAGCGCGCGTCGGGCGTTGCGTTGGCGCCGGCCGCGGTCGCGTGCCTTCTCCACCAGCCAGCGGCCGAGCGGGACGGCGAAGACCATGGACGAGAAGATCACCGGGTAGGTGTAGAGCAGAAAGGTGTGACCGAGCGGTCTGCCCAGGCGCTCCTCGAAGGCGGGCACGATCCAGAACGGCGCGAGCAAGTTGAAGCCGTTGAGGAGCGCGATGACGAGGTTGGTCCCGCTGCTGTTGCCGGACAGGGGCGGCCGCTCTTCCATGCGCTCCCAGGCCCGGCGCGGCTCGGCCGTTGAGGCCCCAATCTCATGCGCGGTCTTGCGGATGTCCTTGAATATGTATAACACCACGCCATCGTCGGTGACCTCGGGCTCGCCCCCATAGTCGATGAGCAGTCGCGTGGCTTCCTCCTCGGCGCGCGGGAAATCCCAGCCCATCAGGGCGACCAGGTCCACGGCGGCGATGCGGCCGTTGTTTTGGCGAACATGCGCCAGGATTTCCTTTTCGTCGCCCAGCGGATCCTCGCTTGGTTGCGGCGGCCCGAATACGAACTCGAACACCTTCTTGTAAAGCGGCTTGCCCTTGCGTACCGGCCGCGCCCGGCGGCCATACGCGCCCGGGCTCGACGGCCCCCACCCCCACATCCAGAACAGCGGCCAGCCGAGGTCGAAGCCGCCGTCGTCGTCACGATCGTCCGAACGCCGGGCGAACACCAGCGCCAGCATCATGGCCAGGAACACGAGGAAATAGGCCACCAGCGTGGCGACGATGGAGATCTTGAACAAGAACGTGAAGCCCTTCCACAGGGCCTTGCCCACCTTGGCCAGCTTCTCCGAGAGAGGGACCGCGTCGCGACGTTCGAAGGCAGGATCGAATTCGTACAGCAGCTCGCCGCTCTCGGTCGCCGCCAGGTGGCTGCGGTATTCCTTGAGCAGGTTGGTCAACGCCTGCTCGGTGTCGGGCACCGGCAGACCCGACAGCGCGACCGCGTCCGCCTTGGTGAGCTGGCCGCCTTTTCCGCGCAGGGCGGCCAGCAGCACGTGCTTGGCCTGCTCCTCGGTGTAGTTCTTCTTCTCGATGGTGGGCTCACCGGACATGGTCAGAGTCTTGTACGGCGACGGTGTGGGTGCCAGCGGTATTCGCGGGCTGACCGTCGTCCACGAGATGGACCGTACGCGTGGGGAAGGCGAAGGAGCTGCCGGCTTTCTCCACCACCTCCATGAATTGCAAGAACAGGTCCTGGCGAATGGATTGGAACTCGTTCCAGTCCGTCGTCTGGAACCAGGCCATGATGTCGATGTTGAGAGACGAATCGCCGAAGGATACGAAACGCACGACGACCGCGTCTGGCCAGATCTTGGGCTGCTCGCGCAGCACGCGCTCGAGGCTGGCGAGAACCTCTCGCATCTGGGCGACGGTGGTCTCGTACACCAGGCCGACGGTGCAGGCAAGGCGCAGGCGATCCCGTGCGGTGAAGGATTCGAGGCGCATGTCGGCGAGCTTGCCGTTGGGAATGCTGATGATCGTGCGGTCGAGGGTTCGGATCCGGGTCGAACGCAGGCCAATCGCCTCGACCGTGCCGACGAAGTCCTCGATGTGAACGAAATCGCCTTCGCGAAAGGGTTGGTCCGCGCCGAGGGAGAACGCGCCGAACAGATTCTCCACCGTCTTCTGCGCCGCCAGGGCGAACGCCAGTCCACCGATGCCGAGGCCCGCGACCAGGCTGGTCACGGAATAGCCGAGCTCGGAAAGCAGCGTCACCAGCGCGAGCGCGACGACGACCACTTTGCCCACGCGGGCTCCCAAGGGCAGCAGGGCGCGGGCGCCGGGATGGTCCTTGGTCCAGGATGCCCCGACGAGGACTTGTCGGGCAACATCCACCGAACGGGCCAGGGCCCAGAAGAAGATCACGAGGCCGCCGGCGCGCAAGCTCCTGTGGACGAAATCTTCGGCGGGCTTGAAGAGCCCCAGCCAAGGCAGGAAGAGGTAGGCCAGGGACAAGGTCCAAGCAAGCGTCAGCGGCCCTCCGACGCGGGCCAGCAGCTCGTCGTTCCAGCGCGTGGCCGTGCGCGCGGCCATCCTGCCCAGCACTCGCCGGGTCGCCCGGCTGAGAAGAATGCCGAGCAGCCAGGCGCAAAGGAGCAGAAGCGGCAAGGCAAGCCACTGCCAGTAGAGCAAATCTCGTGGTCCGGGTTTGAGCAACCGCGCGGGCAGGTATTCATCCAGCCACACCCCGTCGAGGCGCGCGTACCAACCGTCGATTCTCTTCACCGTCGCCCGGGAAAACACCCATCGTGCGCCGTCGTCGCTTCCATGTCGAACGAGACGAACCGGCACCTGCTGCGCTCCCGGGCCGGGAATCTTGGCGATTTCCTCGACCGCGGCGGGCAGCCCGTCCTCGACGTTTCCACCGGGCAAGGGCGAAATGGTCTCCAGGTCGAACCACGTGTACCGGTCGAGCACGCTCATCAAATGACGGGCGAGCTCCCGGGCCCCGATTCGCTTCGGTCGGCGGCACGTCGAGGTAGCGAGCGGCCCGGGCATAGTCTCCGGCTCGGCAAAGATCGAGAAATTGAGAGAGCGAGGCCCGCGGCGAGTCCTTCACAGGTTGGTCTTCGGACGAAACCACTCCCGCGTCCGGGCTGGTGGTGCCCGCGGACGACTGCGACCAAGCTTTTGGCCCCGCCCCGAGCACACCCACCACGACCATCCCGAAACTCCAGAATCCGATCCAACTCGTCTTTCGTTTCATGGCGTCCGTCATCACTGGCCGAGAGTATGCCCCAAAGAAGGTGTACGCGGTGAACACGGGGCTGGCCAACCGGGTTTCGCTCAGTTTCTCGCACAACCTGGGCGCCCTCACCGAGAACATGGTTTTCCTGGAGCTCCTCCGGCGCGGCGCCGACGTGTCGTACTACCGGACTGCGAGCGGTCGTGAGGTCGACTTCGCGTGCCGGCGCGGACGGGCTTTGGCCGAGCTCGTCCAGGTGACACTTTCGCTTGCCGACCGGCAGGTCCGCACGCGCGAGGTGGCCGCTATGACCGAGGCCATGGACGAGCAGAAGCTCGACGTCGGGCTGGTGCTCACCGAGAGCGACCGTCAGGATATCGTCTCGGGCAGGCGGACGATCAAGGTACGCCCGCTGGCGGGTTGGCTTTGCGGGCTTGACGGCTGAGACGCAGGGCAAAGCAGCTGACTCCCGCCGACCTTCGAAAAAAGAAAACCCCCGGAAATTCCAGGGGTCTTCAGTGCGAAGAGGGGGACTCGAACCCCCATGGCTGTTAACCGCTAGCACCTCAACCCGGCAGAGTCCTCCTGATTCCAATGATTTAGCGGGTTACAACGTCAGGAAACGTCAGAAAGCGTCCCAAAACGCCCTATTCTGGCTACATGTAGCCAGAATTCTGAGCTCGCCGATTCGGTGGCGGAACGGCTCGGAGATGCCTGGCGGACTTGGACCGAAACCCATGAGCCACGCGGGTTGCGGAAGGCTCTGCTCGCCATCATGGCGTTGCTCGATGGGTGACGACAACTAGGAGCACGATGAACGAGGACACGAGGAACCGGAGCAGCACCATCGGCCAGATCTGCGTGCACATCCCGGCCACGCTCACCACAACCCTCACGTTCACGCCATTTTCCTCGACGGCCTGTACGCTCCGGATCGCGACGGCAAGGGTTTCATGTTCCACCCGGCGCCGGCACCTACCCAAGAGGACGTCGAGGCCACCGACGAGCGTGCGAGCAAACGCATTCTCCGCCTTCTCCAGCGGCGCGGCGTCAGCACGCTGGTGACGGCGCCGGGTGATGGTGAGGTCACCGTCGTCAGCGACGAGACAACGGGCGAGAAGATCCGCCGCTCGCCCGGCTCTTGGCACTGTAGGTGTGATACCAACACCAGCCGAGATTGACGGCACCTAGACACGGAACTACGATGGATACTCGCAGCAAGGAGTAGATGATGAAGAAGAAGCTCGCTCTCGCGGTTTCGTTGTTGATGGTTGGAGTCTTCGCTTTCTCGGCGAAAGCGTCTCGTGCGGAAGAGGACGGTCGAATCATCGTGAATGCAGAATGGGTTGTCGAGGCTCATGCTGCTCACGCTGAGACGTTCGGCGTTCGTGGCCCTTCGATTCTGCGAGTGTCCATCATGGGTGTAAAGAACGCCGACAAGGGGTTCCGAGTGAGGGTGGTCAACGCTCAGGACGTAGTCTCTTGCCGCGTGGCTGGCGGAACCTGTCGCGAGTTGCTGTCTTGGCGGCAAGAGTCGACGAAAGCCTTCCAGCAAACGGGAAAGATTCCGTCTGGAGATTGGTCACTACTCGTCGAGAACAACCTCAACGTCCTCAAGAGGATGATCGTCCGCGTGTTCGCGTCGGTGAGGGAGTAGGGCGGTTGCATGCCGACAGACTCGTAGACAGCCGGGGTGACCATAGACCCCAGTCCGTCAGCTGACTTGAGGGGCGCTGTTCAACGGATTCGCCAGCCGCACCCCTGCCAGCGCCATCCGCTCCGCCGCGGGCGGGCGAGCCTGCCTTCGGTACTCGGCATCGACGGCAAAGCGCTCGGTGGGCCACGGATGCTGGACGAGGGCCACGGGAATCCTGCGTCGCGCTTGGGTGTCGTGCGTATCGGCCATGGCGACATCATAGGGCGGCTTTCCGCGGTGGTATCATCGTGGTAACACGAGTCGCCGCGGTTCGCAGACGCCCTTGGTGGTCATCAACGGGCGGCACGTGACTGCGGAATCTGCGGCTGCGAATCCGGCGCATCTGCGATCTGGATGACGTCGTGCCGGAGAGACAAACTCAGCCACCTGGATGGAGGCCAAACCATGACGCGAAACTTCTTCCTCGTCGCCGCGTTGTCGTTTCTCGTGCTGCCGCTATTCGCGCGTGCCCAGGATGCTTGCAAGGCCGACGCGGAAAGGCTGTGCAAGGACATCCTTCCGGGGTGGGGGCCGCGTCATCGGCTGCCTCAAATCGCACGAATCCGACCTGTCGCCCGCGTGCAAGGAACGCATGGCGGCCGGGAAGGCGAGGATGGAAAGGGTCAAGGAGGCCTGCAAGAACAAGACGACGAGTTGAGGTACGACAGCACCATTGCTTGTCGGTGCACCGGCTGGGAGGAGAAGGCGGACGAGCATCTGCCGGCGCAACTGGGACTGCCGCCGGGCCGCGCGCACCTGACGTTTCCAGCCGTCGCGACGGCGACCTCGCCGCGTCACTGGAAGCTGGACGCGATCGACGCGTTCGCGGGTCCGCGACGACCGCTGGCCTGGGTCGACGACGCGCACGACGACAGCTGCCGGCAATGGGCGGCGCAGCGGACCGGGCCGACGCTGCTGGTCGTCACCAGCCGGCGATCGGGATCACCGATGGCCACGTGCGCGCGCTGCACGACTGGGCGGCGTCGCTGGCGGGCTGATCTGGCGGCGGAGTGGGAAGAAAGTCGAACAATGGTGGACACATCTCCCACTTGGCCGCCGAGGGGCCGCGCGGAGGGGTCCGGCGGGAGGCGCGGACGCACGCGGACGCGCGGCTGGCGCGGTCACTCGAACGAGCCGTGCCGGCCCTCGCCGGCGCGGAACCGCTCCAGGCCCTCGGCCACGTCCGCCAGCGACCGCAGACCGTGCGCAAGCTCGTCGGCCAGCGCGTGACGCTCGGACATGCCCGTTTGCTCGAGCGCGGACAGCCGATCCTGGCGCAGGCAGGTCTGCGGGAAGCGCGCCAGCGCCGCGGCCAACTCCTGCGCGGCCGACAGGCTCTGGCCGGCCTCGACGACGCGATTCGCGAGACCGATCGTCAGCGCCTCCTGCGCATCGATGGCCCGCCCGGTGAGGATCAGATCCAGCGCGCGACTGAGGCCGATCAGGCGCGGCAGCCGTACGGTTCCGCCGTCGATCAACGGCACCCCCCAGCGGCGGCAGAAGACGCCGAACACCGCCGTTTCGTCGGCGATACGCATGTCGCACCACAGAGCCAGCTCGAGCCCGCCCGCGACCGCATGCCCCGAGACGGCCGCGATCACCGGCTTTGACAGCTGCGCCCGGGTTGGCCCCATCGGCCCGTCGCCCTCGTCGCCGAGCTGGTTGCCCTCCGGGGTACCGGCAGCGTGCAGATCGGCCCCGGCGCAGAACACGCCACCGAGCCCGTGCAGCACCGCGACGGACGCGTCGTCGTCAGCGTCGAACGCCCGGAACGCGTCCGCCAGCGCCGTCGCGGTCGGACCGTCGACGGCGTTGCGCCGCTCGGGCCGGTTCAGCAGGATCGTCGTCACCGGGCCGTCGCGCTGCACCCGGACCGCGTCGACCCCGTTCATCGCAAAACCCCGTGCCCGGCCGGAACCCCCGGCGCGGCGCCAACCGCCCGCCGCATGAACATGCGGAGCGAGCGCACCACCTCGTCGGCATCCGGCCGCCCGTCAACGAGCGGCGACAGCGGTCCGACCAGGGCCTCGCCACAGGCGCCGACGATCGCCGCCGCGGTCAGGCTGACGTTCTGCTCGGGAAGCTCGCCGGCGGTGATCCCGCGCTCCAGCACGGCCGCGATCCGCTCGGTCGACCGAGCCCGATAGGCGAGTCGCTCGGCGTCGACCCGCGGGTCCAGCGGCTCGGCCAACAGCGCCCAGGCCAGCCGGCGGTTGCGTAGCGCGCGCTGCGCGAACGTGCCGACGATCTTCTCGACGACGTCGGTCGCGGGTGGCGCCGGCCCGAGCCCACCCAGCGCAGCGGCGATCGCGCGGTCCTCGTGGTCGCAGACGTCGCGGAACATCTCGACGAACAGGTCCTCCTTGGAGGCGAAATGGCGATACAGCGTCCCGGTGGCGACCCCGGCACGCTCGGCGATCGCCAGCACCGAGGTGGCGCCGTAGCCGCCCTCGTCGATCAGCTCACGCGCGGCGTGCAGCAACCGCTGACGGGTGCCGGCGGCGGTCACCGTCATGGTCGCGGCCGCCTGACGGACGCGGTCATGCCGGCAACGCGCGGTCGAGGATCGCAGCGGCGTCGACGGCGGCCGGGAGCGTCCCGTAGACGCGCCCGCCGGCGCCGTCGCATCGAGCCGCGCAGAAGGCGTCGGCGACGGCCGGTGGCGCGTGACGCACGAGCAGCGAGCCCTGCAGCGCCACCGCCAGTTCCTCGACCAGCCGCCGGGCCCCGAACTGGCTGTCATACAGCCGCCGCTCCACGTCGTCGGAGCCGTCGCCAAGCAGCGACCCGACGCGCTCACGCAGCGCCGCCAGATGGGCATCGAGCCGCCGATCGCCGCCGGCCGCCAGATCGCACTCGGCCAGGAACGCCGGCAGACCGTCGGGCTCGGATCCGATCGCGCGCAGCACGTCCAGCGCGGCGACGTTGCCCGAGCCCTCCCAGATCGAGTTCAGCGGCGCGTCGCGATACAGCAGCGGCATCGCCGACTCCTCGACGTAGCCGTTGCCGCCGAGGCACTCGAGCGCCTCGGACACGTGGCCGGTGGCGCGCTTGGTGATCCAGTACTTCATCACCGCGGTCCCGAACCGCCGAAAGGCGCCGTCCTGCGGGTCGTCGTAGCTGCGCGCGAGCCGCATCGCCGCCGCGGTCGCGGCCTCTGACTCGATCGCCAAGTCTGCCAGCACGTTGCGCATCGCCGGCTGCTCGGCGAGCAGTTCGCCGAACGCGGTCCGGTGGCGGGCATGATGGACCGCCTCGAGCGTCGCGCGTCGCATCGCCGCGGCCGAGCCCAACAGGCAGTCCAGCCGCGTGTGGTTGACCATCCGGATGATCGCCCGGACGCCGCGGCCCTCCTCACCGACCAACCGCGCCCGGGCGCCGCGAAACTCGACCTCCGAGGACGGCAGCGAGCGCGTCCCGAGCTTATCCTTGAGCCGCTGGAACTCCATCCCTGATCCGCGCTCCACCAAGAAGCAGGAGAGAGATTGGGATTCCCGCCCCCCACCCCCAACACCCGCCTGGGCGAGCACCAGGAAGACCGCGCACGGCGGATACGAGCAGAACCACTTGTGGCCGTTCAGCTCATACCAACCGTCGCCGAGCGGATCTGCGCGCGTGATGTTGGCGCGCACGTCCGAGCCGCCCTGGCGCTCGGTCATCGCCATTCCGGCGAGCGCGCCGTGATCGTAGTCGACCGAGATCAGGCGGGTCTCCCATTCGGCGCTCAGCTCGGGCGCGGACTCGCGCAGGGCCGGCACCGCGGCGTACGTCATCGACACGGGGCACATCACGCCCGCGTTGGTGTTGCACCACAGCATGAACCGCGCCGCGCGCACGACATGCGCACCGGGGCCCGGGTCACGCCACGGAAGGCTGTGAATCGCCCGGCTGACGGCGCCGCCCAGCAGCCAATGCCAGGAGGGGTCGAGCTCCACCTCGTCGATGCGCTTGCCGAACCGGTCGTGGGTCAGCAGCCGCGGCTCGTTGCGCTCCGCACGGCGTCCGTGCTCCCATGCTTCGACGCTTCCGGCCGCCGCGCCCGCCTCGTGGGCTCGGTCGGCACCCCAGCCGCCGCCCTCACGCTCGAGGCCCTCACGCAGCGCCAGATCGACCTCGAAGTAGTTGACCGGCTGCAGCGGCGGCGGCTGGTTGAGCACCTCGCGGGCGGGGTCGCCTATCTGCGTCGTGGCCATCGCAGCGCTCCTCTCGATGTGAACCGAGATTCGCAGAATACGCTGCCATCATGTGATGTCGGGCGCAAGGATCGCCGCCGGCTGCGACATCTGCGATCGGACCTACGTAGAGGCAGCGTCGTCGTCGGCGAGTGGGTGAAGCTCAGGTCCGGCGTGCGCCTGCGGGAGGGCCTGCGGCTCGAGGACGATTTGTTCATCTGTCCTCGGCGACGTTCATGAACGATCTGCGGCCGCGCAGCCATGCGAGTGCTGCACACGACGATCAAACGCGGCGCGACGATCGGCGCAGGCGCCGTGATCCTGCTCGGCCTCGTGATCGGCGCCGGCGCGGTGGTCGGGGCGGGTACCGCCGTCACCCAGGACGTGCTGGCCGCGGTTACGGTCGTGGGGTCACGCCCGGGTCAAACCCACGGCCGAAGGCGAGCGCTGACCCCACGGACACGCGTCGGGCGCTCGACAGATGGCTGGCGCCGTCTGCGGGGCTCGGCTCCCCGATAGTGGGCCCAGCGGTTCGGTGCCGATTCACAGATCGCCAGGTGGCCAAGCCGACCGCGAGTCCGCGCCGACCTGAGCCGTTGCTCTGAAGAGGTCAGCGCAACCGAGATCAGGAGGATGGCGGTATGGCAATCGGGGTGATCGGGCTCGGGTACGTCGGGCTCCCGCTCGCAGTCGCGTTCGCGGAGGCCGGGCAGCCGGTCGTCGCGGTCGACGTCGACGCGCGCAAGGTGGCCGCGGTCGCGGCCGGCCAGTCCTATGTCGAGGACATCGCGTCCGAACGGCTACGGGCGGTGCTGCCGGCGATCGAGACCTCGACCCACTACGCGCCGCTCGCCCGCTGCGACGCGGTTCTGATCTGCGTGCCGACGCCGCTCACCGCCAACCGCGAACCCGACCTTGGGCCGCTGCTCAGCGCGGGACGAGCACTGGCGTCGGTCGTCCAGCGCGGCCAGTTGATCGTGCTCGAGTCGACCACTTACCCCGGCACGACCCGTGAGCAGCTCGCCCCGTTGCTGCAGGAATCTGGCTTGGCGGTCGGCACCGAACTCAACCTCGCGTTCTCCCCCGAGCGCGTCGATCCCGGACGCACCGACCACACGCTCGCCGACACGCCGAAGATCGTTGGCGGGTTGACCGAGGAGTGCACACGGCGCGCGATCGACACCTACAGCCTGATCTGCGAGCAGATCGTGCCCGTCTCGACCCCTGAGGCCGCCGAGATGGCGAAGCTGCTCGAGAACATCTTCCGTTCGGTCAACATCGCGCTCGTCAACGAGCTGGCGATCCTCGCCGAGCGGATGGCGATCGACATCTGGGAGGTGATCGATGCCGCCGCGACGAAGCCATACGGGTTCATGCGGTTCGAGCCCGGCCCCGGAATGGGCGGCCACTGCCTCCCCGTCGATCCGTTCTACCTCACGTGGCGCGCCCGCGAGTTCCACATGTCGACCGAGTTCATCGAGCTCGCCGGCAAGATCAACCAGCAGATGCCCGGCCACTGCGTCGAGCGCATCGAGCGCGCACTCAACGATGTCGAACGGCCGGTGAGGCGCTCCCGGCTGCTGATCCTCGGCGCCAGCTATAAGGCTGGGGTCGGCGACACCCGTGAGTCCCCCGCTCTGAGGATCATCGACCTGCTGCGCGACAGAGGCGCGATCATCGACTACCACGACCCCTATGTTCCGGCGCTGCCCGTGCTCGGGTTGACGAGCATCGAGTTCCCCGACGACCTGTCAGGCTACGACGCGGTCGTCCTTGTGACCGCCCATCCCGGGATCGACTACGCAGCCGTGCTAGAGCGTTCCCGGGTGCTCGTCGACCTGCGCGGAGCGACCCGCAAGCTCGCGTCCGAGCACCGGCCTGTCGGCCCGGCGCTCGCCGCGACCGCCACTTCCCCCGGATAAACGATTGGGGTTAGGCGGCGATTTGGAGGCCGCTGGGGGTGCGGCTGGCGCCGGCTGTGACGGCGATGGTGTGGGTGAGGCTGGCGGCGAGGAGGTGTTGGGAGCGGGTGCTGAGGTGGTAGATCGCGTAGGCGGCTTGGGTGCGAGTCAGGCGGTGGTGATCGCGGAGTCGGAGGAGCGCGTCGGCGAGGCGGGCGCGTTGTTGTGGGGTGTCGATCTGCTCGGTTACGGTGCGCAGTTCTTCCCAGCCTCGGTCGGGATCGTCGTCAGCGATCGCGTCTGCGAGGCGCTGCAGTTCCGGGGTGATCAACGTTGGGAGCTTGACGTGTAGTGACAGGTCGATCGTGGGGAGGTCGAACAGGCCTTCCCAGAGGATTTCGAGCGCTTCGTCTGAGAGGTGAGCGAGGTCATCGACGGCGTCGTGGGCGAGCGTCGCGAGGTGAGCGCTGGCGAGTTGGTCTTCGGAGGGGCCGCGGTGCTCGCCGCAGCAGCGTTTGACTTTGCGGCCTGAGCCGCAGGGGCAGGGCTGGTTGCGTCCGGGTCCGGGCATTGGCTCCTCCGCGCGATCGGGTGCTGTGGAGAGTGCATCGCGGTCGGTCGGAAAGCCGTTCGTTCCGTCCGGGCGTTTAAGACAATTCGCCTGCTTATGAATGGTTTTCTGATCTGGTGGAGGTGTGATGCTGACGCTCGTGGGCGGGCAGGTGGAGTGCTTGTGGGACGAGGTGCTGCCGATCGAGGTGCGCGAGCTGCCCGACGATCTCGCGCGGCTGGATCGGGTGCTGTCGGATCACTGTTGCTGTTCCCGATCGCGCAGGCGTGGGAGGAGGGCGCGCGGGAGCGGGGGCGTCCGTCGATCTCGATGGCGACGTTCGTGCGGTTGATGGTGTCAAGCAGCGGACCGGCTGGGGGTACGAGACGCTGGTCCGGGAGGTGTCGGACTCGTTGCATCTTCGGCGGTTCTGTCTGATCGGGATCGATCAGCGGGTGCCGGACGAGTCGACGGTCCGCAAGCTCGCTCGCCGGCTCGGTGCAGAGGTGGTGGAGGAGATCACCAGGATGGTGATCGAGAAGGCGCAGCGCGAGACGCAGGTTCCGCGGCGCGCGCGGCGCGGATCGACTCGACGGTGGTCGAGGCCGACATCCGCTACCCGTCCGATGCGATGCTCGCCCTGCAGGGAGCCAGGACGCTCGCGCGCGAGGGCCGCAAGCTCTCACGGTGATCGGCGCCAAGGTGCGGGTTCGCGACCGGTCGCGGTCGATCGGCAAGACGGTCCGGGCGATCTCCAAGACGCTCGCCAGGCGCACCGGCGAAGCCAAAGCGCAGGTGATGGCGCTCAACCAGCAGGCCGGCCAGCTGATCGCCCGCTCCGCGCGGAAGCCAAGCGGCTCGCGGCGCGGCCAGAGCCTCGGCCCGCGGCCGCGGCGCCCAGGCGAAGCTCAGGGCCGCCAGCAGCTCGAGGAGCTCGCCAGTCGCTGCGGCAAGGTCGCCGAGCAGATCGACCGTCGCGTCCGCGGGTTGAAGATCACCGACCGGCTGGTCTCGATCGCCGACCCGGACGCGCGCCCGATCCGCAAAGGCAAGCTCGGCAAACCGACCGAGTTCGGGTACGTCGCGCAGATCTGCGAGGTGACCGAGAACACCCGCAAAGGCGCCCGCGGGTTCATCCTCCCCGCCGGCCACCAGCTCGGGAACCCCGCCGAGAACACGCTGCTGCCGCACACCGCCGCCGAGCTCGAACGCGCCGGGATCCGTCTCGCGAGAGATCGTCGCCGACGGCGGCTTTCAGCCCGGCCCGACCAAAGACGCGTTCCCGGACTCGACGACGAGCAGATCCAGATCTCCGGCCGCCACGAACCCGGCAGCCGACCGCACCCGCAAACGCCGAGCGCGCTACCGAACCGCGATCGAGGGACGGATCAGTCACCTCAAACGCAGCTACGGTCTGCGACCGATCCCGACTCAAAGGAGATGACGGGATGCAGATCTGGACCGGCTGGGCAATCCTCGCCTACGACCTCGACACCCTCGCCATCCGAACCCGCTGAAACACTCCAGCAAGCCCAACTCCATCCGGGCAACCATTCACAAGCCTGACTCGGCCGCGCCATCCCAGCGCGGCCGTTTCAGTCCAGGCCGTTTATCCGGGGGAAGTAGTCAGAATCGCGAGCTCGACTTCGAAGCGGGCCGGTCAGGGCAACGGGCGGGTTGCCGAAACGGCAACCCGCCCGCCGTGGGGGCGCGAGTCGGGTCGTGAGACCCACTCGTGTCGTGGCGGCGGCGTAGCGCGGACGCGCTCAGGCCGTCGCACGCTCCAGCGAGGAGGCTGGCTCCCCGCACGCTTGCGTCGCGGCGACCACCTCGAGGCGCGCCGCATGCCGATCGTCGGCCGGGACGGGCTCGAGTGACAGCTCACGGCCGCCGAGCCGCAGCGAGCTGTCGGCCGCCTCCACGACTCGGACGACGCTTCGTGCCAATTCGGTATGGGACTCGAGCCGATCCCCACTGCGGATCGCGCGCAGCAGGTCGCCCAATTGAAGCGCGAGCGGCTCCGCCGCCTCGATCCGCGGCGACACGATGTCGCCGGCGCGGTAGGAGAGGTGGTATTCGCCGAATGTCTCGGGGTCGCGGTAGACGACGCCCGAGTCGAACACCCGCACCGGCTCGGGAGTGCCGTCGTCGTAAGTGATCATCCGCTCGGAGCCGACGAGCACGGTGCGCCGCAGCTTGCTCGGCGCCAGCCAGCTGAGTTCGACGTTGGCGACGATCCCCGACGCGAACGTCATGGTCACGAAGGCGACGTCGGCGATGCCCGGCACGATCGAGTCGCGGCCGACCGCACGCAGCGTGACCGGCAGCTCACCCAGCCAGTAGATGAGGATCGAGAAGTCGTGCGGGCCCCAGGTCCCAGATCACGCTGACGTCACGCTGGTGCAGTCCAAGGTTCACGCGGCTCGACGAGATGAAGTAGATCTCGCCGAGCGTGCCGGCGTCGAGCAGCCGCTTGATCGCACGCACGGGCGGGCTGTAGACGAACGTGTGCCCGCACATCAGTACGAGATCGCGCGCATCGGGCGCGCGCGGTGAGATCATCGGCGTGCGCGGTCGATGACGCCAGCGGCTTTTCGACGAACACGTGCTTGCCGGCCTCCAGGGCCTGGGCCGCGAGCGGGTAGTGGGTGTGGACCGGCGTCGCGATAATCACCAGCTCGACCTCGGGGTCGGCCAGCACGAGCTCGACCTCCGTGGTGGCGCGGACCGATGGATAGCGGCGCTGCCAGCGCTCGAGGCGCTCCTCGTCGAGGTCGCAGATCCAGTGGACCTGCGCCTCCGAGCTCTCGGACAGCACGCGCAGCAGGTTCGGGCCCCAGTACCCGAGCCCGATGACCGCAACGCCGACGACCCCGGCCGGCTCGCCCCCCGATCCCGCTTGGTCAGGCTCAGCAGTCGTCCTCATCGCCGTGCTCCTCTCGTTGCCGTGGCAAGTTCGATCGCGGCGACGACCTGGTCGACCTCGTCGATCGTCAGATCGGGATGGATCGGCAGCGACAGCTCTTGCGCCGCCCACGCTTCGGCGACAGGCAAGCTGCCGAATTGCAGCTGCGATCCGGCCCACGCCTGGTGACCATGAACAGGCCGTGCGTAATGGACGCCGGTCTCCACCCCGGCCGTGTCGAGCACCTGGGCGACTCGCTCTCGGTTGCCAAACCGGGTCGCGAATACGTGGTAGGTGGACGGGCTCTCCGCGCGCTCGGCCGCTACCGTCGCGACCCCGGCGAGTCGCTCGCGGTAGTGCTCCCCAGTAGCACGCCGCGCCGCGTTCCAGCGGTCCAGATGGCCGAGCTTGACGCGCAGCAGTGCAGCCTGAAGACCGTCCAAGCGCTCGTTGTATCCGAGCTCCACGTGCTCGCCCTTGACGCGCTGGCCGAGGTTGCGCAGCCGCCGAACGCGAGCCGCGAGCAGCGCGTCATCGGTGCAGATCGCACCGGCGTCGCCGAGCGCGCCAAGGTTCTTGCCCGGATAGAACGAGAACGCCGCGGCATCGCCGAGCGAGCCCGCCGACGCCCGCGATACGAGGCGCCGGCCGCCTGCGCCGCATCCTCCAACAGCAGCAGACCGTGATCGCCGCAGAGTGCGCGCAGGACATCGATGTCACATGCCTGGCCGTAGAGATGCACGCCGATCACCGCAACCGTGCGAGGACCGATCGCCGCCCGGGCCGAGTCCGGGTCGATCAGCCCGGTCCCGTCGAGCACATCGCACAGCACCGGTGTGGCGCCGGCGTGGGCGACGGCCAGGGCCGTCGCGATGAACGTGTGGGCGGGCACGATCACCTCGTCGCCGGGACCGATGTTGTAGGCCCGCAGCATCAGCGCCAGCGCCGCCGTGCCCGACGATACCCCGACACAGTGGTCGGTCCCGCAGTAGCGCGCGAAGTCCGCCTCGAACCGCTCGACCTCGGCGCCGAGCGTGAACGCGCTGGACCCGAGCAGCCGGTGAAACGCCTCCGACAGCTCATCCCTGATCTGCTCGTGTTGAACGTCCAGCGCGCCGAAGCGGACGCGCGGACGCACTCGTACTGCAGGTGAAACGCTCAAAGCTCGCCCCTCGTCATCCGTTGATACGAGTTATCCCAGTCGCGGCCGGCTCGCGGAATAGGGCGCTGTGCCCATCGGACGTTCAAGCCAATGAACGAACGGCGCTATCCTCAAGGTGGGGTCGAACCTCGACACGATCTGAGGTTTCACGTTGGGGCATGAGACGCAGGCACCGAGTAATGGGCGAGAGCACCGGCACGTCCGGGTGCTGATTGTCGACGACCACGATCTGTTTCGCACCGGGCTGGCGTCGCTGGTCTCGTCGGAGCCGGGGCTCGAGCTCGTTGCCCAGGCATCCGGCGGCCGCAACGGCGTGCGCCTGGCCGCCGAGCTGAAACCGGACGTGATCCTGATGGACGTTCGGATGCCCGACCTGTCCGGCGTGGAGGCGACCGCGCAGATCATCGCGCGTGAGCCGCGGGCGAGAGTTCTGGCGTTGACCGCCGGATCCGCAGACGGGGATGTGACGGCCGCGTTGCAGTCGGGCGCCTGTGGCTTTGTGACGAAGGACACACCGGTCGACGATCTCGTGGTGGCGATCCGGGCGGTCGCCAGCGGCGCCGCATGGCTGTCACCACGAGCCGCCGACGTGGCACTGAGCAGGCTCCGGATCGTGACGCCGGGCGCTGACGAGGCGGACGGGCGGATCGAGCAGCTGTCATTGCGCGAGCGCGATGTGCTGCGACTGATCGCGACCGGAATGGAAAACGCGGAGATAGCGCTTGAGCTCGGCATCAGCCCTCGCACCGCCAAGAACCACGTGTCGAACATCCTTGCCAAGCTCGGGCTGCCGAGCCGCGTCCAAGCTGCCGTCTACGCGGTTCGCCAACGCGCGTGCTGATCGCCGGGATCGGTCCGGCCCTCAGACGTCGCGGCGATCAGCCCGGAACGGTTTTCGACCCCGAGCTTTCGAACCAGCTCGGAGACGTGGCGCCGCACGGTCACGGGCGCGATCTGCAGGTAGTCCGCGATCTGCGCGGTCGAGTGGCCGCGTCGGATCATCCCAAGGATCTGTGCCTCCCGGGCAGTGAGGGGACCGCCGGACAGGTGGCCGTCGCGAAGCTCGGATAGCAGCTCCTTGACCATCGACCGCGGCACGATCGCCTCCTCTTCGGTCAGCGCCTGAAAGACGCGCTGCAGCCGCTCCGCCTCCAGCGATCCCGGCACGTAGCCGACAGCGCCGGCGCGCACCGCGTCGAGCATCTCGTCGACGTCGTTGGACTGCGACAGAACGACGACAGCGCAGCGTTCTGCAGCGCGGCAGACGCCACGCACCGCGGCTCTCCAATCGCCCTCGAGCGCCGTCCCGATCAGGGCGACATCGGGCTGCTCGCGCTTGGCGGCACGGATCGCCTGCTCGGCGTCGCCTACCTCCGCGCACACCGGCACGCCGGAGCCGAGCGCCACTCGGATCCCGAGACGCGTCGTCGCGCAATCGGCGATTAGGAGCCGAACTTCGCGGTCCGGCTGTCCCGCCAGGGCGGCCAGGACCTGCAAGTCGTGATCGCGTGCTGCGCCCATGTTCCCGTCCGCGCCCCCAGAGGGTTTTCGTGAAGCCGCAGGCACCTTATCGAACTAACGGCCCGGAAACTCGATTCTTGCGTGGGCGTCGGACTATCTCGTCGGCCATCTGTCCCGGGATCTGACCCTGGATCGTCCCCGGCCGTCCGACTCGGTTCGTCGATCACCGCTCCGACTATGGTCACGCGGCGTTCAGGTGCTTGAACGGCGAATGAGCCGCGCGGGCATTGAGCGCCTGCGCCGCACGGATCGATACTGCCCCGTATCGAGAAGCAGGGCTGAGATGGCCCTGGGGCACAGGTGAGAGGGCAACAGATGACGAATGGATTGCAGTCCGGGACGATCGGCTTCCGCGCTCGGACGACGCTGGACGAGTCTCCTGAGACGACAAGGAAGGTTAAGCAGGCCGTCGCGCGCGCCAAGGACGGAGACCGTGATGCGTTGCAGTACCTGTATGTCGTCTATGTGCACAACGTCTACGGCTATGTCCGTTCGATCGTGCACGACGAGCACGAGGCCGAGGATGTCACCCAGCACGTGTTCGCGAAGCTGATGACGGCGATCGCGAAGTACGACGACCGTGGCGTCCCGTTCTTCTCGTGGCTGCTGCGCCTGGCGCGGAACCTCGCGATCGACCAGCTGCGCGCCAACCGACTGACGCCAACCGAGCAGGTGATCGATCCGTTCACCGGCTCGGACGGCGACGTAGACCGCAACGAGACGGTGCGGGCAGCGCTCGCGAGCCTGCCAGACCACCAGCGCCAAGTGGTGTTCTTCCGCCACGTCGTCGGCCTCACGCCCGGTGAAATCGCCGATCGGATGGGGCGCTCGGAGAGCTCGGTCCACGGTCTGCACCATCGGGGCCGGCGAGCGCTACAGCAGGAGCTCTGCCGCCTCGACGCGGCGCCGTTGACGCGTCCGCGCGCCGAGCGGCGCAACCCGTCCCCGTCCGGGCTCGTCGCGGCCTGAACGATTGCCGCGGGGGCGCCGATGAGGATCATTGAAGACGACCAAGCCATGCCCGAGCGGGCCCAGCTCGCGATCAGCGACCTATCGGCCGCCAGCCCACTCGCGATCGGCGAGCTGCCCGCCGCGAGCCGAGCCACGAGCCCTGAACTGCCGGCCGCGCGCCGGACCGACCTCGCGTGCCGGGCGCTCGACCTCGTGCTCGGCACGATCCTTCTGGTCGCGTCGCTACCGTTGATGGCGGCAATCGCGGTCGCGATCCGGCTCGACTCGCCGGGGCCGGCGTTGTTTCGCCAGCGCCGCATCGGGCGCGGGTCAGCGCAGTTCACCGTGCAGAAGTTCCGCACGATGCGCCACGGCGCCAGCGATGAGGTTCACCGCGAGTTCGTGCTGGGGCTGATCGCCGGCGACGTGCCTCCGGCCGTGAGCGGCGGGCCTCGCTTCAAGCTATCGGGCGATCAGCGCGTCACCCGGATCGGGCGCCTGCTGCGCAGCTCCAGCCTGGACGAGCTTCCGCAGCTATTCAACGTGGTGCGCGGCGAGATGTCGCTGGTCGGGCCACGGCCGCCGATCCCCTACGAGGTCGAGCGGTATCCCGCGCACTGGCTGCGCCGGCTCGACGTCAGGCCCGGGCTTACCGGGCTGTGGCAGGTGAGTGGCCGCTGCGAGCTGACGGTCGAGGAGATGGTCTCGCTCGACATCGACTACGTGCAACGGCGCACGCTGGGATTGAACCTGCGGATCCTGCTGCGCACCGTGCCGGTCGTGCTCAGCCGACGCGGCGCGTCCTGAGCCGGCGCTGACCGCGCCGACGCCGACCGACTTCCTCGGTCGGCGCACGATCGTCGCTCAGTGCGCCGTCGTTGCTCAGTGCCCCTTCATCGCGCAGCATAGGGCTGTCGCGCAGCGCCCGGTAGGCGTCGTAGAGGGCGCGTTCCGAGTGCTCCCAAGTCAGCTCCGCGGCGCGCTCACGCGCGCTCCGGGAAAGAGAAGCCCGCAGCGCCGGGTCGCGGGCGAGCCGGCTGATTGCCTCGGCGAACGCATCGGCGTTCCCGGGCGCCACGAGCAGTGCGGCGTCGCCGGCAGTGCGCCGCGTCTCGAGCAGATCGTAGGCGACGACCGGCTTGCCGAGCGCGAGGTACTCGGCGATCTTGGTCATCGTCGACCGCTCGTTGACATCGGTGGCCGGGGCCGGGTCGACGCACACGTCGGCGTCCTGCAGCAAGTCCGGAACACGCCCGGCGGCGACGCGGCCGGTGAACGACACGCGGTCTTGCACCCCGTGAGCGGCGAGCGCACGCTCGAGCGCCGGGCGGCCGTCTCCGTCGCCGATGATCGTCAGCCGCACCCCGAGCCGCTGGTCGCGACCGCGCAGCGCGCGCGAGCACCGGCGCGAGTCCGTCGACGCCGTCCTGCGAGGAGATCGCGCCGAGGTAGGCGACGTGCACGTCCTCGAGCCGTCCCACGCGGTTGTGCGCCGGCCGCCCCAGCCAGCTGGCCGGGGGCCCGTTGCGCACAATCGTGACGTGCTCGGGGCGCTTCCGCCCAGCGCGCGCGGCGACCTCCGCATACGACGCGTTGGTGGCGAGCACGTGGTGCGCGACAGCGTACGTCAACCACTGGCAGGCGATCCCGAGCCGCGCAAAGGCGGGCGCGCCGAGCTTGACCTGCACCGTCTCGGGGAACAGGTCGTGATGATCGAACACAACCTTGCGGCCGCAGGCGCGGTACACGGCACCGGCCGCAAACAGGATGTCCGGGGGGTTGTGGATATGCAGCACGGTGGCGCCGGCGAGCAGTTCGCGCAGCGCCGCGATGTGCAACGCAACCGCGGCCACCGCGTACTCGGCGACGAATCCCCGCGCTCCACGAGCACCGCCGTCGACCAGGGCGAAGCGGATCACGTGGATGCCGTCGACGCATTCGCGGCGCGCCTGACCGCGCGCTCGCGGCGCGACCACGGTCACGCGGTGTCCCGCGCGGGTCAGCGACTCGGCCTCGGAGCGCACCCGCACATCCTGCGGATACGGGTTGTTCTCGAGCAGCATCGTGATCCGCTCACGTGCGGGCTGGCGCATCGACCGATCAACGCGTCGCCGGTGCCCGAACTCCCACATGAGATTTAAATGAAAAGGACCACACAAGTTCGGCCTAACGGCGCGCGTTATGTATCACATGGAAACCAGGTGGGGCCACAGTCGCGCGCGTGTGTGCGTCATCGCGCTCGCGCTCGCGGTGGCGGCGCTCATGAGCACAAACCTGACGGGCCGCGCTGCGGCCGCCGTGACCTGTCCTAACGCCAACCCGGTTGTCAACGAGAACAACTGCCAGGGCGCCGGCACGACCGCCTGGAAGGTGCAGAACTACAGCGAGGACATCGGCGCCTTCACGACCCAGACGAGCTACGCGCTCGGGACCGACATCCCGCTGAAGATCGGGGCAGACCTCAGCCCGGCGCCGACCGTCAACGTCGACGTGTACCGGATGGGCTGGTACGGCGGCACCGGCGGGCGGCTGATCTGGTCAAACCACAACGTCGCTATCAACAACACGTACCAGTGCAACGCGATGGACCTGACGACCGGCAAGCTCAGCTGTGCCAACTGGAACGTAACCGCGACGATCCCCGGTGCGACGCTGCCGATCTCCGGGGTCTACGAGGCGCTGATCACCGACCCCGCCGACAACATCCAGAACTACGTCGTGTTCGTCGTGCGCAACGACGCGGCCAACTCCCCGGTCCTGGACGTGCTGCCGACCGCGACCTATGAGGCCTACAACACGTGGGGCACCACCGCCCAAGGAGGCTGCAAGTCGCTGTACTTCGACAACTGTGGCGGCGCCAACACCGTTTCGGGCTCGGGCCGCGCGGTGGCGGTCTCCTTCGACCGGCCGTTGAGCGGCGGGATGGCCTACCAGAACCGGTTCTTCGGACCCGACGACCAGACAGTGCAGTGGCTCGAGCAGCAGGGCTACAACGTCACCTACACCGACGACGTGCAGACCGACGTGAATTCATCGGCGCTACTGGGCCACAAGGTCGACATCATCTCCGGCCACAGCGAGTACTGGTCGGCGCAGACGTTCAACAACTGGACGGCCGCCCGCGACGCCGGCGTCAACATCGTCTCGTTCAGCGGCAACACGGCCTACTGGCAGACGCGCTACACCGACAGCGACCGCACGCTGATCTGTTACAAGACGGTCCAGGGACCCGGCACGCCGAACGACCCCGCGTCCCTGAACTCCTCGGGGCAGGTCGGGCCCGGCGACCACCCGGACCTCGCGACCACCACCCGGCGCGATCCTGGCGCGCCGGCCGGACCGGGAACGCCGCCGGGCGGCCGGATCGGACCCAACCAGCCTGAGAACCAGCTGCTCGGAAACCTGTACATCGGCGACAACGACTCCGTCAACTTCCCGCTCACGGTGCCGGCGGATGACAACGGCGGCAACTTCGCCGGAGCCGACGTGTGGCGAAACAGCGGCATCTCGAAGACGAGCGCGACGACGCTCGGCGCCGCGACGCTGCCGATCGGCTGGGAGTGGGACTCGGTTCCGAGCGCCAACAGCCCGCTGTACGCGTACGCGGCCTCGGTCGAACCGGCCGGCGTCAGGCAGATCACCCAGACCGACACCACCAACTCGACCGACAGCTTCATCCAGGACGCCGGCAACGTCCGCGCCACCACCGCGCCGCCGGGGCAGCCGAGCAACACGAGTGCGGTGATGTACCGCGCATCCAGCGGCGCCTACGTGTTCGCCGCCGGATCGATGCGCTGGCCGTACGAGTTGGGCGACCCGCCGATGGACCAGATGACCTACAACGTGTTCTCGGACATGGGCGTGCAGCCGAGCACCCCGACGACCGACATCACGCTCGATCCGACCGGCCAACCCGCGCGGCCGTGGGCTTCGTTCACCGCGACGCCGGCGACGGTCCACTTCGGCACGCCGATCACGTTCGACGCGTCGGGCACGTCCGTCGGCTCCGGCGCCACGATCGTCGACTACAAATGGGACTTTAACGGCAACGGCACGTTCGTCGACAACGGCACCAGCGCGACGGTCTCACA
The DNA here is from genome assembly GCA_963824555.1 of uncultured delta proteobacterium. GTDB lineage: Bacteria > Myxococcota_A > Polyangia > Fen-1088 > Fen-1088 > Fen-1118. The sequence continues at coordinate 27,547 of CAWGPW010000037.1, read as the reverse complement.
CACGTTTGCGACGGCTGGCACCTACAACGTCCACCTGCGGGTCACCGACTCGCTCGGACGTACCGACACCACGACGCGCTCGATCGTCATCACCGGCGACCCACCGCCCGTCCCATCGTTCACCGTAAGCCCGCTGCGGCCGGTCGTCGGCCAGCAGGTGACGCTTGACGCCTCGGGCTCGACGGCGCCGACGAATCCGATCGTCGACTACCGCTGGGACCTCGACGGCTCAGGCAACTACGCCACCGACGGAGGAAGCTCGAAGACGATCACGACGACGTTCCAGAGCGCGGGCCCGCACACGGTCGGTCTGAAGCTGACCGACAGCGGGGGCAACACCGCGACCCAGACGGTGACCGTCACCGTGTTGAGCGTCGGCGCGTCGAGCTATCCCGACGCGGTCAATGCGACGCCGGGCCTGCTGCACTACTACAAGATGGGCGAGAACGCCGGCCCGACGGTCGCCGACAGCGCCGGCTCGTCGCCAGCGACGATTTCCGGCGCGACGTTCGGGCAGCCCGGTCCGATCGCCGGCGATCCGACCACCGCGATCGCGTTCAACGGCACCAGCGACTTCGGACAGGTCCCGATCAACCTGTCGGCCCAGCCGACGATCACCGTCGAGTTCTGGATGAAGTGGAGCGTGTACGGCAACAACGACGCGCTGGCGATGGAGCTGACCCCGAACTTCAACAGCACCAACGGTGGCTTCCTCGTCGATCCGAATTCGGCGACGGGCCAGTTCGCGGTCTCGATCGGGCGGGGCAGCTCGCGCAATACGGCACTGTTCACGCGGCCGAGCGCCGGCGCCTGGCACTACTACGCGTTCGTGCTCGACACGACCCAGCCGGGCGCGACCGAGATCACGCCGTACGTCGACGGCCAGGCGGTCAGCTACACCAAGGGCGGAGCGAGCGGCACCGGCGCAGGCAACTTCGCCAGCTCGTCGCTGTACCTGATGTCGCGCGGCGGCACCAGCCTGTTCGGCGCGGGTACGCTCGGCCAACTGGCGATCTACGGCGGCGCGCTCGACGCCCAGCGCGTCCAGGATCACTACAACTCGTTCGGCACACTGCCGCGGCCGCAGGCGTCTCTGCAGATCACGCCGAACCCGGCCCCGGTCAACCAGACGGTCACGTTCGACGCGTCGGGCTCGGCCTACTCGAAGGGCTCGATCGTCAAGTACGAGTGGAACGTCGACGGCGCTCCGGCCGGCACCTATGACAGGACGACCACGACGCCGACGTTGACGATGTCCTATGCCACCTCACAGACGCTGAACGCGAGCGTCCGCGTGACCGACTCCGACGGCGGCACCGATTACGTCACCAAATCGTTGTTCGTCGGCACTTCGGTCCCGGTTGCGAACGTCACGGCGACGCCGAATCCAGGGATCGTCAACCAGCCGATCACGTTCGACGCGAGCCAGTCCTCGGTCCCCAACGGCTCGATCTCCGACGTCAAGTGGGACTTCGACGGCAGCGGCAGCTTCGCGACCGACACCGGCACGACCCTTACCACCAAGCACGTGTTCACCAGCACCGGCAAATACTCGGTCGGGCTGCAGCTCACGAGCAACGCCGGCCTCGTCACCACCACCCACATCACCGTTCAGGTACTCGACACCGGCGTCGGCGACTATGAAGACGCGGTGCTCGGCACCCCGGGGGTGCTGCACTATTACAAGCTCGGCGAGGCTTCGGGGCCGACGATCGCAGACAGCGTCTCCGGCGGGCCGTCGGGCACGATCACCGGAGGCACCTTCGGCCAGCCCGGCGCGGTCGCGAACGACCCGACGACGGCGATCTCGTTCAACGGCACGAGCGACTCGGGCCAGGTCGGAATGAACCTGTCGGGCTCGAAGACGATCACGGTCGAGTTCTGGCTGAAGTGGAACTCGTACGCCAACAACGACGCGCTGGCGATGGAGCTGACCCCCAACTTCAACAACACCAATGGCGGCTTCCTGATCGATCCGAACTCGACCTACGGGCAGTTCGCCGTCGCGATCGGGCGCGGCGGCTCACGCAACATCGCCACGTTCGCGCGGCCGACGGCTGGCCAATGGCATCACTACGCGTTCGTGCTCGACACCACTGAGGCGGGCGCGACCGAGATCACGCCCTATGTCGACGGGCAGCCGGTCAGCTACACCAAGCAGGGCTTCACCGGGACCGGCGCGAGCAACTTCGCCAACTCGACCCTGTATCTGATGTCCCGCGCCGGAACGACGTTGTACGGCGCCGGCACGCTCGACCAGGTCGCGATCTACAACGGCGCCCTGACCGCCAACCAGATCCAGGACCACTTCTTCTCGACGGGGACCAACCGGCCGCCGACCGCGGCGTTCACGGCCGCGCCGAGCCCGGCCGGGGTCGGCCAGCAGGTGACGCTCGACGCATCGGGCTCGAGCGACCCGCAGGGCGGCATCGCCGACTACCAGTGGGACCTGGACGGGAGTGGCAAGTTCGCGACCGACAATGGTTCCAACCCGAAGTTGACGACCACGTTTGCGACCCCGGGCACGTATTCGATCTCGCTCCGCGTGATCGACTCCGGCGGCGCCAGCGCGACCGTCAGCCATGCATTGCAGATCGGCAGCTCCGCGCCGGTCGCGGCCTTCAGCGCCAGCCCGTCGCCGTTGGCCTTCGTCGGCCAGCCGGTGTCATTCGACGGCTCGGGCTCCACCGGCACGATCACCGATTACACCTGGGACCTCGACGGCTCAGGCGCGTTCGCGACCGACACCCATACGACGCCGACGACCTCCTTCACCTACACGACGCCGGGCAACTACAACGTCAGCCTGCGAGTCACCAACGACCAGGGTCAGACATCGACCGTCACCAAGACTGTCATCGTGCACGCGCAGAGCTACAAGAGCACGATCCTCGCCACACCGGGCCTGGTGAGCTACTGGCGGATGGGCGATGCGGCCGGCTCGACTGCGCTGGTCGACTCCGCCGGCACGCGCAACGCCACCAACTCGGGCGCCACGCTCGGCGTCACTGGGGCGCTGTTCGGAGACCCCGGCACGGCGGCGCAGTTCGGCGGCTCGCCGGCGTTCGCGTCGGTGCCGCTCAACCTCTCGCTGACGAGCCAGGTGACCGTCGAGGGCTGGCTGAAGTGGAACTCGTACGCCAACAACGACGCGCTGGCGATGGAGCTGACCCCCAACTTCAACAACACCAATGGCGGCTTCCTGATCGATCCGAACTCGACCTACGGGCAGTTCGCCGTCGCGATCGGGCGCGGCGGCTCACGCAACATCGCCACGTTCGCGCGGCCGACGGCTGGCCAATGGCATCACTACGCGTTCGTGCTCGACACCACTGAGGCGGGCGCGACCGAGATCACGCCCTATGTCGACGGGCAGCCGGTCAGCTACACCAAGCACGGCCTCACCGGGACCGGCGCCGGCAACTTCGCCAACTCGACCCTGTATCTGATGTCCCGCGCGGGCACCACGCTGTTCGGGGCGGGGACGCTGCAGGAGGTCGCGGTCTACAACAAGGCGTTGAGCGCGTCGACGATCGCCGCTCACTACGCGGCAGGCGTGCAGTAGGCGGCGGATCGCGGCCGGGGCTACGGCGGCGCGTGAGAAACCCGTCCTCCCCCCCGTTTGTGTAAGTGAAATGAGCGCCCACAGCATTCCCGTCGACGGGCCTGGAGCGTCCGCGACCAGCCGCGTTCGCAAGGCGCGGGCCGGGATCGCAATGTCGATCGCGACGTTCGTGATGGCGGCGGCGTCCGGGCTGCAGGCGGTCGCCTACCTCGGCCGCTTCGGGACCAACGCGCACACCGACGGGTTCTTCGTCGCGTTCGCCGTGTACACGACCTTCGGCGTGTTCAGCCAGACCCTGCGGGTGACGTGCGTGCCGCTGCTGGTGGCGCCGCGGGCCCGGCTCAGCGTGCGTGAGTTCGCCGGCGCGCTGGCGCTGCTCGCCGTTCCGGTGCTGGTCGCGACCGTCGCGCTGGCCGGTCCGCTCGCGCACCTGTTGGCGCCGGGCCTGCGCCCGGGCGGGCGCTCGGTGACCGAGTCGGCGCTGCCGGTGCTCGGGATCGCGATGGCGCTGCAGCTATGGGCCGCGGGCGGCGCGACGGTGCTGGCCGTGCGCGACCGCTTCGGCTCGATCGCCACCGCCTACATCGCCGGCGCGGTCGCCGGGCTGGCGACGTTCGCGGGCGTCGTCGGCACCGCCGGCGTGCAGACGCTCGGCTGGTCGATGCTTGCGATGGCGGTCGTGACCTGCGCGACGATGCTCGCCGACGTCGCGCGCTCGGGCGGCCTGGACCGTGCCGGCCGCGCCTCGCGTCCGCGCGACCTGGTCCGCGCGATCGGGCCGGTCGTCTCCGGGACGCCCGCGTACCTGGCGCTCAACATGCTGTTCGTGGTGACGTTGGCGTTCGCCAGCAAGGGCGCGACCGGCGACTCCACCGTGCTCTCCTACGCGTTTCTGTTCGCCAGCTACCTGGTCGCCGGCACCAGCACGGCGCTGGGTATGTCACGAATCCCGGAGATGACCCGCCGGGCGCGCGCCACCGATTGCAATCTCGTCGAGGAGACGGTTCCGCAGGGGTACCGCTTCGCGATCATGCTGGTCGCGCCCGCGATGGCGCTGCTGATCACCGCCGGCGCGCCGCTGATCCACGTCGTCGTGCCGCACAGCCTCACGACCGCCGACGTCCACAGATTGCGGACCTTCACGGCGCTGCTGTTGCCCTGGACGGTGATCGCGCTGCTGGCAAACTTCCTGATCCCGGCGCTGCTGGCGGCCGGCCGCTCGCGCCTACTCAACTGGTTGGCCGTGCCGCTCATCGTGCTGCATGTCGCGGCGACCGCGCTCGGCAGCGCGCTGTTCGGCGTGGATGGCGCGATCGGCGCGATCGTGATCGCCCCGATGGCGGTGACCATCATCATGCTGGTCGCCGGAGCGGGCGATCGCAGCGCCGCCGTCGCCTCCCGCCTGGCCCGCCAGACCGGCGTGTTCGTGGGGCTGGCGGCGGTCGCGTTCGGGCTCGCCTGGGCGGTCACGGCGCCGCTTCAGAGCGTCGGGCTGTCGGCCATCTGCGCGGCCGGGCTCGGCGGCGTGGCCTACCTGGCCGGACTCGGCCTGGTGGCGCGGCGTGAGCTCGGGCTGCTGCGCGGAGCGTTCGCTCGGCGCGGCTCGACCGCCGCATGACCGCGACCCTGACCACGCCCGAGCCGCGCCGGGCGCTGCCGGCGCCGGCGGTCGGGCGCCGCGTGCTCGGCGACCCGGCGGCGGTGGCGGTCCTGATGGCGCTGTTCGCGGTGCTCGTGGCACTGTCGTGGCGCAAGTGGGGTATGCCCGAAGGCGACGCCGGCGCGGAGCTGACGACCGCTGACCTGATCAAGCACGGCGCACTGGCCTATCGCGACGTGCGCTACTTCTACGGTCCGCTCGGGGTCTACTCGCTCGCGCTCGCGTTCAAGCTGTTCGGGACGAGCCTGACCGTCGCCTATGGATTCGGGCTCGCCCAGGCGGCGGCGATCCTCGGCGTCTTCTACGCGCTCGCGCGGCAGTGGCTGGCACCGCTCGCGGCTTGCCTGAGCACGGCCGTGCTGCTCGCGATCGGCTTCTCGGGCACGTCGTTCAATTTCATCCTGCCGCACACCAATTCGGCCACGTTCGGGATCCTGACGGTGCTCGTGATGATCCTCGCGCTGCGCCGCGGGCGGCTGATCGTCGCCGGGCTCGCGCTGGGGCTGGTCGGGCTGACCCGCCCCGAGTTCTTTGCTGTCGCGGCCGGCGGGGCCGCCGCCTACGTGCTCGCGCTGTGGCGGACCGCCGGCGTGCGTCCTGCGTTGCGCGCACTGTGGCGGATCGCCGTCCCCGGCGCCGCGATCCCGCTCGTCGTGCTCGGTTGGTTCGCGACCGGCGCCGGCCTGCACAACCTCCTGTTCAACAACCTCTGGCCGGTGCAGTTCCTGCACGTCGCCGGCTTGAGGCTCGAGGCTGGGTGGATGCCGGTCAGCATCGCCGGCGCGTTCGGGCTCGTGGCGCGCGCGATCACGTACCTCAGCCTGCTCGGTGCGCTGATTCTCTCCGCAGAGGGAATCCGGCGCCGGCGCGGGTTCACTCGGGCGCTGGCGGTCTGGCCGTTGGTCGCGGTCGTTGCCGCGCTGGTGCTCGGCGATCAGGTGTTGCGAGCGACCGCGCTGTTCACGAGCGAGCGGATCGCGATCCAGACCGAGGTCCAGCACCTGATTCTCGGGATGAGCTGGCTGCCGGCACTCGCGATCGGGACTTTTTGCTGGGCGGCGGTGCAGCTGTACCGGCGGCGGGCGACGCCGCTCGGTGGCTCGTGGCCGGCCGACTTTGCGCTGATCGTGGTCGCCTCCGGACTTGGGCTGCGCGCCTACAACGCGTTTACCGCCGAGGGCTCCTACGCCCCGTACTACGCGGCGCCACTGGTACTTGTCTTGGGGATCCTGCATGTCCGGCTCGGCGAGCGGCGGCCGCAGGCGCGGGCGGCGCTGCTGGCCGCGCTCGGCGCGGTCGCGCTCGGGCTGGCGACGTATGCCGTGGTCGGCCAGTACCGACACCTGAACACGGCCGTACACACGCCGCGCGGGACGTTCGTCACGTTCGCGCCTGCGGCCCCGGCGCTACAGGCGACGATCAGGGCGGTCGACGCCGAGACGCGGCCGTCTGACCGGATCCTGGCGGCGCCGGTCGACGGCGGCATGTACTTCTTCACCGACCGGCGCCCGGCCTCCTATTCGCTGTCGCTGCTGCCCGGCGATCTCGGCGACCGCAGCGCGCAGCGGCGCGAGATCGCGCGTCTGCGCCGTGACCGGGTCAGCGTCGCGGTGCTCGGCGCGCGCGACTTCTCGGTCTGGGACACGGGCCCGTTCGGGGTCGGGTACGACCGGCTGGTCGGTGACTACCTGCGCCGTCGAGCCGTTTCGGTGCAGACGTTCGGGACGCTCCGAGATCCAACAGCGGGGACGTTCCCGTCCGCCGGTTATCAGGTCCTCGTCCTGCGACGCAGATGAGCGCCGGAGCGCTGCGCGAGTCGGCGGGGTCCGGCTGGTGAGCGGCCCGAGCGGGCCCGAGGGCACGCACGACAAGGAACGTTCTGGGGCGCTGCGCGAGGCGACGCTCACGGGCGTGCGCTGGCTGGTGCTGATGCGCGGCGCCTCGGAGGTGATCAACTTCACCGCCGCGGTCGTGCTCGCACGCCTCCTCTCCCCAGGCGACTTCGGGCGCGCGGCAGTCGCGTTGATCTTCGTGATGCTCGGAGTGATGCTCACGTTCGAGGGGTTCGCGTCCGCACTCGTGCAACGGTCCGAGGTCAGCGAGCAGGATCGCCGCGTGGCGATGCTGATGAGCATCATCGGCGGCGCGGCGCTCAGCTTCCTGGTGTACGCGCTGACCGGTCCGGTCTGGCGCCCACTGTTCGGCCCCGGCGTCGCGCAGCTGATCGCGCTGATCTCGCCGACGATGCTGATCGCCGCGCTCGGCGGGGTCTCCCGCGCGACGGCATGGCGCAACCTCGACTTCCGCCGGGTCAGCGTGATCGACATGCTGAGCTCGCTCGCCGGCAGCCTCGCGTCGGTCGCGTGCGCCGTCGCCGGCCTCGGTGCTCGCTCGCTCGCCATTGGCGGGCTCGTGCAGACGATCGCGACCAGCGCGATGTCTGATCGCGGTGGCGCCGCCGCCGAGGCCCGGCTGGTCGCGGTCCTCGCAGCGCGCGATCAGCGCATTCGGGATCCCGGCGGCGTTCGCGGCGCTGGTCGACACGCTGTTTCGCAACATCGACTACGCGATCCTCGAGGCTCGGCTCGGAGCCGCCCAGGCGGGCTTCTACTACCGAGCGTTCAACATCGGTGTCGTGTACCAGATGAAGCTCAGTCAGATCATGATCCAGATCGCGTTCCCGGTGTACTCACGCGCCGCTGATCCCGACCGGATCCGAGCGTTGCACGAGCGCGCCGCGCGTCTCCACGCCGCCGTGATCTTCCCGATGCTGGCGTTCCTCGCGGCGCTCGCGCCGCTGATCATTCCACTGGTGTTCGGCCCAGCCTGGAAGCCGGCCATTGTCCCGACCCAGATCCTGTGCGTGGCCGGCGGCGTGCAGGCGATCCTGACCGGCTACCCGCAGCTGATGCTCGCGCTCGGGCGTGCGCGCTCGCTGCTGGCGTTCAACGTCTGCGTCCTGATCGTCTACGGGACCGCGATCACGCTCGCCTCGCGCCACGGGCTGCTGGTCGTGTCGATCACCGCCGCGAGCGTGTATCTGCTCCTGCTCGCCGCCGTCTACCGGTTCCTGCTCGCACGCTACATCGGCATCTCGATCTGGAACCTGGCGCCTGAGCTGGGCCCGGCGCTGTGCGGCTGCGCAGCGCTCGGGGCGGTCGCCGTGCCGCTCTCGCGACTGTTGGCTTCCGCGCTCCCGGCGTCGCTGACGATCATCGTCACGGGGGCCGTGGCGGCGATCGTCTACGCGCTGGTACTGCGGTCCTGCTTCCGCGCCGCCTGGGACGACCTGTGCATGGTGATTGTGCGCGTGATCCCGCCTCTCGGGCGGGTCGGACGCCGCCGCGGCCGCGCCGTCACGACGCCGGCGACGAACCCGTGAGCGACGTGGCAGTCGACGTCGGCGCGACCGGGCTTCTTTCCCGCCGTCGACACGGCGTGACAGGCGCCACCGACGTCGTCTATGTCCTGTCGACGGCGACCTGGCAGGCGGCCGCGCGCCGCGGCTTCTTTGCGGCCGACGACCGGCTCGCGCTGTCGCTGCTCGCGTCCGAGCGGATCGGGCGCCTGCTCATCTGCAATCACCCACGCAGCGCGCCCGTGAAGCTGCTGCGCGGCCTCGGCGGCTCAGACCGCGCCCCGTTCCCAACGGACGAACGCACCCAGCTGGTCGAGCCCGTGCGCCTGCGGCGTCAGGATCCGACCACGATCGCGGGTGCCGCGCGCGGATATGCCGCCTATGACCGTGCGCTGCAGCGCGCGGTGCACAAGCACAGGCTCAGCGACCCGGTCGTGATCGTCTCGCATCCACTTGCGGCCGGGTTCGCACCGGCCCGCTGGGCCCGCTCGGTGACCTGGTACGCGCTCGACGACTGGGCGCGACACGCCGGCTACAGCCGTTGGTGGACTGTCTACCGCGAGAGCTATGCGCGCGTGCGCAGCGAGCGGCGGCGCGTCGCCGCAGTCTCGTCGGTGCTGCTCGACCGGATCGCGCCGAGCGGTCCGGCGGCAGTGATCCCGAACGGGATCGAACCGAGCGAGTGGACGACCCCGGACGTCGACGCGCCGGACTGGCTGCGGGGGCTGCCGCGGCCACTGCTCGTGTATGCGGGCACGCTTGACTCGCGGCTCGACGTGGCCTGGCTCACCGCGCTCGCTGCCGCCGAGCCGTCGGCCACGATCGCGCTGATCGGCGCGGTCGTCGACGAGCGACACATCGCGCCGCTGCGCACGCTGGCAAATGTGCGCTTCACCGGACCGCTGCACCGAGCACCGCTGGTGGCCGCGTTGCGCGCCGCCGACGCCGGGCTGCTGCCCCATCGGGTCACGCCGTTGACCGAGGCGATGAGCCCGCTGAAGCTGTTCGAGTACCTCGCCGCGGGGCTGCCGGTGGCGGCCACCGACCTGCCGCCCGTCCGGGCGTTCGGGCATCCGCGGGTGGTGCTCGTGCCCGAGGGAGGCGACTACGTCGGCGGCGTCCACGCGGCGCTAGCCCGCGGTAGCGCCGGCGAACGCGAGCGGCTCTCGTTCGTGCAGGCGAGCTCGTGGCGCGCCCGCCACGAGCAACTGCTCGACCTCGCGCTCTCCTAACCCTCGGCCGAGGTCCGGCATGACGCTCCCGGCCCGATCTGCGGGCCGCGCGCGTTGCTACCTTCGCGCGCCCGACAGCGACTGCCGCGCCGCGACGCCATGCGGCTCACGGCCCGCCGGCCAATCGAGCCCGTCCAACGCCGCCGGCGCCCGTGCCGTGCTGCGCACAGCCGTCGGCGCGCGGAGCGCGACGACCATCGCGGCGAGCAGGAACAGCATGTAGGAAACGTGCACGAACGACAGCTCGTCGAACAGTGCGTTGGCCACCAACGTCGTAACGAGCGCGGATTGGATCGCCAGCGCTGCGGCGGAGCGCCGCGGGTCGGGGCCGCGGATCATTGGGTGCGCCAGCGCGAACAGCACCCCGAAGATCCCCAGATACGCGACCAGGCCGATCGCGCCAACGCCGATCGTCAGCCCCAGCAGCTCGTTATCGAGGATCCTGTACTTGACCGGGTCATAGCTTTGAAAGCCGCGGCCGATCAGCAGGTGGCTCATCACGTCGGGCCGGATCGCGTCGTAGCGAGCCTCGCGGTCCTTGGTCGTCAGCGCGTTCGTGGACTGCCCCGGCAGGAGGTCCGAGACCGACGTGCCGATCTGCCCCGGCGCCATGATGTGAATCGCCACCAGCAGCGGCAGCGCCGACACCGCTATCCCCTTCAGCATCGTCCGCGGGCGGTAGCCGATCAGCACCAGCAGCCCCGCGGCTGGCGCGACCACGCCGGTCTTTCGGCCGGTCGCAAGGGCTGCCCCGAGCAAGAGCGTTGACGCCAACGCGTACAGTAAGCGCGGCCGCCAGCCGCGCGCGTCGATCGCACCGACGATCCCGAACGGCAGCACGATCGATAGCAGCGCGACCAGCTCCAGCGGCTCGGAGGTCGGCCCGTCGACGGCGAGCCGGCCAATCGTGTCAATTTTGTCGAGATCGGCCGGCGGCGAGACCGGCAGCAGCTTGCCCCACAGGGCGTAGAACGGATCGTACTTGAACGCGCGCTCGATCAGCGTGCAGATCGCAAGGATCACGCCCAGCGCGACCAGCAGCTCGATGAACCGCGGCACCTCCCGCGGACGCAGCACCGACGCGGCGATCACGAAGAAGGCCACGAACGAGATCAGCAGCGCGAGCTTCTTGATCACCGGGACGACCTCCTGGTCGACCGAGAGCGCGTGCCAGTTGAGCGCTACGCTCGCCAGGCACGCGACCACGAACAACACGATCGCGACATGCGCCTTGGTGAGCTGAAGCCGCGGACGCGCGGCGCCCGACGCGATCGCCAGCGTTGAGACCCATAGCAGTGCGATCGCGACCAGAAACGCGCGGTCGGGCTTGCTGTTGAGCGGCAGATGAACCGGCAACGAGATCGCGTCGATCGGGACTAAGAAGATCATCGCGACGAACGCGGCGAGCGTCCATGGCAGTAGCCGTCGCGTATGCGGCCAGTCGTCGTCGGCGGCGCCGGACGGCTCTAGTCGGCCGAGCGCGAGCGCTGACCGCGGACGGCGACGACGGCGCCGCAGGGCCAGCATCAGCGAGCCGCCGAGCCCCAGCACCAGGCAGAAGATGAACCCCTCGAGCTCGGCGCGCGCGCCCGGATCGACGACGCCACCCGTCGTCTGCCCGAGCGGCCGGACGACGCCGCGGAACGTCGCCGGCAGCGGGTACCGTTTCTCCTGGCCGGCGACGTAACGGATCAGCAGGCTGCGCATGCTGTCGACGATCGCGACCGCCTGCCGGGTGGTCGGCGCCTGCGAGTAGAGCCTCAGCAGCGGTTCCCGGCCGTCGACGTCGACGACCAGCCGGTAGTCGCTGTCCACCGTCTGAGAGCTCGGGATCTGCGGGCCCTGGGGGGCGAAGTTCGTGCGCCCGATCAGCAGGTTGAACGGTCCGGAGGCCGCGATCTCGCGCCCGGGGATGCCCGCCGCGTCCGCCGCTACCCGCTCCGCGAGGTCGCTCTTGAGAAACAGCGCGTACATCACCGAAAGGTGCGCAATCTGCCCCAGGTGGGGGTCCTGGCGCTGGTCCCCGAGCTGTGAGCTCGGCGTGTCGACCAGCAGCTCGGCCTTGGCCGCCGAGAACTGCACCTCCCGCGGCGTGACCGCAAGCGGGTCGAGCGTGACCCGGTAGGAGACCAGAAGCGATACGAGCGCGGCGAGCGCACACAGCGCGCCGAACCGCGCCAGGTCGCCGGCAGCGGGGCGGAGGCTCCGGATGCGCCTGACGGCGCTGCGGTGTTCGGAGTCGCCGCGCATCCGTTCACCCAGCCGCGGGCCAGGCACGGTGATCAGCGGTCGTCCGAAGTCCGGCTCGAGCGCTGCGCGAGCTCGCGCTCGTGCCACGCGTGCACGCCGTTGCCGTGCTCGCCCCCGCCGTTGCGGTCAGAACGCCGCGTGGGCTGAGCCTCGGGCAACCACAGATCCGGACTGCCGCCGCCGTTGGCCTCGGCGCCGACGCTGACCGGGGCCGGGTCGGGGTCAAAGCCGGGCGGGCCGAACTTGACTCCGGCGCTGGGGAAATCTGGCTTGGCCCGGGCGCGACGGTCGACCGCAACGATCAGCAGCATGCCGACGAGCAGCACCGCGACCGCGACGATCGCGGCCAGCGTGGTCGTCGAACTGCCGCCCAGCGACCCGGCGTGCGCGTTGCCGAGCTGGCGGATCGTCACCCGGTGGTTGGCCGGGACGTCGCCTTCGAGCGCGTTCAGCCAGGTCCGGACCCCGGGCGCGACGGCATTGGCGACCTTGCCCGCGGCAGCCGGGTTCGGGCCCTCGACCGACGCTGTGACCATCGGGATCGTGGCATCAGCAACGAACGTGAAGTGATACGCCGCGCCGCCCGCGATGACCTGCACGCTACGGGCCGGCGACGGGGTCGGAACATCCAGGGGCTGGCCGCCGCCGCTGTACGGACCCTCCGCCGTCAGCGCGCTCGGGTTGATGCCGGCCACGTGCGCGATGTCGGTGAGGATCGCGTTGCTCGTCATCAGCTGGGCGAACACGGGCGCGCGCGTGACCAGCGGAGCAGGATCCTGCTTGAGATCGGCGAGCGCCGACTGCGGCGAGTCGACCAGGATCTGGACCGTCGCCGAGCCTGTCGGCACGGACTTGGAGCTGACCTTGACAGCTGCCGCCGCCACGATGGCGACGACGATGACTGCGGCGGTCAGATACCACCGCGCGCGCAGTACCTGGAGCATTACCCGCGAACCTCCGTAGCTTGTGTCAGATCAACGTGGCTGCCCGTCGCCAACTTGCGCCCTGCGCCCCCGAGCGCGCTCGGCTGTGTCGCCGCCGGCGCCGCGGTCGCGGGCGGCGGCCCAAACGGCGGCTGCGCGCGACCGGCCAGCGTACGCAGCGCCAGCAGTGACGCCTCCCGTCGGGCCGCGAGCTCGGAGTCTGAGCCAGCGCTCCACGCGCCGACGAGGTGCCGGAGCGCAAGCGCCGCCAGATACGCGCCGCGATGCGGCGACGCGAAGTGCTTGCGCGCGTACTGGCGGCGTGCGTATAGCTCCTGCGCCGTCATCCGTGGCTGGATCCCGCCCTTGCAGGCGTGATGCGTGATCGACATCGACGGAAGGTGCAGCACCTTCCAGCCGTCGCGCTTGAACCGCAGACACAGATCCGGCTCCTCGGAATAGAGGAAGAAGCGCTCGTCGAGCATCCCCGAGCTATGCAGCGCCGCGCGGCGCGCCAGCATGAACGAGCCGGAGGTCCAGTCGCACTCCTGCTCGCGCCCGTACACCCTACGGTCCAGCACCCGCTCGCCTCCCCATGACGGCGTCACCGGCCACCGCTCTGAGCGCAGCGCCTCACCGAACGCGCGTGCGGCGTTGGGAAATCGCCGGATCGTTGGAAACAACTCGCCGTCCGGCGTGAACTGCCTGACCCCGACCAGCCCTACCTCGGGGCGTCGGTCAAGCCACCGCAGCAGCTGGCAAAACGTTCCCTCGCGCACCTCGGTATCGGGATTGAGGAACAGAACGTAGCGAGCGGTCGTGATCTCCAATCCGCGGTTGTTACCGGAGGCGAACCCGCGGTTGGGCACGGTGATCACGCGGACGTCTTCGAACCGGGATTCGACCAGCTCGCGGGTGCCGTCATCCGAGTCGGCGTCGACCACGACGACGTCGAGTCGCGCGCCGCCGGCGTGGGCGAACACGCTGGACAGGCACGGCTCGAGCCATTGCGCGTCGTTGTGCGACACGATCACGACCGCGAGGTCGGCCTCGTCGAGCACGTCAGGCCGCATGACCACAGAACGCGCCTGTACCACGGCTTTTTTTCACCTGCCGCAACCGCCGAGCGCGTCAGCGCGCCGACGGCCTCCACGCCCACAGCAAGCCGTTCCCGTGGTGCGCGATCGCGGACAGTGTTGTGTAGCCGCAGCGCTCGAACGCGCCACGCGCAGCCGCCGTGATGTCGGCCTCGGGATTGCGGATACGGTGGTACTCGACGATCCACACCGCCGATGTGTCTGCCAGCCGAGGATCGGCAAGGACCTCCCACTCGCTGCCCTCGATGTTCATCTTCACGAGGTCGGCGCCGGCGATGTGCTCGAACACGTCGATCGTCGGGACGGCTCGGTCGCCGCCGCTCTCGATCCGCGAGAAGTTGTGGGCGCCCGTGCGGAACATCGCTGTCCCGTCGCGGTTCGACGCGCACGCAGGCACGATCCGCCAATCGCCGCCATTGGCGCCGAGCACCCGCTCGAGCACCGCCGCGTTGGCGGGGTCGGGCTCGAAGGCGACGACGCGCGCGACCGGCAGGCGCGCGCGCGTGTGCACGGCGAACATCCCGATGTTGGCGCCGAGATCGAGCACGTTCAGCGGCCGATCGAGCACCTCGAGACGCGCGAGCACCTCCGGCGGCCAGTCGTAGTAGCCGTAACCGTGGAACTTGCGGAAGATGTCGATGTCGCCGCTGCGGTGGCGCAGCGAGATCCGGCCGCCGCCTTTGCGCAACTCGTAGTCCGCCGGCTCAGGGCGGACGAGCTCACGGAACGTGTAACGAACTGGGGTCCGGACGAGCCGCGCCTCGTACGCGGTCCAGAGAAGCTTCGCCGTCCGAGCGCGAGCGGCCTCGAGCCGAGGCGGATAGGGCAGCGACCGCAGCCGGCGGGCAGCGCGGACTGCGAGCCGGCCCGGTCGGGCACGGAAGGCTGGTGTGGTGGTGGCGCTCACGCTGGTCGATCAACGTCCGGACCGGAGCAATTCTTGTGCGTCCTCGCAGACGGCCGCCGCAACGCAGCGCACGCAGGGGCGACCGCGCAAGCGATAGCCCGGATCCGCCGTTTATCGGTCGGAGGACGGCAGTTGGCGTCCACTGACCATTGATCATGCCGAACAGAGCGAATATCGTGATCGTCTCGCCCGTCCGCAATGAAGCGGCCCATATCGAGCGGGTCGTGGACGCCGTCGCGGCACAGCAGCTCAAGCCGTCGCGATGGATCGTGATCGACGACGGCTCCGACGACGGCACCCTCGAATTGCTGCACTCGCTCGCCCCCGCGGTGCCGTTCATGACCGTCGTCGCCGCCCCTCGTGAGAGCTCCGCCGATCGGCGGGCGCGAGACCGGCTCGCGCGCGGGGCCGCGCCCCGCAACTTCAACCGCGGCCTGCGCGAGGTCGACTGGCGGGAGTTCTCCCACGTGATGAAGCTCGACGGCGACATCGAGCTGCCGCCGGACTACCTGCGCCGGATCGCCGGGCTGTTCGCGGCCCGGCCGCGATTGGGGCTGGCCGGCGGCGTGCTGGTCGAGCCGACCGCAGACGGCGCCCGGCGGCCGATCATGATCCCCCCGAACCACGTGCACGGTGCGCTGAAGTGCTACGCACGCGAGTGCTACGAAGCGATCGGCGGGATCCAGGAGCGACTTGGCTGGGACACGATCGACGAAACGTACGCGCGAATGCGAGGGTTCGAGACCCGCTCGTTCGCCGAGCTCGTGTCGGTCCACCATCGCCCGATCGGCACCGCTGACGGAGCGCTGCGCGGGCGCGCGCGGCACGGAGAGTGCGCCTACATCGCTCACTACAACCCGTCGTGGGTGCTGTTGCGGTCGCTGAAGGTTGCCGCGCGCTATCGACCCCGCGGGCTGTCCGGGGCGGCGTTCCTGTACGGCTACGCCCGGGCCGCGGCCAGCCGCACCGAACGAGTCCCGGACCTGGCGTTTCGCCGCTTTACCCGCCGCGAGCTGCGCCACCGGATGCTGCTCGGTCCTCCGGCGTTGGCGCCGCGGCTCCGTCCCGTTCGGACGCCTCGTGGCCCATCGAGCATGATCCTCACGTCGTCACCTTCCATGGGCTCGGCGAGCCCCCGTCGCACGTCTCGGCGTCGGAGCGCACGGTGTGGACGCCGGTCAGCTGGCTCCAGGCGGTGCTCGACGCGCTGCCGGCCGCTGGCGTGAGGTTGACGTTTGACGACGCCAACCTGTCGGACGTGGAGCAGGCTCTGCCGGCGCTGGCCGACCGGGGCCAGAGGGCGGAGTTCTTCGTGCTGGCGGGAGAGTTCGGCGCGCCCGGGCGTGTCGCTCGCGCAGCACGTTCGCCGCCTGCACGGGCGGGGATGGCGATCGGCAGCCACGGCCTGCACCATCGCGACTGGCGACTGCCTTCCCGACGCGGAGCTCGTGCCGAACTGGCGGCTCCCGCGAGGAACTTTCGACGGTCCTCGACACCGACGTCACCGACGTCGCATGTCCGTTCGGGTCCTACGACCGCCGTGTCCTGCGGGCGCGCGGCGCGCCGGCTACCGGCCGCGTCTTACACCAGCGACAGCGGGGCGACCACGTCAACGGCAGTGGCTGGCAGTCGAGGACGACGGTTACCTTCGACCGGCCGCTCGCTCATTGGCCTCGATGGTCGCAGCCGGGCCGGGCCGCGCCGGGTCCTGTCGATCCCCAAGGTTACCTAGAAGCGCTCGCTGACGATGAGCCGGACGTCGATCGGTCCTCATCGGGTTCGGTGACGCACTGGCGGCACCCGAGGTGGCAGCGAGCCTCGCTCGCGGCCCGCGCTATGACGTGGCGGCTTTCAAGTCCGCCGCGGCCGCAGCCTGTCGCGCTCGACTCGGGTGAAGGGCGTTGCCCTTCACGAGGTTACGGCGCCCGAACGCGATCTCGACGCCTGTCTGCACGAGGTACGGTCGCTGGCGGATGCCCATAGACGTGAGTATGCCACTCAACGACCGGCAGTGCTCGTGTGCGACCGCGCCCTCGGGGCCGACTTGAGTCACTTGTGGCCGGGCCGCGCGGGCCGCAGGCGCAGCTCGCGCTCGACAAACGCATGCAGTTCGCGGCGCGCTCGGCGGCCGGATTCGCAGTGCCGCGATGGGTGGAGCTCGACGGCCGGCGGGGCCGCCGCCCGCGATTCGCCGCTGCCGGCCGTCCTCAAGCCCGCGCTCGCGGTGGAGCCGCCGGCGGCCGGACCCGCCGGCTCAGTCCCGGCGCGTAGACTCTAGCGCTGACCGAGCTCGACCGATCGTGCGTGGCGCCGGGGGAGGAACGCCGGTGCTGCTCCAGCGCAGCCGTCGGGGTAGGGACGGGGTGTTCGGGCTCGCTGACGCCGGCCGGTGTGCACCACCTGAGCGCCCACCGGCGTGTGCGGATGATGAACCCCTCGGGCTCCGGCTCGAGCGCCTGCGCTCTGCGCCCGTGGGCGCCGGATCTGGCCGGAGCAGGTCCGGCGATTCTCGCGGGACGCCGGCTGGCGCGGCATGTTCATGGTCGAGCTGCTGCGCGACGGAGCGGTACCGCTGGTTCATCGAGCTCAACGGGCGCCCCGTGGGGCAGCCTCGCGCTGTCGCGGCGCGCTGGCTCGAGTACCCGCGTGGGCGCTGGCTCGCGCTCTCGATCCTGCCGGCGCCCCTGCCCGAGCCGCCGCCGTTCGCAGGGCATGCTGTGCCGTAATCTCGGTCGCGAGCTGATGCACCTCGCTGTTCGTCCTGCGCGGTCCCCGGTCGGCCGGTGCGGTGGCCGGGCGCTGGCACGTGCGCTCGCTGGCGCGACCCCGTCGCGGCACGACTGGTACAACCTCGGACGCCGGGCGGACGGCTTTCGTCTACGACGCGTGCGGACGTCGCCATAGACGAGGGCGAGGCGCCGATGACCCGCGTCCGCGCGGCGTTCACGTCCACTCCGACTGGTCCTACGACGGCTCAGTTGCCCGCTGCCCGAGCTGGCGTCGACTCTGTCGCGCAGCGCGGCTACGACGCCGTCTTCATCTGCGAGCACGACCGCGGCTTCACCGCCGAGCGAAAGCACGCTACGACGACGCCTGCGCGCGGGCATCGGAATACGGCGCGCTGATGATCCCGGGGATCGAGTACGCCGACGCGGCCGATCGAGTGCACGTTCCGACCTGGGGCGCGGTTCCGTTCGTCGATGGTCAGGTCGCGACGATCGAACTGCTGCGGCGCGTCTCGCCCACGGCGGCGCGTCCGTGATCGCGCACCCGGTGCGCCGCGAGGCCTGGCGGGTGATCGACCCCGCGTGGCTCGAGCTATGCGCGGGGATCGAGATCTGGACCCGCAAATAGGACGGCTGGGCGCCGAACCCGTGGGCGGTCGCGCGGGTCGCCGAGCACGGCCTGGTCGGCACCGTCGCGCTTGACCTGCACCGTCCCGAGCAGACCTTCCCGCTGGCGATGGAACTCACGGTCGCCGGACCGGTCACCGCGGCGGCGTGCGTGGACGCGTTGCGTCACGGCGACTGCCGGGCGCTCCTGGCGCGCGTCCCGGTCCAGTGGCTGAGCGACGGCCGACGCGCGGGCGCCGCGCGCGCCGTTGAGCGCGCCCGCCGGCCGGTCTGGCGCCGCGGCGGGCGTCTCCGGGCCCGGCTCGCCGCCGGCCGCGCGCACCGCAGCGGCCCCACCCCCGACCGCGCTCACCGCGGTCCGTAGGTCTGCTGGGCGGGCGCCCAGTCGATCCCGATCCCCTGGGAATTGTCGGCCAAGCGGTAGTCATCCCCTGCGAGCGTTCCGTCGCCGCAGTGCGGCGCGCACACGAAGCTCGGATCGGCGCTGACGAGATCGCCGGGATGAAGCGAGAACGTCCACGGGGCGTGGCCGAAGATGTTGTCTGACTCGCTCCACCGATACCGGGTCGCGTCGCCCTCGCTGCCGTTGTTCAGAAACGAGAACAGGTTGTGATCGACCGTTGCCGTACATGGCACGCTCGAGGCCAGACACCGCATCACCAGCCCCTTACCGTCCCAGATCGTGTTGTGCTCGGCGATGACGCCGGCCGTGTTGAGGATCTGGCTGGACTGTCGCTCGAGCCCCCGTTGACGGCCGGCAGGTCGTCTCGCAGGAACAGGTTGTCGTCGAAGCGGACGTCGGTGATGTCCCCATCGTTCTGAGGAAGATCCCCTGGCACTCGTTGTCGTGCTCGTAGTTGTGATCGAACACCAGCCCGCTGCCCCCGAACACGTTCTGCAGGCAATCGACATGATTACCGTCCTCAACCGCACCGGAGATCTCGTTACCGGTCACACGCAGGTCACGGAAATTGTTCGTATGCAGCACGTCGGTCCCGGTGCGGACGATGCCGTGGAAACGGTTGCCGGCGATCGTCACGTCGCTCACCGGCGCCAACGGCGTACAGCTGGGCCACGTCGGCGCATTCGGAACCGTGCAGTCAGACGTGATGAAGTCGATCATCATGCCTTTGCCATCCCCGATCTGGGTGAAATCGTCATCAGCCACCGTGATGAACGAGCTGCCGGCTCCGATGCTCAGCTCGGAGGTGAAGTACAGGTTGCGCAGCACGATATGACTCGAACCCGGCGCGATCGCGCCCGCCACCGCCCCCCAGTGCCGTTGGTCACCGTCGAGCTCAGCCCGATCGTGACCCGGCCCGCCCCGCGGGTCAAGCGACGGCTCAGGCTCGACCACCACATCGCTGCTGTGCGCACCCGACAGGCTCAATCCCGTGTAGGACCCAGGAGCGATACAGATCACCGACCCAGCCGCCGCGCTCGCCACCGAACTCCCTAACGCGTCCATGCTCGACACCATGGCCGAGCACCGCGGCAGCGCCGCCGCAGGCGACCCGCCGGCGGAGTGACGGCCGCTTGGCGCGCGCCGGTCGATCGCGCGGTGGTCCCGGTGCAGCGCCGAAGTGCAGCTCGCCCTACGCGGTTGATGTGCTGAGCAGCCCGGCCCCGTTGTGGTCGACAGCACCGCGGCCACGCCTAGCGCCACCAGGCCGGCACCCAGGATGCCCCCCAGAGCAAGGCGCAGGCGCAGGCCCTTGCGACTGAGAGATCGCTCGTGGCTTGTCATGCCGGATCACGTCGCGCGGGTGCGGCTCAAGCGACCTTGGGCACGCGACATTCCTGGGCGGGCGACGGAGATCCGACCTGATCGCCGGTCCAGCGATCCTCTGCACGCGAAGGCATCCAAACAAAGAACGCTGGCGCGCTGCCGTTCTTTCGTTGCGATCAGTGTGGTCCATAGGTGTACTGGCTGGGCGCCCAGTCGATCCCGATGCCCTGGGGATTGTTGGCCAAGCGGTAGTCATCCCCCGCGATCGTGCCGTTGCCGCAACCAGAACCGCACGCGAAGGCGGGCGCGGCGTTGACCCGGTCGCTGGAGTTCGGGCTGAACGTCAACGGCGCGTGGCCGAAGATGTTGTTTGACTCGCTCCACGTGTAACGGATCGCGTCGCCCTGACTGCCGTTGTTCAGATACGAGAACAGGTTGTGATCGACCGTTGCCGTGCACGGAACACTCGAGCCCAGACACCGCAACGCCAGCCCCTTACCGTCCCAGATCGTGTTGTGCTCGGCGATGACGCCAGCCGTGTTGAGGATCTGGCTGAGGCTGGCGCTCGAACCCCCGTTCACCGCCGGCAGCTGATCGCGCACGAACAGATTGTCATTGAAGCTGACGTTGCTGACATCCCCATCTTTGAGGAAGATCCCCTGGCACTCGTTGTCGTGCTCGTAGTTGTGATCGAACACCAGCCCGCTGCCCCCGAATACGTTCTGCAGGCAATCGACATGATTACCGTCCTCAACCGCACCGGAGATCTCGTTACCGGTCACACGGAGGTCACGGAAATTGTTTGTATGCAGCACGTCAGCGCCTTCGGAATTGATGCCGTGAAAGTTGTTGCCGGCGATCGTCACGTCGCTCACCGGCGCCAACGGCTTACAGCCGGGCCACGTTGGCGCATTCGGAACCGTGCAGTCAGACGTGATGAAGTCGATCATCATGCCGTCCCCGTTCCCGACCTGGGTGAAATCGTCATCAGCCACCGTGATGAACGAGCTGCCGGCGCCGATGCTCAGCGCGTAGGTGAAGTACAGGTTGCGCAGCACGATATGACTCGAACCCGGCGCGATCGCGCCCGCCACCGCCCCCCCAGTGCCGTTGGTCACCGTCGAGCTCAGCCCGATCGTGACCCGGCCCGCCCCCCGCGGGTCAAGCGACGGCTCAGGCTCGACCACCACATCGCTGCTGTGCGCACCCGACAGGCTCAACCCCGTGTAGGACCCAGGAGCGATACAGATCACCGACCCACCCGCCGCGCTCGCCACCGAACTCCGCAACGCGGTCATGCTCGACACCGTCGAGGTGCACTTGACGCCCGTCGGGGCAACCGGCGGCGGGGCAACCGGCGGCGGGGCAACCGGCGGCGGGGCAACCGGCGGGGAACCGCGATGCCGCCTCCGAGCCCTCCCGCGAGCGTAGGCCGAGATCTGACAGGTGCGTGACCGGTGACCCCGTCTCCAGGCTGACGGCAGCGTCCCCAGCGCGCGCCCGCGCGAGCGCTGGCTGGTGCAGGACCGCCCGCCCTGGTGCCGGAAATGCAGCGCCCCCCGCGGGCTCAGGACCGCCAGCCAATACGTCCTTCCCGAGACCAGAGGCATGGGACGGACCGTGATCCCATCCCATGCGCCGGCTTTCGGCGACACGCGCGTTCCTGACGTGAGCCTCGTGCCCGGAGCTCCGTGCCGGCTGGAATACACGCCAGCGATGATCCGCCTCGCGCGGGTGTGCGAGCCGACGTAGAGCCCGATCTTCGAAACCGTGCCCGACCTGCGAGCCACGAACCGGAAAGCCCGGGCCGTCCCCGCCGCACTCCGACCGGGCTTGCGCCGATCGCGCGTCGGCCGAGCAGAACCCGGGGGTGCCGCCTCGAGCGCGCGGGGCCGCTCTGTGCCGAGCGCGTGGCTGGGTCGCCAAGGCGACGTGACGAGCCGGGGCGCGCGCCGCGCTCAAGACGGCTGCGTTTCCGAGCGGCGCGCCCTCGGCGCCCGCCGCGATGATCAGCAGATATAGGACGCAGAAAACCGCCACTCGCCGCATCCGATCCCTCCCGCGTGACTGTCGTTGGCTCTGGATAACCGTCGATGGCTCTGGATAACCCTCGATGGTCTACCGCCTCGGAGCGTCGGATGTGCGCGCGTACACATACGCGTGCCAACGTCCGCCCGTTGCGAATCGTCGGCACGATATCAGCGGCGCGGCGGCGCCGCATTTTCGGGGCTGTCCCCGACTTTCACCGACGCGGGTGCGTGGCCGCGGCTATAGCTGACCGCGAAACGCGCCCATGCGATCCCGGGCAGTGACGACGCTCAGGTAGTAGTAGTAGGGTGCGGCCGCGATTGAGTTGGCCACCACCGGCCTGACGGCGATGCACCCGCGCTGCGTGAACCGCGCGCCGAGCACGACCACGACAGGTCCGGAGCTGCCGCGTCCGCCTGAGCGGATCGTCGCCACCGACGGAGCCGGCGCGACCCGGGTTCGGCCTAACGCGCGACTGGCGACGGCGCGGCGCGGGAACGTGCCGAAGCGCCAGCAGACCCGGTTAGGGCGCACCAAGACGACAGCGGTCGCCCCGCCAGCGCCGCTACGCGCGCCCGGGCGGTCGCCGCTCAGCGTAACCCGATAGGACGACGTGCGGTTGTGGGCCGGGCGCACGTACTCGGACGCCTCGTCGTCGTCGTGGGGAACTCTCGCCCGCGCGACCAGGTACTTGCGCGCAGGCGCCAACGCCACCGCGTGCCGGGCCGTCGGGCGGGCGGCGCGCCCCGCCGAGTGCCCGGCGGCGTCCCCGGCCGTCTGCGTGACCGAGTGCCCGGCCGTCTGCGTAGCCGTCTGCGTGCCCGTGTGAGCGGCCGTCTGCGAGGCCGTGTGACCGGTGGCGCCCGAGGGCGCCGCCGAACCCCCGCGCGACGCGCTGCCGCAGCCGGCGGCGAGCAGCGCCGCGACGGCGACCGGCACACACAGCGCTCGCGGGCTCATGCGGACACAACGGTCGGGGCGGGACTCGACGCGCGAGGCGGCCCGCCGTGGCGCGCGACGATCTCTGAGGTCACCTGCTCGGCGAGCCCCACGATCGACTCGCCGTTGAGCAGTCGCGGATAGACCTGGCTGGCGCTGGCCAGCGCCAGCCCTCGACGCCCGGCCACGTCGGCGCGACCCGGGGGTCGTGCCCGAGCGCGTGGACCGGCTCGACCAGCCGCGCCCGCTGGACGGTCCAGTCGACGACGTCGTCGTGGCTGAAGGCCGGGCGCGAGCCGCTACGAGCATCGCGCGTGAAGCGTCGGTAGATCGACTCGTCGTCCTCGGTGAACTCCGGGGCGCGTCGCCTCGCAGTACTTGGGCAGGTACAGCAGCCGCAGCCCGTCGGTGTGGTCGGTCCCGACCACGTGGGAGGTCTCGACCACGGTCGTGATCGGCGTCGGATCGCAGATGTTGACCGAGTAGTACGGCAGCACCGACTGGCGCACCTTGAGGATCAGGCAGACGACCCGAGGTAGCGCTTCGGGTAGGCGCGCAGCAGATCCTGCAGTGGCTCGGGCAGCAGGCGCGCCAGCGCTGGCGGCTGCAGTGTCGCGATCGTCAGGTCGAAGCGCAGCTCGCTCGCCGTCGACTCGCACGCCCGAACGCCGTCGCTCCGAATCGCAGGCGAGGCCCTGCACCCCGGCGCCGAGGCGGATCTCGACACCCGAGCGCCTGGGCACGGTGTGCGACTTCGCTCGACCAGCCGCTCGTGGCCGCCCGTTGAGGCAACCCATCGTCTCGCCGCCTCCGTCCGCCGGGCGCTGCGCATCCGGTTGGTGCGCGCCCAGAGGTAGGTGGCCGGAAGCTCGTCGTAGCTCCCAGTCGAAGCGGGAGTCCAGCAGCGGCTTCCAGATCCGCTCGACGACCTCCCGGCCGCAGTGCCGGGTCAACCAGTCGATCAGCGGCGTCTGCTCCAGCGGCGCGTAGTCGCGTCGCAGCTGGCACTGCGCGACGAACCAGGCAAGCCGCGCGCGCGCGGGCGGCGACAGCGGCGCGAACCGCAGCGAAGTCAGCGACCCCGTTGAATGGGTGCATCTCGACCGTCGACGAAGAAGCCGGCGCCGACTGGGCTGAAGCTGAAGCTCGTCGGCGAGCCCGAGCTCCTCGCCAGAGCGCGATCATGCGCGCGTCGGACGGGCACGATCACGTGGTAGAAGCGGTCGACCCGTGGCCGCCGAAGTCCAACGCGCCGGCGAGGCCGCCGGCGCGTCGGCGCGCGTTCGAGCAGCGTCACGCGGCGCCGGCCTCGGCGAGACGCAGCGCCAGGACGGTGCCGAGGACGCCGGCGCCGACGATGCCGAATGTCGTGGCCGTCGCTCATTGCTCCCTCGACAGCGGCGAGATCGGCGGCGGCTGGATCCGTCCGACGAGGTGCGCGGCCATCAGCCGCCCGTAGGCCATCACCGTCGGCCGCAGGTTCATCTTCGAGACGCCCAGGCGGCGCGCCCAGTCGTTGACCGTCGGCACCTCGGCAACGTTCGCGCCCGCGTTGTAGAGCTTCAGCAGCAGCTCGACGTTGGCCGCGAAGCCCGGCTCCCGCACGAGCAGGTAGCCGTAGGTCTCGGCGGCGCGGCGCAGCGTGCCGGCGCGGTAGACGCGGTACAGCGAGCTGAGCGTGTGGACCTCCCGCAGCCCGCCCGCGTAGCGGAACGCGTTCGACACCGACCTCGAGGCCGCCAGGCGCCACGGCGCGACCCCGATGATCTCGCCGCCCGGAGCGTAGACCGAGGCCAGCACGATGTCGTTGCCCTGCTCGAACTGCTCGAGCATCCGCGGCAGGTCGTCGAGATCGGACGTGTTGTCGGCCTCCAGCGTGACGATCGCGTCGTCGTCCTGAGGACTCGCCGAGCGCGGCGCGCAGCCCGGAGTTGATCGCCGTCCCGAGACCGCGGTTGACGCTTGTGCCGGACGATCGCGAGGTGCAGGCCGTCGCGATGCTCCTCGATCACCTCGGCGGTCCCGTCGGTCGACCCGTCGTCGACGAAGATCATCCGGGCGCCGAGCTCCGAGCGCACGCGGCGCCAGGTCCGCCATCAGGTTAGGGATGTTCTCCCGCTCGTTATAGGCGGGTATTACGAAGCGAATCATCGGATCCTCGCTCACGCTACGGCCTCGCAGCGGCACGGCGCTCTCCGGGCATGTCGAGCAGCTTGATGGGCCGCGAGTTCGCGGCCGAATCGCGCACGGCGAGCGCCGCGGCCAGCGCGCGGCAGCCGTCGTGGGCGCTGATCGGCTCCGGCGTGTCCTCGAGGACGCAGTCGGCGAACGCCTCGAGCTCGGCGCGCAGCGGCTCGACCCGACGCAGCGCGAACCGCACCGCGGCCCCTTCGGCGTCGCCGCGGACCCGAGCCAGCTCGTCCCAGCCCGGTCGGCGCGGTCGCGCGATTCGGTGAACCACACGTCCTGGGTCAGGTAGGAGGCGCTGCAGCATGCCGCTCTCGCCGATCACGGTCAGCTCGCGCGCTTCTCCGGCGTCAGCCAGTTGACGTCGAGCAGGCCCATCGGCCCGCCATCGCCGAAGCGCAGCAGGCAGGAGATCATGTCCTCCTGGCTGGGATGCATGAAGCGGCTTCCCTCAGCGTAGATGCTCGCTGATCGCCGCGCCCGAGCACGAACTGCATGATGTCGAGGTCGTGCGTCGCGAGGTCGATCGTCACGCCGGCGTCGAGGATCCTCGTCGGCAGCGGCCCGACGCGGGTCGCGTGGACGCGGTAGACCCGGCCGAGCCGACCCTCGGCGACCAGCTCGGCGAGCTTCGCGACCGCCGGGTTGAAACGCTCGATGTGGCCGACCATCAGCTTGACGCCCGGCCTCGCGCGCCGCTGCGGCCATCCGCAGCCCGTCCTGCGAGGGTCGTGGCGATCGGCTTCTCGACGAACACGTGCTTGCCGGCGGCGATCGCGTCCAGCGCCACCGCGGCGTGGCGCTTCGACGGTGCGCAGATGCACACGGCGTCGATCTCGTCGGCGCGAGATCATGTCGCGATAGTCGCGACCATGTCGATCGGGCGCCGGCCGATCCGCTCGCGCGCGAGTCGCCTCGTCGGGATCGGCGATCGCGACCAGCTTGGTCGTCTCGATCTTCTCCAGCGTCTCGATGTGGAACGAGCCCATGCGCCCGGCCCCGACCACCGCGACGTTCAGCTGACTCATGCCACTACCTCCATCGCGACTCGCGCAGCAACTCGGCCACGATCCGCGCGATCGTCGCGCAGCGTTGCCGTCTCCGAAGATCGGCGGACGCTCGGCCGGCGTCGGCCGCTCCAGCGCGTCCGCGAACGCATCGGCGTCCACACCGACCACCGTGTTCCAGCCGGCCTGGACGGTGTCGACCCATTCGGTCTCCTCACGCAGCGTGACGCAGCGCACGCCCCACAGGTAGGCCTCGCGCTGGACACCGCCGGAGTCGGTCGCGATCGCCATGCGCGCCGCGCTCGAGCTCGAGCATCCGCGTGTAGGGAACCGGGTCGATCAGCCTCGACGTTGCGCGGGCACCGCGCAGCCCCCATTCGCTCGATGCGCGCGCGGGTCCGCGGGTGGACCGGGAAGATCACCGTCCACTGGCGAGCGGCCAGGCAGTCGAGCACCGCCTGCAGCCGCTGCCGAGTCATCGGTGTTGTAGTTGCGGTGGACGGTCGCCAGCAGGTACTCGCCACCGCCGGGAGTGACCCGGTCGCGCCAGGACTCGAGGATGTCGCAGAGCGGGTCGCCGGTGACGTGGATCTCGCCGGCGCACCCGCTCCGCGAGCAGGTTTGCGCGCGCGCCCTCGGTCGGCGCGAAGAGGACGTCGGAGAGCCGATCGGTCTCGATCCGGTTGTGCTCCTCGGGCATGTCCGATCCGGCGCGAGCGCAGGCCTGCCTCGATGTGGATCAGGGCACGCCGGCGCTCGGCCGCGGCGCGGGCGCCCGACAGCGTCGCATTGGTGTCGCCGCGGACGATCACTGCGTCGGGCCGCTCGCGCTCGATCAGCTCGCCAGCCGCTGCTGCGCGAGCGCGACCTGCTCGGCGGCGAGGCAGCGAGCCGACCGCAAGGTTGTAATCGGGGCGCGGCAGCCGCGTCGCCAGGATCTGACCGCTCCGACATCGTCTCGTCGTAGTGCTGTCCTGTGTGGACGAGGATCTCCTCCACGACCCCGGCCAGCGCGCGCGCTCACCGGCGCGGCCTGGATGATCTCCGGCCGCGCGCCGATCACCGAGATCACCCGGGGCAGAGCGTAATCTGAGCGCTGCATCGGTCAATCAACGGGCGCAGGGGGGCAGGTCTTGCGCGTGGCTTCGCGGGTCCGCCCGCCTTTCGGCAGCCCGCTGTCACGGAGCCGACCTCGGACCTGTCGCCGAGCCGCAGGCGCGCTGCTTTACCTGAGATCTATATGTGCACGATGCCCCCGCGCTCGTGCCCGTCTCATCGACAGCGCACACGCGAGCGCTGAGATCAGGAAGAT
>CAWGPW010000036.1:0-31304 GCA_963824555.1 uncultured delta proteobacterium | reverse complement strand
CTAAAAGAGTCCATGTCGCGCGAGGGGCTGATCAACCCTGTCACCGTCCAGCGTTCCCCCCACATCGAGGGACACTATGTCTTGCTTGCAGGTTCGCGCCGGCATCGCGCCGCTGCGGAGCTGGGCTGGGTGAGCATCCGAGTATCGGTGGTCGAGTGCGATAGCCCGTGTGACGCTCATATGGTCAATCTCCTTGAGAATCTCGGGCGTCGTGACCTAAGCACGTGGGAACTTGCCTCGGCGTTGGAACACATGCGAGGACTCGGGCTCCCAGTGCGCGAGCTGGCGCAGCGGACGGGGTACACCGAACAGCATGTCTACTTGCTGCTCTCCTATTTGAAATTGCCGCTTCCCATCATTGAGGCGTGGCGCCAGCGCCACCCCATGCTGACGCTGCCCCGCCTCCAACGGCTGAAGGCGGCGGGAGTGGGGGCGCTGGACCTATGGGCAAAGTTGCAGGCCAGGCACACGAGGGAGGAGGGGAAGCCTCTCCCGACGATGCAAGACTTGCTGCAAGAGCAGCTCACTGCCGACGACCCCGACCACGCCGCTTACGCCACGACGAGGCGCCCGAGTCGCGCGCGGTTGAGCAAATTGCGCGACCACGTGTTGCGGGCGCGATTGCCGAGTGACCCAGCCATAGTGAGGAATATGGCAGTCGGAATTATCGACTATGCCAGAGGCGTAACGAAGAAGATTCCCGGTTTGCTGTTTTGAGGGCTCTACGATCGTCGCTCGCAACGCGGCACGGCTTGTTCGAAAGTTGGACTGATGAAAATGGCTGAGAGTCTGCTCGCCATGGCCGGCGACCTCATACCTTCGAGGGCCGACGGGTTGCCCGTTGACGCGTCCGCGGCCGTCCCGGGCGCAAGAGCGCCAGGACTGCCTTGCGCAGCAGCCGCCCAGGCGGGATCTCCAGGGCGTCCGCGATGGCGACCAATGTGGCGAGCGTAATGTTCTCGACCCCGCGTTCGATACTGCGCAGGTGAACCGGACCGAGGCCGGCCTTTTCGGCAAGGGCTTCCTGCGTCAATCCCAGCCGTGCCCGTGTCCTCCGAATGTTGGCGGCGAGGTAATGCTGGACTTGGACGACACGGGCCGGGCGCATCTGCTGCTCGGCCTATCCCGCGCGGTGTTTCGGAAACAGATGCCATAGGATACAATAGTGGCGTGGCTTCACCTCGCGTGATAATGGATGACCGAGCACACTTCAAGTCGGGCTGGACGGGTTGAGGAGACACCCCGATGAGCGGATCTGAACAGACCACGGGTAGCTTGGTGGGGACCGTCCTGGAAGGCGCGTACCGCATCACGCGTCTGCTTGGGGAAGGTGGAATGGGAGCCGTGTACGAGGCGGTCCAGCTACGCCTCAACAAACGAGTCGCCGTCAAGGTGATGTCGCGCGAGCTGGCGGCCAACGGCGAAGCGCTTGCTCGTTTTCATCGCGAGGCCGAGATTACGTCCCTGCTCGGGCACGCCCACTTGGTCACCATCATCGACTTTGGGATGGCCCAGACGGGCGAGCCCTACCTCGTGATGGAGCACCTCGAAGGCGAGGACCTTGAGCACCGTATCCGGCGCGATGGGCGGCTGGCAATCGATACTGCGGTCCACATCACGAGGCAGGTTGCATCGGCTCTTGCCGCCACCCACGCCAAGGAAGTTGTCCATCGCGACCTGAAGCCCGCCAATATCTTCCTTTTGCAGATGGCGGGCGAGCCGGACTTCGTGAAGGTGCTGGACTTCGGCATCTCGAAGATGAAGGCAGCACGCACCAAGCTGACCCGCGCGCTGTCCATCCTGGGCACCCCGAACTACATGTCTCCAGAACAGGCGACTGGCATGGTTGATGAGATTGATCACCGAACCGACCAGTGGGCGCTCGCCTGCATCACCTGGGAAATGCTATCGGGCCGGTCTCCATTCGCGGCGGACGAGTTGTCGGTGCTGCTCTATCAGATCATCAATTTGGAGCCGCAGCCGCTGTCAAAGCGGGCCCCTGACCTGCCACCTGATGTGGAACTTGTGCTCCGGCGTGCGCTATCCAAGCAGATGGCTGACAGATTCCCCTCGATAACCGATTTCTCCCGGGCGATTGGTGCTGCGGCGTTGGGGCGACCGGCGGAGGTCACGTCGCTACCGGTGCTGGTTTCGAGGAGTCCGGTCACAAAGGATAAGATCAAGCACGGCAGGCCGGCATCGGGCATAGGGGCCACCCTGCTCGCAGGAGAGGCGGATGAGCCCCTGCGCGACACTGCGAAGCAGGTCACGACGTTCTCACAGACCGCGGGCGAACAGATGAGGGTCGCCTCAGGGCGGCGATTCAAGCCGGTGTACGCCATCGCTGCAACAGTTGGGCTCATCCTGTTGGTGGGCAGTTTTCTCTTGCTAACGCCCCGCGGAGGCCCATCGAAGCCCGCTGCCAATCAGCCGACGGGTGTGCCGGTCTCGCCGAATATGCCGGTCATGCCCCCTGCGCCTGTCCGTGGACCCATTGTCATTCCCCAGCCGCTATCCCCCGAGCCGCCCCTGCCAGCATCCGACCACACTCCCATTGGGAAGATCGGCGGCTCTGTCAATCCGTCTGAGAGCGCTCCCAAGCACAGGTCTCCGAAGCTTCGCGCCAAGCGACGCCTCATCCAGGAGCTATGACCATGACCACAGTGTCCTTCGTCCTATTCGCGTTTCTCGCGCAGACTGCGGCGCAATCGAGCAGCCCAGAAGCCAAAGCCAGGGCTCAGGTTTTGCTGAAGGAAGGTACGAAGCTCTACTACCGTGGCAGCCCGGCCGAGGCGCTGGAGAGGTTCAAGCAAGCCTACGCGGAATTTGCGAGCCCGAAGCTGTTCTTCAATATTGGGCAGGCCAGCCGCGACATCGGCCGCCCGATCGAGGCGATCGAGTCCTTCGAGCGCTTTCTAGCCGAGGTCAAGGATGCCGCCCCCGAGCTGACGGCCGAGGCCAAGAAGTCGGTGGCCGACCTGAAAGCGAAGGTGGGCGGTCTGTTCATCGAGTGCACCACCACTGGGGCAGAGATCGATGTGGACGGCAAGTCGGTGGGCCTCGCGCCGCTCACAAATTCGGTCAGGGTCACGCCGGGGAATCACCAGGTGACGGCGAGACAGTCGACTGGAGAACTCGCGATGGAGGACGTGAATGTCCGGGCCGGCACGGTTGAGACCGTGGTCTTGTGGCCACGAGCAGTGGTCGCCCCCCTGGCGGTCACACCCCCATCCGCCCCGGCGGTCGTGCAAACTCGGTCGGCCCAGGCTTGGCCCACGGCCGAAGCAGACCGGGGATGGTGGCTAGGCCGCAAGTGGACCTGGGTGGCGGCGGGCTCGGCGGTCGTCTTCACGGGAGCAGCGGCGATCTTCGGTGCGCGGATGGAGTCGAGGTTCGACAGCCTGCACAGATCGTGCGGCAGCGCGAGTCAGAGCACGGTCGCATGCAGCAGGAACGACATTGACTCGATAACCACCCTCAAGGATACCGCCAACATCTTCTGGGGCCTTGCCGGCGCAGCCGCGGCCACGACCGGGATCCTGTTCTTCGTCGAGGGTCGGCCGGTGCTCGTGGCCCCACTCGCTGGTCAAACAGCCGGCATTCTTGCGAGCGTGAGGTACTGACCATGAAGACATCCCTTGGATTGGCGCTCGCGATCTTGGTGGCCATGGGCGCCTGCACCTTCGATCCCGAAGAGTTGAGCACGCCGGGCATCCGGCTCACGGATGGCGGCGATGACAGCGTCGGTGGCACCGTCCTCGACGTAGGGGGAGACAAGGCTTTCCCGACTCTGGACCTGCTGCCTCCGTCGGATGCCCCAAATGCGCCACCGGATGTTCCGATGGTTGCCGAAGTGGAGCCCGCCGATGGGCTTTACCACGATGCTGCCGTCGGCGACGCAACAGATAGCACATCTGAGGTTGACGGCTCGTCGCCAACGCCTGACGCCGAGGGCCAGTTCGGTGTCGGCGTGGCGTGCACGCAGGCCAGCCAGTGCGAGCGCGGCTTTTGTGTGGATGGCGTCTGCTGCGAGACGGCTTGCACGAGCATCTGCACGACATGCAACCTGGCGGGCAATGCTGGGTACTGCTCTCCTGTGCCCGCGGGGACGGATCCGAAGGGTAGCTGCACACAGGATTCGGCAAGCACATGTGGGCGAGATGGAACCTGTGATGGCAGCGGTGGTTGTCGGCTGTGGTCAAGTGGCACGGAGTGTACCAGCGCCTCATGCACGGCGGGCACCGCTACGACCGCGCGAACGTGCGATGGGACAGGGACGTGCCGGGGCGCTTCGAACATGGCGTGCGCGCCGTACGCCTGCAAGGGAGCGGCATGTGCCACGCAGTGCAGTGGAAACAGCGACTGCGACGCAGGTTCCCCCATTTCCGTGGCTTCCTACTGTAGCGGAGGCGTGTGCATGCGCAGGCAGTACAGCGGATCATGCACATCGGCCATACAGTGTGCGGCTGGCAGCTACTGCAACCTTGGGCTTCAGACGTGCGCCGGGGCGGTCTGCATCTGCCCGGCCAGCTGTCCGTACAGCTGCACCTCCAACGACGGATACACATGCACCTGCTAGAGTTGAAGGATGTCGTGCCAAGCACGGACCTACAGCCTGATGTTCCTGCCTGTTGCCATTTGCACTGTTGTAGGCAGCGTCGGCCGTAAGACTGACCTCGCGCCGTCAATCTCCAGGCTCTCTGCCATCGAGGGCGCAGAAAATGGTGAACCTTTTCGACGGCAGTTCAAACACGCCGAAGGTCGCCGGTCGATAGCCGCTCGGCTCGGCCAACACACCCGATTTCTTGACGGCGTGGGTCTTCGAGCAACATGCGCCGGGGTTTAAGATCCGGCTCTTGCTCGCTCTCAACTCAAAGGCATCGTGCGTGTACTGGCTCAATAGCTGCTCGGGGAAGGTCTTGCTCGCCTGGAAGATCCAGAGCGGGAACCTCGCTGAACCCCAAGCTCATCTGCCCGAGTGGCGCCCAAGGGTCGATAATTGGGTGAAAGATCTTTCCCGCAATTCGCGTCATTGACCGACCATTTCGCGTAGTGCGGATCGCGATTCGAAAGGGGCGGTATGCGATTTCCTCGAAAGAATCGCTGAATTGGCTCAACGCTCTTGTAGGCGCTGGGAATCTGATCATGGCCACGCGCACCTCGTAAAATAGATGGTATGCGCTCCATGCAAGATCCGTCCGCCGGGGTTGCAATTGGCGAATCGAGCCCGGAGAACTCCCCCTCGATTTTGCCAAGGCAAGTTGCTTCCGTCGCACGCGAATTCATTTCGGTCGGCGAGCTCGCCAAGGAATTGCGGCTCAATCGGAAAACGCTCTACAACGCGATCAACCAGCAGCAGATTCCAGGCATCCGCCGCGTCGGCAATCGCATCCTCGTCCACCGTCCCTCCGTGGTAGAATGGATGCGTAGTGGCCGAGGGGCCGTCCCGCGCTCAAGGAGAGAATTATGAGCGTGAGACAGCAACGACGCCGCGACCCGACCACAGGCAAAGAAACCATGTTCTGGATAGCGGATTTTACCGTCCAAGTTCCCGGCGGCGAGCGGAAGAGATTCCGCGAGGTGCCGAAGATCCAGACCAGGCGGGGCGCGGAGACTTACGAGCGGCAGCGAATTGCCGAGGTACTATCTGGACGGGAAAAGGAGGAAAAGGGACGAGAGGAAAAGGGACAAGAGCAGGCGAAGGCAGCGGCGAAGGCGGAATGTACGACGGTGGCTTCCTTTGCGACGACCTTTATCGAAACCTACGCCGTGCCAAACAATAAGCCTTCGGAGGTGCAGAGCAAGCGGATGATCCTCGATCTCCACTTGGTTCCGGCCTTGGGGGGCATGCGGCTCGATGAGGTTGGTCCGGGTGAGATCGAACGATACAAGGCCGAGAAGCTCCGAGATGGGTTATCTCCCAAGACGGTGAACAACCATCTCATCGTGCTCCGGCGGATGTTGGCCGTGGCCGAGGAGTGGGGGCTCACGAAGCACACCCCGCGGGTGCGGTGGTTGAAGGTGGCGGACAGCGAGTTCGACTTTTTGACGTACGAGGAGTCGAGGTCGCTTCTGGCAGCGGCAGAAGGGGACTGGAGGACGATGATTCTGGTTGCTGCCAAGGTTGGCCTTCGCCAAGGAGAGCTCCTGGCTCTTCGCTGGCGGGATGTCGAATCTTGGTGCGGGCAAGGTCATCGTGAGGCGTTCGGTCTGGGGGGGGATCGTCGGCACGACGAAAGGATGGCGGGCACGCGAGATCGATCTCTCACCGGAGACAGTCGTTGCGCTCAAAGCGCACCGGCATCTGCGGGGAGAGTTGGTCTTCTGCAACGGCGACGGCAGTATGTTGACGAAAAATCAGTGCAGGCGACCTCTCTACGATGCGAGCAAGAGGGCAGGGCTGCGCCAGATCGGATGGCACGTGCTGCGACACACTTTCGCTAGCCATCTGGCGATGCGTGGCGTGCCCATCAAGGCGGTGCAGGAGTTGCTCGGTCACAGAGACATCACCACCACGATGCGCTACTCGCATCTATCGCCAGAAAGCCGACGAGATGCCGTTGCTCTGCTCGACATTGGCGCCTCGCGTGAGGCAACTATACGGCAACAAGACCTTACATCGCTTACAACTAGTTGAAATTGTTGTGGAGGCGCCGGGTACTGCCCCCGGGTCCGAGAGGTCTCTGTTCCAGCTACTACGTGCGTGTTCGGCGATTCAAGTCTCGCGTTCGGGTTGGCCCACCGACAGGGCGTCCCGCTCGCCAGCCCTCCCTGTTTCTCGCGGCCGCGCCGGAAGACGCTGCCCGGCCGCAAAGCCCACTAAATGGCCACTTCGCTAGGTCGTAGGCAGTCCCTAGAGTCGTGGTCCGGTCCGCTGTTTAGGCGGCCAGAGCGAATGAGTTATCATTCGCGTTTCTTTTTTGCCCGTTTTTACGAGGCCTCGGGCGCCTCGGCACGCAACCAGAACTTCGCTTACTCCCGTCGAAACTGTTTCGCCCCCTTGAAATGTTGTGGGGTCAGTATAGCCGTCGGCGGCGTCATAGGCCACGCATCCATTCGGTGTTACGATCATGCGCCATGTTCATCGCCCTGGTGGCCGCGGCGCCGTCCCTTGCGCTCTTGGCGTATTTCTACCTACGCGATCGCTACGAGCGCGAGCCCCTCGGTCACGTCGTCGCGGCCTATCTGCTCGGCATGTTCGCCCTCGCGGCGGCCCAGGGCGCGACCTTCATGCTCTCGGACTGGGTTTCGGCCGACTGGCTGCACACGGGCGGCGAGCCGGCGCGCCTCTTCGACGCCTTCGTGCTCGCCGGCCTTGTCGAGGAGGCGGCCAAGTGGGTGGTGCTGGTGGCGGCGGTCTACGCCTGGCGCGAATTCGACGAGCCGATGGACGGGCTGCTGTACGGCGTGGCCATCGCGCTCGGCTTCGCCACGCTCGAGAACTTCCTCTTTCTCTCGAGCCGCGGCCTGGCCATCGCCTGGCAGCGCGCGCTCTTCGCGGTGCCGGCGCACGCGCTTTTCGGCGGCTGCATGGGCTTCTACGTCGGCCGCGCGAAGTTCGCACCGACCGACGGCACGCGCGCGCGTCGCGTCTGGCTGTCGCTGGTCTGGTCGTTCGCCGCGCCGGTCGGTTTTCACGGCGCCTACGACTTTGCCCTGTTGCACGGTCTTGGCTGGAAGGTGTGGACGGCGGTGACCCTGCTTTCGCTCTCGTTCTGGGTGTTCGTGCTTCGCCGGGTGAAGCGCGCGCAGAAGGACTCGCCCTACCGGCCGAAGACCATGATGCCCTCGGACTTCCGCGCCATCGGGCGGGGCAAGTAGGTGTAAAATGGGCGGCATGTTGCGGCGACATGCGCAGTCTGGGTTCGGGACAGGTCTCGTCTTCGTGCTCGCTTTCGGGGGCGCGGCTTGCGCCAAGAAATCCGCGCCGGCCGCCGCCGGCAGCCCTGAATTCGACAAGAAGTGGGCCGAGCTCGCCAAGGCTGGAATCGAGGTCTCCTACATCGAGGACGACCGCGGCGAGGGACTGATGGGCAATGTCCGCCGCGCTTCCCGGGTCAAGGCCGACCCGCCCGCGGTGGCCCCGACGGCCGAGGCGAACGCGGCCAATGCGGGCGCCTTGCCCGATCAGCCGCGGGGAGAAGAGGTGCAGCGGATCATCCGCGGCAATCTGATGGCGGTGCGCAGTTGCTTCATGAGCATGGCGCGTACTGGCCAGGCACGCTCTGGCAAGGCCATCGTCAGCTTCACCATCGGGGCCGACGGGCGTGCCGCGGGCCTGCAGGTGGACGCGCCGTCGTTCGCCGACACCCCGCTACCTCACTGTGTGACCGCCCAGGTTTCGCACTGGGAATTCCCCAAGTCCCAAAAAGGCGGGGGCCAAGTCAGCTACCCGTTCGTCTTCGTGGGGGGCTGAACCGTAAATGCGAAAAGGATCGGCATTGCCGATCCTCTTCGCAGTGGGCCTGCAACCGCCAGCTACTTCGCTGCAGGCGTCCGGTCTTCCAGGTAGAAGACGGTGATGGCGAGACAGTGGAAGGCCTCGTCCGAGGACTGGGTCACGATGGTGTCCACCACTTGGCACTGGGGATGCTCGCGGATCCAAAGCGTCACCTTCTCGCCCAGGTTCTCGCGCTCCTGGGCCATGGTGGCGGAGAAGATCTTGACTCCGTTGAAGCGTGCCGTCGTGTGTGTCTGACTTTGGGCCATCGGTTTGGTTCTTCCTCTCCGGACTTCCTGCTCGAGCTGCTCATCGGAATGAAAGCCTAACCCTCCACCTTGCGCGCGCGGTGCCGGAGCGCCCCGCGTTTGCCCTGACCACCGATCATCCTATGCCGTATAGCAGCCCTATCACCCTTTTCACAATCCCTACCACCGGAAAAGGTTCAGGGCAACACCCGCGGCGTGCGACAGGTCATGCCGTCGCGAGACCTAGATCCTGGCGCAGGTCGAGGTAGTCGAGCGACAGGGCAAAGGCCAGCAGGTCGTCGAGGGCGGCGGGGCCGTCTTCCTCCACCACGGCGCGACCCATGCGCAGGAGATCCCCCGAGACGAGCAGCGCCAGTCGCGTCGCCACGCGCGCCAGACCGCGGCCCCACACGCTGAGGTTCAGGTTGTCGTACTTGCGCTTGATGGCTTGGGCGACTTCCAGGATGCGGGTCTGCGCGGCGGCGTCCAGCTCGGTGATGGCCTTGGCGGCCTCCAACGCCGCCGGCC
Organism: uncultured delta proteobacterium; assembly: GCA_963824555.1. Taxonomy (GTDB): domain Bacteria; phylum Myxococcota_A; class Polyangia; order Fen-1088; family Fen-1088; genus Fen-1118. The sequence goes on along the minus strand of CAWGPW010000036.1, from coordinate 22,088 downwards.
CCTTCACCGGCCCGGCGGCATTGGCCAGGGCCAGCGCCGCGACGAAGTAGGGTCGCATTTGTCCGCCCGACCGCGCCGAGCCCGCGAGACGCCCAGGCGCGCAAAGGGCCATGGCCCGGCCGAGCCGGAACCCAGCTCGACCGTGTCTTCGCTGTCGAGCAGGAACGGGCCGCACAGGAGCGCGGGCGGACGCAGGTCGGCGAGGCGAGCATCCCCACCCAGGACCGGCACCTTGATGACGGTTTCAGGCACCGGGGTTTGGAAGAGGCCGCACACGTAGCGCAGGACGTCCCGAAAGGTCGCGGGCTTGGCGGCGGCGGGCAAGGGCAGGTCGGTGTCCAGCAAACCCAGCTCGTCGCGGGTGAAGGGTTTGAGCACCGAGGTCTCGACCAGCAGGGTCGCGAGCTCTTCCAGGTCGCTCTCTTCGCCGCGATAGCCTGTGCGGGCCAGAAGGTTGGCGGGGAGCGGTCCGGAGATTCTGCGTAGGGTGCGGGGCCGTCCTTGGTCGGCCAGCTTGCGCGCCGATTCGTCGGCGAGGCCGCGCAGGACCATGGCCGCGGCGGTCGTCGCGGCCGCGTCTTGCTGGCCCTGACTCTGGAACAGGGACAGCAGCCGGGCGGCGGGGGCGCCGTCGTGGGGATGGAGATGCCATTCCGACGCCAGGGCGTGGGCGGTCTCGCGCCAGCGCGCGGGATCCTCCGAGTTGAGCTCGAGCGACTTGCGCACGCTATCGAGGTGTCGCGGCGCCAGGCGGGCGGCGGTGTCGTAGGCGATGCGGGCCGAGCTCCGGTCGGCGAGCTCGTCTTCGTAGAGCGCGCCGAGGGCAAGCCAGATGCGCTGGCGCAGGGGCTCCGCCCGCTCGCCGAGGGCGGAAACCAGCTTGCGCAAGAAGCGCTCGGCCCCGCGCGGATCGGGCTCGGGCAAGCGGGTATAGGCTTCGAGCAGCAGGGCCGCCGCTTCCGTCTGCTCGGGGTCGATGGTCAGGCTTTGTTCCAGGTGGAGGCGCGCGGTCCGTGCATCGTCCTCGGTAGCGGCCAGGCGCCCCAGCATGGCGTGGGCCTCGGCCAGATCGGGATCGAGGGCCAGGGCGTGGTGCAGGCGATCGCGGGCCTCGCCGGCCTTGTCCGGACCGCTTGCCACGAAGCCGGCCCAGCCGAGATAGGCGTGGTACAGCGCCTGGTCCGGCCGCGCGCTCACCGCGGTCTCGAATTTCACCAGTGCCTCGTCGAAGCGTTCGGCCTGGAAAAGCTGCATGGCTTCTCCGAAGGCCAGCTCGGCCCCCAGCGGATCGATGGCGGCGGTGCTGGTGGTGACCAGGCGTCGGTCGTAGCCTTCGCGCTCGGTCGGGGCGCACAAGATCCGGCCGGCCTGCGTGATGGCCGCGCGCACGGCATCCAGGCGGGCTCGGTCCGCCGGCGCCAGCTCGGCGCCCGCCACTTCCTCGTCGGAAAAACTGGCCAACTTCGCGATCACGGCCTCGTCGATTTGGCTCACCGGCGTCTGCGGCGTGACGCCGAGAATCTCGTAGTGCGACTTGCCGTGAATCATCAGGTACTCGTGCAGCAGGCGCTGGCGCAGGTCCGAGGCTGGCGACACGACGGCGTGCGTTCCCGTGCGGCGCTCGGACTTGGTCGAATAGCCGATGTCGAGCGCGCCCGAATTCGATTCCTCGGCCGGGCGCGCGTAGCCGGGCCCCAACAGCGGCAGGACCTCGCCCTTGCGAATCTCGGTGAAGCTCACGTTGGCCGGGCTCTCGACGATGGCCTCGAAGCGCTTGTTCAGCTCGGCCCCCAGCTTTTCGAGTGAGAACGAGGATTCGAGGGTGGTCGTCGAGGGCTCCTCCTCGTCCATGGGCTCGCCGAGCGCGGCCAGTCCGGTTTCGAGCAGCGCCTCGATCTCCGCCATCACCACGTGCGCGTCCTCGCGCAGGGACAGGGCGCCGATGGTGGGGGCGTCGGCGATGATGTTCGAAATGTCGCCCCCGAAGGTCTCTTCGAATGCGACGCTGTAGCGGTCGAAGCGCTGGGTGAGCTGCACCGGGCAGGCGCCGCTTTGATCGAAGCGGCCCACCAGGGTCTCGGGCGTGGCGCTGCGATAGAGGCCGAGAAAGATCGATTTGGCGACGTCGAGAATCGTGCTCGATGACCCGCTCGCCGAAGCTGTCGCCCGGCGTGAAGCTGTAGCTGCCCTCGTCCCAGCGCAGGCAATCCACGATGCGCTTGCGCGCCTGGGCGGCCAGACACTGCAATACCTCCTCGGGCGTAAGCCAGCCGAGCTCGATGAGGACCGCGCCCATCTTGTGCCCGCGCTTCTTGGTTTCGGCGAGCAGGAAGGCGAGCTGGCCCTCGTCGACGATGCCCTTGGCGCACAGGAGCGTGCCCAGCGCCTCCTGACGCAGATTGGAATCGGCGGCGACCACCTGCCCGCCGCGAACGTAGAGATCCTTGCGAACCTTGCCGTGGGCAAGGCTGAGCGCGCCCACGGCGGAGGTTTCGGCCAGGTCGAAGATCAGGCGCGCCAGGTGCATGTTCGCCAGCGAGCCCGCGCCGATGGGGTTGCCCGCGGAGGGGGGAACGGAGACGACGTCCCCCGCCGGAATCGGTTTGTCGGGCTGGGGCGGCTCGGCCGGGGCTGGAGGCGGTTCGAATCCGGCCAGGTCGACGGCGATGTCGCGTTTTTCCGTGGGCCGAAATTCCGCCGTCGGATCGGGCGCCGTGTTCTTGTCCTCGAGCCGGTGGTGCGGCTGTGGCTTTTCCCCTGCGCTGCTCTCTTGCACCGGCTGCGGCTGGCCGAGGCAGTCCAGGATCGTCCTGACGAGATCGTCGGGCTGCAGGGGTTTGGGCAAAAAGCACGCCCGCACCTCCTCGGCCAGGCTGCTGGCCAGGGCCGGATCCTTGTAGATCCCCGAGGTCACGATGATGGGGACTTCCTGGCCGAACGGGGCTTCGCGAATCGAACGACAGAGGGAAAAGCCGTCCATGGCCGGCATGTAGAGATCCGTGATGATGAGGTCGGGTCGCTCCGACACGAACACGGCCAGGCCTTGCTGTCCGCTGGCGGCCTGGACCACGCGCGGCTCGATGCCGGCCAAGCGCGGATCGCTGCAGATCAGACGATCCATCGCCTTGCGCGCGATGGGATCGTCTTCAACGAGGAGGATGGTCTTTGCCATTACTCCGCCGGCGTCTCGCGGACGGCATGGCGCTCGGATCCGCGACGGGCACGGAGGCGGTAGGTCCCCATCACGCCCATCCTATTTGTTGCGGAGCGGAACGGGGACCGCGCTCGTCTTCGCGCCTTCGAGCTCCGCCAGCGGATCGGCCGCCACCGCGGGCAGGGCACCCTTGGCCTCGGGCATGGGCCCCAGCCCCATCTTGGCCTTCAGCTCGGCCAGGGCGTTGTCCTGGCTGACGGGGCCGGATTCCAGGGACTTGAATTTCTGCGCCAGGGTGTCCCCGGTCAGCTCGTTGCCGAGCTCGGTGGTCGCGTCGGCCTCGGCTTCGATCTGATCCACCTTCTGCGACATGCGTTCGAAGGTGTCGAAGGCGCCCGTATCGGACAGCCCGCTCATGGTGCCCTGGATGGTCTTCTGGGCCTCGGCGCGCTTCTGACGCGCGATGAGGATGTTCTTCTTGCGCTTGGCCTCTTCGATCTTGTCGTTGAGCGCGCGCAGCTGATCCTTGAGCTTGTCGACCGCGTCCTTTTGCAGCTGGGCCTGTTTGCCGAATTCGGCGAGCTGGCTGTCGTGCTCGGCCTTGCGCTTGAGCGCCTCGCGGGCCAGGCCCTCGTCATTCGCGCGCACCGCCAGCATGGCCTTGCGTTCCCACTCTTGGGCCAGGTCGGCTTGCTCGTCGCGCTGCTTTTCCAGACGCTTCTGGTCGGCAATCGAGACCGCGACCTGCTTCTTGGCCTCGATCAGCTGGTTCTGCATGTCGAGGACGATCTGGTTGAGCATCTTCTCCGGGTCTTCCGCCTTGGAGATGACGTCGTTGATGTTGGACTTGAACAGGGTGCCGATGCGCGAAAAAATTCCCATGACGGTTTTCCTCTGCTACGGGTCTGACGCTAGGCCGCGGTCCGGAATTTCGATAGCACGGGATACAGCTTGCTGACGGCCATGCCCATGTCGTCGATGACGGCCTGAAATTCGTTGAGATCCATGTTTTCGAGCGCGAGCGCGCTGCCCAGCACGACGGCGTTGCCTTCGATGCCAAAAGCGCAGTGGAAGAGCTCGGTGGTGTTGAGACGCAGCAGGGTTTCGAAGAGGGCTTCGCGTTTGGCGCCCGGCACCTCCATCATCTTGAGTCGGAACACGACGACCGGTCCGGCCAAGGAAACCAGCAGGCTCTCGATACCGTTGAAATGGAGACGCCAGATGTCCCCGCCAAGATCGTCGTACCCGACGCCCGTCTTCAACAAATACGACTCGATGTCCTCACGCGTTTTCATGCGAGAATGCGCCTTTCCTTTGGGATTCCGACCAAACCTACGTCGTACGATGGACTCCGAGCGTAGACGATTCCTGGGCGGTCCACAAACCCGTTTGCCGAGTTCCGTTGGCACGATGAGTAACAGGGGCGGCCGGCGATCGAAATCTGTGCGCTCGGTGACTGGAAAATGCGTTGCGACTCACGTTGGCGTAGGATTTCGTTGTAACCTACGTTCACCACCGTGAGTATACCTTTCCACCTGGGTTCGACCGAACAGATCGGTTCTTTGCAGGATGTGCTTGCGCCAGTTGAAGGAAGTCTGTTCATGTGGTACCCGAGAACGCCACATGTCTTCTGATCCAAGCAGCATGCCGCGACACGTCGCAATCATCATGGACGGGAATGGTCGCTGGGCGCAGTTGCGTGGATCGCCCCGCATCGAAGGCCACCGACGGGGAGCGGTGGCGGTGCGCGAGGTCGTACGCGCGGCTCGCGAAATCGGGGTACGCGCGCTGACCCTCTACGCTTTCTCGGCGCAGAACTGGCTGCGGCCACCCGACGAGGTGGCCATGCTGATGCAGCTTCTGCGTGACTACGTCATCGACGAACGACCCGAGATCATGGACAACGACATTCGCCTCATCACGATTGGCAATGTCGATCGGCTGCCGAGCTACGTGAGCGAGCCCTTGGAGGCTCTCAAGCAAGACTCGGCAAACAATCGTAGAATGACCCTGTGCCTGGCGCTGTCGTATGGCGGCCGTGAGTCGATCGTAGCGACCACGCGCTCGCTGTGCGACATGGTGAAAGCGGGTGTCCTCAATTCCGAGGACATCGACGAAGAACGCTTCCAGGCCGCGATGCAGACCCACGGACTGCCGCAGCTCGATTTGATGATTCGCACCTCTGGCGAAGAGCGGCTTTCCAACTTCCTCTTGTGGGAATCCGCCTATGCTGAACTTTATTTCACGGAAACCTTCTGGCCGGACTTCGGCCGGGCAGAATTCATACGCGCGCTCGACTCCTACCGGGGACGCGAGCGCAGGTTCGGACGAACCGGCGAGCAGTTGCGCAAGATTGGGTAGGACGTCTGAGACAAGGCGTTGCTCGTGACGACCGAACGGGGCAATCTGCTTGTCCGCGTGGTCACCGCCGTGGTGGGCCTACCGGTCCTCGGCGTCGTCGTGTTTTGGCGGGACTCGCGCGGCTTCACCGCGCTTTGTCTCCTTGCCGCTCTTCTGGCTCTGATCGAATACACCGGCCTGACCATGCCGGGGCGTCCCTGGGCCGAGCGCGCGGGGATCGTGCTTCTCGGCTGCGGGCTTTTCCTGGGTCTCGCCTTGCGACCGGACATGGGCCTGACTTGGACCTTCGTGGCGGTCATGGCCAGCGGGCTTTTGCTGCTGCCGCGAGCGACCGATCTTCCCGCAGCTTGGACGCGTCTGGCGTCGGCGGGCTTCGGCGTCTTCTATGTCGGCGGACTTCTCGCCGCGCTACCGCTTTTGCATGCGCGGATGGGATCGGCATGGGTGGCGCTGGCCATCGCGGTCACCTTCGGCAACGATACCGGCGCGTACTTCACCGGCCGTGCCTTGGGCCGTCATAAACTGGCACCTGCCATTTCGCCGGGCAAGACCGTCGAGGGGGCCGTGGGCGGTTTGGCGGCCAGCTTTGCCATTGCCTTGGCCGCGCGGGCGCTGTTCATGCCCGCGCTCAGCCTCCGCGACTGCGTGATGATTGGCGTGCCAGCGGCCATCGTCGGTCCGGCCGGAGACCTGGTCGAGTCTTTGCTCAAGCGGGCGGCGGGGGCCAAGGACTCGGGGCGACTGCTGCCCGGCCATGGCGGGATTCTGGATCGAATCGACGCTCTTCTCTTCGTAGGTGCCTATGTTTGCCTATACGCCACACTGCGTTGACATGGGAACCCGTGCCCCTAATACTGCACAGCCCCCGTGGATCGCGTCCACGAGGGCTGCGGGGTCACATAGGCCATGCTGGTTAAGTTTGTCTATCTATGTTAAGCGAATGTCATTGACATCCGCGATTTTAGGCACACCGGCTTGCGCCGGTGCGTGGGAGGATAAGCAACAATGGAGTTGAAGCCTTGTTGCCTGCCGCCTGTGTCAGCAATTTCCGTGCCGGAGACCATAAGCCTCCATTCAAGTGAGCTATCCTATCGAGATTTTGGGGATTTCTCGAAAATCCCAGAACCACAACCGCGGTCCTTCGACCCGTCGCCCATGACACACCTGTCAGGGTTTCTGGGGTTGGATCGCAGAAATCTGCAGGGCTAGATGTCCAACACGCTGTTGCTCATCAACGCGGACGGCCCCGAAACGCGCGTTGCGCTGGTTGAAGATGGCCTTCTAGGCGAACTTTACATCGAGCGAAAACAAGAACGGGGTATTGCCGGAAACATCTACAAGGGGCGCGTGGAACGCGTGCTTCCCGGGATGCAAGCGGCCTTTGTCAACATCGGACTCGAGAAGTCGGCTTATCTGCACGTCTCCGACGTGCGCGGCACGCCCGACGACCTCAAGCGCTTGGTCGCCTCCGGGGAAAGCGCAAGCCCCGAAAATGGCGACGACGAGGAGCCCGAGGCGCCGTCCGGAGCGGCGCGCATCGAGGACTTGCTCAAAGAGGGGCAGGACATCGTCGTGCAAGTGACCAAGGAGCCTATCAGCACGAAGGGCGCCCGAGTCACCCGCTACATCTCGCTGCCCGGACGCCATCTGGTGTTCATGCCCACCGTCGAGCACGTGGGAATTTCGCGGCGGATCTCGTCGGACAAGGAGAGGCGGCGTCTGCGCGAGATCATCGACCAGATGCGTCCCCAAGGCACCGGCTTCATCGTGCGCACGGTGGCCGAGAACGTGCCCGACAAGGATCTCAAGGCCGACATGGATTTCCTCATCAAGCTCTGGAACAACGTCGTCCAGCGCACGCAAACCGGTCGCTGCCCGTCGCTCATCTACAACGATCTGGATCTGCTGCTGCGAACCGTGCGCGACATGTTCACGCCCGACGTGGACAAGCTCATCATCGATTCGCGTCCCGAATACGACCGCATCAAGAAGTTCATCGCGGCATTCATGCCCGACTTCGCCGGGCAGATCGAGCTGTACACCAGCGCCGAGCCCATCTTCGACGGCTACGGCATCGAAATCGAAATCGATCGCGCGCTCGAGCGCAAGGTGTGGCTCAAGTCGGGCGGCTACCTCATCGTCGACGAAATGGAGGCGCTGACCGCCATCGACGTGAACACCGGGCGCTTCGTGGGCAAGCGCAACCTGGAAGACACCATCACCCAGACCAACCTCGAAGCCGCGCGCGAGGTGGCCGAGCAACTGCGCATTCGCTCCATCGGCGGCATGATCGTCGTCGATTTCATCGACATGGACCGGTCTTCCAATCGCAGCAAGGTCACGCGGTCCTTCAACGATTTCTTGCGCAAGGATCGATCCAAGGCCGCCGTCACCCGCATTTCCGAGCTGGGTCTGGTCGAGATGACGCGCAAGCGGACGCGCGAATCGCTGCTGCACCACCTGACCGAGCCGTGCTCGCACTGCGAGGGCAAGGGCTACACCAAGTCCCGGCGCACGGTGGCCTACGGACTCCTGCGCGAGCTCCGCCGCCAGGGCAATCTCATCGAGGGCGACACGGTCTTCGTCGAGGTCAACCCGGAGATCGCACAGGTCCTGGCCGGGCCCGATCATGTGTACCTCGAGGAGATCGAGAAGCGACTGCAGAAGCGCATCGTGGTCAAGGCGCGCGGTACCTTCGCCATCGAGGATTTCGAGCTCCGCTCGCCGGGCCAGAAGGCGCTCGAGCACAGCGAGTCTGGCCGCGAGGCGGATCGGGGGATCCGAGACGGAACCGCAGGCGCAAGAAGATCGGCCCGCCAGCGGAAGTCCAGGCCATGCTCGACGAGGAAGAGCGGAACAGCCTGACCGGAGACCAGTCGTTCGACGACGATCAGCCGGATTCGGAGCCGAGCGGGCAGGGGGGGCAAGAGGCCGAAGAGGCCGAAGGGGCCGAAGGGGCCGAAGCCTCCACCAAGGCGGACGCGTCGTCTTCCACGCCCCAGGCAATGGTCACCGAGGCTGGCCCGACGCCTCCTCCGAGCCCAACGCCCCCGCCGCGCGAAACTCAGGTCGAGCCTCATCCTCCGGGAAATGCTTCCGTTTCGCAGCCCGAAAGTGCTGGCGGCCAGGTCCAGACAGAAGCGCACAAAGAGGAAATCTAGCCTCGTGCGCACATCCAGACGATCGGCCACCCATGGGTGTGTGAATGTGGGTTTATGTAATATTCTCGGACGTTCGTGACAGAAAACTATCAACAGGAAAAATCAAGTAACTACAAAGTGATAGAATTTTGATCCACAGCTCGGCGGCTGATAGCATTTTGGGAAAAGGGACGCCGCACAGGGCGATTTTCACAGGATGGCCGAATACGAATCCAGGCTGCCACCAGCCAGCCCCGGCGAGAGCGACACGCAACCGCCAACGCCGGACAACCAACTCGAGTTTGCCTTCGCGACGCACCAGGCGTGTGAAGCCTCACGCGACGTTCCCGGCCGCTCGAGCCAGGAGCTTCGCACCAGGAACCCGGGCCGCAACCTGCTGGTGCCGCGGGTGGATCGACCCCTCGAAGAGCTGCAGCTCGAGCTCGGCGTGCTCGGCCACATGCCGCCGGGAAAGTCGCTGGGGCTGAAGCTGACCGAGAACCGCCACACCATCATCTCGGTCCAGCGCGGTCGCGACTTCTATCGGGTTCGCGTCCACCGCATGTTCGCCGGCGCCGAGCCGCGGCTCGTGCGGGCGCTGGCTCGCTACGTGGTTCACAACGATGCGCGGGCGTCGGCCCAGCTGAGCGAATTCATCCAAGGCAACCAGCACCTCATTCGGAAGTTGCCGCCGCGGACGCGACAGCCGGTGCTGCGAACGCGCGGCGAGGTTCATGACCTGGCAGCCATTTTCGACCGGCTCAACCGACGCTATTTCGAGGGCAAGCACGAGGCACGCATCACCTGGGGGCCCCTGCGCAAGCGCAGGAACCAGCGGTCCATCAAGGTCGGCAGCTACTCGCTGGAAGACCGCCTGATTCGGGTCCATCCCACGCTCGATCAAGAGATGGTTCCCGGCTATTTCCTCGAATGGATCGTCTTTCACGAAATGCTGCACGGCAAACACGCGATTCGCGACGTGGGCGGGCGTCGTTGCTTCCACCCGCCGGAGTTTTCGCGTGAAGAGCGCCTGTTCCCAGGCTACGGTCGCGCGCGGCTATGGGAGAAGGCCAACATGGACTGCTTGCTGGGCGCCTCGTAGGGGCGGGCTTCGAACTGTTTCAAACCCGCCTCTCGCGCCTTGCCAACTTGGCAAGGACCGCCTTGGGTTTGCGCCAGGAACGCGCAAGGTCCGTACGCGCGCCGGGATTTTCCCGGCAGGCAAAGGGCTTCCCTCGTGGAACAATTGATGCTAGGTCCCTCACGACGATGAAGACGGAAAAAGCTCTTGCGATCGTGCCGCTGGTGCTGGCGCTGCTCTGCGCGAGCGTGGGCTGCGGTCATGGGCAATACCTGCCGGGAACGACGATCCTCGCCAACGAAACCAACCGGGAGATCATCGATACCATCGAACAGTACCGGCTGTTGCTCACCGAGAAGAATGTCGACGGGCTTCTGCTGCTCGCGTCGGACAAGTACTTCGAGGACGGCGGCACGCCCGAGTCCAACGACGACTACGGATACTCCGGCTTGGCGACCATTCTTAGCGGGCGCTTGCAGCGTGTGGAATCCATCCGCTACGAGATCCAGTACAAGAGCATCAAGATCGGCAGCGACGGTCGCGCCGTGGTCGAGGCGTTCCTGAGCGGCGCCTTCGAGCTGCAAGGCGAAGCGGGCGAGCGCTACCGCAGGGTGAACGACTTTCACCGCTTCGTGCTCGAGCGAGCCACGAACGGCGGCTCGGCAAAGTGGAAGTTCGTCTCGGGGATGTAGGAAAGTACCGGCTAGAGCTGAAAGACGAGTAGGCGGGTTTCGAGGGGACCGTTGTAGAGCCGGTGCGAGATGCTGGGCCGGCGCTTCAGCACCTTGGCCAAGGCCGGGTTGCCCGACAGGCAGACGGCGCGCCAGCCCGACATGGCATCGAAGGCGCGCGCCATGGACGCGTAGAGGCGCTCCACCTCCGCGCCGGAAGTGGCGGCCTCCAGGCGTTCGCCATAGGGAGGATTGGTACAAAGGGTGCCCGGTGGATCCCGCCGGGCAAGCCCCGCCACGTCGGCTACCTCGAAGGTGATGTCGGGCAGGACACCGGCCGCCTCGGCGTTCTTGCGCGCAGCCGCGATGGCAGCCTTGTCCACGTCGCGGGCCAGGATCGGACAAGGCGCTGCGGCGAGGACGCCTTCGCGCGCGCTCTTGAGCAGAGTCTCCCAAATCCTGCGCTGCTCGGGCGTGACCCAGCGCTCGAAGCTGAAGTGGCGGCGAGACCCGGGGGCGATGTTCCGCGCCGCCAAGGCGTGCTCGATGGCCAGGGTCCCCGACCCGGCCATCGGATCGATGAAGGGCCGGTCGGCCGCCACGCCGCCCAGGCTGAGCACGGCGGCGGCCAGGGATTCCTTGAGCGGGGCTTCCACCATGGCCACACGGTAGCCTCGGCGGTGCAGCGGCTCGCCGGCCAGATCCACGAAGAGATGCGCCTCGTCGCCGCGAACATGCAGAACCACCGACACATCGGGATCGCGCGGGTTCACGTCGGGCCGGCGCCCGTTGCGGTCGCGCAGCATGTCCACGATGGCGTCCTTGACCTTGAGCGCGGAAAATCCCGAGTGGCGCAGGTTGGGATTGTCCTGCGTGGTCGCGCTCACCGCGATGGTCATGTCGCGCCCGACGAAGTCGGTCCAGTCCACCTTGCGGGTTTCCGCATAGAGCTGGTCGGCGTCGTGCGCCTGGAACGCCGCGACCTCCAGCAACACTCGCATGGCGACGCGGGCGTGCAGGCAGACCTTCATGCCGTCCATGAGCGTTCCGGCGAAGGAAACCCCTCCGGTGGCGCCGCGTGGGCCATGGATTCGCAAGGCCACGAGCTCGCGCCGTAGCGCACCTTCGGTTCCCTTGGCGCAGGTGACGAAGAATTGGCAGTTGCGAATGTTCACGATGGGGTCCGGCCGAGGCGCCCACCATGCGATCGGCCGCCTGATGTGGCAAGGGCAATCTGAAACGAGCGTGCTAACATTTCGCGCGTCGTTGTTCCTTGTGACCGCGAAACCAGGAGGAACCATGAAGACCAAGCGAGCCAAGCCGTCCAAGCACCTTCGGGGTTGGATCCCCGATCTTCCCGATCAACGTGACTATCCGTACGCGGCCCTTCGTCCGTCGGGCGTGCGTGTTCCCAAATCGGTCGATCTTCGGCCGGACATGTCCCCGGTGGAAAACCAGGGCCAACTCGGCAGCTGCACCGCCAACGCCCTGGCCGGAGCCCTGGAGTTTCTCGAAATCAAGAGCGGCCAGACCCTCGTGGATCTGAGCCGGCTCTTCATCTACTACAACGAACGCGCCGTCGAGCACACGGTCGCGAGCGATTCCGGCGCCATGATCCGCGACGGCATCAAGACCTTGGCCTCGCTGGGCGTGTGCCCGGAGAAGAAGTGGCCCTACGTCATCTCGGCATTCACCAAGAAGCCCTCGGCCGCTTGCTACACCGCTGCCAAGAAGCACACCATTTCGAGCTACCACCGCATCGCCTCTCTCAACGACATGCGCGCGTGCCTGGCCGAGGGCTATCCCTTCGTATTCGGTTTCTCGGTTTACGAAAGTTTCGAATCCCCGGCGGTGGCTCGCACCGGCGTGCTCGACATGCCGAAGCCGCGCGAGCGCCAAGTGGGCGGTCACGCCGTGTGCGCCGTGGGCTACGACGACAAAGCCAAACGCCTGTTCGTGCGCAATTCCTGGGGGCCGGACTGGGGCATGGCGGGGTACTTCACCATGCCCTACGACTACGTCGCCAACCGCGATCTGTCCGACGACTTCTGGACCATCCGCGCGTAGGGCGCGTAGGGATCGAGTCGGCCGAACACGTTCCCGCCGGATGCGCTCGTTGAGATAGAGCGGTGGCCACGCCATCACCATCGTGCGAGGAGAACTGTCGGCCGAACGCCTTGGCGTTCAGCGGCACCTCCCAGCGCATCTGAGGCCGAGCCAGGCGATGGCAAGCATCGCCATAGCTCTGGCCAGAAGAGTATGGTTGGGTCAATGCGACGTAGACTGAACATGTTCTTCTGGATTGCCCTGATGTTCTTGGTCGTTGGCCTGCCGGCGACAGGTGTCGCCGTCTGGGCGGTCAGCGTAGAGATTGGAAGAACCATGTGGCCAACTGTGGAAGGGGAGATTCTGAGAGCAGGTTTGACCAGTTACAGGAGCGAGTCCCAGAAGGGACTCTCACTACAGATGTATTCACCCACCGTGACCTTTGCATACATGGTCCGAGGCCAAAGGTACGAGGGCGATCGGATCGCCTCTGACACCTGGAGCAGCTCAGAAGAGTCATCCGTCCGCGAGTACCTGCAAGCCTTCCCAGTGGGTAGCGCTATCAAAGTGCATTACGATCCTCAAAACCCTGTGGATTCCCGAATCGAGGTCGGTATCAAATTCGTCTACGTCGTGATGCTTTTCGTTTGCCTTCTCTTCATTGGGCTAGGCATCTGGGTGGCCGTTCTATGGTGGCGAGGTGCCGGTACGGACTCGTAGATCGTGGCTCGCCATTTTTCGCTGAATTCAGAGGGATCCCAGGTGGCGAGCCATGGTGGTTGAAGTATGATATATTATCATACCATGGCAAAGGCAAAAGTAGCGGTGACCATCGATACCCATATTCTGGGAGCTCTGGATGCCCTGATCGCGGCGGACCGGTTCCCAAATCGAAGCCAGGCCGTTGAGGCAGCGCTGGCTGACAAGATCGACCGCGTCAAACACATCCGGCTGGCGCGCGAAGCGGCAAAGCTGGATCCGCGACAGGAACAGGCCGAGGCCGATGAAGGTCTCCCGATGGATGCGGCGACATGGCCCAAATACTGAGAGGCGACATTCGATGGGCGGAACTGAACCCCGTCCGCGGTCATGAGCAAGAGGGCACACGCCCAGTCCTGGTCTTGAGCCACGATGTGTTCAACCAGCTCTCCGGCACGGTGATTGCGATGGCCATGACCAGCCAAGAACCTCGTGCAGGCTTCCCGCTGACATTGGAGAGCAAGGCCCCGGGCCTCACGAAACGATCATGGGTCAAGATTGCTCAGGTGCGTACGCTCTCGGTGGAGAGAATCGGGAAAAGGCTGGCTCGCGCCTCCGAGGAAGAGCTGGCGCGAGTGATTGAGGGCCTCAACGAAGTCATCGCCGAGTGAATCGGCATAACGCCTTGCACGTTCAGCTGCCAGGGCCGCTACGTGAAGGTCGATAGTAGCACTGCCGGGGCCGCGCGGCGGCCATCGCAATTCTATCGAGCCGCGCGGCCCCGGCTCGTTGACCATCGACCGAGAGTTTGCGACACCTGTGGCGCGATGCCGATCTGTCATTCCTGCCCTGGCATCAGCCCGTTTTCTCCCGCGGGCATCAGCTACGACTGGGACGGGTCCTATTAAGGCAACGGGACGTGCGACGCGCAGGCATGTCGGGGCCCGCGAATGTGTGCTCCACCCGGTCACTACGCTGGCGAATTCTGCGCCGTGCGAGGCAACACCGACTCGGGTCGTTGCACGCCTTCGCAAGGCTTGGGCTCACAAGACGTGTCGTGCAGCACGGTCGAGTTCGATTTGCCGTCAACAGCAACCATCGCGGTCGAACTCGGACCGTGACGTGAAGCGGCCAGTCTTCGCAACGATTCGTCCGCCGAACGCCTTGCCGTTAACCTGCGGGCCCGCCGCACGCACCGGCCGTTCGATGATATTACGATGTCCCTGCGGCGGGACCGTCAGTCACCTAAAGGTAGTTGAGGAAAAAGGACGGGGATGCCCCGAAGATGTCGAAGTCGCAAAACCCGACGAAGGAGGTCATCCCCATCATGAAGAAGCGTATCTATCGCAGAATGCCCGTCAACGATTTTCAACCCGAGACTGTTTCGCACGCCGACCTGGGCGGCAAGCTGGTCTTCGCCATCGATGTCGCCAAGGTCGACATGGTCGCGGCCCTGGCCGCTGCCGGCGGGCACGTGCTGCACACCATCTGCTGGAAGGCACCTGAACAGAATCCCACCGTGCTTGCCATCCTGCGTGGTTTCCGTGCCGCTGGCGTCACCGTCGAAGCCGTCATGGAGCCCTCTGGCACCTACGGTGATGTGCTTCGCCACCAGCTCGAGCAAGACGGCTTTCCGATCTTCATGGTCAGCGGCAAGCGCACCCACGATGCCAAGGAAATCTTCGACGGTGTGCCCAGTCTTCACGACGCCAAGGCAGCCGCCATCATCGCGAGGCTTCACGCCGACGGCCTTTCCACCCGCCTGGCCGATGAGGTCCCAGAACGCCGCCAGCTCAAGGCAGCATTGGCCATCATGGATCTTTACCAAGAGCGCTACCTGCAGCTCGTGCATCGCCTGGAAAGCTGGCTCGCTCGCCACTGGCCGGAGTTGCCCACACTGCTTGAACTGACTTCGTCATCTCTCATGGCATTGCTCGCGCGCATCGGCGGTCCAGCCGACGTTGCCGCTCAACCGGACCAGGCGACGAAGCTCCTTCGTGGTATCAGCCACAGGCTTCTGGACGACGACAAGATCGCCGCCATCATCACCTCGGCCAACACTTCCGTCGGCGTTCCGCTGGTTGGGCTTGAACGCGACGCCTTGATGGCCATCGCTGCCGAGGCCTATCACGCCCACCGCGCCTTCGCGACGGCCAAGACCAAGGTCGCCCAGCTCGCCGCTACCACGCCCGCCGCCGCGCTTGCTCCAGTTGTCGGCCCCACCACCGCGGCTGCCATCTATGCCGAGGTCGGTGATGCAAAGTCGTACCACTGCACACGCGCATTTCTCAAGGCCATGGGCCTCAATCTCAAAGAGAAAAGCAGCGGCACCGTGCAGGGCCAAATCAAGATCACTAAGCGCGGCCCGTCTCGCGTGCGCCAGCTTCTCTGGCTTGCGATCTTCCGTTGGATTCAGGACGACCCGATCGCCAACGCTTGGTACCAGCGCAAAAAGCAGCGTGACGGTGGACGTGCGTCGCGGGCCGCGGTCGCGCTGATGCGCAAGCTGGCCAAGGGGCTGTATCACGTCGGTCGCGGTGGCACCTTTGACAGCAGCAAACTTTTCGACACTCGCCGCTTGCAGATGGAGAGTGCAGGATTTCCGAAGGGTGACCTTCCGTTGAATCGTCTCTCTGCCCCGTGCAAGAGCGCCGTCAGTCTTGAGGCACCCTGCGGAACTATGTTCTGACCATTTCCATGTTGGACAAAGCCGAATGAATGAAAGGAGCAATCCATAACAGTCAACTGATTCTTTGAACGTGTGAGATATCCGACGGGTGACCTTCTGTTGTGGCTCATCTCTGCCTTGTGCAAGAGCGCCGTCTGTTCTGAGGCGCCCTGAGGATCTTCGACCTGACTCAATCTCCGTTGCCAGCTGAATCGATGCCGGCCCTCGCGGACATCCTACTGGAGCGTTTCGTTTACCCAGGCCGATCGCCTCCCGATCTCTCGCCCGCTCAATCCCCCTCGCGCACCGGATCCTTCCACCGCATCTTCCTGACTGCGGAACGGATCTCGTGTGCCCAGACAACCCTGATCGATCCCTGTTCTTTTTACTTGCACTGCCTACGAGCGTTCAACGCCTTGTTAGCCGGCGCCAGCGTCCGTGCGCAGGTCGCGGGTACTACTTCCGGTTCAACCTTCGCGCTCTGTACTTCCTCACGTCGAAGCAGATCATATTCGAGCAACCACATCGGTGGGTGGTCAGTGAACAGCGGGCTTCCGTTGGCCTTGACATAGAGCCGGCACGCGTCGGGATCGAGCCGCACTTCAACCGGGTTGCTCTTCTCACCGAAGTCGGCGACGACCCGCCGAGCGGGGTCAGGTGGATATTCAACGGCAATATAGCCCGTCGACGCTTGGGCGCCCACGATCCGCGCGTGGCAACGGGTCTGAACCTGAAGCATCCCCTCATATCGCCGCATAGGTAAGTCTGGTGAAGGGTTGACGACGGAGAATGCGCTGGAAATCGCGGAGAAGTGTGTCCAAGTGAGGCCGGCCACCGGCAAGCAGTATCCGTAGGTACTCGCGGCCCTGACGGAACAAGGAGTGGGTACGCCGCTTGACCGTATTGGCGCGGAGGAGACGGTCCATGCCGAGGCCTTCACCAGCAGCTCCGAGCAGGGTGAGCAAGGTCGCTGCCGCTGCCAGAATGAAGCACAGTCGGTCGCGACGGGCGGCATTCCGGATGCGCGCCAACCTGCTTCCCAGCCCGAAGCGGGGATCCTTCTCATCTCGAAAATTCTCCTCGCAGGTGAACCGGCGGCCGTACAGGGCCACAATCCGTGCGGCGGCGTAGCGTAGGGATGTTGCGAGCAACCAGGGCTCCTTCATATTGGCTTGCTTGACCGCTACGAAAGCGGCGACCTCGTGTCGTTGCCCGGTCACCCGCACCTTGAGCATGCGACGGGCGCGACCACCCAGAGGCACCCACGCCGATGCCGGTGCGGAGCGACTATCAGATGCGGTGACCGTGATGCCGCCGCGGAAGCGAATCACGAAATGGAAGCCCAAGTCCTGGATGTGGTCATAAAGGTCCACGTCGCCAAACCCTCGGTCGGCCAGGACAATCACTTGCTTGACTTGCGTGGGCAGGACCGTCTTGAGGACACCCAGCAGCCCAACTTCCATGTGCCGCATTTGCCCCTTGAGCTCTGCGCTGGGGACGGTCTTCCACAGCAAGGGCGTTGCGCGTCCGTGGCGAGTCACCAAGTTGATGGCAAGCCGGTTCTGACCATGCAAGCCGTACTCCGTCCAATCCATGGTCACCACCACCGTGTTGCGACTTCCCACCGCGAAGGCGACCTGCTGGCGTACGAGGTCTAGGTCGTCAATCTTGCGATTGCTCAACAAGCGGTCGACTTGCTTGATGCCATGCTTGGCATTCTTGCAACGAACTGCCGCCGCAGACCTGCCGAGGGAGGCAACACCAGCACTCGGGGCGGCCATAGCGCCCAGTATCGAGTGGGCGACAGACTCTATCTGCTTGGCATGCAACTTCGATCTTGCGAACATGGCGGTCACGGCGCGGACGATGGTCGCGGCCATTGGTGGCGTGTTGGTTCTGTGGAGTTTTTGCATAACCCAAAGAACCGATGACTGCCTGTGGATAACTCGGTCATTCGACCACGCCGTCTATTATTCTAAAATGGCGAATTCATGAGTTATTTCGCCTACCTGGAAAATGAGGGGATCCCTCAGGGTCTGAACCACGTAGTCCCACGCGAGCCAACCGGGCGGGTACACATTTTCGACACGGCCCGCAGGCACACACGCCGCTTGCGAGAAGTGGTCGATGACCGGTCCGCTTCTGATCGGGGCGGAAGCGCACGCCCCGATTACCCCGGCCAGGCACAGGACAGATAAGGAACGAGCCATTTGTTTACAACCTCCCAGAATCGCGTCCGGCTAACGCTTTGCCGATAAGCAGCGACGGCGCCGCCAAGTTGGCCCCTCGATTCTACACGATGTCACGGCGGCGACGTCGTCTGCTTCATCGGCTTGTTCGACGGTTCCGGATGGTCGGGCGCCGCCTGGCCGAACACGCCACGAGCGGTCAGGTATCCCTCCTTCATGACACGAAACAATTCGGCGGGATGGTTCCCCATCACACAGATTGCCTTCCCTCCCTGATGGCGAAAGAAGGGTTCTGGATATTTTCTCTCAACCTCGGGCTTGGATACTTTCGCGATGTCAAAGGCGACGGGCGGACGGAAAGCCACGGCTTCAGCCTTCACGCCATGGCGGTGCATGTCTGCCATGGCGCCATAGGGGTCGCCACAGCCGGCCCAGCGTCCGTCAGCGGTCGGGTACACGCCTTGAAACAAGTACTTCTGCTGGACGAAACGTCCTTCGTGCTCGGAGACGTAGACCAGACCAAATTCGTTCTTCTCGAACGCGGCTGGTCCTACGTGCACATACGACGAGAACGTGATCTCCCTCTTGGAGTAGCTGCCGAACACGACCTGGAGCACCTCGGCCCTTACGCGGTACTCAGCATTGAACGGGATCTCGTCCGGTTTGGGCTTCACGTAACGCACGTCGATTCTTCTACCGACGAATGCAATGAGGTTGACGCCGGACGGTCCGTTCTCCGCAGGCCGTCCGGCGTCACCACCAGTCGATGCGCCGCCGTCGGGCACCGCTGCCGAGACTTCAGCACTGTTCACGAGCGACTGGCTGAGGATTGTACCCAGCAGGATGGCGGCACCGATTTTCATGGTGACACTGACATCACGAGTTTGTCTCCGGTTCCCAGATCTCGTCCGCGTATCGGAGGAATCCGTCGAACGCCTTGCCGTTCAGCTGCAAGCCCGCCGCTGAGTCGGCGCCTCGATTCTACACCGATGTCCCTGCGGCGGGATTGACAGCTGCAACGGCATGTTAGCCGCCACCGCCCTTGCTGGGGTCCCCACTTCCCCCAGGGTCTGGCACAGAGGGGTGAACAACAGGTGGACTTCCAATCTCCGTCGGGAATATCGGACGCGGGCGCTCTCCGGGAGGCACGAGAGCTTCCCCGATCTTTGGCAGTATGTAGACGTTCATCAGAAGCTGCTCGGCGATATCAATCGCGGCTTCTAGGTGCTTCTCGCTTGGAGCCGCAACCTCATGAGCCGCCCTGTTCCCGAGCAGGCGGGTCCCGTGTAGAACCCGAGCAGCATCCGTCGTCAGGACTCCCTTCGTAGCAAGATCGTCGATACGTCCCTCAAGAGTCCTTCCAGTCGCACCCTTTTCGGCGCAGACAGCCTCGACCAGCGCACGAATCCCTATTCCGGCAAGAACCCGTTGGCTATTAGCAATCGCCTGGTGAACCTCGTCATAGATCGCTCGGATCGGAGCGGGCAGATCGTATTCACGCTTGATTCTTTTTCGTCCAGCCCGGCGTGGTGGAAATACTTCCGGGTGGTCGACAGGCGGATCTATGCCTTCTTCGTGGTCGTACCCCAAGTGGTCGGACGACTGCCAGTTTCGTCGGAAGGACACCTTTTCGCATCCGAGGCAGGCCACGATTTCGTACTGCTCCCAGCCGATATATTCTTCACTCTTATGGTCGTCGTCCACGCAGGCAAGAACCTCGTGCCGGGTAATGTTGTCGCAGTCCGTACAGGGCAGCCGACAGATGCGGCCGATATGTCGAGAATCATTGGCTGTGCGCTTACGACCCATGGGATTCCTCGTGTGCGGCTAACGGTTTGGCGTTAACGCGCGGGCGGCCGTCTGCGGCCGACCGTCGCGTTCAACGCCTTGTTGGGCGGCGCCCCGCTCCAAGTAAGCGTCAAAGACTTCTCCTGGAGGCTGCGATTGGAGGCTGCCAGCCAGTTACAGGACCAACGTGTACCTTGATGCCGCGTGCATACTGGTCCTGGTGATAGGGCGCGCCCCGATAGAGAATCACATCCGAGGTCTCCGCCAATTTGCGATAGATATCGGCATCGGTCGCACAGCTGTAGAGAAGGGCAACGCCCAACCTCTCGCTACCGCAGGTTGCAACAACGGTCACATACAGCGCGCTCTCGACAGGTTCGCCGACATCGACGCTCCATCCGGCGTCTCGCAAGGGACGGACGAGATCTTTGATGCACTCTTCGGAAAGTATGGCCTTCCGCAGGAGAGTGCCATCGTCCGTCGGTAACTCGGGCACGAGGCGTCCGTGGTCATGGTAGTATTTCTCTTCGATGGACGTGGCAAGACCATGCAATTCAGCGCGAAGCCTCGCCTGATGCCATAGAAGCGTGCTGTCATCGTTCATCGACGGAAAGAACAGCGAGACCTTGCCTGAGCCGTCATGCCAGGACTCAATGGCGCCCATCGTGGCAATAGCAACAATGAGTTTCCTAAAATTCAAGGGTTGCTGCCAGGACGATGTCGTTGCATGCGCGAAGAGGTGCCGGTTCAGCCAGGAGGCCCCGTCGTATTCATCGGTGTTGCAGAAGAAGGAACTCCGGAGCCAGCGGCGGAATGTCTCGAAGATGAGGACGCGCTCGTCTTGCCCAAGTAGGTATTCGGTCGTCAGATACTCACTGGGGACCCACATGTCTTCAAAATGCAGAGAAGCAGCTCGCTCTATGGCACGACTGACAGCCCCAATCCACCTTGTCGGGCAGAGTAAGGTTGTCCCCGGCGTGGGCCACGATCCGGGACAGAGTCCCCTCAATTGCCGGAATCAGGGCGGCAATGCTCGACGCCCGATAGCCACTGTAGAAGGCGAGATACGCCTCCCGTGCTAGCGGACAGAAATCACGCAGACTATGTGCGCCCGGCATTATCTGGGCAATGCACACAGCCTGAAAAGCGAGCGTGTAGATCGTGGAAGTGTGGTAGTCAAATATCTGGTTCGCTCGCTCCTTCGGAGATTCATCAACAGCCTTCAGCAGCGCCTGAAGTTGTCCATTCGCGACCCACAACGGCAAGAACCACTCCATCTTCTCCCAGATGGCGGCCATGCCAATCGGCACCGAGCCGCCGCTTCTGCCATGCCGGGATCTTCCCTCTGCTGCGACCTTGGGAAAGCACGCTCTGCCTCCCTTCACTGCGAGGACGATGCTCTTCGTGGTTTCGAAGGCTCCGACTCCACGCTCTTCGATTTCCTCGA
The DNA here is from genome assembly GCA_963824555.1 of uncultured delta proteobacterium. Classification (GTDB taxonomy): domain Bacteria; phylum Myxococcota_A; class Polyangia; order Fen-1088; family Fen-1088; genus Fen-1118. The sequence continues at coordinate 844 of CAWGPW010000036.1, read as the reverse complement.
CAGCGAGATGCCTGTCCGTCGCCCAGGCCTGCACCAAGGACGGTGTCACGTCATCGAGCGACGGCTGATTCAACGCTCGCTGCCAGATGGCGAAGAAATCCCTGTCGAGGTTGGTCGATGCCATAAGTGTGGCTCTCCTGACATCTTCATGGAAGCGCGGGCATCTTGAAGACGGGATGAAGGACAACGCCTGAGCAGCAGAGGAAGATGAAGCCAATGAGGGCTTGAGCGTTGTGGAAGCCATAGGCCCTGCGGGTGATGACGCTGATCTTGCCATTAAGGCCCTCGGTTCTTCCGTTATTGAGCCCTGTGGCGACAATGGCCACGATGCCGTCCAGGTATTTCTTGATGGTCGCGGCGACCTTCTTGAAGGAAGGTAGTCTGGATCGCCTGGCCCAACTAATCCATTCTTCGAGCTTCTGTTTGACGACGTTGACCTGGCGACGACCGAGGATGTCGCAGATGGCGATCTTGAGCAGGTAGCCGCGATCCAATAGGGCATTGGTCTTCGGGAGGGTCGACAGCCTCTCAGACTCGGCCCTGGATAGGTTCCACGGATTCTTGAGCAGAAGGTACTTGGTCTTCTTCAGTTGCCCGCGTTCGTCGGTGTCCTCCAGGAGTCGGACCTCCGCACGCCGGAGGCCTCGTCGAGTGCTTCCTGCACGAGTCTCTGAACGTGGAAGCGGTCGAAGACAATCTGCGCTTGTGGCGCTCGCGAGGTGACCGCGTCGATGTAGGCCGCGGACATGTCGATGGTGACGGTCTTGAGCTTGCTGGTTCGTTCCGGGCCGAGAGCGTCGAAGAAGCAGCCGAGCGTCGCAGCGTTCTTGCCCTCGTGTGCCCA
>CAWGPW010000035.1:0-15413 GCA_963824555.1 uncultured delta proteobacterium | reverse complement strand
CCACGGCTCAATCGACGGAGGCATTGCCTAGCTAGCCAGCAGGCACCGGCAGCCTTACCTCGAAGCGGCTGCCAATGGGCTTTCGCGCGATGTAGACGACGTCGCCACCGTGGTAGCGGGCGACTTGGCGGACCAGCGAAAGCCCGAGGCCGAGGCCGGTATCGCCGGGCGGTCGCGGGCCGGGCGGGCGGTAGGGAGCGAAGATGCGTTCGCGTTCGCCTTCGGGAACGCCTGTTTCCCCATCTTCGACGGCGAGCACGAGTTGCGCTCCGCTGCGCCGGGGCTTCTCGGGATGCAATGGCGCCGCCCTGGCCATGCAAATGGTGTCGATCAGGAGGTTGCGCACCATGCGCTTGATCATGGCCTGGTGCAGGAGAATTGGACGGGCTCGCCCTCGACCGCGGCTCCCACGGCCACGGCCTCGGCGCGGACGAGGCCGAGCAGATCCACCTCGGTGAAGGGCCGCCGCGGTACTCCGGCCTGGGTTCGTGCCGTCAGCAAACAGCTCCTCGACCAAGGCATCGAGCTCGGCGATGTCCTCGGCGGAACGTCGGGCCAGCTCGCCGCGCCGATGGGGGTCGGGCTCCTCGGCCAGGAGCTCCAAGGCCATGCGCACGCGGGCCAGCGGCGAGCGGACCGTGCGAGGCGGTGGCCAGCATTTGGCGCTCGTGCGCGAGCAAGGATTCGAGGGCGGCGGCGGTGTGATTGAAACGCTCGGGAGCAGGGCGATTCGTCCTTGCCCACCACCGGCACCGGTCCGCCAGATCGCCGGTGCCCCGGCGCCGTGCGCCTCGGCCAAGTGCTCGAGCCTGGTCTGATGCCGCGGCTGAGTCGATAGGCCCGATCGCCATGATCAGCGCCAGGCCGAAGAGCATGGGGAGGAAGAAACGGCCGCGCGGTCGAAGTGACCGCGCTCGCGCAATCCGAGCACGCGTCCATCGCCGAGATCGATCAGCCAAAGCGGGCCGCGCGCGGTGTCGTGCCAGCCCGCGCTCACGCGTGTGGGAAGAAGCAGCGGCGCTTTGGTTTCCAGGAGGAGAGGCCGGCCCTGCCGGTCCCACACCGCGATCTCCATCCCCAGCTCGTGCGCGGTTCCGCGCAGGCGGTCCGCGGCCTCGCCGTGGCATCCCTCGGGCAAGGTGCACACGAGAGAACGCGCCACGGCGCGATGAGCGCGACACCGTCCCGCCGGGCTCGTGAAAGGCGCGCGCCATGAACGCCGTCACGGACAGCGACACGACCACGATGCCGAGGAGGCCAGGTACAGGCGCAGAGACAGATGCCGGGTCATCGCTTGCCCTGCTCCGCCGGAACGGTGGCGTCAGCACGTCGCCGGTGCCGCGCACAGTTTGCACGAGCGCGGGTGCCTGGCGTCGTCTTCGATCAATTGTCGGATCCGGGAATGTGCACGTCGATGCTGATCCACGCTGTCCCACTCCTCGCCTTGAGCGCTTCCATGATTTGTTCGCTCGTCTGCACGCGGCCCGCCCGCTCGGCCAGGAGCAGCAGCAGATTGACGACGTCCGGTGAGCTCTCGGCGCTGTCCGCGCACGCGCACCTCGCGGGCCGCGCGATCGATTTCGAGTGGCCCGAAATTCAGCACATCCTCGGGCTGGCCGGTGGCGGCGCGCGCAGGCGCGGATCGCGCCAGGCGCGCGAGCAGCTCGCGCGGGTCGAAGGGTTTGGGCAGGTAGTCGTCGGCGCCGATTCCCAGCCCGATGGTGCGATCCATGTCGTCGCCCCGCGCGGTCAGCATCAGGATGGGGATCTGCGAATGGGCGCGCATGCGGCGACAAACCTCCAGCCCGTCGATGCCGGGCAACATCACATCCAAGATGACCGCACCCATGCCGGGCGCGGCGTCCGCGCGGCGAGCCCCGACGTCGCCGTCGCCGCGCACCTCGACCTGATAGCCGCGGGAACGCAGGTACGCGCCCAGCATTTCCACGAGGCGGGCATCGTCGTCAATGAGAAGGATACGCGCTGGCATGATTGAAAAACTGGCCGGACCGGCAAGCGAGGAGAATAGCCGGTCCGGCCAGGCGGGGCGAATGTGTTGCGCGCAGGACTAGATCGCGTAGGCGGAGGCGGGCTATGCCCGGCTCCGCCAGAGCGCGCGAGACCGAGCGTAGCGAGCGGGGTGGGGGCGGCGGGTAGGGGCCGAGGGTTTGGCGAGGCCGCGCGCAGCGCGGGGGTGGCAGGGCGGGCTGGCAGGTGCCGAGTGCGAAGCTAACCCTCCCAGTACCGCCGCCGGGCCGAAGGCCCGGATCCTTCAGGCGTGAAACGGGCAGCCCCTCACCCGCCTCGCTGCGCTCGGCGACCTCTCCGCCCGTTGGGCGCTTCGGGACCTGCACGCCCTACCCCTGCCCCCGCGGCTTCGCCGCGCCCTCGCCCGCTTCGCTCCGCTACGCGGGGCGAGGTGTTTCAGGTCAGGGTTCCCATTAGAAACGCGTAGGCGGAGGAGGGCTATGCCCGGCTCCGCCAGAGCGCGGGGGCTTCGCCCAGCAATTCGCTCCTGCCCAGCAATTCGTACGGCTGCCCAATAATTCGCGGCGCGGCACATGGAACGGAAGAGCTTGAAATCATTGAATGAGCCGTGACAATACATGCATTGTCACGTCGCAAATACCTAATCGTTAGCTTTTCTAGTTTGAAACTTCTTGCTTGCTATGGCATTAAGTTATAAGTTAAATACATCATGAAGTGCCTGCTCGCCCTCATGACATCGCCGCGTTCGATCTACTCTCGCCCATCGATGTGGCAGGACCGGCAAGGTACTTTATTTCCACGAGCTTACCGGGAACGAGGTCGACGCATTTCTGGAACAACTCAAGAATGATCCTAAAGGTCGTTGCTCACAGTACGTGTCCGCATTCCGAATGGTGGGGATGAAAGGGTTTGCTCGATGGGAGAAATGGCACGATCTCGATCCCAAGAAACCACCCGAGGGAATTCTGAAAACAAAGACCGGTCAGAAATCATCATTGGACGGAATGGGCGTGTTCAAGAATGTTCCACATCAAAGTCATCTACCACTGCACGGAGCCGGGAGGGGATGTCCTACTCACAGTTTACACAGGAAAGAACGAAGATGACCTGACCGCTGATGCCATCAATCCTGCGCTGCGCTCTCGGGAGGAATACATGCGCAGAAAAAAACCAACTTATTGCAAGGAGACCAGTGACCAAATGAATGAGAGCGGAAACAAAGATTTCGTTTCTCGCGCGCTCGAATCGAAATGCGGCGGGAAATGGAGTACGAATGGTTCGTCGATGAGGTCATCGTCAAGATAGAACAGGCGATGGACAAGAAAGCTGTATCGCGAACCGAACTCGCCAAGCGACTAGACTGTAGCCCTGCGAATGTGACCCAGCTCCTACGGCAGGGCTCCAACCTGACGCTAAAGTCGCTAGTTGACATTGCTCTGGCGCTGGAACACCGTTTTCTGGCTCCCATTTGTCCCTATCACTCAAATTGTTCCATGGGAGAGTCCCGAAGTTCTCTCCCTGTGTCTTGTCCCATCCATCAACTGGGTGGAGGAGGAAGGCTTGACCTTCTCCTTATGCTCCTTCCGAAATCAGGCGTGTAAGGCGGAGGTCAAGCGAACCCCGTATGCAACTCAAACCGGTGAGTACGATGCCGTCCAATGAACCACAGGTTACTGCCGCCGACCAGAGCGAGCTTGATTATCGATTAGCGTCAGCGGTTGCACTGCACGTGATGCTAAGGAACATTTATCTCAAGGCAATATTCGCCGAAAAGACCAGGCAATCCAGGGCAGAAACTGTCGCAGCCCTTGCTAGCAAGGAGATGCTCGCATCCGTAAAACTCCCACACGTCACACGATTTTGACGAAAGCTCATTGTCACTGAATGTGAAACTCGACTTCAACGTCAGTGTCGGGCAAAGACCACATATCGTGATGACCTGCTCATATCTTATTGAATACGGGCTAGATTCGGCGCCGCCCAGCGAAACCAGGAACGAGCTATTGCAGGCTTTCGCGAAGGTTAACGGAGTTTACAATGCCTGGCCCTATCTCCGTGAAAACCTCCAAACTACTTGCGCCAGAATGAGCGTGCCGCCTCCGCTTCTTCCCATCTTTCGCGTGATCAAGCCATCCGGAAAGGTGTCCAAAAACGCAGTGTCAACCGCGGAGGAGCCCAAGCCGGTCGTCGCTGATCGGTAAGACCAAATCCGATGCTGGAACGTCGGATCTGGGTCTTACGCCTTATCGCGGCCCGCACTTTGCAAGATTTCCAGATATGACCAAGGTTGTTCGTCCAACCAGATCCCGCGCGCCAAAACAGGAACGCTCCGACGTGCTCGCCACAGAGCTACGCAAACGCGAGCGCGAAGTAATCACTGAGTACCTAGTAAAAGCACCGTGGCCACGTCGGAGAAACGGCCGACGCGCTCGGGCTCACGAGGCGCGCGCTTGAGCACAAGATGGAAGCCTACGAGCTGCGCGACGGTGCCGCCAAGGCTCGCCTAGAAGCCGGGAATCGGCTAACTGCGCAACGTCCGAACCGCGCATTTACGTTCGCACCGTAGCTGAGGGCGCCTACGCACCTATGTTCGCAATCATATTGCGCATGAGGTTCGCTAGGCGTTTTCCGCATGCGCACTGGCTTTCGTACACCCGCTCAACGTAAGTACGTAAGTGTCTGAATAGACATAACGTACTTACGTTCGCAGTCGTGGCACATGGCATGCACTATCCCTAACCATGACCACGACGAATGAAACAGACCTTCGGCAAGAGCGCGGACGCATCCTCTCCAACGACAAGCGGATCAAGCACATCGCCGGCGTGACCTGGCTTGTCCCATCGCAGACGCAGAACGCTGGCGGCTACGTCGTGAACACCGCCGCGAAGACCTGCACCTGTCCCGACTACGAGCTTCGCCGCTGCCGCTGCAAACACCAGTGGGCAGTTTCCTTCGTCCAGACCGTCGAGACCGACGCCGCTGGCAACACCACGGTTACCGAGACCTTGAGCTACAGCCGCACTACACATGGCCAGGACTGGACCGCCTACAACCTGGCCCAGACCGGCGAAAAGGACACGGTCCAGGCGCTTCTGCGCGGGCTCTGCGACGGAGTGAAGACGCCCGAGCACGCTGGCCGCGGTCCCAAGCCCATTCCGCTGTCTGACGTGCTCTTCGCCACGGCGACGAAGACGACGGCCTGATGTCTGCCCGCCGCGCGACCTGCGACATCGCAGGCATCGGCCGAAGCCGGCAACATGACCCGCGCTCCGCACTACAACTCGACGCTGAGCTACTTCACCAAGCCCGAGATGACCGCCATTCTCGACCAGCCTCATCGAGCGGAGTGCGGCGCCCCTGGCCGCCATCGAGTCGAGCTTCGCGGTCGATTCGACCGGCTTCGGTACCTGCGTCTATCACCGCTGGTACGACGAGAAGTACGGCAAGCCGATGAAGAAGGCGACGTGGCTCAAGGCGCACGCGATGGTCGGAACCTCGACCGGCGTCATCACGTCCGTCAAGGTCACGGCGAGCGACGGCGCGGACTGCCCGCAGCTTCCCGAGCTTGTCGCCGCCACCAAGCAGCACTTCAACCTGGGAGAGGTATCTCGGCCCACTGTGCTTACCTCAGCAACCAGAACCTGACCGCCATCGAGGCTACCGGCGCCGCGCCCTTCATCCCTTTCAAGCTCAACAGCCAGCAAGACGGCTCGCCAGCGTGGCGCAAGATGCACGCCGTCTTCATCCTCAAGCAAGACGAGTTTCTCGCCGCCTACGCCAAGCGAAACAACGTCGAGTCCACCTTCTCGTCGGTCAAGCGCAAGTTTGGCGGCGCGGTGAAGTCCAAGACCTTCACGGCACAGGTGAACGAAATCCTATGCAAAATCCTGTGCAGCAACCTGACCGTGCTCGCCCTGGCCATGCAGCAGCTTGGAATCCAGCCGAGCTTTCTTGGACTCGGTGGCCTGTCTGGCTCAATGGCCCACGGCTCACGCTCGACGAGCAGGCCCACACCATGGCCGCGCTGCACTTCCTGCGAAAGCGATTCGGGACGTGGGCCATCTTGGCAAAGGCTCTCGGCTTCGAGCGCCTCACCATGCGCGAAACGTGAAGAAGGGTATCAGCCGCGTCTCTGTCAACATGGCTTATCGGGCGGCGCGGCTGGCGGGCGTGCCATTCGACGATGTGGTGACGGGGAAGTACCCACCGTCGGGGATGTGCCCGCACTGCGGACATGTGGCGGCGACAGATTAGGCGGAATGACTAAATTCCAGGCGGCCCGCACGAATCGCGCGCTGCGATAACCCGATGGAACATTGCGTTCTTTTGACACACGCAAGCTAACGGGTTTGACTAAATGTCGCTGTCAATTCTCTCGATGCCGAGATAAGAAGGCGTTCATCAAGCGCCTTATTTTAGGACTTGATATTGGCGCGGCATCGTAGCATTATGCGGAGCTGGAGAGGTTTGCGCCTCTTCTCACATAATGCATCTAGACGGAGGGAACAACAGATGACTGCCAGCTATCGCCATCTGCACGGCAGTTTCGAACGAATTAGCTCCGGACGAAGATCGATCAGTTGATGATGGTTCCATCCTTGCGCGTGGTTGAAACGCCTGAGGATAAAACGAACGAAGCTGCGTCGATACATCGGAACCCAACTCTTCAGGACAAAAACTGCTGAGCAAGTGGACGAAGTTATCGATGCCCTACTAGATGACAGGCGCTACAGGCGCCTCCTCGCAGAGGCCAGATCCTGCACAGCTCCGTCGCTTGAGAAGATCTGTCTGGTTTCAGGTTGACATATCTGGCAGGTTCCCAGAAGTTTTGAGAATTGTTGGACGTGAGAAATTGGAAATTTGCGACAAGATGATTCTGGCTTCGTTCCAGGGTTGCCCCTTATGATCTCCGCTTGTGTATCAAGAAACGTGATTCGTGACCCAGCGGAAGCGATTGCCCAAGGACCTCGACTAACGCCATTACCTGGAATCTTTCGCCGCGGAATTTATGGGATGGAAGTGGCCACCATATGCATGTTTGCGATGAGGAACGCCGAAGAAAAGGCGAACATGCGCCATCCGCAAGTCGTAGGGCGCTTGGTAGATAGGCTTGTGGAAAGCGAGAAGCACGTACTCCGTCTGCTGGCTATTGTTCCAGGTGTCGATATCTCATTTGATGTTGCAGCAAAGGACGAGCGCATATCCCTAGACGATGCGTTTGAAGATGACATGGCCGTGCAGAAAGAGGTGACGCCGCAGCACTGGAGAGAGCGAGACGTGGTAACGTCTATCCGTTTCCTCCGGTGAATGCGGATGACTAGCGCGACAGAACGTGACATCTATAAGATCGCTCTGGCGCTAGGTGACAGCGTTAAGGTCAGAACCTGCGTTGTAGTAGCGGTCGATAAAGACGTAGCCACAATCATCTATGGCCGAGCAAGCCGGGAGACAGCGGCAGCATTTACGTTAGACGTGACTCTGATATGGGAACACGCGCAAACCTTGATCACGACACGCACTTCCGAGAGGGCAACGTCACCCTGGTGAGGGCGTCTGAGGTTCATCGCAAGATTGGAGTGTGCCCTCGGCGCCTCTTTGAAGACTTCCACCCTCTCTTGAGCGTTTCTTCAAAACCTATGACTTTGAAAGCGTTTCCGTTCAAAGCCCGCGCGAAAACGTGGCCCGCATGGGGATCGAATTCGGAGTAGCAGCTAAGGGCGCGACATAGGTCACCCACCGTCCAGAGATTCGCTGCCCAACAATTCCCCTCGCTGCCCAGCAATTCCCCGCGTCAGGGGCAATCATTGGGCAAAGCCGAGCGCGGCAGGGTTTGGGAACCCTCCCGGGGTTCCCATTAGAAATGGCGCCTCCCGTGGTGCTCCTGGATGAATTTGGCCAGGGTCTGGCGCTGTTCGGGCGTCAGCACCTGGGCCACGTCGAGCATCCCCTTGGTGAATACCTGCGAGCCTTCGTCCACGAGGGCCGTGGCCTGAAGACGCAGCTTCTCGACCGCCGCGCGGTCCACGGTGTTCGCGGTGAAGGCCGCGACCATCGCCTGGTGCAGCTGCTTGTGCTGCTGGTGGATGGGCTGCATCTCGGCGAACATGCGCTCGGCGATGGCCTTGATGGCCGTGCGCTGCGAATCGCTCGCTTTGAGCATGTCCAGCATCTTGTCGACCCTGTGCTCCATGAACGCCTTGTGCTGCTCTCGGTGCCTCCGCCGTCGAACCCCTGGGCGGGCCGAAACCGAATCCGTCCTCGGCCGCGTGCGCGCGAACCGCGCAGATGCCAGCGCCCAGCAATACCGGCACGGCCAAGAGCATCCAGAAGTGTCGTCCGCGAACGCGCTTCGTCTTTGTCTGTTCTGTCGAATTCATCGTGACCTCCTTGGGACGGTGGTTGTGTGTTCCGTCTGTTCTCAAGATGGCTGCCCGCGTGCTACGGGCGTATTGCGCGCAAGTAAAGTTAGGTAAAGTCGCATGGAATTAGTGAAACCGCGCATCACCGCCCCCACGCCTTTTTGTCGCATCTGCTGGCGCCACGCGGTTCCCGCCGCCTGCCGCCGCTTCGCCGAGCAGTTGCGGGAAAAGTCGTGTCGATCGGCGCCTCGTACGGGATCGGCGAAGCGCTAGCAAGGCGACTCGGAATGGCGGGGGCCACGGTGTTGCTCGCGGCTCGCAGCCATGGAACACCTTCAGGTGCTTGCCGGCGAAATCACGAAGGCCGGCGGTCGCGCTGATGCCATCCCCCGGATCTGACCGATCCGTCCCAGATCGCAGCCCAGGCAGTAGGCGATCCAACGATTGTATGGGGCGGTGGACATCCTGATTCACAATGCGGGCAAATCCATTCGCCGCTCGCTGTCTCTTTCGCTGAATCGCGCCCATGATTTCCAGCGCGACCTGACCGTCCACCATTCTTGGCCCGGTACAATTGCAGCTGGCCTTGTTGCCCGGCATGTTGGCATGCTGGCAGTGGCCACATCATCGCGGTTTCCACCGTCGGGGTGCGGTTGCCACCCGCGCCCCGCTGGTCGGCCTACCTGTCGTCCAAGGCGGCCTTCGACGTGTGGCTGGGCTGCGCGGCTCCGGAGCTGCGCAGCTCGGGCATCGCCACCACGTCCGTCGACCTTGGACTGGTGCACACCCGCATGAGCGCTCCCACCCCCACGCTGCGCAGGCATGCCCTGGCCAGACTGCTCGACGAGGCCGCGCGCGTCCTGTGCCGAGCCCTGATTCGCCGCCCACGACGTTGCGGACCCTGGTGGCTGCTCCCCGTTGGCTGGCTGGCCTGGCCCTTGGCCACGCCTCTGGAGTGGGTCCACCGCTGGCTATTCAAACGCGGCAAAGATTCTCCGGCCGCTCTCGGCTCCGGCGATGATCGCGCAGCTTCTCCTGGATCCGGCATATTCTTCGCGCCCTTTGGCGCATCGGGCTTGTATTGCTTCGGCCCCGCGTGCCCATCGCCTTTCTGCGGGCCTGGTGGCGATGTGGAAGCTCGTACGCCTGCCTGCTGAATCCGCCGCCAGCCGTTTCCCGAGCCACGCGGCGGTCGTGGACGAGCAAGGCAGCCTGACCTTCCAGGAGCTGCAGGCCAAGGTCGAGCAGCTCGCCGCGGGTCTGTTCGCGCGGCACGCCTTGCGTCCAGGTCATCGCGTGGCCCTGCTCTGCCGTAACCATCGCGATCTGGTGATTGCGCTGATTGCCCTCAGTCGCCTGGGCGTGGACGTCCTGCTGCTCGGGACAGAAAGCCCCAGGGCGGTCCTGCAACGCATCCTCGGCGGGCAGGCTCTCCGGCCCATCCTGCACGACGCCGAATTCGCCGAGCTTTTGACGGGCGCACCCAGTCCCTGTCAGGTCATCGAAGACATCCAGGCGGATTGCCCACCCCGACTTCCACGCACCAGGAAGGCAGGACGCATCCTTCTCTTGACTTCGGGCTCGACGGGGGCGGCCAAGAGCATCGCCAGGCGTCCCACCTTGCGAAGCCTGTTGCCGGTGCTGGCTGGCCTTGTGCGATTCCTTCCGCTGCGAATGCACGCGCCTGCTGTCTCGGCACTTCCTCTGTATCACGGTTATGGCCTGGCCGTGGTGGCGATGGCGCTGCTCTTCGGGGCACCTCTTTACCTGGCTCGACGTTGCGATGTCGGCCCGTTGCTCGAGTGTCTTGCCGAAGGCGCGCCACCGGCCGTGCTGATTAGCGTCCCGACCCTGCTCGAGCGCTGGATTGCCACCAAGCCCTTCGTGATTCCACCCTTGGCCGCGGTCATCACCGGAAGCGCGCCGCTTTCACCCAAGTTGTGCAGGCGCCTATTGGAGTGTCTGGGGCCGCGCCTGTTCAACCTCTATGGCAGCACGGAAGCGGGCATCATCGCCCTTGCCACCCCCGACGTGCTCCTCGATGCCCTGGGTCCGTGGGCCCACCGTTGCCGGGCAATCGCGTGCGAATCGCCCCGGACAACCACGAAATCCAAGTTCGAGGGCCTCTGGCTTTGTCGGTCCCGCCCGGCCAGTGGTACGGTACCGACGATGTCGGCCGCAGGACGAGCAAGGGCGGCTTTTCGTTTGTGGGCGTTTGGATGCGATGCTGATTTCAGGAGGCGAAGGTCTATCCTGACGAAACGGAGTCGGCCTTGAGCGAGCATCCCGACCTTGCCGATGCCGCGGTGGTCGCCGTCGCCTATCCGGTTTTTGGCCAGGGACTGCTCGCCTGGGTGGTCCCCAAGCCAGGAACGACCGTCGACGCAAGCACATTGCGGGAATGGCTGCGACTGCGCCTCGACCGATGCAAGCTCCCCCGGGAAATCAACTTGGCGGCGTCCATTCCCCGCAATGCCCTGGTCAAGGTGGACCAACAAGCGCTGGTCCATCTGCCCCCGGCTTGATATCGGGTTTTACCAACGCTCGACGGGACCGGATTCGTGCGAATCCTCGTCTTCGTTGCGAGCCGAAAGCAGAGGCAGGGGACGAGGCGGCGCTGTGCGAGCCAGTTTTGACGGCCCAGGCGTGGGCACGCGGCGGACCCGCGCGCTTGGCGGCGAGCCGAGCAACTGGATCTTCTCGATCTTCTCGATCTTCGCGATTCTCCAGGGGCCGCGCCGGCTCGCTCGGCTCGGTTGGCGCTGGTGCCGGCAACACGACAGGATGGGCCGGTTGGACGGGGGGCAACACCACGACAGGCCGAGGTGCGCTCGCCTGCTTGACGAGCATGGCCGCATTAGCGCCCGCGATGACCATGGTCACGCACATCATGGCGATGGCCAGCTTCGTGAAACGCGTGATGACTTGCGAAGAGCGTTCCTCCGCAGCTTCGCGATTTGCGCTGCAGCCGCAAGATAGCGGTCGAGGGTTTCCAGCGCGAGGTGTCCCCCGCGGCGGCGGCCTCTGCTGCAGGCGGATCGGATATTCCAGCAGCCTCCTCCGGCTCGGTGACCGCGTTTGCGTCGTCCCGCCCACCGGTCTCACCGTTCTCTCGATCGGCTTCCCCGACTTCATCGCGCTGGAACATCGTGGCATTTTGCCGCCTTCAGAGCGCAGGTTCAAGGGTAGAATGGCGTCATGGAACCCGATCAGGCGCTGGCCGAGGCTGCCGATGGAACCGGTATCAAATTGCTGGTTCTCTTCGGCTGAAACGATGGTCGAGAAGAAGTAGCCGGCCGCCGGATTGCCTCCGCTGTTTCACCGTACTCGCACCACCGTCCCTGGTCGCCTCTCCGTCGCTGCCACTTCTTGCTCGCCCTCGGCGATTGTCGGAGCGTGAATCCGAACAGCCACTCGGCGTCGGGCAAGCTCAGGTTGATGCAGCCGTGGCTGCGCGGGGCGCCGAATTGGTCGTGCCAGAAGGCGCCGTGCAGGGCGACGCGGCCGATGTATTGGGTGAAAGGAACTTCTTCGTACGAGTAGGGCGCGACGCCGGTATGGTCGAGGTTGTCCATCGTCGCGGCCAGCAGCTTGGCGCGTATGCGGTGGATGCCCTTGGGCGTGGCGAGCGGGCTGCCCTCGGCGCCCACGCCGGTGGCCACGAGCGTTGCGAAGATCGGTTTGTCGCCGACGTAGGCCACCAGGGTTTGCGTGGCCAGCTCGACGTCGAGCCAAGGCTCGGCGTCGCCGACGGCCGGCGGACGCGGGGAGAGGCGGGGCACGCGCAGATCGCTCTCGGACATCCAGCCGTCGGCCACGCGATAGAAGCCCTGCGGACCGTCGCGGCTGGCCAGGGTCAGGCGTGCGTAGCGCGCTCGGCGTGCGATGGGTTTGCCTGTGCTGTCGGGCTCGGCGTAGACCGGCGCGCCCTCCTTCACGACCCAGCCGAAGTCGAGGCCGCGCTCGTCGAGGTGTGCGCCGCTGAAGCGCGACGGAGTGGCAGGGCGCAGATCGCGCATGACGATGTCGCGGCCGAGCCTGGTGCGGCCGACCAGCTCGCCGCCGAGCATGCGCTGCTCGGTGACCACCACGCCGAAGCCGGGGAGAAGCTTGCGAGCGGCCTGGCCTAAGGTCTGCGTGCCGTTCTTGCCGACGATGTAGTAGCGGGGGACTGCGGGGGATGGCGAGGACGACGGCGAGGTCGCCGGCGCCTTGGTTCGCCGGTCGCAGGCGAAGAGGGATGCGGCGAGAACAACCATCGTCCAAGCGCGCATCACGGCGACACCTCGACCCGCAGGGTCTGTGCGTCGGAGCGGCCACGGTCGTCCACGGCGCGCACCACGAAGGTCCCTGGCTCCATCTTCCACAGCCAGGGCCGGCCGCTCGGCGCCTTGCCGGCAAAGCGCTTGCCCACGTACCAGAAGACCTCGTGCGCGTCGCCGTCGGTCTCGGCAAGAAAAGCCAGGGTCTCGTTGCCCTTGCCCGGCCGCAACGTGTAGGCGACGCCGTGGAGTGGCGAGGTGATGCGCGGCGGAGCACCGGGCACGTCCTGCTCGGCCGCGCAGCCCGGCGTTGCCGGCGGCGGCGTCTTGCGCGGCAGTCCGGCGCTGCTCCACAACTTGAGCATGTCGGTGGGCCAGACCTCGAACATCTCGTGACGGACGGGACCGTGCGCGCGCTGGTCGCACACGCGACGGCCGGTGGCGACGTCGATGTCGAAGGCACGGTGGATCTCGCATGTCGCGGTCGGCGACCGTCCGGCGATGAACCACGTCGGTCGCCGGTGGGGACAGTCGGGACCGGGGAGCTGACCGCTCTCGCTGCACACGTCGACTTTGACGACGCCTTTGGGGCGTGGCCAGAGCGGCGTGGTCAGTGCGCGCTCGTGCGCCGCCAGCGCGTCCACCACCGAGAAGAAGAGCGGGGCGGCGGTCTTGATGCCCACGAACTCGGGATTGCTTCGCCCCGTGAAATCACCCACCCAGACCACGAGCACGTAGGGGCCGACGAGGCCGGCGGACCAGGCGTCGCGAAATCCCCACGAGGTGCCGGTCTTCCACGGCAAGGGCAGGCGGGTATCGGCGGTAGGCAATTGGGGAGACGTGGGGCGTGGGTTCTTGGCCAACATGTCGAGGACCAGCCAGGTCGCCTCCTCGGAGAGCACGCGCACCGGCGCCGCCCCCGCATCGGCCAGGCGGCGGCGCAGGGGGCGAAGCTCGCCGCGATTGGCGAGCGAAGCGTAGAGCGTCGCCACCTCTTCCATGGTGACCTCGCCCGTGCCGAGCACCAGTCCAAGCCCGTAGTAGCTCTCGGGCTTCGGCAGATCCACGCCCGCGCCGACGAGAAATTGGTAGTAGGTCGGCCGATCCAGCTTCGCGGCCACCATCAGGGCGGGAATGTTGCGGCTGCGCACCAGCGCGTCGGTGGCGGACAGCGGCCCGGCGTAGCGGCCGTCGAAGTTTTCGGTGAATAGGCCGAAAACGCCACCGGCGCATCCCGCAGCACCGAGTGGGGATGGATCACCCCTTGCTCCATGCCGAGCGCGTAGACGAAGGGCTTGAGCACCGAGCCGGGCGAGCGCCGCGCGCGCGTGCCGTTGACCTGCCCGAAGATGTCGTCGTCGAAGAAATCGGCCGAGCCGACGACGGCGCGCACCCCCATGTCGCGCGCATCGACCAGCATGGCGGCGGCGTTGTTCACGCCCAGGCGGCGCTCGGATTCCACGAATCGGCGCACTTGCCGCTCGAGCAAGCGTTGCAGCGGCAGATCGAGGGTGGTCCTCACCGCATCGCCAGCCGGGGTTTCGGCGAGCATCTGATCGGCGAAGTGGGGCGCGAGGAAGGGCAGGTCGCCCGTTCGCACCGTCACGCCGAGATTGAGCAGTCGCGTATCTCCGGCCGACGGCCAGCGCGCAAGCAAGCGCCGACCGAGTGCCGCTCGCATGCGCACGAACTCGGGCGCGGCCGGGCCCGCGCGCAAGGCTTGCAGGCGTTGGTTCGGGTTCTGCGGCAGCAACGCCAGCGACAACGCCTCGGGCAGCGACAAGCGATCGGGGGTCTTGCCGAAGAAGACCAGGCTCGCCGCGCCGATGCCCTCGACGTTGCCGCCGTAGGGAACCAGGTTGAGATACGCCTCGAGGATCTCGTCCTTGCCGTAGCGGGCCTCCAGCCAGAAGGCCGCGAGGATGTCAGCTTGCCTGTCACCTGGCGCGAGTCGATGTCGTAGAGCCGCCGCGCGAGCTGCATGGTGATGGTCGAGCCGCCCACGCGCCGGCCCCCGAGAAGAGCGAGCGAACCGCGCGTCCCAGCGACAAGGATTCACGCCCGGGTGAAAACGGAAGCAGCGGTCTTCGTAGGGGAGCGCGGCCCGTACGGACAGGGCGAGATGCCCCCCGGGGGCGTCCACAGGCGATCTGTTCGTCGTCGGCCAGGGTCATGCGCAGAAGCTCGCCGCCGCGTGCGTAGACCGCGCGGGACAGCGGAACCCGGGTCGAAAGAGGCACACGCGGGGTGAGGCGCGCCACCACAAGCAATAGGCTGAACGCCAGCAGCACCAGCGCTAGGGCACGCGCGGGGGCGGATCGGACCACCCGTGAAACGGTCAACCCCTCACCCGCCTCGCTCCGCGAGGCGACCTCTTCCCGCTGTGCGGCTCGCCATTACCCAAATCTTTCTTGGGCGACCCGGAAGGCCTCTTCAGCGGGAGAAGCTTCTCGAAACCTGCGTACATGGTAGGCCAGCCAGGATTCCTGTCACCTTTCTCTCCATCAAGCCGGCTATCTCGATAGCCCCTCACCCTGTCCCTCGCCCCTGCTGGCGCCGGGGCGAGGGGACCTGCCTGTTGGATCTCTCCGCGAGCAAGCGATCTTGCGGACTCGCCCGAACGCCCCCTCGCCCCGCGAAGCGAAGCGAAGCGGGGAGAGGGTTGGGGTGAGGGGCTCACCAACGCAAGCAGCCTGCTGTAGGTCATTCACCTAGCTTTCTGGGTAAGGACGAGTCCGCTGTGCGGGGCGAGGTGTCAGGTCAGAGGGCACAGGGAACTTCATTACGGCCTCGTGATGAT
>CAWGPW010000034.1:0-215847 GCA_963824555.1 uncultured delta proteobacterium | reverse complement strand
TCGCGGCAAGGCGCCGCTTCGAGGAACGGGGTTTTTCACCCCAGTACGGGGAGAAATGGTGCGGTTGTGGTGCGGCGCGTTGGCCTGGCGGCAAGACGGGCGCCGTTCCCTTGGAGGCGCGCCTTCGCGGGACGGTCTGTTCGGTCCGCTGGACCCTGTGGCGGGTTTGCGGTACGTGTAGAGGACCGTGGTAACCCGCGCTCTCGATTTGGCCATCCTGGTACTTCTCGCGGTGGCAATCCTCATGCCCCGTCCTGATGTGAAGGTGAAGCCCGCCTTGTCGGAGAGCTCGCCGGCTAGGCAGCGTATCGCCGAGCTGCAGGCCCAGCTCATGGCCAAACCGACGGATTCTGCCACGGCGCTCGAGCTGGCCGGCATCTTCATGGACGTCGGACATCCCGAGTGGGCATTGGCGTCGCTGGACTCCGCGCTGGCGGCCCATCCTGACGACCATCGCATTCACCTCGCGCGCAGTCTGGCCTTCGTCGATCACTTCGAGGCAGGCTACGCCTACGAAGAGGCCACGCGCGCACTGACCTTGTGCGAGGATGGCTCCTCTGTTCCCTGCGACGAGGCCGAACACGGACGCATGGTCATTCTCGAACGTACGCTGAATCGCATCAAGAACATGGACATGCGACGGGATCCGAACTCCGCCAAGGATCAGATCATCAAGGGTCTGCGCTCGACCTTCGTGCCCAGGAAGCGGACCGACAGGCCTGCCGGAGACAAGCCCGCGCCGGCGCCAATGACTGACCACGTCAAGTAAGAATCCGTTGTCGAAAAAGGTGCCGAGCCTTACGATATTCCTGTTGCGGAATCACGCGTATTCAGGGATACCTAAAAGAGATCGCGAAACTTCACGAGAACGTTGCTCGCGATGAGAATGGGATACACCTCATGGGCACGGCTGTCGTCGGTTCTTCTAGGAATTCCGGGTTCGTCGTCTCTCGATTCATGGCTGTCGTCGCGGTCTTGCTGCTATCAACGCTGACGCCAAGCAGATCGGCGCACGGAAAGAGCCGCATTACGTTTCCGTATTCGCCCTGCAAGGCGCGCAGCACGCTTCCCGGCTGCGTGATCAAACACTTGGGAACCGACCTGCAGCCGTACACGGCGCGGGGGTATCCCGACCACGGGCTGGTCGACACCATGACCGACCAGGGCCGCCACGCGCGTGGTTTCTACATCACGCCGATGTACCTGCACGCGCTCGGACCGGCGCGCACCGCTGCGGCGATGAAACGGGGCAACCTCGACGCCGTGGTCGTCGACATGAAGGACGATCTCGGCCACCTCACCTATCCGTCGAAGATTCCGCTGGGACAGACGCAGGTGAATGCTCTCATCAAGGATCCGGCGGCCATGGTGAAGACTTTTCACGAGCAAGGCATCTACGTCATCGCTCGCATCGTTTCATTCAAGGATAGCCGGCTGCCCTACGTGCGGCCCGATCTTGCCGTGCGCATCGGGGCCCATGCCGAACGCCTGTACTCCGTGGGCGAGAACTGGCTCGATGCCTATTCGCCGGAAGTGCAGGACTATCTCATCGACATCGCCCTCGAGCTTCAGTCGTTCGGCTTCGACGAAATCCAATTCGACTACATGCGATTCCCCCGCGGCTACCCCTCGTCGCATGCCACCTGGCTGCACGCGGGCGACAAGCCTCGCTCGCATGCCGACGTGATCGCCGGCTTCCTGGAAAGAGCCGATCGCGCCCTCAGCCTTCCGATTTCGGCCGACGTGTTCGGCCTGACCACGCTGGTCGACGGCGATCCGCGCGGCCTTGGGCAGTACATCGAACGCATGGCCAAGTTCATCGAGGCCATTTCGCCCATGATGTACGCCAACGGCATGGATACCTACTTCCGTGGCGGTCACATCACCGCGCACGTGATCGATCTCATCCAGTGCGGCCTGCAGCGTGGGCGGCACAAGGCCAAGGACATCGTGCTCCGCCCCTACCTGCAGGGCTACGCCAACGGGGTCGAGAGCATGTGGGGGCCCGACTTCATCGCCGAGCAGGTCCTGGCGGCCGAACGCGCCGGCAGCGACGGCTATTTGTTTTGGAACCCCACCATGCGCAACGAGGTCACCATGACCGCCTTGCGCGGACTGGCCGTCCACCGATCGGGCAAGACGCTGGCCTTGCTCCAGCATCGCCCGGAGCACATCAAGGCGCCCTGGTGCCCGCAAAGCGGGAATGTCTTCGGCTCTGCGGCGGAGCGCGAAAAGCGCGACAAGAAAACCAAAGGCGCGCGGGCCGCCACGGTTGGAGGTCCGCGTAAGAGCTCTCCCGTGCTGTGCGTGGGTACCTGTGCGGCTTCCCCGTGAGGCAGCGACGATCCTCGTCGGTGTCTGTGCAGCTCGCCAACGGGTGCCGACTGATTGGGGGGCAGCCCGCGCAACCCCCAAGGTCCGACAACGTCTAAGGGCAGCCGCCGGGCCGGCGGCCCGGATCCTTCAGAGGTGAAACGTGGCAGCCCCTCACCCGCCTCGCTGCGCTCGGCGACCTCTCCGCCCGTTGGGCGTTTCGGGACCTACACGCCCTACACCTGCCCCCGCAGCTTCGCCGCGCCCTCGCCCGCTACGCTCCGCTGCGCGGGGCGAGGTGGTTTCAGGTCAGGAAGCCAGGAAAGCAGGAAGAAAGAGAACAGGCAGTACTCCCGACAGGTTAAGCAGATGGGACTCGGGCCACCGGCCGTGAGCACGGGCTGATCTTGAGCTTCGCCAAGCCAACGCTCGAAATCAAGGCGTCGTTCCCTCCCAACGGCCATACCACCCATTCCTGGCTTTCTGGCTTCCTTAGAGGCCTCCTTTCTGTTTAAGCACCCCCCGCGAACCAACACCCGCGAACCAACGGGTTTGCAATCGGCACCCATCTCCCTAATATTGCGGGTGGGGGAGCCGTGGTGGCTGAGAGGCGCCGCAATGTGGCGCGACCCCTTGAACCTGATCCGGGTAATACCGGCGTAGGGAGGACCGAGAAGTGACAAACGACAAATTCAGCGAGGGGCCTTTGTCCACCGAAGTCTCGCATCCGGGATCACGCAAAGTGTACGTCGAGGCGCAGGACATCCGCGTTCCCATGCGCGAGATCGACCTTGGCGGTGGGGAGTCCTCGATTCGCGTGTATGACACCACCGGACCCGAGGACTGCGATGTGCGCGAGGGGCTGCCCAAGCTGCGCGCCCCGTGGGTGGCTCGTCGCGCCGCGCGCGGGGACGGCAATTTTTCCCAGATGCACTACGCGCGCCGGGGCGAGATCACCGAGGAGATGCGTTTCGTGGCCTTGCGCGAGGGCGTGGCCGCGGAATTCGTGCGCGACGAGCTCGCCAGCGGTCGCGCCATCCTGCCGGCCAATATTCGCCACCCCGAGCTCGAACCGATGATCATCGGCCGCAACTTCCTCGTCAAGGTGAACGCCAACATCGGGAGCTCGGCACTGTCGTCCTCGCTGGCCGAGGAGGTCGAAAAACTTCAATGGGCCGCGCGCTGGGGCGCCGACACGGTCATGGATTTGTCGACAGGGGCCAAGATCCGAGAGACCCGCGAAGGGATCTTGCGCAACGCCGCCGTTCCCATCGGCACCGTGCCCATCTACGAGTGCCTTGAAAAGGTGGGCGGACGCATCGAAGAGCTCAGCATCGACCTGTTTCTGCAAACCATCGCCGAACAGGCCGAGCAGGGCGTGGACTACTTCACCATCCACGCCGGGCTCAGACGCGCGCACGTCCCGCTCACGGCCCGGCGCACGGCCGGAATTGTGTCGCGGGGCGGCTCCATCCTGGCCAAGTGGTGTCTCGTCCACGAACAAGAGAACTTTCTCTTCACGCACTTCGAGGCCCTTTGCGAGGTCGCGAAAAAGTACGACGTGGCGTTCTCTCTGGGCGACGGTCTGCGGCCGGGCTCGCTCGCCGACGCCAACGATGCCGCCCAGTTTGCGGAGCTCGATACCCTCGGCGAGCTAACTCGGATCGCGTGGAAGCACGACGTGCAGGTGATGATCGAAGGGCCTGGACACGTGCCCCTCGACCGCATCAAGGAAAACGTGGACCGGCAGATGGTCGCGTGCCACGGCGCCCCCTTCTACACCTTGGGGCCGGTGGTCACGGACATCGCGCCCGGTTACGACCACATCACCTCGGCCATCGGCGCGACCCTGATCGGGTGGTACGGCACGGCCATGCTCTGTTACGTCACGCCCAAGGAGCACCTGGGGCTGCCCAATCGCGAGGACGTCAAGGCCGGCGTCATCGCCTACAAAATCGCTGCCCACGCCGCCGACGTGGCCAAGGGCCACTCCGGTGCGCGACAACGTGACGACGCCATGTCACGCGCGCGCTTTGCCTTTCGCTGGGAGGACCAGTTCAACCTCTCTCTCGACCCGCCGACCGCACGCCGCTACCATGACGAATCGTTGCCGACCGAGGTCGCGCGCGAGTCCCATTTCTGCTCCATGTGCGGGCCGGCTTTCTGTGCCATGAAGATCACCCAAGACATACGCGAGGGCGTGGAGGCGGGACAAGCCGGGGTCTGTGCGGCGCGGGCACGGGAAGCGCGCGGGTGTGCCGAGGTCGCGTGCAAGCAAACGGGAGATATCCTTCAGCCCACCACCGCGGGGGGCGCACATCAGCCGGAGATCGGAAAATGAGAGCATTCGTGGTTCCCATCAAATCCTCGCTTGTCATCGCCCTGCTGGTCCTTGCGGGACTGGCTGGCACACCCGCGGGTGCCGCGGGCAGTGATGCGGCCGGGCGAAGGCACGCCGCCAAGGCCAATCAGTTGTCGGCCAAGAACAAGTGCAAGAGCGCCGTGATCGAATTCACCAAGGCCTACAAGTCCCTCAAGGATCCGACCCTTCTGTTCAACCGCGCCGAGTGCCAGCGCAGGCTGGGCAACAATGCGGATGCCTTGAAAGACTACGAACAGTTTCTGGCCGACATGCCCGCCGCACCCAATCGTGCCAGCGTCGAGGCGCGCATGGCCGCCTTGCGGGAAGCGGTGCAGGCCGAATCAGCCGCGGTGCCCGTGGCAGCCATGCCGCCCCCAGCGCCCGCGGCGCCGTCGACCGTCGGGACACGCCAACCCCCCCAACCGGCTCAACCGGCTTCCGGAGAATCCA
Organism: uncultured delta proteobacterium; assembly: GCA_963824555.1. GTDB lineage: Bacteria > Myxococcota_A > Polyangia > Fen-1088 > Fen-1088 > Fen-1118. The sequence continues at coordinate 210,722 of CAWGPW010000034.1, read as the reverse complement.
AGCCAGCCGACAAGAAGGCTCCCGAGACCCAGGGGCATCGCGCCGAAAAGTGGACCGACTGATCCCGGCCGCCTAGTTAGCCCTCGCGGAACGCGCCTGGGCAATGTGGAACCAAGGGACAGGCGTCACAATCCGGATTGCGCGCCCGGCAAACCCGCCGCCCGTGCCAAATGATTTGGTGGGAAAAGAGAATCCAGCGCGGGCGAGGCAGGATCTCCATCAGGTCGCGCTCGATGGCCTCGGCATTGGTCGAGCGCGTGAGCCCCAGCCTTTGCGAGAGGCGCGCGACATGGGTGTCTACCACCACGCCCTCGGCGATTCCGAACGCGGTGCCGAGCACCACGTTGGCGGTCTTGCGCGCGACGCCCGGAAGCTCGAGCAATCGATCCATCGACTGCGGGATCGCTCCAGCCCATCTCTCTTCAAGCATTCGCGCGGCGCCGATCAAGTTCTTGGCCTTGTTGCGAAAGAATCCGGTGGATCGAATGATGTCTTCGACGGCGGCCTGGGGTGCCTTGGCCATGGCGGCGGACGTCGGAAAGCGCGCGAACAAACCTGGCGTAACCCTATTCACGCGCTCGTCTGTGCACTGCGCGGACAAAATGGTGGCGCATAGAAGCTGAAACGGATCGTCACGAACCAGCGCGCAATCGGCGCTGGGGTACAGATGGCCGAGATCGCGAAGAATCGCCCTGACCCGACTTGGGTCGGGCGGCCATGATTGGCGCGCTGGCTTGCGCGTGGCCTTGGTGACTTTGCGGGCGCGGTGCGCGGGCGGGTCGGGCATGGCGACGATCTAGCACGCAGATCTGCGATTCCACATCTCCGGGTTTGCGGCGGTGCCTCGATTGCGCTGTAATCGGCGGCGATGGACGAAACCCCTGAAGAGCTCGAACAGATACGGCGCGAGGCCGAAACCATCGACCCGCAGAAATACCGCAGACGTTACCGCCTGGTGATGACCGTGCTCGCGGCGGCCTTCTGCACCGCCGTCGTCTGGGTCGCGATCGATATGGCCGTGGCCAGTCGCAACCCCTGCGAACGCGTGCGCGACTACTTCTGCAAGAAGGCGCTAACAGATGTGGCCAAGTGCAACAGCTACCAGGTGGTCTTCAAGGAATCAGTCGAAGACCAGAGTCCGAAAATGCGCGGCGTCATCCGCGATCAGTGCCTGACCAAGATCAACCGGATGAAGGAAGAGGACGGCATCACCGTCGAGTGACGGGAGCCAGATCTGCGCTCAAACGCTGAAAGAAGAGCCGCAGCCGCAGGTGGACTTAACGTTCGGGTTGGTGAACTTGAAGCCCGATCCTTGCACGCTCTCGACGTAGTCGATTTCGGTGCCGACGAGGTACATCAGGCTCATCTGGTCGCACAGCATGCGCACGCCCTGCGATTCGAAGGTTTGATCGACCTCCTGCGCCTGGTCGAAGAACAGATCGTAGGCGAACCCGGAACAACCACCGCCCATGACTTTGAGCCGTAGCCCAAAGCCTTCTTCGATCTTTTCTTCGGCGCGAATGGCCTTCACCTTTTCCGCGGCCTTCGCGGTCAGCTTGACCAGCTCTTGGGTTTCCTCGACGGAGGATGTTTGCTTGTTTTCGACGACTGCGGACATGCTGTCTCCTTCCAGACGGATTCTAGCCTCCCTCTTGGATGCCGGCCACCCCCTAGGGTTTCTTGTTTCTTCGCGTAGGCGGAGGAGGGCTTTGCCCGCCTCCGTCAGAGCGCGGGAAGGCATGGAAACCCTCCCAGTACCGCCGCCGGGCCGATGGCCCGGATCCTTCAGGCGTGAAACGGGCAGCCCCTTGTATCTTACGGGGGACTGGCTCGCTCTCGCTCGCAGTCCCCCGGCCCCCCTCGCTTCGCCCAGCAAAGCTGGGCTACGCTCGCCCCCAAAGGCGAAGGAGCACGACAAGATTCAACGGCACGACAGACCGATGCCCCTTGTATCTTACGGGGGACTGGCTCGCTCTCGCTCGCAGTCCCCCGGTCCCCCCTCGCTTCGCCCAGCAAAGCTGGGCTACGCTCGCCCCCAAAGGCGAAGGAGCACGACAAGATTCAACGGCACGACAGACCGATGCCCACCCGCGAGGTGTTTCAGGTCAGGGTTTCCATCTATACTAAAACGGCTTCGTGGTTTCCGCGCGCCAGTCCGGCGTACGCATGCTGGTGATGTTCCAGACGCGCAGCACGTCGGCCTTGCCCTTGACCCGAACCGGCGTAAGGGCCGTGGCGTTGACCACGGATTGCACGCGCGCGAAGGTGGCTTCCGAAACCAGGATCTCATTTGCCTTGGCCACGCTGCATAGGCGCGATGCAGTATTCACGGCATCGCCGATAGCGGTGTACTGCAGGGCGCGCGAGCTGCCGATGGCGCCTGTGACCACGCTTCCGGTGTTGACGCCGACACCAATCCTGATTTCCTCTTTGCCCTCGGCGGTACGCACGCGATTGAACTCCGCCAACACCATGAGCATGTCGAGCGCGCACTCGACCGCCTTGATCTCGGCGCTCGGCAGCGCGACGGGCGCGCCGAAAAGGGCCACGATTTCGTCGCCCACGAACTTGTCGAGGGTGCCTTCGTGCTTGAAGATGACGTCCACCATGCAGCTCGAAGTACTCGTTGAGCATGCGCACGATCTCTTGCGGCTCGCGCTTCTCGCTCATGGCGGTGAAACCGCGGATATCGGAGAACAGCATGGTGACTTCGGTGAGCGCGCCGCCCTTTTCCAGTTGTAGATTGCCGGCCACGACTTGCTCGACCAGGTTGGGCGACAGGAGACGCTGGAACTGGGCGCGGGTCTTGGCCTCGTGCTCGATCTTCAGCGCCAGCATGGCGTTGCGGATAGCCACCGCGGCCTGGTTGCCGATGCTGGCGAAGATCTGCAGATCCTTTTCGCCGAAGGCATTGGCCGCCACCATCGAATCCAGGTGCATGATACCAAGCAGTTGATCCTGGTGAATCAAGGGCACCGTCATGGTCGACCGGATGCCCTGCATGATGATGGATCGCGCGCCCTGGAAGCGGCTATCGGCGCTGGCATCCGACGACAGGACCGCAGTCTTGTGTTGAACCACCTCGGAAAGGATGGAACGCGAGAGCAGGATCTGTTCGTTGCGGCCATCGCGGGTCTTGGCGACGCGTGGCTTGGGGCCGTCGCTCTCCATGAGCAGAATCACTCCGCGATCCGCCGGGATGAGCTCGAAAGCCTTCATGATGATTTTTTCTAGAAGACCATCGATGTCCACCTCGAGGCCGATGGATCGTCCGAGCTCGTGGGCCAGGCGCAGCTTCTCGTAGTCGGCGCGCAGTGCCTCCACGCTGGTGATTTCTTTCTCTGGCAGAAAGTCGGTGCTGGCTTTGACTTTCTGTTGGATGAAGGCGCCGTCGTTCTGCGCTGGCTGCTCGATGCTGACGTGCTGGGCCGCCTGCTGGGCCTGCGCGGAAACCTCGACGAAGATGAGCACGGTTCCACCCAGCGTGATTTCGTCTCCGTCTACGAACGGATGATCGCTGATACGCTGATCCTTCATGAAGGATCCATTCAAGCTGCCGAGGTCGCGGTACAGAAATCGGCCGTCCGGCTGGCGGATGATCTGCGCGTGCTCCTTGGAGACGATGCGATCGAGAATCTGAATGACGTTGTGCGGGTGTCGGCCGATGGTGGTGACGGGGCCGAGCTCGAACTCGCGGCGGTCCTCGCTGCTCTGAACGATAATCTTCGCCATGCCTAGCTTTCGGATTGTACCACGGTGGCGCTCCTACCAGTCGATTCGAGTCGCGTCCGACACCACTTTGGGCGAAACCTCGAACTCGTAGGTTTTGTCGGGGAAGGGGAAGTGTGCCGTGGTCTTGAAGCGCACTTCGAGGCCGATCTCCTTCTCGCCGCGATAGAGGAATATCTTCGCGCCCTTGTCGTTGATGCCGGCCTTCTGCAGTTCCTTCGCGATACCGGTCTTGATGTTATCCATCATGGCCCGCGTGACGTCGTCGGTGCGCAGGTTGGCCTTGTAGAGCGCCGGAACGAAGTCGTAGAGAACGCCTTTGGCCCGCGAAGACGCCGAGTACACTGGCCACAGGCAGACGATAACGTAGGCGCCCACTCCCAGGCCGCCGAGAATCATGAAAGTAACGACGTTCAGGGATCGTGGTTTCTTGTATTTCATGACATCCCCTTTTCCGCCACCGCTGTGGGCTCCCGCGCTCTGCCCAGACTGCGTGCCAGTTGGTTGCGCACGCAGAGAAGGCCGATGGAGAGCTGAATGACGAAGGCGATGGCCTGGGAAACCAAACTGGCCGCGAGAATCACGGCCCAGCGCGCTTCGTCGGTCGCTCCTGGCGCGTAGGCGGCGAAGAAGTGTATGAGCATGGCTTGCGACGTGCCGAGACCCTGGAAGGAGATGGGGAGCACGGCGACGAAGTACACGATGGGCAGACACAGGATGGCCTTGGCAATCGGCAGCACCACGCCGAATGCGGCCATGGAAAACCAGCTCAAGGCCATCAAGGCAAGGATGTGCGGAAGGCGGACGGCCATCGAGCGCAGATGGCCGCTGATTCCCGCCGAAAGCAGCACGTCGAAGATGGGTCTACTGACCAGCCACCGCGGCTTGGCGGCCACCACGATGATGTACATTGCCAACGCCGCGTAGGCGATGAGGACGATGAGCTTGAGAAGCTGAGGCACGTCGGTCGACACCACGAGGCCTACGCTTGCCAGCACCAGCAGCATAAGCACGTTGATCCCCATGATCAGGAGCACCGCTGCGGTTCCGCGCAGGACAGGCACGCCGCGCGAGCGGTTCACGAAGTAGACGATGGCCCCCTGACCCACGGTGTAGTTGACCAAGGCCAGAAGATAGGTCGCCCCGCGGACTACCAGGACCTCGCGGTAAGAGAGCTTCGCCACGAACCAGCCGAAGGTCTTCTTGATGGCGAACGAATCGGCCACGTAGACCGCGAGGACCAGCACGGCGTTGGCTGGAATGGCCCACCAATACGCGGCCTGGAATGCCTTCGCGATCTGGGCAGGGCGGATGGTCCGAAAGAGATAGACCAGGATTGCAATGGTCACGACCCAGCCCAGGATGGGCGCTAGCTTCTTGCGCATTGACTGTCCACTATCGCATGAATCGCGGGTCGGTTCCGCTTTGGCACTGCTCAGACGTGCCCGATTGACACGACACGCTTGTGTATTCGTTGTCCAAGGGTAACACTGAGGGGCGGAAACGCCTTTCATGGCTCACATTGTCAAGGACAGTCGCTCCGCTGCCCCTGCCCCGAAGGCGGGCTCGAATCCATTGGCGGTTGGGCCGACCGAGGCTGCCGCTGCCACGGCTCCTCCGGTCGCCACCGATTATCCCTGGGGACTGGCCTTCTACCTGTTCGTCGAGCCGTTCAGCGTGGGCAAGGTGGTGGTCGATCTCTCATCGATGGGTGGCCCTGGTGCGGAAATGTTGCGCAAGGCGGGTGCCGTGAATGTGCTTTCTCCCTCCCGACCAGGGTTGCCATTGCCCTTTCCCGATGGCGGGGCCGACCTCGTGATCTGCGCTCTCGCCGAAGGCGAGGTGACCGATGACCGGCGGCGAGCGGACCTGTTTCAGGAGATCCACCGAATATTGCGTCGCGACGGCATGTGCGTGCTGCGCGCCGTGGCGGCCTCGTTGGAGAATGTCGCAGTGGGGGTCTCGCAGCGGGCCATGCTGGCCGACATGGTGCTCGAGCACTTCGCGACCGTGGACATCGTCGAGGAAACGCCTTTTCGCGCGGTTTCGTACTTTGCGCCCGGTAGCGAGGAGCTTGCGGTCAGCGAAGCCATGTCCAAGGTCGGGGGCCGCCCCTCACACCTCATCGCCTTGTGTACCGCCGCCGCCGAGCGAACCTGGCACCTTTCCGAGAGTTTGCTTGTTCCCACCGGGCCGGGCGAAGGCGGAGAAGCCGGTGACGGAGAGTTGGCAGCGTGGCGAGCGGAGGTCGAGCGGCTCACCACGGCCAATGTGGCCATCGCCCGTGAACGAGACGATCTGCGCGAGCGGCAGATGAACCTGCAAGATCGCGCCGAGCGTCTTGGCCGGACCGTCGCAGCCATGCGCAAGGACGTAGAGCGCTACCTGCGCCAGATCGGCGACGATGCGGCGGGGCGGGAGCTGCTTGCGCTCGAGCGGGATCAGCTGCGGCGCAAGATCGCCGCGATCGAGGGCGAGGTCGAAGCTGCGAATCGCGAAATCGACAAACAGAAGTCGAGCGTGCAAGCGCTACGCAAGGAAGTGGCGAGGCTTCGAGCGGCGCGCGGAAGTTCCGCGGGATCTGGCCGCGGACCAACGTAGACCGGCCCGCCGGGTGCAGAGCGCGAGTAGGAAGAAGAAGACCGCGACCGGGGCCGCAGCGCCGGCCCGCGCAGGCAGCATGTTGCATCCGCCGTGGGAACCAGCAGCCCCGGTCCCGGCGGCGTCCACGGTGGGAAGCCGAGGCCGCACCAGGCCAGAGCCATCGGAACCAGGGACGAGAGCGACCCCGCCGTCGACATTGGTCGGCGTGGGAGATAACCCGATCGAACCGCCGCCAGAAGATGCGTCGGCGGCTTTGGCGGCCGGAGGCAAGTCTGCTGCACCGGCGTCGGGCTCGTCGCCAAACGGGCTCGGCTTGGTTCCACCGGGCCACGGACCCAGCGTGGTTAGCATGGTTTGATACGAGTTCTGCTTATGGTTCGGGAGACTACACTGATCGTCCACAACCGTGTCGCTGTTGTTGTCGAACCCGGCTGCGCTGGCGAGAATGTTCGGATACATCACATCCGTCCGGCTGGCCGTGTGTTCGAGGCCGACCAGGTGGCCGTGCTCGTGCGCGATGAGGGTGGCGCAGTCGTGCGCGTTGCTTCCGCAGTCGATGGCCAGGGCCGTCTGCCCCTGATTGTCATTGCAGGCGCTTGCCGGGGCAATTCCGGCTTCCATGGATGGGTCCATCCCTGCTTCGAGGGGAGGGAGCTCGCTCTGACACTTGGCCCACCCGCTGGTGACGATGACGATGTAGAGGACATCGCTCGGTGGACGCGTGAAGGTGAAGACGAGATTGAAATCCTTGTACCAGTCGTCGAGCAATGCTTGCACCTGCTGTCGACAATCGTCAACGCGAGCGCCCTCCATTCCCGAGCCGAAATTGCATTGGAATGCAGGGGGGATCTCGCTGCAGAATTGGTTATTCATAGGTGCGGTTTTGCCGTCGGCGTACCAGAGCCAGAGATAGGCCGGCTTGCCGGGCGCATTGCCGCTCATGCGATGTGCGGTCCGACCGCCGAGCTTCGCTTCGTCCGCGGCGCCGGCCACTCTGCCGACTCCGATTGTCGAGCACAGCGCGAGCAAAGCGGCCCATCCCGGGATCCCCATGAACCATCTGGCTCGGCGCAACATCTTCTCAACGACCTCGTCCCAAGTTTACACCCGCCCGATCTTCGCCGCCGACCTCGGCAGGAGAAGAGAAGGGCTTGGTAGGTATGGGCTCTTGTGCTACAAGAGCCCTCCTGTTCGACAGAAACGCAGCAGAGCTTAATCGAAAAACTTCATACGCGGTCGTGGCGGAACTGGTAGACGCGCCAGATTCAGGTTCTGGTGGCTTTACGGCTGTGGGAGTTCGAGTCTCCCCGACCGCACAACATTAATGGGAACCCTGGGAGGGTTCCCAACCCCTCCCGCGCTATGGCTACGGCCGGCGAAGCCGGCCTCCGCCAACGCGGGTAATGGGAGCCCTGACCTGAAACCACCTCGCCCCGCGCAGCGGAGCGAAGCGGGCGAGGGCGCGGCGAAGCCGCGGGGGCAGGGGTAGGGCGTGCAGGTCCCGAAGCGCCCAACGGGCGGAGAGGTCGCCGAGCGCAGCGAGGCGGGCAAGGGGCTGCCCGTTTCACGCCTGAAGGATCCGGGCCATCGGCCCGGCGGCGGTACTGGGAGGGTTCCCAACCCCTCCCGCGCTATGGCTACGGCCGGCGAAGCCGGCCTCCGCCAACGCGGGTAATGGGAGCCCTGACCTGAAACCACCTCGCCCCGCGCAGCGGAGCGAAGCGGGCGAGGGCGCGGCGAAGCCGCGGGGGCAGGGGTAGGGCGTGCAGGTCCCGAAGCGCCCAACGGGCGGAGAGGTCGCCGAGCGCAGCGAGGCGGGTGAGGGGCTGCCCGTTCCACGCCTGAAGGATCCGGGCCATCGGCCCGGCGGCGGTACTGGGAGGGTTCCCAACCCCTCCCGCGCTATGGCTACGGCCGGCGAAGCCGGCCTCCGCCAACGCGGGTAATGGGAGCCCTGAAACCACCTCGCCCCGCGGAGCGGGCGAGGGCGCGGCGAAGCCGCGGGGGTAGGTGTAGGGCGTGTAGGACCCGAAGTGCCCTCAGGGCTGAGAGGTCGCCGAGAGCAGCGAGGTTTCGGCGTGCCCTTGGCATACGCCACCGGCCCAGCCACCCGCGCGCTGCGCGCGCCCTCGCCAAACCGTCGATCTTACTCGCTTACCCACCTCCCCGCGCGCTGCACGCGGCCTTGCGCGCTGTGGCTCCAGGCGTGGCAACAGCCGGGCCGTGGGCAAAGCCCGGCCTGCGCCGACGCGATAGAGGCACTTTGTGACCTGAAGCGAGATGCAGCCAATCTGGCGCTTCGCAAGACTCATGGCGAATCGTTGTCTCTCTGACCGGCACCGATTCCGTTTCGAGCGTGATAGAAAAAGCCATGCTCGAATCCACGTTGGCCCCCGGTCTGTCCGTGCCTGACGGCGAGGCGTTCGAAACCCCGAGTCAGCGGCCGAATTTGCCGAGCTAGGCAATGGATTTTCAGACTCTCGAGGCTCTTCGCAGGCGGCACCCGGCGTGGCGCTTGCTAGTGGCGGACAGTGCGCCTTTGGTGGCGAGCTTTCTTTACCGCAGCTTCGTCGAGCCCAATGTGCGGACCCTCGCGCGACCAGAGTTGGTCGCGAAGCTGGACGACTATCTTTTTCACTTGCGCGAGCGGTTGGGCGAGGACGCGTTTCCGCGCGCTGCGGGCGAGTATCTCGACGAGTGGGCGGCGGATGAGCGGGGCTGGCTGCGCAAGTACTATCCGCCGGACAGCGACGAGCCGCACTTCGACCTGACGCCTGCGACGGAAAAGGCGCTGGCCTGGCTGGCCGGCTTGCGGCAACGCCAATTCGTGGGCACCGAGTCGCGTCTGATCACGGTGTTCGCGCTGCTCCGCCAGATCGTGCAGGGCACGGAAATCGATCCCAAGGCGCGCATCACCGAGCTGGAAAAGCGCCAGGCCGAGATTGCCGCTGAGCTTGCGCGCGTGCGCGAAGGACGCGTCGATCTGATGGATGCGGCCCAGGTGCGTGATCGCTTCGCGCAGATGGCGGATACCGCGTATGCCTTGCTGGCGGATTTTCGCGAGCTGGAACAAAGCTTTCGCGACCTGGATCGGGTGGTGCGGGAGAAGATCGCGACCTGGGACGGCAGCAAGGGTGCCCTGCTCGACGAGATCTTCGGCGAACGCGACGCCATCAGCGATTCGGACCAAGGCCGCAGTTTTCGCGCTTTCTGGGATTTCCTCATGTCGCCGGCCCGGCAGGAGGAGCTGTCCTCGCTGCTCGAATCGGTCTTCGCGCTTGCGTCGGTGCAGAAGCTGGAGCCGAACACGCGCCTTCTGCGCGTGCACTACGACTGGCTCGAAGCCGGCGAGGTCGCGCAGCGGACTGTGGCGCGTTTGTCGGAGCAACTGCGCCGCTACCTCGACGACAAGGTGTGGTTGGAGAATCGGCAGATCATGCAGACCATCCGCGCCATCGAGCAGGGCACGCTGGCGATGCGCGACCAGCCGCCTCCCGGCACGTTCATCGAGCTCGACGAGCCCGGCCCCACGATCGATCTTCCCATGGAGCGCCCACTGTTTTCGCCGCCCTGGAAGCCGACCATCACCGACCAGATTTTGGTCGAAGGCGAGGGCGACATCCCTACCGACGTGCTCTATGAACAGGTCTACGTCGACAAAACCGAACTGGCCGCGCACATCCGGCGCACCCTGCAGACCCGGCCGCAGATTTCGCTGGCCGAGCTCGTCGAGTCACGCCCGCTCGAACGCGGCTTGGCCGAGATCGTGGCCTACCTGAGCCTGGCCGCCGACGATGGTCACGCCCTCATCGACGACGAGCACAAGCAGACCATTGCCTGGACCGACCCCACCGGTTGCCAGCGCCAAGCCACCGTGCCGCTGGTGGTGTATTGCAGGTGAGCGCAGTTATCTCCGCGTGGCCGAGGACGGCCCGGATGTCGCCCAGCAACTCCATGCCCTGCTGGCTGTAGGAGACACGCGCGGCAAGCAGATTCACGACGCGAACATCGTGGCGACCATGTTGGCCCACGGTATCCGGACGTTGCTTACGGACAGTGTCGCCGACTTCGTCCGCTGGGGACACCTCATCGAGGTGCGCCCGCTCTAGCGCCAGTCGCCGCCTACGACTCCCGCGGAGCACCCGCCGCTGGAAATCCACCCGCGCGGCGGGTTAGGCTCGCCGAGGTGCCTGGGAAACGTCGTCCCTCGGCCAGTTGCGTGGTACGCTTCTCAACCATGCAAACTAGGCAGCTGACGGCGATCATTGAGCGCGAGGGCGACGGCTATGTGGCTCTGTGCCCGGAGGTGGACGTCGCCAGCCAAGGCACCACGATCGACGAAGCGCGCGTGAACTTGATCGAAGCCCTGGAGCTGTTCTTCGAAACGGCCGACCCTTCGGAGATCCAGAGCCGCATGCACAGCGAGGTATTCGTGACTCGGCTCGAGGTAGCCGTTGGGTAGACTGAAGATCTTCTCGGGGCGGCAGCTCTGCGCGCTGTTGGAACAGCACGGCTTCGCCAAAGTCCGACAGCACGGCAGCCACATTGTCATGCAGAGGCGCGAGGGCGAAACGACCGTGACGATACCGGTGCCCGATCACGCCGAAATCAAGATCGGCACGCTCTTGTCCATCATCAGGCAGTCGGGCCTGCCAAGGGCCGTCTTCGAGCCCTGACCGACGTCAAAGAAGTCCTCGACAGCCTGGCCCCTCTTGGCATTGGACGCCTACGACGTCCGCAACGCACGCCGCTCGAAATCCACCCGCACTGCGGGTTCGCCCCTTGCCTCCTCCCATCGCCAGCCCTAGATTCGCCTCGAACATGTCCGCGAGACGCGACCCGCCATGACCGACGTTCAGCCAACCGAATCGGCGCCGCGGAATGCCTTCTCGCTGGTGCTCGTGTCGCTGATGAAGGGCGTGGTGCACGCGGAGGATGCGCCCAAGAATTGGCAGGCGCTGCTCGACTTGCAGGCGCGGGTGCGCGATCACGTGGCGCCGCTCGGTCTGGAGCTGATTGTCGACGAGGCCGAGGGCTATGCGTACCTCCGCCAGCGGGTGGTCGGCGAAGGCGAGCCTGAGCTTCCGCGCCTGGTGCCACGCCGGCCGCTCGGTTTTCAGGTCAGCTTGCTGCTGGTGCTCTTGCGCAAGAAGCTCACCGAATCGGACGCGCAGGGCGATGGCACGCGCATCATCTTGAGCCGCGAGCAGATCGCCGACTTGATACGGGTCTTCCTTCCCGACAGCGGCAATGAAGCACGCCTGATGGATTGCTTGGATGCGCACCTCAACAAGGTGGTCGAGATGGGGTTCCTGCGCCGGTTGCGTGGCAAGGACGGGGAATTCGAGGTCCAGCGCATCCTAAAGGCCTTCGTGGATGCCCAGTGGCTGTCGGAATTCGACCGGCGGCTGGCCGCTTACGCCGAGCATCTGAAGAACGAGTCTGCGGGCGAAAAGGACGCGGAACCATGACCGAAGCGGCGCAGAGCGCACTCGATTTCGCCGCTTCCGACGAGCGTGCGGGCTTTCGTTTGCACCGCCTGGAAATCTACAACTGGGGAACCTTCCACGAGCGCATCTGGACGCTCGCGCCGGGCGGGGACAATACCCTTCTGACCGGCGACATCGGCTCGGGCAAGTCGACGCTGGTCGATGCCATCACCACCTTGCTCGTGCCGCCGCAGAAGGTCGCGTACAACAAGGCCGCTGGCGCCGAGACGCGCGAGCGCACGCTGCGCTCGTATGTGCTCGGCCACTACAAGACAGAACGAAGCGACATCGGGCTTTCGGCGCGGCCGGTGTCGTTGCGCGACGGAAACAGCTACTCGGTGCTGCTGGCGCGCTTTCACAACCAAGGCTACGACCAGACGGTGACGCTGGCGCAGGTGTTCTGGATGAAGGATGTGGACGGACAGCCGACGCGGCTCCTCGTGCTGTCGGACGGGACGCTGTCCATCGCCGGGCACTTCTCCAATTTCGGTCAGGACATGGGCGATTTGCGCAAGCGCTTGCGCCGACTGGCCAAAACCGAAATCTTCGATTCCTTTCCACCTTACGCGGCCGCGTTTCGCCGCCGCTTCGGCATCGAGAACGACCAAGCGCTCGACCTGTTTCACCAGACCGTGTCGATGAAGTCGGTGGGCAACCTGACCGACTTCGTTCGCCAGCACATGTTGGAGGCGTTTCCCGTCGAAGAGCGCATCGAAGCGCTGGTGCATCACTTCGACGACCTAAACCGCGCCCACGAGGCGGTGCTGAAAGCCAAGGCGCAGATCGCGCGTCTCTCGCCCATCGTCGAGGACGGCCAGGAACACGGCCGGATCTCGGCCGAAGCCGAGTCGCTGCGCAACTGTCGCAATGGCCTGCACGCCTACTTTGCCCAGCACAAGGCGGTCTTGCTGGACAAGCGCCTCGCCAACTTGCAGGTCGAGCTGGCGAAGCTGGAGGCGCGCATCGCCGAAGGTGCCGAAAGGCGGCGCAGCCAGCAGGCTTCGCGCGACGAGCTGAAACGTGCCATCGCCGAGAACGGCGGCGACCGCATCGAGCGCATCAAGACGGACATCGCGCAGAAACAGGTCGAGAAGGATGCGCGCTCGCACCGCGCCGACTTGTACGCTCGCCTGGCGGCCACGACGGGGTTGCGGCCGCCCGCCGACGGCGACGCCTTCCAGTCCAACCGTCGCGCGCTCGCCGAGGATGTGGAGGCCTCCAAGGCTCGCCAAGGACTGGCACAAAATGCTGTGACCGAGATCTCGGTCGAGCTGCGCGGCCTCAAGGATCAGCACGGCGAGATTGCGCGCGAGTTGGCATCGCTGCACGCCCGCCGGTCGAACATCCCCTCGCGCATGCTGGCGATCCGCGCCGCGCTCTGCCAGGCGCTCGACTTGCAGGACGAGGACTTGCCCTTCGTCGGCGAGCTCATCCAGGTGCGCGCGGAGGAGCGGGACTGGGAAGGCGCCATCGAGCGTCTGCTGCACAACTTCGGCTTGTCGTTGCTGGTGCCGGACCGGGACTATGCACGCGTGGCCGCGTGGGTGGACAGCACGCATCTCGGCGAGCGGCTGGTCTACTTTCGCGTGGTCGGCCAGCGCGCCGCCGCCGTTGCCAGCACCCCGGCAGCAGTGCTGCGCAAGCTGGCCATCAAACAGGACTCGGCGTTCTATGTCTGGCTGGAATCGGAAATCGCGCGCCGATTCGACCACGTCTGTTGCGACGGCCTGGAACAGTTTCGGCGCGAAAAGCAGGCCATCACCAAGAACGGGCAAATCAAGGCCAGCGGCGGTCGTCACGAGAAAGACGATCGCCATCGCTTGGACGACCGGTCACGCTACGTGCTTGGCTGGTCGAACGAAGCCAAGATCGCTGCCTTCAATGCGGAACGCGAAGCGCTGGAGGCGCGCATGCAGGTGATCGCTATGCGCCTGTCCGGTCTGCAAACCGAGCAGGGCGCTCTGGCCGAGCGGCTCGCGCATTTGCACCAACTGTCGGCGTTCGAGGATTTTCGCGAGATCGACTGGAAGCCGCTGTCGGCCGAGATCGAGCGCTTGGACAGCGAACGTCGCCAATTGGAGGAGGCCTCGGATGTCCTGCGCGCGCTCGAAGAACAGCTCGCCGCGCTGGAAGAGCGCATGCGCGCGACCGAGGCGGAGCAGGACAACGACAATCGCGAGCTCGCCACCACGCGCTTGAAACATGAGCAAGCCACCTCGCTGCGCCAGGCGTGCTTGGCCTTGCTCGAGGCCACCACGGCCCTTGTGAAGACACGCGATTTTGCGCGCTTGGACGAGATGCGCGACGAGGCTTTGGGCGCGCACATGCTGACCGTCGAGTCGTGCGATGGCCGCGAGAAGGACTTGCGCGATTGGTTGCAGAAAGAGATCGATGCACGCGATCAGCGTCTGCGGCGCCTGGAAGAGAAGATCGTCAAGGCCATGGAGGCCTATCGCAAGGACTACCCGGTCGAGACGCAGGAGATCGATGCGCGTGTCGACGCCGTAGGCGAGCTGGGCTCGATGCTGGCCCGTCTTACCCAAGACGACTTGCCGCGCTTCGAAGCCAAGTTCAAAGAGCTGCTGAACGAAAACGCCATTCGCGAGGTGGCCAATTTTCAGTCGCAGCTCCACCGCGAACGGCAAACCATTCGCGAGCGCATCGTGGCCATCAACCGATCCCTGCGCGACATCGACTACAACCCGAATCGTTACATCGCGCTCGAAATCGTGGCTTCGCAGGATGCCGACATTCGCGATTTCCAGCAGGACCTGCGCGTCTGCACCGAAGGTGCGCTCACCGGCTCCGAGGATTCGGTCTATTCCGAAGCCAAGTTCTTGCAGGTGAGGAGCCTCATCGAACGCTTTCGCGGTCGCGAAGGATCGACCGATACCGACCGGCGCTGGACCCGCAGGGTCACCGACGTGCGCAACTGGTTCACCTTCTCGGCTTCGGAGAGGTGGCGCGAGGATGATCGCGAGCACGAGCACTACACCGACTCGGGCGGCAAGTCGGGCGGGCAGAAGGAGAAGCTGGCATACACGGTGCTGGCGGCCAGCCTGGCCTACCAGTTCGGCCTGGAACGCGGCGTGAAACGTTCGCGCTCGTTTCGTTTCGTGGCCATCGACGAGGCCTTCGGGCGCGGCTCCGATGAATCGGCCCGCTACGCGCTCGAGCTTTTTGCTCGCATGAACCTCCAACTCCTCATCGTCACGCCCCTGCAGAAGATCCACATCATCGAACCCCACGTGGCCGGCGTCGGCTTCGTCCACACGGACGACGGACGTGTGTCCATGCTGCGCAATCTGACCATCGAAGAATACCGGAAAGAGCGCGCGGCCCGAGCCTCGTAGGCGTGCCCATGGCGTGGACAACACCCGACGATGTTCGCAGGCAGGTGCAGCGTCTGTGGGATCGGGGCCGCATTCTGGGTGTACGGCTTGGCGGGGAGCCGCTGTTTCCCCATGCCGTGCGTTTGGCACGGCCGCAGGTGCGCGAGCTGTCCGACCGCTTTGCCGAAGCGAGGGCGTGGATTCGCACCCTGGAGGAAGGCAGCAAACATGCCGTGGGCGCGGGTTACGAAGTTGTCTATGCCGAAGTCAATCACCGGCAACTCGGGATGAACCGCGTGCCCCAGTCCTTGGTCGTGCCGAGCGAGGAGGATGCGCTTGCACTGATCGGGAAGCGCCGCCAAGCGGAACTGTTCGATCGGCTGGTCCAGGCAACCAGACACGCCCACCCCGAGCTCTTGCAATGGATTGCGAAGCGGCCAGTCGACCTGCTCGAACACGCCGATGATTGGGAAGGCATCCTGGCCGTGGTCGCATGGTTCCGCAACCACCCGCACCCAGGCGTCTACGCCCGGCAGATCGACGTCACCGGCGTGCATACGAAGTTCATCGAGAAACACCATCGGCTGCTGGTGGAGCTGCTCGACATCACCTTGCCCGTGGATGCCATTGACCGGCTGGCCGTGGGTGTCCAGGCTTTCGAGCAACGCTACGGTCTTCTCGGCAAGCCGACCCAGCTGCGTTTCCGCGTGCTCGACGACCGGCTGCGTATCCACGGTCTCGACGACATCATGGCTCCGGTCGCGCAGGTCGCCCAACTCGACCTGCCCATCCGCCGGGTGTTCATCACCGAAAACGAGATCAACGGCCTGGCTTTCCCATCGGTCGAGGCAAGCATTATCATCTTTGGCCTCGGCTACGGCGTCGATCGATTGCGGCTCGTCCCCTGGTTGCAGGACAAAGCCATCTTCTACTGGGGTGACCTCGACACGCACGGGTTTGCCATCCTGGACAGCCTGCGGGCGATTCTTCCGAACGTGCGTTCCTTCTTGATGGACCGCGAGACGTTGCTTGGCCACCGGGCTCTCTGGGGGGAGGAGCCGGATCGGTACGATAAGCCTCTGTCGCATCTCACCCCGGCCGAAAACTGCGTCTACGCAGATCTTCGCCTCGATCGACTCGGCGTGCGCGTGCGGCTGGAGCAAGAGCGCATCGCCTTTGGCCATATCACGCGAACGCTGGCAAGGTTGCTTTCCGAAGGCGTTGGATAGGCCGCGACGCAAGGCCAACGCGGTAGTGGCCCTGCTTCCACAGGGCCTTTTGGTATGCTCTAGTGGACCCCTTAGGTTTTGTGGGGTCAAAGCGCCGGACCGATTGGCCCGGACGTCCTACGCGTGAGGCTTTTTCAGCGTCAACGCCAACTTCACGGCATCGGCAACGCCCTTCTCCTTGGCGATCTGCTTCACCTTCGCCCGATCTGCACCGGTGAGAGACTTCAAGGCGCCGAGATACTGCCCTTGTAGCTTGCGCGCCCGAGCGACTTTGGGGCTCGCCTTCTTGGACTTCTTGGCCTCCTTGGCCGCTGCGGGCTTTGCGCCGCCGGTTTGAACGACCTGTTCCTCGCGCCGAGCCTTGCGGTACTTGGCGATTTTGGACTTGGCCACGTTCTTATGTTCCTTGCAGACCATTCCGAAGATAGGTGCCGCCACGTTCTTGCAGCCGGGAACCGGACACAGCTGCTTCGGCTTCTTCTCGCCCGCCTGTGTTTTGGAGGCCACCCTCTGCCTCGGAGGCCTTCCAGGTCCGCGCTTTTGTGGCGCCCCGAAGGCTCCAGCAAGCGCGGCCTGAATTCGGTCAACCACGGAGGCTTCCACGGCGGACGTGATTTGGTTGGTGAAGGTTTCGACAATGGCGGTGATGTTCATTTCTGTGTTCGGCATTGGTTCTCCTGGGTGTGTGCCGCGTATCATACACAGCTTGGCCCCATATTGCAGGCTCCTTGGACAGCCAATGCGCATTATTGCGCCACCCGCGACCCAAGCGTCATTTGTCCCACTCTAGCCTAGGAGTGCCCAGTGCAGAGCAATGGAGAATCAAGGATCGAAAGCGTGCAATCCCTTGAAATGGCATTACAAATGACCGGAACTGGTGTGCAGTCGGAAGCAGTGGAAGCTGGTGCCTGGCCGCCCGTGCATGGCAAAGGCGGTGGCCGAACAGCCGCCACGGCAGCGCGCCGCCTCCTCGCATTGGGCACACGGCCTCGACAATTACTCGGGTGTGTAACAGCGGTTGTAGCGACATCGACGGGGGTCTTTCCATATCGAGGCCAGGGCCTCCTCTCGCACATTGCCTTCCGTGCACACGTCGGGCAACGCCAGGCAGCCCTTTACTCGGCCATCGCTGGTTACGCCCAGGGCGTCGAGCCCAGCTGGTGCAATAGCCGAGATTGTCGGTGAGGTGTGGACGCAGACCTCGTCGGCGCGTCAGGCGCCGCAACACGCGTAGCAATTCGGGCATCCTACTGGGTGGCAGGGCGAGCTGGCGATTGTCCTCGGCGCGGCCAAGCGGCAGGGTCAATTGCAGCTGCCAGCCCAAGACGCCGGCATCCTCGAGGATGGGCGCCAGCGCCTCCAGCTCCGAGAGGTTCCCCCGGTTTAGTTGGGTGGTCACGCCCGCCTTGAGGCCGGCGTGGTCGACCCAGCGAATGGCGCGTAGGGCCTGCGCGAAACACCCCGGAACGCGTCGCTGGGCATCGTGCGTTTCGGCGAGCCCGTCGACGCTGATGGTAACCGCGTGCAGGCCTGTCTCCGGCATCATCGAAGCGGTCTTTTCGTCGAGCCCCTGGCCCGAGCTGATTAAATCGGCTCGTCCATGACTCCACCTATAGGCGTCTCCACATGCATTCGGTCTAGAGCGACGCCTTGGCGCGCTTGCTGCGCAGCTTGGGCGCGTACTTGCGCATGCGGCAGAGCTTGTTGACGATATCCATGTAGGCCTTGGCCGAGGCCTCGACGATGTCGGTGCTGGTGCCGATGCCGGTGAAGGTTCCCTCCGGCGATAGCGCGACCATCTTCACGCGGCCGAGCGCTTCGCGGCCCTCGCTGATGGCGTCGAGGTGGTAGTCCTTGACCTTGATCTTGTAGCCGACCACGCGGTCGATGGCCTTGGTCGTGGCGTCCACGACGCCGTCGCCGCTGGCCGCTTCTTCGCGGACCTTGCCCTCGTACACGATGCGCACGGTGGCCGTCGGGATCACGCCCATGCCGCCGGTCACGTTGAGGTAGTCGAGCTTGTACGTGTCGGCGAGCTCTTCGATGGTGTCGGCCTCCATCAGGGCCACCAGATCGTCGTCGTAGACCGTGCCCTTCTTGTCGGCCAGGGCCTTGAACTTGGGATGGAAGGTTTCGATGTCGATGTCCTTCTCGCGGTAGCCCAGGCTTTCGAGGCGGTTGCGCACCATGTGGCTGCCCGACCGACTGGTCAGGTTCATCTTGTTGTCCTTGAGGCCGATGGACTGCGGGGTCATGATCTCGTAGGTCGACTTGAACTTGAGCACGCCGTCCTGATGGATGCCGGACGAATGGGCGAAGGCGTTGCTGCCGACCACGGCCTTGTTGGGCTGCACCGGCATGGCGCACACGTCGCGCACCAACTTGCTCGTGCGCATGAGCTCGGTGGTGTCCACGCCCGAGGTGACGTCGAGGTAGTCGCGCCGCACCTTCATGATCATCACGACCTCTTCGAGCGCGGCGTTGCCCGCGCGCTCGCCGATACCGTTGATGGTGCACTCCACCTGGCGCGCGCCGTGCTTGACGGCGGTGATCGAGTTCGAGGTCGCAAGGCCGAGGTCGTTGTGGCAGTGGACCGCGATGATGGCTTGGTCCACGTTGGGCACGCGATTCATGATGTCGTCGATGATCGAGGCGAAGATCTCGGGCGTGGTGTAGCCCACGGTGTCCGGGATGTTCACCGTGCGGGCGCCGTTCTTGATGGCGGTTTCGACCACCTTGCACAGAAAATCGCGCTCGGTGCGGCCGGCGTCCTCGGCGGAAAATTGCACGTCGCCGCACTTGCTGCGCGCCAGCTTCACGCTCTGGGCGACCATGGCCAGGATCTCGTCTTGCGAGCGGCGCAATTTCTTTTCGCGGTGGATGGTCGAAGTGCCGAGAAAGGTGTGGATGCGCGGCCGCTTGGCCGGGCGCACGGCCTTGGCGCAGGCGAGGATGTCTTTCTCCACGGCGCGGGCCAGGCCGCAGATGATGGGGCCCTTGACCTCCTTGGCGATGGTTTCCACGGAGATGAAATCGCCCGGCGACGAGATGGGAAAGCCGGCCTCGATGACGTCGACCTTGAGCAGTGCCAGCTGGCGTGCGATGCGCATCTTCTGGCCCACCGACAAGCTGGCAGGCAGCGCCTGCTCGCCGTCGCGCAACGTGGTGTCGAAAATCAAAACTTCGTTGGTCATGGTGGCGCCAGCATACTCCGATTCTTCACCACAGAGGCGCGGAGAGCGCTGAGATTCCTGGGAATGAATGGGCTCGGATCCAAGATCCGGAAAACCCCTTCCTTCCTGCCTCTGCGCTCTCAGTGCCTCTGTGGTGAAGCCTTTCTGATGCTAAGATAGCCGTCCCTCATGAGCACTGATTCGCCAACCCAACCCATTGCCGAGCTTCGCCAGCAACTCGACAAGACCGACGACGAGATCGTTCGTTTGCTGGCGCACCGGCTCGAAACCGTAGGGCTCATCGCCAAGGCCAAGGCCGAACGTTCGAGCCAGATTCGCGATCCGGGACGCGAACGCGAGGTCTTGGCGCGGGTCGAGGCCCTGGCCAATTCCCTCGGCATTTCGGGGCCGCTCACGCGCAAGATCTTTTCCGAGGTCATCGATTACTCGGTCAGCCGCCAGGTGGCGTCGCTGGTTGACGCCGAGCGCAGCCACATCACCGTGGCTTACCAGGGGCAACCGCTCACCTACAATCAACTGGCGGCCGAGCAGTACGTTGCCGGTCGAGGGCTCACCGGGCACTTCGTGGGGCTGGCGTCGCTCACCCAGGTCATCGAGCAACTCGCCGCGGGCCAAGTCGACCTGGCTTTCCTGCCCATCGAGAACACCGTCGCAGGCAGCGTGAACCAGGTCTACGACGTGCTTCGCGAACGCGAGCTGCACATCGTGGGCGAGGATTCGTTCCGCATCGAATTGTGCCTGGCCGCCATCGCCGACGTGCCGCTGCCAGCCCTGCGCCGGATCCTTTCCCACCCCCTCGCCCTCGAACAATGTTCGGCATTCATCGACGGACTGCCACAAGTGCAGACTGCGCCCTTCGCGGACTCGCGCGATGCCATGCGTGCGGTGGCCGACTCCAAGGATCCCACGTTGGCGGCCGTCGGCTCGCCCGAGGCCGCGCGCGCCCATGGTCTGGTCATCTTACGCAGCGAGATCGGCAACCAGGACGAGATCCTCATGCGCTACGTGGCGCTGGCCCGCGCACCCCTGCCCGTCGACGAGCGGGTGTCGTGCAAGACCAGCCTCATTCTGTCGACCCGACACGAGAAAGGGGCGCTTCTGCGTTGTCTGCAAGTGCTCGGCGAATACGGACTCTCCCTGACCAAGCTGGAATCACGGCCGCGTCCCAACCGGCCTTGGGAATACATGTTCTTCGTCGATTTCGAGGGCAACGTGGCCGAGCCGCGCGTGGCCACCGCCCTCGAAGCCCTGCGCACCGAAGCTCTCTATCTCAAGGTGCTCGGCTGCTACCCGGCCAAGGCCACCCCCCAGGTGGCGCAGGCCTCGGAAATCAGGCCAGGCAGCGAACCCGCGCCAGCCGAGGTTTTGTCACCAGCCGTGCCCGCGAAGCGCGTCGCGCGCGCCTCGAAACACTACAAGCTGGCCGACCGGGCCACCCGATCGGAGGACACCATCGTTCGCGTGGGCGATCTGCTCATCGGCGGCGACGGCTTCGTGGTTATGGCCGGACCGTGCTCGGTCGAGTCGGCCGAGATGATCGAGAAGACCGCTCTTTACGTGCGCGACAAGGGCGCCCACATGTTGCGCGGCGGGGTCTTCAAGCCGCGCACGGGACCCTACGCCTTCCAGGGGCTTGGCCTCGAAGGGCTGGACATGCTGGCTGCGGCCGGCAAGGCGGCGGGCCTGCCCATCGTGACCGAGGTGATGTCGCCCGAGCAAGTACGGTCCGTGGCCGAGAAATCCGACATGCTCCAGATCGGCGCACGCAACATGCAGAACTTCGCGCTGCTCAATGCCGTGGGCAAGGTCGACCGTCCGGTCCTGCTCAAGCGTGGCATGTCGAGCACCATCGAGGAATGGCTGGCCGCCGCCGAGTACATCCTGGCCCAGGGCAACGGCCAGGTCGTCCTGTGCGAGCGCGGTATCCGGACCTTCGAGAGCGCCACCCGCAACACGCTCGATCTGTCGGCGGTGGTGGTGTTGCGCGAGCGCACCCACCTGCCTATCGTCGTGGATCCCAGCCACGGCACCGGCCGTCGCCCTTACGTGGCGCCCATGGCCTGGGCCGCGCGCGCGTGCGGCGCGCACGGCGTGTGCATCGAGGTCCATCCCGACCCCGACAAGGCGCTCTCCGACGGCGACCAAAGCCTGACCTATCCCGAATTCGCGTCGCTCATGGACGGCCTCGCCCGCGTGCGGGTGTAGGAATCGACGAACTTGGTGACGAGAAACAAAGAAAGTTCACCACAGAGAGCACGGAGAGCACGGAGATTGGAGGAGTTGGGGATAGTTCGGATCCGGATCCGAACCCTTCCGTTCTTGTCCGGACTCTGTGATCTCCGTGCCTCTGTGGTGAATTGTCTGCCTTCGTCTCTCGCCGCACGGACGGCGGCTTCTACAACCCGAGGATCGCGGCGCGCTCGTTGCGCGAAGCCAGGAAGGACTCGTGCAAGGACAGCTGTCCGCGAGCGCGAACCAGGTTGTGCTCGCCGCGACTCGGGAAGCGCTTGGCGTTCCAGCCGAAGTAGCTTTCGAAGAGGGCGTCGGCCGCGAAGCGGCTGGCCAGCTCCAGACTGATCCATTCGACGCCAAGAAGAAGCGCGCGGTGCTCGGCGTCGCTCAACTCTCTTCCGATGCCCGAGGCGTAGCCTGCGAAGGACGCGCGAAACACCGCCATGTTGACGCGCGCGACTGTGTCGTTCTCGCCGCTTACGTTGCACCATGAGCGCCAGGCATCGCCGAGCTCATAGGCGAGCGGCATGGGGCCGACGGTGTCGAGATCGATAAGACACAGTGCTTCTTCCGAGTCCGGCGGCTTGTCGCCCTTGAAGAGGATGTTGTTCAGCTTGAGATCGCCGTGGCAGAGACGCGGGGCCAGCGCCGGTAGGGGCTCCAACGCCTGCGCGCGAGTCAAAATGGCCTCAGCCACGGGCTCGACCCTCGCCATCAGGCGATGGGCCTTGTGTACGGACAGGGCCTCGCGCAGGCGCGCCAAGTGCTTCGCCGTGTCGTGCACACCTTCGCGCAGGCCGCGAAAATCGTGTGTCAGGCCGTCGATGGCGCGATGAAAGCGCGCCACCAGCGCGCCCGCGTGGTACGCTTGGGCCGGGCTTTGCACCTTGTCGAAGGAGGTGCCGAGGACGAAAGTCTGCAACCTCCAGACGCCATTTTCGCCGAGGTCCAGCCACAAGTGCGCCTCGCGGGTTGGCAGAAGGCGCGGTGTCGCAAGCCCCGCCGCCGCGAGTGCCGAGGCCACGGCCGCGATGTTCTCGTTGATGATGGGCGAGAAAATCGGGGCTAGGCGTTGCAGCACGGCGCGCTGGGGACCCACGGCGATCGAGGGGAGCGAGGTGGCGAGGAAGGTTTGGTTGATGAGGCCGCTACCAAGGGGAGCGACCGTTGCGTCTTCCCAACCCGGGAAATGTCCGAGAACCTGGTCACGAATGAACGGAAGTGGATCCACGGCGCCTACTATCGCCAGGAAGCTCGGCCGGTGGAAGCCGTGTTCTTTGCACCCTCCGAGCCCAGGAATCGATGCGCGAAGGCCACGCCCACGTTGACCTCGGTGCCCGCCATGACCTTGGGTAGGGTGGCGATCTCCTTGACATCGAGAAAGACGCCGAGGCCGGGGCTGAAGTGGTAGATGGCGCCCATCCCGGCGGTCAGTCCCACGGGGCCGCCGTGAAGCGTGTCACTGTGGTCGAGGCTGCACGAAGAAGCCGAGCCGCAGTGCTTGCTCACGACGGCCAGGAAGTTGGTGCCGAATCCCGCGCCGCCAGACGCGTAGGTTTGCAGGCCGCCCTTGCTCAGAAACGCGAATTGGCCGCGTAGAAAGCCGGCGTACGCGGAGGTGGGAATCGTGTTTTCGCCCTTGGATGGCGGGTGTCCGTTCGGCGCGTACTGGTACCTGCCCAGGACGGAAATCGAGAACCGCCTGCTAAGCTGATAGCCGATCTCCGGCTCAATCTGGAACAGGGTCATCGGTGAGAAGCCGGATTGGGCGCGCACGGGCGTGTCGGTGCCGGCGATCTTCGCGTTGCTGTCGACGGGCTCGCGACCGTGATAGGCCGCGCCGGTTCCCCCACCCACCGCGAACCAGATCGAGCCGGGCGCGCGCTGGCGCGATGGGCGTGGGATGTCTCCGCCGGAGGCAGCTGGGGCGTTCGTCGATCCAGCCACGCTCTCGGGCTCCTCGGCGGCGTCCTCGGCGCCTTCGGAAACCGGCGGATTTCTGATGATGAGCTCGTTGGGGGCCTCGGGATGGCCCAGATAGAGGGCACTCGGTGAGTCGGGAATCTCCGCTTGCACATAGTACATCAGCGACTTGCCTTGAATCGCGTGCCCGGGCACGACGGCGGTCAACCAACCCTTGGGGCTGCGCTCCATGGGGATGCCGACGAACTCCCCCTCGCTGCCCCGCGGTCGATAGTGAAAGGTGGCGCTGGATTTCCGGTGCTGCTTTTGCGTCAGGCAGCGCACCACCACGTCTTGCCCCGACGGGGTGTCGAAGGGCAGCTGACAGTAGAGGGGGGCGGGAACACGCGCCGGCAGATCCGGTTCCTTTCCCCACTCCGGCGCCTTCGCGTTGCTGGTGAGCGGCTTGCCGGCTTCTGGGCTCACCGTGCCCGCGTCCGAGGTAGGCACGGGCGGCGCGGGCGGCGCGGGTGGCGCAAGCGGAGAAATCGGAACGGTTGCGTCCGGATTGGGCGGCAGGCCCATCTGCTCGCGGGCTTGCAGATAGGCCGACCTCAACGCGGGCGACTCCAATCCCGGGGTGATGGTGATGTTGGGATTGATCCGCAGCGCCAGCATGAACTGCTGGATGGCTTCTTCGCGATCCTTGAGTCCGGTGAGGTACACCGCCCCCATGTGAATGTACGTTCGCGCGGTCATTTCGTCGTTTTCGAGACCCGCGGTTTCACTGATCACCAGCGCTTCGGTCAGCCTGTACTTGGCGGCTTGAAAGTGCTGCTCTTGGATATCCGCATAGGCTTTGCGATTGAGGTCGATCATGCGGTCGACCGCCGCCTCGTTGACGGCCGCTGACTCGGCCGATTGAGCGCTACCCGCGAACACGGAGATGGTCGCCACAAGAGCGGCAGGAATTCCGAAATGGCATGGCAGCGAGCGCACGGACGATCCCTGCGCACACTATACGCCTTATGTTGAAATTAAGGAGTCCCCCGTACAGGGGCCGACATGTGGGGCGTTGTGCCAGAGAGCCCCATCGCATGGAAGCCTTTGTCGACGTATAGCGTTGTTCCGGTGATTCCAGAAGCCAAGGGACTAGACAGAAACGATGCGGCAAATGCGACTTCTGAAGGGGAAATTGCCTCTGGCAACGGCGATGATGCACGGCAGTGTTCGATCATCGCCTCGATGCCACCGATGGCGTTTGCAGCGCGAGAAGGCATGGGTCCAGCGGAGATGGCATTGACGCGTATTCCCCACCGGCGGCCGGCCTCGTAGGAGAGCATTCGCATATCGCTTTCAAGCGCGGCCTTGGCCGAAGACATGCCGCCTCCGTAGCCGGGCACGACCCGTTCGGCGGCCAGATAGGAGAGGGCGAGGAACGCTCCTCCCTGCCGTGTGAGCGGCCCGAGCCTGGCCAGCATGGACGTGAACGAGTAAGCGCTGGTGCCGATGGCGGCCAGGTAGCCACGCCGGCTGGTTTCGAGCAGCGGCTTCTTCACTTCCGGGGCGTTGGCCAAGCTGTGCACGACGACGTCGAGACACGAAGCGCCGAAATCCGCGGCCAATCGGTCGGCCAGGCCCTGAATGCTCACATCGCCCTGGTCACGGTAGCGCTTGTTCGACTGTACCTCCGCGGGGATATTGGCGGCGGTGTCATAGTCGGCGTCGAGGGGATAGATGCGCTCGAAGGAAAGCTTACCGCCATCGGCGAGCGCGAGAGAGCGATCCAGCTTTCCACGTTCGAGCATGGTCTGAAAGACCCCCAGCGCCGGCGGCCATGTGCCGATGCACACCGAGGCCCCGGCCTCGGCCAGGGCCTTGGCGATGGCGAAGCCAAACCCCGCGTCGTCGGCCACGCCGGCAACCAGGGCGCGTTTTCCTTGCAAGTCGATCGTCAACATGGAGACAATGCTTCCCGCAGCCCCGGCCAAGGTCAAGGTTTGCTTGTGGCGGCTACTGCTCGGCGCGCGGGTAGGTGCCGAAGATGCGCAGACTTTCGGCCACGTGGGTCAGGCTGGCCAGGGCGCGGCGCGCGGCCGGCGTGTTGCGGTCGCCGAGAAAGTCCAGATAGAAGGAATACTCCCACGGCCGGCCGACGATGGGGCGCGACTCGATCTTGGTCAGATCAATCTTGCTCTTGGCGAAGGCCTCGAGGGCATGGAAGAGCGCCCCCGGCTTGTTGGTGGTGCGGAAGACGATGCTGGTCTTGAGTGTCTTGGATCGCCGCCTGAGGTGAATGAGCTTGCGGCGGTCGGGCCGTGCCATGACGAAGAAGCGGGTGAAATTTTGCGGGTTGCTTTCGATGCCCTCGGCCAGGATCTGGGCTCGGTAGGTTGCCGCGGCGATGCGACTGGCGATGGCGGCCTCGTCGCGACGGCCATTCTCCACGACCATCTTCACCGCGCCCGCGGTATCGTAGGCGGGCAGGACTTCGAGGGAGGGAACGTTTGCGCGCAACTTGCGCAAGTAGTCCTCGCATTGGGCCAGGGCCACTGGGTGCGAGTGGATCCGTCGTACCGACGCGAGCTTGGTTCCCTTGGGCGCGATGAGGTTGTGCGCCACCCGCAGCACGACCTCGCCGATGATCTCGAGGTCGTTTTCCACCAAAAGGTCGTAGTTCTTGATGACCGAACCGGCCAGGGTGTTCTCGATGGGCACCACCGCGCAGTCGGCCTCGTCGCGAATCACGGACTCGAACATCTGATCGAACTCACGCTTGGGGCATGGCTCGATGGCGTCGCCCAGGATGCGGCGCCCGGCCTCCTCGGAGAACGCTCCATGCTCGCCTTGGAAGGCGACCCGAAGCTTCCGCGCTCGCGACGATCGAGTCATGGCTGGCGCGTCTAGGGCGTCGTGGCCGGCGACTTCATCTTGTAGCCGACGTGGCGAACGGTTTCGATCATCTCGGCGCCCGTGCCCAGCTTGGCGCGCAGCCTGCGCACGTGAATGTCGACGGTGCGCGTGTTCCCCGTGTAGCGGTAGCCCCAGACGCGGGAAAGGAGTTGCTCGCGGGTGAAGACACGGCCGGTGCCGGAGGCCAGGAATTTGAGGAGTTGGAATTCCTGGCGTGGCAACTTCAGCACGCGACCGCGAAAGGTGGCCTCGACGGCCACCGTGTCGATAACCAAATCGCCGAGCTTGATTCGTCCCGCGGCGGAAAACGAAGACAGCCGCCAATCGAGTTGGCGCACGCGCGCGTAAAGCTCGGGGCCAACGATGGGCGACAGGATGAAATCGTCCATGCCCAGCTCCGGATCGAGACCGGCCAGGCGCGAGACCTCGATGCACAGAAGAATGGGGATGTCGGCCAGTGTTGGCAGTTGCTTGGCGCGCTTGACCACGGCGCGGCCCACCTCGAGGTGGGGGCCGGCATCCACCACGACGACGGATGGCCTCACGTGCTCGATGTCATCCGGCAGGTCGTCCAGGTCGTAGCCTACCGTGACGACTTCACATCCCAAATCTCGTAGCGCCGCAGCCGAAGAATCAGGTTCGGAAGCGCCGAGTTGTGGCCTCGAGGTGACAACAAGGGAACGCATCGTTTACGAAACATAGCCCAGCCCAAACAGAAACAACAGTTGTTTTACGGTAACTGGCGCTCATTCATGTTTCGTTGTTCGATCGCCGTTGAAGACATGTTTCTTCTTTGTTTCGTAATAATTTCATGCTGGAAAACTCTCCTTGCGTTGCGGTGGCTATGAATTGCCGACGATAGGCCCGGACGCTAGGGTTCTCTCCAGGTATATAGATAGATCGCATCTCGTCTGCCCGAGCGACCCTACATATGAGCAACAAGGACAAACCCCGAAGCCAACAGCCCCACCTCTCGCCACCCCAAGCGGAGGGCCTTTACCATCCGAGTCACGAGCACGACGCGTGTGGCGTCGGTCTCGTGGTCGATGTCGAGGGACGGAAGTCGAATCGAATCGTCCGCAACGGCATTCAGGTGCTGGAAAACCTGGCCCATCGTGGTGCCTGCGGCTGCGAAGAGAACACCGGCGATGGCGCCGGCATCTTGCTGCAAATTCCCGATGCCTTTTTGCGCAACGTGACCGACGCGCTCGGCATCGCCTTGCCGGGACCCGAGGAGTATGGCGTGGGCATGGTGTTCCTGCCCCAGGATAGCCAGCAGTCCGAGCGCTGCGAGCAATTGTTCGAGCAAGCGGTCACCCTGCTTGGACAGTCTGTGCTCGGCTGGCGAGACGTGCCCGTCAACCCGACCGGCCTCGGCAGGAGCGCGATCCTTTCGCGCCCGCGGATTCGCCAGGTCTTCGTCGCGCGCGGGGCGGGCGTGTCCGACACGGCGGCCTTCGAGCGTAGGCTGTGCCTGGTCCGGCGCGCGGCCGAGAAGAGGGTGCGGGCCAGCGATATCCCCGCGAAAGATCTCTTCTACGTGGTCAGCCTTTCGGCCCGGACGGTGGTCTACAAGGGCATGCTCACCGCCGAGCAGCTCGATTCGTATTTTCCGGATCTCTCGGACTTGTCGGTGGTGTCGGCCCTGGCGCTGGTCCACTCGCGCTTTTCCACCAACACCTTTCCCAGTTGGTCGCGCGCGCACCCCTACCGCATGATCGCGCACAACGGGGAGATCAACACCTTGCGCGGCAACGTCAACTGGATGAGCGCGCGCGAAAGCATGCTCGCCTCGCCGCTCTTCGGCGACGACATCAAGCACCTGCATCCCGTGGTCGACCAGTCGGGCAGCGATTCGTCGATGTTCGACAACGTGCTCGAAACCCTGGTCATGGGCGGCCGTTCGTTGCCGCACGCCATGATGATGATGATTCCGGAGCCGTGGCACAAGCACAAGACCATGAGCCCCGAGAAGCGCGCCTTCTATGAATACCATTCTTGTCTGATGGAGCCGTGGGACGGCCCGGCCGCGGTGGCCTTCAGCGACGGCGTGCAGATCGGTTGCGTGCTCGATCGCAACGGCCTGCGTCCCCTGCGCTACACCGTCACCAAGGGCGGCATGGTGGTCATGGCGTCGGAGACCGGGGTGCTCGACATTCCCCCCGCCGACGTCGCCTTCAAGGGCCGCATTCAGCCAGGTCGCATGTTCCTGGTCGACACGTCCGAGAAGAGACTGATCGCCGACGAGGAGATCAAGGAAAAGATCTCGACCGAGCGCCCCTACACCGAGTGGCTGGACCAGCAGCGCGTATTCCTCTTCGAGCTTCCGCCGGGTGAGGCCAAGCCGCCGCTCGATTCCGCGGCGCTCGAAACCAGCCAACGCACGTTCGGCTACACCACCGAGGACATCCGCCTGCTCACGCCCATGGCCGAGATAGGCGGCGAAGGCATCGGCTCGATGGGCACCGATACGCCTCTCGCCGTGCTGTCGGATCGTTCGCCGAATCTGTTCAGCTACTTCAAGCAGCTCTTCGCGCAGGTGACCAACCCGCCCGTGGACGCCATCCGCGAAGAGCTCATCATGGCCGCGGGCACCACCATCGGGCCCGAACGGAACCTGTTCGATCCACAGCCCGAGTCGGCTCACCAGATCGATCTGCAGGGGCCGGTGCTGTACAACGCCGAGAGCGAGCAATTGCGCGCCCTCGATGGTTCGGCCAAGAGCCGCGGCTTCCGCTCGCGGACGCTCCCCTCCCTGTTCCGCGCCGCCGGCGGCGAGACGGCCCTGCGCGAGGCGCTCGACGACTTGTGCGCCAAGGCGGCGGCGGCCGTGCGCGAGGGCTGCGCGGTGGTCATTCTTTCCGACCGCGAGCACAACCGAGAGATGACGCCCATTCCCTCGCTGCTCGCCTGCGCGGCGGTGCACCACCACCTCCTGCGCGAGGCCACGCGAACGCAAACCTGCATCGTCGTCGAGAGCGGCGAGCCGCGCGAGGTGCACGACTTCTGTCTGCTCATCGGCTTCGGTGCCAGCGCCATCGACCCCTACCTGGCGCTCGAGACCGTCGACGATTTGGTGCGCCAGGGGGTGGTCAAGGCCAAGCCCGAGAAGGCGCGCAAGAACTACATCAGCTCCGCGGTCAAGGGCGTGGTCAAGGTCATCTCGAAGATGGGCATCTCGACCGTGCAGAGCTACCACGGTGCCCAGGTGTTCGAGGCCATCGGCCTGCGCAAGGACGTGGTCGATCGCTACTTCACCGGGACCGCGTCGCGCATCGGCGGCGTCGGCCTCGACGTGATCGCGGAGGAGGCGCGTCGCCGTCACGCCCGTGGCTATCCCAGCCGGCCCGTGCGCCGCCCGGGCCTCGATTCGGGGGGAGAATACCGCTATCGCAGCGAGGGCGAGAACCACCTGTTCAGCCCAGAGGCCATCGCCAAATTGCAACACGCGGTTCGCAGCGAGAGCTACGGTACCTTCAAGCAGTACACCCTGCTCATCAACGATCAGTCGAAGAACCTGAACACCCTGCGCGGCCTCATGGAGCTCAAGGCGTCGCGCAAGCCCATCGCCATCGACGAGGTCGAGCCGGTCGAGGACATCGTCAAGCGCTTCAAGACCGGCGCCATGTCCTACGGCTCGATCAGCAAAGAGGCGCACGAGACGCTGGCCATCGCCATGAACCGGATTGGCGGCCGCAGCAACACGGGCGAGGGCGGCGAGGATCCCGAGCGCTTCAAGCCCATGCCGAGCGGCGATTCCAAGCGCAGTGCCATCAAGCAGGTGGCCTCGGGACGCTTCGGCGTCACCAGCGACTACCTGACCAATGCCTCCGAGCTTCAGATCAAGATGGCCCAAGGGGCGAAACCCGGCGAGGGCGGCCAGCTACCCGGCAAGAAGGTCTATCCCTGGATCGCCAAGGTCCGCCACAGCACGCCCGGGGTCGGCCTGATTTCACCGCCGCCCCATCACGACATCTACTCCATCGAGGATCTGGCCCAGCTCATTCACGACCTCAAGTGCGCCAACGATCGGGCGCGCATCAGCGTGAAACTGGTCGCCGAGGTCGGTGTGGGAACGGTCGCGGCCGGCGTGGCCAAGGCCAAGGCCGACGTCATCCTCATCAGTGGCCACGACGGCGGTACGGGCGCGTCGCCGCTCACCAGCATCAAACACGCGGGTGGACCGTGGAAGCTCGGGCTGGCGGAAACCCACCAGGTCCTCCTGCTCAACGATCTGCGCAGCCGCGTGGCGGTCGAGACCGACGGCCAGCTCAAGACCGGCCGCGATGTCTTGGTGGCCGCCCTGCTCGGCGCCGAGGAGTTCGGCTTCGCATCGGCACCGCTGGTTTCTCTCGGTTGCATCATGATGCGCGCGTGCCATCTCAACACTTGCCCGGCCGGCATCGCCACCCAGGATCCCGAGTTGCGCAAGCGCTTTGCCGGCAAGCCCGAGCATGTCGTCAACTTCATGCACTTCGTGGCTCGCGAGGTGCGCGAGCTTTTGGCCCAGCTCGGTTTCCGCACCGTGGCCGAGGCCGTGGGGCACACCGAATGTCTGGAGCTGCGAAAGGCCGTCGACCACTGGAAAGCCAAGGGCGTGGATTTGAGCGCCATCTTGCACCAGCCGGAGGTCGCGGACAGCGTGGGTCGTCACTGCACGATCGCGCAGAATCATAAGCTCGAGGCCGAGTTCGACGACATGCGGCTGATTCCGATGTGCCGGCCAGCGCTCGACGAGAAACGAAAGGTGCATGCGACGTTGCTTATCCGCAACGTCAACCGGACCGTGGGCACGCGTCTGGGCAGCGAGATCACGCGGCGCTATGGACCCGAAGGCTTGCCCGAGGACACCATCCAGGTTCACTTCCAGGGTTCGGCCGGACAAAGCTTCATGGCCTTCGTTCCGAAGGGTGTGACCTTTACCCTGGAAGGCGATGCCAACGACTACCTCGGCAAGGGTCTTTCGGGCGGCAAGCTGGTGGTGTTCCCGCCGGCGGAAGCCACTTTCGTGGTCGAACAAAATGTCATCGTGGGCAACGTGGCGCTCTACGGGGCGACGAGCGGCGAGGTCTACATTCGCGGGCTGGCCGGCGAGCGCTTCGCCGTACGTAACAGCGGTGCCAACGCCGTGGTGGAAGGCGTGGGCGACCACGGCTGCGAATACATGACCGGGGGCAGGGTCGTCATTCTGGGCCCCACGGGGCGCAATTTCGCCGCCGGCATGTCGGGCGGCATGGCCTACGTTCTCGACGAGAATCGCGAGATGAGGCGGAATTGCAACATCGAGATGGTGGGCACCGGTCCCCTCGACGATCCTGCGGAAATCGAGCTGGTCTTGGGCATGCTCCGACGTCACCACGAGCTGACGGGCAGCAAGCGCGCGCACAACGTGCTGGTCAGCTGGTCGCTCTTTCGGCCTCTGTTCGTGCGCGTGATTCCACACGACTATCGCCGCGTGCTGGAGGCGCAGAACAGGATGCTGGCGACCGGCATGTCGCGCGAGGAGGCGGAAATGGCCGCCTTCGAGCTGCAATTCCAAGGACGCCGCCCGAATCTACGGAAAGTAACAGGGATGGGCCAGCCAACAGGATTCCTAGAGTTCAATCGTATCGTTCCCGAAGACCGGCCGCCGCGCGAGCGCATCGCCGACTTCGGCGAGTTCCACAAGCATCTGCCGGAAGCCACCATGCGCGAACAGGGCGCGCGTTGCATGGACTGCGGCGTTCCCTTCTGCCACACCGGCAAGATGATTGACGGTCTTGCCAGCGGCTGTCCGCTGCACAACCTGATCCCCGAGTGGAACGACCTCATTTACAGGGGCCGCTGGCGCGAAGCCATCGACCGCTTGCACCGCACCAACAACTTTCCCGAGGTCACCGGCCGCGTGTGTCCGGCGCCCTGCGAGGGCTCGTGTGTCCTCGGCATCAATGCACCGCCGGTCACCATCAAGGTCAACGAGGCCGCCATCGCCGATCGGGCCTTCGCCGAGGGCTGGGTGGTGGCAAACCCGCCCAGTTTCCGCACCGGCAAGAAGGTGGCGGTGGTCGGCTCTGGCCCGGCCGGCCTTGCCTGTGCCGCCGAGCTGAACATGGCCGGCCATTCGGTCACCGTCTTCGAGCGCGCCGATCGCATTGGCGGCCTGATGATGTACGGCATCCCCGCCATGAAGCTGGACAAGGGAATCGTCGAGCGCCGGATCAAGCTGCTGGCCGAGGAGGGGGTCGAATTCAGGGTCAACAGCGAGGTGGGCAAGACCTTCCCGACCGAGAAGCTGCGCAAGGAATTCGACGCCATCGCCCTGTGCGGCGGCTCGACCGTGCCGCGCGATCTGCCCGTCGAAGGCCGTAAGCTCGCGGGCGTGCACTTCGCCATGGAGTTCCTGACCGCGAACACCAAGCACCTGCTCGACGGTAGCAAGGCGGCGGCGGGGTTGATTTCGGCCAAGGACAAGCATGTCATCGTCATCGGTGGCGGCGACACCGGCACCGATTGCGTGGGCACGTCCATGCGCCACGGCTGCAAGAGCCTGGTGCAATTGGAGCTTCTCACGCGTCCGCCGGAGACGCGAGCCCTCGACAATCCTTGGCCGCAGTGGCCGAAGATCTTTCGCATGGACTACGGCCAGGAAGAAGCCGCCGCCATCTTCGGCAAGGATCCGCGCCAGTTTCGGGTGCAAACCAAGCGCATGCTCGGCACTGACAAGGGCCACGTGCGCGCCATCGAGGTGGTGGAGGTGCGCTTCGCCGCCCAGCCGAGCGGGCCGCCCAAGATCGAAGAGGTGCCGGGAACCGTGCGCGAGCTGCCCGCCGATCTCGTGCTCTTGGCCATGGGATTTCTCGGTCCTGAAAAGGCGGGCCTGCTTGGCGAGCTCGGCGTCAAGCTCGACGGGCGCGGCAACGTCGCCGTCGACGCGAACAAGCAGACCAGCGTGCCCGGCGTCTTCTCCGCGGGCGACATGTCGCGCGGCCAGTCGCTGGTCGTCTGGGCCATCGCCGAAGGTCGGGACGCCGCCATCGGCATCGACCGCTACCTGATGGGCGATACCGTACTCGAGTAGTCCGCATTGGGGGCTTCCGAGGCCGTGGAGCTTCTTTCCGACGTGCGCGATCCGCCTGACGCCATGTCCGGCCCTTGACAATAAATTCCTTAAAGGTGACGCTGCCTTCCGCCGATCTGTCACCAGTTCGCGGCCTGCCGAGCAGGAGGGGCACAGCAGCATGAAACGATTCCATCCATTCGCGTGGTCAGTTGTGACCCTGATAGCTGCCTCGATCTCGGTTGAGATCTCCGTGGCGCGGGCGGCCGCTCCCACCGAGGGGGCGATCCTGGGCCAGGTCCGCGATCTCGATACCGGACAACCCGTCCCCGGCGTGACCGTCGTCGCCAGCGGCCCCGAGGGCGATCTTTCAGCTCTGACCGACGCGAAGGGTCTCTATCAGTTTCGCGCACTGCCAATCGGCAGCTACACCATTCGCTTCCGTCGCGGCGAGGTGTTGGTCGAGCGCGAGGCGACGGTGTCCGTGGACAAGGTGATGCGCGTGAACATGCGTCTTCCCGCGCTTCCCGACGAGGTGGAAACGGTAGCCACGGCCTACAGCCCGCCGCTCATCGACGTCGGCTCCTCGCGCATCGGCACGACCTTTGGTTCGGATTTCATCGATGGCATCCCCAATCCCGGTGCCGACGTCGCGTCGCTGATTCAGAAGACGCCAGGCGGGTACAACGACAGCATCGCGGTTTCGCCCGGCGTTTCGGCCCCCGGACTTTCTCTCGGTGGCGGTACCGGAGCCGACAACAGCTATTATCTCGAAGGGCTGAATGTGACGGCGCTGCGGGATGGACTCTTGGGGACCAACTTGAATGTGGCTTTCTTGGAAGAGGCCGAGGTGATGAGCGCCGGTTATGGGGCGGAATACGGTGGCGCGCTGGGCGGCGTGGTAAACATGGTCTTGAAGTCCGGCAGCAATGAATGGAAGGGCAGCGCCTTCTCATGGGTCGAGCCCGGAGGGCTGGCCGGCACTCCGCAGCGCATCCTCAGCCGTTCCTCGGTCCTGACGGGCGTGACCGAGCCCGACTACAAAACCGAGATGGGCCTGGAGCTGGGCGGACCCATCATCAAGAACAAGCTCTTCATTTGGGGCGGCTACGTCCCCGAAATCGGCAGAAGTCATTTCGCTCAGTACACCGATCGCTTGGTGGATCGCAATGGCGACGGGATTGCGGACAGCAATCCCGATGGATCGCCGGTTGTGGATCCGCTCTACTCGCGGATCATCCCTGGCGAGTCGACCACCCAAAATTACGCGGGCAAGCTCACCTGGCGACCGCGTCCCGAGCACGTGTTCAGCCTGAGCCTGGTTGGCATACGCAAAGACGAGGAATTCATGCGTGGGGCGAACATGGATTTGCTCGCCGGCATGAGCCATGAGCTTACCAACCGACAGGACATCATCGCGCACTGGCAGTCGGCATTTTTCGACCGCAAGTGGCGCATCGACGCCAGCCTGGGCCTGCACAGCGAGGGCTATTCGCGCCGCTCGCCCTACGGCGACGCCGAGAGCATGAACGACGTGAACTGGGACAATTCACCATCGCTGACGCAGTTCAATCCCATCCTCAATGGTCCATGCGCGCTCCGGCCAGGCGAGGATCCGAGCTTTCAGCCCTGTCCCGCGCAAGAATACCAGTCCGGCGGCTACGGCGTCCTGCGGGACGTCTCGGCCTCGAGGTGGGCTGGCCAAATCAAGAGCACCAACGTTTTCACTGCCGCCGGCTTGCACGAGCTCAAGGAAGGATTCGACTTCGAATTCAATCAGTACGACGACAAGGTGTGGAACTCGGGGCTGGATGGATCGCGCGGCTCCGTCTACGTCGAGCCCGATGGATCCGTCGCCGTGAATTCCCTCTATCGGTTGCCCTACGGGACCTCCGTGAGCTCCATAGACCCCACAGCGCTCTCGACGGCGCCCTACTATCAGGATTCGATAGAGGCCAAGACCACTGCCCTCAACCTGGGGGCCTTCATTCAAGAGAGCTACATGCCCCTACCCAATCTGACGGTGAACGTGGGCTTGCGCTGGGAAGCACAGCGGCTCACCGACTACCAAGATCGCGAAGCGCTTTCGATCTGGAAATCATTCGCCCCGCGCATCGGCGTCGTCTACGACCCGACCAAGGAAGGTCGTGCCAAGGTGTTCGCGCACTACGGGCAGTACTACGAATCGATTCCCATGGATCTTGCCGACAAGGCCTTTGGCGGGCAGGGCGCGGTCGTGAGCGTCTACGATCCTTGTTCCTCGCCACAGAGCTGGCGTAGCTGCGCACCCCCTGTGGGTGCCTTTTCCCTCACCGGCGATAGGCTTGCCGTGCAACCCAATATCAAGGGTAGCTACAGAAACGAAATCGTGGTGGGAGGACAATTGCAGCGCTGGAGCAATCTCGTGGTGGGAGCCTCGATCATTCGAAGCTGGCTCGGCCGCATCATTGAAGATACTGGGGGAAGTCTTGTTCCCGACCCGACAACCGGCAACCAAAATGGCCCGAGCATTCTCAGCAACATTACCGATCCTACCTGGCCCAAGCCCGAGCGAACCTACACGGCGCTCCAGTTGACGGCATCCAAGCGGATGGCGAAGAATTGGTTTTTCGCGGGCTCCTATACGCTTTCGCAAACGCGCGGGAACTACACAGGGCTTTATGCCGCCGACGCTGGCCAACTCGATCCGAATCTATCCACCCAATACGATGTCGCCCAGCTGATGGCGAACCGCAATGGCCCCTTGCCCAACGATCGGCCGCACGTCGTTCATCTTGACGGCTACTATCAGTTCCAATGGGGCCGCCATTCACTGTCGCCGGGCCTTAGCTTCTTCGGCGAATCGGGCCAGCCTATCACCCCGCTTGGCTACGCACCCTATGAGGGGCAGGACGAAACCTTCATCCTTCCGCGTGGGTCGGCGGGTCGCACCCCCTTTGTCACGCAGTTCGACTTGCACCTCTCCTATCGGGCCAAGCTCTCGAACGCCCTTTCCGCCGAGGCGTTCATCGACATCTTCAACGTCCTCAACCAGAAGGCAGTCCTGACCGTAGATTCCACGTACACTTACGATCAGGTGATGCCAGCGACATCCGGCACGAAGCTGACGCAAATCCCGTTGGCGGACTACGACGGACAGAAATGCAACGGGAGCAATTGCCCCGTGGGATATGCCTCTGCCAATCCCAACTACCTTCGCCCGACGTCGTACCAGGCGCCCATTTCCGGCCGCTTGGGCATGCGGGTCAGGTTCTAAAGCACCCGCAACACCCAGCACTTGAGGTGGCCGGTCTCCGGCACACCGACCAGTTCTGGATGGTCGGGCCCAGCGCCCATGCGAGCCAGGATCTGCACCGAGCGCCCGCTGTCCGCGCTGGCTTCGGCGACGATGTGGTCGAATTGCTCGCGCGAGATGCGCCCCGAGCACGAGCACGCCACCACCAGGCCATCGGGCACCGCGAGGCGCAGACCCCGTAGGATGATCTCGCGATAGGCGCGTTCGGCGGAGCTGTCGCCGCTCTTGCGTTTGGCCAGGGCCGGAGGATCGAGCACCACGACGTCGAAGCGCTCACGCTCAGCCTCCAGCGTGCGCAAGAGATCGAAGGCATTGGCCTGCCGGGCGGTCAAATTGGGCAGCCCATTGCGGGCTGCGTTCGCGCTCGTGCGCGCCACGGCCTGCGCGTCCTCGTCGGTGGCCAGCACCCGTCCGCCCTTGCGCGCGAGCGCCAACGCAAAGCCGCCGTGGTAGGTGAAGGCGTCGAGGCAGCGGGCGCCCTCGGGGGCCAGGGCCGCCACCAGCGCGTGGTTGTCCGCCTGGTCGAGAAAGCCGCCGGTCTTGCTGTCGACGAGCAGATCGGCCGTCAGGCGGTTCTGGCCCAGCCGGTAGGTGATTTCGGCGCTGCCCGCGCCGCACAGGATCTCGCGGCTGCGCGGCAATCCCTCGAAGTCGCGCGCCGACCCGTCGTCGCGGGCAATCACCAGTCGGACGCCGAGCATCTTCTGGGCGATGCGGGCAATCTGCCCCCGATGCGCGTTCATGGCCACCGAGGTGGTCTGCATGACGGCGGCATCGGCGTAGACATCGATGAACAGGCCGGGCAGGGCGTCGCTCTCGCCGTGGACCACGCGAAAGGCGTCCCGATCGAGTGCGAGCCCGGCGCGACGACCTTGAGCCAGTCCAAGTCGAATTTCGACGATGTGCAACAGGTCGGGCAGCACATCGCCTTGGTTCAGGCGCTGGAGAAGGCGCAGGGCAACCGGGGAATCCACGGACCAGGTCGCGATGCCGATAGGCCGGTTGCGTTCGTCGGTCACCAGCACCAGGGCGGGACCATCGCTGCGCGCGTCCCGCTCGGGACCGGCCACCACGTCCTGACGGTAGATCCAGGGATGGCCGCTGGCCAAGCGCGCGCGGCCACGCGATCCAATCTTCACCGTGGGTGTCGTGCTCTTCGTCATGGCTCAAAACTGCAGGACAATGTCCGGAACCTCATCCCACTCCCGTGGGATCCCGCGCGATGGGCGAAGATGGGCAGGGCGGCTTCGAGGGTGCGCACGGCTCGCAGCATAGGTCGTCCCGGTCCGCGCTCCAAGAAGAGGCGACCTTTTCGCGAGTCCCGCGACAGCCGCGGACCGTCGTGGCACAATGCCCGTCCATGGGCTCGGGTCGCTTTTTCGAACGCGCGTTCTTGTGGCTGGCCATCGCCGGCCTGCTGGGCGCTGCCTGTGCGCGGCCGTACGCGGGGCCCAAGACCCTGGCCGCCCTCGGTGTCGGCTTGTTGGCCGCAGGTGGCACGGGTTGGATCGTGGGCGATCATGAAAATCGCGGTGGCGTGGCCGCAGCCGGCATGGCGACCACCGCGCTTGGCGCCATCGCGGTGTTTGCCGCGGGTGGCTGGCTGGCCGTCGGTGTGGCGTGCACGGAGGATCCGGATTGCCCGCGCGCGGAAGAATGCCGCGAAATTCTGGCTCCCCCGGGCGGCGTTCCGTACCACCAGTGTATGCCTCGCCCGGGACCGTAGCTAGCGGGCCTTGGCGAAAGTGCCGAATTCGAAGGGGCGTGAAGGCCGCGAATAGGCGACAAACCCAGCAGATCGAGAGACAGCACGGACAAATCTTCGCGGGCGCGGTTGACAGCTGGGCAGTCGCCTTCCATCCTGCCTGGCCATGCGCCCCGATGGTCGAAAGTCCGATGAGTTGCGGCCGATCCGGATCACCCCGGACTACAACCGGTACGCCGAGGGATCCGTGCTGGTCGAGTTCGGCGAGACCAAGCTCATCTGCACCGCCAGCGTCGAGCGCAAGGTGCCCCCGTTTCTCGAAGGGCAGGGCAAGGGCTGGATCACCGCCGAGTATGCCATGCTACCGCGCTCGACGCACACGCGTTCGGGGCGCAATCCTGGCGGCCGAGGGCAGGAGATCCAGCGCCTCATCGGCCGAGCCCTGCGCGCGGCCATCAACACCAAGAACCTGGGCGAGCGGCAGATCACCGTCGACTGCGACGTCATCCAGGCCGACGGTGGCACGCGGACCGCGGCCATCACCGGCGGATGGGTGGCGCTGGCGCTGGCCGTGCGCCGCCTCGTACACAAGGAGAGTCTGAAGAAGGATCCCCTGCGCCGGGCGGTCTGCGCCGTGTCCACGGGCATGGTCGAGAGCGAGCCGCGTCTGGATCTTGCGTACGCCGAGGACTCCTCGGCGGATGTCGATTTCAATTTCGTGCTCACCGACGGCGGCCATTTCGTCGAGATCCAGGGCACCGCCGAGGGCGAGCCCTTCTCGCCCGACGACTACCAGCGCCTGGTGGCCCTGGCCCAAAAGGGAGCCCAAGAATTGTTCGCGCTTCAGCAGAAGGCGTTGGCGGAGGCCAAGCAGCCGTGAAGCAAGCAGGCGTGAAGCGAGTAGGCGTGAAAATCGTGGTCGCAACCCGCAACAGACACAAGGTGCGCGAGATCGGCGTACTCTTGGCCGAAGCTGGCCTGGACATCACCGCCGTCACCATCGACGAAGTGGCGCCCGACGCCGCGTTGATCGAGGACGAAGATACCTTCGAAGGAAATGCCCTGGCCAAGGCCCGCCAGGCCAGCCTGGCCTGCGGCCTGCCCGCCATCGCCGACGACTCGGGCATCGAGGTGGACGCGCTAGGCGGCGCGCCAGGCGTACGCTCCGCGCGCTGGGCCGGCGAGCCCTGCGACGACGACCGCAACAACCAGAAGATGCTGCGCGAGATGGCGCGCGTGCCGGCCGAAAAGCGAACCGCCCGCTACCGCTGCGCCGCCGCCTTCGTGGACGGGGCGCGAAGCCAGGAGGTGGTTCGCTCGGGCGCGTGCGAGGGCGTTCTGTTGACGGAGGCGCGCGGCTCGGGCGGATTCGGCTACGACCCGCTCTTCTTCATCCCCTCGCTGGGCCGCACCATGGCCGAGATCGATCTGGCCGAAAAGAACCGCCTCTCCCACCGCGCCGTCGCTTTTCGCGCCCTGGCCCAGGCCCTGCCGGAAGCTTTGTCGGAAAAGTGATAAGCGGCCATTACGTGGGTGAGCAAAGGCAAAAGGTTCTGCTAGTATCTGCGCCCTCCTGCCGGTCTCCGGCGGGAACCGGGGCGTAGCGCAGTTGGTAGCGCGCCTGCTTTGGGAGCAGGATGTCGTCGGTTCAAATCCGGCCGCCCCGACCAGTTCGTGGGCGCTTCCATGACGCCCGGTCAGATGACCCTCTCGGGTGCCCTGCTATGGAAGTGCGGACGTAAGTCCGCGCATTTCCCTGCTTGGGGGTGCGGCCACCGCGCCCCATCGGGACTCTTCCCTTCTCGGATTCTCAAGAAGTGCCAAGGAACCGCCGATCCCTTGCCTATCGCCACCCATGATGACGCCCCACAGACATAAGGCGATTGTCCTGTGGCACCTGTCGGTTTTCCTGCTGTTCGCGTTCACGCTGACCGGCTGCGCCTTCGACGCAAGTAAGCTGCGTGTCCAGGCGAGGGAGGATGCTGCGTCGATTGCTCCGCCAGCGGAGGGTTCCCCGGACGGCAGCCATGCGGACGGGACGCTTGCACTGACCGAGGTCTTCCAAGGGACGAGTGTCATTTCTGACGACGCGTTGGGCCTCGTGCCGCCGGCCGACGCGGCAGCCGAGGCCCAGACTGGGCAGCCAGAAACCATGCCTTGGGTTCCAGAGGTCGGGTTTGCCGTGGATTCTCCGGGGCCTGGCACCCTCTCCGATGCCGCAACTGACCCGACGGAAGTTGACGCCGCTCTAGCCTACGATGGGCCACCCGACATCGCGAGTGGCGCTGGCGGTACCCTGGACGTCCCGGCCGGAAGCGGCGGTGTCGGCACCGGCGGCGATGGTGCAAGCGCAGGTGGATCTGGCCCAGGTGGATCGACCGATGATGGTGGCTTGGACTCGCCTGCAACGGGTGGATTCGGCGGCAGCGGTGGCGCTTCGGGACCTGGCGGAGGGGGGGCTGGAGGAACTACCAAAGCCGATGCGCGAGCGGACAGTGGGCCGGCCAACGCAATCACCGAGTATCCGCTCCCATCTGGCAACGCCCTACCCTGGTTCCTGACGGTTGGTCCCAACAACACGCTTTGGATTGCCGAACATACCTCCGGCAAGATCCTCAAATACACGATTGCGGATGGTACGTTCAAGGAGTTTCAAGCTGTTGCATCGGGTGTCACCATCGAAGGCATCGCGCTCGGCGCTGACACGAACCTGTGGTTGACCGAATACAGCACCGACAGAATCGCTCGCATGACGACCGCGGGTAATGTGGTCGAGTTTGGCCTCACGTCGAACAGTGGCCCCGACGCAATCGTGTCTGGCCTCGATGGCAACCTGTGGTTCACCGAAATGGGTAGTAACCGGATCGGGTCCCTATCGACCAGTGGGGTCCTGTCCGAGTACCCGATCAACACGGCCAACAGCCAACCCGCTCGCATCGCGGTCAGCTCCGATGGCAACCTGTGGTTCACGGAATGGGGTACCAGCCGCGTTGGCCGCCTGGTTCCGGCAACGCCCACGCCGACCACGTCTTGGGCGACGAAGGCGGCATCCGCCCAGCCATCGGGGATCGTGTTTGGCCCCGACGATTGTTTGTGGATCTACGAAGCCAGCGCCAACCAGATCGGTCGCATGACCACCGCGGGCGCGGAGAACGACTTCCCGATTCCCACGGCAAACAGCGCTGGCTCGCGCGGGTCCATCGCCCTCGGGCCGGACAACAACCTGTGGTTCACCGAATATTTGGGCAACAAGATCGGGCGGATCACGCCGGCCGGCGCGATTTTGGAATTCCCGATTGCCACCAAGAACAGCAGCCCCATGGGCATCGTGGCCGGTCCTGACGGGAACCTCTGGTTCGTCGAAGCGGACGGTAACAAGCTCGCGAGTATTGCGCCGTAGTCAGCAGGAGGTTGCGCGGCTGCCTCCACCACCGCTGGCGGCTCCGGCCCCCATCCCGCAGCAGGTTGAAGCGCTCCCGCGGTTTCCTCTTGTCCGTCGAGGTCAGCAGCATCTACAAGCGTGGCGATCGGGTGCGCAAGGTGCACAGCCTTCTCGATGCCCCGATATCTCGTCAGGGGGCTATGGATTGATCTGCACCGCCAACGCGATGCCGACGTTGCTCGCCCCGATGTCCTGCCCGGCGTAGGTCAGTTTCATGTTCGTGTAGCGGACCGTGAAAGCAATACCGGTGTGCCATGTTTCCGCGAATAGAAAGCCGCCCTCGCCGTACCATCCCCAGGGCGATTCGAAGCTGACGTCCCCTGCGATGTCGCCGCTACCCGAAAGCCCGGCGCCGAGCTCCTTGTGTGTCCCCCCCGCCACGGTGAGGTACCAACGCCGGCTCATGCGCAGGTAATCGTGAATCCCGGCCGAGAACGGATAGCTCAGCTTGCTGATGCTGGCATTCGAGGCGGTGATGGAATCGTATTTGATTCCGATGCGCGCCTCCGCGCCCAGCCCCATGGTGTCGCCGATCCACAGTGGCGTGTACGCGGCGCCTAGTCCGAAGAGAATCCCCGTGCCACCGGATAGCGTCTGCGTGTCTCCGTTGGACATGGTCGCCCGGACGAGGTTCTCGCCTCCGAAATCACCACTCATGAGGAACGAGAGACCGTTTCCCGGCTTGGGGTCGTGGAGAAGAACCGCTGCGGACGCCTGGGGCACGTCCGCGTAACTCGGGTGCGGTGGAGCGTCCCCGCATCCCTCGACGTCTCCCTGGC
Source organism: uncultured delta proteobacterium (assembly GCA_963824555.1). Taxonomy (GTDB): domain Bacteria; phylum Myxococcota_A; class Polyangia; order Fen-1088; family Fen-1088; genus Fen-1118. The sequence goes on along the minus strand of CAWGPW010000034.1, from coordinate 167,841 downwards.
TCGATTCGTCGATGACCTCCATCGCCCAAACTCCACCGTCGATGCCGGCCCTGACGTCGTAATCGTGCTCACGTGCGGCGTCGAGACACAGCTCCTGAGGTCGCGACGTGAAGGTCGTGGTCGTAAGGAACCCCATCCGCGACCTTTTCCCGACCATGGTGATCAGGTGGCGCCCAGGGAGGACCTCATACCTCCCGAAGGCGCCGCCATTCACGTCCGTACCGTCAATAGCCAGAATCTCCGCTCCACCTTGTGTTCCGATAGAGGCCACTTGCGACGAGGACCTGGAGGGCCCGTTGTAAAGAGCCGTAGTGCAGGCCGAGCCTCCAGCAAGCAAAACGCCAATGACTGAAATTCTCAGCAGGTCCAACAGATCGCGAGAACCCAAACTGCACATGGTCCAATGTCCTCCCTGGTAAGCGCCGCACAATAGCACGACGCGCCGGAAACCAGGTCAAAGGAAGCAAAGCGAGTTCTCTATACCGAATTTGCGAGCGCGAATGGTGCCGCGATGCCGATGAACGGAGGCGGCTGCGAGCAACTTGGCCAGGAGTGGGTCTTTGGAATCGATCTTTGCTAGCGTGGGCGCTTGCTTGCGCAGACCGGGTTCGCCCTCGCCGGGGCGGGACCCAAGCGCGCGCCAGCGGGCGGGGCGGTGCCGTGGCTGTCCCGCGCAAGGCCCCCGTCCACCGGGTGCTTAACAGAAAGGGAGGCCTCTAAGGAAGCCAGGAAGCCAGGAAGCCAGGAAGCCAGGAAGGCAGGAATGGGTGGTCTGGCCGTTGGAAGGCAATGACGCGCTTGATTCCGAGCGTTGGCCTGGTGAAGCTCAAGATCGGCCCATGCTCACGGCCGGTGCCCCGAAGGTAGGAGCGAACCATCGCGAAGTGGAATCGAGGCCCAAGTGTCCTGTCGACATCGATCGGTGGGCAGATGGTTCGGCTTCGCTCTCTTCGGCAACGGGTCCGTTTAGGTCTTTTGGCCGACGACGGGCCTTGAGGATGACACTGCCGGTTAGCTCCCATGATCGAGTCCCATCTGCCTGTCCTGTCGGGACACTGCTTGTTCTTCTTCTTCCTGCTTTCCTGGCTTCCTTAGACGTTATCGGTCCCTGCGGGAATTTTGGGGTCCACCGCGTTGCTTTAGCTCCGCCAAGGCGCGTGCTAGGAACGACGGTCATGACGACCCTTTCTCGCGGCGGCCTTGTTCTCCTGGCATGTAGCGCCGCAACCTGTGCTTCCACCTCGCGCCCCAAGCCGGCACGGACAACGGCATCGTCGGCGGCGCAGGCGAGCTTGCCGGTCAGGTACGGCCCACTGCAGGTGGTCGGAACCCATCTGTGCGACAGCACCGGCAAGCCGATTCAACTGCGAGGCATGAGCACGATGGGTCTGCAATGGTACGGCGGGATCGTGAACGACGCCGCCTTCGCGGCGCTGGCCAAGGATTGGAAGGCCGACGTGGTCCGTCTTGCCATGTATCCCGGCGAGGGCGGCTATGCCTTCCATCCCGAGCTCAAGCAAGTGGTCTGGAAGGGCGTCGAGCTGGCCATGCGATACGGGATGTACGTCATCATCGATTGGCAGATGCTGTCCCCAGGAAATCCCAATGACCCGCTCTACGCCGGCGCCCAGGCCTTCTTCGACGAGGCTTCGAAGAGGTACGGCAAGGTTCCCAACGTTCTTTACGAGATCATGAGCGAGCCCAACGGCCCTGTTACCTGGGCCGTTGACCTCAAGCCGTACGCGGAAAAGATCGTCGCCACCATTCGCGCCAACAGTCCGGACAACCCCATCATCATCGGATCCTCCACCTGGAGTCAGGACGTGGATCTCGCGGCCGCCGATCCGCTTTCGGGAAGGAACCTGCTGTACTCGTTCCACTTCTACGCCGGCACCCACGGCCAGGTCCTGCGCGACAAGGTGCAGGCCGCCATCGATCGGGGCGTTGCCGTGTTTGCGTCGGAATGGGGTACCAGCCAGGCCTCGGGAACCGGTGGAACATTCCTGCCCGAGTCCGAAGCGTGGCTGGCGTTCTTGGATCATCATTTGATCAGTTGGGTCAATTGGTCCCTTTGCGACAAGAGCGAAACCTCGGCGGCGCTTGTGGATCCCTTCGCCTTGATGAAACAAGGCAAGACCGCGCTGGCCGACCGCGAGTCGCTGCTCGTGCCCGAAACCATGGGGCCCGAAGGCTATCCCATCTGGGGTCCCGAGGAGCTGACCACAGGTGGCACCTTCGTCCGGTCCAAGATGCGTGCCGACGCCCGAACGCCACTGGACGAAAGTCGAAGTTCAGGTCAGAAATAGACGTGGTTTCGGTATTTGCCTACGCCACCGGAAAGCAAGCGTACTTCGACCTGTTCATGGCCTCGTGCCGGCGCTTCGGCGTCGAGCCGATTCCGCTCGGCTGGGGACAGCCGTGGATCGGATTCGGGCGCAAGACCACGGATATCCGCCGGGCCATCGCCGGCCTGGCGGATGAGGATCTTGTCCTATCCGTGGATCCCTTCGACGTGGTATTTCTCACCGACCTCGACGAGCTGGCCGAGCGCTACCGACCGTACCGGGGCAAATTCGTCTGCGGCTCGCTCAAGCTGGGGCGTGGGCTTGCGGCCGTCTACAACACCGAGTTCAACAAGAGCGGGCAAGCCATGCCGCATACAGCGTTCGGCTATGACTTCCTCAACAGCGGAACCTGGATGGCCAGCGCCGCCTGCGCTCGCTCGGTCATCGATCGACTGGTCGAGCAGGAGAAGATGACCGACAAGGACATGGACCAGGAGCGGCTGACCAGCCTGTACGTTCGCGGGGACGCCGAGGTGGCGCTCGATTGGCGGTGCGACCTCTTCCACAACCTGCTATTCAGGGACTTTCTGACCCGGAGACCCAATTTGACCGACATCGAATTCGAGAAGGGGCGGGTTTTCAACCGCGCCACGGGAACCTGGCCTTGCCTCCTGCACGCCTCGGGCAATGCGCGGATGGAGCGCATCGCGCGCTCCCTGGGCTATCCGGCCGAGGTGTCTCGCCCCGCCCAATCGCAGAAGAATTTCACGCGCAAGGCGCTCTTCCACGTGCAGCAGCTCGCTGCGCGACTGGTAGGGAGGTAATTGATGTTGGAGAAGATCCCGTTCCACAAACCGACCCGTACTGGCCGAGAGCCGGCCCACATGCAGCGTTTGCTCGACGGAGATAAGTCGCTGCAGGAGGGCGACTACGCCGAACGGTGCGCGACGTGGCTTTCGCGGCGACTCGGCGGTGGCAAGGTTTTTCTGACCACCTCCTGCACCCACGCGCTGGAGATGTCGGCACTGTTGGCGGGGATCGAACCGGGGGACGAGGTCATCTTGCCGTCGTTCGCCTTCACGTCGACGGCGAATGCCTTCGCGCTACGCGGGGCCGCGTTGCGCTTCGTGGACATTCGGGCCGACACGCTCAACATCGACGAGCGCTTGGTGCTCGCCGCGGTCACACCGCGAACCAAGGTCATCTGCGCCTTGCACTATGCTGGCGTCGCGTGTGACATGGATGCGCTGGCCGAGATTGCGAAACAGCACGGCCTCCTGATCGTCGAGGACGCGGCCCACGCCATTCTCGGCACATACAAGGGCCGACAGCTCGGAGGGCTGGGGACGTTCGGCTGCCTCAGTTTTCACGAAAGCAAGAACTTGCACTGTGGCGAAGGTGGCGCGCTGGCGATCAATCAGCCGAGCTACGTCGAGCGCGCCGAGTTCATCCGCGACAAGGGAACCAACCGCAGGCGTTTCATCCGCGGTCAGGTCGACAAGTACACGTGGGTCGACCTGGGCTCCTCCTATACGCCGAGCGAGCTGTGTTCCGCGTTCCTTTGGGGGCAGCTCGAGGGCAGCGACGACGTCTTGGTCGATCGGTTGGCCAGTTGGGGGCGCTATGCCGCCGGCCTGCGCGGCCTGGTCGCGCGCGAGCGCATCGAGATTCCGACCGTTCCGCGAGATTGTCAGCACAACGGGCACATGTTCTACGTGAAGACGGCTGGCCTCGACGAGCGCAGCCGGCTTTTGACATACCTCGCCGAGCGAGGCACCAGCGCGACCTTTCACTTCATTCCCCTGCACAGCGCGGAGGCCGGGCGCCGGTTCGGCGAGCTCGTGGGTGAGGACCGCCATACCACACGCGAGAGCGAGCGCCTGCTTCGCCTACCCCTTTGGTACGGGATGGGTCCCGAGCGCGTCGACCGCGTGCTGTCCCAGATCGACGATTTTTATCGTCGCTAGGGCAGAGCGTAGCGAAGCAGCAGCCGACCGATAGACTGCTCGCCCATGTGCTTGACCGCGTCCATGACGGGCGTGTGGCTACCCTCTTTTGGCGCAAGTGCGCAACCCTTATCAGAAGTCCCTGGTCACCGGCGGGGCAAAGCGGGTAAAAGATCCCGATGCCCCGGATGTTCGCCCCGGATTCGACCGCCTTGTCCGCCGCGTCGGCCTGTATCCTGGCGGTGGTCATGGTCGGCGCTGTATCGGTAGCGCAGGCCGCGCCTCGCAAGGGCCACTCGCGCGGCGGCGCCAAGGCGCGAGCAAGCGCCGAGAGCCACGCACGCGAGGAGGCTGACGCGGTCGCGGGCAGCCGGATCGCGCTGCTCGACTTTCGTGGCGACGATGTGGACCGGATCCGCGGGCAGGTCATCAAGGTCCTCAAGTCCAAGGTCCGGGAAGTGTCGACCAACCTGAAGTCGCCGGACACCGCAGAGCAGTACCGCGACATGGGCGCGGCTTTGAATCTCGCGCTCTACATCCACGGACATATCAAGGACACGGGCAAGGACATGTCCGTCCTGACCATCGAGCTGCGCAGCGGCGTCAACGGACGAAAGCTCGCGACGGTCAGGTTCACCGGCAGTCGCCGCAAGCTCTACGCCGACGCCGAGGACGAGCTGTGGAAAAAGATCGAGAAACCCTTCGGCCGCGCGTGCCTGGAGGCCACCAAGGCCGTCCGCCATCACAACGCCCCCATGCGTATCGAAGCCGGAACGCCCATCGAAGACAGCTCTGCGCGCTCGTCGCTTTGAACTAGAATTGCGACCATGTCCTATGCCGTCTGCCTAGCCTGCGGAGGAATCGTCGACTCGCCAGCGGATGCGGCGTCTCGGGTGCGCGTGTGCCATTGTCCGAAGACGAGCGAGGAAGCGAAATCGATCGCGTGTCCGGGCTGCGGTGGCTCCATGGTGGTCGGTTCGCGCGCTTGTCCCTACTGCGGCTCCACGGTGGCCACCTGCCGTTGCGCCGCTTGTCTGGCCTGGAATCTTGCCGGGGCCGCGCATTGCCAGGCGTGCGGTCGTTCTCTCTCGTCCCAGGCCGAGCGCGCGGGAATCGCCGCGACCTACGGTTGCCCACGTTGCCACAGCCCGTTGCAGGCGCGCGAGTACGGCGACCTGAGCGTCGAGGAATGCGACAAGTGCGGCGGCCTCTTCCTGGCGCCTACCACCATGGACCGCCTGGTGGCCGCGCGGGACATGCCGACGAGCCTGCGTCTGGCTTTGCCCAAGCGCGAAATGAAACGCGAGACCGCGGTTCGCTACATCGCTTGTCCGACGTGTGGCAAATCCATGAACCGCCAAGCCTTCGGTCGCATTTCGGGCGTGATCGTCGATGTTTGCAAGAGCCACGGGGTTTGGTTCGACGCCGGCGAGCTGGCCGAGGTCATCCGCTTCGTCGAGCAGGGCGGGCTGGAGCGCGAACGCGAGCGCGAGCTGGCCGAGCTGTCCGAGCAGGAACGGCACCTACGCTCGGTCGAGAGGCGGAGCGAGCGAATGGACAGCCCGGGCATCGACTTCGTCGCCGGCAGTGTCAGCCCGGCGAGAACGGGTCACGTCCATTCCGCTGCCGGTATCCTGAGCTTCATCGCCGATCTTTGGCGCTAGCCCGCGTCCACGGTCTGCTGGCAGTACCGGCCAGACGGGATCTGGCAGGTGCCACTGATGCACTGGGCGCCGGGTTGGCAAATGTCGGTGGCGGTGCAGGTGAATCCGTCGTCTCTGGGAGCGGCGCAGATACCCTTGGTGGGAATGCCGAAAAGCTGGATACCACCGGAAACAGGGGAGCAACCCGCGATGCTGCCAGGGGCGCAAAGGGTGGGTGGCAGACCCGTATCGGGCGCAAGACCGCAGGGCTCGCCTTTCGTGGCCGTGCCTATCTGGATGCTGGTCGCGCCGAGACAGAGGGTTCCGTCGCCGAGATTCAAGTACGTGCCCGGGCAGGGCTCGCCCGCGTTCACGGTCGACGCGCAGGTCTTCGCGGTGGTGCAAAACGAACCGGTCAGGCAAGGCTGGGTCGTGTCGTCGCAGGCGCCGCCGAGCACGGCTGGTTTGGCGCAGACCTTGCCCGAGCTGCACACCAACCCGGTTTGGCATTCGTCGTTGCTCCCGGATGGACAGGCCGCTCCGGCCGCGCCCTTGCTGGCGCACACGCCGCAAAGATTGTCCCCTTGCGAGCAGAATCCGCTTGCGCACTGGCTGCCGTCGCCGCAGGTGCCACCGTCGGTCAGCGTACCGTGGAAGGTGCAGGCCGGAACATTGTTGGCGAATACGTCGTTGCAGCTTGCCGCGGTCAAGGCGGTTTCGCAGGCCAGGATGTTGGCCTCGGTCATGCCGCTGCCGGCTGAAAGCGATTGCTCCGTGCACGCCGCCGTCAGTCGATCCGCGCACGTGGCCGCGTCGCCGTAACCGGCTTCGAGCAGGAACGGCGCGCACTCGGCGAGCTTGGAGCAAAGCGCTGCCGCATGATCGCAGCCCGAGGCCAGCGTCTTGGCGTCGGAGCCACCCTTGGTCGGTCCCCCGGTTTCGCTTGCCGCGGCGTCAGAATTCCCGACAGAGGCATCCATCGGCAGGCCGGAATTGCCATTCGATCCGCCGCAGGCGGAAACCATCAGGATCGTGACAGCGAACGCGGTGTTTCTCATGGGGCCTCCGCGCCGTCATGCACAAGACGGCACTTCGATCCATTGTGACACAGCAGTGGTCTAAACCCGAAAGTTCTCGGGCGAGTCGCAGCGCGGGGGTGGCAGGGCGGGCTGGAGGTGCCGAGGTCACAGCCGAACCCTCCCAGTACCGCCGCCGGGCCGATGGCCCGGATCCTTCAGGCGTGAAACGGGCAGCCCCTGACCCGCCTCGCTGCGCTCGGCGACCTCTCCGCCCGTTGGGCGCTTCGGGACCTGCACGCCCTACCCCTGCCCCCGCGGCTTCGCCGCTCCCTCGCCCGCTTCGCTCCGCTGCGCGGGGCGAGGTGGTTTCAGGTCAGGGTTCCCATGTCAACGGCGCCAGTGGCGGTTGCCTCCACCGTTGCCGCGGCTTTGGCCACCTCGGCCTTGGCGGGTCGGGATCGGCGTCGGTACGTCGCTACCGGCTACGAACTGGTGGTTGGCGACCACGGAAATGCTCTTGCGCGTGAGCCGCTCGATGTCGCGCAGATAGGTGCGCTCGGCGGCATCGCAGAACGACAGCGCCACGCCGCTGGCGCCGGCGCGAGCGGTGCGACCGATGCGGTGGACGTAGCTCTCGGGCTCGTTGGGCAATTCGAAGTTGATCACGTGGCTGATGCCGTCCACGTCGATCCCGCGCGCGGCGATGTCGGTGGCGACCAGCACGCGTACCTTGCCGTTGCGGAATCCCAGGAGGGCGTTCTGGCGGGCATTCTGGCTCTTGTTGCCGTGAATGGCGTCGGCGGTTATCCCGGCGGCATCGAGGTCGCGCGCGACACGGTTGGCCCCGGCCTTGGTGCGCGTAAAGACGATGGCGCGGGTCAGGGCCGGATCGCGCAGAACCTCGCGCAGCAGCGACCGCTTGTCGGATTGGCGAACGAAGTACACCGACTGTGAAACCGTGTCGACGGTGGTGGCCGCGGGCGCGACGGAGACCTTGGCTGGGTCGCGCAGGATCTGCCCGGCCAGGGTCGCGATGGCGGGCGGCATGGTGGCCGAGAAGAGCAGGTTCTGTCGCTTGGTCGGCAGCTTGGCGATGATGCGGCGGATGGGATCGATGAAACCCATGTCGAGCATGCGATCGGCTTCGTCGAGCACCAGGGTTTCGACATCGGCAAGCGGGACGCAGCCCTGGCTCATGAGATCGAGCAGGCGACCCGGCGTGGCCACCAGGACATCGACACCACGGCGCAGGGTCGCAACCTGCGAGCCCTGCGAAACGCCGCCCAGGATCACGCCGTAGTTGAGCGAGACGTGCTTGCCGTACACGCGAAAGCTGTCCGCGATCTGCACGGCCAGCTCGCGTGTCGGTGCCAGCACCAGCACGCGCGGTCCCACGCGACGCCTGGTCTGCGCCGGATCGGACATGCGGTGCAGCAGGGGCAGGGCGAAGGCCGCGGTCTTGCCGGTTCCCGTCTGGGCGCAACCGAGCAAGTCGCGTCCCTGCATGACGAAGGGTATGGCCTGCATTTGGATGGGCGAGGGGGTGGTGTAGCCCTCGGCCGCGACGGCGCGCAGAATGGGCACGCGCAAGCCGAACGCCGCGAAAGCACTAGACTGGGGCCCGGCAGAAGGCACCTCGGGTGAGGCGTTGGAAGAAGTCTGGGCAGAAGTCGAGCGTGATAGGGGTATGGAAGCGGTAGCGATCATCAAAAGCGATCCTCTTGGTCTCCCCCGACCCTTCGGTGCGCCCCGCCTACGAAGGCGGAAAGTCGGGGGTTATGTGAACGGTCCGTGCAAGAAAAACCGTTCAGACAGCAAGACCGCCAACCGGTTCCGGCGCGCTTCGCAGCATGCGAAGGCAAGGACAGCGGTGACTATGACCGCGAAAGTCCGCTCGCGCCAACTAAATCGCCCGACGGCGCTGGTGGTGGCGCTGGGCGTCCAGCCCTTGTGCATGACGGCAGCGTTCGAAAGTCGAGCCGTGTGGCGCGCGACCAAAATGCCACGTGAATTCGCTTCGCCACGTGAATTCGCTTCGCCACGTGAATTCGCTTCACAGAGAGCCGAGCTGGCACGAAGATGAAGCGATCCCACCTATGTCGCGGCTAGTAAGGGGGCGTAGAATATGGAGCGCGAGTGGCAATCGGGCTGTCCGCCGCACGATCGGCATGGCATGAAGGTTGCTGTTGTTACGCTTAGGATGTGAGGTGTTGCCATGAAGACTCAACTGACTGCTTCCCTTGCTCTCTTGCTCTTGGGCTCCGGCGTTGCGCGCGCTGGCGATTTCATTGAAATCTCGAACACGCAGGCGCCGGCGGCCCAGCCTTCCCAGGCACAGGTACAGCCTTCTACGCCAGCGCCGAATCTGCAGCCGCCTGCGCCACCTATGCAGCCGCCCGCGCCACCAGTGCAATCCCAGGCGCAGCCGCAAGCGCAAGTCCAGCAAGTGCAGCAGCCCATGCCGGTCGATCAAGGGGCGGGCGCGGGCCAGTGGGTGTACACGGACCAATACGGCTGGGTTTGGATGCCGTACGGTGACCAGTACACCTACGAGGGCACGGTCGACACTTCTCCGTACGCCTATGTGTACTATCCGAGCTACGGCTGGACCTGGTTGGCCGCACCTTGGATTTGGGGCTGGGGGGCCTATCCCTACTTCGGCGTGCGCGGCGCCCTTGGCTTTGGTTGGTACCGCGGCCTCTATCGGGCCGGCTACGGTTGGGGCGGCTATCGCGGGGCCCGCGGCGGATATGGTTTCGGCAATCGCGGCGGGTACGGGTACCGAGGCGGATCGCGCTTTGGCGGCGGCTACCACGGGTTCGGCGGACGCGGCGGCTTTGCTGCGGGCGGATTTCGCGGTGGCGGCGCGCACATCAACTACGGGGGCGGTGGTCGTGCTGGCTTTGGCGGTGGCGGACCCAGGGTCGGCGGCGGCATGCGCGGCGGCATTGCCGGCGGCCACGGCGGCGGGTTCGGCGGCGGCCACGGCGGCGGGTTCGGCGGTGGCCACGGCGGCGGGTTCGGCGGCGGCCATGGTGGTGGGTTCGGCGGCGGGCACGGCGGCGGCCACGGCGGCGGCGGACATCGCTGATTCACGGGCCGCGTACGCGAGTCGGTCGAGCTCGCAGGTGGTTTCGGACCTGATACAAGCGCGATAGAGTGCGGTCATGATCTCGCTCTTGCTTCTGCCATTGCTCTTGGCCAACGCGGCCCGGCCGCAGGTCGGTGAGCCGGCCCCGTCCTTCCAGGCGGAAACCCTGGCAAAGGCAAGCGTAAGCAGCGACGATCTGCGTGGGCACGTGACGGTGGTGGACTTCTTCTCCAGCTGGTGTGAGCCGTGCAAGGAAGGCCTGGCCGAGATCCTGGCCATCCGGGAAAAGCTCGGACCGCGCTTCGCCTTGATGATCGTGGCGATCGAGGGCGATGCGCCTGAATTGAAGGACTACCTCGCCAGTCATCCTTTACCCTCGGGAACCACGGTCGCTTTGGACGGGAACGCCGTTCTCGCGCGCGCCTTCGGCGAGGATCGTTTGCCCACGACGTTCTTCTTGGATGGAAGGGCGACCATTCGTCACATCAACCGCGGCCACGGCTCGGGCTTTCGCGCCCGCGCCACGCGCTGGTTGAGCGAGATGCTCGGAATTCGCCGATAAGGCGCGCACCGCCGGTACCAGCGGCACCGCCTTTGGCTCCAGGTAGGCACCCGTGGCAACGGCTTTATGGTTCGACCGCGTCCGCACGCAATTATGGACGGAACATCTAACTGGTCGTATATTATGGCCATGAAGACGCTAGCGGCCGCAAAGTTCAAGGAGCAGTGCCTTTCGATCCTCGATCATCTCGAGCCGGATGGACTTGTGATCACGAAGCACGGCAAGCCTGTCGCTCGACTCCTCCCAGCTAGGCGAGCGTCGGCTGATCTTATCGGCGCTTTTAGCGGTCGCATCCGGGTAAAGGGTGACATCCAGTCCACAGGGGTCACCTGGGAAGCCCATGGTTAACGTCGACACGCACATTCTCGTTTTCGCCCTGACGGGCGAGGTAACCGACAGAGAGCGGCGAGTCCTGGCATCGAACACTTGGAGCATGTCGGCAATTGTCCTCTGGGAGCTCGCGAAGCTCTCGCAGCTTGGTCGAATCGACATCGACCTTGACGACGCAGATCTCACAAGAACTCTTTCCAGCATTCACGTCTGGCCCATCGACCTTGTCGTGAGCGTTCAGTCGACCAGGCTCGATTTCAAAAGCGATCCTGCGGATGAACTGATTGCGGCAACCAGCATCGTCCACCAGGTTCCACTTATGACTCGTGACCGCCGGATCCGAGGTTCTCGTCTCGTCAAGTTCGCTTGAAGCTCCAACAACAATGCCCAAGAGCCATTCCGTTGCAGACGCGAGACATCTTCCAGACATCCTGGATGAGGTGGCCATCTCGAACAGGCCGTGGTGCAGGTACTCGCCGCCATAGGTCGTGCACGCTTGAGCCACTGCGGACCCCAGGGCTCCTTGGTCCCGAATCCCTTCGGCTCCAACAAATTCGCCCCTCGCTGCATCTCCGTGGCTTCACCTTCCCCGAGCTGGCCCATGGATCCGTCGACTACCATTATCCACCGAAAGATAATCAATATCTCAACGCTAGTCGCATGCTCTTGCGGCCAAGAGCAATCGGTGGATTCACATGATTTCGCAGAGTTGGCCATTTGCCGGTCGTGGTACTGGACCGTCATCCGTGTCGGATAAAACTGACGTCGGCCGGAGATGACTGCCCGCGGCGTCGCCCGATGGCGTGAGCGCAAGACGGGACGGGCGAGCCGATTCGCTGGCGCGGCAACCTCATGTTTTCGGAGGCTCGCTGCGACGGGTGCTGCCCTCGGCCGCGGCAATGCCCAGCAAGCGTTCATTCGCGCGAGCGAGGGAACTTGCCGGGGCTGATCCACGCGCGCAGGCGGTAGCCCAGGATCATGCGGATCATGCGCAGGCCCAGCCTGAAGGCGACCCACTTGTTGCCCGTCACCGACGAGTGCCCGATGCGCTTGGTGTAGTTCACCGGAATCTGGATCATCTTCATCTTCATCAGGATCGACAGCACCATCATCTGCGGGCCGAAGAAGCTGCCGTCGATGGTGAAATGAGGCTGCATGTCGAGCAGGGCCTCGCGACGAATGCAGCGTAGGGTGCAGCCAACGTCGGTCAGCGAGGTGGAATCGAACAGAAACTCCATCAGCTTGGCCACCCAGTAGTTGCCCCACTTGAGGAACAGGCCCATGTTGGCGCCGCGCCAGATGAGCTCTTTGACCGTGCGGGTGCCGTAGACGACTTCGAAGTCGTCCGAGTAGGCGAGCATCTTGACGGTATCGTGGCCCTGGAAGGTTCCGTCGGGCTCGGCCACGATGAGGAGGTCGCCCTTGGCCTCGCGCAGACCGCGGCGCATGGCTGCACCATAGCCCTGGACCGGCTCTTGAATCTCGCGCGCCGGCGTGCGCGCGACCTCGTCGCTGGTTCCGGGCGCGGCGTTGTTGTTGATGACCAGGATCTCGTCAATGAAGCCGGTGGCCGCGAAATCCTCGATGGAACGCCGGATGGAATCCCGCTCGTTGTAGGTGGGCAGGATGAGAGAAACGACTTGACCCTTCCAGATGGCTAGACCCTTTCTGCGACTACGTACATTTGCGCGGCCAGCGGCCTGATGGGGGAACGCAGATACCAGCGTACCAGAAGCGGGATCTTGGGTAGCCGGCTTTTCATCGAGAAAGGCAAGAGACCGGGCTCCATGCGCAGCACGCGAAATCCGTGGCGCGTCAGCAGCTCGGGCAGGTTCTGGTGGTGGAACGCGGTCTTGTGGGTCGGGTCGTCCCAGTAGTGCGCCGGGCAGCGCAGGTAGTTGGGTTGGATGAGGGCGATGCGCCCGCCCGGCCGCAGCACGCGGTGCGTGTCTCGGAGCAACGCGGCGGCCTCGTCGAGAGTGAAGTGTTCGAGGAAGTTGCTGGCGAATAGCAAATCTACGCTGCCGTCCTCGACGCCGGGCAGGCCGCGGCAGTCGCCCACGCGTAGCTTCACGCCAGGGGCGGCGAAGCGCACCATCTCCGGGTTCATGTCGAAGGCGATGCGGGTTCGGGCGGGCACGCTGTTGATGAAATCGCAGTAGCCGGCGCCCAGCTCGACCACGGCCTGCGTGCGCGGTACATCGCGAAGAACGTAACGGGCGATCTCGCGCCACACGCCGGCCCTGCCAGTCAACCAGGGATAGGCGCCAACGTAGGGATTGCGCGCGCTCATTTCAGTGTCTCCTCGGTAATTCGGCTCACGTCGCCAGCCAGGGCTGGGAAGGTGCTGCTGTACTGATCGAGTAGGCTAGCTAGTCCCGGCCGGCGCAAGGGATCGCTGCTCGCTTGGCGAAGATACTGCCCAAAGTAGCCCAGGGATTCGCGGGCAAGGTTGTCGCTGGGTGGATCGCGCCTGGCCATGTCCAGCAGAACCTGGGCCAGCATCAGGGCGGTCTGCTGATTGGGCATGATCTGGTAGGCCTGCCGAAAATAGCGCAAACGCTCTTCGAGCGGTTTTCCGGCCAGGGTCGCCGCGTGTCCGAGGGTCGAGTAGAGGCCGGCAAGATGGGCGCGTTCTCGACTGAAATAGCCCGGCGCGGGCTGCCAGGGCAGCGCGCGGTAGTAGCGAATGCCGTCTTCCGCCGTACGCGATACGCGCTCGATCGCTTCCTGGCGCACGGGCGAGCCTGGCTCGGCCGTGGCGGCATCGCCAAGAGAGGTCTTGGCATACGACTCGAAGGCCAGCATCGAGGGCTGCGCGCGCGAGAGCTCGTAGCTCCAGAAAGCACGAGCATCGCGAAAGGCCTGCTCGTGTTTCCGACCGGCCACCAGGCCCAGGCCGCCCAGAATAGCCAGGGTGAGAAAGAGCGCGGCGCCCAGCCTGCGAGCCCATACTCGCTGGTCGTGCCAACCGTCGAGGGTCAGCGCGCACAGCAGCGCCACCACACAGAAGGACGAAAGGTAGGCGTAGCGATCCGCGACCCAGATGCCGATGTACTCGACGTTGAAGTACGGCAGCATGAGGAGAAAGAAGCCGAGGACGAAGAAGGCGAGATCCTTGCGGTAGCGAAGAGTCGCCCACAGCGCGACAGCCGAGCCGAGCACGATGGCGACGCTGCCGGCAATCTCGCCGGGCAGGAGCGGCAGCGCCACGTTCGGGCGCAGATAGGCGATGGAGTGCTCGGCGGCCAAGGCGAGGTGCCCCAGGGTGCGCGCCAGGCTGAGCGGAACCATCAGGGCGAGCGTCTCCAGGTGCTGCAAGGACAAAGCGGACGGCCCGCGGTCGCCGATGACCTGGAAGGCGCTGAGTTGGCGTTGGTACCAAAGAAGGAGCCCGGCCGTGACCGCCACGTGCGGCACGAAGCCGGCCAGCTCGCGCCAGCGTGCGCGAAGGTCGAGTCGTTCGCGTGGCCCGCGCGTGCCATCGAGAAAAGGGGCGAACAGCCGGTGTAGGGCAAGCAGCGGGGCCAGCACGATGGCGCTGAATTTCGACAGGATGGCGAGCGGGCACAGCAGGAAGACCACGGCGTGCAGCGCGAGGCGCCTTGGCCGACGAGGCTCGCGCAGGGCCACCGACTGGATCGACAAGGCCAGCAGGGTGAAGAAAGCGGCGAGGACATCCTTGCGCCCCATGGCCCAACACACCGGTTCGACGTGGATGGCGAGCGCGGCGAAGAGACCCGCGGTGAGTCCCGCGAATGGCAGCGACCGTGTCGCGTGCAGGAGAAAGAGGAAGAGCAGCACGACGTCGAGGGCGTTCAGCACGACGTTGCCGAGGTGATAGCCAAGCGGGTTGGTGAATCCGAATAGGCGTGCGTCGACCAACCAGGACAGGTCGCGCACGATGAGCGGCTCTTCGCGCGGGAAGTAGCCGAGCACGATCTCCCGCGCCGAGCTTGCCAGCGAGGATTGATCGTAGAGGTTCGGATGGCCGAGCAAGACCGCGCCTTCGTCGTAGCCGATGAAGCCGAACCCCAGCGATGGCGCGTAGAGGATCAGGCTGGCGCCGAAAAGCGTGATGGCGACGGCCACGATCTTGAATCGGCGGGAAAGACCGCCGGCAAGACTCGAGATGGTGGGACGCGCGTCGCTCATCGAGCCGGCGAGGCCGGCCTTCGTATAATAGACTACGTCGCATCGCCAGCGAAATGGGCTATCGTGAGCCGCGAAAGCAGTCACCCGTCATGACATCAAGCTCCACCGATGGCGCGACAGCTCCGCCGGAGCCAGCCTCCGCCGAGGACGCCCCGGTGTCGCTCGTGCGCACGCCCGCGGACCTGCGACGCATGTCCTTCCTCATCACCGTGGGGCTCTTCATCACCACCTTGGGGCAGCCGGGCGTCATCGGACAGCTGCCCTTCCGATTTCTGTTCAAGAACCAGTTCCATCTCAACGCGGCCGAGCAGGCGAACTTCTTCGCCATCGCGACCTTCGCCTGGTATCTCAAGCCGCTTGCGGGTCTGCTGTGCGACAGCTTTCCGCTCTTCGGCACGCGACGGCGGAGCTACCTGGTGCTGGCGGGCGTGGTCGCGGGCTTGACCTGGTCGCTCTTCGCCATCGCACCGCGATCCTACGCAGCCTTCTTCTGGCTGATGGTGTCGCTGAACGTGTCCATGGTCATCGCTAGCACCAGCATCGGGGGGCTTCTGGTGGAGGCCGGGCAGGAGGGCGGCGCGACCGGCCGGCTGGCGTCGGTTCGCTACGCCATCGACGGGGTCATCAACGTGATCGCGGGTCCCCTGGGCGGCTGGTTGGCGGCGCGGGCCTTCGGGTGGACCGCCGGCCTGGGGGCGATGCTGATGTTTCTGCTCGTGCCCGTGACGATCCTGCTGGTGAAGGAACCGCGGCGTGCAGGTCGCAACCTGGCGGTCTGGTCCGCGGCGGCGGTGCAGTTTCGACTGATCTTGCGCTCCAAGACGATGTGGGCCGCCGCCGCCTTGTTGATGTTCGTATTCATGGCGCCCGGCTTTGGCATTGCCATGAATTACTACCAGCAGGATGTCCTACACTTCAGCACGGAGTTCATCGGACGTTTGCAGGCCCTGGCCGGCATTGGCGGAATTCTGGCAACGGGGCTCTATGCCTATGTCTGCCGCAAGCTCTCGCTCAGGCCGTTGCTCCTGGGGGGCATCCTCTTCAACGCCATCAGCAGTCTGCTCTATGTGTGGTACCGGTCGCCTCAAAGCGCGATGATCATCGACAGCGCCAATGGTTTCCTGGCGATCCTCGGTGTTCTGCCCCTCTTCGACCTGGCGGCGCGGGCAACCCCCAAGGGCAGCGAGAGCTTCGGCTATGCGCTCCTGATGAGCGTGTACAATATTGCCGTATTCGCCATCTCCAATCCCGTGGGATCCTGGCTGTACGAGCTTCCCGGAGTGGGCTGGCACCACAACCTTGGTAGGCTGATCTGGCTCAATGCCGGCGCGTCCCTGGTGGCGTTGCTCCTGGTTCCGTTCTTGCCGCGAATTTTGCTCGCCCATCGCGACGGCGAGCCTGCCGGGGCAACGCAGTCATGACCGGGTTGGGGCCGGGCCGCTCGGCCCCCGAGCGCGCCGAAGAACAACGCACGCAGCGCACGGGTGAAGGCCCGTCCAGTCGGATACCCTGGCTGGTCTTGCTTGCCTGCCTGGTGTTCGGCGCGTTCTTTCGCCTGCGCGGGCTGGGCGGCCAGATCCCCATGGACGACGAGTGGCACGCGCTCGATTTCGCGCTCTCGCGCGATCTCTGGTTTCTCTTCACCCACTTCAGCCGGGCCGGCGCCAACAGCGTTCCCTACAACCTCTACCTGCGGGCGCTCCTGAAATCCTTCGGGTGGACCGAGGTATCGATCGCGCTGCCGTCGCTCCTGGCGGGGATGGGACTCGTGTGGGTGTTCCCGCGTTGGGTGTGGCGTCGGTTCGGCGCAGTGGCCGGCGTGGTGGCCGCGGCTCTTCTCGCCATTGCGCCCTTCCTGGTGTTCTACAGCCGGACAGCCCGAGCCTACTCCGTGGTTCTGCTGCTCGAGGGCCTGGCGCTTGTCGCCCTGTGCGAGTGGCTGCACACGGCCCGGCGGCGCCACGCGGTCGGGCTGGTTGTCTTCGGGGGCCTCGCGATGTGGGTACACGCTTCGGCCCTACCGGCGTTGCTCGCGGCCGTGTCGGTCGCCGCCGGACATCGCTGGTTGCGCGCGCGCCGCACTTCCGCCGTGCTCGATCCTCTGGCTTGGCACGTGCTGCTGGCCGGGCTCGGTATGCTCGCCCTGGCCGGCGCTTTGTGGGTTCCCGCCCTGCGCACGCCCATGCCGGAGATATGGCATCCCTCGGGGCAGATCTCGGCACGGACCTTTCTGGGTGCGTGGGAGCTTCTCAGCGGGACGGCGTTCGTACCGCTGCAACTGCTCTACGCGGCCATCGCGCTGGCCGGGCTGGTCTTGGCGGCGCGCAGAGCGCGGCAAGAGGTGCTCGTCCTGAGCGCGGCGGTGGTGGGTGCCCTGTTCGTGGTGCTGGCGGCCCGCCCCAACACCAGCGGCGTCGCGGGGGTGTTCGTGCGCTATCTCCTGCCGGTGTACTTGCTCGCGAGCCTGGCGGTCGGCGTGGCCGCCGAGGCCGCGGTGCAGGCCGTGCGCTCGCGAACAAGAAGGGGGCTGTTGCTCGGAACGATGGTCGTCCTGCTCGCCGTCCTCTTCGTGGAGGGCCCGTTGCCGGCTGTCTACGGCGCGCCCAACAGCTTCACCAGACACCCCACCTTCGCCTTCGATTACGCAACCCCCGAAACAGACCGACCGCGTCCCGACCCGCTGGCACCCGGAGAAGCGCAAGTCCTCCGGCGCTCCGATCTGCAACCGTTCTACTTCACACTGTCACGCGAAGCCGGCCACGCGCCCGTGATCGAATACCCCTTCGTGCTCGGCGAAGACGCCAACCTGTTCTATTTCGCCCAGCAGGTTCACGGCCGGCCGGTTCTGGCTGGCTACTACCGCAGCGGCGCGCTGGATGCGGACGTTTTCGGCATCGCCGTGGGTAGACGCTCCCCATCCGACGGCCGGCCTCCTTCCCCTGGATACATCACGAACGGCCTGATGGTCGATCACGTGCTCGGCCGCGCGGAGAGCGTCGCGAACCACGGTCGGATCCGCTTTCGCACCGTGGTTGACATCGCCGATCCAGGGGCCGTGGCGAGAAGCGGGGCCGAGTACCTGCTCTTGCACTGGAACCCGCTGCGAGAATTCTTTCATATCGGACCCGAGTGGGGGAAAAGCTGGTTCGTCGCCCGTATCAGGGAGCGGCTAGCCGCGCGCTACGGCGCCCCGGTGCTGGAAAACGGGGCGATCTGCGTGTTCCGGGTGAATGGCCGAGGTGGGTAACCTCTTTCTCTCCCTTGTTGGAAACGTGCGCGCGGTTTCGGCATCAAACCAGCAAAGGAAAGAGGAGACCCTATGGCAAGCATCATCAACTCGCAGATTCCGGACTTCAGCGTCCAGGCGTACCACGACAACAAATTCAAGACCGTCAGCAACGCCGACCTCAAAGGCAAGTGGTCCGTGTTCTTCTTCTACCCTGCCGACTTCACCTTCGTCTGCCCGACCGAGCTTGGCGATATGGCCGAGAAGTACGACAAGCTCAAGGGCATGGGCGTCGAGGTCTATTCGGTCAGCACCGACACGCACTTCGTGCACAAGGCGTGGCACGACGCCTCGGATACCATCAAGAAGATCAAGTTTCCCATGCTGGCCGACCCGACGGGTGCGCTCAGCAGGGCCTTCGGGGTGTACATCGATGCCGAAGGGCTGGCTTACCGTGGCACCTTCGTGGTGAATCCCGAAGGCAAGGTCAAGGTCGCCGAGATTCACGACAACGGCATCGGCCGGAACTCCGACGAGCTGCTGCGCAAGATCCAGGCGGCGCAGTTCGTGGCCACCCACGACGGCGAGGTCTGCCCCGCCAAGTGGACGCCGGGCGCTGCGACCTTGAAGCCAGGCCTCGACCTGGTCGGCAAGATCTAGTCCCGGCACTGATTCAAACCCTTGCACGGCCCAGGGACTGACCATTCCGGGCCGTCCGTACTGTCCCATCTCCCGGTCCCGTCCCCCCACTTCCACCTGGAGTACCTATGCTGGACCAAGGCATCAAGGACCAACTCGCGACCCATTTCGCGACCTTGTCTTCATCGCTGACGCTGGCTCTCTGGCGTAGCGCCAACCCCAAGCAGGACGAATTGCGCGAGCTACTCGCCGAGGTTGCCTCGTGCAGCGACAAGATTTCGCTGAGCGAGCTCTCCGACGAGGTCACGGGAGTGCGGTTCGACATTCTTCGCGACGGGCGCGCCACCGGCATCCATTTTCGCGGCGTTCCCGGCGGGCACGAATTCACATCGCTCGTCATCGCCCTGCTCAACAGCGACGGCAAGGGCAAGCTGCCGGACGAAGGGATCCGGCGCAGGGTCAAGTCCCTCAAAGGTCCGGTGCGTTTGCGCACCTACGTCTCGCTCAGCTGCACCAATTGTCCCGACGTGGTACAGGCTCTCAACCAGATGGCGCTCATGCACCCGGATTTCCAGCACGACATGATCGATGGCGAGCTGGCCGAGGCCGACATCATGGCCCTCGGCATTCAGGGCGTGCCCGCGGTGGTAAACGGCAGCGCCATCGCGCACGTGGGGCGGGCCAGCTTCGCCGAATTGCTGGAGACGCTGGAGGGAGTTCTCGGGCGCGAAGCTTCCACCGATGAGGCTCCGCAGCCGCCGAAGAGCTACGACGTGGTGGTGCTGGGGGGCGGACCGGCGGGCAGCTCGGCGGCGATCTACAGCGCGCGCAAGGGGCTGAAGACCGCTCTCGTGGCGCAGAAGCTGGGCGGGCAGGTACAAGAAACCGTCGGCATCGAGAACCTGATTTCCGTGCCCTACACCGAGGGTCGCCGACTGGCCGCGGATCTGGAAAAGCACCTGCGAACCTATGCCATCGATGTGCTCGACAACCGCAAGGTCGAGCAGATCCTCGACCACGGCAAACGGAAAGAGCTGCGCCTGCAAGGAGGCGAGGTCTTGCACACCGATGCCCTGATCCTGGCCACCGGCGCCAAGTGGCGTGAGCTTGGCATCCCGGGCGAGAAGGACTACATGGGCCGTGGCGTGGCCTTTTGCCCGCACTGCGACGGGCCGTTCTACAAGGGCAAGCACGTGGCCGTGATCGGCGGTGGCAATTCCGGCGTCGAGGCCGGCATCGACCTGGCCGGCATTTGTGCGCACGTGACCCTGGTCGAGTACGCCGTGGAGCTCAAGGCCGACGAGGTCCTGGTGCGCAACTTGCGCGGTCTGCCCAACGTCACCGTCATCACCAATGCTCGCACCACCGAGGTGGTGGGCAACGGGCAGACGGTGACGGCCCTGCGCTACCAGGATCGTCCGAGCGAGAAGATCCGCGAAATCGCGCTCGATGGCGTCTTCGTGCAAATCGGCCTGGTGCCCAACAGCGCCGTGGCCAAGGACATGGTGACCACGAACCGCATGGGCGAAATCGTCATCGACGAGCGCTGCCGGACCAGCAAGGCCGGCATCTACGCCGCCGGGGACGTCAGCAGCGTTCCCTTCAAGCAAATCGTCATCGCCATGGGCGAGGGCGCCAAAGCTGCGCTGACCGCCTTCGAGGATCGCATTCGGGCCGCTTGACCACCAGGAGAGGTTATGATCAACAAGAAGATTCAGGACGCACTCAACGCACAAATTACGCTGGAACAGTACTCGGCCCAGCTTTACCTGGCCATGAGCGCGCATTGCGAGGGCCGGAGCTTTCGCGGTTTCGCGCACTGGCTGCGCGTGCAAGCGCAAGAAGAAACCAAGCACGCCATGAAGCTGGTCACCTTCCTGCTTGACCGGGGCGGCAAGCTAGAGCTCGGCGCCATCGGCGCGCCACCCTCCGACTTCGGCACCGTGACCCAAGTCTTCGAAAAGATCCTGGAACACGAGAAGAGCATCACGGTCAAGATCGCCGCCCTATTCGAGTTGTCGCGGGCCGAGAAGGACTACGCCAGCGAGATCACCTTGCAGTGGTACGTGACCGAGCAGGTCGAGGAAGAGGCGAACGTCGGCCAGATCGTCGACCAACTGAAGGCCGTCGGCGAGCAAGGCGGCGGTATCTGGTATCTGGATTCGAAGATGGGCAAGCGCGCAGCTAGCGCGTAGGCTACGCGGCTACCGGCGCAGCAGCACGTTGTTTACCAGCGCAATCGCCACGCTGACGATGGATTCGCCAGCGATGATGCCGGACGAGACCGGCACCACGTAACGGTCGGCGTGGGCGTGGTTGTTTCGCGACCATAGCCAGGCAAAGGTGGCGCCGAGGAACATCGAGAACGGGTTGAAGAAGGGCAGGATGAAGCCGAGGCCGAGGCCGATGGGCGAGGGCAGCCAGCGTCGGCGCTTGGGCAAGACAGTTTCCAGCGCCGCGAGCACCGCACCGGCGATGAGGCCCCACACGATTCCTTGTCGGGCCATGCGGTGAAGATGGCCGATGCCTTCTTGAAATAGCCTGGCCACGGCCAACCAGGTCTGCGCGCCGGGCGCGGCGAAAGCAGGTTGCATTCCGCCCGAGCCGGTGAAGACGCTGGCATCGGGAACCAGAAGATGAAACCCGATCACGCTCGCGGCGGTACCGGCGAAGACCCCCATCAGCTGCGCGAGAAACTGGCGGCGCGGGTGCGCACCGAGGAGGTAGCCGGACTTCAGATCGGTGAGCAAGTCGGCGCTCGACGCCGCCGCGTTGGCGGTGATCGAGGCGGTCATGAGATTCGCCGTCGCGTTTTGTGGAATGAGCACGCCGTACACGAGCTGCGTAACCTTGCCCATGGCGCCGATGGGCGTGATGTCGGATTCGCCGGTCGCGCGGCAGGCGACCAGCGACAGAAAGAAGGTCAGCAGTACGGCGATGAACCCCAGGTACCAGGGAATGAAGAATTGCGTCTGCCCGATGAAGAGAACGCCAGCGGTGGCGACCAGGCCAAGGGCAAGGAACCACGAACCAGGTACTTCCGCGGTGGCGTAGCTCGACTTGTTGGTGCGGCCGAGGCCGCCCATGGCGCGCACGATGGTCCGCCACTCGGTGAAGAAGGTGAGCAGGCCGGCCGAGATCATCATGGGCGCGCCGATCCAGATGCCGATGTCCCGCCAGGCCCGGCCGGCGTTTTGCGCGGCGCCGTTGGCGACGGCGGCCGGCCCGACCAGGTACATCAGAACCAAGCCACCCGCGACCATGGAAAAGCAGATGCGCGGCCCGGTGAGCGCGCCGGCGGCGATCATGACCAGCTTGTTGTCGAGCACGAAGTTCCAGTCGCTGGCATGGTAGGCGGCACCCGTCTTCGGATCTTTGCCGGGCACGGGCAACCAGTCGAAGATCGAGGACGTGTCGGGAACCAGTCCCTTGTACGGCCGTTCGCGCGTGGGCCGGCGGAACGGCAGATCCATGACCATCGGCGGCACGGCTGCGACCAGCGCCGCGTAGAGCAGCGCCTGGCCCTTGGCCGCCGCATCCTTGCCTTGGCTGTAGAGCGACTGCAACGTGACCGCCGCGGCGATGCCCGACGGAAAGCGCAGCTTCTCCTGGTTGATCATGTTGCGCTTCATGGGGATGGCCAGGGCCACGCCGAGGAGCGCGAGGAAGAATGTCCACCCGGCCAGCACCGGCCAGGGCAGGTGGTGACCCGTCGGGCTCTCCGCGGTCACGCTGAGCATGAGCAGGGCGGGCGTGGCCGACACCATGGTGCTGCCCGTCGAATAGCCGGCGGCCGAGGCCGTCGATTGCATGCAGTTGCTTTCCAAAATGGAAAGCGGCGAGCGCGCCAGGCCCAGGCGAAGGCACAGGTTCCACAGCGAGAAGGAGACGATACATGCGGTGATGGCCACGCCGAGGCCCCAGCCGGTCTTGAGCCCGACATAGAGATTGGTGAACGCGAGCAGGAACCCGAGCAACGAGCCCAGCACCACCGCGCGCACCGTGAGTTGGGGCGCGTGCTCGCCGCGAAAGGCGCGGCGGTACCAGGTTTCCTCGTCGAAAGTCGCGACCTCGACGGGCGGGATCTCGAGCGGCCGGCTGGCTGCGATTTCCTCGTCCGTGCGCGCGGGTTTCTGGAAGAGCGGCATGGCGCAAGGGTACTCGATAGCACTGGGTGTTGACAGAGAGGCGGCAACCGACGGAGATTGCACCCATGCAATACATCTCCACCGCCATGCTCCTGGCCATGCTCGCATGCTCGTCTTGCAAGAAGGAACCCGAAAAGCCGGCGGCGCCGCCACCGGCCCCGAAGCCCGTGGTCAAGGCGCCGGAAGCCCCCAAGGGCCTGCCCGCGCCCGCGGACGTCGCGGCCGCCCCTGCCGATGCCGAAAAGACCCCCTCGGGGCTCGCCTCGAAGGTCATCCAAAAGGGCACCGGTACCGTCCATCCCGGCCCCGAGGACACCGTGAAGGTGCACTACACGGGCTGGATGACCAACGGCAAGATGTTCGACAGCTCGGTGGTGCGTGGACAGCCCGCGGAATTCCCGCTCGACCACGTGATCAAGGGCTGGACCGAGGGCTTGCAGCTCATGGTCGAGGGCGAGAAGCGCCGCTTCTGGATCCCGGGCAATCTGGCCTATGGCGATACCCCACGACGCCCTGGGGGCCCGTCGGGAACCTTGGTGTTCGACGTGGAATTGCTCGGCATCACCAAGGCGCCGCCGGCGCCGGCCGTGCCCAGCGACGTGGCCGCGGTGCCCAAGAACGCCAAGAAGACGGAATCTGGTCTGGCCTATCGCGTGCTTGTCAAAGGCAAGGGCAAGGTGCACCCGACCGCCAGCAGCGTGGTCAAGGTGCACTACACCGGTTGGACCACCGACGGCAAGCGCTTCGACAGCTCGGTCATGCGCGGCCGGCCCGCGGAATTTCCGCTGGGTGGCGTTATCAAGGGCTGGACCGAAGGCGTGCAGCTCATGGTCGAGGGTGAGAAGACCCGCTTCTGGATCCCAGGCAAGCTGGCCTACGGCGACGAGCCCGGCCCGCCCGGGCGCCCGCACGGCATGCTGGTCTTCGACATCGAGCTGCTCGAGATCAAGAAGTAGTAGAAAGTTTCGCGCTCGCAGTCGTAAGCGTGGCCGTTGCCACGACCACCCTTTGTCAGCCGACTGGGCGAGAAATTCCGCCTTGGGCTACCCCTTCTGCGAGGCCCCCGCGGCTTCGCTACCCTTGCCGAGGGATTAGGGTTTTCAACGTCGGCTTGCCACTGCGCACTCGAAAGCTGTACCTTGTGCCGGGTATGGCACACGCGGGAACATTCTTGGACGCCACCGACACAAGGAGCCCACGATGAACGATGTGAAGAATAGGATGAGGCGCAGGGAGTTTCTAAACGCTGCAGCGGCTAGTGCCGTGCTGGTTGCCTCCGTGCCGACGCTCAAAGCGGCGGCCAAGGGTAAGACCTCTACCCCAGCTCCAAGAGCAGCATCGTCCAAGCTCTACGTCTGCGAAATGTGCGGCCACGTAGAGTTTGGCAGCGCTCCGGAATTCTGCCCCGTCTGCCACGCCGAAGAGAGGTTCGCTGGCAAGGACTCCATCTTCTCGGACGCCATGGCCGCGCTCAAGAATGGGGGGGCGAAGCACACGCCAGTCATCCGCGTGCAGGCGAAGTCGACCTTGGTTTCAGACGTTCCCTGTAAGGAAGTCTACACTCGTGTCGGCGAGACAATGCACGAGGTTGACAAGGCCAATCACATTCACTTCATCGATTTCTGCTTGGACGGAGGTTTCTTCACCAGGTTCTTCGCCTCGCCGCACATGCAGCCCGCCGTTGTGCTCTTTGTGAATGGGACTGCTGCCAAGATACGGGCAGTTTCCTATTGCAACATGCACGGTTTCTGGCAAGGCGAAGCCCAGCTGTAGTCCGAGCCTTAGCGCGATAGGCCTCTCTTCTATCAGCCCAACGACTTTCGCCGAGAAGGCAACATTGTCGGTGCCATCATGCTCGGCCGGCAGTTCGGCAGAGTGGCGGTGCTCGGCACCGCCTTGTTGGGCTCCGATTCGGAGGGCGATGACCAAGAAGTCGATGGAAGGCTTGGTACCCTGATCCGCGTCAGTCGGCTTGTCGAGCTCGGCCTAGATAGCCGATTTCGCGCGGTCGTGTCCTCGGACCCGAAAAGAATCGGCAGCAGCGGTATCGATTGGGAGATGGCCCTGCTTCCCAACGCCAATTTGAGACTCGGCCCGCTGATCCTGATTGGGGAGGTAGGTTTCACGGCGTTGCAGACGACGGACTTTGTCGGCGAGCCCGGCGAGGTCAAGAACCTGCACACGGGAATCATCATCATGTCCGGCCTCGGCACCGCGTTCTGACCAAATCATTCCCCTAGGCGACTAGACAATCGATTCTAGGAACCGTTTTCTTGAACTTAGCAAACAGGAGAAGCCATGCGACCATTGCGTAGTCTGTTGACTGCTGTAGTAGTACTCTCTCCACTCCTACTTCCGGCCACTTCAATCGCCGCCTACCATTCCTGGTGCCAAACCGGCGATGCCCTGTCGAAGGATGGCGGCGACGCCACCACCCAGAACCCAATCGTTAAGTGGGTCTGCGAAAACAAGGACGCAACTTGCTGCACCGGCGGCAGCGGGACCCTCCGATGGAGCATGGACTGCGTACAGTGGGCGGCCGAGTATGCCAAGGACCCGAACAACACGACCCTTGGCGACTACTGCGGTCGATACGCGTGGACACAGGGCCCTCTACCGAATAGCCAGCAATCTTTTCCGCGTGACTTCAGCCTGGTTGCGCTGAGCGGAGACGTAAACTATCCACTGGACGTGCGCGATCCTATAGCAGCGAAGGGCAACGTCACCGCCAACTCCTTCAGCCTCAACAGCCAACAACGCGAGCCGTATGCAGTGGTGGCAGGGGGGGCAGTCACGTTCTGCAACGGCACGGTCTATGGGAATGTAAGATACTCCGGAGACTATGCGGATGCCTGTTACGGCAACCAAAACACAGCCACCTACCTCCCTCCTGGGCTGTATACACACCAACAGACCAGCACCCTTCCCGTCGACTTCGACAACTGGACGGGTCCTCTAACGACCATGTCCAGCAGCCTGAAAACGAACTACACCCCAAGTGCTGTCACGCAAAATGGTTGCGTCCTATGGTTCATTGCTACTGATAAGGATATGAATGTATTCAACGTTGATGCGTCGAAGTTTAACAACACGTGCTCCTACAAGTTCAATGTGCCCTCGACCTCGGCGGTGATTGTGAATATCATCCCGGTTCCGGACCCAAACCACGCCGGCCAGTTCAAGACAGTCACCATCTCCAATAGCGGAGTCCAGGGCGTGGGACCTGGCAACCTGCTTTGGAACCTTTCCGATAATGCCCCGCTTGCGATAACCTCGATGGATTTCTACGGGTCCATCCTTGCGCCCAACTCTCAAGTCACTCTCAAGGATAGCAAGATCACTGGAAGCGCGGTCGCAGCTTCTATCACCCTGATCGATTCCGAGCTTCACGTGGCACCGTATCACGTTCCAGCTACACCTCTTGCCCTCGCTCAACAGTACATCAAACACGTCGTCATTATCATGCAAGAGAACCGTTCGTTCGACACCTACTTTGGCTACTTCCCGGGAGCGAATGGTGTCTCTTCGGTGAAACTATCGGATGGTACGTCTCTGACAAGTAAGAAGTATAGTTGCACCGGGATAGGAACTAGCCAATGTGCTTGCAAACAGGATCCGAACGGAACCATTGTATTCAAGCAAAATCAATCTCAGGGCGAACAGGATTGTCCACACTACAATGCCAATTTCCAAACTGATTGTCCCAGCTGCGGGACAGCGACCCCGCCAAGTGGAAACCTTTTACCTGAGAATTTTCTCACAACTGCTTGCCAGCAAAACCTCAAGCTTACCGCGGACGAGCTCAACCAGGTTCTTGGATATCACGTCGGCAACGTTTCCACGGATGATGTCTACAATTATTGGCAGTTTGCGAAGAACTTTGTGTTGCAGGATAACATGTTTGCATCCGCCCCCAGTTGGAGCCCGGTCGAACACAATTTCTTGGTTTCGGGGTGGAACGCCAACCTGCCCGCGGGGGCCACGACCTGGGTAACCAGCTTCGGCGATGTTCCGGCACTGTTTCCTGCACCCGCACAGCCGCCCAAGATTTCCGCGTATCCTTGGGCCAATCTCACAAGTCTGCTTGATCCTGCGACCATTCCTTGGAAGTACTACAGCGGAAATTGTTGGGATTATTCCTGTCCCGGAAATTGTTGCTCTGCGAATCCGGAGTTGTGTGTTATGGGGGCGAAAGGTTATCTTGGAAAGACCACTTGTGGGACGTCCGGTAGCCCCGATCTTGTTAACTCATACTGGAATCAGTTGCAAAACTATCAGGGCGTGAACAAGGATAAGACGCAGGCAACCCTCACAACTGTCACGCTCGGCGATGGCACGTCCATGACTGGTTTCTACGATGACGTGAACGATCCGACGGGCAGCTCATTGCGTCGGTGGACGAAAGCAGCGCTCAGGGCGGGCAAGGCAACGGGGTCGGTGGGGAGGGTGGTTCTGGAGGACTTATGCAGAGTGGAGGATTGACGGGGACCGCTGGAAGTGGGGGCAGAAGCGGGCTAGGCGGCTTGAACGGAGTGGGTGGCATAGGCGGGGGAGGAAGCGCTGGCGGTGTCGCCGAGATCGGCGGCACGTTTGCGACAGGCGGCAGCGGCGGAAACACAGGCGTTGGCGGGCTGGCGGGTTCGGGCGGTGTCGTTAGGACAGGCGGGGTTGTAGGCACAGGCGGGATTGGCGGAACCGGTGGAGCCGTTGGGGGAGGGGGCAGGTCTGGGGCCGGTGGCATAGGCGGAACGGGCGGAACGGCCGGAGGCAGTGGCGTTTTCGGGATGCCCTGTACCACCAACCAGGATTGTCCGTCGGGCGCGATCTGCTGTGACGGCTCCAGCGAGAGCTGCGACGGCACCAGACTGCCGTCGGGAGATGGCACGAATTCCGGAGAGTTCGTGATCAGTGCCGACAGCCTGACCGCGACTGACACGATCACCGGGTTGATATGGCAACGCGACGATTCGAGCACGGGAGCGGAGACTTGGGCAGAGGCACAAGCGTACTGCGCGTCGCTCGCGTTGGGTGGAGTGCACGGCTGGCGTTTGCCCGCATGGAAGGAGTTGCTCACCATCCTAGACATCACCACCACGGGTGGCCCGCTCACCGACCAAGAAGTCTTCAGCATAGAAAGTGCGGAGTTCTGGACATGCTCGTCGCACCCTTTCGGCCCCGATAGCGGACCTGTGTACGTCAACTTCGGGCAAGGCTTCTCGCAATATTGCAGCGCCTTGTTCGCTATGGGGGCGCTATGCGTTAGCGGGTCGCGCTGCTATCCGACGTCCCGCTTCGTTGCGCTCGATGGCAGACTGGTCCGGGACACGCTCACAGGGCTCGTGTGGCAGCAGCAGCCAAGCATCACGGAGATGACCTGGGCGGACGCGCAGAGCTATTGTTCGTCCTTGGGCTCGGGCTTTCGTTTGCCCACGCTCAAGGAGATCGACTCCATCATGGACCCTACGGGGTCCTCAGGAGGGCCCATCGACAATACGGCATTTCCAAATGCGCCCACGGGCCATTATTGGACATCCTCGCCCTATACGGATCCGCTTGGCATCCTGGTCGGTGCTATGCGGTTTGGCGACTTCTCCGACGACTTTTCGAACGAATGCGAATTGGCCGGAACCGGGGTTCCGGTGAGCGCCACCTTGCTGGTGCGCTGCGTTCGCTGAGGCCGCGGACGCTGCTTCATAGCCCAGCTGCGAATCAGGACATAGCTGACCTTTCTTCGTGCATTTACTGGGGTGGATTCTACGATCACGTGGCGCCGCCCGTGGCTTACGCCAACACCGGGGATACGACCGACCGTGACATGTACGGGATCCGTGTTCCCGGGCTTCTCCCGATCACGTGGCGCCGCCCGTGGCTTACGCCAACACCGGGGATACGACCGACCGTGACATGTACGGGATCCGTGTTCCCGGGCTTCTCCGCGAGCGATGGAATTGCTGGGTTTTGGAACCCGAACAATCAGAACACTGGCAAGAACAGCTCTCAGACGGTCATAGACAACCAACTGACCAACTGCCCGGGCGATCAACAGCCCCGACAGCTCGGCTGTGTGACGAACCTCAAGGATTTCTTCATACAGGCAGAGGGCCACGGCCACCTCTGCGACCGTTGCGAACCTATTTCCCCGCGCCCCCGTGCAGCGCCGGGAACAAGCGCGCCACCACGGCCATGCTGGCTTCGTCGAGCCGGATGCCGCAGCCGATGGCTTGGTGCAAGGGGTGGTAGCCGCGCCAGCGCACGATACCGGTCAAGGTCTCTTCACCGGCTTGGGTTCGCAGGGTGATTTGCGTGAGATCGCCCGTGCCGACGTCGTCGGGCAGGGCGGTCGTGGACACCACGAAAATACCCTGGGCAGAGACATCGCAGATTTCGCCGGGCATGAGCTCTTGCTGGCGGTTGCGCCAAAGCACCGCGACGCGCACGCGATGACGAGGGTAGATTCGTCGTTCGGATTGGGCGCGCTGGGGGCTCATCGTGTGCCTCTTCTCTCATCGACTGGTTGCCGCGTCCCTTGAGCCGCGACGCGCGCTTCATCCTTCCATCAGGTTCCAGAAGACTCCGTCGAAGATCCTGCGGCGCAGGCCCTTTTCGGGATTGCGAAAGAGCCATTCGATGAACCAACACAGCGGCAATTTGCGGTTGGTCATCAGGTTGAAGATGCGCACTTGCTTGCGGTGGTTGGCGACCATCTTGGCCAAGATGCGCTCGCCCTCCGCATCGTCGAGAATGAACTTGGCCACGCCCTCACCGCTGCGCATGGCGAACCAGATGCCTTCGGTGGTGACCGGGTTCAGGAAGCCACCGGCATCGCCGACCAGGTAGGTGTTCCCGAAACGCCAGCCGCGGTAATCGGCGTTGCCCTTCATGGCTTCGTGGGGCGTCTTGTCCGGGTCGATTGCGAAGGTGCGTGCGATCCAGGTTCGCGCGCGCGCGGCGACGTCGGCATCGAAGGATTCGCCGGCCCAGGCCAGGCCAGCCATGGTCTGCTGCTTGTTCTTCGGCATCATGTAGCCGTAGGCTCCCTTGAATTCGCGCGGAACCCAGTGCATCTGAAATTCCGCGCAGGGACGGTCCAGGATGTAGTGGAAGGCCCACCCTACGACGTTCTTGGAAGGCAGGCCGAGGTACTTGCGCACCTTGGACAAGGAGCCGTCGGCGCCGACCAAGTGTTTGTAGCCGTAGCGCCCCTTGTCGGTTTCGACGAAGTCTCGGGTGATTTTGCGCACGGGCTCCGAGAAGTGGACATCCGCGCTGCAGTCATGGAGAAGGCGGCCTTCGATGTCCTTGCGGCCCATGGTCCACAAATAGGGACGCGTGAAATTGATGGCCTTCTTCGATCTGGCAGTGGCGATGGAGATCGCTGTCCACGGAACGCCGCGATCGTGCTGCATGTCCGGGAATGCCTTGGGCGAAATCAACCCGGAACAGATCTTCTCGCCGAGGCCAGCGCTCTTTTCGAGCACCAGCACCCTCTTGGTCGAGCCTGCGAGGTGCTTGGCGCAGGATAGACCCCCAGGCCCCGCGCCGATGATGACCACGTCATAGGATTCCGCCGAGTATGCCACCGGGGAAGTGTAGCGTGCGCTAAAGAGGAGCGCCCGAGTCTATTATCTGAAGCCGTCGGGGTGGCCGTGGTGCCAGCGCCAGGCGGTTTGGATGATTTCCTCGAGACCGTAGCGGGGCTGCCAGCCGAGCACATCGCGTGCCTTGCGAATGTCGGCGTAGACAGCGGCGGGATCGCCGGCCCGGCGCCCGACGAAGTCGGCTGCAATGTCCACGCCGCTGATGCGTTTGGAATGGTTCAGAACCTCCAGGACCGAGGCGCCGCGCCCCGTGCCGATGTTGAAGATATCCGAGGACTTGCCGGCGGCGAGAAAATCGAGAGCGCGAGCGTGCGCTTCGGCCAGATCGAGCACGTGGATGTAGTCGCGGATGCCGGTTCCATCGGGCGTGGGGTAGTCGGTGCCGAACACGCGTAACGCGGGCGCGCGCTTGGTGGCGACCTTCATAACCAAGGGAATCAGGTTCTGAACGTAGCGCGGATCCTCGCCGTTCGCTCCATCCAGCGCCGCGCCGGCGGCATTGAAGTAGCGCAAGATCACGCTGCGCAGACCGTGGCACGTGTCGAACCATTTCAGCATGCGTTCGACGAGGAGCTTGCTTTCGCCGTAGGGATTCTCCGGGCGCAATTCGTCGTTTTCGCGCACCGGCAAGGTGCTGGGCGTGCCGTAGATGGCCGCTGTCGAGGAGAACACGAACCGGCGCACGCCGGCCTGGCAGGCCGCCTCCATGAGCTGAAGGCTGCCTTGCACGTTGTTGTCGAAGTACTTGGCGGGGTTGGTCATCGACTCGCCCGCGGCCTTGTAGGCGGCGAAATGGATGACGGCTTCCAGCTTGTGATCGCCGATGACCTGCTTGACGAGGGCGCCGTCGCGCGTGTTGCCCTCCACCAGTGGCGCATCGCCGATGGCCTGGCGATAACCCAGCTCCAGGCTGTCGAACACGACCACGAAATCGCCCCGCGCGCGCAGCAGCGCGGTGGTGTGCGAACCGATGTAGCCGGCGCCGCCGGTGACGAGGATGCGCATCGGGTTACCGGTTGAGGACGTGGATGGCTTCGCCCAGCGCCGCCTTGGCCGCTTCCATGATGGCCTCGGGCAAGGTGGGATGGGGGTGAATAGTCATGGCCAAGTCGGACGCGGCGGCGCCCATCTCGATGGCCAAGGCCGCCTCGCTGATGAGATCGCCCGCGCCTTGCCCGACCACATGCACGCCAAGCAACAGTCCGCTGTCGGCGTCCATGACCACCTTGGCGAAACCGTCGGTGTCCAGGTTGGCGATGGCGCGGCCAAGGGCGGTGAAGGGGAACTTGCCCACCTTGACCTTGTGGCCGCGTTTCTCCGCTTCCTCGGCGGTAAGTCCCGCGCTGGCGATTTCCGGGTCGGTGAACACCACCGCCGGGATCACCTGGGCGTCCATCTCGGCGGCCTTTTCGGTGATGACCTCCGCCACGACCTCGGCTTCGCGCGAGCCCTTGTGCGCCAGCATGGGCTGGCCGGCCACGTCGCCGATGGCGAAGATGTTGTGCACGCTGGTGCGCATCTGGCGATCGACGGTGATGAAACCGCCCGCGGTCTTGACGCCCGCGATCTCGAGACCGATGTCCTCGATGTTGGGCCGCCGGCCAACCGCCACCAGGATCTTGTCGGCGTCGATTTCGACGGTAGCGCCTTCCCGTTCCACGGTCAGCACCGCGTGGTCGCCCTTTTCAACCATGCCTTTGGCCTTCGCGGAAAGCATGACCTCCAGCCCGAGCTTCTTCGCCTTGCGCGCGACCACTTGCACGCACTCGGGATCGCTGCCGGGCAACATGGTGGGCAGGGCTTCGACGAAGGTGACCTTGCTGCCGAGCTTGGCGTACAGCGTGCCGATCTCCATGCCGATGTAACCCGCGCCTACCACCACCATGCGCGCGGGCAGCTCGGTGAAGGCCAGCGCACCGGTCGAATCCACCACGCGCTTGCCGTCGAAGGGCAGGCTGGGAATGGCCACCGGGCGCGACCCCGTGGCGATGACGACGTGCTCGGCTTCGACCAGGATTTCGTCCGTCGACCCCGGCCGGGTGATGCGTACGGTGCGGGGCGAGAGCAGTGTGGCCGTTCCCTCGCGGTAGTCGCAGCCGTTGGCCTTGAGCAGTTGGCGAACCCCCGAGGTCAGCTTGCCGACCACGGTGTCTTTCCATTTTTGCATGCGGCCGAGGTCGACACGCGCGTGGTCCACGAGGATTCCCATCTCCGCGGCGTGGGTCGCCTTCTCGTACAGCTTGGATGCGTTGATGAGCGCCTTCGACGGAATGCAGCCCACGTTCAAACACACGCCGCCCGGTGCGGCCTTCTCCACGACGAGGACCTTCTTGCGCAGCTGGCCGAGGCGGATGCCGGCCACGTAACCGCCCGGGCCGGCGCCGATGACCACGACTTCGACTTTCAGGATTTCTGTGCTCACGAGCGGATCTCTAGCATCGAATTCGCCCGCATGCGCAAACTAGTGGAAGCCCTTTCTCCATGGACGCGCCCTGCGGGAGAGGCAGGTTGTAGCCTTCCACCTAGCCGGAGGTCGGACTGTCGATGGCGGAGCCGTCCATGCCACCGCCGTCCACGGGCGGCGCCGGAGGAGGCCAGCTGCACATATCCGGCACGTCGTTGACTGCAGGAGGAAGCGACTTGATGTAGTTCGCGATATCCAAGGCGTCCTGGTCGGTCAAGCCGCCGAAGGCACCGTCCGGGCCGACGGGCATGGGCGGGCAAATGCCAGCGCCCTGATCGTCGATGCCTTGGTGGAGCACGGTCACGATCTGCGCCGTCGTCCAGTTTCCAAGGCCGGTCGTCGGATCGGAAGTCAGATTCGCCGACACCGGGTGGATGTTCAAAGTACCGGCGAAGAAGCTGCTGAAGTCCTCGCCGCCCCAGAAGAACTTGCCGGTGTCGAGGGGCTTGCTCCCGCTTTGCAAATGGGGCGTGTGGCACTCGATGCACAGGCCACTTTCGGTGGCCAGATAGCGTCCGCGCAAGGCACTGTCCCTTTGCGGGTAGGTGTCAGCCGGCGTGGGGATGGTCGCCGGATCGAGGTAGTCCGACGGGGCCGGGACATCGAAAGAAGGCGAGCGCTTGCCGACGTCGTTGACGACGGCCGGAATCGATTGGAGGTAGGCCACGATGGCTTCGGCATCGTCCGACGCCATGTTGTGGAACACGTAATACGGCATGACGGAGTTGAGCGCCGAGGTTCCTCCATCGGCAGCGGGCACGACGCCGTCCATGAACATCTCTGTGATTTGCGTGGCGGTGAAACTCCCGAGGCCGGTGGCCTTGTCCGGGGTAAGGTTGCGCGAGGGTAGGACATCGCCGTTCGGCAGCTGGACGAAGGTCGCGTTGCCAGCCAGGTATTTGGACATGTCGGGCGCGCCCGAAGGTAGCTTGGGCGTGTGGCAGTCCGAGCAAGCAACGATGTGGTCGACCACGTACTTGCCGCGTGCCACCAAGGCCGTCTGACCGCCGTCTATTGGCCCGGCGTCCATCGCGCCAGTGTCCACGGCCCGAGCATCGACGATGCTGGCATCCTGGACCGCGACATCGGCCACCTTCGCGTCGATGATCGGTGCGTCGGGTATCTGCGAATCGGCAGCGGGGTGCTCCGCCGCGATCGGCGCATCCGGCGGACCCGCTTCCTGCGAGCCGGCAACGTCGGCCATGCCGCCGTCCATCTTCCCCGACGAGCTACTATTGTCGGAGCAGGCCACGGTTATAACGGAAGCAAACAACGCCAGTAGAACGCTACCTGGCGATCGAACGATCATGTCCTTCATGCTAGTTGCTCTCCTTTGGTTCGCTTGGATGCCACCTTGCGACCGTTGATTCGGACTTTCTGCGCTGGCCGGCATTGGTTACAAGACATTTACAAAGCGAAGCGTTGGAAGATTCCTTGCGACGAATAGCGCAATTCCGGCATCCCAGGCGAAGCGGGAGTGGATTGGTCCGCTGCTGACAACCGGGGAGAATTTCCCATGCGCAGTACACATTTGCTCTTGGCCCTGGTGCTCGCTGGCGGCGGTTGTCGTGCAGGGAATACGTCAAAGCAATTCGTGGATGCGAGCACCGCGGATACCCCAAAGGCCACCCTGGACTCGGCCGCGATCAAGCGAGATGCGGCCGGAAATCCGGATCAGGCGACCGGGGATCCCGACACGCGTGTAGGTGGCGCCGATGTGCCCGCCGATGCCACAGGACAAGGCGAGCCCGACGTCCCAAGCGTGCAAGGAGATACGGAACCCAGTCGAGATCAGGCCCCGGAAACCACCAAGGGGGACGGTGGCGTGGCTCTGGCGCGGGACGTCGTCCAGGACATGCCAGCGAACGCCGCGAATTCGGACAGTGGAGGTGCGGGAGGTACCAGCGGACAGGTGTCGGTCCTCCAGCACCACAACAATGCCACGCGAGATGGGTTTTATGTGGATTCCAGCCTCAGCAAGGCCGCCATCGCGAATTTCCATGTGGATACGACCTTCGCCGGTGCGACGGTCTCGGGACCGACCTACGCCCAGCCGCTGTATCTTGCGGGCTCGGGCGGCGGTCCGGATCTGGTCATCGTCGCCACCGAGCAGAACCACGTCTATGCCTTCGATGCCTCGACCGGGGGCAAGGCGGTATGGGACATGAGCCTCGGCACACCCTTGCCCAAGTCGCGCCTGGCCACGCTTCGCAACGGGTGTGGAAATATCGATCCCCTCGGTATCACCGGCACGCCCGTCATCGACGCGGCCACGCGCACGATCTACTTGGACGCCATGACCATCGCCAGCACCAACGCGACCGCCCAGCATCAGGTCTTTGCCCTGGATGCCGGCACCGGCGCGATCAAATCCGGGTGGCCGGTCGATCTGAACAGCACAGCCATGTCTGGTTCCACCACGTTCGATTCGCTGGCGGAAAACCAGCGTGGCGCCCTGATTCTCCTCGGTGGCAAGGTCTTCGTGCCCTTCGGCGGACACGTCGGAGACTGCGGCGTCTACCACGGTTGGATCGTCGGCATCTCGACCACGGACCCCACCCAGGTCAGCACCTGGGTCAGTCGCGCCATAGCGGGTGGTATATGGGCGCCGGGTGGAATTGCCTCGGACGGGCAGTCGCTTATCTTCGCCACCGGCAACACGGAGAATCAGTCCAACACTTTTTCCGCGCCGCCGACTTGGCAAGATGGCGAGACCATCTTCCGCTTGCCGCCGTCGCTTTCCTTCAGTGGGCAGAACGCGGACTACTTCACCCCCACCAATTGGGCCGCGCTCGACAATGCGGATACCGACATCGGCGGGACCGCGCCCGTTATCGTCAGCGTGCCGGGCGCCACGCCCTCGTCCCTCGTCGTCGGTCTGGGTAAGGACGGCAATGCCTACCTGCTCGACCACAGCAATTTCGGCGGCCTCGGCACTCCTCTCGTGCTGGCCTCGGTCGCGACCGGCTTGATTATCAACGCCTCCGCCGCCTACACCACGCCGAACGGAAGCTATGTGGTCTTCAAGGGCACGGGCAAGTCCTGTCCAAGCGGTCAGTCGGGCGGCCTGGTCGCCTTCAAGAATCGCGGCTGCCAGTCCACCCACCGCCTCGATAGCCTGGTGCGGGGGGCCGACAACCCAGGATTCGCCCGCGGTCAGCGCCACGGACGCCGGCGGGACGGATGCCGTGGTGTGGATCGTGGGTAGCGACAACAAGCTCTACGGCCTCGATGGCGAGACCGGAAAATCCGTCTTCGCGGGTGGGACAAGCACTGACACCATGTCGTCCGTGCAGAAGTTCGAAACGCCCATTGTCGCCAATGGTCGCGTGTTCGTGGCTGCGAACACCCAGGTCTATGCTTTCACGCCGAACTAGCGACGCGCCTTTCCAATCGGCGTGACAGTCATATGTAATTCCTGATAACATCCCCGTCGAGAAATGCGGGTGTACTGCATCCACTCCCGCTTCTCTCGTGGAGGATGAATGGCCGAAGTCGGGAAGGCACCGGACAAGTTCGATGGCCGCGAAGTCTTTCGATCGCTCTACCTTCACATGCGCGAGGGGGTCGCCCTGCACGAGCTGGTCTGCGACGCGGGCGGCACCGCGATCAACTACCGCGTCCTGGATGTCAACCCTCAGTTCGACCAATACGTGGGCATCGTTGGCGCGGACGCGGTCGGCAAGCTGGCGACCGACATCTACGGCACCCCGGAGCCGCCGTTCCTGGCCGAGTTCGCTCGCGCCGTGCTCGGCGGCGAGCCGACCCGCTTCGAATCCCAGTTCGAGCCCTTCGACCGCCACTACGACATCAGCGTGGTGCCCTTCGGTACCCGGCAGTTCGCCACGATTTTCCTCGACATCTCGGAGCGAAAGCGCAGCGAGCGGGCCTTGCGCGAAAGTGAATGGTTCCTGCAGCGAGCCCAGCACGTCGCACACATCGGCTCCTATCGCTACGATATCGCCAAGGGCACCTGGGCAAGCTCGAGCGCGCTGAACGTCCTCTTCGGCATCTCGGAGGCGTACAACAAGGATCTCGCGGGCTGGCTCGGTCTGGTGCACCCCGACGAGCGCGAGGAGATGCATCGTTACTTTGTCGACGAGGTCATCCAGGGCGGGCGCGATTTCGACAAGCGCTACCGCATCGTGCGCGCCAACGACGGCTGCACCCGCTCGGTCCACGGCATGGGCGAGCTGGAGAAGGACGCGCTCGGCCGGCCGACTTTCATGGTCGGCATCATCCAGGACATCACCGAGAGTGCGAGCAAGGAACGGGCCCTGCGCGAATCGGAAGAACGGTTCAGGCGCATTTTCGAGCTTATTCCGGGACCGGTCACCCTGGCCGAGTCGGACGGCACCATCATCGCTTGCAACGAAGCCTTCTGCGCGGCGATGGGATATCCGCAAGAGGAGATCCTCGGCAAGACCACGCGGCAGCTCTCGACTTGGCTCGATCCCAGCCTGCGCGACGCCATGTACGCCGACCTCGCGCAGGGCAAGCACGTGGACTGGCTGGAGTTTCGTATACGACGGCGCGATGGACTGCTTCGCACCATGCAGATCTTCGCGCGCCAATTCGAGCTGGGCGGCAGGACCGTCGTGCTCTCGGTTGGCCACGATGTCACGGATCAACGCAATCTCGAGCAGCAGATGCTCCACACGCAAAAGCTGGAAAGCCTGGGCGTGCTCGCGGGCGGCATCGCGCATGATTTCAACAACCTGCTCACCGGGATCTTGGGCAATGCCGACTTGGCCAAGACCGAGATGTCGCCCCTGGCCCCGTCGCGCGCCAGCCTGGAAGGCATCGAGGTCGCCGCCCGCCGGGCCGCCGATCTCTGCCGCCAGCTCCTGGCCTACAGCGGTCGCGGCCGCTTCATCATCCAGCCCATCGGTCTCAAGGAGCTGGTCGAGGAGATGGGGCACCTGTTGCTGGTGAGCATCAGCAAGAAGGTCGTGCTCAAGTACCACTTCGCCGACGGGATTCCGGCGGTCGAGGCCGATGCCACGCAGCTTCGGCAGGTCATCATGAACCTGATCGTCAACGCTTC
Source organism: uncultured delta proteobacterium (assembly GCA_963824555.1). Classification (GTDB taxonomy): domain Bacteria; phylum Myxococcota_A; class Polyangia; order Fen-1088; family Fen-1088; genus Fen-1118. The sequence continues at coordinate 129,688 of CAWGPW010000034.1, read as the reverse complement.
CGAGGCCATCGGCGAACGCAGTGGCGTCATCTCGGTCACGGTGGGCCTCGCCCACTGCGAAGCCGACTATCTTCGGGGCTGTTTCGGCTCCGACCGGTTGCAACCGGGGGACTACGTCTATGTGGAGATCGCCGACACCGGTCGTGGCATGGACAAAGCCACCAAGGATCGGATTTTCGATCCATTCTTCTCGACCAAGTTCACCGGACGCGGCCTAGGCCTGGCCGCCGTGCTCGGCATCATGCGCGGGCACCACGGCGCCATCAAGGTCTACAGCGAGCTCAACCGTGGCACGACCTTCAAGCTGCTCTTTCCGGCCAGCGAAAGCCAGGCCGGCAAATTGCAGCCCAAGGCAGCTATCCTTGCCGCCTTTCACGCCTCGGGCAAGATCTTGCTCGCCGACGACGAGGACACCATCCGCAACCTGGGTCGGCGCATGTTGCAACGGGCGGGGTTCGAGGTCATCGTTGCCGCCGACGGCCGCGAAGCCGTCGAGAAGTTCACCAGCGACAAGGACAGCATCACCTTGGTCATCCTGGACCTGACCATGCCTCATTTGGACGGCGAGGCTTGCTACCGCGAGATGCGACGCCTGCAGCCCAGCGTGAAAGTGATCATCAGCTCGGGCTACAACGAGCAAGACATCGTCAACCGATTCGCGGGCAAGGGCCTCTCGGGATTCGTGCAGAAGCCGTACACGATGGAAGAGCTGCTGGCGAAGATCCGCGTGGCCTTGGAGAATCGATAGACGAAGGATGCCGCGGGGAAAAATGGTGGCCCTGTGCCGCAACCAGGGACAGCGTTGTTCTAGAGTGGTGGCGATGGTGGTACGAACCCTTGGCAATCGAACCAGGCTCATCGGGCTGACGGCTGCCGGGTCGCTGCTTGTGCTCGTGGTCGGTTTGTTTTGGCGCGTCTTGTTCCGCGCCGAAACATTCGGGGATCGGGACCTTGCCTTCTACTACCATCCCGCCAAGTCGCTGATCGCGCCGCTGACCAGGGCGTCGCAGGGCATTCCGCTGTGGAATCCCTTCTTCGCCTCGGGGCAACCCTTTGCAGCCAATCCAGAGCACGAGCTATTCCATCCCCTCACCGCGCTGTTCCTTCTCTTGCCCTTCGAGGTGGCCTTCCGCCTGCAAGTGATCCTGCCGCTCTTGGCCGGCGTGGGCAGCATGTATGCCTTTCTGCGGACGCTTCGGCGAACGCGGCCCGCGTCGTTGTTTGGCGGCTTGGGCTGGGGTTTCGGAGGGTATCTGCTGTCTGCGACCAATCTTCTGCCCATCCTGTTTGCCGCATCCATTCTGCCCTTGACCTTGACCTTCGTCCTTCGGCTGATCCCCAGACCACGCGGCCTGGATGTGGCAGGACTTGCCCTGTGTGTTGGCGTTGAAGGCCTTGCGGGCGAGCCATCGACGATGCTCATGACGCCACTGCTTTGTGGTGCGGCGGTACTCGCTGTGTGGCGTTTGCGCGCGCGTTTCGGTCCCACGACCGTGGTCGCTGGCTTGGTCTTGGGTCTCGCCGTGGCGGCTGTCGCGCTTATTCCCGGCGCACACCACGCCGGGAAGACCGTGCGCGCGAACGGCCTCGGCGCATCGTCCGGCGAGTGGTCGATGCCTCCCGCACGAGCCCTCGACCTCCTCTCACCAGGTGTTCTGGGGCACGTCGAGGCCGGCAACGAGAGCCTATATTGGGGACGCCGTTTCTATCCTCGGCGCGAGAGTCCCTTCTTTTTTTCGCTCTATCCGGGGCTGGCCGTGACCCTGTTGGCCTTCGCGGCGTGGCGATATCGCTTTCGCGCCCTCCTGCCATGGATGGCGCTGGCGGGTTTCGGTTTCCTGCTTTCACTGGGTACGCACTTCGTGCTGTGGCGGCTCCTGCACCACCTGCCAGTGGTGTCCGCGATTCGCTTTCCGGAGAAATACGCACTGCTGTTTGTTCTGCCGGTCGTGGTCGCGTCGGCCTACGGGTTCGACCAGGTGGTAGGAGGGCGAAGCGAGGCCAGACGGTGCCTTGTGCGCGTGCTCGTCGGACTGGTTGTTCTTGCGATGTTGGGTGCAGCCGGGATTGCGATCTTTTCCAAGCACCTTCCTTCTGATCTTCCCTGGCGAGTCGCGGCCGGGGACGCTCTTCGCCTGGCAGGCGTCGCGGCAGCCCTGCTCGTCGTGTTCTGGCCTCGCATTCACTGGGAGCGCTCCACTCGCGCCTTGATCGTTTGCGCGGTGCTGGCCGTCGATCTCATGACCGCAGGACGAGGGGTGGTCCACACGACCCCGATCCAAGCTTTGACCGCACCTCCGGCGTCGATCGCTCCGTTGCTCAATCGATCCTCGGATGACCTGATATTTCACGCCGCCGAATGGAACCCCACGATGAGCAAGGCCGAGGGGTTGGCCAAGCCTCCACAGCCGGCCCAGTGGGGGCTGGCCATGACCCTCGACAACGACTTCGACCTCACTTATCTGCGTTGGACCGACGACGGAAACCGCGCCTTCTGGAACGCGGTGAGGGAGAATCCTTCGCTCGGCACGCCACTGCTCCAGCGACGCGGGGTTACGGCGGTGGTCCAGTTTCGCGCAGGGGCACACTGGCAGAATGGATTCGTCGTCGGCCCGGCCGGCCAGGCTCCTATCGAGGTCGTCTTTATCCACAACCAGCAGCCCATCGTGTTCGCGGCGGCGCGGGTGGAGATCGTGCACGGGATCGAGGGGTGGTTGGCCGCCGTACGCCGCTTGCAAGCGCAGGCGCGCGACAGCGCTTGCGTGGATGACCAGCGCCTCGCGAGCTTCCCCTCGTCGCCATCACCCGCCGCCGTGCGGATTCTCTCACGCACGCCGGACAGCATTGCCATGGACGTAGAGGCCACGGGACCGAACCCATCTTTCTTGGCCTTTAACCAAACCTGGGACGAAGGCTGGCGCCTGACCATCGATGGTAAGCCGGCCGCCCTATTGCGCGCCGACGTGTCCCTCTCGGGATTCGTGGTGCCGCCCGGAAGGCACCGGGCGGCGCTCGAATACGGCGAGACCTGGGTTATTGTAGGCGCGACCATCTCGATTCTCGCGGTCCTCGGATGTTTGGTGTTGGTGTTTGTCGGTCGGAAATGGGCGCAAGGTCCCTTGTGCAGATCGGGGGCGCCCGTCTAGGCGCGCGGCTTTGCCACCACATCCTCGAACAGGCTCGATGGTGGCGGCGGGCCCGCGGCTTCTTGGCTGGCGATGGCCGAGCGAATGGCGCCGGTGATACGTGCTTTCATCGCCGTCTGCGCTTCGATCGAAAGAATGCTCTGCTTTTCGAGCCAGGCGGCGAAGCGAAGCAAGGGATCGCGCTTCTGCCATGCCTTGTGCTCGCCAGCGTCCCGGTAGTGGGTCGGATCGTCGGCGCTGGAATGCGCGCCCAGGCGGTAGGTGACGGCCTCGATGAAGGTGGGTCCGCCGCCCGCGCGGGCCTTGTCGACCGCCGATTTGATGGCCACGTACAGGGCCAAGATATCGTTGCCATCGACCCGCAACGACGGAACGGCATAGGCCAGACCCTTGATGGCCAGGGTTTCGGACTGGGTTTGCCGAGCGACGGGCGTGGAGATGGCCCACTGGTTGTTCTGGCAGACGAAGACCACGGGCGCCTGGTAGACGCCCGCGAAGTTGAGGCCGGCATGAAAGTCATCCTCGCTGGTGGCGCCGTCGCCGAAGAAGCAAAGGACGATTTCGCTGGCCTTGCTGATCTTGGCCGCCCACGCGATGCCGACGGCGTGCGGAATCTGCGAGGCCACGGACGAGGACGTGCTGACGTGCCTGATGCCGGCCGAGGAGAGGTGACAGGGCATCTGACGGCCGCGTCCAATGTCGTGGGCGGTGCCCAGAATCTGCGCGACGTACCTGTCGAGGGGCATGCCGCGGTAGAGAGCCGCCGCGCCCTCGCGCAATCCTTGAACGAAATAATCGGTTTTCAGGATCGCTTCGGCGCCCGCGATGGGGCCGCCCTCTTGGCCGCGTGCCTCGAAGTAGTGGCTGATGCGACCCTGGCGCTGCAGGAGCAGAAGCTGATCGTCGAGTGTACGCGACAGCAACATGCCTTCGAACATGCGCAAGAGCGTCGCGGGTGGAAGGTCGGGCACCTTCACGGTGCCGGCACGGCCGGACTCGTCGAGAATCTGGAAGAGTCCGGTTGCCCGTGCGTAGTCCTCGTCCTTCCAGACTTCCACGCTCTCGGCGGTGGTCTGGCCCGAGCGGCGTTTGTCGGGTGCCTTTGCTTGCGCCATCGTCCCTAGGTCTGGTCGAGGAAGATGAGCCCCGGCGTTTCCAGCGATGCCTTCATCTCGGCCACGAAGGTGGCGGCGTCGTAACCGTCGACCAGTCGGTGATCCACGGACAGGGACAGGTTCATCATGTCGCGAACGACGATCTTGTCGTCCGCCACGACCGGGCGCTTGGCGATCTTGTGGATGGCCAGGATAGCGACCTCGGGGTAGTTCACGATGGGCGTGGCCACGATGCCGCCCAAGGTGCCGAGGCTGGTGATGGTGAAGGTCGAGCCGCCTAGGTCGCGCGGCGAAACGCGACCGTTCTTGGCCGCCACGCCCAGGCGATCGATCTCTCGCGCCAGATCCAGCAGCGAGCGGCGATCGGCGTGGCGTATCACGGGCACCATCAGCCCCTCGGGGGTTTGTGCCGCGATGCCGATGTGGTACTCGCGGCGCTGCACGATTTCACCGGCCGGCTCGTCGAGGGTGGCGTTGAGCTGCGGGTGCTTCTTGAGCGCCTCGACCGCCGCCTTCACGAAGAAGGTCAGGTAGGTCAGCTTGATACCGTGCCCGGTCAGGCGCCGTTCGGCCTTGTCGCGTAGCTCGACCAGCTCGGTGCAGTCGACTTCCTCGACGTAGGTGAAATGGGCGACCTGGCGCTGGGTCAGCACCATGTGCTCGGCGATCATGCGTCGAACGCCGCGGAACGGAATGCGGACATCGCCGGTCGACGTCGTGGAGACGCTGGGCGTGGGTTGGTTCTCGAAGGCCTCGTCGGATCCCGTGGCGACCTTGGCCGCGCGCACATCGGCGATGGTGATCTGCCCGCCCGGACCCGAGCCCTTGACCCGCGCCAGATCCACACCCATTTCGCGCGCCAGTCTGCGCGTGGCAGGGGTAGCGAGAATTCCACCGCTCGGCCCCTCCGTCGTGGGGCCAGGCGTCTTGGCCATGCTCGCCGCCAGCATCTTGTCGGCGGCGGCGATTTCGATCACGATAAGGACCGCGCCCACCGGGCAGCGCTCCCCTTCCTTGAAACGCCGTTCGAGGACGCGGCCCGCGTGGGGCGTGGCGATCTCGACGGTGGCCTTGTCGGTCATGACTTCGACCATGGGCTGGTCTTGCGCCAGCGTATCGCCCTCTTTGACCAGCCAGCGGACGATCTCGCCCTCGGCCATGCCTTCGCCGATGTCGGGCAGCTTGAATTCGTAGGCCATGCTTTCTCCTAGCCGGAGGTGACTTTTTCGATCGCATCCAAGACGCGATCCTTGTCGGGCAGGTATTCGGGTTCCAGGGTGTATGGGAACGGGGTGTCGAAACCGGTCACACGCAGAATCGGAGCCTCCAGGTGCAGCAGGGCGTGCTCCTGGATCGACGCCGCCAGCTCGGCGCCGAAGCCACAGGTGCGTGGTGCCTCGTGCACGATGACCACGCGGCCGGTCTTGCGTACCGACTGAAGAATGGTTTCGAGGTCGAAGGGCAGAAGCGTGCGCAGATCGATGAGCTCGATGTCGTAGCCCAGGCCCGCAGCCTTGTCCGCCGCCTCCAGCGACGTGTGCACCATGCTGCCCCAGGCGAGAAGGGTGACCGATCGCTCGGAACGCGCCGCCGCTCGGCGCAGGACCTTGGCCTGTCCGATGGGTACCGTGTACTCGCCCGCCGGGACCTCGCCGCGGCTGGTGCGGTACAGGCGCTTGGGTTCGAGGAAGATGACAGGATCCTCGCCGCGAATCGCGGACGTCAGCAGTCCCTTGGTGTCGGCCGGGCTCGACGGGTACACGACCTGCAGGCCCGGGGTGTGGATGAACACGGCCTCGGGCGATTGCGAGTGGTAGTGGCCGCCGCGCACGCCGCCGCCCGCCGGCATGCGGATCACCACCGGCGCGGTGTACTCGCCGCCCGAGCGGTAGCGCATCTTGGCCAGCTCGTTCACAATCTGGTCGAAGGCGGGGTAGACGTAGTCGGCGAACTGGATCTCGGCCACGGGGCGCAGGCCATAGAGGGCCATGCCGATGGCGGCACCCACGATGCCGTTTTCGGCCAGCGGGGTGTCCATGCAGCGGTCGGGCCCGAATTCCTGTTGCAGTCCGACGGTGGCGCGGAAAACGCCGCCGAAATGGCCCACGTCCTCGCCCAGCACGACGACGCGACTGTCTCGCCGCATTTCCACGTGCAGGCAGTCGTTGATGGCCTGGATGATATTCATCTCGGGCATTGCAAGGATCCTTTGAGGGGGCAGGGCTTCATCGAAGAGGGAGCTCGCTCGACCGCGCTACGGCCGCGAGGCACCGGATTATGCCAGGTTGGCGGAGGAATCAAGACAATCGCGCAAGCTCATGGTCTCGCGGGCCGAATTTCCGAGTTTTTCCGCCGCGTCAGTCAGCAAGCATTCGAGAGTATACTCGCGGCGGAGCTATCCCACTTGGGAAGTGATTGTCATAAGCGTGGCTCTTCCTTGCGCCTGCTGGCAGTGTTGGCTGTGCTCGTCGGCGCGTCCACCCTCGGGGCGGGTTCTGCCGAGGCCCAGCTCGGGCAGGCCCGCTTGCAGAACGACTTCGGCGATCTTCTGCGCGTGCTTTCCGACCTGACGACGCAACTCGGAACCAAGTCGCGCGGCGAGCTGCTCGACTTCTTCAACAGGATCGAGCTCTTCAACGTCGAGAGTGAAATCGACCGCCTCGTCGGCAGCCCGTGGGAGCTGAACGACTCGACATCCTACAAGCTTTCCCTCGCTCCCCTGCACGTGGCCTATCCCGTGTTCGACCAACAGGTCGCACAGATGACCCGACTCGACGATATTCGCAGCCGCAGGATCCAGGACCTCACGGTGGACTCCGTAGGCTTGATTTCCGTGAACCTCGACATCCTGAACGGCGAGGAAAGCGGCAGTCAGCTCGCGAGCTCCATGGTGCACTATTTCAATGCGCGGGAATTCGTGGATCTGGGAGTCTTCATGCTGGCGCAGCAGCCATTTTTCCCGGAGAACGAGGAAGAATGGGACGTTCGCAAGCACCAGATCGCCCAACACCAGGGGGCGCTCGCGCTGACGGTGGCGGGACTGGGCATGTTGTTCGAGGCGGGCGCGCTCAACAACTCGGGAACCATCAGACGCTGTCAGAACGACCTATGCGACATCGGGTGGTACGGCGGCTTTTCTCACCTTGGCTATCATTTTCAGCCCATTCTGCGTGGTGGCTTGACGGCGCGGGTTCCGGGGCTGGAGATGTCGGCGGGTCTCCTGGAACAGGTGCGCGCGCCCTCCGACAGTGCCTCCGGCATCTTCGAGCTGGCCCTGCGCGAGAGCTACCTCAATCGCTTCACCGGGACCGGCGGCTGGGACAGCTTCTTCGAGGCCGCGATCCGCCGCGTGCTCTCGGCCCAGGGCGACTACCAGGGCGAGACGTTCACCGCGCGCGGGGGCGTCTTCGTCAAGCGCGAGCATCCCTTCCGGTGGCGCAGCATTACCTTGCGCAGCTCCGCCGAAGTCGAATCGGATTTCACGGGCAGCTTGCGCTGGGCCATGGGCCTCGGCGTGGACTACACGCGAACCGGTTTGTCGACGGTGTTGCAATCAAGCCGCACCAACGTCGTGCACGAAAACGGTCTTGGGCCCGAAACGCGCACGGGACTGTTCGTCGCGGGCACGGTCGAGTCGCCCAAGGAGTACTACGTCGACGCGATGAACGTGCAGGCGCGACTTTTGCGCGAGGAATGGAATGCGCTGGCCGAGAGCGAAGCCGCGCGCCGAGGGGCCGAGGACGAAATGCGGGTGCTGGCGGGTGGGCAAGTGCCGGCGTATCGCCTGGCTCCGCTGTTCGAGGCCATTCGCAAGGCGACGGCCGAAAGCGAGGCACACCGGATGCGCGTGGCCAGCATGCTGGGGGACTATCTCGAAAGTCGTCGCATCGCCTACTCGCTCGAGCAATGGCCACACTGCGCGGACGACCTGCAGGGGCCGCTCGACGGCCGGGTGCTCGAAACCGCCAGTCTTTCGGTGCTCGAACGCCTGGCCGAGCTGGCGGTCTTTCTGCAAGGCGCGCGCGGCCGGCTGGAAATCCTGCTCGATAGGCACAGTCGCACGCGCGAGAATTTGCAAGCCGCGGGCGGGGGCAGCTTGGAGGCACGCGTCCTGGCCAACCGCGAGCTCGCGGAAATCGACGGAGCTTGGCGCCGCGAATCCGAGGCGGTCAGCGATGCCTTGCACTTGTACGACCATTACCTGGCCAGCACTCGGCGAATCGCCGGAATCGCTGGCGGGCTCATGCCGGTCCGACAATTCGAGCCGCTGAGCCCGCGCTTGGTCCGCAAACTGATTGCGCTGGTCGCGCAACCCTTGCAGTAGCGTGCAAGATGCGAGAGCGCTGCCCGTTTCAAGCCGGCCTGCGCTGGTCGGGCAGGTGTATCACGAACGAGGTTGGCCAGCCGTCCACGTCTTCAACCGAGATCGAACCTTGATGGGCAGCGGCGACCAGACGGCAAAAGTACAGGCCCACGCCCCAGGCCGACATGCGCCGGGGCTCGGTCCCGGCCAGCGGGAACTTGTCGAACATGTGCTGGCGGTCGGCGTCCGGAATGGCGGGCGAGGTGCTGTGGATCGACACCCGGATGTTCGCTGTCCCGGCGGTGGCCACCAGCAGGATGCGGCCCCCTTCCGGCGTGTGGCGAAGCGCGTGCGTGGTCAGGACGTCCAGAATGCGTGGGAACAGACGCAGGTCCACCGCCGCCGTCAGGCCTTCCGGGGCATCGAGGTCGAGCGCAATCGATCGCGCCCGTGCCCGCGCGGATGCCTCGCGGACGGTGGCCTCGAGGATGGGGCGCAACTCGGCGAAATCCAGACGCAGGGTGAGCCGTCCGCTTTCCAGTTTCGACATGTCGAGGATTTGGGTGATCATGCCGCTCAGACTGTTGAGCGTGCCCAGGGCATCGTCGGTTGCCTCGAGCAGCGAGGCTTGGCTGGGGTGCTTCTTGAGCTCGAGGGCCAGGTATTCGAGCGAGAGCAGGGCGGCTCCGACGGGGCTGCGCATGTCGTGCACGATGATTTCGAGCAAGGCGTCCTTCTCCCGCTGCAGCAGCTCGAGCTGCTGGTGCTGCTCTTGCAACTTGGCGAGGGACATCAACGCGTTGGTGGCCTGGTTTTCGCGCGCCAGGGCCGCCGTGGCGTTGCGAGGCACGGCGCTGGTGGCAACCGCCACGAATGCGAGCGCGAGAACCGCCATGATCATGGGCCAGTACGACAGGCCGGCCAAGTGGAGAAGCACCACCTCCGCCGTCATCGACAACAAAGTCAGAATGACGACCAGGCGAGGTGGCATGGCAAGGCCGGCCAGGGCCACGATGAGGGTGTAGACGCCAAGTCCCGCGACCCCCCAGGCCGCCGCGAAACGCGCTACGCCGGCATCCGCGGAGATACCCAGGCGGTGAACGAGGAAGGCGACGCCGATGTCGAGAAAGGGCAGGAACCACGACAGCCGCATGGTCAGCGCGCGACGGCGGTACACGAAAGCCAGGGTCGCCAGGGTCAGATAGCCCGCCAAGGGACGCGTGAGGATCCAGGGAGACATTCCGCGCGTGGAGGTCCAGGCGATTCCAATGCCCAGGAAGAGCGTCATGGCGATCACGCGAATCGCCGCGGTCAGTACGAGTGCTTGCTCACGGATCGGGCCCATCATCTCTCGACCAACGTGCAACTTGGCTGACCAACCTGGTCTAGGGAGTCTGAGGGTACGGGCATGAAGAAGGGGTGGAAAGATACGCCATCTACTTACAATCGACCAACCCTTGCGGGGCTTGAGCCATGGAGCAAAGTGCCACAAGCTTGGGAAGCACGGTCTTGGCGGCGGCATCAGCGGCGAGGAGCAGTCGGACTTGGATTGACCGCTCGCCCGAGGTGGCCCGGCACCGCATGGGTCAGGGAATGCAGATAGAAGGGCACGATACACCCGCAGCGTGAGCAATCGGCCTTCTTGCCCATTATGCACTTCTCCTTGCGCTGGCCGAGAGCGGTGTAGGCAAAGGCCTTCTTGGCAAACAGGCAATCCTTCGTGACGGTCGCGGCGGTGTCCGAGACCATCAGCCGCAGCGCACGCGCGGTGACCCGCAGACGCTGCGGATGCTTTCGCCGCAAGGCAAGCAGCCGTTCGATGATTCAACGGCACGACGGACCGATGCCCACCCGCCTCGCTGCGTTCGGCGACCTCTCCCCCCTGCGCGGTCCACTGCGCGGGGCAAGGTGGTTCAGCTCAGTAGCCTGGGAATAGCGCACCGCGAACCATCGAAGCCGCAACCGTCGGCTCCGGGTCCTGGACGTGCCCGGTGCCTTGGACAACGGGGGGCCCACGATTTTCATCGCAACGACCACGCAAGATGGGCTACCTTCCGTGGCTCATCATCGCTCTCGCGCTGGCCGGGAACCTCCCTGGTCATTCCCGCCACGGGGAGCACGCCATCCCAACCCAAGGAGATACCATGCCCAAAGGACCTCTTTCGAAATCAGACCTGATCCAAATCCTCGTCGACAAACATGCCACCAATCTCACCCGAAAGGACGTGAAGGGCATCATCGAGACCATGGCCAGCATCGGTCACGCCGAGCTGAAGAAGAACGGCATCTTCATCGTTCCGGGCCTGGTTCGCATGGTCGTGGTCAAGAAGCCGGCCACGAAAGAGCGCAAGGGCATCAACCCCTTCACCAAGGAGCCGACGGTTTTCAAGGCCAAGCCGGCTCGCAAGGTCATCAAGGGACGTCCGGTGAAGGCCGCCAAGGACGCCGTGGCGTAGCTTTTCTCTCCGGGGGGTCCCGTGTCCCAGGAACGGGCCCCGAAAGAGCCTGAGTGCTTCGCGGTGAGCGGAGATCCGATGGGCGGGGGGCGAAGCACTCCCTGGCCCGATTCCGACTTGACCGCGGACGTCCGCGGACGTCCGGACACCGGGTGTGGAGGCGCAAGGACTCGACGTGATGGCAACGTCTTGGCCGAACCCCTGGGCAATTGCGCTCGACCGGCGTTGCCGAATATTGGTACGCGCTTTGCTGAGGTTGCCTGCTGGGTTCACACAAGTGGACCCTTCTAGGAGGCCTCCCATGCGTCACGTTGTAGCGTTCGCTTCGGCACTGTTTCTTGCCGCCTGTGCTGGCAGTATTGGGGGTATCGGCACGCCCCAAAATGAGGTCCAGGCGGGTGGGGGCAATCCCTTCAAACATGTCCGCTTCTTCCTCAACCCCGAGTACACCGCTTCCGTCGAGGCCACCGCGGCCAAACACCAGGACGAGGCGGAAACCATCCGCAAGGTCGCGACCTACCCGACGGGCGTGTGGCTCTCCGACATCAAGGCCGTCGAGAATTTGAAGGGCTGGCTCGACGAGGCCAAGAAGCAACAGGACGCGAGCGGCGTGCCGACCATGACCGTCATCGTGGTCTACGACTTGCCCAACCGCGACTGCGCGGCGGAATCGTCGGCCGGCGAGCTCAAGGTCGAAGAAGACGGCGAAGCCCGCTACCGCACGGAATTCATCGATCCCATCGCCGCGCAGTTCAAGGCGCACGCGAATCAGCCCATTGCCGTCGTCCTGGAACCGGACTCGCTCGGCAACCTGGCCACCAACATGAGCTTGCCCCAATGCCAGCGGGCCAAGTCCGTGTACAAGAACGGCATCGTCTACGCCATCAAGAGCTTCCACCTACCCAATGTGAGCGTCTATCTCGATGCCGCGCATTCGGGCTGGCTGGGCTGGGACGACAACCGCGCCAAGATCGCCAAGGTGTTCAGGACCGTGCTCAGCGAGGCCGGTGGCCCGCAGATGATTCGCGGCTTCGCCATCAACACCTCGAACTACACCCACCTGTCGAACCGCGACGGCGCCGCGCTCGAACCCTCCAACCCGTGTCCGAACGAGCTGACCTACGCCAAGATGCTGGGTGAGATGCTGGCCATGTACGGCTTCAAGGACCACGGATTCATCATCGATACCTCACGCAATGGCAAGGGCGGCATCCGGGCCAAGTGGGGGAGCTGGTGCAACGTCCACGGCGCAGGCTTGGGTGAACGTCCGCGCGCCGATCCCGCGCCCGGCATCGATGCCTATTACTGGGTCAAGCCTCCGGGAGAATCGGATGGCTCGTCCGACCCGCAGGGGCCGCGCTTCGACCCCATGTGCGCCGGTCCCGACGCGGCCACGGGCGCCCCGCAGGCGGGCAAGTGGTTCGAAGCCTACTTCATGGATCTGGTCCACAACGCCAGGCCGGGGTTGTAACGCAATTCAAGCGAGAGAGTCCGCGGTGAGGTCTGAAAGAGCCTGACGGAGCAAATACGCCAAATCTCTCCTCGCCTCGTCAGGCTTGGGTAAGGGAAGCCTGCCCCACTTCGGTGGGGCAGGCTTCAGTGTCGATAGGGGCGACAATGGGGAGAGACGGTGTCGTTGGTCGTGTCGAGGTGCGGGAGGTGGCCTTCCCTCAACCACGCCAGGACGAGGACGAATGCTTGGGGCCAACAAATCCTTGCCTGCAGCGATCAATTGCGTGCCCTGGCGGACCTTGACCTGCTCGTCGAGTGAGGAGGTCTTGGACGAACGAACGTCGAACGCACAGCTTTTCCGCCGCTACCACCAGGGCCGCCCACACGTCGAAGATCTCGGGGTCGGTGTGCAAGGTCTCGCACTTGATCTTGGCCGCCGCCACGCAATCGCAGATGAGCGGCTCGACCCCCGAGAATGCGGGCATGCTGCCAAAGGTTGGGCCTGGATTCCTGGAGTCGGTCTTCGAGAACGCCCTCGCCAAGCCAACGCTCGAAATCAAGGGCGTCATTGCCTCCCAATGGCCATACCACCCATTCCTGGCTTCCTGGCTTCCTTAGATGCCTCCTTTTCTGTTAAGCACCCGGCAATGTGGAAGATGGTCGACTTTGGCGCTGAGACATCCGACAATGCGGCCTGCCCCGCTGTGACGACATTCACGATTCAAACAGGCCGGAGATGACCATGGAAAAGACCACCGCCCGCGCCCCCCTCGTCTTGCCCATCGGCAGGCCGGAAGCCGCGGCGCCCTTGTGGGTGACCCCGGCATCGCCGGCGGCGGCGTCGAGAGCAGGCTAGGTCGTCATCGACTGCGGATTCGTCATGGCAAACAGGAAGTGGAACCGTTGGCTCGCTCTCGTCCTGCCAGGCGCGCTTGTCCTTGCCTCGGCCTCGGTGCTGGCCGTGCCGGCGGAGGTGCGCATTCCCATCGTCAGGGAACACGGCAAGGCCGATCCGCCGGCGCCGGGCTTGTTTTCACACTGGCAGCACGATCAATACCTTTGTGTCACCTGTCACCCGGCGCTGTTTCCCCGCGCGCGCGTCGGGTTCACCCACGACCAGATGGACGAGGGCAGGTTCTGCGGCGCTTGTCATGACGGCCAGACGGCGCCCCCAACCAGCGGCGCGCGCGCCACCTGCAAGTCTTCGTGTCACGCCAAATGAGAAGAGTCGTTCGCACACTTGTCTTCCTGGTCGAGGTCGCGGCGGCGATGCCGTCCTTGGCTGCGTCCCACGAGAGTGATACCGAGGACAGTGAGGGAGAAAGCCCGGTCGCCAACGCGACTTCGCCGCCAGCCGCGCCGGCCACCCCACCGCCGAAGGATGAAACCGAGGAGCACGCTGGACAAGCCTTCGCTCTGCCAGGTGGCATCCGTCTAGGTGGCATGTTCGACACGGTTTACGAGCGCGCGGGGAGGTCGGGCGAGCTCGGCAGCGGGCACAACGAGTTTCACAGCTACCACCACTTCCTGTTTCTGTCCCGCCAAGGCGAGGACGTGCCCGTGGGGTTCAACGCCGAGCTGCTGGGACTCTATTTCTACGAGCTGACCGCGCGTCTGTCAGGCAGAGGCTCGCCCGTGCGCGTGTCCGCCCACGCGGGAAAGATCTTGGTGCCATTCGGACCGGATCCGCTGTTTCACAAGAGCTACGGCGGACTGAGCGGTGTCGATCAGCGGACGCTGCCCGTGGTCTGGTCGGCCATCGGCGGTGGCGTGCGCTTCGCCCTGGTGTCGCGCGGGCTGTCCGCGAGCGATGAAATCTATACCGCGCAGGGATTCGACCTTCCCGCGCGCGACCAAACCCTCGACATGCAGCGTGACCTGTTTGCCTACGATGGTGCACGCGTGGCGGTGGGCAACCGGCTGGCGCTTTCCAGCGGTCCGTTCACGCTGTGGTATTCGCTGTATTGGAACCCGATGCGTTTCGGCCGCCAGCTCGTCATGCAGGCAGTGGACCTGACGGTGTGGCGGCCCGACTGGCCCATCCTCAGTCGATTGGCCGCGGGCCTGGGGGCCGTGCGCGCCCACGTCTCGGCCGACGAGAGTTACGGTCGGCCCGACGCCGTGGTGGATGCCGGCGCGTACTTTCACTTCGCCGACTACGTCTGGCTGCGTGCCTATCTGGGCGATTGGATCTACTTGCAGGCACGCAGCGGCCTGGCGACCTTCGACAACCGCGCCGGGCTCTTCTACGACGCCAGTCGGGCCACCGCGAACGATGGCTCGCACCACAACCTGGCTTTGGTGGTCGAATACGCGGGTGCGCAGGTCAGTTTGACCTACTTCTGGAACCTCGAGAAAGTCGATGAACGTCCGGACGATCTCCTACGCTTGACGGTGTCTTATGCATTCTAGGTTGTTCTTCGCGCTCATTGCCGCCGCGCTGACCGCCGCGTTGGTCAGCGTGGGCTGCGCTGATTTCCACCGCGGGCCCGCGCCGCGCGATGGGGGGACGGACGGCTCGGAGGTCGAGGATCTCGCATTCGAGCAGTTGGTGTATCCCATTCTCGAGCGCGACTGCGGCGATTGCCATTCGGCGAGCGGCGAAGCATCGAGCACCAGCTTCGTGCTCATGGGTAACGCCCGCTCGGATCGTGCCATGGTCGTGGCCCTGGTGACTCCGGGGAATCCCGGCGACAGCAGGCTGCTGATGAAGGCCACCGGCGATAGTCACACCGGCGGACAACGGTTTGTCACCGACAGCCCTGAGTACCAGACCATCGCCGATTGGATTCTCGGTCTTCCGTGAACGGTGCGGGGGCTGCCGCGTCTTGGTAACAGCGCGGCGTGGAAGAGTCACATGGGTCTTGGAACATGCGCCATCGTCCGCTGTCCCCCCTGCCCGTAGGGCGGATTGGGGTGTAGAACGTACGGGTCATGTCACGTATTTTGGTCGTCGAAGACGAAGAAGACATTCGTCAGATCCTTGCCTACAACCTCGGTCAAGTCGGACACGAGGTGCTCGTAGCCGATCGCGGGGCCACGGGGCTCGACTTGGCGCGAAAGGAGCACCCGGAGTTGGTGCTCCTCGACTTGATGCTGCCGGATATTTCAGGACTGGAGGTTTGCCGCCAACTCAAGAGCGACCCGACGCTGCGCGAGGTTCCGGTCATGATGCTAACGGCCCGCAGTGAGGAAATCGATCGCGTGGTCGGGTTCGAATTGGGGGCCGACGACTACGTCATCAAGCCCTTCAGCGTGAGGGAGCTGATCCTGCGCGTGCAGGCGGTTTTGAGGCGCTCGCGTGGCGGCGCTCCGGGGGCCAATCCAGAGTCGGAGGACGAGCTGGTGTTTGGCCGCCTGCGCGTGGACCGAAGCGCGCATCGGACCTGGGTGGACGGCGAAGAGATCACCCTCACTCCGCTCGAAATGAAACTGCTGTGGACGCTTTACCAGCGCCGTGGGCGGGTTCAGACGCGCAGCGTATTGCTCGACGATGTCTGGGAAGCGAGCCCGGAAAACAACACGCGCACGGTGGACACCCACATCAAGCGCTTGCGAGAGAAGCTGGGGCTGGCGGGCACCTACGTGGAAACCGTGCGCGGCATCGGCTACCGATTCTCGTCCACCGCGGACAAGAGCGAAGACCCTTCGGGCGAATAGCGATCGGACACGGTCTACGCCGGTGGTCCGAGCCGCACCTTCGCCAGGTCGCGCAACCGCATGCCCGAGCGGCGCAGGCGGCGGATTTCGTCCGACAGGCTGGCGCCGAAGATGGCGAAATCGTCGGTGCCAAGAGCAACATTCACGCCCGCGGCCAGCAGCGCATGGATGGGATGATCTTCGTACGAATCGGCCACGCCCAGCGCCAGGTTGCTGGCCAAGCACAGATTGAGCTGGGTTCCCCGCCGAGCCAGCTCTTCCAAGAGTGGAGGATCCTGAATGGCGGCGACTCCGTGTTGGATGGCGTCCACGTCCAGGATCTCGAGGGTCTCGCGCACGCGTGCGGGACCACAGGTCTCGCCCGCGTGGGCCTTGAGCACAAGCCCGCGCTCGCGCGCAAGGCGGAAGAAGCGCTGAAACTCGCGCAGTCCTCCGGCGCGCTCGTCGTCGTAGAGATCGACGCTGCCGAATACACCAGAGTCGAGGTAGGCGACGAAGAGGGGCCACAAACGATCGGGTGCGACGCGACGGTTGATGCCAATCTCGGGCACGAAGCGCAGTTGGCCAGCGACGCGGTCTCGCTCGTTCGCCACGACCTCGATCACGGCTTGCGCGGGGGCGTGGATGTGGGAGGGCAAGAGCAAGTCGATGCTGGCTTCGGCGTAGACCACGCCTTCACCGGCCATGCGATCGAGGCCGGCGCGCAGCAGGGTGCGAATGCCGTCGAGGCTGCAAATGGCGGGAAACATGTTCGAGGCAAGATAGCCGCCGAATTCGCCGAAATCGCGAAAGCGCGGAGGTGGCGAGGGCAGCTTGTGGCGGAGGACGCGTTCGTAGGTCGAAAGCGGGCAGTTGAGAAGGGCGTGGCAGTGCACATCCGCCTTGGGTAGCGCGCGCAGGCGTGAATCGTCGGTGACACGCAGGGCCTCGGTCAGGCGATCCTCTGGGATGGTGGTTGGTGTCTTGCTGGGCATGGCCGCGGGAAGCTCAAGCGTAGCATTGGCTTCTCTCTGGTGGACGCGATTACGCAGCGTCGTTCTCAACTCGACCGAGGAGCTTCCGAGTACGGCGCATCGAAGCGGCGCTCATAGGCACCGTGCTTCTTCAGCATGCGATTCCAATAAAAATTGAGCAGGCCCATGCCGCCAAGCAGGCGGATGAGCACGCGGTCTTTCCATCCCAAGGTTCTCGGCTCGGCCATGGCGCGAATCAATTCCGGCGAGAAACTGCCCCTGGCGCCGAGCTCTTGACCCGCTTTCACGAAGCGGGCTTGGATCTTGGCGACGCTCCTCGCCGGCATCATGCGTATCCCTTCCACCCCGCCCTTGCGCAACGTCCCCAAGTAGGTGAATCGAACGCGCTCGCACAACCGGGCCAGGTAGCAGCCCAAGGCCTCGGTGTGGATGCCCTCGGGAAAACCCGACTGGATGATGAAGGCGACGCGCTTGCCTTGCAGCCGCGCCTTGTCCGTGAGGGCGACGGTTTCCAAGAACCCTTTCACGATTCCCGGCATGGAATCGGTGTACAGGGGAAAGGCGAACACCACCTCGTCCGCGTCCAGGAATGCCTGAACCGATGCAGCGCGGGTCGGATCCGGAGCGAGATCGACGATGGGCAGCCCGGTGACGCCCGTCTGCTCCAGGCCTTGCGCGATCCACGTGAGGATTCTGCGAGAATTGCCATCTTTGCCACGGGGGGAGCCATTAAGCAGCAAGCGTTTCACGGGCGGCCTCCTCGATAGGGGTGGTGGTGGTGGCGAACAGGCGAAGACGTGTGCGCGTGTTGCGCGAGAAGCGCTGGAAGAGCTCCAGCGTGATGGCCAGATCGGCATCGGTGTCGTCCGCCGTCGGCTCGACGATCACGCCGATGTCGGCGTTGTGCGGGTAGCGGTGCCGATGGTGGCATTCCCCGTCCACCAGCTCGATGTAGGGGTGGATGACGGGCACGAAGCGGTCCTGGGCCTTCTTGAGGAGCGCGCTGATGGTCCCCAAGATCAAGGGGCTTGCCCACAGCACGAGATCCGCTTTCACGATCTTGGGATAGAGGTCGGCCATGTCATCCTTCATCGCGCAAAGGCCCGGGGTCTTCCACCAACAGGACCAGCAGCCCACGCAGTAGCGCAGGTTCAGATCGCGCAGGTCGATGCGCTCGGCCGCATGACCCTGTCGCTCCAGCACTTGCGCGAGCCGGGCCAGGTAGTCGTCGAAGCCCGAGGGTTCGGGATTTCCGTTCAAGATCAAGCACTGCATGGGGACCTCCTTCGTGAAAGGGATGTTGACAGTGTCTACATCGGTGTAGATCCTAATGTTGACAGTGTCAACATCAAAATGCACACTGCTGCATGCCCAAGAAGCGGAGCTACCACCACCCTGATCTGCGCCAAGCCCTTCTCGACGGCGCGGTTCGTCTGATCAAGGAGGAGGGCCTGCGCGACTTCTCCCTGCGCAGGCTTGCCAAGGATGTCGGGGTCAGCCACGCCGCCCCCTACCGCCACTTCGAGAACAAAGAAGCCATCCTGGCCACCTTGATGTCGGAAGGGCACAAGCGGCTGAGGACAAGCCTGCTCGACGCGCGGGCGCGCTGCCCTGGCAAGGCCATCGACAAGCTGATGGCGGAGGGGCTGGCCTACCTGGAATTCGCGCGCAAGAACCCGGAATACCTCAGCGTCATGTTCTCCAAGGAAGGGATGGCCGCGGCGATGGGCGTCGGCGAAAAGGTGGGAGGCCACGCGATAGACTACGATTCCTTCGGCGTGGTCGAGGCCACCGTGAAGGAATGCCAAGCGGAAGGATCGATGGATCCGCGGGCGGATGCGGCGGCGCTCGGCTTGCACGCCTGGGCCGAGGTGCACGGGTTGGCCCTGCTTCGCAAGGAAGGGCTCATCGCGGGCATGTCCGAGGCGCGAGGTGGAAAAGAGTCGAGCACCCTCGATGCCATCTTCGCCATCATGCGAGGACGATGGCGGGGGTGAAGACCTTCGGCCAGCTCATGAAGGAGATCGACGCTTCCCTGCCGGCCAAACACTGAGGAACGTACCTGCGGGTTTCCCTAGGGCGCGTGTCCGCTTCTACACGACGCCTTTGCCCGGATTCATGATGCCCCGGGGATCCAGAGCTTGCTTGATCCGGCGCAGCAAGTCGAGCTCGACTGGGCTTTTGCGACTGCGGGCTTCCTCGCGCTTGAGAACGCCGATGCCGTGCTCGGCGCTGATGGAGCCGTCGTGGGCGACCACGATGTCGTGCACGACCCGGTTCAGGGATTGCCACTGGTCGAGATAGGCTTCCTTGTCCATGCCCACCGGCTGGGTGAAGTTGAAGTGCAGATTGCCGTCGCCCACGTGGCCGAAGGGCACGGGGCGGATGCCCGGGATCAGTTTCTCGGCGGCGGCCAGGGCCTCGCGCATGAAAGCCGGGATGCGCGACACCGGCACCGAGATATCGTGCTTGATGCTGGCGCCTTCGTGCTTCTGCGATTCCGAGATCGATTCGCGCAGCTTCCACAGTGCCTTGGCTTGCGCCGAGCTGCCGGCCAGGACCGCATCGTCGATCAGACCTCGTTCGAGCGCCGACGACAGGAACACCTCGGCCACCTCGCGCGCAACCGTCAGATCCGTGAGCACATACCACGGCGCGGGCGCGGCCAGCGGGTCGGACGTTCCCGGGATGTGGCGCAGGACCAGGTCGAGGGCGAAGCGCGAAATTATCTCGAACGCGAACAAGCCGTCGCCCGTCACATCCCGCGCCAGCGTGAGCAGGCCGAGCACTTTGTCGGGATCCGATGTGCTGGCCAGGATGGTTTCGACTTGACGCGGGCGGGGGAACAGCTTCAGCACGGCTGCCGTGATGACGCCGAGGGTGCCCTCGGCGCCGACGAAAAGTTGTTTCAAGTCGTAGCCCGTGTTGTCCTTGCGCAGAGCTGCGCAGGCCATTCCAGATCTCGCCGTCCGCGGTCACGACCTCGAGGCCGAGCACGCAATCGCGGGCATTGCCGTAGCGAAGCACATGGATACCGCCCGCGTTGGTGGATAGGTTGCCGCCGACCTGGCTGGTCCCTTCGGCGGCCAGGCTGAGCGGCAACAGTCGATCGACGTCGGCCGCTGCCTCTTGGGCCACGGCCAGGGTGCAGCCGGCCTCGACCACCATGGCGTTGTCGACGGCATCGACAGACCGGATCCTGTTCATGCGGCCCATGCTGAGCAGGAGATCGAAGCCCTCGGGGCGCGGGATCTGCCCACCCACGAGGCCCGTGTTTCCACCTTGCGCCACGATGCCCACGTCCGCTTCGGCGCAGACGCGCACGATGGCGGCGACCTCTTCCGTCGACGCCGGCTTGAGCAAGAGCGGCGTCTTGCCCACGAAACGGTTGCGCCACTCGACGAGGTGGGGCGCAAGCTCGTCCACGTCGACGGAAAACCCGGCCGGGCCGACGATGGCTTTCAACCGTTCGAGGGTTTCAGACTGCGCGGGTCGTGGCATGCGACAAAGCTACCACGAGGCTGGCGAGCGCCACCTCTCTCGATGGCACCGCCCGTCGCAATCGTGCCGCTTCTTGCCGTGGCGCCACCACCGGTCGGAGCGTCGTGCAAGTCTGCTGCTTCGTGCTGCCGTCAGTCGACCACGCGCTGGTGAGCTTCACGCCAAGGTGACGTCCTTGCACAAATACACGTCCTGGATGGCGCCCAGCAATTGAACGCCTTCGGCGAGCGGGCGTTGAAAGGCCTTGCGACCGGAAATAAGGCCCATGCCCCCGGCGCGCTTGTTGATCACCGCGGTCTTCACGGCCTCGGCAAAGTCGTTGTCGCCCGAGGCTCCGCCAGAATTGATGAGACCGGCGCGGCCCATGTAGCAATTCGCCACTTGGTAGCGCGTGTATTCGATCGGGTGATCGGGGATGAGGTCGGTATACATACGCTTGTCGAACTTGCCGTAGCTTCCACTCTGGTTGAGCGCGGGGTAGCCGCCGTTGTTCTCGGGAAGCTTCTGCTTGATGATGTCGGCTTCGATGGTCACGCCGAGGTGATTGGCCTGGCCGGTGAGATCGGCCGCGACGTGGAAATCCTTTTCCTTGGTCTTGAACGCCTTGTTGCGCAGGTAGCACCACAGCACGGTGAACATGCCGAGCTCGTGGGCGCGCTGGAAGACCTTGGTGGTCTCCTCGATCTCGCGTTGACTGGTTTCGCCGCCGAAATAGATCGTGGCCCCCACGCCCGCCGCGCCCATGTCATGGGCCTGTTCGGCCGCGCCGAAATAGAATTCGCTGGCCTTGTTGGGAAAGGTCAGAAGCTCGTTGTGGTTGAGCTTGACGATGAAGGGAATTTTCGGTGCCCACTTTCGGCTGACGATGCCAAGCACGCCAAGGGTGGAGGCGACGGCGTTGCAGCCACCCTCGTAGGCGAGCTTGACGATGTTGGAAGGGTCGAAATAGAGGGGGTTCTTGGCGAAAGACGCCCCCGCCGAGTGTTCGATGCCCTGGTCCACGGGTAGAATCGAAACATAGCCCGTGCCCTTGAGCCGCCCCGACTGCAGCACGCGTTCGAGCTGCGTGAGCACGCGAATGGAACGATCGCTTTCGAGCAAGACGCGATCGACGAAGTCGCCGCCAGGCGCGTGGAGCAAGTTCTTCGCGATGCCCTTGCAGGTGTAGTTGAGCAGATTCGAGGCCTCGGCCCCGAGGTGTTTCTCTATGTCGGAAATGTTCATGGCAAGCCTTTCGCGCCCCTTGGCGTCATGCACGCAATTCTACGAGGCGGCGTGTAATCGGCCAGGTCAACGTAGCCAGGCCGAATCGCTGCGGCCATGGCGGACATCTATTGATGTCAGGGAGGAGCCTCGATGACAGCGCTCAAGCAGGCAGAGACCTTCTCGTTCGGCGAGTACGACGACCCGGCGGCGACGGGTTTCTCGTCCGGCGGGTGATAATGAGGATCGCGTAACGAGGGCTGCGGCTTTCGACGCGGCCACCACGAATGCAGATTTTCTGTACGTTTCGAGGGGGCACGCGAACACAAGGACAGTCTTGGGACGGGATCGATCATTCTACCTGGCGAGGCGCAGCGGATGACGGCCGGCACGGGCGTGCGCCACAGCGAGAAGAACGCGTTCGCCGTGGAGCCGGCACACTTCCTTCAGATTTGGATCCTGGGGTATCACCTTTGGCCAAAGACCGGTGGACCGTCGACCAAGGAGCGCTTTGTCCACTAGCCACCCGATCGCATTCGGAGCACCGGGCATCGAGCCGCGCTGGACCTCGAGCGCCAAGGAAGGCCTGGGCACCGCCTACCACACGAGCTGTCGGGTGTGGTTCACGCTCAGCCATGGCATCGTGAACGAGATCTACTATCCCACCGTCGACCAACCCAATACCCGTGATTTGCAGTTTCTCGTCACCGACGGAAAGACGTTTTGCCACGAGGAGAAACGGGATCTCGAGCACAAGATCGATTACCCGGAACGCGATTGCGTTTTCTATCGCATCACCAATTCTGAACCGAGCGGCCGCTACCGCCTCGTCAAACAGATCCTCGCCGACCCGCATCGCTCGGTGGTGCTCATGTACACGCAACTCGAAGTGGTCGACAAATCGCTGATTGGGAAATTGCGTCTCTACGCGCTGCTGGCTCCGCACCTGGCGCGGGAGGGCGCAGGCAATCTCGGTTGGTGTTCTGAAATCGGCGGAAGCAACCTTCTCCATGCGCAGCGCAAGGGGGTCCATCTGGTCATGGGGTGCAGTGGAGGGTTCGCGCGGCGATCCATTGGCTATGTCGGTGCCAGCGACGGTTGGCAAGATTTGATGAGGAGCTTCCGGATGGACTGGGAATTCCGCGCGGCGGGGCCTGGCAACCTTGCCCTGACGGGCGAGATCGTCGTGCAGGATGGGCGGCCCTTTACCATCGCGATTGCACTTGGAAATAGTTGTCAGAGTACGGTGACCAAGCTGCTGCAATCTCTAGCGGAGCCGTTCGAGGTTCATCACGCGGCCTACATTCGCCAATGGCAACGCACGGTGATCAAGCCGAAGTTCGATTTCAGCGCGCACACGACGGATGGCGGTCACCTGTATCGGCTCAGCCGCTGCATCCTGCTCGCCCACGAGGACAAGACCTTCCAAGGTGCCCTGGTCGCGTCCATGAGCATCCCGTGGGGCGAGACGAAGAGCGACGACGACCTCGGCGGTTATCACCTGGTCTGGACCCGCGATCTGGTGCAAAGCGCGACCGCTCTTTTGGCCGGGGGACAGACCGGGACGCCGCTCGGCGCTTTGATCTGGCTGGCAGCCATTCAGGGCGCGGACGGCGCGTTCCCGCAGAACAGTTGGATCGACGGCAACGCCTATTGGCCTGGGGTGCAACTCGATGAGATCGCCGCGCCCATCCTGCTGGCGTGGCGCTTGCGGCGCGAAGGCGTCTCGCCGGGCCGCTTCGATCCTTGGGTCATGAGCGTGCGCGCGGCCGGCTATCTTATTCGTCAGGGCCCGGTGACTGCGCAGGAGCGCTGGGAGGAGAATGCCGGCTATTCGCCCTCGACCCTGGCCACGGTCATTGCCGGCCTGATTTGCGCCGCGGAGCTCGCCACCGAACGCCATGAAACGACGATCGCCGGTTTTATCCTGCAGTATGCGGACTGGCTGGCGGCGCACGTGGAGGAGTGGACGGTCACGACCGAGGGGGAGATGGTCGAAGGTTTCCCGCGCCACTACGTTCGTATCAACCCCACCGATCCCAAGACCCCCGATCCCCATGCCGACCCGAACCTCACCATGCTCCTCGTCCACAACGGCGGTGGCAGCCATCCGGCCAGAAACGTCGTCGGCGGCGATTTCCTGCACTTGGTGCGGCTCGGCATTCGCGCGGCGGACGATCCCATCGTGTGCGATTCCATCGTGGTCGCGGATCGCTTGCTCAAAGTCGAGCTGCCGCAAGGTCCGTGCTGGCGCCGCTACAATCACGATGGCTACGGACAGAAAGAGGATGGCGGTGCCTTCGACGGTACGGGGACCGGCCGCTGCTGGCCCATCTTGACGGGAGAACGCGGCCACTACGAGCTCGCGGCTGGGCGCGATGCCAAGCCCTTCATTGCGGCCATGGAGAGCTTCGCCAACGAAGGGGGCATGCTCAGCGAGCAGGTGTGGGACGGCGCAGACTTGCCGGAGAAGGGAATGAGCCGCGGGCGGCCCACCGGCGCGGCCATGCCGCTTTGCTGGTCGCATGCGGAATACGTCTCGCTCGTGCGCAGTGCCCACGATGGCGTTTGCTTCGATCGAATCGAGCCGGCCTTCCAGCGCTACGTCGCCCATCGCGCCACCCATTCGCACGAAATGTGGAGCGCTCGCCATCCCATCCGTCGCATGCCGCGCGGACGAATTCTGCGCCTCATCGTTGTCGCCGACGCAGAGGTCGTGTGGTCCGCCAACGACTGGGGCAGCGCGAACACGACCAAGACGACGGCGATGGAAGAGCTCAACCTGTGGTTCGCCGATCTTCCCACCGAGAGCTGCCCGGAGGGCTCTTCCATCGAATTTACGTTCTTTTGGCAAGAGGGCGGGCGCTGGGAGGGCAGGAACTATTCCGTCGCGGTCGGCAAAGCGGCGTGAAGCTTCGGTCAAAGCGGGCTCGCACAGGGCGGGTCGATGTGGAATGTTTTTGCCATGCCCAACTTCGAAAAATTGGCCGCTGCGGCGAACATCGCGCGGGGACTGGCCATGGATGCTGTCCAGGCCTGTGCCTCCGGTCACCTCGGTCTTCCCCTGGGGGCGGCCGAGATCGGCGCCGTGCTCTTCGGCGAGCTACTTCGTCACGACCCCGCCGATCCGGCGTGGATCAACCGCGACCGCTTCCTGCTTTCCGCCGGACACGGGAGCATGTTCCTGTATGCGTGGCTGCACCTTTGCGGGTACCCGCTGTCGCTCGACGAGATCAAACGCTTTCGTCAGTGGGGATCGAAGACGCCCGGACATCCCGAGTTCGGTCACACGCCCGGGGTCGAGGCCACCACCGGCCCGCTCGGGCAAGGGGTCGGCAACGCCGTCGGGCAGGCGGTGGCGGCCAAGATGCTGGCCGCGCGCTTCAACACGGCCGAGCACACCCTCTTCGATCACACCATCTGGGCCCTGGCCGGCGACGGTTGCATGCAGGAAGGTGTCGCCTCCGAGGCTGCCGCGATGGCCGGGCACTTCAAGCTCGACAACCTGATCCTGATCTACGATTCCAACTACGTCACGCTCGACGCGATGGCCGCCAAATCGCAGAGCGAGGACACGGCCAAGCGCTTCGAGGCCTACGGCTACGAGGTCCTGCACCTCGACAAGGGAAACGACCTTGTCGAGGTGCACGACGTGCTGGCCCGCGCCCGGGCTTCGAAGAGCGGCAAGCCGCGGTTCGTCCTTGCACATACCCTGATTGGCAAAGGGATCCCGGAGGTGGCGGGAACCCAGAAGGCACACGGCGAGGGCGGTGCGAAGTTCGTGGACCAGGCGCGCCGGCACCTGGGGCTGCCCGAGGAGAAGTTCTGGGTTTCCGACGAGGTGAAAACGTTCTTCGCCGAACGAAGAAGAGTGCTGGCGGCGGGACATGCCTCGTGGCGAGAAACCTTCACCGCCTGGTGTGCGAAGAATCCCGACCTGTCGAGGCAGCTCGACGATGCCAACACGCATCGCGTGCCCGAAGATCTATCGGCCAAGATTCCGCCCTTTGCCGCCGACGCCAAGCTGGCCACGCGCAAGGCGGGCGAGACGGTGTTGCAAGTCGTGGCCGCCGAGGTGCCGTACCTCATGGGCGCCAGCGCTGATCTCTACGGCTCGACCTTCAACTACATCGCGGCCAGCACCGACTGGGACGACGCGCACGGAGCTGGGCGCAACATCCGCATCGGCATCCGCGAGCACGGCATGGGCGCGATTTTGAATGGCATCGCCTACCACGGCGGCGTGCGCCCCAGCGGCGCGACCTTCATGGTCTTCGCCGACTACCTGCGGCCGAGCATTCGCCTGGCCGCCCTGGCGCGCCTGCCCGTGATCTACGTCTTTACCCACGATTCGGTGGGCGTGGGCGAAGACGGCCCCACCCATCAACCCGTCGAAACGCTGATGGGATTGCGCGCGATGGTCGGGCTCGATTTGATTCGCCCCGCCGATCCCGAAGAGACGGCGGGCGCGTGGCTCGCCGCCATCGAGCACACGGAAGGCCCGACGGTCCTGGCGCTCACGCGGCAGACAGTCCCGATGCTTCCCGGCGCGGCCTCGGCCAAACGCGAAGGCGTCCTGCGCGGGGGCTACGTGCTGGTGCCGGAGAGCGAGCCGCTCGAAACCATCCTCATCGCCACCGGCAGCGAGGTGCAGCACGCGGTGGCGGCCGCACGCGAGCTCGGCCCGGGCACACGCGTCGTCTCCCTTCCTTGTTTTTCGCGCTTCGAACGCCAACCGGCCGACTACCGCGAGGCGGTGCTGCCGGCGACGTGCGATCGGCGTGTGTCGATCGAGGCTGGAGTCACCTTCGGTTGGCGAACCTATGTCGGCAGTCGCGGCCGCATGGTGGGAATCGATCGCTTCGGCGCGAGCGCCCCGGGTAACGTGGTCATGGCAGAGCTCGGCATGACGAAAGCGGCGGTGGTTGCGGCAGCGCACGCCCTGTGAGGGGTTCGCGGCATCCGCGAGGCGCCATGGCAGACCTGAAGGAACGAAGGCCGCTGCAGATCGATCCGCAAGAGGTGATCCATGCGCTGCGAACAACGGTGGCAGCGACAGTTTCCTTCCTGGTTGCCCGCTTGTGCCGAATGCCGGAGTCATACTGGGCCGTCGTTGCCACGATGATTGTCACGCAATCAAGCCTCGGCGCGGCGTGGACCATCTCAAAAGATCGTTTGGCCGGAACTGCGCTGGGGGCAGCCGCGGGAGCGCTGCTGGCGACCTACGCGGGACATAACCTAGCTGCATTTGCGGTGGGTCTGTTCTCGCTCGGTCTGCTGTGCGCCCTCCTGCACATCGAACGAAGTGCCTATCGCTATGCCGGAATCACGCTGGGTGTTGTCATGCTGGTTGCGCGCACTCAGCCGGCCTGGCTCATCGCCATTCACCGCTTTGTCGAAATCTCGGTTGGACTCGCGGTCGGGTTGATCGTGACGGCGCTCTGGCCCGAATCCCAGCCGCAGTCGGCGTCTCAGCGCAGGTAGGACGCAAACGACTTCCCGGCGTCCGAGGTGCATCTCCACACCATGATCGGCTTTGCGTTCACGGCATGAGCCGACGGCTCGACCAGTCGAGCTTCACCAGCTCGGCTTTATCCGGAAAGCGGTCGTCTCCGCAGGCAGCCATGAGACATCGAATCCAGCCTCCGTGCGAAAAGATCAAGTAACGGCCGACTGCCAAGCCCGCAAGGAAGTCCTCGGCGCGGCGCTCTACATCCGCCGTGGATTCTCCACCGGGAGCAACGAAGTCGGCGAAGGAACGCAGCCGCGCTCGCCATTCCTCGCCGGTCTCGACAAAGGTCTTGCCCTCCAGGTCTCCGAAGTGGATCTCCCGCAGGCGCACATCGGCCGGAACGTTTTCGAATCCAGCCAGCCGCGCCGTCTCTTGGGTCCGTATGCGGTCGGATCGCCAGATTCCGTCGAATTGGATACCGGCCAACCGCGGAAACAGCGCTTGTGCCATCGCTTCCCCCGCGAGGGTAAGCGGCGGATCCGACCAACCCGCGAACCTGCCTTCGGCGTTGAAGGTCGATTCTCCGTGGCGGACGAGCCAAAGCTCAAGGAATTGGGGCCCGGGGTGAGGCATGGGTGATGCGAAGGATGCAAGATGACGCTCGGGCACGCCAGGATGTGCTCCAGCCCGATGCCTCAGTCGGCGTCGTTATAGATGTCCTTCCGGCCGAGGCTTCCTTTCATGGCGCCGAGACTGCGAATCGGGAGCACTGCCGGGGGGGCGGGCGAACCACCACCGGAAGGTCGACTGTGACGGTCACCTTGGTGCCTTCGGGAATATCGATGGGGATGGGTTCGAGCAACTCCAGGTTTCCACCATGGCGTATTGCGTGGACCGTCTTTGTCATCTTGGCTCTCCGACTAGGATGGTGTTCCAGGCGCCAGCGCGACGCAGGTCGCATGCTCGCCGGTTGGGGCAGCTCATTCGATCTGAGTGAAATAGTACTTCATTGTGATTGTTCGGATCGAGAAGCGGACGGCAAGTGGTCGAAAACACACGGGCCGCCGGTGGCACGGGAACTGCTTAAAGATCCGTTGTCAGGCATCTGCCAGTGGCGCCGCGTCGGCGTCGGCGGGCAATCAGGATCGAGAGGATCACGTGCGACCAACGCCCAAGTTGTCAACGACATCCCGACCACGCAAGGTCTCGGGGATTCCCACCTCTCGCTCTCTCGACAAGGCTCCCTCGGGCATCGCGGGCCTCGACGAGATCACAGGCGGCGGCCTGCCGCGCGGGCGACCCACGCTCGTCTGTGGCAGCGCGGGTTGCGGCAAGACGCTCTTCGCCATGGAGTTCCTTGTCCGCGGGGCGGTCGAGCACGGCGAGCCCGGCGTCTTCATGTCCTTCGAGGAAACCGAGGAGGAGCTGGCCACCAACGTGGCTTCCCTGGGCTTCGACGTGCGCCAGCTGGTCAAGCGGAAGCAGCTAGCCATCGACTACCTGCGCGTGGAGCGTAACGAGATCGAGGAGACCGGCCCGTTCGACCTCGAGGGTCTGTTCGTGCGGCTGCGCCTCGCCATCGAGAGCGTGGGCGCCAAGCGCGTGGCTCTCGACACCATCGAATCGCTCTTCAGCTCCCTGCCCAACCCCGCCATCCTGCGCTCGGAGCTGCGGCGGTTGTTCCGCTGGCTCAAGGACCAGGGGATGACCACCGTCATCACGGGCGAGCAGGGCGTGGGCACCTTCACCCGTCAGGGGCTCGAGGAGTACATCTCCGACTGCGTGATCTTCCTCGACCACCGGGTCAACGACCAGATCTCCACGCGCCGCCTGCGGGTGGTCAAGTATCGGGGCACCACTCATGGCAGCAACGAGTACCCCTTCCTCATCGACGAGACCGGCATCTCGGTCCTTCCCATCACGTCGCTGCGGCTCGATCACGAGGCTTCCAGCGAACGAGTACCCACCGGCATCGAGCGGCTCGACGAGATGCTCGGCGGGGGCTACTTCAAGGGCACCACCATCCTCTGTTCCGGCTCTGCCGGCACCGGCAAGACCAGCATCGCCGCCCATCTGGTGCGCGCCACTTGCGTGAAGGGCGAGCGCTGCCTGTTCTTCGCCTTCGAGGAATCGTCCTCCCAGCTCCTGCGTAACATGGGCTCCATCGGCATCGACCTCGGGCGCTACACGGCCAACGGCAGTCTGGACCTCGTGGCCTCTCGCCCCTACGCCCAGGGCCTGGAGATGCACCTGCTCAGCATTCACAAGGCGGTCAACCAGCGACAACCGGCGCTGGTGGTCATCGACCCCATCTCCAACCTCGTCGGCTCGGGTAGCCAACTCGGCAGCAACTCCATGCTCACCCGGCTCCTCGACTTTCTCAAGACCAGGGGCATCACGACCTTGTTCACCAGTTTCACCGAGGGTGGCGCCAACACGGAGCAGACCGCGGTGGGCGTCTCCTCGCTCATCGACACCTGGCTGGTGCTGGATGTGGTGCGCGGCGGTGGGGAGCGCAACCGCACCCTGGACATCATCAAGTCGCGCGGCATGGCCCACTCCAACCAGACGACCGAGTACAGGATCTCGGACCAGGGTGTGCTCTTGCTCGACACCTACCTCGGGCCGAGCGGCGTATTGACCGGGTCGGCCCGGCTGGCCCGCGAGGCCGCGGACCAGGCGCAGGTCGCCTTGCAGGAGGAGGAGATCGCGCGCCAGCGGGCGCTGCGGGGCATACGCCGCAACGCCTTCGATGGCCGCCTCGCCACCCTGCAGGGCGAGTTCGCCGTTGAAGATGCGGAGCTCGAACGAGACATCCAGGAACGGATCCGCCAGCGCGACGGCGCCCCCGCGGCTCGCGCCGCCATGGCCAGGAGCCGGCAGGCCTTCGCGCGGGCGCCGGGCGCCGGCCAAGGGACGCACAACGGGAAGCATGGGGGAAAGGGACACCGCACATGACCAGGCCAGCAACGGCTCGACGTGAGAAGGCCACGGCCATCAAGGCCAGACCCCTGCCCAAGCCGGTGTGGGAGCTCCGGCTCTACATCGCTGGCCGGACCGCCAAGGCGGTGGCCGCGCTTTCGAACCTGCAGCACATCTGCGACGAGCGCCTCACGGGCAAGTACCGCATCGAGGTGATCGATCTGCTGCGCAACCCGGCGCTCGGGCGTGGCGATCAGATCCTCGCTATCCCGACGCTGGTGAGGAGGCTGCCGAACCCGGTGAAGAAGATCATCGGCGACCTGTCCAACGCCCGGCGCGTGCTCGTGGGGCTGGACATCAAGGAGTTGTGAGAGGAGGAGCGACTGGCTATGAGAACCACGACCAAGACGCCCCTTAGCGTCGCCAAAACCGTCGTTAGTGCGTCGCGCTACCTACTTCGTCTCTACGTCACTGGCACCACTGCCGGGTCCACCCGTGCCATCCAGCAGGTGCGGCAGGTGTGCGACGAGCATCTCGCAGGCCGCTACGACCTGGAGGTGATCGACATCTACCAGCTACCAGCCCTGGCCAAGAACGACCAGATCATCGCCACCCCGACCCTGGTCAAGGTGCTGCCGGCGCCTCTGCGCCGCCTCATCGGCGACCTGTCGAACCTCGACAGCGTGCTGTTCGGGATGGACATCCGGGAGCGGGCCTGATGACCGACGACACGAAGGCGCTGCACGACCGGATTGACGAGCTGGAGCGCCAGCTCGCGGAGTCGCAGCAGGCGTTGGATGCCATCCGCAGCGGCGAGGTGGAGTCGCTGGTGGTCGAGGGGCCCGACGGCCCGCGCATCTACTCGCTGGAGTGGTCCATCTACTCGTTCCGCGTGCTCGTAGAGGCCATCAGCGAAGGCGCGTTGACGATGGGGAAGGACGGTGTGGTGCTTTACTGCAACTCGCGCTTCGCCAAGATGCTCCTGGCCCCGCTGGAGCAGGTCATGGGCAACCCGCTGCGGCGGTGGGTCTCCGAGCGCTCGCAGCCCGCGATGGATGCGCTGCTGCGCCAGGCTATCACCGGGGAGGGGCGCACCGAGATCGCGCTGCTCAACACCGGCGGCCGGGAGGTTCCGGCCTATCTCTCGGCCAGCAGCATCCAGGACAATGGCGCGCGGGTGTTCTGCCTGGTGGCGACCGACCTGACCGCTCTCCGACCCGCGGGTGCGTGAGGGACTAGGGACGCTGTCAGGTCAGCGGCACATGCGATTTTGCCAACTGGGTTGGCAATCCCAGGGCGCACAACCATTGCGGTCGCGCATTGGCGGTGCCTCGTACTCGGCCTGCTGCTTGCATCGGAAGGGAGGCATGGACACCATCTCGACCATGCCAACTCGGACGTTATGGCGACGGCAAAGTGGAGGGATGCTCAGACGCCTGGTGACCAGGGTATGCACAGTACTCTCGTGCTTCTCCGTGCTTTGCTCGTGCGGTTCTGGCAAGCAGAGCTCGGACGCCGTCGCCGTGGACGCGTTCTCCGAGATTGCCAGCGCGGAAACGCCACCCGACGACCGCTGTGGGCTGACGCCGCGGCTGCTCGTCAACGCAGGCACGTTTCCCAGGCCACCGTCCGACGCGGGAAACATCGAGGTCGTGGCGCTGGAGTTGGTTGCGAACGCGTCGGATCTCTACTACGTGATCTCCGCCGCTGAGAACAACGGGAATTTGTTCAGCCCCATACTGGCCGGCAGCGTCTTGCGCGTCCCTCTTCGAGGTGGACAGCCAACTCTGGTCGCCTCGGGCTTCATGTTTTTCAAGCCCGTGCTCACCGCGACGAGCGTCATCGTCGGCGAAGACAATGCGTTTCCCAACAACGACAGCAGTGCCGTCGTCTCCGTTCCTTTCGATGGCGGCGCACCGACCACGATCGTGGCCCTTGCCGACAACGATTCGCTGTCGACCGGCCCCGTGACCGATGGAACCTACGTCTACTTTGCTGACAGAAGTGGCATCCAAGCCGTACCATTGGCCGGCGGTTCGACCAGTGCGGACATACTTACGCTTACCTCAGGCATTGTGAACAGCATCGGTGTCTTCGGCCAGCGCTTGCTCTTCTTCCTGCCCCAAGGCGCCGTGGAGAGTGTTGACCTCCCTCCTGTTTCCAACAGCCCGCTGACGACCTTGGGCACCGGTGCTGCGGGCCCCACCGATGTCATGCCATGCGGAACCGATGCATGCTGGCTGGGCGAGGGGGCAGACGCGATGATGCGAATGGCCCCCACGGGCGGGCCCATCGCGGTCATGCCACTGCCCGCAGCCCTGGCGTCCCCGTTGAACGTTGCGTTCGATGGCTCCGATTTCTACATCATGGGTGGCGCGTCCGGCACGACCCAGCGGCTTGGGAGAATGGCCGCGGACGGCAGCTCTTTCGCCATTCTCGCGACCATGTCCTCGACCGGCGGCGGATTTGTTGCCGTCGATGATGCGTGTGTCTACTGGTCGAACGCCCTCGGCATCTTTAGCCTGGCAAAGACCGCCGAAGGGCCCTTCGCGCAATAGGCACCGATGTCGAGCTGGCCACTCCCGTAGGGGACGGCTGGAAATGAGACAGGACACCCGCGCTCGCGTGCTACGGTTTGGGTCGAAATGGAGCCCACGAAGCCACGCATTGCGTTTCTTTCTATCGTCGCCTTTCTGTTCTCTTCGGCCCTGGCCAACGCCAAAGACCCGGTGAAGAAGGAGCGCGGCAAGACCCTTCCAACCTACGAGGAGGTCGTGAAGACCTATCCCGATGGTGTTCCCCTGTGCGAGACCGAGGCGGACATCGTGGGGGGAAACGACCAGAAACTGTCGCTGGCAGGCGGGTACATTCCCGTCAACGACGAGGGAGAGCCGCGCTATCAGTGCTACGGAACCAAGCTCACCGTGCGCAAGAAGGTCACCCTGAAGGGCAAGACCTATCGTCCTGAAACCAAGCTGACGGTCGACAAGGATCTCTATTGGATTGCGGTGTCCGGTTGGGAACCGTCCGCGCCCAGGTCGGGGGCCAAGCCTACACCCAGCGCCGCCGACCCGCAGAAGGCGCCGACCGATGTGGCCGCGCCACCCGACAGCGCCGAGAAGACCGCCTCCGGGCTTGCCTCAAGGGTGCTGCGGCCGGGGACAGGCACGGTTCACCCGAATCGCTGGGACAAGGTCACGGTCCACTACACGGGCTGGATGACGAGCGGGAAGATGTTCGACAGCTCGGTGGCCCGTGGCGAGCCGGCGACCTTCAAGCTGGACCAGGTCATCGCGGGATGGACCGAGGGCGTGCAGTTGATGGTCGTGGGCGAGGTTCGCCGCCTGTGGATTCCCGCCAAGTTGGCTTATGGCGAGACGGCCCGCCAGCCCGGCGGCCCCTCCGGCATGTTGGTGTTCGATATCGAGCTTGTGGACATCATTCCGGGCAAGAGACCGCTCGAGCCACCGAGTGACGTGGCCGCGCCGCCGAAGAACGCCACCAGGACCGCCTCGGGCCTGGCCTACGTCACCCTGACCAAGGGCAATGGGAAGGTGCATCCCTACGCGAGCGATCACGTGCGTGTTCACTATTCGGGATGGACGACCGATGGCAAGCTGTTCGACAGCTCGGTCGTGCGCGGCGAGCCGGCGGAATTTCCGCTCAATGGTGTCATCAGAGGATGGACGGAAGGCGTGCACCTGATGGTGGTCGGCGACAAGACGCGGTTCTGGATTCCCGGGGAACTGGCCTATGGGAATTCACCTTCCAGCCCAGGCGCTCCCGCCGGAACGCTGGTTTTCGATATCGAGTTGCTTGCGATCATTCCGTCGGAATAGGATCGAACCTCGGTGGCGGCGGAATCGATATGCCGGCCTTGGCGCGGGCGGATCGACAATGCGAGGCAACCACCGCGCCGTAGATGGCCGAACCGATCAGAATTGCGGTGAGTTGCTGGACTTCACGGTCGTCCTCCGGATGCGCAAGCGAATCGATTAGCGAACCGACACCGCGCCCGAGTGAAAAACGATGCGGCTGTAGGCGGGGATGCTCACGCTTGGCATGCCCTGTCGTCGGCGACGCGGGCTTCGCCCCGGGCTGTCGTCGTGGTCGAAAGTGACTGCGAGCCGGCGAAACGAATAGGCAGCCTGAGCCTCCTTTGCAGGAGGCGGAGGTGGCAGCGACTCGTGGCAAGCGACACTCAGCATCCTCTCATCCTGTGGCGTGCCGGTTTCCGGTCAAGTTTTTTACACCATTTTTCACCAGGAAGTTTCAATTCGCACCTGACGCTCGCCGCTAATCTTTCCACTTCGGAGGTTTGGTAGCCGGCCCGACCCCGATATACTAGCTCCCATGCCGGGCAACCTGTTCGACGTGTTTGTGGTGGGCTCCTCGGATCCGAGTGCCGCGGGTGAAACGCGGTTGGCGGCCGCTTTGTCGGCCAAGCATGGCGTGCCTCTGGCCACGGTGGCGAAGGCCATTTCGGCCAAGAATCTGCGCGCCGGCCAAAGTCTGGAACAGGCCCAGGCGCAGGCTTTGGTTCGTCATCTTCAGTCGATCGGGGCCGTGACGGTCATTCGCCCGGCCGGCGCCCACGGGCACACCCACTCGCCCTCGCCAAGTCAGGTGTCGAGCACGCCGATGTCGCAACCCTCGCCCACGATGCCTTCGCCGGTAGCGCGGGCCAAGGTCGTCACGCCTTCTCCCGGGAGCGGCTGGCCGGGAGCGTCCGTCGCACTGGGTGGCGACCCTGCGGCCACCTCATCCAATCTTCAGTTGGGGGCCGCGGCCGGTGGGGGATTCAACCTGCCTGCGATCTCTCCCGCATCCTCGGGCGATCCCTTCGCACCGGTGACGCCGGCTCCCTTGCGGATAGCGGCCAAGACAGGAGAGCACGATCCCTTCCAGCCCAAGCGCGCCGCGACTCCGGTGCTCGGTGTTTCGGGTCGAGATTGTCAAGCCGCTACGCCCGCGCCGCCAGGGCACCCAACCCATCAGAGCCATCCCTCGGGTTCCAGCCTGGCTCTCGATATTTCGCCCGGACCGAAATTGGAGCTGGCGCGAGGTGATCGCGGCGGTTCCGAGGAGGACCCGTCTGCCGCGCGCAGTCGATCGACGGCCTCGGCCGGCTCCCTGCGCGACCTGGGAATGGGTGGAGCTTCGGGCGTGGCCATGGACGAGGATCCCAAGAACCTCAACCTGGTGAGGTGCGTTCAGCACGGCCTCTACTACGACAAGTCCAAGGCCTCGGGATGCCGCAAGTGCCTCTCGACGGCGCGCGAGGCGGCGAACAAGATGGAAGAGAAGGCCGCTGGCTTCCACGTCGGCGACTTTCGTCGCAAGCCGGCCAAGCGAGCCTTTCTGGGCTTGG
This sequence comes from uncultured delta proteobacterium, assembly GCA_963824555.1. GTDB lineage: Bacteria > Myxococcota_A > Polyangia > Fen-1088 > Fen-1088 > Fen-1118. Next base: position 94,133 of record CAWGPW010000034.1, on the reverse strand, counting down.
TCTTCGCGCTGGTGCTCGGTTTTCTTCCTGCGGTGTACTACTGCTTTGGTCCGGGCACGACCGAAGTACACAAGTTGCGCGTCGAACAAGAGCTGCTCTCTCGGCAGCCGGGCACCGAAGAGCTCATGCATCGCTTCGCCGAGCTCGACGCCCAGGTCGGCGAAGCGCACAGCCAGTCGACACGCAACACGGCCATCGTCTGGATGGCGGTCACCTCCGTCGCCATGCTCGGCTGGTACAAGATCACGTAGCCGAGATCAGGTGGCCAGGGCCGCGTCGCGTTTGCGCCGGCCGCGCTCGATCAGCCAGACCACCAGGATACTCAGGTTGTAGAGCACGAAAATGGGCACTGCCAAGAGCGTTTGGGTGAAAGGATCCGTGCTCGGCGTGAGCACGGCGCCGACCACGAAGGCAAGCACGATGGCGTACTTGTTGAACTTGAGCAGGCCCCGGCTGCTGATGAGGCCGATCCAACCCAAGATGGAAAGCACGACCGGGAAGCTCGAAGGCGAGGCCGCACCCCGCCAGCGTCATCATTTGAAAGTTGGCAACCTCGTCCATCATCAACATGGTATCGAGCTTGAACGGAAGATCGCCCGCGAAGCTGGTGCACAACTTGGTCAAGTAGTAGGCCGCCGGCTCGCACATGAACGAATAGGCGAAGGCCGCACCGCCCAGGAAGCAAACGCCCGTGGCAGTGGCGACGAGCACGCCGATGCGGCGCTCTTTGCGATAGAGCCCGGGCGCGACGAAGCGCCACAGCTCCCAGAAAATGAACGGCGCCGATATCAATAGACCACCCACGATGGCCAACTTCATGTAGACCCAGAACGGCTCGGTCAGGCTCTTGGCGTAGAAGTTCATCTCGTGGCCGGCGTCGCGCAGGCCGCGGCGAACCGGCCGCGTGAGCCAGTCGAAGTAGTGCTGGACGAAAATGAAGGAGGCGATCATCGCCACCGTAAAGGCCAGCGCGGCGTTGCGCAGGCGCACGCGCAGCTCGACCAGGTGTTCGAGAAAAGACATGCGCTTCTCGCCGGTGCGATCGGGTTCGCCGGCCGCTGCCGTTGCGCCACCGAGCTGAAGAGGAGTGGTCTCCGATGCGAGGTAGGGATCCCCGCTCTGTTGCGTGGCGGATTGGGTTACATCGGACTCTTGTTCCGCCATGATCTAGCCCTTCTTGCTTTCCGGCGGACGCTTCTGTAACACCGTCGGTTGCGCTCGCTGCGAGGGGGGCGGGCTAGCCGGGGTAGCCGGGGCTGTCGCTTGTGCCGTCGCGGTATGGAGATGCGCGTGCAGATCGACAACGGTCGCGTCTTCTGGGACTTCGGACCTGGCAGCGGTTGGACGAGGAGGCGGCAGGGATGGTGGCGGCAGGGGGGGTGGCAGCCGTGGCGGATGGGCGGTGAGCGCAGGTGGTGGAGAATGCAAATCGGGCAAGGGAGTCAGGGTGTGGATGTCGTCGGTCGGCGGCGGACTTGCAATCATCGTCCCGCCCGAGCTGACCACATCGGTCGGGCCGGAGGGCCTTGGCAATGCCGCAGCCGCCTTGGCCAGCTCCTCGTTCGCCTTTCGTTGGCGCTGCGCCTCCGCCTCGGCCTCCTGCTGCTTGCGCTGGGCTTCCTCGGCGGCCTTGGCTTCCGCCTGCTTGCGCTTGGATTCCTCCTCCGCGGCCCTGCGCTGCGCGGCCCTGGCTTCATCCCGCCGCTTCAGCTCCTCGGGCGGCAAGGTGGCCGCGTCGCGCAGCTCTTGGAGCGGTCGGCGAATCATGTCGTCCAGCTCGATGTCTTGCCGGATGTCCGCGGTGGCCTTGCGGATCTCGCGGATGACCTTGCCCAGACCGGTCGCGATCTCGGGCAGCATCTTGGGCCCAAGGAAAATCAATGCGACGACCAGCACGACGGCGATTTCGCCGGCTCCGAGATTGAACACGATGACAGTCTTAGCCCTAAACCCGCGTCACTTCCACCTTGACACGCACGCCCGCCGAAGAAATTGCGCCCAGTGCTACAGATCGCCTGGGAGCGTCATTTGGCGGGGCGGTCCCAGCGCGTACGCATCGAAGCCGCGTTCGCGCAGAAGCGTGGCCAAGGGTTCGGCGCCGTCGTGGAAGAGCGCGACCTCCTTGGCGCCGGTGGCCGCGATGGCGGCTAGGATTTCCGCGGCGCTGGGCAGATTGGTCAAGGCAAAGCCCTGCGAGAGGTGCAGGTGCTCGAGCACGCTGGGCTCCACCGCGGAACCTGACACCAGGGCGAGCCGCAGGTTGTCGAGCGCCGCCAGGCTTTCCGCGTCCCGCGCCTCGGGTGGCCAGAGCAGCACCTCGCCCTTCGTGATGCGCCCAGCAAAGCGAGTTGGAGCTGGCAGGTGCTCGCCGGCCGCGCGCAGGCGGGCGAGTACCGCGGCGACGCGCGGGTGAGCGCGCAGGGCGAAGCCGGCCTCGATCAGGTCCTGCGCAACGGCGGACAGAGCGCCGAAGGGGGAGGCCAGCAGCACGGGCGTTCGCCCATCACCGAGCGTCGTCTTCACGAAGGTACGAATGTCCGCGATGGCCTCCCCGCGTGGGGGAAATGTCAGGCGCGGATCGCCGAAAGTGGCGTCGACACAGACGGCATCCGCGTCTCTCACTTCGCTGGCCGCGAGGCCCGCCCAGAGTGGCTCGGGGCAGAAGGCGCCAAGGTAGAAGAGCCGTCGCTCCTCGCCTTCGCACAGAAGGGCCGCCGAGCCAGGCAAGTGGCCGGTGGGCACGACCTCGATGCGATGATCGCCGAGATTGAACGGGCGGCCGAAGGCCGCGGGCAGGGCGCGCGAGCGCAGCTTCTCGCCTGCATCGCCGAGCAGGCGCAGCGTGAGCTCGGTGGTCACGATCTGCCGCCGGCCCGCCCGCGCGCCCGCCAGTGCGACCGGCCCCCGCGGCGCCAGGGCGCGCGCATGCGACAGAAAGATGAGGTCGCTCGCGAATCCCGTGGCGTCGCACGTGATGTGCGTCCCCGCGAGGCCAATCCCAGCGCGGTAGACGAAGGCGTGCGGCGGAGGCGGATGTCGAGGCTTCATTCGTTGCGGGTCGGGTGGCGGTTGGGGCTAGGACCATACCCTAGCCAGGGCCTGTTCGACCGAAGCAACGTAGGCGCCGCCAAACAAATTCACGTGCACCATCAGGAAATAGAGCTGGTAGAGCGGCACCCGCTCCTCGTGGCCTGGCGCCAGCGGGAAGGCTTCGTGGTAGGCCGAAAAGACCCGCGGCCCGAATCCGCCGAACAGGCGCATCATGGCTAGATCAACCTCGCGATGGCCGCCGTGCACGGCTGGATCGATCAGGCAAGGCATGCCTTGTTCATCCACCATGGCGTTGCCGCCCCACAGATCGCCGTGCAGGCGCGCGGGCGACTCGGGCGGTCCGACCAGCTCTTCCAGGCGCGCCAGTAGACCCTCGAATCCGCGTCGCATGGCCGTACTGGTCCGGTGCCCAGCGGTGGCCAGATGCAGTTGCGGCAGCAGGCGGCGCTCGCGGTAGAACCCGGCCCAAGTCGGCAGGGGCTGATTCGACTGCGGAAGCCGCCCGATGAAGTTGTCGTGATCGAGGCCGAAACCAGACGCGCCCGCACGATGAAGCGCCGCCAGGCCACGGCCGAGCCGTTCATCGAAGTCGGGCTTGCGCCGGCCGGGCCGAATGTGCTCGAGCGCGAGAAAATTCCGCCCTCGCGCCAAGACCTCGGGCACGCGCAACGCGCCGGCTTGCCCGAGCCAGTCGAGCCCGCGCGCCTCGGCCTCGAACATCCGCGCGGGTGCCTCGGGGTTGCTCTTGACGAACACCCAGCGCCCATCGGCGAGCCGCGCCTCGTGGGCCTCGTTGATGTCGCCGCCGGAAACCCCGTCCCAGGTCACGACCGCGCTGCCCAGTGCCGCTTCGACCGCTGGGACCACGGCATTGCGGGTCATGGCGTGCGTCGCGTGAGTGGAGGGTTCTTGCGGTGGAGTTGATAGGTCTTTTGCAGGTGTTCGAGAAGTCCTCGGCAGGCCGAGAGACAGATGTCGAAGACCAAGTCGAAACCTTCAGGACCGCCGTAGTACGGGTCGGGAACCTCCGCGCCGGGCCCGGCGTTCTTGTCGAACTCGCGCAAGAGATGGATTTTGGCGCGCGCCTCGTCGGTCGGCGCCAGGCGGCGAAGCTCGCGTGCGTTTTCCTCGTCGAGTGCCAGCACGAGATCGAAGCGATCGAAGTCGCCGCGGACGAACTGGCGCGCCAGTCCCGTGATGGGCATGCCCCGTCGCCGGGCCAAGGTCCGGCTGCGCCGGTCGCGCTCTTCACCCACGTGCCATGCGCCGGTTCCCGCGCTGTCGATGGCGATGGCGTCCTGCAGGCCGGCCTCGTGCACCAGGTGGTGCATGACCGCCTCGGCCGTGGGAGAGCGGCAGATGTTGCCCATGCACACGAAGCTGACCGCTGCGCGCTTGCCATCAGCCATGGGCGGATCCCTCGCGAAGTGGGTATCCGTACAGCGTTCCCGGTCCCGCGCGATCGATGACCACGTCTACGAGCTCGCCCACCGCAGCGCCCGCGCTTACGATGACCGGGCGGAAGTTGTCCGTGCGGCCGAGCAGCTCGTCCGGCGATCGGCGCGACGGCGATTCGCACAGCACGCGCTCGCGTCGGCCCACCTGGGCGGCGTAGATTTCGGCGGTGATCTTGCGCTGCGCTTCGATGACATGGGCCAGGCGCCGTTGCTTCACCTCGGGCGGCACGTCATCGGGCAGCTTGCGCGCGGCCAGCGTTCCTTTGCGCTCCGAATAGGCGAACATGAAGGCATTGTCGAAGCGCAGCTCGACGAGCGCACGACACGTGTCCTCGAATTCCGCCTCGCTCTCGCCGCAGAAGCCGACCAGGAAATCGGTGGTGATGGCGATGCTGGGCATGGCCTCGCGCAGGGCTCGCACCAGGGCGACGTAGGTTGCAAAGTCGTAGCCGCGGCGCATGCGATCGAGCACCGGGTCCGAGGCCGATTGTAGGGGCAGATGCACGTGCTTGCACACCTTGGGCAGCTCGGCCATGGCCGCGATGACCTCGGCGGTGAACCCAAGCGGGTAGGGCGACACGAAACGGATGCGCTCGATGCCGTCCACCGCTGCGACCTGGCGCAAGAGATCGGCGAAACCGACCTCGCGCCCGCCCGCGGAGAAGCGATACGAGCTCACGGTCTGTCCGAGCAGCTGGACCTCGCTGAACCCACCTTGGGCCATGGCGCGCACTTGCCGGACCACCTCGTCGGGCGAGGATGCGTGCTCGCGGCCGCGCGTGAAGGGCACGACACAAAACGTACAAAAACGATCGCAGCCGCGCTGGATGGCGACGTGACCTACCACCGAGCCCGTCATGGTGCGGGACGGGTCGAGCCCTTCGTAGGTTTCGTGCGGATCGAGCGCCGTGTCCTGCACCGCTTCGCCCTGGCGCGCCCGTTCGATGTACTCGGGCAGCCGGCGGTAGCTGTCGGGACCGATCACCAGATCCACGTATGGCGCTTGCTCGCGCAGGTCGCCTCGCAGGTGCTCTGCCATGCAACCCGTGATGCCCAGAACCACACGCTTGCCGGCGACTTTGTGCTGGGCCAGGGCGCTGGCCCGACCGCGCACGCGCTCGACGGCGCGCTCTCGCACCGCGCAGGTGTTGATGAGAATCACGTCGGCGCCTGCCGGATCCTCGGTGCGCGCGTAACCGGCCTGCGCCAACAGGCCGAGCACCATGTCGGTGTCAGCCACATTCATCTGGCAGCCATAGGTTTCGACGTAAACCGTGGGCATCGCGCCTTCTTATAGCACCCGCAACGTCGCGTGCCCGCGGCCGACAACGCGGGGCTACCCGCAAGCGCGGGCCTTACTTTGGGATCTTGCTTCGACGATCGGGCTCTACTTCTTGCCGCCACCGAGGCGCGCTACTTCTTGCGTTGCCTCGGGACGGGCCGGTGCATCAGGCGGGGCAATGGCGAGGTATTTCTTGAAGTCGCTCAGGGCGAGCGCCTTGGCTCCGGTCAGCAGCTCGGCCTGGGCAAGTCCGAAATACAGATCGGCCCGCCACGTGATCTTCTCGGGCGCCTTGGCCTCTGCCTTGCGGAAGTGTTCGATGGCAGATGCGGGCTTGGCGCGATCCATGTCCATGCGGCCCAAACGGTAGTGAGGCTCGGGAGCCTCCGGATCGGCGCGCAGTGCCGCCCGCCAGGCCTCTTCGGACTTGGACGCGTTTCCCATCTTGTCGTAGCACAGGCCCTGCAAGATGATCGGCTCGACGTCGTTGGGGGTCATCTTGGACGCGGACTGGAAATCCGCCAGCGCGCTTTCCAAATCGCCACTGCGGTAGTAGATGCGTCCTCGCTCCACGCGCGCCTCCGGCAGCGACAGCGCGTTCGCGTAGGACTGAAGCGCTTCGGGCTGCTTGCCGAGCTTGTCCAAAAGTCGTCCGAAGGCCAGGGCGAACTGCGGCGTGTTGCCCCATGTGGTCGCATGGCGGTACTCCTGCACCGCCGCGCCATACTCGTTGTGGGCCTCGTGCACGCGCGCCATGAAGTAGGCGGCCTCCGCGCTGCGGGGAGACTCGTCCAGGACCTTCTTGGCTTCGCTCTGCACGAGCTCGATCTTGCCCAAATCGAGCGCCAATCGCGCGACATCCAGGCGCAATGCCGGCGTCGCATGGCCGGCCTGGATTTCCTCCTGGTAGCGGGTCAGGGCCTCGTTCTTCTCGCCCATCTTCAGGCAAACCTGGGCAAGGCGCTCACGTAGACCCAGGGTTTCCGGCGAGGCTTTGAGGCTGTTTTCCAGCGATGCCTTGGCTTCGGCCAATTTGCCCTGGGCCTCGAGGGCAGCCGCTACGCCCAGGCGGGCGGACATGGACTTCGGGTCGCTTTCCAGGGCCTTCTGGAAAATCTCTTCGGCCTTGTCCGGCTCTTTGGCCACAATCAAAGCCTCGCCCCAGGCCAGCTGCAACACCGCGGGTGGCGCGCCGGCCTCCTCCGCCGTTCGCAACACGGTCATCGAGTCCTCGACCTTATTCTGCTGCTGCAGGAGCGCCGCTAACTTGAGCGACGCGGGCAGAAACTTCGGGTCCCGCTTGATGGCGTCCCGGTATCCCATTTCGGCGGCCGTCAGATCGGGGGGCTGTTTCGCTCCCGCGGCGAATCCCGTCCAGTAGGGGCCGCGCGGATCGTCGGCGCGGTCCTTGGTCGCGGCAGCGATGAGTGCAAGCCCTTCCGTGGCATTGCCGGTGGCGATCAAGGCGCCGCCCATGTTGAACTTGCCCGCCGGGCTCGATTCCAGCGTCGGGCCCGCCGCCTTGAGCCGTTCCAAGGCTTGCGGGTACTTTCCCTCGAAGAGCAGGGACTCGCCGAGCGCGATGTAGGCTGCTACGAGATGCTTCTCGCTGGTGATGGCGCGCTGAAATGCATCGATGGCCTCGGGCGTTCGCCCAAGGGTCTGCAACGTTTGCCCGATGAGGAGCTGCAGCTCGGCGAGCTCGGCCGGCCCCGCGCCCGGCGTCTTCTTGTCGGCCAAGCCACGAGCGGCGGACAGCCGTTTCTCCGGGTTTTCCTCGAAACGAACGAGGCCGATCTGGGCGCCCATATGGGCGGGATTCTTGGCCAAGACTGCTTCGAGCTCTTTGCGGGCATCCGGGTTGGCCGCGGCTGCAAAAGCACGACCCAGCAAATAGTGCCCGATCGCCTCGGACGGCTTGGCGGCGACGTAGCGACGGAGCGCTTCGGTCGCCGGGCCCACTTTGTCATCGGCGAGGCGGGCCAGTCCCAATATCAGATTGCTCTCCGGTGTCGCACGATCGGTGAGCAGCGTCTCGGCCTCGCGCGGCTTGCCCTCGGCGATGGCCAGCAGGGCTCGCGCACGGCCCAGCGCAGGGGTCAGCTTCACCTGCCGGCTCGCGCCTTCCATGAGCTCCTCGGCCCGGGTCACATCGGCCGGTTGCCCGCCGTGTGCCGCGAACGAGGTGAGAATCAGCTCGGCTGCCCTGAGGCGCAACCCCGCGCCCTTGTCTTTGAGCTTGGCGGCGGTCTTGCTTAGCTGATCCGCCGCGCTCCGATAGGCGACAAAGCTGTCCTTCGCGAGCTCCGGCAGGAATGGCCTTATCACCGTCTCCGGACTTGGGGCCGAGTGGAGCAGCGGCAAGCCGACAAGCACGCCAGCCAACGCCAAGACCACGCCGCCAGTGGCAACGTATGCCCAGCGCGGAAGGCCGCCCTTCTTGGCCACCGGGCGCAAGGCCCGCGCCGCCGAGGCGCCGCGACTGGTGGGAGGCGCCAGCGCCGGGACTTCGTCGTCGCCAGCCGCGGCGGCTTCGGCCAGTCCCTCGCTGGCCACACGCGCGTTTGGGAATGGAATGGCCGATGGCCCGGCATTCGACGAGGGGCGAGAATCGCCTTCGAGCTCCAGGCTGAAGCCCAAGTCCAGGTTCTCACCACCGCCGGTCTTGCTCGCGTGCGCCTGCCGTGCCGGACGCACATCCACGGGCATTGGATCGACGTGATCGAATTGCAGCGCGGGCTCGGGCGGGGTGGGCACCAAGGGCGACAGACTTGGCTTGGCGGTCGACCGCGCCTTCGTCCCCGATGGAGGATCGACGGGTCTGGTACCCGGACGGGGAACGGGCGGCGGCGTCGTGGAGGCCCCAGATCGCGGCTGCGGCGGAGGCGGCTTGTGTGGCCGCGGTGGCATCGTCGCTTCAGGCCTTGCATCTTGAACCGGTGGGTGCGAGATGGTTGGAGCCTTTGCCGGCGAAGGCGCGGAGGGGGGCGGCGGTCCCAGGTCGAATGACTCGGCGAAGGGATCCCCGAGCTTGAGCGGCGCACTTCCACTCGGCGGAATCTTGGGCTTGCGTGAAGGACAGCTCCAAGGCCAGCCCCAGCGGAGGAGTCTTGCTTGGCGAACGCTCGGCCGAGGATCCAGGCGGTTGGAGACCCGACGCCTTGGCAATCGGCAAGTCGCCAGGGCGAGGAACCACATCGCGGTCGAGCAGCAAGTCGGTCGGACGGGGAACCGCGTCGCGGTCCATGGGCAGGTCGCCTGGACGCGGAGCCGCATCACGGTCTATGGGCAGGTCGGTCGGGCGGGGAACCGCATCGCGGTCCATGGGCAGGTTGGACGGACGAGGGACAGCTTCGCGTGGAGCTGGCAGGTCGCCCGGACGGGGAACCGCCTCCCGGGCCGCCGGCAGGTCGAAGGGCTTCGGAACCGTCTCGCGTGGCACCGGCAGATCGCCGGGACGTGGGACGGCTTCGCGTGCTACTGGAAGATCGCTGGGCCGCGGGACGGACTCGCGCGCCGCCGGTAGATCGCTGGGTCTCGGGACGGACTCGCGCGCCACGGGCAGATCGTCCGAGGAAGGACGCGCCGGCGGTCTTATCCGGAAGGTAGTCTTGCAAAACAGGCAAACGTGGTCGATACCGCCTAGTGGGATGTCGACGACGACTTGCTGTCCCTTGAAGCACTTAGGACAAATGACCTTGAGGGATGCCACGGGAAGACCTTTCGAGGCATTGTATCATCGCTGCGCGTTCATCGCGTAGGGTCGGCTCTAGGCTTGTCTTGGCCGATCGGGAGGGTGACCGAGAGTCGCCGTGCGATGTGTTGCTGGTAGCGCGTTTGGTAGAGCTGCACGAGGGTCAGGAAAAGCGTCATGATGAGTGGCCCGTAGATGATGCCCGGCATGCCGAAGCCCATGATGCCTCCCAGCAGGCTGAGGAACACGAGCAGGCTGTTCATGCGCATGGAGGAGCCCATCAAGCGCGGCTTGAGGCCGTACTCGAAGAAGAAGGACTGGCCCATGCAGAAGACGAGGAAGAGCACGGCGGCGAGCGGACGCCCATCTATCCATAAATAAATGGTGGCGGGAAGAACGACCGCGGCGATTCCGACGAGCGGCAAGAACGCCGCGATGGCCATGAGGATTCCCCATAGCACCGGCGAAGGTAGCCCGACCACCACCCAGGCGATACCGGCGACCAACCCTTGCAGCAGGCTGCTGGTTCCGCTGCCGACCAGAATGGCGCGACCGACTTCGCCCAGTTTGTTGATGAAGATCTGGTCCTCATCGTGGGCGAGCGGCGACAACTTATAGATGAAGGTGCGCAGCTTGTCGCCGTGGATGAAGAGATAAAAGATCGAAAACAGCGTGATGACCACGTGAAGCGCTGTGGAGAGCAAGCTCGATAGGAATGCGTTGGCGCGCGTGGCCAGGTACTGGGTCAGGCTGCGACCGGTGTCGAGCAGGGCGCGCTCGACCCATTCTGGGGCCAAGGCAATGCCGAAGCGTCCAGCGATGTTCGAGATGCCGCTCATAATCACGCCGTTGCGTCCGGCGATGGCCCGCAAGGCCAGCGAGCGGCCGGCGCTGCCCCAGGTCACCGCGGCCTCGCTGATGTCGCGGAGCAAGGCCGAGGCGACCAGGAAGATGGGCACGGAGCCGACCACCACCAGCGCCACGACCATCAGCCCCGACGCAAGCACCTGCCTCTCCCCGAGCAAACGCGCGAGCCGAAGATGAAGCGGGGTCAATAGAATCACGAACAGGAAGGCGATGACCATGTCGCCGAAGAAGGGCAACAGCACGTAACCCACAGCGAAGAGCGCCAGGACGAAGAGGACCACGAAAAAGTAGGGCGCGATGGCCTCGTTGCCAAATCGCGTCTTGGGCGTGTTGGGTTCGGCGCCGGGAGACACCGGTGTCTCGGCTGTGCCGGCGGGGTCGAGCTCGCTCATGGCGCGTAGAATAGCGCGTGTAGGGTTTTTCGTCGCGTTATCGAAAGTGCTCTGCGGTCGCTCCTGTTTTTCGGTGGACTTGGCCCGCATCCCGGGACACTTGACCTTCTTGGCCTTAGCGTCTAGATAAGGGCGTCCCGAGGGCCCGCGTGGGCCACGGACGGAAGGTGTTCATGGGTTACCAATTCGGCGCAGTGCTCGCTTTCGCGGTCGTGGCGATCCTCTTCGCCTTGGTCATGCTGCTCGTCGGACGCCTGCTGCGGCCTCGGTTCCCGAACGATGACAAGCTTTCCATCTACGAGTGCGGCGAACGGCCCATCGGTTCGGCTTGGTACAACTTCAACCCGCGCTTTTATCTCATCGCCCTGGTATTCATCATCTTCGAGGTCGACATCGCGCTGACCTTTCCCGTGGTCGTGGTCTACGCCTCGTGGATCCAAAAAGGGACCGCCTGGGTCGCTTTTGTCGAGCTGATGTTCTTCACCGTCGTGCTGCTGGTCGGGTTGGCGTGGGCCTGGGCGCACGGGGATCTGGAATGGATCAAGAATCTGTCACAGAGGCCGCGGACCGCCCATGAGCCCCACGACGACAAGATTTCGCTTTCCGCCTGAGAGTCGCCGATGACGACGCAAGATTTTCATCAGGTCGAGCCCGGCACCGGCGTCTTGTTCACCAACACCAGCATGCTCGACGACGCCATCAATCTGGCGCGCAAGAACTCGATCCACTACCTGCTGTTCGGACTTGCCTGCTGCGGGATAGAATTGATGCAGACCGGTGGCCCGCGCGCCGACCTCGACCGCTTCGCCGCCATCTTCCGCGCCAGCCCGCGCCAGGCGGATCTGATGATCGTGGCCGGCACCCTGACGTACAAGATGGCGGTGCGGACCAAGCTGCTCTACGATCAGATGGCCGAGCCCAAGTACGTGTTGTCCATGGGCTCTTGCGCGAACTGCGGCGGGCTTTTCCAGACCTCGTATTCGGTGTGCAAGGGCGTGGACAAGATCATCCCCGTCGACGTCTATGTGCCCGGCTGTCCGCCGCGGCCCGAGGCGCTGACCGAGGGGCTTCTGCGCATCCAGGACATCATGATGTGCGAGCGTTGGAAGACCAAGATGCGGCCTGGGCGTGTCGATCCCAAGGCGCCAATGATGATTCCTTCGCCCAGGGCCAAGTGAACATGACCCAGGAAGAAGTTTGCACCCAGCTCAAGGCGCAGTTCGGCGATGCCGTGGGACCTTTGTCGGAAACCAAGGGCGACCGCTTCCTGGTGGTGAAGGGCGAGAGGATCGTCGACGTCTGCAACTTCCTCAAGACCACGACGGGGCTCGAATTCGACTACTGCCAGGACATCACCGCGATCGATTGGCCGGCACGCAAGGTCATCGAGGTCGTGTACCACCTCTATTCGCTGGTGCACCGGCACGGACTGGTGGTGAAGGCCGAAACCGATCGTGAAAAGCCCAGCATCGCGACCGTCGAGGGCGTGTGGAAGGCCGCGACCTGGTTGGAACGCGAGATTTACGACCTGTTTGGTGTGAATTTCGAAGGGCACTCGGATCTGCGCCGCATCCTGCTGCCCGATGATTGGGTCGGCTATCCGTTGCGCAAGGACTACCAAGAGGCCGGCGGCTACCACGGCATCGGCAACGAGCGGCAGAATCCGCTGGTGCAGCTTTCCAAGGTGACGGAGGAGAAGCGCAAGGCGATTGCTGCGGCGGCGGCCGCGACGGCCACGGCGACGGCCACGGCCACGGAGCCAGTGGCAGCGGATCCCGAAAGGAAGGGCTAGCCATGGCCATCGACATGGAGCTCGACCGCCACATCCTTCGCCGCACCGACAGCAGCGACGAGGAAATCGTCGTCAACTTCGGTCCCCAGCACCCGTCCACCCACGGGGTCATCAACTTCGTCACGCAGACCAACGGCGAGGTCATTCGTCGCTCGGTGCCAGACATCGGTTACTTGCATCGCGGGCTCGAGAAAATCGGCGAGATGGTGCCCTACCCGGGGTACATGCCGTTCACCGATCGCATTGACTACCTGGCCGCCATGTTCGCCAACGAGGGCTACGCCCTGGCCATCGAACACTTGCTCGGCGTCGAGGCGCCGCCGCGCGCGCAATACATCCGTGCCGTCGCGGGCGAGCTGTGCCGCATTTCCAACCACTTCATCTCGGTCGGTACCATGGCCCAGGACATCGGCGCGGCGACGCCGCTGACCCACGCCTTGCGCGAGCGTGAGTCGATCAACGATTTGCTGGAAGAGCTGTGCGGAGCGCGCCTGACCTTCAATTTCCACCGCATCGGCGGCGTAGCCTTCGATTTGCCCGAGGGCTGGGCGGCCAAGGTGCTGCGCTTCCTCGATCACTTGGACAGCTACATCCAGGAATGGGATCGCCTCATCACCTTCAACAAGATCTTCGTCGAGCGCCTGGCCAACGTCGGCATCATCACGCGCGAGAAGGCCATCGACTACGGCCTGGCCGGTCCCAACCTGCGCGGCTCGGGCGTGGAGTGGGATATCCGCCGCGACATGCCCTACGGCGCGTATCCCGACTTCGACTTCGACATTCCCGTGGGTACCGGCCGTTTCGGTACCGTGGGCGACTGTTGGGATCGCTTTTTCGTGCGCGTGCGGGAGATGGTCGAGTCCTCGAAGATTGTCCGCCAGGCCCTGGCCAAGCTGCCCGAGGGCGACATCCAGGCCAAGGTGGCGCGCAAGCTGAAGCCCGAAGCCGGCGAGGCCGTGGGCCGCGTGGAATCCGCGCGCGGCGAGATGCTCTACTACGCCGTTTCCGACGGCTCGGAGAAGGCCTACCGCCTGCGCGTGCGCACCGGCAGCTTCATGGCCATGGGAATCATCGAAGAGCTCTCGCACGGGATCATGGTGGCCGATCTCATCGCCATCATCGCCTCCCTCGACGTCGTGGCCCCGGAGGTTGACCGGTGAAGATCACACTTGGGCTCGATTCGACTTCGCTTACGCGTCGCTACCCGCGCCTGGCGATCCTGGTCACCTTGTTCATGGCGTTCGGGGTGCCGCTCGGGCTTTACGTCGCGGCCCTGGCGATTTTTCCACTCAACACGCCGGAACGGCTGAACGCCATGGCTCAGCAGTGGTTCGGGTTCGACCTTGCCGGCTCGCCCTATCGCCACTTGGTCTACGCCATCTTCCTCCTCCTGGTCGCCTTCATCGCCGTCAATTACACCGCGGTTTTCGGCGGGGTTTCCACCTGGGTCGAGCGCCGCATTGCCGGCCGCATGCAGAGCCGCATCGGCCCCAACCGCACCGGCGCCGCCGGCTTTTTGGCCTGGGTGGCCGACGCGGTGAAGATGGTGCTCAAGGAAGACACCATCCCGGCTTCGGCCGACGGCCTTCTGTTCCGCGGGGCGCCGTATTTCTCCATGGTCGGGCTGCTGCTCCCGTTCGTGGTCTTGCCCTTCGGCGAAAGCGCCGTGGTCACCGACATGAACGTCGGCGCGTTCTACGTCACCGCCGTGACGGCGTTCGTGGTGGTCGGCATTCTGGTGTCGGGTTGGGCGTCCAATTCCAAGTGGGCGCTATTCGGTGGTATCCGCGGCGCCGCGCAAGTGCTGTCCTACGAAATTCCCGCGGGTATCGCGCTCATGGTGCCGGTGCTGATGGCGGGTACGCTGTCCATGCAGGGCATCGTGCGCGCCCAGGGCGGGGCGCCGTGGGATTGGTTCGTGTTCCGCAATCCGGCCGCCTTCGTCGCCTTTTTCATCGCCGTGACCAGCTCGCTGGCCGAGGGCAACCGCACGCCCTTCGATTTGCCCGAGGCCGAATCCGAGCTGGTGGCCGGCTACCATGCCGAGTACTCGGGTTTTCGCCTGGCCATCTTCCTCATGGTCGAATGGGCCAACATGTGGATCATGGGCGGCCTGGCCGTGACCATGTTCCTGGGTGGCTGGCAGGTCCCCGGCGTCACCGACGAGATGTACAAGAGCGCGCTTGGAACCGGGTTGGTTCCGCAGCCCATTTGGTTCGTCTTCCAGGCGCTGTCCATGTTGGTGTTCGCGGTCAAGACCTGGGCGCTGGTGTTTACGTTCATCTGGCTGCGCTGGACGCTGCCCCGCGTTCGCGTCGACCAGATGATGAGCCTGTGCTGGAAGTACCTGGTGCCGGGCGCGTTCCTCTGTTTCATCGTGACCTTGTTGTGGCAGATCCTGGTTCCGCCGGTAGGCGTGAAGATCACCGGGATCGTCCTCACGATTTTCTCGTTGGCCCTGCTGGTCAAGTTTCTCGTCGATACGCGACGGAACATCGATCGGGTCAAGGGTGACCGCGTGGATCTGAGCAATTGGTGATGGCTGAAGGAATTCGCGAATATTTCGGGCACATCACGGACGTCGTGAAGACGTTCTACCAAGGCCTGTCGGTCACGCTGTCCTATATGCTGCGCCGGCCGATCACGGTGCAGTATCCGGATCGCACGGAGAAGCGCATCGCCGATACGCTGCCCTCGCGCTACCGCGGCATTCTCGAAGTGGACATGAACGTGTGCACGGGCTGCATGGCCTGCGAGCGCGCCTGTCCCATAAGCGTCATCAAGATCGCGACCGACAAGGATCCGACGAATCCCAAGCAGCGGGTCATCACCCAATTCGACATCGACGAATCGAAGTGCATGTTCTGCGGCCTCTGCGTCGAGCCTTGCCCGACCGGAGCCATTGCCCACACGCGCGAATTCGAGTCCACCATGAAGTCCATCGACAGCCTGGTTTTTCGCTGGGTGCCCGACCCTGAAAAGCCGGCGCCGTTCTACCGGCCGGTCAAGGGACAGGATGCCCCGCGCGCTCCGGTGGGCGAAATCCTGCGCAAGAAGATGGCGAAGGCCTCGTGGATCGCGGGCCCGTCCATCCTCGTTCCCGAAAAGCCGCCCAAGGACTAGGTCATGCAAACCGAGCTCGTCATCTTCGCGTTTCTCGCCCTGGCGACTCTGATCGGCGCCGCGGGGGTGGCGCTGTCGCGCAACATCTTCTGGAGCGCCATGGGGCTGCTCTCGTCTCTCGTCGGTGTGGGCGGGCTTTACGTGCTGCTGTCCGCGGACTTCGTGGCCATCACCCAACTCCTGGTCTACATCGGCGGCGTGCTCGTGCTCATCATCTTCGCGGTCATGCTCACCAGCCAGATCCAGAACATCAATATCTCGAATCGAAGCATGGGGCTCGTCGGCGGGTACGTGGTCTTTTTCGTCACGGCAACGCTGCTCTGTTTCGTCGCCATCTGGGCGCCCTGGAAGCTTACCGCCGAGAAGCCCGTGGTCGACACGACGGCGGCCATCGGCAACGGCCTGCTCGGTACTTGGCTCTTGCCCTTCGAGATCGCGTCGGTCGTGCTGGTCGCAACCTTGGTCGGCGCCATCGTCATCGCTCGCAAGGAAGTGAAACCCGACTAGGGAGGGGAGCGCAAATCATGGCACACCTGACGCTCAATCATTTTCTAGTCATTGGCGCCCTGCTTTTCGGGTTCGGCATGCTCGCCGTGGTCACGCGGCGCAACGCCGTGGCCGTGCTCATGGGCATCGAGCTCATTCTCAACGCCGCCAACCTCAATCTTGTTGCCTTTGGGCGCTACGTGGCCGGCGGCGTCGGGGGGCAGGTCTTCAGTCTGTTCGTGATCGTGCTCGCCGCGGCCGAGGCCGCCGTGGGCTTGGCCATCATCCTCGCCATCTACCAGATGGGGCGCAACATCGACGCGTCGCAAGCCACGAGGCTCAAGGAATAGCAGCGGAAGTCATCATGGAACACACGCTGGAACACGCTGCCAACCATCTGGTTCCGCTCGCCACGCAAAGCGCGAGCTACCTGTGGCTCATTCCCTTCTTTCCGCTCGTGGGCGCGTTCATCAACGCAACCATGGGCGTGCGCCTGCAGCGCCGCTTCGGCAAAGGCCTTGTCCACGGCATCGGCATCGGCGCCATGGTGCTGTCCTTCGCCACGGCCTGCGTGGCTTTCGCGACCCTGTTCGGGCTGGATGGCGAGCATCGCTTCCTGCAGGACACGCTGTGGAATATCTTCACGGCGGGCAAGGTGTCGGTGGATCTCGGGTTCGCCCTCGATCCGCTGAGCATGATGATGACCCTCATCATCACCTTCATCGGGACGATGATTCACGTCTTCTCCACGGGGTACATGGCGGACGAGCCGTCGTACTGGCGTTTCTTCTCGTACTTGAACCTGTTCGTCTTCTCGATGCTCTTGCTCGTGATGGGCGACAACTTCGTCCTCATGTTCTTCGGTTGGGAAGGCGTGGGCTTGTGCAGTTACTTGCTGATTGCCTTCTGGTACACGGATCCGCAGAAGGCGGCGGCAGGCATGAAGGCCTTCGTGGTCAACCGTTTCGGCGACTTCGGCTTCATCCTCGGGCTGTTCCTGCTCTTCTGGGCGCTGGGCGGGGCGTGGCACAAGGGGCCGGAGGGCAAGCTGACCTACGCCGAGACCGGCGCAGACACGGCCAGCCTGCACACGGCGGCGAGCGCACAGCACGAAGCGGGCGTGCCGGCCGCCGAGCACGAGAGCGTCCACGTCAAGGTCCGTCCCACGCTCAACTTCCGCGAGCTGCGCGATCAGATCGTCATCACCAGCACGGGCATGGCCGAGCACCTCAAGAACCAGAAGCTCTTCGGCTTTGGCCTGCTGGCCATGGTCGGCATCCTGCTTTTCGTGGGCGCCATGGGCAAGAGCGCGCAGTTGCCCCTGCACGTGTGGTTGCCCGACGCCATGGCCGGTCCCACGCCGGTGTCGGCGCTTATCCACGCCGCGACCATGGTGACCGCCGGCGTGTACATGGTGGCGCGTCTCAATTTCATCTTCGCGCTCTCGCCGACCGCCATGGGGTGGGTGGCGTTCATCGGTGCGCTCACCGCGCTCTTCGCGGCCACCATCGGGTTCTTCCAGTACGACATCAAGAAGGTGCTTGCCTACTCGACGGTGTCCCAGCTCGGCTTCATGTTCATCGGCGTGGGCGTGGGCGCGTACTGGGCCGGCGCCTACCACTTGCTCACCCACGCCTTCTTCAAGGCCACCCTGTTCCTCGGTTCGGGCTCGGTGATCCTCGGCTGCCACCACGAGCAGGACATGCGCAAGATGGGCGGGCTCGGCAAGCTGATGCCCATTACCAAGTGGACCTACCTTGCCGCGTGCTGGGCCATCGCCGGCTTCCCCTGGGCCAGCGGCTTCTATTCCAAGGACGAAATTCTGTGGAAGGCATTCACCCAGGAGAGCATGGCCTTTCTCGGCTTCCCCGCGCCCTGGCTCGGGCAGCTCATCTATTTCATGGGCATCATAGCGGCCACAGGAACGTCCTTCTACATGTTCCGCAGCTACTACATGACGTTCACGGGTGAATACCGTGGCGGGCACGGGCACGGTGATGAACATGGGCACGGTCACAAACCCCACGAGTCGCCGCGGTCGATCACGTTCGTGCTGGTGACCTTGGCGGCGGGCGCGGTGTTGGCGGCGCTCCTGGGCATTCCGACGGCCTGGACCGGCAGTGCTCCCATCCTCGAACACTGGCTGGAACCGGCCTTGCCCGCCATCGTGAAGTTCGCCGAGGCCTCGCACTCGACGGAGTTCTTGTTCCAGGCCATCGGCGTCGGGGCCGGGGTCATCGGCTGGTTCTTCGCGCGCATGCTCTACAAGGACAACAAGAGCCAGGTGCCCGCCCAGCTGCTCGAACGGTGGAAGCGCGCTTGGACCGTGGTCTACAACAAGTACTACGTCGACGAACTGTACCAGGCCACGGTGCTGCGCGGCTCGGTGGGCCTGGCACGCGCGCTGTCGTGGTTCGACAAGAACCTCATCGACGGCATCGTGAACCTGGCCGGCGCGGTCACGCGCGTGTTCGCGAATATCGACGGTGTCATCGATCGCTACTTGGTCGACGGCGCGGTCAATCTGGTGGCGGGCTCGGCGCTGTCGGCGGGCAGCATCCTGCGCCGGGTGCAGACCGGCCGCATTCAAACCTATCTCTACGGGGCACTGGTGGGGGCCATCGCCATCGTGCTCCTCAATTTCATCATCAAGTGACGACGACCGGGGACATGCGCTCATGATCAGTCAACAGAACGTCCTTTCCTGGGCCACCTTCTTCCCGCTCATCGGGCTGGCGGTGATCCTTCTCTTCACGGCGGCCAGGTTTTTCCTGGGGCTTTCCCGCCATGCGCTCGACCAGTTGGCGCGCATCACGGGCCTTGCGGCCAGCGGCCTGTCCATGGGTTGCGCGATCCTCGCGTGGATCTGGTTCGACCCGGCCAAGTCGGGCGTGCAGATGGTTCAACACTTCGTTTGGATCAAGAGCTTCAACATCGAATACCTGATGGGCGTCGATGGCCTGTCCATCTCGATGGTGCTTCTGACCGGGCTGATTTCCTTCGTCGCCTTCATCGCGTCCATGCCCTGGTGGAGCGGCGCCAAGTACAGCGAAATGGCGGGCATGACCGAGCACGGACATCCAGGCGACGACGCCGGTCATCACCCCAAGCATTTCTCGGTGCGCATGGTGCCAGGCTACATGTGTATGCTGCTTCTGCTCCAGACCGGCATGATGGGCACCTTCGTCGCCCTGGACATGTTCCTGTTCTATGTGTTCTGGGAGGTGATGCTCTTGCCGATGTACTTCCTCATCGGCATCTGGGGCGGGCCGCGCAAGGAATATGCCGCCATCAAGTTCTTCCTCTACACGCTCGTCGGCTCGGTGCTGATGCTGCTGGCGATCATCGGCATCTACTACAATAGCCACGCCGCGCCCTTGGCCGACGGCACCATGTCGAGCGGCCACACCTTGAACCTGCTGGCCCTGGCCACGCAAGGCAAGCAAGGGGTGTTCGCCCACTCGTCGGCCATCTTCGGCTTCGCCTTCAGCAAGATCGCCTTCGTCGCGCTCTTCATCGGCTTTGCCATCAAGATCCCGATGTTCCCGTTCCACACCTGGTTGCCCGATGCCCACGTCGAGGCGCCCACGCCCGTCTCCGTCATCCTGGCCGGCGTGCTCTTGAAGATGGGCCCTTACGGCATCCTGCGCTTCAACTATCCGCTTTTGCCCGACGCCACGGAATGGGCTGCCAGCGCCATCGCGCTCTTCGGCGTGATCAACATCATCTATGCCGCCTTTGTCTGCCTGGCGCAGAGCGATCTCAAGAAGCTCATCGCCTACTCGTCGGTCAGCCACATGGGGTTCACCCTGCTGGGGATGGCAGCCATGACCCCGGCCGGAATTTCAGGTGCCGTGTTCAACATGTTCTCCCACGGCATCATCTCGCCCATGTTGTTCCTTATCGTGGGCGTGATCTACGACCGCGCCCACCACCGCGAGATCGGCCGCTTCGGTGGCCTTGCCGTGGCCATGCCCGAGTACTCGGCCATCACGGGCCTGGCGTTCTTCGCTTCGCTGGGCCTGCCCGGCATGTGCGGTTTCGTGTCCGAGTTCCTGGTGCTCTCGGGCTCGTTCCCCACCTACATGCTGTTCACGGCCATCTCGGCCACCGCGGTCATCATCACCGCGGCCTACTATCTGTGGGCCATCCACCGCGCCTTCCTGGGCAAGCTGAACCCAATCTACAAGGACTATCCCGACCTCAACTGGCGCGAACGCATCGTGCTCTACCCACTCGGCGCCATCGCCATCGTGCTCGGCTTCTATCCTCAGGCCATCTTGTCGGTGATCAACCCGACGCTCATCCAGCTGATCAGCGGCCTCAAGCCGATGTGATTATTCCCGGCCCGAAGGGAAACGTATGACTACCACCGAGTTCAACATCGCGAGCGCATCGTGGTTCAGGCCAGAGCTGGTGCTGAGCGTGGGCGTGCTGCTGCTCTTTCTCTTGGACGTGCTCTTCAAGAGGAGCCGCCAGCGCGTGCTTGTCCTGACCTTGGGCGTGCTGGCCTGTTTTGCCGTCGCGGCCGGCTGCCTTGCCTTCCAGCACGTGGAAAGCCGCGTCATGTTCAACGGCATGATCGCGAGCGATCCCTTCGCCACCTTCTTCAAGTGGCTGTTTCTCGCCGCCGGCGCGCTCACCGTGCTCATCGCCGCGCGCGCGACGGAATTCGGCCCGCTTCGCCTGGGCGTCTTCTACGGGCTCTTGCTGTCCATCGTTCTCGGTATGTTTTTGATGGCCAGCTCCCTCGACCTCCTCATGCTCTACCTTGCGGTCGAGATGGTCTCGCTGCCAAGCTACGCCATCGCCGGCTACAAGCCGGGCGATCGCCGCGCTGCCGAGGCGTCGCTGAAATATGTCATCTATGGCGGCGTCGCCTCGGGCATCATGCTGTTCGGTCTTTCCTACCTCTATGGCCTGACCGGCACCACCAGCCTGCTTGGGCTCGGCGTGCGCCTCGACAGGCTGGCCATGCCAGCCGTGGCGGGTGGCCAGGCCGGCCTGCGCGTGGCTCTCATGGTCGCGGTCATCTTCGTCTTGTCCGGCATTGGCTACAAGATTGCGGCGGTGCCCTGGCACATGTGGTGTCCCGACGTGTACGAGGGCGCGCCGACGCCGTTCACGGCTTTTCTGTCGGTCGGTCCCAAAGCGGCGGGGTTCGCGCTCGCCATTCGTTTCTTCTATAGCTCGCTGGCCAGTGGCGCGGGCGCCGAAGGCGTCGCGCGAGGGCTCACCGATGTTCCCTGGCCTGCCGTCGTTGGCATTCTGGCCGCCGTCACCATCACCCTGGGCAATTTCACCGCGCTTCACCAGAACAACCTCAAGCGGCTGTTGGCCTACTCGTCCATCTCGCACGCGGGCTACGCCCTGATGGGGCTTTCCGCTGCCTCGCTGCTCGGCGTGCAGAGCGTGATGATCTATTTGCTGATCTACCTCGTGATGAACCTGGGGGCTTTCCTCGCGGTCATCGCCATCGGCCAGGCGACCGGGTCGGAAACCATCGCTGACTGCAAGGGCTTGGCCCATCGGCATCCCCTGTTGGCCATTACCTTCGCCATCTTTCTCTTCTCGCTCGCCGGGCTGCCGCCCTTGGCGGGCTTTGCCGGCAAGTGGTACCTGTTCGTGGCCGTGCTGAACCACTATTCCGAGGAGGGCGGCGGCTGGTACGTCGTGCTCGCCGTCATTGCGGCTCTCAATACGGCCGTGTCGCTCTACTATTACGTGCGTATCGTGCGCGCCATGTTCATCGACGCCCCCGAGGGCGAGCTGGTGGTGCGTCCCAAGGTCAGCTACCAGATCATGCTCGGCGCCTTCTCGGCCGCGCTGATCCTGTTCGGCATCTGGTGGACACCCATCATCGCGTGGACCCAGTCCTCGCTGATCTTCCTGCAGCGCGGGTAGCTAAATCCCACTATCCCGGTCTTCTTGCTGCCTCGTCGCAACACCGTATAGGGCCGAACAACCCTCGACGCAGCTCTTCGCGTGGCCTGGTGAAGGTCGATCTTTGAATATCGACTCACCCGTGTTAGTCAAACCGAAAGCAAGACAGAGACGCTCTGCTTTAGGCCGTCATGGACTGCCAGCGTCGAATCCAGATCCCACGCCAACGACAGATCTCGCCCACGCAAGGGCGTTTGTCCGGAGAGTCTGTGAAACCTAGGAAATGAAGGAGGATCGAGACCATGAAGACAGTACTCAAGATGATGATGGCAGCCCTGTTCGTGCTCGGCGTGTCGGGCGCGGCACACGCGGACGGTATGGAGATGTTCGGCAAGAAGTGCGCGGGGTGCCACGGCAAGGACGGCAAGGCGGCCACCTCGATGGGCAAGAAGTACAAGATGAAGGATCTCACCGATGCCAAGGTGCAGGCCGGATCCACGGACGCGCAGTGGGAGAAGATCATCCTCGAAGGCGCCAAGAGCCCCGAGGGCAAGATGATGATGCCGCCCACCAAGGTGACGCCGGCGGAGGCCAAGGACCTGGTCAAGGCCTGCCGAAGCTTCAAGAAGTAGTCGGGAACGAGCTTGCGGACGCGCCTGGGCAGGTATTCCCCCTGTCCAGGCGCCCCATGACAGCGCAGCGCCATTCCCATCGCCCTCGCCATGGGCGCGCTTTTTTCGGCTAATATCCGACCCGCGATGCCAAACAATCCCTGGTCGGATCCCAAGGCGCCCCCGCCCGAGCTGAACCTGCCCGTGTCCATGGGGCCCATCAACCTGCCGAACCTGTCCCATCTGACCCATGTGCCCGAGCCCAAACCCAAGCGGCGCTGGGGATGGCTGGTGGTGTGGACCTTCCTGGTGTTCGCGGGTGGCGTCGCCGCGGGGCCCATTCTGACCGAGCAGGCCTACACGCTGGTGGAGCGCGTGGCTCCGATGCTGGGGCTATCTGCGCCACACTTTGCAGGGAATCGCCGGCCGGCACCGCTGCCTATCCGACCCGTAAACCCCCAAGTCAAGGCAGCCGCGCCAGTGGCTGCCCCGGCGTCCGGGCTTGGGGCCGGAGAGCCCAAGGCGCCCGCGGCCGAGGTGCCAGGCGCGCCGACGCTCGCGGCCGTGAAGCCTGTCGTAAGCGCGATCGAAAAACAGCCCGAGCCGGTTGTCGGCCCGACCCATACACCCGAAGTAGTCTCGACTCGTCACAGGTCGAGCGCGGCTCGGGCGGTGGTCGCGGAGGCTCCGCTGGCGCACGCACGGCCCACCAAGGGGGCAGCGAGGGCCGCGTCTTCCGCGAAGAGATCCTCTGGATCCGACGATCCCTTCGCCGCCGACGACGAGTTTGAGAAGGCGCCCAAGGCCGCCGCACCCAGCGGCAAGTCGAAGCCAACACCCAGCGAGCCCGCAGCGAAGACCAAGGCCGCTCCATCGTCCGATCCGCTCGACAACCTGATGGCCGACGGGCTTACGGACAACAAGGGCAAGAAGCGCCAGAACAAGGATCTGGATGCTTTGCTGAAGGATGTGCAGAAGAGCAAACCCGAGCCTCCACCCAAACGCGAAGCTCCGCCGCCCGCGGCCCCGTTGTCACCCGCCGACATCTCCAGGGTCATGGCCGGCGTCAAGACCCGCAGCAACGGGTGCGCCCAGCGACTCGGTCAAAAGGGCATCGCCGAGCTGAAGATCACCGTGGGCCAGGACGGCCATGTCACCAACGTCCACGTGGGCGGCAAGGTGGCCGGCACACCCCTCGCCGCATGCGTCGAGAAAGCCACCCGCGCGGCAACCTTCCCGGCCTCGAGCGGACTGCGCTTCGACTACCGCATCGACTGTCGCTAGGCTAGGTGGAAGCAACCGAGAAGGTGTTCGTCACGAAGGCTTGGGTGGAGCCATCCGAGGTGATTTCGTAGCCGAACTGCATCCACTCGCCAAGATGAACAGCCATGAAATGCAGTGGCATGCCCTTGGAACCGCGGCTCACGATTCTGCGATCTGAAGATTCCCGAGTCGCATTATACGGCGGCTCAGTAGTGAGGCGGCTTCTCCATGCCTGGCCCGTTTTCGACACCCGAAGCGCGGGATCGCAGCAGCGCGAGCTCCTTGGTCAGGCGGTCGATCATTTGCTGTTGCGTGAAGACCACCTGGCTTAGCTCGTCAACTTGGCGTTCGAGATATGTGTAGCGGATCTCCAAGGTGACGAGGCGGTCTTCCATGCCTTGCATGGCCAGCTCCATAGCACCGATGGGAGATTGAGCGAAAGAGCTATTGACTTCGCCGCCCTGTGACCAGGAACACTTACGCGAATCGACCATCGATGTCAGGATGCGACGCTGGTTCGTTCCCTTGTGCAAGGAGGCCCCCGATGAAGCCTGGAAATGGCGCGCTCGTCGCCCTGCTGTTGCTCGCAACCTGCAATGATGATGCTCCGAGCGATGCCACCAACATCGAAGCCAAAGTAGCCTTGGGTTTGGTTCCGCCCACCGAAGTCGCCGTTTGGCAGAAGGTCGGATCGAGCACCACGCCGGATCCCCGCTACCTGCAGGCCGCGGCGTTCGACGAAACTCGGGCAGCGGTCGTGATGTTCGGCGGGACGAACGCGGATCCCAATACCGGAACAACCACTCCCAACCGGGAAACCTGGGAGTGGAGCCCGACCACCGGCAAGTGGACCAACCGAACCGTCGCCGGGTCCGGGCCCGAGGCGCGCTCGGGCGCGGCCATGGTGTACGATTCGGTGCGCGCCAAGCTCGTGCTTTTCGGTGGCCGCTCCGGCAGCGGTCTCAACTTCGAAGACACCTGGGAATGGGATCCCGCCACGGGCGCATGGACCGACGTCAGCGCCGCCGGGGCCCACCCCACCGCGCGCAGCCAGCACGGCATGGTCTACGAGAAGTCGACGGGGAAGATCCTGCTCTTCGGCGGCGGGCGCAGCGATTCGTCATCCTACGACGCCACGGGAGTGAGCATTTCGCTGGGTGACACGTGGGAATACGATCCAGCAACGCACGTCTGGACGGCGCAAACGGTGACCGCGTCGCCCTCGGTTCGTCATGACTTCGGTCTGGTATGGGATTCCTCGCGCGGCAAGGCCGTGCTGTTCGGGGGTATGCAAGTCGACATCGCCAACGCGGCGGGCGTACCCAAGCAGGACACCTGGGAGTGGGATCCCGCGGCCAGCACGTGGACCGAGCGAACCATCCAGGGAAGCAAGCCGACCCAGCGCTACGGCCACGCCATGGCTTTCGACGCCACACGGGGCAAGGTCGTGGTCTTCGGCGGCTCGGACATCAGCACGGGCGGAAGTCGGAACGACCTTTGGGACTGGGATCCCACGACCGGCGCATGGGCGCAGCGCCTGACCGGAAGCGAAAGCGGCACACCCTCGGGGCGCATGTACGCGTCCCTGGCTTCGGACGATGCGCACGCCCGGCTGGAGCTGGTCGCAGGCGAGTCGGCCTCGTCAGGCTCGTATGGGACCGGCGGCTACTACGGCTCCGGCGGGTCGGCCGGCATGCCCATCTTGCCGCCGGGCATGGGCGGCGGGGGAACGGGCTCGCGGGACGTCTGGGAGCTCGATCCGGCCACGCTCGTTTTCACCAATCGCACGCCGCCGCTCGATGTACCGAGCGCTCGCTACAGCCAAGCCGTGGCCTACAATCCCTCGACGGGAAAGACCTATATCTTCGGCGGCTACGATTCGATGAGCGGGCAATCGCTGGGCGACTTTTGGCAGTGGGACGGCAAGACCTGGGCTCAGGTGGTCACCGCCGCGCAACCGCCCGCTCGCGTCGACGCCGCGATGGCGTACGATCCCGTGCGGAAATCGTTAATCCTCTACGGCGGAGCCGACTACTACAACAACAACACCTATGGCGATACCTGGGAATATGACAACACCGGGAAGTGGACCCAGCTCAAGGTGGCGAGCTCGCCCGACCCGCTTTCCGGCCACGGCATGGTGACCGATACCACCCGCAACAAGATCCTGCTCTTTGGTGGTGCGAACAATAGCTACTACATGGGATCCCAGCCCGGTATGCCCTACAAGAACCCCGTGCGCAACGAGGTGTGGGAGTGGGATGGGGCCACGTTGACCTGGATCAATCGGACCCCGGTCGCGTCCACCAACGTGCCTACCGAGAGACAGTATCCAGTCATGGCCTACGACGAAGGCCGGCAGAAGCTGTTCCTCTACGACGGCATGAATGGTAGTCCGAGCATGTTCTGGGAGTGGGATCCGGTCTCGGCCGGCTGGACCAGCCGCACTACGGCGGATGCCCTCAACTATGGCTACTACTTCCTGGTCGCCTACGACTCGCAGCGCAGGCGCGAAGTCCTGCTTGCCGATCCGAACGCCTCCAGCTCGTCCGATTGGCAGACCTGGGAGGTCGATGCCAAGGGTCCAACTTGGTACGTGCGCTCCCTGTCACCGTCTCCCGGTGCGAGTTACGGCGCCTCCATGGTCTTCGACCAGGGGCGTGGCGTGGCGGTTCTTTTCGGCGGGGAAAGCCCCAACACGGGGTACGCCACCAACGAGACCTGGGAATACAAGGTGAGCAGCCTGGGCAACGGCGAGGGCTGCACCTCGGCAACTGCGGCGACCTGCGCCTCTGGTTTCTGCGTCGACGGCGTGTGCTGCGAGGCCGCCGCGTGCACAGGCGCATGCAAGTCGTGCGACGTGGCCGGACTTGAAGGCACCTGCGTTCTGGCCAAGGCGGGAACCGAAGTGGCCGGCAGTTGTTCCGTGGGACAGGCCTGCGACGGCAGCGGTAATTGCATGGCCATGAACGGCCAAGTTTGCACGAGCGCCAGCAGCTGTGCTTCGGGCTTCTGCGCCGACGGCGTTTGCTGCGATGGTGCGTGCAACGGAACCTGCGTGTCTTGCAACCAGGCCGGACTGGTTGGCAAGTGCAGCCCCTATGCCGCCGGCACCGATCCGCAGAAGGAATGTGGCATGGGTAGCGGCGTTTGCCAATCTACCTGCGACGGCGTGGGCAACTGCGCCTACGCCGGGTACACCGTCTCCTGTGGCAACTGCCTGACCTGCGACGGCGCGGGCACTTGCTCGTATTACGACCCCTATTGCAGCTACGGCACCGGCGGCAGCTATGGCTACGGCGGCTACGGCGGCTCCTTGCCGAACTACGGTGGAGCCGGCGGGTACGCAACGAGCAGGGGTGGTGCTTCAGGATCCGGCGGCTACACGACGGGCCGTGGCGGTAGCGGGGGCGGCATCCCGAACGTCGGGGGCATCGCCGGGGCAACCATTCCGAGCGTTGGCACCGGCGGGGCTTTCCCGAGCTTGGGTGGTGCCGCTGGCGGTGGTGTCCCGGGCGTCGGTGGCGTGGGCGACGCCAGCACCAGCACAAGCCTGCACAAATCAGGCTGCAGCTGTGAGGTTGGCGAGGCCAAGCTGGTCCGCCCGGGCCTGACCGCGCCCCTTCTCATGGTTGGCGCGGCCTTGCTGCTGGCTCGAAAGCGCCGACGGAAAGGCTGACGCTATTCGGGGGTGGGCCGCCCGCCAGTCGATCAGCCATAAGCTCGCTTCTTTGTGACAGCCGGCACTTACGAGAATTGCGCACGAATGTCATTATTCATCGTGCATTTTCCTCTCTGGACAAAGGATTGCCCATGAAGCCTAGAACTAGTTCCATTGTCATCCTGCTTGTTCTCGCAACATGCAACGAGGACTCCCGGAAAGAGGATTCCTCGAATATCGAGTCGGCCAAGGTGGCCCTCGGCGTGGTGCCACCCTCCGAGGTCGCTGTTTGGCAAAAAGTCGGATCGAGTACCACGCCGGACGGCCGCTATCTGCAGGCCGTGGCTTTCGACGAAATTCGCAAGGTGTTCGTGATGTTTGGTGGCACCAACACGGATCCCAGCACGGGAACGGTCACGCCCAATCAGGAAACCTGGGAATGGAGCCCGACGACGGGGAAGTGGACCAATCGAACCGGCGCTGGCGCCGCGCCGGAAGCGCGTTCGGGCGCGGGCATGGTGTACGACTCCACTCGCGGCAAGCTCGTGCTCTTCGGCGGGCGGGCCGGCAGCGGCTTCAACTATGAGGACACCTGGGAGTGGGATCCGGCGACGTCCGCGTGGACCGATGTCAGCGCGGCCGGCGCCCACCCCTCCGCGCGCAGCCAGCACGGCATGGTCTACGAGAAGTCCACGGGCAAGATTCTGCTCTTCGGCGGCGGTCGCAGCGATTCGGCTTCCTACGACGGGACTGGAATCACGGTCTCTCTCGGTGACACCTGGGAGTACGACCCAACCGCGCATACCTGGACGGCGCAGACAGTGACCAGCGCGCCTTCGGGTCGGCACGACTTCGGTCTGGTGTGGGATTCCTCGCGCAACAAGGCGGTGCTTTTCGCGGGCATGCAAACCGATATCGCCAACGCGGCGGGGGTTCCCAAGCAGGACACCTGGGAGTGGGATCCCGGGACCGCGACCTGGACCGAACGAACCGCTTCGGGCACAAAACCGAGCCAGCGCTATGCCCACGCCATGGCCTTCGACGGCAATCGCAAGAAGGTCGTGGTCTTTGGCGGATGGGACATCGGCAATGGCGGAAGCCTGAACGATCTTTGGGAGTGGGAGCCCACGACCGGCGAATGGACGCAGAGGCTCTCCGGGAGCGAGAGCGGCGTGCCTTCGCCTCGCATGTATGCGTCCTTGGTCGCCGACGACGCCGATGCTCGGATGGAGCTGGTGGCAGGCGTGGCGCCGTACGGCTCCTACGGAAGGGCGGATGCCGGAATCATCATCCTACCGCCGGTCATGGGTGGTAGCTCCATGGGTTTGCGGGATGTGTGGGAGCTCGATCCGGCTACACCCGCCTTTACCAACCGCACCTCGCCTCTCGACGTGCCCGCTGCCCGCTTCAACCAGGCCATGGCCTACAACCCTTCGACAGGAAAGACCTACGTCTATGCCGGCTCCGATGCGACCTACGGGCAGTATCTCGACGATCTTTGGGAGTGGGATGGCAAAGTCTGGGCGCAAGTGGTCGCGGACGTGCGGCCCCCAGCCCGATCGGACGCGGCCCTCGCGTACGACCCCGCGCGGAAATCGCTGATTCTCTACGGCGGCAACGGCTCCATGGGGACGCTCGGCGATACCTGGGAATGGGGGAGCAGCACCCGAAAATGGACGCAGCTCAATCCATCGAGCAGTCCTGACCCGCTCTACGGTCCCGGCATGGTGACCGACACGGCCCGCAACAAGATCCTGCTCTTCGCGGGCATCAGCGACTACTACTACACAGGGCCGGCGGGCGACTACAAGGATCCCATGCGCAACGAGGTCTGGGAGTGGGACGGCGCCGCCATGACCTGGACCAATCGAACACCGCCCGCTTCCGCGATGGCGCCCATGGCCCGCGCGAACCCAATCCTGGCGTACGATGAAAGCCGGCAGAAGATGTTCTTGTACGATGGGTCGAGCTACGGCGCCAGCCTGAGCGCGTTCTGGGAGTGGGATCCGATTTCCGCGGGCTGGAACATGCTCGACACCGGTGATTCCCTCGACTATGGGTATTACGATCTTGTCGCTTACGATTCCATCCGCAGGCGCGAGATCCTTCTCACCGATGCCTACAGCCCGAACATGGGCTACCAAGAAACTTGGGAGCTCGATGCCAAGGGCCCGACTTGGTACGTGCGCCCACTGCCCGGGTCGCCCGGCAACCAATACTCCGCCTCCATGGCTTTCGACAGCGCCCGCGGCGTGGTGGTCCTGTTCGGCGGCCAGAGCATGACCAGCAGTTCCACCAACAGCGAGACCTGGGAATACAGGGTGAGCAGCCTGGGCAATGGCGAGGGCTGCAACCCTTCGTCTGCAACTTCGTGCGTCTCCGGCAATTGCGCGGACGGCGTGTGTTGCGAGGTGGCCGCGTGCTCGGGCGCGTGCAAGTCGTGCAACGTGGCCGGGTTCGAAGGCACCTGCGTCCTCGCCAAGGCCGGGACCGAGGTGGCAGGCAGCTGTTCGAGCGGCCAGTCTTGCGACGGCAGCGGTACCTGCAAGACCAAGAACGGTCAAGTGTGCGCCAGCGCGGCCGAGTGCGCTTCCGGCAATTGCGCTGATGGTGTGTGCTGCGACAGCGCGTGCACGGGGACTTGCTCGTCCTGCAATCTGGCGGGGCAGGTCGGCAAGTGCAGCCCGTATCCGGCGGGCACCGATCCGCAAGGTGAATGCGGCGTCGGCACCGGTGTGTGCAAGTCCACCTGCGACGGCGTGGGGAATTGCGCCTATCCACAAACCGCGGTGGTCTGCGGCACGTGCTACACCTGCGACGGCTTCGGCACCTGCTCGAACTACGACTATTATTGCGGAATCATGGGCGGGGACGGCGGTTACTATCCTGATGTCCCCGTCATCGTGGTGGATCCCCGCTATCCCGATGGCGGCTTTGGCACCGTCGACGTGCCCCGCTATCCCGACGGCGGCTTCGGCGGCGCTGGTGGCTCTCTACCCAACGCCGGGGGCGCCGGTGGCGCTTCGACGCTCGGCCGCGGCGGCAGCGGAGGTTCTATTCTGAACAACGACGGCGGCAGCCTTCCCAATACGGGTGGAATCGGCGTCGGCACCGACGGCGGCCTTCCAAATTCAGGAGGCCGCGGTGGGAGCATCGCGAGCCTGGGCGGCGCTGGCGGCAGCATCCTTGGACTCGGTGGCGCCGGTGGCAACCGCGATGGCGGCGCGGGCGATGCCGGCCCGAACACGGCTCTGCACAAGTCAGGTTGCAGCTGCGAGGTTGGGCAGGCCAAGCCCGCGGATGTGGCCTCGACCGTTCCACTCCTCGTCGCAGGGATCGCACTGCTGCTGGCGCGGAGGCGCCGACGGAAGGGCTGACGTCACCCGAAGGGTCGAGGATGGCTATTATTGTCTCCCCGCCGCGCGTGCCACGCCACTTGCGATGAGCGCCGAGATGCCGGCTTCTGCCACGATGGCATCGAGAGGAGTCGAGCAGATGTGCCAGGGCAACGAGCCGGCAGGCAGGTCGAGGGTTCGTTCCAGGCGGGGAAGAAGGTAGCTGGCGACCTTGTCTCCGTGCTCGGCGTAGCGGCCCGAAAAGACTACCCCGTCGAGTCCCTCGAGGGCGGCCAGGCTCGAGCCCGCGGCAAGGGTCATGTGGTACAGCAGGTGCTCGCGAACCCTGGCGACCCGGGCGCGTTTCTCCGTCAGTACCTCGCCAAGCGTCGCGGGCCACCCCAGCATGCCGAGAAAGCCGCTTTCTCGCGTAAGCAGAAGGTTGGCGCGCTCTGGACCCAGCGTCGGATCCGTGGCCAGCGCCAGGGCGATGGACGGATCGATCTCGCCGCAGTTGAATTCACCCGGCAATCCTTCCATCGGCGTGCTGCCGCTGGTGACGGTCAACGGCGTTCCCCCAAGAACGGCGGCCATTTCAGGCTGCGAATCGAGGCAGATGGAGAGCATGCGTGCGGGCCGCTTTCCATGGCCCAGGGTTTGCGCGAGCTCGTGGGTCGCCGCGTCGTGGAACAGGCCGTGGTAGCCCCAGCGACGGGCTGCCAGTCCCGCGCCGGTCGGGAGCGCATAGGTCGTCTCTCGGTGGGGCAGATCGACGAAAAACGAGGTCTCGAAAGCCAGGGCGATGGGGATCCTGGGAAAGGCGGCACGCGTGTCCACGACGAGCGATGAGGTGTTGGCCACGGACATGGGAGACTGCGCGCCCAAGCGCAGGAGCTGCGATTGGTTCCTGTCATCGACGATGATGGGCGATGCGAAGTCGCTCCCACCGAAAACCGCTCGGATGGTCAGCACGTCGATGGCGCGATCGTCGCGGGTGGCGGCGAGCACGGCCTGGATGTCGCCCACCGACGCCGTGGTGCCGCGCAAGTCATCGGCTGAGGCAGGGGCGTCTTCGGACACAGCGGGGTCGAAACAAACCCGCGAGTAGCGTAGGCCGGTCTTACCGGGAATGAGAACGAGCGAATTCATGACGGCAACCTTTCTGGTTTGGCCAAGAGCGTGTAACTTGCGCGGGCAATGGCAACTTCCTCGTTGGTGGCGATGGCCAGGATGCGCACGCGACTTCGGGGCGCGGCTAGATCCACGGGCAAGGGCCGGGCTTCCGCGTTCCTGAGTGGGTCCATAACCACGCCCAATTGGTCGAGTCCCGCGGTCACCGCCCAGCGCACGTAGGGCATCTTTTCGCCGATGGTATCGGTGAAGATGATGCAGTGGGGACGCTCGGTGATGACCAGATAGGCGCCGAGGTATTTGCGGATTCGCCACAGATAGACCTGAGCCGCACGCGAGAGTGCCTGGCCTTGTGCCGTACCATCGGCAGTTCTGTCGCCCGATACCAAATCGCGAATGTCGGCGGACACGCCCGTCAATCCGAGCAGGCCGCTCTTGCGATTGAGCATGCTCTCCACCGCCTGACTGTCGCCCTGCGCGCGTGCCACCAGGCCGAGGGCAATGGCGGGATCCAGATCGCCCGAGCGCGTGCTCATGACCAACCCTTGCAGCGGCGAGTAGCCCATGGTGTTGTCGACGGACTTGCCGCCTACGATGGCGCACAGACTGGCGCCGCCGCTACCAAGGTGGCAACTCACGGCCCGCAGCTCGGACATGGGGATGCCGAGAAACTTGGCCGCCTCTTGCGCCACGTACGCATGGCTGGTGCCGTGGAAGCCGTACTTGCGATAGCCGTGGCTGCGCGCCAGCTCGGTGGGCAGGGCGTAGGTGCGCGCCGCGGGCGAAAGGGTCGAGTGAAAGGCGGTGTCGAAGACCACGGTCTCGGGCAGCTTGGGATAGAGCTGTCGGCACGCCGCCA
The DNA here is from genome assembly GCA_963824555.1 of uncultured delta proteobacterium. Lineage (GTDB taxonomy): Bacteria > Myxococcota_A > Polyangia > Fen-1088 > Fen-1088 > Fen-1118. The sequence continues at coordinate 61,246 of CAWGPW010000034.1, read as the reverse complement.
AGAGGCGCAGGGCGGGCGGGTTGTGAATGGGAGCGAGATTCTGCACTTCTTCCAGGTGATGGAAGGCCTGTTCGTCGACGACGACGTGGCCCTTGAAGATGGCCCCACCGTGTACCATGCGGTGCCCGATGGCCTCGGGCACAAGGCCCGAGTCTCGCTCGAGCAGCTTCATCACCGCGGCGAAGGCGGCGCTGTGATCGGGCATGTCCAGCGCGTGATCTTCCTTGTGGTCCCCGACATGGTGGTGAATGCAGCCGGGCAGGGCCGTCTTCGGTCCCACCCGTTCAGCTTCTCCCGCGGCCAGCTCGGTTTCGCCCGGCATGTCGATCAATCGATACTTCAGCGACGAGCTGCCACAGTTGAACACGATGATGCGCATGATCGCTCCGCGGGTTACAGGCTATCGGGGATCCATCCGAAAACCGGGATGCCGACCAGACCGTGCGCAATGGCCGCGGTGCCGTAGGCACACGTGACCAACTTCGAGATGGCCACCGATTCGCCCTCGCGGTGGGCCTGCTCTTCGTGTCCCGGCCCGTAGCCGATGGTGGGAATGGCGTGCTCGTTCACGAGCAGGCTGCCCGCGGTGCCCATGCCCAGGCGGGCCAGCTTCCAGCGCCCCGGGCGCACCTCGCAGCCCGCCGCGGACAGGGCCTGGCGCGCGCGAGAGAGTAGGGGACTGAACGGGTCGGTGGACCAAGACTGGGTGACTCGCTTTGCGTTCACCACCAGCCCGCTTGGCAGAACCTCGTTGCGTTCGCGAACGCTGACCTCCACGTCCACGGAGCCGATGCTGCTGGCGGCCCGCACCGCTTCGCCACGCATGCGCGCGACCAGGTGGTTGACCTCGTCGTTCGAGCCGAGGCGTCGTTCCAAGGCGATGACGGCCTGGCGGAAGCCGGGCCCGTCCTCGTAACGGGTCTCGCCCACCGCGATTTCCTCGACAGAGGCCTCGTGGCCGGATTCGTCGAGCGCGCGCGAAACCAGCTCGGCGGCATCCGAAACGCGGAAGGGATTGATCCCGCGTACCGTGATTTCCATCTCGGCGCGACCGTCGTGGCCGTAATAAAGACCGAGATCGGTAGGTTCGCCCAGCACGGCGTAGTCTGGTACGAGTCCCATGTCCTTGAGCGTGTGGCTGAGCAAGCCGCGCATGCCGATGGAGATGCCGTTTTCTTCCAGGACCGTGGCCGCCACCACCAGGTTCCCGCGAAGGGGCAGCAAACTGCGTTTGAGGAGTCCCGCGGCGAAGACCTGCGCGGCGAGTCCGCCCTTGCAGTCGGCGGCGCCGAGACCGTGCAAGCGGCCGCTCTCGATGCGTCCGCTCCACGGCGACTCGTTCCAGGTGGAAAGATTGCCGGTGCCGACCGTGTCCATGTGGCTGGCCAGCATCAAGGTGGGGCCGTCCTCGACGCCGTGAAGTACTCCCACGACGTTGCCGAGCTGATCCGTGGACACCTGATCGAAGCCGAGGGCGTTCATCTGGTCGACGATCAGGCCTGCTGCCTTGCTCTCATCCCCGCTGCGGCTGCGTGTCCTGAGCAGTTCCTGGGCGAACGCAACCATCTCGCCTTGCAATCCTTCGAGCTTGTTCTTGAGCAGATCGTACATGGGGTCCTTTCGTGTGGGCCGCGCATTGGCTGGCCATGCCCGGGACCTACAGCAAGGCCCGTGCCGGGGAGACAGGGTCCCGGATGCCGCAATCGGCACGCCCGGTTGCGGGAACTGTCGTGGATCGGGCCATGGTTGAGGTGTTGCAAGATGAAACAGGACGTTTCATAGTGAAACGCTCATGCGTGCCGACGATCTGCGTTTCGACGAGCTTTTCACCTTCCGCGATGGCGTCATCGATTTCCAGGGCCGGCGCCTGGTGCTGCACAGCACGGACGCGTTCGCCCAGTTTCGCCAGGATCTCTACGAAATGGTCGGCGCCCGGCAGGCGCGGCGGATTCTTACGCGCTACTCCTATTTTTGGGGCCAGGCCGACGCGGCGGCCATGCGCAGGGTGTTTTCCTGGAGCAAGCCCCTCGAGCTCGTGAAAGCCGGACCGCGTCTGCACGCCATGCAGGGCGTAGCCCGCTGGGTGACCAAGCACTTGGACCTGGACGAAACCGGCGACAAGGATGGTCATTTTTTCATGGATGTGACCTGGCACGGATCGGGTGAGGCGGATGAGCACATCGCCCATCTGGGCAAGGCCGAGCAACCGGTGTGCTGGATGCTGGCCGGCTATGCCAGCGGATTCATGTCCTACGCTCTCAATCGCAACATCTACTTCGTGGAACAGACTTGCCGCGCGCAGGGCGGCCGGGTGTGCACGGCCGTGGGCAAGGATGCGGTGTCTTGGGAGGGCGATCCTGGCGCGCCCCTGGCCTATTTCTCGGCGGACGACATCAAGGGCAAGATTCGCTCGCTGAGCGACAAGCTTCGCCAGGTTACCCGCGCCCTGGAAGTCAACACGCGCCGTCTGTCGACCTTGGAGCGGTTGGAGCGGCCGCCGCTGGTGGAGGTTCGCAGCCCCGCCTTCACCCGCGTGCTCGAGCTGGCCACGCGCATCGCCCCCTTCGATTCGTCGGTGCTCATCACCGGGGAAAGTGGTGTGGGCAAGGAAGTGGTGGCGCGCCTGATTCACAGCCGTTCGGTGCGAAGCAAGGGCCCGTTTCTAGCCATCAACTGCGGCGCCTTGCCCGAGACCCTGCTCGACTCGGAGCTGTTCGGACACAAGGCGGGCTCATTCACCGGTGCCACTTCCGATCACGCGGGGCTATTCGAAAGCGCTGCGGGCGGGACGCTGTTTCTCGACGAGATCGGCGAGATCTCCCACGCCACCCAGGTCAAGCTGTTGCGCGTCCTGCAGGAACGGGAGATCCGCCGCGTGGGCGAGAGCAAGAATCGACCCATCAACGTACGCGTGTTGGCGGCCACCAACCGCGATCTATCGGCCGGCCTGACCGCCGGGACCTTCCGCGAGGATCTCTATTACCGGCTACGCGTGGTGGAAGTGGCCATTCCCCCTTTGCGCCAGCGGCGTGAAGACATCCTGCCTTTGGCGCGCTTTTTCGTGGAACGGTTCCGCACGAAGCTGAAGCTGCCGGCCCTGCGGCTGTCGGCCGAGTCCATCAACCTCTTGACCAACTATGCCTGGCCGGGCAATGTGCGCGAGCTTGAGAACGCCATCGAGCACGCGGCGATTCTTTCGCGCGATGGCCATCTGACCCCGGATCTCTTCCCGTCGGCCATCGTGCATCGCACGGCCGGACCTGGGCGATCCGTGGGAAAGCGTTCGCTCGGAGAGGTCGTCGAGGCACACATTCAGGATGTCCTCCGGCAGACCGGGGGCAACCGCCGTCAGGCGGCCGCGATCTTGGGCATCAGTACCGCGACCCTGTGGCGCAAGCTCAAGCGGGCAGAAGAGCGCTGACGAAGCGCTGACGAAGAGCTTCGCTTGCCACGGGAACTGCGCTACGCTGCGCACGGCATGCCCGCGGCGAATCTTCCAACCAGGCGGCTCTTCACCTGGGCGCGCGTTGTCTTCTTGGCGCTGGTCGCCGCTACGCTGGCGCAGATGGCTTGGTACTACCCGCGCTTGCCCCTGCGCATGGCCTCGCACTTCGATGCCGGCGGAAACGTCAACGCCTTCATGCCCAAGGACGCCTTCTTCGCCGTGCACCTTGGCGTGCTGGGGCTCATGGTCCTCGTCTTCGGGATTGTGCCGGTTCTCGTCGTGCGCCTGCCCCCCCGGCTGATCAACCTGCCCAACAAGGACTACTGGCTTTCTCCCGAGCGGCGGGCGCGTACGGCCGAAAAGCTGCAATCCTTGCTGGTCGGGTTCGGCAACGCGATGTTGCTGTTTCTGCTGCTGGTCTTTCGCGAGGCCATGCGCGCAAACCTCTCGCAAAGCCTGCACCTGTCCAATCGGATCTGGGTGTTGCTGGTCCTGCTTGGCGTTTGGGGCGTCTACTGGACCGTGCGCATCCTGCGTGCGTTTCGTTTGCCAGATTGAGGGCGTTCAAGAATTCCGCGGACCCGTCGATATCCAGTGCAAAGGGGACGGTGGGGACACGATCCTCGCCGTCTCTCGCTTCGCCACGTGTGGCGATCGTGTTTGGTAGCAGGGCAGCATGCGCATTCACAAACAACGTCTCGCCATCCTGATGGTGGCGCTGGTTGGAACGCTGGGATGCTTTTTCCCGCTCGGTCGCGTTCCACTGGTCTGGTCCCTGCACGGCATTCAGATCGTCCGCTTGGTCGTGGTTGGGTTTTTCGGGCTGTCCGTGGTGCTGACTCTACTCGGTCGGCGCGACAAGGAAATGAAACTGCTCCTCCAGATCGGAAGCCTGTCTGCTTGCGGCGTGGTCGTGGTCTTCTGTATCTTCAGGATCATCGTCCTCGGCAACCGCGCTCTCCCCAATTTCGAGGACGACGATCCGAGCGCGGCTGTCTACTACCGGAAGGCCTGCGACGCGGGCGTCATGGAAGCCTGCACGCGTCTGGGCGGCTGTTATTGGACCGGTGGCTGCGGTCTCCCCATGGATGGTCAACGCGGCTTCGAAATGTACGAAAAGGCGTGCAACGGCGGCGACATGAACGCGTGCGGCCAACTGGGTGTGTGTTACGAATTCGGTGGCTGCGGGTTGGTCAAGAGCAACGAGCGTGCGGTCATGCTCTACGAGAAGGCGTGCGGCGGCGGCGAGCCGAGCATGTGCAACAACCTCGGCGTTTGTTACAACAAGGGCCAGTGCGGCGTGGGCAAGGACGACGCGCGCGCCGCCGCCCTTTACCGCAAGGCATGCCGGGGCGGCGACAGCAGCGGGTGCCACAATCTGGACGTCATGAAGAACTGAACATGATCGATCTGGTGTTTGCGTAAACGGAAGCGGAGCGGGCAAGAGCAGGGCACCAAAGAGGACAAGCGGGAGCAGGGCTCGTGAAGGCGTCGTGCTAGCCGGCATCGGCTCGGCCGGCTTGGCCGGCGCTGGCGTCGTGCTGGGTCAGTCGCGCGTCGATCGATGCGGCGCCTCCGCCGACGATGAGAAGGAAGAGCGCGCCCAAGATCATCGACCAATCGGCGCGGGCTTCGTGCGCGGTGGCCCAGAATCCGCTCTTCAAGAGCATGGGGATTTTGGTGGAAGCGATGGCGACAATCATGTTGATGACAAGCGCCAGGGCCGCTGGACGCGTGGCGAGGCCAAGCAGGATCAGCATGCCGCAACCCGTCTCGACGACGGCGACGAAGGGGGCACTCCATGCCGGCCACGGAATTCCGATCTTGGCGAACCGACCCACGCCGAGCGCAGCCGGGTAGAGGAACTTCTGCACGCCTTCCGAAAGGAAGACGGCGCCCACCAAAAGACGGACCAGCACCACGGCGGACGGAGCGCGCGTCGCGAAGATTCGTTTCATTCTGCTTTCGCCAGGCATGTCTTGTCTCCGTGCAGGAGTCTACGACGAAGTCTCTAGGCGTGCCGCCGGCCCGCGAATTTCCTGCTGGCGGCGCGCCCCTCGCGTTCTAGGCTAGGCTTGTCCTGGAATGAATCGAAGGGAATCGCTGCGAGTGCTCGGGTCGCTGTCGGCGGCGGCGCTTGCATGCACGCGAAGGGACAACAAGCGCATGACCAGACCTGAGTCCGAAGGAAAACCAGCAACCGGTACCATGCCCGTCATCTTCGCGGCCCACGGCGCACCGGTCTTGCTCGACGACAAGGTGTGGATGGCCGAGCTGGCGGCTTGGGCCAAGGCCATGGCGAAGCCGAAGAGCGTTCTCATGGTTTCGGCGCACTGGGAAGAGCCCGCGGCGACCTTGGGAGCGACGCGCAGCGTGCCGCTGGTCTACGATTTTGGTGGGTTTCCCGAGCGCTACTACCAAACCAAGTACCCGGCTCCGGGCGCACCGGAGCTTGCGAACCGTATTCGCGCTTTGTTGGTGGGCCAGGGAATGCCGCTGGCCGAGGATGGCGGGCGCGGGCTCGACCACGGCGCGTACGTGCCGCTCGTACCCATGTATCCCGACGCGGACGTGCCCGTGCTGCAACTCTCCATGTGCACCCTCGATGCGCGAAAGTTGTTCGCGCTCGGCCAGGCGCTGGCGCCCTTGCGCAACGAAGGCGTACTGATTTTCGGCAGTGGCTTTCTGACCCACAACATGCGCTACGCCTTTCGGCCCGGCATTCCCGCATGGGCCAAGGAGTTCGATGCTTGGGCCGAGGACGCCATCTCGCGTTTCGATGTGGATGCCTTGCAGGACTTTCACACGCGAGCGCCGGCTGCCAGCACGGCCCTACCGACCTGGGAGCACTACGCTCCGCTCTTGGTGGTTGCCGGCGCGGCTGGCGAAGGTCGTCACGAGGTATCGTTTCCCATCACCGGCTTCTGGATGGACGGGGCCTTCACGCGGCGATCCGTCCAGTTCACATGAGGTGATGCAATGGATGCCAAGCAGCGCGTTGCCATGGTCACCGGCGCCAACGGCGCCATTGGACAGGCGATCTGCGCCGGCCTGGCGAAGCAGGGCTTCGCGGTGGTCTTGGTCTGCCGGAACCCGGAGCGCGCCAAACAGACGGCCAAGTTGGTGACGAAGGCGGTAGCAGGCGCGGCCGTGCGCTCGGAGATCGTCGATCTATCCCGGCGCGAGGAGATTTTCGCCTTTGCCTCGCGCTGGCAAGGGCCGCTCGACGTGCTGGTCAACAATGCGGCTATCGCACCGCGCCAGCGCGCGGAAACTCCGGAAGGCATCGAGATGGAATTCGCGACCAATGTGCTCGGCTATGTGTGGATGATGCGCGCCTTCGACAAGGCCCTGCGCGCCTCGGCCCCGGCGCGGGTCGTGAACGTAGCCAGCTACTGGGCCGGCGATTTGGATCTCGACGACCTTCAATTCAAGCGGCGCGCGTACGACAACGACACGGCCTATCGCCAATCCAAGCAGGCCAATCGCATGCTGACCGTGGCCTTCTCCGAACGCTGGCCCGCGACGGCGGTGACCGTCAACGCTTGCCACCCAGGCGACGCCAATTCGACACTGTCCAATGCCCTGGGTTACGGCGGGCACGAATCGCCAGCGCAGGCCGCGGACACGCCGGTGTGGCTCGCCACGGATGCTTCCCTCGCTGGCGTCACCGGCAAGTACTTCGCCAGCCGGCAAACGCGCCCCTGCGAATTCGCCAGCGACGCCGAAGCCATCGCCGCGCTCGACGAAATCTGTACGCGTTTTTGAAGATCTACCCGCGGATGGCCGACCACGCCGAGGCGACGCCGAAGAGAAAGAACAAACAAGCCGCGACCACACGCAGCCCGCGCCCCCGGATTTTCGTGGCCAGCCGGTCGCCCAGGAAGACCGCCAACCCGTCCGTCGCCATCATGCCCAGGGTGGTCCCCAGCGTGACGGTCAGCGCGCTGTGAAAGCGTGCGCCCAGCGCCACGGTCGCAAGCTGGGTCTTGTCGCCCATCTCGGCGAGGAAGAACAACCCGACCGTTGTCAGCAGGGGACCGAAGCGCGCCGGCTTGTCGTCGTCATCCAACGTATCGGGGCGCAGGGTCCACAGCCCGAAGCCGATGAAGGTGGCGGCGAGAACACCGGCCATGACCCTCGCCGGGATATGCGCCGAGAGCCAAACTCCGACGGACGCCGCCAGCACATGGTTGGCCAAGGTGGCCAGCAGGATGCCGGCCATGACCGTCCATGGGCGACGGAACTTGCCGGCCAACGAAAACGCCAAGAGCTGGGTTTTGTCGCCCATTTCACTGGCCGCGACCAACGTGAAGCTGCTGAAGACCGCTTCCCAATTCATTCCTGCTCAGTCATCCTTCGTCGGGACTACCTAGCAGCTTTTCCGGATGCGGACCACCTGGACACTCGCCGGGCCGAAAGGTCTTCACGGGTTCCGGTAACAAGCGGAGTACCACGCCGACGGCCGCCAGGTAGACTTCGTCCGCCTCGGCGGCAAAGCGCTGGTGGGCGCGTCCCGCGACGTCGCGGAAGATGCGGCCCAAGGGCGACTCGGGAACGATGCCCAAACCGACTTCGTTGCTGACCAGCACCACGTGTTGCAGGCGTGGCTTGAGCACCGTCACCATTTCCGCCACCTGGTTGTCGATATCCGACGCCGAGGTTTCCCGCATGAGCAGGTTGGAAAGCCAAAGCGTGAGGCAGTCCACCACGACCACATCGACGTTTCGCACCTGGGCCAGCAGCCGCGCCAGGTGCAGGGGTTCTTCGAGGGTCGTGAAGTCCGCGCCGCGCTCCTCTTGGTGGCGCAGGATTCTCTCCCGCATCTCCGCGTCGAGGGACTCGGCCGTGGCGACGAACAGGCGCCGCCGGCCGAGCTTTCGCGCGTATTCCAAGGCAAAGTGGCTCTTGCCAGATCGCGCTCCACCGCCGACGACGATCACCTTGCCTGGCATGGTCGCAACACCTTGAAGCTTGGGCTTGTGCGTATCGTGTTCTCGGAGCATAAGAATTCGTAGAGGGCGAATCCATCATGGAGACCAAAGCTCAAGACCCGGTGGTGGCCCCTTCCCCTTTGGCCTTCTTTTCCGGCGCGCGCGCGGCGCTGGCCTTTCTGACCCGCATCCCGTGTGGCAGGCAGCCGTTCAGCGAGACGGCGTTGCACTGGGCGCCAGCATGGTTCCCGGTTGTGGGCTACGTCCTCGGTTTTCTCGCCTGTCTGGTTTGGTCTGGCCTCGAGCACGCGGGGGCCTTGGTGGCGTCCGCGGCCGCGGTGGCAGTGCTGGCGCTTCTGACCGGTGCATTTCACGAAGATGGACTTGCCGATACCGCCGACGCACTCGGCGGCACTTTCGAGCGCGAGAAGCTTTTTGCCATTCTCAAGGACAGCCGCATCGGCAGCTTCGGTGCCACCGCGCTCGTTCTCGTGCTGCTTCTTCGTGTCGCCGCGCTGGCCAAGCTCGGACCCATGGCCATCGGTGGACTTCTCCTCGGACAAACCATCTCGCGTACGACCCCGGTCTGGTTGATGGCGGCGTTGCCCTACGTGACGCCCACGGAAAATGCGCGTTCCATCCCCTTGTTCCACGGCGGTATGAGGCAGGCCGTTGTCGCCAGCGCCTTTGCCGTCATCGCCGTGTGTCTGCTGGCGCTGGGCAAGCTCTTGCCCTTGCAGGGTATCCTGGTTTCGCTCCTGCTCTCGGTGCTCGTGGCGGTGGTGTGCGGATGGCGATTCCATGTTCGGGCAGGGGGGCTCACGGGTGATTTCCTCGGCGCCACGCAACAGGTGACGGACGCGCTGATCCTGGTTGGGCTTGCCGCCAGCGTGTAGGGGCTGTTTTCTCATTTGCCCGTGTCCGTGACCTGCGCGCCTTCGAAGGTCGCCATCTCATGGAGGATGTGCAGGGCCGCATCCACCATGTGCATGGCCAAGGCCGCACCCGTGCCTTCGCCGAGACGCATGGCAAAGTGGAACAGGGGTTCGCAGCCCAGCGCTTCGAGAACGACCTTGTGGCCGATTTCGACGGACTGGTGGGATGCGACCACGTAGTCGGTGGCGCGCGGAGCGATCCGGGCAGCGCACAGAGCCGCGGTCGAGGCGATGAATCCGTCGAGCAGCACGGGGATATTGCGTGCGGCCGCACCTAGTACCACGCCCGCCAATCCGGCGATTTCGAATCCACCGAGCTCTGCCAGGATCCGCAGCGCGGGTTTGCCGTCGGGTGAATTGATCCTCAGGGCCTTCTCTATCGCCGCGACCTTGCGGGCGAAGGACTCGTCGTCGATACCCGTTCCACGCCCGGTGATTTCCCGCGCGGGGCGACCCGTGAATGCCGCCAGAAGCGCAGTCGCGGCGGTGGTGTTGCCAATCCCCATCTCGCCGATACCGAGGAGGTCGACCCCCGTGCTGGCCAGTCCCTGCGCGAGGGCGATGCCGTGCTCGATGGCCAGGGTGGCCTGTTCGACGGTCATGGCCGGGCCGCGGGTGAAGTTGCGCGTGCCCGGCGCGATCCTGCGCGACAGGACGCCGGGAATGGACTCCTCGGGGCCGCTCGCACCCATGTCCACGACCAGAAGGCGGGCCTGGGCTTGGCGTGCCAGCACGTTGATGGCCGCGCCGCCTCTGGCGAAGTTGAGCAGCATCTGCCACGTCACCTCGGACGGATAGGCGCTGACCCCTTCTTGGGCGACACCGTGATCGCCCGCCATGACCACAATGGCCTTGGTGGGCAGCGGCGGCAGCGGGTTGCGCCGGATCGAGGCGACTTTGCACGCCAGATCTTCGAGCCGTCCCAGACTGCGGCGAGGTTTGGTCTTGTTGTCGAGCAGTCGCTGCGCCGCTGCCGCCGCCTCGGCGTCGATGTCGGCAATCGCCGTACGGGTCTCTTCGAGCAAGGACATGATCGTTCTCTCTAGTAGAAGGCTAGCGCGCGCGGTGGAAGCTTCTGCGCCGGGTTGCTCGTGACGGTTCTGCCCGCCGTGAAGGCGCCCGCAGCGAAGTCGAAGAAACGCAGAAATGCCGGCGTGGTGGTGGTCCCGTCGGTGACCAGAATACGGCTTGCTTCGTCGTCGGCCAGAACCGCGCCCAGCGCGAAGGACTCGACCGACTCGAATACCCGCACCGGCAGAGAGCCGTCGAGGGGCAACGACCACAGCCGATCCGGCGGCATGTTCGATGGGCTGCCGTTGGTCACGCCGAGGGCGGTGCTACCCCCCAATGTCGCAACCGTCGCATTCGTGAAAGGAAGTCCGCCGACGGCCGCTGCGGTTACTTGGGCAATCACGGCGGCGGGCGAAACACCGAGGTCGATGACCACGATGGCCGAGCTGTCCGCTTGCTGCGGCCCATCGCTGTAGGCGCCGCCGCAAGCCACCATGAGCTTGCTCTCCGTTGCAAGATAGGTCATCGCGCCGCAGTTCTTCACCCCTGGCAAGTCGATGGTGCCCACGACCTGATCGGTGACCGGGTCCACCATGACGATGCGGCCCGTGCCGTAGGTTTTGTAGTCCAGGCTGATGGCATTCAAGGAAACGAAGACCTTTCCCTCGGCCAGGAGCGCACGGTCCGCACGTGGCAGGATACCCACGGGGGCGAAGGGCTTCAGGTCGATGTGGCCAAGAATCTTGGCCTGGGTAGGATCGATGATGAGCACGTCGTCGCCGTCGTCGAAATCATCCGGTGTCGGCGTGGCAGCGCCGTTCTCCGCGTAGCGCGTGACATACGCCTTGCTTGCCGACAGCACGACCACGTCGTGTGGGTCGGAGTCAAAGCCCGTGCCCACTGCCAGCTGGCGCAGGGGCGTGCAGGTTGCCGGGTCCAGCCAGGTCAAGGCATTGTAACCCGAGCCTCGGTCGACGATGATTACGGGGCCACCCGGCGTTACTTGTGTGGGCAGTACTACATCGTAGGAAAGCTTTGGGGTACTGAAGCAACCGTCGATCACGAGATTGCCATCGCGGTCGAGAAACGACACCGATGTCGTGTCGCTATTGTTGCTGTTCACGACGACGATCCCACTCGGCGGAGCGCCCGCCTCATCCGTGGAAGAATCGACCATGGGGGTGCCAGGCGTAACCTCGGAGACCGAAGCATCGGCGAGGGGGGCTCCGGAGTCGCTGCCGCAAGCACCCAGGCCGCAGCAAGCCGAGAGCGCGGTCACATAGATGGAAGTTGTCCAATGACGTCTCATGTCCATTATTCCTTTGGTTTGTTGTTTGCAGAGGACCAGGCGACGGTCAGATAAATCTCTCGTCCCGGTAAAGGGTAGTTGGCCAAGTCGTTGATGAGGGAATTGCCGAGGTTCTGTCCGCTTAGGCGAACGGAGAAATGGCCGGGAAGCTCGGCGTAGGTGCCGGCACCGACGAGAAATCGCGCCGGGACCCCATCGGTGTTGGTGACGTTGCGGTAGTTGCCGGCGGTGGCATCCAGCTCGGCATAGAATCCTAGCGTGACGCACGTCCCAATCTGCACCGCACGCCATTCCGGACGGGCATAAAGGCGATAGCGCGGCCTCAGAGGCAATTGCTTGCCGTTTTGCGCGTCCACCGGCGAGGTGTCTCGGGCGTCGGTGAAGGTTCCTGCGGCCACCAGGCGCGCATGGCCGCCGAATTCCAGCGTGGTCTCGCTCTCGACGCCCAGGATGCGCGCGCTGCCGAGATTCTGAGGCCTGGCCCGGCCGGCGCCGGCGTATTGGTATTGGATGAGGTCGTTCACCAGGCTGGCGAAGGCCGCGGTGGACCAGTGAACCTTGCTGGCTCCGCGCTGCCAGGAAACCAGCGGTCCAGCATCGGCGTTGAAGCCCGTTTCCGGCTTGAGGGTGGGGTCGCCCAGCAGGTAGCCAGTGTTGCCATAAAGCTCGACGGTCGAGGGCAGGCGCGCATAGCGACCGCTGTTGGCGCGCAAGGTGAGCCAGCCGGACAATTCCTTGACCAGCGAAAGGCGTGCGATGGGAAGGACATGGTTGACTGGGCCCGTGGCTGGCAGGAATTGGCCAAAATAGTCGCGGCCTGAAGTTTCTTCGCGTGCGGCCTCCAGGCGCAACGAAGCGATGGCGTCGAAATGGATGGGCTGTATCCAGAAGTCGCTCTCGACGCCGGTGGCGCCGAAGAGTCGCGTGGCCGGAGCACCAGTCGGGACGCTGCCTAGGTCATCCGAGGGCAGAAAGCGATCATAGCGCGCATCGAAGACCCCGGAAAGAGTCAGCCACGTCCGCGCGACCCGCCGCCAATCGAGCGTGCCTCCCAGCGTGTGGGTTCTATCGTGCGCATCGGTGGGAATGGGATTGATCTGCTGTTTCGGATCGTCGAAGTGAGAGAGGTCGTAATTGCCGTAGACCATGGCATGCAGGCGTCCGCCGAGCCCAAGATCCTGGTTCGAGGTATAGGCGAGGATTCCGGTTGTCCGCAGGGTTCCGAGGCGCGCGGTCGGATTGGCAAGACTCGCCTGGCCAGGCAGTCCCTGGTCTCGACCGAAGAAGAGCGCCGAGACGCTGATGTGCCGATCGCCGGCGAGATCCAGCACCGCACGGGCCGTGCCGTCGATTTGTTGCAGGTCGTTGTTGCGACGATGGACTGCCTTGTCGTCACTTGTGGTCTGGGTCGTGCCTTGCGTGTCCACATACGGGAAATCTCCATCGCTGGTCAGGGCGTGCAGGCCTCCGTAGAGGTGAAACCTTCCCCGATTCCACGAGCTTCCGCGCCCCAAGGTAGTAGGTGCCGAACGACCCGCCGCCGGCCTCCACCTCGGCGCCGTTGTCCTTGGGCATGGCGGTCGTGATGGACACGACGCCGCCGATGGCAGAGGCTCCGAATCCGATCGGGGTCATGCCACGATAGATCTCTATCCGCTCCACGTCGCCCAGCGGAAGTGCCCCGAGATCGACGCCGCCGCCCGTGGCGGTGTTGAAGGGAACTCCGTCGACGTAGACCAGTACCTGATTGGCGGTCGAGCCGCGCAGTGACACCGTTGCCGTGGATCCCATTCCTCCCAGCCGTGTGACGACCGCGCCGGCCTGCTCGGAGAGGAGCTGTGCCACAGACCCGGCCGCGCGTGGAGTTCGGTCCTGGGTTACGACCGAACAGGAGGCGGCGGTATCCTCGTGCGGCGCCTGCATGGTCACGGGCGTGGCCGTCACTACGGTCTCATAGGCGGGCGCCCCACCCGATTGCGCATGAAGCGCCCGCGTGCACAACCCCGCGGCGCTGCACCCAAGCAGCGCAACCAACGACTTCCTGCAATGTGATTGCCGTCGGCGAGCGTGCCACGCGCTCGTCATGGGCCGGTGTCTTTGCACAAAAAAACCCCTTGCCTGCGCGAGAAAAGGGGTTGGTTCACACCAGCAGACCTTCTCCGCGGAAGGACATCGAGAGTTCGGCAATCGCGAGTGGATATCCTGGCTCAGGAGCGACGCGACCAAGTCGCGTGGGCGTCGGCTCTCCCCTTCCCGGGGCTTTGACCCCAGTGGCGATACGAGAACCTTCTTCTTCCTTTACAGTGGCGGGACCGCGCCGGATTCACACCGGCTTCCCCATTTCGCGATGGCTATTCGATTTTCAGAACGAAACGCACCCTAGTGAGCCGGTGCGGAGCTGTCAAGGTCGGCGTTGAATCCGCCAATAGCGGGCGTCAAACGGCTCGATGAGCTGGGAACACGCCGTGGGGGCGCTGGCCAATTGAGGCTAGCGTCTCGCTTCGGCTGACGTGACCGCGCGCTGCGAGGTCCAGTGCAGAACGAGCCAGCCGATTCCCGCCAGCAGCACCGAGCCGTATTGCCCGGGCGTGAACCCGAAATAGCGGGCGTCGTCCCAGCGGAGGAAATCGAGGAGGAAGCGCACGGGCGCGTAGGCGAGGGCGAGCAGAGCGACGTAGAAGCCGGGCGCGCGCGCCTTGCCCTTGTCCAGCCAGCGGAAGAGCAGGACCAAAGGAACGATGCACAGGGCCTCGTCGAGCCCAAGGTTGTGGCGGACGACGTTGTCCGTGTAGCGTTCGGCGAGGAAGAAAGTCGTCTGGTAGCCGGGATGATCGAACGCCACCGCGCAGCCCAGGCGGCCGAACAGCCAGGCCGAGGGAAAGGCGTAGGCGACAAGGTCGAGGTAGCGCCAACCTAGCGCTCCGGTTTTCTGACGGCGGACGAACCACACCGCAACCAGGGTTCCGCCCAAGATGCCGCCGAACGAGCTGATGCTCTCCCAGATCCAGAGCAGGCTGAGCGGGTTGGCGAGCACGTCGCGGGGAAAGTAGGCGATGCGATCCACGATGTGAGCGGAGATGAAGCCGATGATGACCATGCGCATGGCCAGGCGCTCGGCAAGCACCGGATCCAGCCCCTGCTTGGCCGCGCGCTGGCGAATGATGCGGAAGGCGAGGAGGATGCCGGTTGCCACCAGCACACCGAAGGCATGGATGGTGATGGGACCTAGGTGAAGGTTGGGTTGGGCGAAATAGGGAATCACGGACGACCTCCGGTGGTGTGGACGACGTAGTGCCTGCGCGTCCATTCTGCCATGGCGATCCCGGCGGCCACCGTGACGGGAAATGAATTGTTGATGCCGTACATGGGAATGGCCACGACTTGGTCGGCCGCCTCGACCAACGAGTCGGGCACCCCGGTGGTCTCGCTGCCGAAGACCATCAGGCACTCCTCGGGCAGATCCGCCCGCCACAGGTCCACGCGGGCGTGCTCGCGCTCGAAGACCAGCATGGGAATTTTGTGCTCGCGCGACCACGGGATCAGTGATTCCTCGTCGGGCAGGTAGACCACGTTCTCATACCGCTGCATGCCCATCGCCGCCCGCTGGTAGAAGGGCTCGTCACCCACGAGGACGATCCGTTTGACCAGGAACGAATGGGCCACGCGGATGATGGCGCCGACGTTGAAGGGGTTGCGTGCGCGCAGAATGGCGATGCTGAGCGGACGACGCAGTGGTTCGAGGCTGGCCTTGACCTCGTCGAGGGACATGTCGAAACCGGGGACTTTCATGGAAGGGCCGAGATTGTAGTCGTGACGCGGCCCAAGGGCTACGATGGGGATGGTCCTAGGTGGGAAATAGGACGATAATCGATGGAACGATTCGCTACTACATCCAACGCCCCAAGCGTTGGGATCGAGGCCTTGGCGCTTTCTTGCAAATCATCGACGGCAAGATTTCGGCGTGGTGCATCGAATGAAAACGGATCTCGAAGTCTTCGCGCCCTTCAGCACGGCGAAGGCAGCCGTCTTGCTGCTTGTCGTGTTCGGTGTCTCGCTCGGACCGCGCACGGTGCATGCGGACGACAACGTGCCGGCCTCGCGACAGGTCGTCATTCTCATGCGCGCCCTGGCCTACGACGGCAACCTCAAGGGCCGCGTCGGCAACACTGTCAATGTTGCGATTCTCTACAAGAAGGGAAATGCGGCTTCCGACAAGATGGCCAATTCCATGACCTGGGCTTTCAGTGCGCTCGAATCGACCCAGGTATCCGGACTGCCGATTGTCGTCAGTCGCCTGAGCTACACCGGCGAGGAAACGCTGAAGAAGGCCGTCTCGGGCGCCGGGATTGATTTCGTCTATGTTTGTGACGGACTCGAAGGAGATCTGGAAGCCATCGAAGAAGTCACGCGCCAGATGAAAGTCCTGAGCGCGGGGAGCAAGTCCAGATACGTCGAAAAGGGCCTGTCCATCGGCGTCTTTCAAATCGAGGGAAAGTGCACCATCCTCCTCAACTTGGCCGCCAGCCGCCAAGAGGGCGTTTCCTTCGCCGCGGATCTGCTGAGGCTGTCGAAGGTGATCCGGTAGGCTCCAACTCCAGGCTAGCGCAGCCGCCGCCAGAACAAGCCTCCGGCGATTCCGAGGGCCATGGCAACGAGAACGACGGCCCAGAACCAGCGGCTGCGGGTCATGATCTCGGGGGGCTGGCTCTTGTTGATGCTGAGGGGAAGCGCGGCTTTGGCGAGGATCTGCGCTTGCATCTGCGCGGCCACAGCATCCCGCGGGTCCTCGTCGAGGCGTTCGCGGTAAAGGCGACCGGCTGCGGCCAGGGTGCCGGTCTGCAGGCAGTGCTTGAGCAATTCCTCATGGCGGGCCGAATCGCTCCAATGCGCTTGCAACGCTTGCCATAGCTCGCTGCCGCGGCTGTCCAGCGGAGTCATGGGTGTGCTGGTATCCTCCTTCCACAGTGCGAAGACCAGCCCGCAACGCGGACACGATTCGGCCTGGGGCGTTCGTTGCTTGCCACATTTGGGACAGCCGGGTGCGATGGGAGGCTCACGCGATGGCATTTGCAGGATGATAAGGGCAAAAGGCCCGGCCTTCCAGTTGGCGCAACCGGGCGAGACCGTGCCCGCGGTGGCGGTCGGCGCGGGTAGGGGATCGGATTTTTCACCACAGAGTTACGGAGAGCACAGAGCCGGAAGAGGAAGAAGGGGTTTTCGGATCTCGGATCCGAAAATCTTCTACGGCGCCGAACTAGCTGCCTCGACTTGCGGACTCGATGCCGCGCCGACGCTAGCGCGAATCGGGATGGGCATGAAGGTCAGCACGAAGCTGAACACGACGGTCCAGAAGAGGAGTGCACGGCTTTGCGGCAGCGGGCGGTCGTCAACGGGCGGATGATCTATCCCACCGGACAGCCGCTTGAGAAGCCCCAGCATCACGTACCACACCAGCCATTGCATCCCGGCGAGAGTGGCGGCCCACCAGGCCGAGGCACCGTCCGAAATGCCTGGCTCGCAAGCTCGTGGCTCGTCGTGCGGTAGACCACGAAGGCAACGGCTACCGAGAGCGGGAGGAGCATCTTGCGTAGAAACTGGCTGGCGCGACCGTAGCTGTTGCCGAAGAACGCGATGGCGACGTGCCCGCCGTCAAGCTGGCTGATTGGGATTAAGTTGAGCATCGTGACGAAGAGTCCAGCCCAGCCTGCAAACGCCATGGGATGGAGCCTTACGTCGATGCCGTGACCAGGCAGCCAGGCTCCGCAGACGAGCCGTTTGAGCACGGCATAGAGGATCGAATTGCCCTCTTGCATTCCACCCTGGATAGGGACGATCTCGGAAAGGTGCAGGCCGTAGGCGAGCACCGGGATTGCTACGATGAGACCGGCCAAGGGGCCGGCCGCTCCGATGTCGATCAGCTTGCGGCGATCGGTGGTG
This sequence comes from uncultured delta proteobacterium, assembly GCA_963824555.1. Taxonomy (GTDB): domain Bacteria; phylum Myxococcota_A; class Polyangia; order Fen-1088; family Fen-1088; genus Fen-1118. The sequence goes on along the minus strand of CAWGPW010000034.1, from coordinate 43,675 downwards.
CGCGACTGCAGGATGACAGCGCCCATGGTGCCGAAAAGGCCGATGAAGGGCGGCAGCGGTACGAAGTAAGGTAGCGAGGCTGGGACACGATGAATGCGGGCCGCAATGTAGTGCCCCATTTCATGACAGAGCAAGATCGTCATGAGCGGTATTGAAAAGGAAAGGCCGTCACTGAGCGGAAATATACCGGAGTGTCCATGCTGCTCAAGTGCCCCCTGAATCGTGGTCGTTAGCAGGGTGGTCAGAAAGAGCGCGACATTCAGGATGGGCATGGTCTTGTTTTACTCTTCGCGAGGCCCTTGCGCACGGGCGCGAAAGGCCGCGCGCCGCGGGTAGGCGGTATCGTCGAGCGCGTGGTCCAGCTTTTCCAGCAGCTCGCGCGCCTCCTCGGACACTTGCGCGGGGACTTCCAGACTGACGCGCACATGGGCATCCCCCCGGGCGCCACCGGTGGCACGTGGTAGTCCCTTGCCGCGGACGCGGAAGACACTGCCCGCCTGCGTGCCGGCGGGGATCTTCATACGCACCCGGGCACCCGGTAGCGGGATTTCGATCTCGGTGCCCAAGGCCGCCTCGTCGACGGAGAGGGGAACTTCGCACACCAGGGTGTCGTCCTCGACGCGAAACAGGGGGTCGGGTTTCACACGCACGATGACGTGCAAATCGCCCGCGGGCCCTCCACGCCGACCGGGAGACCCTTCGCCGGCCACGCGCTGGGTGTTGCCCGCATGCGAGCCCGGGGGAATTCGTACCGTGAACACCCGCTCCGATTCGGCAAGCCCGGCCCCCGCGCAGACCTTGCAGCGCACACGCGCCACTTCCCCCGAACCGCCGCAAGCCTGGCACTCCCGTCGCGCGGAAAGGAATCCCGCCTTCTGGCGCACGAAGCCTTGCCCCTCGCAACGAGAACAAGCGACCAGTCCGGCGGCTCCGCCCTCGGCGCCCGTGCCCCGGCAGGCCGGGCAGTCGCTGGTGCGGGTGAAGCGGATTTCCTTCTCGCACCCGAGCACCGCCTCTTCGAAGGTCAGCTCCAATGTGTACCGTAGGTCTTGCCCAGTCGCGCGTTTGCGGCCGGTCCCGAACAAATCGCCGAAGATGGCGTCGAAGAAGTCGGTGACCTTGGCGAGATCCGCCTCGGCGCCAAAGGGCAGGTCGCTGGCGATGCCGCCGAAGCGATTGTAGTGGGCGCGCTTGGCCTCGTCGCCCAGCACCGCGTAGGCCAGCGAGACTTCCTTGAAACGCTCCTCGGCCGCGTGGTCGCCGGGGTTGCGGTCGGGGTGGCATTGCAAGGCGAGCCTTCTATACGCGGCCTTGATCTCGGCCGCCGTGGCCTGGCGATCGACACCCAGGACCTCGTAGGGATCGCGTAGCGGCGCGCCTCGCATGCGGCAGACTACGAGCTTCCGTCCTTGTCGGAATCGCCGTCGCTCGCCGAGCCACCTTGCAGTGTCAGGAAGAGCGCGTGCGCCTCAGTTTCCAGGCGGCCAAGCGATTCGCGCAGGCGCGTGACATTGTCGGCCTCCGATTCGACGACGTACTTGCACTCGTCGAGAGCCAGCTGGAGGCGTTCGAGCGCGATCAGGTCCAGTCTCGAGCCGTATTCGCGCAACGTGTTCTCGGTGCCGTAGATGAGCGTCTCGGCGTTGTTGCGCAGGTCTGCCAGCTCTTTCTTCGCCTGATCGGCCAGGCGGTTGGTATCCGCGTCGGCGATGAACTTCTTGATTTCGCCCTCGGTCAGGCCCGAGGTCGGCTGCACGATTACGCCCTGCGCCTTGCCGGTTCCGAGATCCTTGGCCGACACGCTGACGATGCCGTTCGAGTCGATATCGAATGAAACCTCGATCTGCGGAGCGCCGCGTGGCGCGGGCGGGATTCCGGTCAGTTGGAAGTGCGCGAGGCTCTTGTTGTCCGCAGCCATCTCGCGTTCGCCCTGCAGAACGTGCACGTTGACGTAGGGCTGGTTGTCGACCGCGGTCGAGAAGATACTGGACCGTCGCACGGGAACGGTCGTGTTGTAGGGAATGATGCGGGTGAAGACGCCGCCCGCGGTTTCCACGCCGAGCGACAGCGGGGTGACGTCGAGAAGGAGAACGTCCTGCTGGGCTCCCGTCAGCACCGCGCCCTGCAAAGCCGCGCCGACCGCCACCGCCTCGTCGGGATTGATGGCGCGCGAACCCTTCTTGCCGAAGAACGCCGCTACCAGCTCTTGAATGCGTGGCATGCGGGTTTGCCCGCCCACGAGGATGACCTCGTTGATGTCGTCCGTGGTCCAGCCCGCGTCCTTGAGCACGCGCTCGCACAGCGGCAAGGTGCGGCCGATGATGTCTTCTGCAAGTGTCTCCAACTTGCCACGCGTCAGCGACTGCATGAGGTGCTTGGGCCCGTCGGCGGTGGCGGCGATGAAGGGCAGGTTGATCTCGGTTTCGAGGCTGGTGGACAGCTCGTGCTTGGCGCGTTCGGCGGCTTCGCGCAAGCGCTGCAGGGCCATGCGGTCGGTGCGCAAATCGACGCCGTGCTGGGCCTGGAAGGTGTCGGCCAGGTGGCCGATGATGCGCGCATCGATGTCCTCGCCGCCGAGAAATCCGTCGCCGCTGGTTGCCTTGACCTGGTACACGCCTTCATGCAGGTGCAGCAGCGAGATGTCGAAGGTCCCGCCGCCCAAGTCGTAGACCGCGATCTTGGCCTCGGGCGCGACGGAAAGGCGCCCGTAGGCCAGGGCCGCGGCCGTGGGCTCGTTGATGATGCGGCGGACATTCAGTCCGGCGATGCGACCGGCGTCCTTGGTCGCCTGGCGCTGGCTGTCGCCGAAATAGGCCGGGACGGTGACCACGGCGTCGGTGACCGTTTCGCCGAGGTAGTCCTCGGCGGTCCGCTTCATGCGGTCGAGAATGTAGGCGGAAATCTGCGCCGGCGCGTAGCCCTGCCCCTGCACGCGCACCCAGGCGTCGCCATTGTCCGAGGCCGCGATTTCGTAGGTCGAGTTCTGGGTGTGGCGGGCGACTTCGGGCTCGGTCTGTTTGCGCCCCATCAGCCGCTTGACCGCGGAGACGGTGTTCTCGGCGTTGGTCACCGCCTGGCGCTTGGCGATCTGGCCCACCAGGGGCTCGCCATCGCCGGTGAAGGCGACCACCGACGGCGTGGTTCGCGAACCCTCGCCGTTGGGAATGACGAGGGGCTCGAGTCCCTCCACCACCGCGACGCAGGAGTTGGTCGTGCCCAGGTCGATGCCGATGATTCGGCCCACGGGTTCAGTCTTCTCCTTCGGAGTTGGCCCCTGCAGGCTTGTCGGCAGTTGCATCGTCCTCCGCCGGCTTGACCGCGGGCGCGGACGAGGCCACGACGACCATGGCAGGACGAAGCAGCTTCTCGCCGATCAGATAGCCCTTTTGGAGCTCGTGCAGGACCGAGCCCGCCTTGGCATCCGTGCTGGGGGCCTGCGAGATGGCCTCGTGGTAGCGCGGATCGAAGGGTTGCCCGAGGGTTTCGATGGGTTTCACCTGGTAGCGTTCGAGCTTCGACCGGAATTGGCGCAGGACCAACTCGACGCCATCGCGGACGGATTTCGCGTCGCTGTCCTTGACGTCTTTTCCCTCTTGCCAAGAGGAGGTGGCGCGCTCGAGGTTGTCGGCGATTTCCAGGAAGTCGCGCAGGACGGATTCCTTGGCGCGCATCTCCCCGTCGGACAAATCCTTGCGCGACCGCTTCTTCCAGTTGTCGAAATCGGCGGCGATGCGAAGCATGCGGTCCTTGATCTCGGCCTTTTCCGACTCGAGCAAAGCGATGCGCTCCTCGTTGGTGAGAGGCGTCGGAGGGGGTGGGGCCGGCTGGCTCGCGGGCGAAGCCCGATTCGACGCTCTCGACGCCCCTTCCGACGCTCTGTCCGACGCTTCGTCCGACGCTTCGTCCGACGCTTCGTCCGACGCTTCGTCCGGGGTGGTCAAATCAATGTCGACGGGTTTTTCTTGGTTTTCTTCACTCATGAATAGATCGCTCCGAACCGAGGCCCGGCGGTGGTGGGGGTGCCTAGATCCTCGGAAGGATCTCTGTAATCACATCGGCGGTGAAGTCTACCAGAGGGATGACCCGAGAATAATTCATTCGTGAGGGGCCAATCACGCCGATGGTGCCGAGCGGGCGCTCGTCGTTGCCGTAGCTGGCCGCCACGACCGACATGTCGCTCAAGTCGGCCAGGTTGGCTTCGCTGCCGATGAACACGCAAATGCCGGGCGCAGCCAGGGTCCGATCGAGCAGCTTCACGATTTGATCCTTTTCCTCCAGGGTGCGCAGCACGCAGCGGGCACGGTCGAGGTCCGCGGCTTCTGCGACCAGATTCGACTGACCGTCGAGCAGGATCTCGCCCGCGGCGGTGGCGATAGGCATCACCGCCGCGGCCAACCCCAGCGCGTGTGCCAGCATCGGATCACTTTCCGAGCGCTCGCGCTCTCGGTCGATTTCCACCAGGACGCGCTGGCGCACCTGATCGAGCGTGAGGCCGGCCACCAGGCTGTTGAGATAGTTGTTGATGCGGTCGAGATCGCCGGGTGACAGGGGAAAATCGATGGGGATGAGCTTGTTCTGGATCTGCCCGCTGGCCGTCGCGATCACGGCAAGCAATTGGCCCTCGCGCAGGCGCACGAATTCAACGTGCGACACGGCGTCCGACTCGGGGCGCGGGGCCTGCACGATCACGGCCAAGTGGGACAGCTCGCGCAGAAGGCGCGCCACGCGCTGCATGACTTCCTGCAGCTCGGTGGCGGGGCCGAGGCGGCCTCGAATGTCGTCCTTTTCCGAGGCCGACAGGCTGCGTACGCGAAGAAGGGTGTCGACGTAGATGCGCAAACCGCGGTCGGTCGGAATGCGCCCCGCCGAGGTATGCGGATGGCGCAAAAGACCCTCATTTTCCAGGTCGCCCATCACCGTGCGAACCGTCGCCGGCGAGATCTCCAGGGCGTAGCGACGCGCCACGGTCTGCGACCCGACCGCCTCGCCCGTGGCCAGATATTCGGACACGACGGCATGCAGAACCTTCTTCGCGCGAATGCCGATGTCGCTCACGACCTTGATCTAACCCCAAAAACGTGCGGTCGCCAAGGCCGATGGATCAGCCCTAATCCCGCGACGAGAAGGGCGACAGAGCGAAGGTGCCAGAAGGGGACACCTTTCCACGACGCCTACACGCATCCAATCGGAGCGGTGACGGGTGGTCGTGGACGTAGACGGCTTACCGTGGCCGTGGCCGAAGGCAATGTTCAACCGGCCACGGCCACGACCACGACCACGACCTTCTGCGGCTATCGAGTGATTGGGGATCAGGTTTCGCGTCCCAAACGTACCGCGACCTCGTCGGCGAAGAGGAAACCCGTGGTTGTGAGACGCAGCTGCTCCGGCGTGACCTCCAGCCAACCGGCGGCGGAGCAGGATTCTGCCGCGGCCTTGCGCTCGGGCAGGGCGAGTGGGTCGTGGCCGTAGCGCTGCTCGTGCGCGCGTCGATCCACACCATCCGACATGCGCAGGCCGAGCCACAGGGCTTCGTCTTCGAGCTGCGCCGGCGAGCGCCGCTCGACCTGTTCGGGCGGTACCGCACCGGCGCGCGCACTTGCATCGTGTAGATACGTGCCGACCGAGCGCGGATTGGAGAATCGCCAGCCCTCGCCAGTCGCAAGCGGCCGGAAGGAGGCGGCCGAGACCCCAAGGCCGACATAGGAACCCATGGTCCAATACAGACTGTTGTGCACGCTGCGACGACCTGGCCGCGCGTAGGAAGAGATCTCGTAGTGTTCATAGCCGGCCGCGGTCAGAGTATCGTGGCAGACGGAGTACATGGCCGCGACCAGGTCATCCCCGGGCCGGGCGAGCTTGCCCGCGCGTTCCAGCGCGCCGAAGCGCGTGCCCGACTCGACCGTCAGTGCATAGGCGGTGATGTGCTCGGGGCCGAGCGCGCACAGGGCGGCCAGAGACGAACGCCAGTCGTCCATGGTTTGGTCGGGCAATCCGAACATCAGATCCGCGCACAAATTGTCGAAGCCGGCCGCGCGTGCCGTCTCGAACCCCAGCGGGATTGCCGCGGCCTCGTGCCTGCGCCCGATGCGCCTGAGCAAGCGGTCTTGAAACGCCTGTGCGCCGAAGGACAGGCGATTCACGCCACGGGCGCGCAGGTCGCGCAGATTCCCGGCGTCGAGATCTCCAGGGTTGGCCTCGACGGTGATTTCCAGATCGGGACCACCCCTGAACGCCTGTTGCCCGTCCACGAGCACGCGGCCGAGGGCGTCCGCCCGCCACAGGCTGGGCGTGCCACCACCGAAATAGATCGATACCAGACGCGAGGGCTCCTTCGAGTTTCCCTTCCACCACGGCGCGCGCACACGCAACTCGGCCAGCACGGCGTCGGTGTATTCGTCGTGTGGAATCCGCGGCCGAACCGCCACGGAGAAGTCGCAGTAGGGGCAGCGCGAGCCGCAGAAAGGGAAGTGCACGTACACGCCGAGCGGGCGCGAATCGTCGCTTGCGCCACGGGATGGATCCGGCGGCGCGGTGGACTGGGTTGAAGAGGGCGTCAAGCGAGGAGAGGATAGTCGTTGGCGCCTCCAATCACCACGGGCGACTGTTGCGGCAGGGGAGGCTAGCGCCGGCGGCTACGACGTCGCAAGGCAATCAAGGCGAAGCCGAGCAAGCCAGCCCATAGGCCGGAACCGCTCTCCTGTTGGTCCAGGCGACAGCTGCACCCGCCCTTGCTGGCTACCTGAGGGACGGTCGTGGTGCCCGTGTTTCCGCCCGAGCTCGGTGCGCCGCCACTTCCCGACCCGCCATTCGAGACCACGCTGCTGCCGCCCGAACCTGCCGGTGGTGGAGCCGTCGTGGCGCCACCGGAGCCGATCACGCCACCGCTTCCCCTCTGGCCGCCGGAGTCCCCCGTCCTGCTAGGCGTGGTCGTCGAGCCACCGGTTGCCTTCGGCACCGTCGTGGTCCCTCCGGTACCCACAGGCACGGTCGTGGCGCCCCCCGTGCCCGCTGGCTTCGTGGCGGCCCCGCCTGCACCACCGCTGCCCGATTGTCCGCCCTGTCCAATGAGGTTGCCATGGCTTGGCTTGATGGGCCCGTTCGTGTAGACGGGTGGCGGCGTGGTGGCCGGGCCCGAGTTGTACTCGAATGCCCCGATGTCGGGCTTTCCACTCGTCGGATCCGGAACCGGCCGATTGAGGAAATCGAGCGTGATGTCGTCGAGCTTGGTGCCCTGGTCGATGACCGTGGTCGCGGTGGCGGTCAAGTCGTAGTCGGCGGCGGTCATGCCCTGGAGATTGACGAAGCCAGGATCCGTCTTGGTGATGACATTCGTGGTCTGCACGAAGTTCTTGTCCGGCGCCACCTGATTGACGCCATCGAATACCCAGAGATTGTTGGTCCAGAACACGGTGTTCGGCTGCAGCGCGCCGCCACACATGCCCGACGAGCAGGCCGTGTACACGACCGCCATGATGCCCGCGTTGACGGATCCCTTGTGCTGGACGAAGGTGTTGTTCTCCCACTTGATGTTCTCCAGATCCGTGTTGCTGACCTGGAGAAGCGAGATCCAGCCGCTGTCGATGCTGACGTTGTTGTAGAAGGTGGAGTCGGCAAATAGGCCCTTGACCCCGCCCGCGTCGGCGATCCCGCCTCCGACCCCAACCAGATTGCCCATGCTCGAAACTTCGAAGAAGCCGCAGTTGTTGTAGCCGAAGTTATGGTGGATCTTGAGGCCGCTCACGGTGCCTCCAACGCCCCCAGGCACGGCGACCTCGGTAGCACCGCCGTCGCAATCCCCGCCGGTCCACTCCGCGTAGTCGCTGCAGTCGATGAAGGTGTTGTAGGCAACCTCGTTGTTCGAGCCATTCACGAAGATGCCTTCGGCGCCACCCACCAGATTCGGGTCGACACCGGGTGGGGCATCGATCACCACGTGCAAATCGTGGACATAGTTGCCCTGGACCAGAGAGCCGGTTCCCGAGAGCATGATGCCGATATCGGAATTCGTGATCTCGTTGTTCAGGATCTTGGTGTTGCTGCCCGCCATGATGACAATACCTTGCGATATGGTATTCATCGCCACGGAGCTCTCGGTCCCGTCGAAGTAGAGCCCGTCGATGGTCAGGTTGCCCTGGTAGGCACTGATCATTCCACCGCTGCCGAACGCACGCTGCTTGATGAACTTGGGCAGCGGCAGGCTCGCATCACCGTAGTTGGTGAGGGTGTTGATTTTGCTCGTTCCGTAGGAGGTTCCACCGTCCGTCGCCACCTTGGGTGGATAGACCGTGTCTCCAGTCCCCAGGTTGAAAACACTGCCGCGCTTGTACTTGACGATCGTGCAGGTTGACGGAATCTTCGACCAGCTCGCCCTCGCTGTTGTTTCCGACAGACCGTCATTGGAGTCGTCCCCCGCCACACTGTCGACGTAACAAGTTACGTCAGCGGCCAGTGCCAAAGAGGCATGACTCGAAATTACAAGCAATGCGGCCCCGAAAAGAGGAATTAGAACGCGCTTCATAGAACACCTCGGTTCTAAGTGCCCACGAGCAACCCAAACCGGCTCAGACCTGATTGGCAGAAGTATCCCACATCCGCGAGGCGGCGGGATGCTCGAGCGCGAGTGGAGGTCAAACCGTCCTTGGTCAGAACCCGAGCCCGATGCTGAGGGAGAGTCCGTGGCCGAAATGTTGTCCCGGCGTCGGATTGTCCGATGTCACCTTGCCACGCTCGCCAAAGGTGTTGAAGAAGTACCCTACCTCGGCGCGGAGCTGCACCGTCGACAACCGGCCGAGGAGAACGCCAGCCGTCGGCTGCAGGGTCATGCCGCCCGCACCTTGACCACCAAGCTCCATGTACGCCAGGCGAACGAGCCCGCCGACGTACGGCGTGAAGTCCTCACGGGAGAACGGGTAGTAGCCACCGATGGCGGCGTCGTAGAAGACGTGACCCTCGCGACCTCCGAGGTCGAAGGAGATGTCCGCCATCCATGATCGGGCGTCGTAGAGCCAGAAGAGTCCGCCCCCTGGAATCGCGCTGAACGAGTCGTTGGCCGTAGCCAGCGGCAACAGTGTAAACAGGTGGAGGCCGAAGGACTTGTTGGCACTGCGACGGTTGAGGCTCTGGCCCTCCTTGTCGGTCACCGTATCGATCTCGGCGCTCTCACGAACCGGCTTGCCCGTCACCATCGCGTGAACCAGCCTTTGCACCACGGTGTCGAGCTCGTCGGGACCGCCCGAAATCGCGATACTGTCCCAATAGTCGACCTGCCCCGAGGGCACCGCATAGGCATTGAGGCGGATGCGCGCGGAATTTCCGAAATGCGTAATGCGCAGGACGATGGCCTGCTCGGCGCCCAGGGCCGCCCCCTGTTGCGCGGCCTGCGTCGCTGTCGGCTCGGCCGCGTCGGGGGATGCGGAGGGCGGCAATACCACGTGGTAAAGGCCGGTGCGTTGCATGTGATCGATGAGCAGCTCGCGCGTGGCCTGCAGGATCTCGGGGGCGACGTTGTCGCCGGAAGCCGGAAACACCATGACGGTGCGCGGGGCCGCCACCAACGGTCGAGGCAGCGCGGCTGCGGCGATGAAGGCAATGCAGGCAAGCACGAAGGGTAAATGTCTTCTCATGGGGGCAGTCGATTCAGCATGCAAGCCATGGACCATGGAAACCTCCGTGTTCAACATGCGAAATAGGCAAGACCCGCGACAAATTCGCCTGGCCTCGGTCAGGAATGTCACGATCCTACCGCCACTCCTTGACGTCAGGACGGTCGGGCGCAGTGGCCGGGGACGGATTGGCGGGGGGAAGACTGCCGGGAAGACTGCCGGCAGGCGGGGGAGTCGGGGCGGCAGGCGAAGCGTGCGGCTTGGCGAAGACGCCAGGCGCGGGCGAAACCCAGGGATCGTAGGGTGGCGGTTGGTAGGGCGCGCCCCCGAATCCAGGCCCGAATCCCGGGCCTGCAGGTTGCCGGTAGACTCGCTGTATGAGCTCGACCTTGGCTTCCCGGCAGTCGGACGTCTTTTCGTAACCGTACACCGCCGAGGCCACGAACAAGGCTGCCTCGCCAGCGGCGATCGCGGCCTCGGTTCTCGAGTCCGAGTAGATTTGGTTGTCGGACAAGAGCGCCACGGCTTCGATCCCCGTTACTCCCCCGACCACGATGTCGACGGTGGGCCAAGCTCTGCTCGACGTGCACTCGAAGTAGGGCAACTGCTTGTGCATGCTGGGCGGCCCGTCCACGAACGCGAACGAGCAGCCCCCGAATACCAATGCGAGCAATGCGCCGAGGACAGGCGGACGAAGGGGGAACCGGGTTGTCATGCCACCAAGCCCCAGCAAGGATCGTTCCTAGTTGTAGGTTGCCGAGAACATCACCGCGGCCGTGATGCTGGTCCAGCGGTAGTCGGCGTCCTTTTCCTTGATGGAGGAAATGCCGAACTGCCCGGCTACTCCCAGTCCCCAGTCCGTGCTGATCCACCACTCTTTGCCTGCGGTGAACTGGGCACCGAACCCGATGTCGGTTTCGCCGAGGGTGTCGTTGCTGTTCGAGTCACTGAGGGACAATTGGTTGAACAGAAGCGTGCCCGAGAAGTAGAGGTTGTCGTCGAGGTAGTAGGCCACGCCCGGTCCAAAGCCAGCCACGGTGGCGGTTACACCGCTCGCGGTGGCCGAGTTCGTGCCGTCGCTGACGGTCGGATCCGAAACCGACGTGCCGGCCAGCTCGCCGTAGATGACAAGATTCTTGGACACGACGCCACCGAAGGCCACGCCGAAGGTTGCGCCGACGCCCGAGATGGACAGGGAAGAGCCACCATAGCTCGCCCTGTTGTACATATAGCCAGGGCCGACGAGAGCGCGCATATAGAAGCCGTCGTGCTCGTGATAGCCCACGGGCGTGGCAGGCGCATAGGCTTGCGGTGGGTAAGGCTGGGGAGCGTAGTACCCTGGAGGCGGCCCTGGAGGTGGGGCGTACTGCGCTGGCGGCGGCCCTGGAGGTGGGGCGTACTGCGCTGGCGGCGGCGCCGCGTACCCAGGTTGGGCATAGCCTTGTTGATCGGATTGCGCCATCGCGGCCGCCGGCAACAGCGAGGCGAACAGCAGGGTCAGGGCGGCCGAAGAGAGCATCTGCGTGCGGGACATTGGGACCTCCAAAGGTTGGCCGGCATCATACCCCGTTGCGCCAAAACAGTGTGGAACTTTGTTGCGGTAGGTCATCCACCCACACCGACGCCGGAGCAGCGCCAAGCAACTCCAGTCGGACATTACCGATAGTGCGGGCATGCGCATCTACACATGCTTGTTTCCGTGTCTTGCCGCGATAGCCTGCACGCCGGAGACCGACCTGAAGACCGAACAAAGCGCCGCCGCAACTCCCGAGACCGCCAGCGGCTCTCTGTCGAGCCCCGCAGCCGATCCCTTGGCCGGCGTGTTGGTCGAGCCTCCCTCGGGGTCGACGGACATCCCGACCAACCTGGCCGCCATCGTGGTGCGTTTCACCGAGGATGTACAGGCCGCGGGAACGGATTTGCCCTTCATGCTTCGCCCCGCGACCGGCGACGGGTTACCGCTGGGGCTCGGGTTGGAGGTGCCGTGCTCGGGGCGCTGCTACCAACTCGATCCTGGCGGAGCACTCCTTCCCTCGACCCTCTGCACCCTCGAAGTCCTCCCGGGCTCCTTGCAGTTTCTCGACGGGAAACCCACGCCCGCCGGGAGCGCCGGGTCATTCACGACCGGGGCCGAGGCGGATCTCTTTGCGCCGAGAATCGAAAGCTTCACGGTGGAGGTCAATGAAGGCTGTCTATCGGCCCATGTGGCCGCCGATGAAAGCGTTCGCGCCGAGATCGACCTGAGCGCGGGCGACGGGCAGGCGACGATTTCGCCCGATGGATTTGCGACGACCCTCGACTTCGTGGAGCGTCTGCCCGAGTTGCCGGCCGGGGTGCGCGCCGAAGCGGTCCTTCGCGCCATCGATCGTGCGGGCAACAGCGCCCTTTCAGCGCCGGTTGGGCTCGATTTGCCGCCGTTACTCCCGCGCCTTGCCATCACCGAGGTCCTGGCCAATCCCGCGGGCTCCGAGAACACCCAGGAGTTCGTCGAGATCTACAATGCGGGTAGCGAGGCCCAGGCGCTCGGCGGGCTCGTGCTGGCGGACAAGGCGGGCAGCGACGTGTTGCCTGAGGCGTCTTTGCCGGCTGGGGCCTTCGCCGTGGTGGTTCCCGAGTCGTATGACCCTGCCGATGGCAAGGATCCCGCGCCGCGCGACGGCGCCGTCGTCGTCAGGGTGCCAGGGCGGCTGGCCGGCGATGGGCTCGCCAACACGGGCGAGCCGGTTCGCCTGCTCACGCCCGACGGTTTCGTCATCAGCCAGTACGGCGGCTGGGTCGATGTCAGCGCCACGGCGTGGTCGGGCAAGAGCGTCAAGCGTTCGTCCCCTGATGCTTGCGACAGTCCGGATGCGTGGAGCAAGACCCCGAGCGCGCCCACACCGGGGTGGTAGCCGGGGGCCACTGTGGCGGATTGCGCCAATCGTGGCGGTGCTTGGCTCATGGCGATTTTTGGCGAGAAAAATGTTAGATACTCGCCCATGTCCGGTCACAACAGATGGTCGAAGATCAAGCACAAGAAGGGCGCGTCCGACGCCAAGAAGTCCAAGGTTTGGACAAAAGTGATCAAAGAGATCACGATTTCCGCGCGCTCGAGCGGTGACGTCAACGGCAATCCCCGTTTGCGCGCGGCGGTCGACAAGGCGCGTTCGGTCAACATGCCCAACGACACCATCGATCGCGCCATCAAGAAGGGAACCGGCGAGCTCGAGGGGGTGAATTACGAAGAATTCAACTTCGAAGCTTACGGTCCCGGCGGCACGGCCATCCTGATGGAGATCATGACCGACAACCGCAACCGCACCACGGGCGAGATTCGCAACATCTTGACCAAGGGCAACGGCAACCTCGGCAGCTCGGGCTCGGTGGCGTACATGTTCAAGAAGCTGGGCATCGTGGCCTACGACAAGGCCACGGTCGACGAGAACAAGGTCACCGACGCGGCCATCGAGCTGGGCGCCGACGACGTGCGCGCCGAGGATGACGTGCTGACGGTCATTACCGAGCCGAAGGAATTCGAGCGCATTCGCGACGGGCTCAAGGCCGCCGGCATGCCCGATCCGGTCTCCGCCGAAGTCGCCATGGTGCCGCAAAACAAGGTCCACCTCACCGGCCGCGACGCCGAGGTCGCCTTGAAGCTTCTCGACGCCCTGGAAGACAACGACGACGTGCAGAACGTGTATTCGAATCTGGACGTCGACGAGTCCGAGCTGGGCGACGCCGACTGACCGGGCCTCGATGCCGGTGTCCGGCCGCGTTCGCATTTTGGGCATCGATCCCGGATCGCTGCGCCTCGGCTACGGGGTGATTGACCACACGGGACCGGGAAGGCTGGCGTACATCGAGTGTGGTGTGATCGCCGCGCCCCCGCGCATGGGTCGGGCCGAGCGCCTGACCACCATCGGGCGCGGTCTTCGTGAAGTCATCGATGAGCTCGCACCGAACGAGGTCGCCATGGAGCAGGCCTTCTACGGCAAGAACGTGCAATCGACCCTGGCCCTGGGCGAGGCGCGCGGCGCGGTGACTTTCATCGTGTGCGACAAGGGGCTCGCGCTGGCCGGCTACGCCCCCGCCAAGGTCAAGCAGACCATCGTGGGGCACGGCGCTGCGACCAAGCAGCAAATAGGGTATCTCGTACGCGCCTTGCTCTCGTTGCGCCGCGTGCCCGAACCAGACGCGGCCGACGCACTGGCCATCGCCATCTGCCATGCCCGCCACCGGACACTGGTCGTGGCCGAACGGACTGCGGCCGAACAGGAAACGCGACCTCGCCGCCCGCGCGTGCGATGATGTCACGCCATGATTGCATCGCTGCGTGGAGCCCTGCTCGAAAGTGGTCCGGACTCGGTCGTGATCGAGGCCGGCGGTGTCGGCTACGCGGTGACCGTCACGGCCGCCGCCCAGCGGGCGCTGCCGTCCCTGGGGGCGACGGCGTTTCTGCTGGTTCACACCCATACGGTGCAGGATGGGCCGATGCAACTTTTCGGTTTCGCCGACGCCGAGGAGCGCCGCGTGTTCGAGACCCTGCTTTCCGTGCAGGGCGTGGGCCCCAAGGTCGCGCTGGCGATTCTTTCCAGCCTGCCCATCGGCGAGCTCGTGCGCGCCATCAGCGCGACCGACATCGCGACCTTGACCAAGATCCGCGGCGTCGGACGCAAGACCGCCGAGCGCATCTCGATCGAGCTGCGCGACAAGATCGGGGTGGGGGCAGGACAAGGATCTGCGATGGGCGCCGCACTGTCCGGAGCGGTGCCCGAGGGCCGCATGGGCGAGGTGCATGCTGCGCTCACGGCGCTCGGCTACAAACCCTCGGAGTTCGACACCGTGTTGTCCAAGCTCGACGATAGCCACCCCGTGACGGATCTCATCAAGCAGGCCTTGGCCGCGCTGAGGAGGAAGTAGTGGCGCGAAGGCGGCATGACGAAGGTGTCGCGGCTCCGCCAGCGCCCGAGCCCGCCGTCTCGTCGGACGAAAAGATCACGGACGGACAGGCCTTGCCCGGCGACGAGGAATCCGCCCTGCGCCCGCGCTCGTTCGCGGAATTCATCGGGCAGCGCAAGGTGGCTGAAAATCTGGAAGTCTACGTCGCCGCGGCCCAGAAGCGCGCGGGCACCCTCGACCACGTGCTGCTCTCCGGGCCGCCCGGCCTGGGCAAGACGACCTTGGCCCACGTGATCGCGCACGAGATGGGCACGGTGGCGCGCGTGACCTCGGGCCCGGCGCTCGAACGCAAGGGCGACTTGGCCGGAATCTTGACCTCGCTCGGGCGCGGGGATGTGCTCTTCATCGACGAGATCCACCGCCTGCAGCCCATCATCGAAGAGAGCCTCTATCCCGCCATGGAGGACTTTCGCATCGAGATCGTCACCGGCATGGGCGCTGGTGCGAGCGCCATCACCGTGCCCATCGAACGCTTCACCCTGGTCGGCGCCACCACGCGCACCGGGCAGCTGACCTCGCCGCTTCTGTCGAGGTTCGGCATCGTCGAGCGGCTGGATTTCTACGCGCCCGGCGAGCTTGCCACCATCGTCAAGCGTTCGGCGAGGCTGCTCGATATCGCGTGCACCGACGACGGGGCCGAGGAGCTTGGCCGTCGTGCGCGCGGCACGCCCCGCATCGTCAATCGATTGTTGCGCCGGGTTCACGACTTCGCGCTGGTGCGCGCCGATGGCAAGGTCACGCGCGAAGCTGCCGACTACGCGCTCAAACGCCTGGGCGTGGACGCGCGCGGGTTGGACGACGGCGACCGGAGATTCTTGCGCGCCATCGTCGAGCGCTTCGACGGCGGTCCCGTCGGCATCGAGTCGCTGGCCGCGGCCCTGGCCGAGGATCGCGACACGCTCGAGTACGTGCACGAGCCCTATCTCATTCAAGAGGGTTTTCTCGTGCGCACGCCGCGCGGCCGCCAAGCCACGCCCCTGGCTTTCGAGCATCTGCATCTTCCCATGCCGAACCGAAACACCAGCGGCCAGGGCAGCCTATTCTAGGGTTTCACGTCGGCATGCCTTTCGCCGCGTAAGAATTCAACCACAGAGAGCACAGAGAAACAGAGAAAGGAAGAAGAAGGGTTTCTGGATCCGGAAGACCCGTTCCTTCTGGCCTCCGTTCCCTCTGCGCCTCTGTGGTGAAATTCCGAATCGTCCTTCGTCGGTCAACTAGAACGCAGCAGCGCGGACAGGGCTCGGCTGACGTCGAGCACGCTGTAGGGCTTGGCCAGAACGTCACGGAACCCGTAGTCGCGGTAGTTGGCCATGACCGGATCCTGGCAGTATCCGCTCGACACCACGGCCTTGGCTTCGGGATCGAGGGCGAGCAGAGCACCCATGGCCTCGCGCCCGCCCATGCCGCCGGGCACGGTCAGGTCCATGATCGCCACGTCGAAAGGCCGGCCCTCGGCCCGCGCCTCCCGCCAGCTGTCGATGGCCTCGCGCCCGTCGCGGGCGAAATCGGCTTCGTAACCCAACGCCTCGACGATCTTTCCGGCGATCTGTCGCACACTCTCCTCGTCGTCCATGATCAGAACGCGACCGTGGCCACGCACGATCTCCGCCGTGTCGACCCGGGGTAGGGCGGCGTCGCCTTCGGCGGCAGGCAGATAGACCGTGAAGACAGAGCCGTGGCCCACGTGCGAATCGACCGCGATGGCACCGCGGTGGTTGCTCACGACCGAATGGCTCACTGCCAAGCCCAGGCCGCGACCGTCGCGTTTGGTGGTGAAGTAGGGGTCGAAGATGCGCAGTCGGTGTTCTTCGGGAATACCGCCGCCGTTGTCGGCGATGGCGAGCACCACGTATCTTCCGGTGCGGAGCCCGTGTTTCTCCTCGTTGCGGATGTCTCGCATCTCCGCCGAGACGCGAACAGTGCCGCCGCCGTTCATGGCTTGGCTGGCGTTGATGACCAGGTTGCGAATGACCTGCCCGATCTGGCCTTCGTCCCCATCTACCAGGGCCAAGTCGGAGGCGATCTTGAATTCGCAGGCACTCGCCCGACCACGCAGGGCCAAGGTAGCGCTCTCGTGAATGAGCGGCTCGGGGTGGAACGGCTTGCGCACCGGATCCCCGCCGCGAGAAAAGGTGAGGAGCTGGCGGGTCAATTCGCGCGCGCGCTGAGACGCTTTCTCGACCTCGTCCAGGTGCTCGCTGGCGGCATCGTCGGCGGCGAAAGAGGCCTGCAGAAGCGAGATGTTACCCAGGATGGCGGTGAGAATGTTGTTGAAGTCGTGCGCGATGCCGCCGGCCAGGACACCCACCGAGCGCAGCTTTTCCGAGCGCAGGAGCTCGGCCTCCAAGCGTTTGCGATCCGACATGTCGCGGACGAGCGAGATGATTCGGGGTTCTCCTTCGACCTCGGTCACGGTGGCATTGATGAGCGCGGGAACCATGGTCCCGTCGGCGTGGGCGTAGTCAATCTGCAGATCCCTCACGAAACCGCAACGCATGCAGTTGACCACGGCTTCCGTGTTGCGCGCTCGATCGTGCACGGCGGTCCACTCCGCCACGCTGCGACCGCGAATCTCTTCCAGCGTTCCATACCCCGACATGCGCACGTACTCGGCATTGGCGTCGATCACGCAACCCTGCCCATCCATGATGACGAACCCGGTCGCGGTGGTTTCGACCAGGGTCTTGTATTTGCGCTCGCTCTCTTGCAACGCCCGCTCGGCCCGTTGCCGCGCGATGGCGCCCATCAGGATCTCGCCCATCACCCGCAGCAGCGAAATCTCATCGTCCGACCAATCCCGCTGGCCGCGGACGGAATCGAGCCCGAGGAAGCCGCCCACCGTTCCAGCGTGGATCATGGCCACACAGATGAGCGAGTGAATACCTTCCCGCTCGAATTCGGCCTTTTCCGCGTCGGCTTCGGGAGGTAGCTCGGCGACCAGGGGAACCGGCACCACCAGCCGGCGGCGCAGCTCGCTCACGAACCAGGGAAAGCTGGTTTGCACCGGGAGGTGCTGCAGGTTGCTCCGCTCCACCGAAACGCCGTCGCCAACCCATTCGTGGGTGTTGTCCATGAACGCGCCGTCGGGCGAGAACAGGAAGACGTAGCTGCGGTCGACGTTGAGGAAGCGGCCAATCTCGGCCAGCGCATCGTCGATGCGAGCGTCCAGCTCTCCGGGCGCCAGCTCGGCCACCAATCGGGTCGAGGCGCGCATGATGAGCTGTTCGAGAGCCACGCGGCGGCGTAAGGCATTCTCGGTGCGCACGCGTTCGGAGATGTCGATGAGGTAGCCCTGCACCCCGCACGGGCGGCCGTCTTTGTTGACCACGATGGTGTGCACCAGGGCCGGGAAGGTGCCGCCGTCTTTGCGCTGGGCTGTGTACTGGAAACCCTCCGTCTCGCCTCCGCCCAGGCGCCTGGCGATGTTGGCGCGCAGGTGATCGCGTTCCTCGGGGATCACGACGTTCATGACGGAGACGCCCTGGGACAGCTCCGCCTCGGTGTAGCCGAACCGTTCCAGACCGGTGCGGTTGACGTAGACGAAGCGGCCAGCGAGATCGAACTCGAAGACGGTCTGGGGCAGGCGATCGAGCAAGTCCTTGAACTTTGCCTCGTCGCCGCTCGGGGTCGAGCCGGCCGGGGCCAGCGGTTCCTCGAAGCTTGCCATGCGTGCATCTTACCCCACCTGGGCTCCCCGTAGGCGTCAAGCGGTTGCGCTCCAGGAGCGCGCACAAGCCTCCTTTTCAACACAGTACCGCCGCCGGACCCAAGGCCCGGAAAATGAAGGGTTCTCCAAATCTCGAATCCGAACCCTTCCTTTTTCGTCCGTCTTTGTGCTCTCTGTGTCCTCTGTGGTTAGAATCCGGAAATTGCCCGGGTTTCAAACCGTTCGGTGCTCGAGGTCTTGCCTTGTGCGGGCAGGTGTATCGCGGAAGGGTCGACGCTGGCCTCGAAGACGACGTTGGCCGGGCCGCGCATGGACACGCCAGCATAGGCCGGGCCATCGCTGTCGGCCGGACCGCTTGCCACCGCGATGAAGAGCGTTCCGCCGGGCAGGTGCACCGGGATTTCGCGGTCCGGCGAGACGCGGCCCTCGAGGCACGCGGCCACGACCGTCGCGCAGGCGCCAGTTCCGCAGGCCAGGGTGATGCCGCACCCGCGCTCCCAAACCACGAGGTCAATCATGGGCCCATTCGCGGCGTCATTCACCGTCGCGAGCTCGACATTGGTTCGCTTCGGGAACAGCGGATCGTGTTCGATGCCACGGCCGTAGCGGGTGGCCAGGTCGCGCAGGTTGGCGGCGTCGTCCACGAAGATCACGGCGTGGGGATTTCCCATGGAGACGGCGGTGAAGGCGAACGTGCGATCCTGGGCGCGCAGCGGGGCGCGCACCAGGCGAGGCGCATCGCTTGCCACGGGGACCAGGCGCGGCAAGAGCTGCGGCACCCCCATCTCCACGCTCACGCTCGTCGCACGACCGTCCTGCACGTCGATCCTGCAGGCGAGCAATCCCGCGCCCGTATCGATGCGCAGAACCTCGCGCCGCATGGCCGGGTCCTGATCGTGGAGAACCTTGGCCACGCAACGGATCCCGTTGCCGCACATCTCGGCCTCGCTGCCGTCGGCATTGAACACGCGCATGCGCGCATCGCCCTCGATGCCGGGCAGGATGGCCAGGACGCCGTCACCACCGACCCCGAAGTTGCGGTCGCACAAGGCGCGAACCGTCTTGGGGTTGGTGACGAGCTCAGCCAGAGGGTGTGCCGGCTTTCCCGGCCGCAGATCGACAACCAGGAAGTCGTTTCCCAGTCCTTCCACTTTGACGAATGGCAAATGGGCCATTCGCCAAACCTAGCACGCGGACCTATTCCGCCGCAGGCTTCTCGGCCGCGCTCTCGTCTGATTTCTTCTCGGCCGCCGGCTTCTTGACGGCTGGCTTCTTTTCCGCGGCCTGCGCCTCCTCGGTGGCGGGCTTCTCGTCGTCGGCCGCCTTCTCCGCGGCGGCCTTCTTCCTGGGCGTGGGGCCGATGTTCACGACCTTTTTCTCGGCCATCGGCTTGTCCGCCTTGCCGAGCTTGCTATCGGCCGTGGCCTTCTCGGGCTTGCCGACCTTCAAATCGGCCGCGAGCTTGGTAGGCGCTCCGGGCGCGACCTTTCCGTTGCCTTGTCCGGGAAGGGTAAGCTTGAGCGCGGGGGCGACCTTGTCGTCGGTGGCCTTGCCGGCGGCGGCGGTCTTGTCGGTCTGGTCTTGCGCCGCGGGGGCCTTCTCTTCCGCGTTCTCTTCGCCTGCGGTTCCCTCTGCAGGCGTGCTTTCGCTCGACTTGGAGGCGGCCGCCTTGGCCTTTTCTTCGCGCTCCTTGTTGATTTCAGTCATCAACTTCGCGTTGGCGGCGTCCTCTGCCTTCTTGGTCAGCGCTTTCTTTTCGGCAATCCTCTCCAGGCGTCGCGAATCGGACTGGCTCGACAGGTAGGCCAGGGCGAGCGAATTGGTGAAGAAGATGACGGCGCACACCGCGGTCATCTTGGTCAGGAAGGTCGCCCCGCCCGACGAGCCGAACACGCTCTGGCTGCCGCCGCTGCCGCCAAAGGCCAGGCCGATGCCTCCGCCGCGTCCGGCCTGCAGCAGGACGACCAGCATGAGGAAGACACAAACAACAACGTGGAGGACGGTTAGGAACGTGTACACGCGGCAACCCCTTCAGTGACAATCTTGGCGAACGAATCCACCGTAAGCGACGCGCCTCCGACGAGAGCGCCATCGATGTCTTTTTCCTTCATAAGCACGGCGATGTTGTCAGGCTTCACACTGCCGCCGTAGAGAATGCGGATCTGCTGCGCGCGTGTTTGCAGACGCTGCGTAAGCTTCGCTCGGATCGACGCATGAACCTCCTGGGCTTGCGCCGGCGTCGCCACGCGGCCCGTGCCGATGGCCCACACGGGCTCGTAGGCGATGACCGACTTGACGAGCTCGTCGTCGCTCAGCCCGGAGGTTGCGCCGTCGAGTTGTTTGGCCACGACGGCAAGCGCCCGGCCGGCATCGCGCTCGGTCAGGGTTTCGCCGATACAGATGATGGGCACGAGCCCGTGCGCGAGTGCGGCTTTCGCCTTGCGCGCGACGGTCTCGTCCGTCTCGCCGAAGTACTGGCGGCGTTCGGAGTGCCCCACGATGGCATAGCGAACGCCAGCGTCGGCGATCTGGGCCATGGCCACCTCGCCGGTAAAGGCGCCCTTGATTTCCCAATACCCGTCCTGCGACGCCACGCCGAGCGTGCTGCCCTTGACCTTCTCGGCAACGGTCGCCAGGGCCACGAATCCTGGTCCCACGGCGACATCGGCGGCGTGCACGGCCGCGACGGCGTCGCGAACGCCGGTCGCCAGCGTCACGGACTCGGACAGGGTGCCCCACAGTTTCCAGTTGCCACAAAAGAAGGGTCGAGGAACACGCGGATTGGACATGGCTATCGGGACTCCTTTCTACTTCATGATTCCAGGGCGGCAAGCCCCGGGAGCTTCTTACCTTCGATGAATTCGAGCGAGGCGCCGCCGCCGGTGGAAATGTGCGTGATGCTGCTGGCGATGCCGGCCCGGTGAACGGCGGCCACCGTCTCGCCGCCCCCGACCACGGTGGTCCCGCCCATTACCTGGGCCATGGCCTTGGCCACGGCGATGGTCCCCGCGGCGAAGGGCTGGGCTTCGAGCACACCCATGGGGCCGTTCCAGAACACGGTGCGCGCGCGAGAAAGCACCGCTGCAATTTCGGCCACCGACTCGGGACCAATGTCGAGCGCCGCTTGGTCGCCGGGCACGCTGGCGATGGCCACCACCGCGCCGGACTCGGCCGTGGCATCCTCGGCCACCACCAGGTCGCGCGGCAGAACGATCCTCACCCCACTGGCTTCCGCCTTGGCCAGGAACGCGCGCGCGATGGGCAACTTGCTGGATTCAACCAGCGATCGGCCCATGCCGACGCCTTTCGCGCTCAGGAAGGTGTTGGCCATGGCGCCGCCCAAACACACGGTGTCGGCGCGGCCGAGTAGACTTTCGAGCAGCCCTATCTTGTCCGCGACCTTGGCGCCGCCGATGATGGCCACGAAAGGTCGTTGGACTTCGCCGAGCAGCTTGCCCAGCATCGTGGCTTCGCGATCCATGAGGAAGCCCATGCCCTTGCTCGCGACGTACTTGACCATCCCGACGGTGGAGGCATGGGCCCGGTGGGCCGTGCCAAAGGCGTCATTGACGTAGACGTCGGCGTAGGTGGCAAGGGCGCGCGAGAAGTTTTCGTCGTTGGCTTCTTCGCCGGGCGTGAAGCGCAGGTTCTCCAGAATGGCGACCCCGCCGTCGCGCAGATCGTTCACGACCTTCTTGGCGCCATCGCCAGCCGGCTCGTCGGCCAGAACGACATCGCGGCCGAGCGCCTCGGCCAGATAGGCGGCGACCGGAAGCAAGGAGAACTCGGGCTTGACCCGGCCCTTGGGGCGGCCGAGATGCGATGCCAGCACGACGCGAGCACCGCGCTCGATGGCGTGGGTGATGGTCGGCAGGCTTTCGCGTATGCGGGTCGCATCGGACACGCCTCCGGCCGGGGTGAGCGGGACGTTGAAGTCCACGCGTATGAACACCCTTCGACCCTGTAGGTCCAAATCGGCAATGCTTTTTGCCGCCATGAGAGGGCCGCTTCTACACGGAAGTACGAGGACTTTCCAGGGTATTAGGCTTGGGAGGGTAGTTAGGGCCCGAAAATCAAAAAGGGACCCGAGGGTCCCCATTTGACGCATCGAAAGGAAGAATGAGCTAGGCGAGCGTGCTCTGGTCCGAGATATCCGTGGTCACCTGAGCGATCGAGCTCGCTTGCGAGCGCCACGATCTGTTTCGGCTCGTAACCATTTTGTCGCAGATCCTTGTACAGCGACTTGGAAAGGATTCGGAGCGCCCGTTCACGGTTGATAACTGGCGTTTCAGTTTGCACGGCTGCGAGGGCTTGTGACATTTTTCCTCCTCCCAAGAGGTTGCCCCTGGCCTAAGCAGGACATGTGCCACCTGACACACTCTTGACACAGAGTCGTAACACACTGAAAAGACATGACTATGCAGCGCAATGCGCATTTTGGCGCGAAGAAGTCTACGCAGCGGGGATTCTCATCTGTGAGGTCGGCGGAGCGCAGGTACGCATCTGGCGCCTCTCAGGTGCGTAGTCGCATTCGCAGTCGATGTCGGTCGTACGCACCGAATGCCGCCATGTGCCCTGCGCAATTAATGCCTATCGGCTCCTAAATATATCAATAGAGCCGGCGGCATCGGGGTTGCGCGCTATTGGGGGGCTCGACCCCAACCAGGGCGATGTGCAGCTCGTCGAGCTGCTTGTTCGCCACGGCGGAAGGCGCATCGGTGCAGAGGTCGGTCCCTTTTTGCGTCTTGGGGAACGCAATGACGTCACGCAAGGAATCCGCGCCACACAGGAGCATGGCCAGCCTGTCGAGCCCGGCCGCGATGCCGCCGTGAGGTGGTGGCCCATGGCGGAAGGCGTCGAGCAGAAATCCGAACTTGGTGCGCGCGTCCTCGTCGGTCAGGCCGAGGCGCGGAACACGCGCGACTGCACGTCGCCTTGGTGGATACGGATGGATCCGCCGGCGATCTCGTTGCCGTTGAGCACGAGGTCGTAGGCGCGCGCGCGGACGGAGCCTGGGTCGGATTCGAGGCGTTCGATATCCTCCGCGAACGGGGAGGTGAATGGGTGGTGGGCGGCGACCATCTTGCCCTCTTCGCTGCGTTCGAAGAGCGGGAACTCGTTGACCCAGCAGAATTTCCACTGGTTGGCCGGGATGATGCCGAGCTTGTTCGCCACGTGCAGGCGGAGAGCGCCGAGCACGCTGTAGACGAGCTTGCGCGAGCCGAATTGAAGGAAGAAGACATCGCCTTCTTGCAAGCCCGCGGCTTGGTTCAGCTCCGCGCGCAAGGCTTCGCTCATGGTCTTCATGGGCGAGCGGGTCCACGCCCCGCCGGCGCCGATGCGGGCGCGGGCCAGGCCGCGCGCGCCGAGTCCCTTGACGAACTCTTCCAGCTTGTCGATTTCGGCGTTCGACATCTTGGCGGCTTCGGCCGCCGGCAGGCGCCAACCCTTGACCACCGGTGCCTCGCCGCCCGCGCCCTTGCCCGAAATCACCTGCCTCAGCATCTCGACGTTGCCGCCGTCGTGTTTGCGCACGACCTCGGTGACATCGCACAGAGGCAGGCCGAAGCGAAGATCGGGCTTGTCGGAGCCGTAGCTGTCCATGGCCTCGGCGTAGGACAGGCGCGGAAACGGCGTCTGCAGATCGATGCCGAGGATATCCTTCCACAGCGCGCGCATCAGATCCTCGAAGACGGCTTGCACGTCTTCCTCGACGACGAAGCTCATCTCGGCGTCGATCTGCGTGAACTCGGGTTGGCGATCCTGGCGCAAGTCCTCGTCGCGAAAGCAGCGGACGATCTGGAAGTAGCGGTCGAAGCCCGCCACCATGAACAGCTGCTTGAAGAGCTGGGGCGATTCGGCCAAGGCATAGAACTGGCCGGGCGACAGGCGCGACGGCACGAGAAAGTTGCGCGCGCCGCCGGGGGTGTATTTGACCAGGAAGGGCGTTTCGATCTCCAGGAACTTGTGCTGCGTGAGCACCCGGCGGGCGGTTTGGTAGATCTGCGAACGCACAAGGAAGTTCTTCTGCAGCGACGGGCGGCGCAGATCCAGGGCGCGGTACTTGAGCCGGATGGATTCGTTGGCGGTGCTATCGCCGATCTCGAAGGGGGGCGTGTCCGAGCGGGAGAAAATGGTGAGCTCGGTGCAGTGGATTTCCACGTCGCCGGTGGGCAGGTTGGGGTTGCGCCGCTCGCCGCGGTCACGAACCGTGCCGCGCAGCCCGACGCAGAATTCCGAGCGCAGCTCGCTGGCCAGCTTGTGGGCCTCGGCGTTGGTTTGCGGCTCGAACACGATTTGCGTGATACCGGCGCGGTCGCGCAGATCGATGAACACGCAGCCGCCGTGATCGCGCCGGGAGGAAACCCAGCCGAACAGCACGACGGTCGAGCCGATGTCGGCGCCGCGCAGTGCGCCGCAGTCATGGGTACGCTTCAGATCTTTGAGAAACTCGGACATGCCCGATTTCTACTGGAAGCGGGGCCTGGCGTCGACAGATTCGGTGATCTTTCACCCCCCGAGGCGCAGGGCGCGCAGGGCCGGAGGACAGTGTTTTCCGGATCTGGGCTCTGCATCCCGTCATCTCCCGCCGCCTCCGGAGATGCCTGAATTCTTTCGATGCTCGTCTGCGCTCCGTGGCGGATAATGCGCCACGTGCCGAGCAGGCACGAAAACCGGTCTTGTCCACCCTTCCATCTCATCCAACGCCTTTGCGCCGACTGTCGCTTGATGTCGTCGCGGTCGCGGGGCTTTCGGCGGCGATTGTCCTCGGGATCGTCCGGCGGGTCCAACCGAGCGCCATTCCTCCTGGTCTGGCGTTGATGCTGTGGCTGTCGAGCGGGTTTTGGTTGGGTATTTTCGAGGCGCTCTTCCTCCTGGTCGGGCGATGGTTTGTGCGCGTGGTGCAGGGGCTTGTTGTCCCTTGTCTGCCGCGCGTCGCTGCTTGGGTCTGGCCGGCGCTCGTGGCGCTGCTCGCTCTGCCAGCCGAGGTCGTCTTGGGCCTGCGGCTTTTCTCGGGCCCCGGAATCAACCGACTCGCCATTGCCTTGGTGGGACCGTGGTTGGTGCCGATCGCCGGAACGGTTACGGTTGTTGTGGCAACCCGGTTGTTTCTGGCGGCGTCCCTGGCAACGGCCATGCGGCGCCGTATGACTGGAGTCGTATTCTCTCTCGTGCCCGTGATCTTGCTCTGGGCCGCGGCGGACATCATCCCGGCCGGATACGGCTTTCTCTGGGACGCCACGGTCGTCGGCGCGCTGCTCTCTCTTCAATGTGGCTTGCGGCTCGTCCTGCCGATTCCGCCGCCTACGAACCCATCTTTCGCATCAGGCATGTTGCTGCTCGGTGGGCTGGCCGGTTCGACCGTCGCGGTAATCCAATGGCCCGCGAACCCGGTCGCCATGGCGGCCTTGCACGATGACGATCATCCCAGTGGCCGCCTGGCAGCTCTATGGAGGCAAGGCCTGGACTTCGATGGGGACGGTTTCTCGTCGGTGCTTGGCGGAGGCGACTGCAACGATTTCGATGCGTCCATCAACCCGCTGGCTCCGGAAATTCCTGGCGATGGGATCGATCAGGACTGCGACGGCGTCGATCTGTCCGCCGCGCAGGCCCAGGCGAGGCAGGCCTTCTGGAGCCACCATTCCTGGGCGAGGCCGGCGGAACCTTCCGGCGGTCGCGAAGGGCCAGTCGCGACCGGCCGCAGGTCCGTCATCGTCGTGTCCGTGGATGCCTTGCGCGCCGATGCCTTGAGGCCAGGCCAGCAATCGCCACAGGTGGCCGTGACCGATCTCTGGCAACACAGCGTACACTTCGACCACGCCTACGCACCGTCTTCCTCCACGCGCTTGTCCTTACCCATCTTGGTGTCGTCGCGATTGTCTCCGGCCAGTACGGACGCGGCACCGACGCTGCCACAACGACTGCGAGCGATCGGCTACCGGACGGGGCTGGCCGCCTTCGCCCACCCTATCACCTTCACAGCCGAACGTCGGTTGGAGCTTCACCCGCCGTTCGATCTGCGCGTCGGCTTCGAACGAATCGATCTGGTGCCGGATTCGGAGGCTGAATCGGGGTTGCTCGGCGCGGGCAGCAAGGTTTCGCACGACGCACAGGTCGTGGATCTCGCGTTGGCGATGGCGCAAGAGCTCGCGAACGGGCCGGCCCCGTTCTTCCTCTGGGTGCATCTCTTCGATTTACACCAGTGGGAAGAGATCGTCCCGCCGACGGAGAAGGGCGGAGACAGGATGCGCTACGCCCGCGCGGCCGATGCCTCGTTGACACAGGTGGGGCGGCTGCTCGACGGTCTGCAGGACCTGCTGCGGTCCCAACCGCCCATCGTCGTCATGCTCGCCGACCACGGCGAAGGGCTGGGCGAGCGCGGCTATCGGCATCACACGCGCTTCGTGTACGACTTTCTCGTTCGCGTGCCGCTGCTGTTCCAAGTGCCCGGACTCGCGCCCAAGACGATCGGCGAACCGGTCTCCCTGTTCGACGTCATGCCCACCCTGTTGGCTCTGACGGGCGCTGGGCCGTGCACGGATTGCGTGGGCGACGATCTGTCGCCGCTTCTCTTTTCGAATGTTTCTCCGCCAGACAGAGCCATTCTCTTGCGCGACAACGACCAGGTCGCACTGGTCCGTCGCGGCTGGAAGCTCCTGCTCGCTCCCCGAGGCAATCGCGTGGAGCTGTACTCCCTCGACGACGAGCGGCCCGAGGCAGAATCCTCGGCAGCGCATCCGGATATCGCGCGCGAAATGCTGGGGCTCCTGCGTGCCTCGCCTCTGCGCGATCTGCCGCCCTTGGGCCTTCGTTGATATTTCGCTTGACCCAATAGAATGTAACGATATATCTAAGACGCATCTAGAAGGGTCGCGATAGTATGTTGGAAGAGCACATTCGGGAGTATCTAAGAAACAAGTCAGGCGAGTGGGCCACACACAGCGCATGTTGCCAGCGGGTGTGGACCATGGGGCATGGAAGGGGCGGTGGTGCCCCGTTCAGCTTTGGCGGGTTCGGTGGGGGCTCTGGCGCGGGTGGCGCGGGCGGGGGATCGCCGCCGTTTCCGCCGTTCCCGTCCTTCGGAGGATTCCCTTGGAACCTCTTCCGCAAGGCGCGGGCCAAGCGTGGGGACGTGCGCGCGGCGATCCTGTCTCTGCTCGCCGAGAAGCCGCTCAACGGGTACCAGATCATGCAGGAGCTGGAACAGCGCAGCCGCGGTTCCTGGCGGCCAAGTCCGGGCGCCGTGTATCCGGCCTTGCAACTCCTCGAGGATGAAGGACTGGTTTGCGCGGAAAGCTCGTCCGGCGGGCGCACCTTCCACTTGACCGAAAAGGGGCGCAGCCACGTGCAGGAACACCCGGATGAATTCGCGGCGCCATGGGAGGCAGCGAGCCAGACCGCCAGCGACGATCCTATGCTAGGACTATTCGCCGAGCTGAAGCACATCGCGGCCGCGACCATTCAAGTTGTCCACACCGGATCGAGCCTCCAAATCGGCGAGGCGCAGAAGATTCTCAACCACGCCCGCAGGGCGCTCTATCGCTTGCTTGCCGACGACGTGACTCAAGACAGAGATGAATAGATAGCGACGAGTAGACAGCGGATCGACGACAACCCACCGACTGGTAGACCATGACACACATCGTTTCCGTACAGCAGGTTTTCAAGAACTACACCCTCGGCACCTTCGTGGTACCGGCCTTGCGCGGAGTCTCGCTGGATGTCGAGGAAGGCGAATTCCTCGCGATCGCGGGTCCCTCGGGCAGCGGCAAGACCACCCTGCTCAATCTCATCGGCTGCGTGGACACACCAACCCAGGGTGTGGTACGCATCGCCGGCAACGCCACCGAGACCATGTCCGAGCGGCAGCTTACGCGGCTGCGCCTGCACACCATCGGGTTCATCTTCCAGAGCTTCAACTTGGTGTCGGTGCTCAGCGTATTTCAGAACATCGAGCTGCCGCTGCTGCTGCAGCGTTCGGCGGGTTCGAAAGAGCGGCGCACGCGGGTCGAGGCCTTGCTCGACCGGGTCGGCATTCGCGAATACGCCAGCCACCGGCCGAGTGAGCTTTCGGGTGGTCAGCGCCAGCGCGTGGCCATCGCGCGGGCGCTCGTCACGCGTCCGCAACTCGTGCTCGCCGACGAGCCCACCGCGAACCTGGACTCGGTCACCGGCACCAACATCCTCGATTTGATGAAGGAGCTGAACCATACCGAGAGGACGACCTTCATCTTCTCCACCCACGACGCCCGGGTCTGGTCCTACGCCAGCTCGGTGGTGCGCCTGGCCGACGGACAGATGGTGGATCGGGTCAGCGCCGAGGAGGCCGTGCGCGTGGGCGGTGTGGGCAATCTGCCAAGCGCGAGGGCCACCTAGATGCGCGGATACGTCGACACCCTGAAGGTGATCCTCCGGATCGCCTTCCGCAATTTGTTCGCAAGCCGGCTCAAGACGCTGATCGTGGGCGGCATCATCCTGTTCGGCTCCATGCTGGTCGTGGTCGGCACCGCGCTCGTGGACAGCGTGGACGCGTCCATGAGCCGCAGCATCATCGGCTCGGTGGCCGGGCATATCCAGGTCTACAACGCGAAGTCGGTCGACGAGCTGGCGGTGATGGGCAGCTTCCAGATGGAAGGGGCGGATCTGGAGCAGATCGACGATTTCAAGACCATGCGCGCGGCGCTGCTCTCGGTGCCCAACGTCAAGGCCGTGGTGCCCATGGGCTTGTCGGGGGCCATGGTTCCGGCCGGCAACTCGGTCGACGTGGTGCTCGAAAAGTTGCGCGACCTCGTCCGCCACCAGCAAGCCGGCGAGGATGTAAAGGCCGCCATCGAGTCGCAGAAGGATCACGTGCGCCAGATCGTCAACGTGCTGGCCGCCGACATGGCCAACGTGGGTAAGATTCTGACCGACAAGGCGGTGGCCCCCGAGGAGCTGGCGGCGATCCGCCGCGCGACCGCGCCGAGTTTCTGGGGCGAATTCGACAAGGATCCCCTGGGTACGCTGGAATTCCTCGAAAACCGAATCGCACCCCTGGCCAGCGACGCGGACATGCTGTTCCTGCGCTACATCGGAACCGACCCGGCGGCCTTCGCGAAGTCCTTCGACCGCATGAAGATCGTCGACGGAACCACCATTCCACCGGGCAAGCGCGGCTTCCTCTTTTCCAAGTTCACGTACGAGGAGCAGGTCAAGCTCAAGACCGCGCACCGCCTCGACGTCATCCACGACGCCATTCTCAAACGCGGAGAGAAGATCGCCACCGATCCCGATCTGCAGCGCCTGGTCAAGCAGAACGCGACCGAGGTCAAGGAGATCATGCTTCAGCTCGACGGGCAGCAGACCGCCATGTTCCGCACCAAGCTGCGCAAGGAGCTCGGCAGTCAGGAAGACGACGTCGGCAAGCTGCTGGCCGAATTTTTCCGTGTCGACGATGCCAATGTCATGCGCCGGTACAAGTTCTTCTACGACGAGCTGGCGCCGTCGCTGACCCTGTACCGAGTGCGCGTGGGCGACACCCTGACCATCAAGGCCTTCACCAAGAGGGGCTACGTGCAGTCGGTGAACCTGCGCGTGTACGGCACCTTCGCGTTCGAGGGCCTCGAGGATTCGCACCTCGCGGGCAACCTCAACCTGATGGATCTGGTGTCCTTCCGCGAGCTCTACGGCTTTTCCACGCCCGAGCGCGATCGGGAAATCCAGGCCATCAAGGCCGCGGCCGGGCTCAAGGAAATCGATCGCGACAACGCCGAGGCGGAGCTGTTCGGCACCAAGCCAAGCGAATCCGAGACGGCGGCGCCTGCGGCGGCTGTAGCCGATGAGGATGCGGACGCCGTTTTGCGTGGCCTCTCGGGGAAGAACAAGCGGGAACGTCGCGAAGACCAATCCTACGATCCGGCCCAGCTCGAGCAGGGCGTGGTGCTCAACGCCGCGGTCATCGTCAAGGACCCGCGGCACATCCCGCAGACGATGAAGGACATCGAGGCCGCCGGAACCAAGGCCGGCCTGACCCTGAAGGCCATCGATTGGCAGAAGGCGTCCGGCCTGGTCGGGCAGTTCGTCACCATGATTCGCTACGTGCTCTACATCTCGGTCCTCATCATTTTCGCGGTCGCCCTGGTGGTCATCAACAACGCGCTGGTCATGACCACGCTGGAGCGCATCGCCGAAATCGGCACCTTGCGCGCCGTCGGAGCGCAACGTCGCTTCTTGCTCGGCATGTTGCTCGTCGAAGCCCTCGCCGTCGGCGGCCTTTTCGGCGGCATCGGGTCGGCCTTGGGAGCCGGCATCGTGGCCATTCTGCGCGTGGTCGGCATTCCCGCTTCCAACGACATCTTCTACTTCTTCTTCTCCGGCCCGCGCTTGCACCCCGGAATGTCCATCACCAATGTCGCCATCGCGCTTGCCATCGTGCTCGCAGTCAGCGGCGCCTCCAGCATCTACCCTGGCCTCATCGCCATGCGGGTCAGCCCGCGCCAGGCCATGCAATCCGACGAGTGACCACCATGACCAACCTATTCCTCGATTTTCGCATCGCCCTGCGCAGTCTTTTCCAGCACCGCAGGCGGACCATTTTTCTGGTAGCGGCCATCGCCGGCGTGACGGGACTCTTGGTCCTGCTCAACGCTCTTTCGACGGGGGTCAGCGACACCATGGTTCGCGCCGCGACCACGCTGTCGTCCGGTCACGTCAACGTGGGCGGCTTTTTCAAGGTGACATCGAGCCAATCGGGCCCGGTGGTGACGGAGTTCGCCAAGGTGGCCAAGGTCGTGGAACAGAACGTGCCCGAGCTCGAGCACTGGGTGCACCGCGGGCGCGGTTGGGCCAAGATCATTTCGGATTCCGGATCCATGCAGGCCGGCGTGACCGGTATCGACATCAAGAACGAGCCCGATTTCAAGCGCGTGATCTCCGTGGTGAGCGGTCGCATCGAGGACCTGGCCGAGCGCAACGCCATGATGATCTTCGAGTCGCAGGTCGAACGCTTGAAGGTGAAGGTCGGCGACGCCGTCACGATCTCGGCGCAGACGAACCGCGGGGCCGCCAACACCGTGGACTGCCGCATCGTCGCCATCGCGAAGGACATGGGGCTGATGAGCAAGTTCGGCACCTTCGTGCCCATCGAGACCACGCGCGCGCTCTACCAACTGCGGCCCGACACCACGGGCGTCATCCAGATCTATTTGAAGCCGAAGTTCGTTTCCCACGCCGCCGAGATCGCCGGGCGGCTGCGCGGCGCCCTGGAAAAAGCGGGCTACACCTTGATGGACGCCGATGCCAATCCCTTCTGGATGAAGTTTCAGACCGTCAACCGCGAGGACTGGACCGGTCAAAAGCTCGACGTGACCACGTGGGAAGACGAGGTTTCGTTTCTGACCTGGACCTTGAAGGTCATCAGTGTGCTCAAGGTGGTGCTCTTGACCATTCTCATCGCCATCGTGATCACCGGCATCATGAACACCATGTGGATCGCCATCCGTGAACGCACGCGTGAGATCGGCACCCTGCGCGCCATCGGCATGCAGCGGGGCGGGGTGTTGCGCATGTTCCTGTTCGAATCGTTCCAGATGGGGCTCATCGGTACCTTGACGGGGGCACTGGCCGGCACCGTCATCGCGGCTTCGGTCAACGCAGCCCACATTCACGTGCCCCTGTCGGTGCAGCTGTTCCTGATGTCGGACCAGCTGCACCTGGCGATCGATCTTCCCGCCTTGGCCAAGTCGGTGCTCATGATCACCGTCATCACCACGCTGGCCGCGCTTTATCCCGCCTACCGGGCGGCGCGCTTGCCGCCCGTGTCGGCCATGTCTCACTTTGGTTAGTCCTGGAATCAGAAGGAGCTGTCCATGTCGTCTAGGTCGAGCACTCGCATTGGTTACCTGGCCGTGACCCTGCTGTCGATGCTGTTCGGATTTGCGGTGCCCAAAGCGGCGCACGCGGCCACCAAGCAAGAATTGGTCGATCTGTTGAAGGCCGTCGACGATCGGCAGAGCAATCAGGGCGATTGGCGGTCGCTTATCTACATGGAGCAAAAAGAGAAGGGCAAGGTCGACGTGGCCTACGAGGCGCTGGTGTTCCGGCGCAGCCAGGATCAGAAGTTCATCATCCTGTTCACCAAGCCCAAGTCCTCGCAGGGGCAGGGCTACCTACGCATCGACAAGAACTTGTGGTTCTACGATCCCTCGGTGGGCAAGTGGGAACGCCGGACCGAGCGCGAGCGCATCGGCGGCACCAATTCGCGGCGCTCGGACTTCGACGAATCGCGCCTGGCCCAGGAATACGATCCCGAGGACAACGGCGAGGCCAAGCTGGGCGCGTACACCGCGCAGGTCATGACCCTGAAGGGGAAGCCCGACATCGATCTCGCTTTTCCGGTCATCAAGCTGTGGGTCGACAAGGCAACCAAGAACGTGCTCAAGCGCCAGGAATTCGCGCTATCCGGGCGCCTCTTGCGCACGTCGTATTACCCGAAGTGGAAGAAGGCCTACAGCGAATCGCGCAAGATGGACGTGTGGTATCCGGAGGAAATGCGCTTCCTCGACGAGGTCGAAAAGGCAAATCAGACCCTGATCGTGGTCAAGAGCGTCGACATGAAGCCGCTCGAGGCGAACCTGTTCACGAAAGCATGGCTGGAGAGCAAGAGCCGATGACTCCAGGACACGTCTTCTCATCTGGGAAGGCCGTGGCCGTGGCCGTGGTCGTGGCCGGACTTGCTTCGCATGCGGTTGCGCAAGAGCAGCCGTCGCAGCCGTCGCAGCCGTCGCAGCCGTCGCAGCCGTCGGAAGACGAGATCTTCGGCGGGGTGGGCAAGGCCGAGAGCGCGACGGCCACGGTCACGGGGACGACCACGGCCACTGGGACAGCCACGGCCACGGCCACGACCACGACCACGGATACTGGAACCGGAACCGGGGCCGGCACCGACGCGCGGGATGAATTGAATCTCGGGAATCCCAACGCGCCCATACGTTTTTCCGCGGATGTGGCACCGGAGGATCCGCTGAAAATCGGCGGGCAGCTCTATTGGCGCGTGATGAGCACCGCCGGACAGGGACAAAGGCCGCAGAACTGGAGTCTCTCTGCCCCGGCGCTGCTCGACGTCTTCATGGATGCTCGTCCCAACGATCGCGTGCGAGCCTTCGTGCTCGGCCGCATGTTTTACGATCCCACCCTGCCACCGAACGGAACTTCTGCGTCCACGCCAAGCGTCGCGTCGTCGGCCTCGGCGCAAGAGAGCGATTCTACGAGTGCGGCCATCTTCGGCCAGCAAACCCGTGGCCCGAGTGTATTGCTCGACCAGATGTGGCTGAGCTTCGATCTTTTGCATACCGTGTTCGTGACCGCCGGTAAACAGCACGTGCGTTGGGGAACCGCGCGCTTCTGGGCCCCGACGGACTACTTGCACATGCAGGCGCGCAATCCCCTGCTTCCCTTCGACGCACGCACTGGAACCACCATGCTGAAGCTAGACGTGCCATGGGAAGAGCGTGGGTGGAATTTCTACGCCTATGCCTTGCCCGAAAATGTGGACGCAACCCAGACCACCGGCAGAGTTGCGGTCGCGTCACGCGCCGAAGTCGTGCTAGGGACCTTCGAAGGCGGCCTTGGCGTCTTCGGCAGACAAGATAGCAAGGCCAAGTTTGCAGGCGATTTCTCGTTCGGCGTTTGGGATCTGGATTTCTACGGGGAGGCGGCGCTACGAAATGCCGGGGACGTCGATTTCGTTCACTACGACGCCACGGCAGGTACGGGTCAGCCGGTCATCTGCAGCGCCCAGACCAACCCGCCCAACTATTCGGATTTGGTGAATAGCTACTTCCCCTCGGCGCGCGGCTCGGGCTGGAAGCCGCAGGCTACGGGTGGAGTCTCGTACACGCGCCAGTATGCCGACAAGGATACTTTTACCGTGGGGGCCGAGTACTTCTACAACGGCCTCGGCTATTCCTCGGCCAAGGACTATCTCGGCCTCGTTCTCCCGCGCAGCCAGCCACTCCTGAATCCTGCAACCTTCTTCTACCTTGGGCGGCACTACCTGGCTGTGTTCGCGACGGCTCCCGCGCCCTACTCCTGGGACAACACCACCTTCACCCTTTCGAACCTGGCCAACTTGTCAGACCAGTCAGGCATCACCCGGCTCGACTACTCGTTGACCGTTCTCACCCACATTCGCTTCGAAGCCTACGGTGCCATCCACTGGGGCCAACAAAATGGAGAGTTTCGCTTCGGCTTCAACAGCAACGACCTGCCCTGTCCGCCATCTCCCACCATCGTTCGTGCCCCCGCGCTTTTCGACCTGGGCGTGGGCCTGCGCGTCGCGCTCTAGCTTTTCACGCGTTCCCACTTGACGAGCAGGCCACGATGCTGCACCTTCTTGCCTCTCGAACGTGATGCGGGGTGGAGCAGCCTGGTAGCTCGTCGGGCTCATAACCCGAAGGTCCCAAGTTCAAATCTTGGCCCCGCTACAATCTTTTCGCGGTTTCCTACGATCTAAATCGTCTTGCTCCGGCGTTCCTCATTCCGAATGAGGGAATGATGGAACCGAGCGTTGCGTCGCCGACCCGGTTTGAGCTCTTGGTTTGAACTTGCGGCAGAAAGACGACGCGGCGAGTTCGTCCCAGCTGTGTGCGCAAACCTTCCGTAGAAAAGCGTACGCAACAACGGCAGTGCTGAAATCATGGAGGAATCTGGGGTGCGTGAGAGCTGGCTGGCTGACCGCTGCACTGGTCACAGGTCATCGCCCGGTTCGCTGCAAGGCGCTCCGCCCGTGCCTTGTCCCGCGCCGCTGCCAGTTGCCCCGGCAGGTCGAGCGCCGTGCCGAAATACATCTCGTCCGGGGTCTGGCCGGCGGAGGCCGAATGGGGCATGTGGGCGTTGTTCTGCTCGATGAAGAATTCCACGAGGCTGCGGAGCTTCTCAATCGAGTCGAGGGAGTTGAGGTAAAGCCACTGGTACTTCAAGGAACGCCAGAACGCCTCGATCATCGAGTTGGAGTAGGCAACATCGACCTGTGCACCTAGCTGCGATCAGCCTGAAACGTCGTCCTTGAAACCTCAGCCATGATCTGACTAGATTAGTCTGATGAAGATGGTCAGTTTGTCCGAGGCGAAGGCACACCTGTCACGGCACGTGGAGCGGGCCAGACACGGCGAGTCGGTGCGTATCCAAGTGCGCGGTGTGCCTGTGGCTGAGTTGGTCCCGATCCGTGACGAGTCATCCGGCAATCCTGATGAGGGCGATTTGCGGGCGCTGGAGCGGGCAGGGCTCGTCCGCAGGGGCCGCGGTCAGATGCCTGCACTGATCTTCAAGCCAGGCCCATCCGTACGGGGGAAGGGCTTGGTCGCCACCCTCCTCGACGAGCGCCGGGCGGGTCGATGAATGAGGTTCTGGGATTCGTCCGCGATCGTTCCTTTGATCGTTGAAGAGGCCGGCAGTTCAACCTGTCGTCGCCTTCTACGCGCCGATCCTGGTATCGGGGTGTGGGCCCTGTCCAGGGTGGAGGTGATGTCTGCGATATGGCGTCGGGTCCGAGCCGGTGACCTGGAACACGCAGGTGCCGTTCAGGCCATACGGCGGCTCGATGCGCTGTCCGTGCATTGGCTCGAGGTTGATGGCCTCGACGCTGTTCGCACCCGGGCCGAGCGCATCTTGGCCGTGCATCCACTTCGAGCAGCCGATTCTCTTCAGCTCGCCGCAGCTTTGGTTCTCTCGAAGGATCGCCCGCACTGGCCATTCGTGACTGGGGACGCTCAGCTCGCTCGGGTGGCAGAACTGGAAGGATTCAACGTCATCGTTCCGGAGGCCGCTACGGTGGGGCCGGGATGAGGAACGTCACCGCGAATGAGGAACGCCCCTCATGAGGGACGAATGAGGAACGGATCCTGTCCGCTCCTGTCTTTTTGTGTCCGATCCTGTCCGCTCGCAGCGCGCGCAAGTAGCGGAAGTCCCTGGAATTCAAGGACCATCGCGCCTCACGAGTCGGGCTCATAACCCGAAGGTCCCAAGTTCAAATCTTGGCCCCCGCTACAATCTTTTCGCGGTTTCCTACGATCTAAATCGTCTTGCTCCGGCGTTCCTCATTCCGAATGAGGGAATGATGGAACCGAGCGTTGCATCGCCGACCCGGTTTGAGCT
This sequence comes from uncultured delta proteobacterium, assembly GCA_963824555.1. GTDB lineage: Bacteria > Myxococcota_A > Polyangia > Fen-1088 > Fen-1088 > Fen-1118. The sequence goes on along the minus strand of CAWGPW010000034.1, from coordinate 7,336 downwards.
CTCAGTTTGAACTTGGTGCGGAATGCCGACGCGCGTTGCGTCGTCCCTCGTGCACGTGGCGTGCGTTCCTCATGAAGCCGAAGTTCCCGGGCCGGTTGGACGTAAGTGGTTGAATTTCCTCACGGACGAGGAAATTCAACCGCCGCCACGATCGCGGCTATCTTGCCCAGCACCTTGAGGCTCAGTTCCTTTCCGAGAATCGCCAGTCGCCGCCGGTCGGCATTCGTGAGCTGCAGTTTCTGGTTGCCGAGCTTTTCCTTGAGGACCCTGTTCTCGGCCATCAAGTCGTCGACCTGCTGCTGCCCGGAAATCGCGTGGGAGACTCCACGCAACTCACGCTGTTCTCGGCCATCAAGTCGTCGACCTGCTGCTGCAGAGCGCGCGCAAACCACACGGCCAGCCACACTGCCAAGAACTGCAGCGGCAACGGCAGCACCAGACGGGATCCCCGACCGAGCATCCACTCCACCCAACCCCGAAACACCGCCGCCTTCCTCGGACGGAATTGTGGCGGCTCACAGGCACCGAAACGTCAAAATGCCGTAATGTTGGGCGTGTATTTGTTTACGGTCGGGTTGTTCAACCACGTCCAGATGTCATCCGGAGTGTAGGTGCAGGGACACCCGGGCGAGCAGTTTCCGTGCGGGTATTGGGAGGTGACGTTCGCACATTCGTCATAGAGGCTCGAGCTCCCATCCACGGTGGCATTACCGTGTCCCGCCTGGTCAGCGCACCAGCGGACTGAGCCCTTCGAACAGGTGTAATTCGAGCAGACGTGGCCTCCCGGGTTTATGTATTTGCCGGGCGTAGGCGGTTGGGTAGGCTCCTGCGAGACCGTTCCGGTCGCCGATGCGGCCACATTTCCGCTTTCTGATGTCCATCCCGTGCATCCATCGCGGGCAGTGAACCAATTGCGGACAGTCTTCGAATCGTCAAATCCACAGGTGCCGTCTGTTAGGCCGGCCTTTTGCCAGATGTCGATAGGGTCGTTGTTTGGGCAAGTTCCCTCGACGAGAAAGCTGCATGCTTCGAACATCACGGCCGCTCGGAATTTATAGCCAACCGAATTCGTGCTGGTATTCGCGCGGCTACACGCCAGGGCATGGCTCATCCCACCACCGTAGCTGAAGCCGCTGGTGATGATGTTAGACATGTCGACACAGTAATTGGTGGAAATCGTTTTGACCATGTCATCGGTGAACGCCAGGTCCCCCGTGCCCCACCCGCCACCGCTCCATTCCGGAGCGACGAAGATCGCACCGTTCTTCGACTCTCTCTGCAGTCCCCAATAGGCCGTGAAGTACCCATTTGCTCCGCCGTCGTCCATGCCGTCTGCGGTCTCGCCGTTCCCATGGAAGGCGAAGATCAACCAATAGGGATGGCTGTTGTCGTAGTTATCCGGAAGCCTCATGGCGAAGTTCCGCGACTGGCCGCCACTCGTAATGGTCACCCAGCCGCCCTTGCCGGTGCCGAGGCTCGGCCCGCCCGCCGTGGCAGTGGCACTTTCGTTCGGGACCGTCCCGAAGGTCAGCGTCGAGGTCTGACTGCAACCCGCGCTCGGCACCGCAGCCTCGCTGGTGCCTCCCCCTGCGCCGGTAGCTCCTCCTCCACTCGTGCCGCCGGAACCGCTGCTGGTGGAACCTGCAGTTCCACCCGTGCCGGTCGTCGGGCTAGTGCTGGTCCCGCCGGAGCCGCTCGATTTGCCACCGCTGCCTGGGCCGCCGGTGCTGGTCGCGCCACCGCTGCCCGAGCCGCCGGCGCTGGATGCGCCACCGCTGCCCGAGCCGCCGGTGCTAGATGCGCCTCCCCTAGCGCTCGCACCACCGGTGCTGGATGCGCCACCGCTACCCGAGCCACCGGGGCTGGACGCGCCTCCGCTAGCGCTCGTACCACCGGTGCTTAGCGCTCCTCCTGAGCCAACGGCGCCGCCGTTTCCACCACTGCTGCCGCCCGATAGCTGGCCGCCCTTGCCCGTGGTTCCACCCGTCTGCGCCGGCCCCCCCGAGCCACTGCTGCATCCCGCGAGCAGCAGAACGCTAACAAAACTTGCTGATACTACTCGGCTTCTCATGGAATTGCCTCCTGGCAGCTGGGGAGCGAGAGGGCGGTTTTCGCGCACGCCAGCCCACCCACCCCCGAGTTTCTGAAGCTTTGGCATGACGTTGAGCAAGGTTCACCCAGATAGACCGTGTGTCCGGTCGCTTTGGTTCAGGAATCGACAAGGTATTGGCAGGACGTAGGACGAGTTTCACATTGATAGACCGCGCGTCCGCGCATTCCGGGTCAGAAATCGACAGGTTCTGGCGGAACCTAGATGCTGGAGAACGCGCAGGTCGGTGGGCGTCAGAATGCAGTGTGCATTGACCCACAAGAGGCCTCTACGATTGCTGAACCGAAATGCCAGGGAGGCTGGTCTATCAAGACAATCCTCGGTCTGGCGGCTACAAAGGAGCAATCGATGACACGCAGTCAATATTTACAGAAGCTCACAATTGCCGCACTGGCGATTCTGGCCGTCTCTTGCTCGTCCAACAACGCGCAGGACGGCGGCAGCGGCGGCTCCAGGCCAAGCGGGGTGGCGCATCCGGCGGGGTGAGGACCGGCAGCTCCGGCGGGCAAGTTGGCACCGGCGGCTCCGCTCCCGGCGTCGGCGGAAAGGGCTCGGGTGGCTCTGTGCCCGGAGGAATGGCAGGCACGGCGAGCGGCGGCTCGGGCAGCGGGGGCGTAGCTTCGGGCGCTGGTGGCTCAAGCTCCGCAGCCACAGGTGGTTCCAGCACAACGACGGGCACGGAAGGCATGGCCGGTGGCCGCTCTGGCGGCGGCGCGACACATCAAGAACGAGATCACTGAGGTCCTCAGCTATGGGCCTGCCTACGAGATCGAGTTTGACGAGGCGAAGTCTGGCACTTTGGGGACCTTTGACTGGGCAGAGAGTAGCCCGTTGCTCAGCGGGGTCGCCAACGTCGAAGGCATGGCGCTATCCCGGCCGCATTAGCCTTCGCGTTCTTCATGGGCGTGCTGGGCAGCTCCTCCCCCTTGCTGCCGGGCCTCGTCGCGGTAGCGCAATGCGACAAGCTGGCTCTCGGGCTGGTGTGGCGCGGTTCAAGTGCCTGGTGCCCAGCCCAAAGCGGCTGGCTGTCAAAATGCAGTGGGACGTACGGGCGAAGGACAAAACGACCGCCCCTTCCCGAACTTGCGAGCCGAAAGCGACAAGCAAGGGATCTAGCAGATTGTGAGACACGCTCGCGTGGACAACAAGGAGGTTCTTCATGAGACTCGGACCGACGGCGATCCTCGCCAATATTCGGCGACCGCGTACGCCATGAAAATCAGCAAGAGAGGCACCGAACCTGCGCCGACTCTTTGGCTTGCCGGCAATACCACCGACGCTGGCGTGCCTGCGGGGCACGCAAGTGATGGATCGACCGATGTGGCCGTGGGCGCAGGGGGAAGCGTCGGCGCTGGCGGACGCAGCCGAGCCGGTGGAGCGACTGCAACGCCCTCGACAAGCAGCGGCGGCGCGGTTGGCACCGGCGGCAGTTGGGCGCCGAGCGCAAGTGGAGGTAGTGCAAGAAACGCCGACGCTGCGGTAAGCACCGGTGGTTCCAATGCTTCCGGCGGGCGTGGTGCCGGCGGGATGCCCACAGGCGTCGGCGGGACGGGGCATGGCGGCTCTGCGGCTGGCGGCGCTACGGGTAGTCCGAGTCAAGTCGCCCGCTCCTCGTCGGGGTGCTCGTGGGACATCCAAGCACGGGCGAAGTCGACCGCTGCTAATCCACTGTTGCTCCTTGGCAGCGTGGTCGCCGGGGGCATTTGCCGCCGTCGATTCGTGGCTCTGGGCTCCGGTCGGCGAGGACGTCGTTGATGTACTTCATCGAGCGTAGTCCAGTCCCTGGCTCAACCCCAGGGGGTCCGGCGAACAAGTGGAGGCATGATGCGAACCTTCCTAAGAGCCTGTCGATGACAAACAGCGCGGGAAGCCTGCTGTGTGCCGCAATGATGTACCTCTCCCTTGCCTGCAGCAGCACCGGCGGTGCGCATGGCAGCGGCGGTAACGTCGCCACTGGTGGACGGTCGGGCGGCGGCACGTCCGGCCAAGGGGGAGGCCCGAGCGCGGGAGGCGCAGGCGCGGCGGGAAACACCTCTTCATCCAGCGGCGGCAACGTGGGAGGCTCCGACACGGGCGAGCGTGCGACCGGCGGCAGTTCCTCCTCGTCGGGAGGATCCTCGACAGTTGCGGGCGGTGCCGGGGGAGCAAAGACCACCGGAGGCGGTGGCTCTGGCGGCAGCGTGACCGGCGGCGCTGGGGGCAGCGCGACCGGCGGCTCGGGCGGAAGCGCGACCGGAGGCTCGGGCGGCAGCGTGACCGGCGGCTCGGGCGGAACTGGCGGCTCGGGGGGCGGCACGGGTGGCACCACGACCGGCGCGCTGGTTCAGGCGTACGACGGTGCCCGCGGCAAGAGCTTCGATGATGGTTGGAAATTCTATCGTGGTGATGCTTCTGGCGCCCAGCAAACCACATTCGACGACAGCAGCTGGCGCAGCCTCAGCGTGCCCCACGACTGGAGCGTTGAGCTCCCGTTCAACAAGAATTCCCCTGCGGGCAACGGCGGTGGACTTTTGGACGGGGGCGTCGGCTGGTACCGAAAAACATTCACTCTGGATGCGTCCTATTCCGGGCAGCAGATCCGAATCGAGTTTGACGGCGTGTATATGAATAGCCAGGTGTGGATCAACGGCTCCTCGCTGGGCACGCGGCCCTACGGCTATTCGACCTTCCAGTACGATCTGACCAAGTACGCAAAAACCGATGGCAGCAACAACGTCATTGCGGTCAAGGTCGACAACAGCAGCCAGCCGAACAGCCGCTGGTACTCCGGCAGCGGCATCTATCGCAACGTCTGGCTAACTGTCCTCAATCCGACCCACATTGCTTACAACGGAGCATTCATCACGACTCCATCGGTGAGCGCGACGTCGGCGACGGTCTCGGCAGCTGTCGACGTCGAGAATCAATCGAGCAGCTCCCAGTCGGTAACGATCACGACGGGAATCTACGATGCAAGCGGCACCATGGTCGCGAGCAACACCACTGCGGCCAGCAGCGTCGCCGCCGGCGCGACGTCGACGTTGAACCAGAGCCTCATCGTTTCCAATCCGCACCTCTGGTCGACGGACGACCCGTACCTCTATCAGGTGAAGCTGACTTTGCAGGTGGGCGCTTCGAAGGTCGACACGTACCTGGTCCCGATCGGCTTGCGGTCCTACAACTTCGACTCGTCGACTGGCTTTTCTCTCAACGGTAAATCCATGAAGCTTTGGGGGATGGCCATGCACCACGACTTCGGCGCAATCGGGTCGGCGTACCACCACCGCGCCCTCGAGCGCCAGTTCGAAATATTGAGGGGCATGGGGGTCAACGCCGTCCGCACGTCTCACAACCCGCCAGTGCCCGAGCTCCTGGATCTCGCCGACCAGATGGGTCTCCTCATCATGGACGAAGCCTTCGATGTCTGGGAGACCGGAAAGAATGGCCTGAATGACTACCATCTGTACTTCACGCAGTGGGCGCAAACCGACATTCAGGACTTCGTCCGCCGTGACCGCAATCATGCGAGCGTCATCATGTGGAGTATCGGCAACGAAATCCAGGGCGCCTCGACGGCGACTGCCACGAATCTGATCAAGTGGGTAAAGGCTATAGACTCGACACGCCCGGCGACCTGGGCGTGCAACAATATGGGCGACGGGACCAATCAAGCGGTGGCCGCGTTGCTCGACCTACAAGGATACAACTACCTGCAAAACGGTTCGGTCACGTCGCCCATCTTCGACGGTCAACATTCCGCGCACCCCACCTGGAAGATTTTCGGCAGCGAGATGGAGTCGGGAGGACGAAGCCGCGGTTTCTATTCCACCCCCGCCGACAATCCCGGAAGCTGGGGCAGCTGCGACGACTCGGCCATGGAGTGCTCCGATTACCCCGATACCGATGCCAGCCCCGCGGACTACGAGCAGATGTACGTCATCACTACGAATCGCCCATGGTTTGCCGGGGAGTTCGACTGGACCGGCTTCGACTACGGGGGCGAGCCATGGCCGTACGCCGGCAATGCCAAGAGCTCCTATTTCGGCATCGTCGACACCGCCGGCTTCCCCAAGAACGGTTACTACTTCTGGCAGAGCCGTCGTACGACGACGCCCATGGTCCACATCTTCCCGCATTGGACCTGGAAGGCCGGAACGACGGTGAATGTCTGGGTCTACAGCAACTGTGACAGCGTGGAGCTGTTTCTCAACGGCGTCTCGCAGGGCTCCAAGTCGTTCACCTCCAGCAGCACGGCTAGCCTCGGGTGGACCGTGCCCTGGGCGAGCGGCACGCTCGTGGCGAAGGGCACGAAGGGTGGCACGGTGGTCGCAACCGACGAGGTGGACAGCGCGGGTGCCGCGGCCAAGGTCAACCTGGCAGTGGATCATACGACGATGGCGGCGGATGGACGGGATCTCGCTTACGTCACGGCCGTGATTCAGGACGCCGCTGGGGTCATGGTCCCCACCGCGAACAACAGCATCACCTTTGCCGTGTCGGGCCCAGGCGAGCTCGCAGGCGCGGACAACGGCGATCCTATCGACCTCACGGCGTACTCGTCGCCGACCCGAAAGGCGTTTGGCGGCAAGGCCTTGGCCATCGTGCAGTCGACCGGCTCCCCCGGTCAGATCGTCGTGACGGCAACCTCGTCCGGACTCACAGCGGGTTCGGTAACCACGACCGCAAAGTGATGCCATGCCAGCTGCGGGTGCCGCTCATCTGTCCCAACGCCGAGCTCGTCATACACGAATACAGAAAGTCGCGGGGTTGCCATGAAACCGAACGTTACGAGAAGCACCAGAGCAAGTCTTGTTGTCGCGCTGGCAATGACGGCGGCAATAGGATGTACGTCATCCCCTGCTCCTTCGCCATCTGGTACCGGCGGCGCTCACGCTGGGGCTGGCGGGTCAGGGCAAGGTTCGGGAGGCTCTGCCGCTTCGTCATCCGGAGGCAAGGGAGGAGGTGGCGGGGCGACATCGGGCAGCGGTGGCGCTTCTAGCGCCGGGGGCAGCGGTGGCGCTTCTAGCGCCGGGGGCAACGGTGGCGCTTCTGGTTCAGGGGGCCGCGGCGGGGCCCTAGTTTCGGGTGGGGCGACGGGCTCGGGTGGCATTGTGCAGACGGGCGGCTCCGGCGGGAGCACGCTACCTGGCTCGGGTGGAAGTTCGCAAGCCGGCGGCGCAACCGGAACAGACGGCGGGGTCAGCGCTCAAGGCGATATCTACGTGTCCCCGACGGGAGACGACAGCA
>CAWGPW010000033.1:0-58902 GCA_963824555.1 uncultured delta proteobacterium | reverse complement strand
GAGTTAGGGCTAGACCGCCGGGGGAGCGCCCCCCAAACGAGGATGCATGAGCTTCCGAGGCATGATTGAAGACGTTGCGGTTGCCGATGTGATGCAACTGATTCGGCTCGGCGGTCACTCGGGAACCCTGACCGTCAACAACCACAGCGAAGAAGGATTCATCGGTTTCGAGCGTGGACGCATCGTGAGCGCGTGGAATCCGCGCACGCGCCGGGTCGGCGAGCTGCTGGTCGCCGCCTCTGCCATCGACGAAAGCACCCTGCTGCGCGCCCTGGAAACGCAAAACACCGAGCGACCGCGGCGAAGCATCGGTCAGATCCTGGTGCGCATGGGCAGCACCACCCCGGAGGCGATTCGCGACGTGATGGCCACCGAGATCGAACGCGTGGTGGGCGAAATGCTCTCCTGGAAATCGGGAACCTTCGAATTCGCTATCGACGATCTCACGCCCGTGGTCGAGGTCACGCGTTTCACCGGCGCCCCCAAGGTCGACCTGGACACCCAGACGGTGCTGATGGACGTCCTGCGCCGAATCGACGAGACCGCCGCGTCGGGCGAGTTTCCCGCGGCCGGCGTGGGGGGCGCGGAGGCGGACGAGACGAAGAGCAGCGCGCACACCCACAGCAGCGAATTCGAGCCACCCGCGCCGGAGGAAGTGGGCGAAGCCGACGCGGCCTCCTCCGATGCGGATGTCCAGGCAAGGTCCAGCGAGCGCTTGGCCTACGAGCCGACCCCGCGGTCGCAAAGCGAACGGCTGCGCTACCAGATCGTGTCTCCGGACGCCGACCTCCTGGCGCGGCTCAACCAGCTGATGGCGCCGTCTGGTGACCGGGTTGCTGCGGTCGCTTTGCGCGACGCCGGTGCCTCGCTGCTGGGCGAATCGCCGCCCATCGTGGTGGTCGACTTGCGCTACCAGGTCCACGCCTTGACCACGCTGTCGGCGCTGTGTCGCTCGCGGCCGCGGGCGGCGGTCATCGCGCTTTTCGAAGGCCGCGCACCTTTGCGCGAGATGTACAGATCGGGTGTGCTTTCGGTGACCTCGTCGGTGCCCGAAACCATCGTGGCGTGCATGCTGTCCGCGGCCCGGCAGCGCAAATTCATGGCCAACGAGCACGCCATCACGGAGGGTATCCGCGCCAGTTTCGCGCGCTTGCGCCGGATCATCGCCGATCTGCGCTCGGGCCTGCTCGGCACGTCGGTGTCCTCGAACTTGATGGCGGCGGTGGCGGAATCTCTCGACCGCGGGGTTCTCTTCGTGCCTCATCTCGATCGCATGGTGGCGCTGGGGGCGTTCGGCAACACGAGCTGGGGCGCGCCGCTGTCCAAGACGACCCAAGGGCTCATCATGGCCATCGGCAGTAGCGGCGTTTTCAAGGATTGCGTGACCGACAGTCGTTCTCGCCGGCTGCGCTACGGTGAAGCCAACTTGCCACAGGCCTTCGTCGAAGCCGTGGATCGCCCGAGAACGGGCGAGATCGCGGTTTTGCCGGTGCCGGGCAGCGAACGCGTGATTGCCGCCATCTACCTCGACAATGGAACGCGGGATCGGGAGATCGGCGATATCGAAATCTTCGAGCTGGCGGCTTTTCAACTTGGACTCGCGCTGGAAAATGAATTCCTGCGCCGGGCGAATCCCGGGCAGGATGTGACCTCCGCCATGCTCGGCATGCATACGAACGGCAGCGGCAAGAGTGGCAGCAGCGGATAGCTGGCAAGATGGAAGAACTGTTTGCATCCCTAGCGAGAGATTTCGTCGACGAGTCGGCGCCCATCGCGCAAGAAGTGGGCGGGCTGTTGCTCAAGCTCGAGGAAGTCTGGAGCACGGGCGATGACGGCAAGCAGCTTCTGCGCGCGATTCGCGGCGGGTTGCACACCCTCAAGGGCAACAGCGCCATGATGGGCCTTTCGCCCATCGAGCAGGTGGCGCACGTGCTCGAAGACGTCTGTGCGCAGGTCGAGACGAGCCGAGCCGGCGAACGGTCCAGCCTCGTCCAGTGCCTTCTCGAGGGTTGCGATCTCTTGGGCGCTCTCATCCAATCGGCGCTGGCTGGCCAGGTGGACGCCGAACCGGCGGACGCCTTCGTGGCACGGGCACGGGCGGCAAACGAAGCGGCTCGCTTGCCGAGGGAGGTGGCGCCTCCCGCGGAAACCCTGGTGCGCGGCGAACGCGCAGGACATGGGCTCGTGCCGGCGGTCGACGCCGACGAGGGTCGGGGCAGCGCGCGCATCGCCGATCGCGATGTGGACGAATTGCTCGAGCTGGCAGGGGAAACCATCGTGGGGCAGGCCGAGCTGGCGCGCATGCACGGCCGGCTCGTGCGCGGCCAGATCGAAGCCAGCGATATCGCGCTCATGGATCAGCTCCTGACCGATCTCGGGCGCACCTCGCGCGAGATGCGCCACAAGCTGCTGCGGGTTCGCCTGGCCCCCATCGCCACGCTCTTTCGCCGGTTCGGTCGCTTTCTGCGCGATCTGGCCCATGCGCGTGGCCAGGCCATCGAGCTCTGCATCGAGGGTGCGGAGACGGCCGTGGACCGCGCGATCATCAGCCGCCTGTACGAGCCGCTGGTCCATATCGTGCGCAACGCCGTTGCCCACGGCATCGAGTCTGCCGACGAGCGTGCGGCGCTGGGCAAGCCGGCCAAGGCGCAGATTCTGCTCGGTGCTCGCCTGCGCGAGGGCCGGGTGAATGTCAGCATCGCCGACGACGGGCGTGGCTTGAATCACGTCGCCATCGCGGCCAAGGCGAAGAGCCAGGGACTCGACACCAGCGGTTTTGCCGAGCGTGACATCCAGCGCCTGATTTTCCGGTCCGGATTCTCGACCGCCACGTCGGTCTCCAACCTCGCGGGACGCGGGGTGGGGCTCGACGTGGTGGCCAGCGTGGTGCAGGGCCTGGGTGGCAGCATCGATGTTCGCTCGGCCCCGGGGAAAGGGACGGTCTTCGTGCTCGACTTGCCTGTGACGGTGTCCTTGCAGAAGGCCTTGATCTTCGGCGTGGACAGCGAGACCTTCGCCATCCCTGCGGGGTTCATTCTGGACACCATGGAAAGCCGCGAAAAGGACATGCAGACCATCAATCGGGTATTGCTCGTATCCTGGCGTGGTGATTTCGTGCGCGCCGTGGACGCCGGACACCTTCTCGGCTGTCAGGGCCTGGCCCAAGCGTGGGCACGGCCCTACGCCATCGTCTTGCAGGCGGGGAACAAGCGTGGTGCCCTGCTGGTGGACTGGCTTTCGGGGGTGCAAGAGATCGTGGTCAAACCCCTCGACGAGACCCTGGCGGGCTGCCATATGGTCGCTGGCGCAACGGTCCTGGCGCAAGGCCGCGTGGTCCCCATCCTCGATAGCGTCGAGGTCGTTCGCCGCACAAGCGCCGCGCTCTTGCCCGAACCGTCCATGGAGACAAAGGTGGAGGCCCGCTACGATGTCTTCTGACGCCACTCGGACGGACCAGGGCGAGGGCGGTGGCACGGCGAACAGAGAACCCCTGCTGGCATTCGCGGACGGCCTGGCCGCCGTCAACGAGCGGCAAGCTGGCAGGGACCAAGGCGAGATCGAGCAGTTCGTGACCTTTTTCCTGTGCGACGACGAGATCGGCATTCCCATCTTGCAGTGTCGAGAGATCGTTCCGGCGCCTGCCATCACGCGCGTACCCGAGGCGCCGGATTACGTGCGCGGCGTGGTCAACCTGCGTGGTCGCGTCCTGCCGGCGGTGGACACGCGCAAGTGCCTCGGCTACGAGGCCAGCCCGCCCACCGCCAGGGCACGCCTACTCGTCGTGGAGGTCGAGGGTCGTGCTTTCGCGCTGCTGGTGGATAGGGTCGCGCGCATTCTCAAGCTGGCCGTCGCCGACATTGTCCCGCCGTCCGAGGCGGCCAACTCCCGTTCTGCCCTCGGCGTGGCCCACGATGGCGACGCCGTGATTCACTTGACCGATGCGGAACGCATTCTGCGACCTGGACCGGCTGCATCCGTCCCAAGGAGTGACGAAGCATGAGCACACACGAAAGCAAGGCTTCCCAGACCGCCGAGTCTTCGCGTTCGAAGAATGGTGATGGCGCGGCTCGCGAGCGCAAGCGGCATAGGTGGCTCGGGCGCATCGAGGGGGCGCCCATGCTGCGCCACCTGTCTTTGTGGCAGAAGCTTCTCATCATCGTGATCATTCTTCTTCTCCCCACGGCCCTGCTTTTGCGCGACTCCGTCAGCAGAAGCAGCGATGAGATCGTACGCATGCGTCGGGAAATGTGCGTGGAGGGATACGCGCAATACCTCAGGCGCATCCTTGGTCAGCAGATTGTCATGAACACCCGCGCCCTCTCGTCCGGTCCGGACGAGCTGCCGGGGGGCTCGAACAACGTCATGAGCGCGGCCCTCGAGGCGCTGGGTTCGATGAACGCTTCGGGGTGCGGCGTCGACGCCGACATGGCCAGGGTGCGCATGCCCGAGACGCTGGCCGACCTGCGTGCCCTGTCCGCACAAGTCGGCGGGGCCTCCGTGGCCAGGGAGGAGGTACACCGCCGCATGCGCCAGGCTGTGGACACCTGGTTCAGCCAGATCGCCCTGGTGGCGAATGAGACCCAGATCTCGGATCCCATCGCCGTGCACGTCGTCGATGCGACTTTGCGACGGACACCCGAAGCCGCCAGGCACATCGAACGCATGGTCGAGTTGTCGGCCGAATGGTCGCGCAGCGACGACGTCCCCATCGCGGTGCGCGCCGAGCTCATCAGCACCGTCGATGGTTTTGCCGCCGATCTGGCGGATATCGAACGCGATCTGCTGGCGGCGGTACGCGGAAGCGGTTCCTCGGCCTCCGGTCAGTCCGTGGCCAGCGTGGGGATTCCCCTGCAGGAGTGCCTCTCGGCCGGGCGCAAGACCATCGCCGCCGCCCGTCAGTTGGTGGGAGACGCGCGAGGCGCCAAGGATTCCACGCGCGCCGCGACCGTGGCGTCCTTGCGCGGCCTGGCAGCCTCGGCGCTCGAGTCCCTGCTGGCGACTTTCGACACGACTCTTGGTGCTCGCCGGGCCGAGCTGCAGGAAAAGAAGGCGGCCAAGGAAGAGCAGGGTAAGTGGACCATCGCCCTGGTGCTGGTGGCGGTGCTGGCCGCCGTGGGACTGGTTTCGGTCATCGTCCGCAGCATCACCGCGCCCATCAAGCTGGCGGTCGAGTCGGCCAACAGCCTGGCCGAGCAAGACTTCGCCATCGAAATAGGCGAGACGCGCTCGACCGACGAGGTCGGTCAGTTGCTGGTATCCATGCGCAAAATGGCGGCCAACCTTCGCAGCACCATCGGATCCATCTTGAATGCCTCTCGCATCGTCGCCAGCGCCTCGGAGAAGATCTCCGTCTCCGGTGCTCAGCTTGGCCGGGGAACGGAGACGCAATCCACGGCCACCGCCGCGACCTCGGCCAGCATGGGGCGCATCGCCGAGCAGATTCAGCAGCTCTCGCAGACGGCGACCTCGCTTTCCGCCAGCGTGGAAGAAACTACCACGGCCTTCCAGCGCATGTACGAAACCCTGGAACGGACCGCGCTGCACGGCCAGACCCTGCTCGCCTCGTCCCAGGAGGCCACCATGCACCTGGTGGGCTTGACCAGCAATATCACCCAGGTCACCGCGCAGGCGCGCACGGCCAACGAGATGTCCAAGGCCACCTTGGGGTCGGTCAAGTCGGGCAGCGAGGCGTTGCAGCGATCCATCGGGGCCATCGGCGATCGGGCGCAGGAGATCCGCAAGATTCTTCGCCTCATCGAGGAGATCGCCGACCAGACCAACCTGCTGGCCCTCAACGCGGCCATCGAGGCGGCCCGGGCAGGGGAGGCAGGACGTGGATTTGCCGTGGTGGCCGACGAGGTGAAGCGCCTGGCCGAGCGCAGCGCCCAATCCACGCGCGACATCAGCACCATCATCGAAGGCGTGCAGAAGGACGTGGGGACGGCCGTGACCTTGACCGATGAAGTGCTGGTGGGAATGATGGCGTCCATCGACAAGACCTCCACCATCATTGCGGCCAGCGCCCTGGCCACGGAAAGCCAGAGTGAAGCCGCGCGCCAAACGCTGAAGGTCGCGGAAAACATGTCCGGGCTGGCGCAGCAGATTGCCATGGCCGCGCGCGAAAATGCGGGCAGCGCAGCGGAGATTGTGACAGCCTCCAGGCGCATGAGCGCTCTTACGAGCTCGATGCTCGATGCGACCATGGAACAGAAGCGAGGTGGGGAAACTGTCGTGAAATCGACCGAGTCGATCTCGGAAGTCGCGCGGCAGAATCTTCAGGTGGTCGAGCAGCTCAACCTGGCGGCCAGGGAGCTCGCGGCCGAGGCCGAGTCGCTGCGCCAGCGCATGGAGGCCTTCACCGTCTGATGGAACCACCAAGTCCCGCACAATCACTCGACGAGGCCCTGCTGGCGGCGCTGGGCGACGGCAATGCCTCGTCCTCCGATGCGCCCTTGTCGGACGGCGCGGGCCACCTCGGCGAAGCGCACGCGCGACAGGGCAAGAGCGAGGATGCCGCCCGGCGCGTGGCCGTACTGGATGCCCTGGCACGTGGTGGCAGCCGCAGCATCTCGGCACTGGTCAGTGCCTTGCGCAGCAACGATGACGACGTGGCGATGTACGCGGCCACCGCCCTCGGCGAGGCTCGCGATCCGGCGGCCGTGCCGCATTTGATTCGCCTGCTCCAGCATCCCGATCTCAACGTGGCCCAAGCCGCCATCGATGCCCTGGGCAAGTTGCGCGCGCAATCGGCCGCCGCTCCCATCGAGGCCATGCTCGAGGCCGATCCGTGGTTGCGTTTCGCGGCGGCGCACGCGCTCGGCGAGATTGGCCATCCCGGCAGCGTGCACGCGCTCATGCGTGCCGCCGGGGATCCGGCTGTTTCGGAGCTCGCGGTGGAGGCGCTCGGAAAGATCGCCACCGTTCCCGCCGCAGCCGTGTTGGCCGATTTGCTCCTGGGCCGGGCCGACGACGAAAGCTTCGACGGCTGCTTGTTGGCGCTCGGAACCGCGCTTGGACGCATGGTCGATGGCTCGGGACTGAACGGCAGCCGTGCCTGGCAGCGGCTTGCCTCGCCCGTGGCGAGCGCCGTTCACGCGCGCCTGGCGGCCATCTTGGTTCGTCGCGATGTGGATCCCGAGGGGGCAGTCGACCAGCACTTCCTCAAGGAGGCTGCCATCGCGGTCATTCGCGCTTTGGCGATTCCTGCGCTCTTCCCCGCGCTCGTCGACGGCGCCTGGGACGTCGCCATGGGCGAGCCGCTGCTCGATGCCGTGCTCTTCGCGGGGCCACCCACGCACGCCAGCGTGCTCGCGGGCCTGGGTCATGCCGATGCGGACGTCCGTGTTTTCAGTTGCACAGCTGCGGCCGCCCTCGGCATCGAGGAGGCGGCCGGGGCCTGCGAAGGGCTGCTCGCCAGCGACGAGGTTCGCGTGCGCGTGGCCGCCTTGCGCGCGCTGGCTGGACTCGCGGCCGAGACGGCCGTGCCGGCCATGCTGAGGTGCCTTGCCGACCCCGCGGAGCAGGTGCGCTCGGCCGCGGTGCGCTCCCTTGGAACCATGGATGCGAAACGGGTCACCGCCGAGCTGCTCGCGGATCGGGACGTGTCCGGAGCCCGGGCGTCGCTGGTTCTCGAGGTCATGCGCATCTCGCCCTGCGCGGACCAGCGCGGATTCGTTCTGGCCGCTCTCGCGGACGGACGCGAGGAGGTGCGCAAGGCGGCGGTCGGCGTGTTGGCAGCGAACGAGCACGCCGAGAGCGTCGAAATGCTGGAGCCGCTGCTCCAAGATCCGTCGCTGGCCGTTCGCGCCGAGGTGGTGCAAGCGCTTGGGCGGCGCCGATCGCGGCGCGCCCTGCGCTTGCTGCTCGACCAGTTCGCACGCGATGTGGAAAGCCGCGATCCGATTTTGCGGGCGCTGGGGCGCATCGGGGACGGGTGGGCGGCCCGCCGATTGATGCTGCTATTTTGCGAACAAGCCCCCCCCATTCGCTTGGCCATCATCGACGCCTTGGGCGCCATCGCCGCGCCCGCCGCGGAACCTTTCTTGTCGCAGCTTCTCTGCGATCCACAGCCCGAGGTCCGCAGCCGCGCGGTGGTGGCCATTGGCCAATACACCAGCGATGGCGCGGTCACCCGGCTGGTTCACGCCACCCGTGATGCGGATGCGCGGGTGCGGCTGGCCGCCCTGGAATCGCTGTCGGCCTTCGCGGGCCGTCCGGCCGCCGTCGAATCCTTCGAGCGCCTGTGCTTGGATCCCGTTCCAGCCATCGCGGCACTTGCCCGCCGCTGCCTGCGCAAGGGCTGACCGCCGGGCGTACCCACATTGGAAAAGATAGCCTGACGAAGGTCAGGCGCCAGATCTTCTTCCGCAACAAGTACGTTTCGAATCTCGCTATCGAGGTCACGCTCGGCCCGAAACGTCCTCGGAGTTCCGACATCAGAAGGAGCAGATACAAGGTGACCATGGAGGAACACAAGAACAGAGGCTGTGGAGGAATTTCGATCGTTCTGTGCGTGGCCGTTGTTTGCGCGGGATCCACGATGGCCCGCGCGGAGCAGACGCAGCACGAGCTGACCCTGGACGAGGCCCTGGCCATGGGCCGCAAGGCCAACCGAAGCCTGGTCACCGAACGCGCCCGCCTGGCCCAGGCTCAGGCCAATCTGGACCTGGCTTGGACGACCCTGTTCCCGACGGTGGCAGCGCAGGGCAAGTACACGCGGAACAACATCGCGTTCAGTTTCCAAGTTGCTCCTGGCGACAATCTGACCATTCAGCCCAAGAATGAGCTCGACGGCGTCGTCAGTTTCACGGCGCCGCTCATCGTCCCTGCCGCCTACGTGGGATTGGAGGCCGTGAAAGGCACTGTTCACGCCGCCGAGGCGCAGTTCGAAACCTCGGAAGACACGGTGCTCTTTGGCGTGGCCCAGGCATTCTATGCCGCCGCCATCGCCGACGAAGTCGTGGCGGCGCGACAGTCGAATATCGAGGTTGCGCGCGCCACGCTCGAGAATGCCCGCACGCGGTTCGAGAACGGCAGCGTGACCAAAGTGGATGTGGATCGGGCCGAGCTGGCCCTGGTGCGCGCCGAACAGGCCGCACGCGAATCCCGATTCGCCAAGGAGCAAGCCTATCGCGCCCTGGCGACATTGATTCAATCGGATCGAGAATTCAAGGTTCGGCCTGCCGTGATTCCACAAGGGGCCGAGGAAACCGGAAGCCTGGAATCCGCACTGCATTTGCGTCCGGAGTTCCGCGCCCTCGAGCTGACCGCCAAGTCTGCCGAGCTGCAGCGGCGCGCCTATGCCTGGCGTTGGGCGCCCTCGTTGTCTGCCTTCGGCAACCTGCGCGCGTTCAACTACGATAATTTCGCCGAGGAACGCCATGCATGGGCCATCGGCCTGCAGCTCGACTGGGTGCTCTACGACGGTGGGGCCCGGGATGCTCAGCGCCATTTGGCCAATGCCCAGGCCGAAGAGGCAGCCGCGCAGGCTGCGGTCTTGCGCGATGCCATTCGCGACGACATGGCCAACGGCCAAGGGCTTCTTGAAACGAAGCGCCATGCTCAATTGGCGGCCGAGCGGTCGGTGACCCTGGCCCTGGAGACTCTCGACCTCGTGCGAACCCAGTACGAAGCGGGGCAATCGGCGCAGATCGATCTGCTGCAGGCGCAGGACGGCCTTGTGGCCGCCAAGGAAGCCCTGGCACAAGCCCATTTCGAAGTGGCCGTGGCCGATCTCACACTTCGTCGGGCATCAGGGGCGTTCCCTGGACGATAGATTGAGCATCCCAAGGAAGTGACGCAGAATTGCGAAGAGGTGAGTTTATTCGGGCATCGTTGTCTGCCCCGTTGCAGGATTAGGCGATGAAGGGAGGCTGGTCACCGCCCATGCATGCGATTGGTGTGCTCACGGCTTGCGGCGTGGCACTGGCCGTTCGAAGCACGTTGCCCCTTGTTGTGGGCGTCGGTCTGTCCTTCATGGGGTTGGTCGCGGGTGGCGTCGGGCGATGGACGCCGAGCGGACGATTCGGCCCGGCCAACGCCCTCACGGCTGGTCGCCTGCTTGTCATGCTGTTACTGGCCGCCTTCGCCCATCGGCTTTCCTCGTCCGTGTTGGCCGTGGGGTTCTTGGTGGCCCTGCTGCTGGACGTCCTGGACGGCTACGTGGCTCGACGAGGCCTGCACGTCTCGGCGTTCGGCGCCAGCTTCGACATGGAAGTCGATGCGACGTTCATCCTACTTCTCGGTTATCTGCTGTGGTTGCGCGCGGGTCACGGTTTCTGGGTTCTGGTTCCCGGACTGCTCCGCTACGCCTACGTGCTGGTGCTCGTCTTGGTACCTCCCGCTGGGGGTGATCAGGTGCGCTCGCGCTTCGGGCGTGCGGCCTTCGTCGTGACGGCAGTGTGCTTTTTGCTGGCACTCGAAGTTGATGATTTCGTCGCCAGGAGCGCGATCGCCGCGGTCGGCACCGCGGTCGCGTGCTTGTCCTTTGGTCGTTCGTTCTATGATGTCTATCCGACGCTTGGAACCCTTCCCGCGAGCATCGCAAGATTGAGCAAGCGGGCATTGCCTGTTCTCGGGACGTCGGCGCTCTTTGTCGTGTCTTGGTCCTTTCTCAATGTGCTGGTGAACCTTCGTTTCCCCGCATCCGAGCCGGGGGGATGGTATTTCCTGCCCTCCCTCGATGTCACTGTCGTCATGGCCGCGTTCGTCTTGATCGGACTCGCCGGCTGGCGGGTGACCTGGCCAGTGCGCATTCCGCTCGTGGCATGCTTGTTGTTCTTTCGCTTCCTGCGTTTGGGCGATGGAATTGCCAGTCAATATTTCAGTCGCCCGTTCAATCTCTATACGGACCTGCCGCTCGTTTCGGAGCTGGTTCGCTACGTGCATTCCAGCCTGGCGCCGTGGAGATTCTTTGCCGTCGTCGTCTTGGCGGTGATCGGGGTCGTCCTCTTGGTCCTCGCGGTCGACCGTTCGCTGACTTTCCTGGCGACGCAGCTTCGCCGCCGCTTCCCGGCTTTGCTCTTCGCGGTTGCCGTGCTGCCGCTGGCAGTAGCGTCGCCCTTCGTGCACCATGACACCCGCTACGTTCGGCGTTACATGGGCGCATTTGGATCGAGCATCGTGCCGCGCGTGGGCCGCGAGGCGGAATTCCTGGTCAACGTGTATTCGCGACAGGCCCACGAGGCCAAGGCGATTGCCTCGGTTCAAGAGGTGCTGGACCACACTCCGGCGCGTTTGGAGCGCCTGCACCATGCCAATGTGCTCCTGATGTTCGTCGAGTCCTACGGAGCCACCGTGATCGACCGGCAATTGTTCACCAACAGGACACTGCCTATGCTGAGGAGCATGGAGGCCGACCTTGCCAACCATGGGTTCGCCTCCGCGTCCGCGCAATTGACCTCGGCGACCTACGGAGGCATGTCGTGGCTGGCCCACGCGACCCTCCTCACTGGGGTGCGCACGACCAATCAGATGGAATACGACCTGCTCGGGGTGCACAGGCCGCGCAGCATGGCGCGCATTCTGCACCAAGCGGGCTATCACACGGTCCTGCTGGAGCCGAATACGAACCGCAAGTCGAGAGGCGCCGACTTCTACGATTTCGACGAGACCTACCGCAACTGGGATTTCGACTACGCCGGGCCGCCATTTGCCTGGGCGTCGATGCCGGATCAGTACGTTTTGGACTTCGCCCGGCGCAAGATCGTGGATGTGGCTCGCGGACCTCTCTTCGCAACCTACGTGCTGGTGTCCAGCCATGCGCCCTGGACGCACGTTCCCACGCTGGTGCGCGATTGGTCGCAGGTGGGCAATGGCGCGATCTACTACTCGCATCCGTTGAAGCGTGCCTATCTCGATTGGTCCAGCTTCTCCCTCGCCGCCGAACCGTACTTGGGGAGCATCTTCTACGACCTCGACGTCCTACGCAGCTACTTGACCGAGTTCGTCCATGACGGTTCACTCGTCATCATCCTGGGCGATCACCAACCCGTGTCCGAGGTGACGGAGAGCTCGCCGTCCTGGTCGGTCCCGATTCACGTCATCAGTCGGGATCCGGACTTGGTGGCCCCGTTCGTCTCGCGCGGCTATACCCGTGGAATGGTGCCGGGAAATGTCAGCCTTCCCATGGAAGACTTCCTGGTGGATTTTCTACGCGACTTTTCGGGAGGGGCGAGCTGATGCATCTGTGGAATGCTCGGGAAAGCGTGATGGAGGAAACCGCGCTTGTGGAAGAACAGGCGTGGCTCCTGTTGCGCGCGTTGGCCGCCCAGTCCGGCTTGGGGGTGGCCGTGACGAAACCATGCGGCGTGCGGGTGGACGAAGCGGGGTGGTTGGAGGAGGTCGACCTTGGCCAAGGCTGGCTCGATCTCTACCCGGATGCCGAACCGCTCTTCCGGCCGACCGTGCCGCTGCCCCCATCGGTCAAGCGCCTGCTCGACCTCTATCTTCCGCTGTGCATCGGGAACGCCAGCAACGATTTGGTCATGGGACATCTCGCGCAAAGCCTGGACGGGCAGATTGCGACCTCGACGGGCGCCTCTTGCTTCATCACGGGACAGGAGGATTTGATGCACACGCACCGCCTGCGTGCCCTGTTCGACGTGGTCCTGGTCGGGCGCGCGACCGTCGCCAGCGACGATCCGCGCCTGACCACCCGCCTGGTTCCGGGGCGCAATCCGACGCGGGCTGTCCTGGATCCGGGCCTGCGGGCACCGGAAGACCGGCAGGTCTTTCGCGATGGCGCGGCGCCGACCCTGCTCTTCTGCGCCCATCGCCAGCGCAACGGTCGGCAGGTGCGCGATCACGTGGAGATCATCGAGATGCCATCGTCGGGGCCGGTGCTGCCGCCGATGGAGATCCTCGAACAACTGAGAGCCAGGGGATTGCGCCGCATCTTCGTCGAGGGCGGGGGCGTGACGATTTCTCATTTCTTCGCGGCGGGGCTGCTGGGGAGGGTGCATGTCACTGTGAGCCCCTTTTTCCTCGGTCAGGGACGACCCGGGCTGGTCATGCCGAAGATCGATCGACTCGATCAAGCGGTACGTCCGCGCGTGCGCAGATTCATGCTGGGTGCGGATACGCTGTTCGATTGCCGATTCTAGGACGGGGCCCATGCAGCGGTTCATCGTGCCCAGCCTCGACGGCCCCATCAGCGGGGGCACGCTGTACAACCGACTGCTGATTGACGCCCTGAAAGACGCTGGCTGCGCTTGCGAGGTGTTGCCCATCGAGCGTGCCACGGCGCTCCTGGCACAAGCCCCCGGCGGCGCCGACGTCTGGGTCGACTCTCTCTACCTCGACCACCTGCCCCGGCTGGCGCGTGCGGCCCGATCCGGCACAAGGCTCGGCCTCATCGTCCACTACCTGCCTTCGTTGATTTCCCGCGGCGAAAGCATCGCCCAAGCCGATCTGACGGGCGTCGAGGCGGCGGCTGTGGAAACCGCCACCATGTTCCTGGTGCCCAGCGCGTTCATGCGCGGGATCGTGCGCCGCCTGGCCGGCGACGTTCGTCCAGTGTTGCAAGTAGAGCCCGGGCGTCCGCTCGGCGTGACGTCGTCGCTGCCCGATCCGCCGGTCCGTGCTCTCGTCGTGGCGAACCTCGTTCCGGGCAAGGGGGTGGCGCGCCTTCTTGCCAGTCTGGCCGAACAGATACACGACACCGATGGTCTGCACGTGAGCATCGTGGGCGGGGACGGGTACGATCCGGTGTATGCGAAGCGCTGCCATGCCATCGGACAGCATCCTCGTCTGCGCGGTCGGGCCTGCTTTCTGGGCGAGCTGCCGCACGACGAAACCTTGCGGGAGATGGCGTCCAGCAACCTGCTGGTCTCCTGTTCCCACATGGAGTCCTACGGGATGGCGCTGATGGAGGCGCGGGTCCTGGGCATTCCCATCTTGGCCACGCGCGGAGGCTACGTGGCGGCCGTGGTGGGCCGGGATGCGGGGGGCGAGCTGTTCGCGGACGCCACGGATCTGGTCGCCTCTTTGCTGCGTATTTGTCGCGATCCCGTCGAGCATCGTCGTCGCATGGAGCTCGCCCGGACCAAGGCATTGCCGGCCAGAACGTGGTCGGCGGCGGCGCTGGACTTCGTCTCGCAGGTGGCAAGCTCGGGCAAGGCGGGATGGCAGGCGGCAACGGAGGTGAACCAACACGATGGACTGTGCGGCGTCGGCTGAGCGAGAGCTTTGGTTCACGGGACCGCGTCGGGTCGAATTGCGTCGGGGCGAGCCCTTGCCCCCGCTTGCACCAGGCGAAGTGAAGGCGCGCGCGCTTCACTCGGGCATCAGCCAGGGCACCGAATTGTTGCTCTATCGCGGCGAAGGGCCGCAAGTCTTCGACCCGTCGCTGGACGCGCCAGGAACGCCGCTCTATCCGCGGCGCTACGGCTACGGCTGGGTGGGCGAGATCGTCGAGAGTCGGGCCCAGGGGACGGAGGTGGGCCAGCGCATCTTCGCCCTGCGGCCGCACGGCGACGTTCACGTCCTGCGGCCCGAGGCCATGCACTGTATCCCGGCGTCCGTTCCGAGCGCGCGCGCAACCCTGGCCGCGAACATGGAGACCGCGTTGACTGTGGTGTGGGACGCGGGGATCGCCATCGGGGATCGCGTGCTTATCCTTGGCGGCGGGATGGTTGGGCTCTTGACCTCGATGTTGGCCAAGGCCGCGGGCGCTGCGCGGGTTACCGTGGTCGAGCCCACGCCCAGGCGGAGACAGGCCGCCCTGGCGCTGGGCGCGGATGACGTCTTCGCCCCCGGGCGGGACGTGCCAAACGGCGAATGCGACGTGGTCATCGAGGCCACGGGGGAACCCTCTAGCCTGGATCGCGCCATTGCCCATGCGGGCCTGGAGGCGACCATCGTGGTCGCCTCATTCTACGGCGAACGGCGCAGCCCCGTCGCCCTGGGCGTGGAATTTCACCGACGCCGATTGCAGCTCAAGGCAAGCCAGGTTTCTCGAATCCCGCCGCACAAGTCCGCGCGCTGGGATGCCAATCGGCGATTCGCCGTGGTGCTCGACCGCCTTCTGGATCCGCGCCTCGACGCCCTGGTGGACACGGTTGTGCCCTTTGCCGAGGCGCCTGCCGTCTACCCTCGCCTCGATGCCAACCCTGGCTTGGCCTTGCACGCGGTCTTCGCCTATGCCTAGCCATGGCCTTCCCGCTTTGCATGCGGGCCGAAGCTGAGGCAGATTTCACCCCATGTTCAGCGTGGGTGTTTCCGACTACTGCATGGTGGCGCACAGTCTGGCTGATCCCACCTTCGGGCCTGCCCAGCGTCTTCATGGAGCCACCTACACGGTGGAAGCAGAGGTCCATTCGCAGGCGCTTGGCCGGCACAACGTGGTCATGGATCTGGCGGCCTTGCGCGACGTCGTTCACCGCGTGCTCGACCCCATCAACTACAGCAATCTCGACGAACACCCTGCGTTCGCGGGGCAAATCTCCACCAGCGAGCGTTTGGCCGAGTACCTGGCGGAGAGGATTGCGGACGCCATCGCCGAGTTGCCCGAGGAGGCCAGGCCGACCGAGCCGGCCAACCTTCGCCTGCGTTTGCGCGAGTCGCCGAACGCCTGGGCCGGTTGCGACCGCCCGATCCCGTAGGTCGAAATTTCCTTGGCGAAGGTCGGCGTGTCCGCAGGCGGGGCCCGCCCCATGATAGTGTTCGCCGCGATGACCGCCACGCTGTCCCTGCCTCTCGCCTTGCTCAAGGCGATGCGACCCAAGCAGTGGGTGAAGAACCTGCTCTTGTTCGCCGGTTTCGTGTTCACCGTCAACGAGCGGTGGCATCCCAT
Organism: uncultured delta proteobacterium; assembly: GCA_963824555.1. Classification (GTDB taxonomy): domain Bacteria; phylum Myxococcota_A; class Polyangia; order Fen-1088; family Fen-1088; genus Fen-1118. The sequence continues at coordinate 43,109 of CAWGPW010000033.1, read as the reverse complement.
GTCGCCCGCCATGTGGACCTACCTATCGCGGGCAGCGGCTGCCTTCGCGCTGTTCTCGCTGGTGTCGAGCGCGGTCTACCTCGCCAACGACGTGCTCGATGTGGAGAACGACCGCCAGCACCCCACCAAGCGCAACCGCCCCATCGCCTCCGGCGCGCTACCCGCCTGGCTGGCGGTGCTGGTGGCGCTGCTGCTGATTCCGGTCTGTCTGGTGGGCGCCTATGTCCTCCAGCCGTTCTTCGCCCTGGCGATGGGGGGCTACCTGGTCATGCAGGTGGGCTACCTCTTCGTGCTCAAGCACATCGTCCTTCTGGATGTGTTCATCCTCGCGCTGGGTTTCGTCATCCGCGCCGTATCGGGCGCCGTGGTGATCGGCGCGGTGATCTCGCCGTGGCTTTACACCGTCACGCTGCTCGGCTCGCTGTTCCTTGCGCTGTGCAAGCGTCGTGGCGAGCTGGTGCTGCTGGAAGGGCGCGCGGGCGGCCATCGCAAGATTCTCGAGCTCTACACGCCGTCCCTGCTCGACAGCTTGATTAGCATCGTCGCGTCGTCGACCATCATGGCGTACTCGCTATACACGTTCACCTCGCCCAAATTGCCGGCCAACAACTTGATGATGCTCACCATCCCGTTCGTCATCTTCGGGATGTTCCGCTACGTGTACCTCTCGCACTCGCGCAACGCGGGTGGCACCCCGGAAGAGGTGTTCCTCAAGGATAGGCCACTCATCATCACCATCGGGCTGTGGATCGTCACCACCGGCCTCATCCTGGGCCTCGACCGCTGACGATTGCTGCGTCTTGCACGCAAAAGCCTGGACCGCTTCGACCTAGCAGAGGTCGATTACGCCGACAGGCCCAACGCGAGCGCGACGTTGGACAAGCGCGCGGCCGAACGCGGCGTCGAACGCTTGCAACCGACCAATGATGGATTTATGATGCGCTATGCCCAATCTCTCTTCGCATCGTCAGCGGACACTTTCCTTTGTCGTCCTATTTCTGTTGGCGCTTGCCACGCCCTTGGCAGCGCAAGCGGACGGCGATGTACCACCAAGCACCCTGACCCTTGACCGCATGGACGCGGCGACGCGTGTCGGGATTCAGGTGGGACTCGACAAGATCGACCGGGTCAGCCTGAGCGACGGCTTCGTCATGCGCTTCGAGCCGTACGGACAGTACGTGCTGCCCAACAAGATGGTCGGTTTCTACGGGCACGTACCCGTTGCCCACGTGTTCGACTCGAACGGCTCGGACGCAACCGGCATGGGCAATATTGGTCTTGGAGCATTCGCGCTTCCTCTGCACAACTCGGAGCTGATCCTGCGCGCCGGCCTGCTCCTGCCCTCCGCGCCCGGCTCGGGTGATGGCGTGCTGACCAACATCCTTTCGGCCTACGAGCGGATGACGGACTTCTTGATGGTAGCGCCGAACTACACGACCTTTCGTCTTTCGGTCTCGACCGTTCAGGAGAACGACGTCGCGTTCTTTCGGGGCGATCTCGGCTTCGACCTGGCTATCGACAAGCCGAGCACAGGCCGTGGTGTCTTCGTGCGCGGCAACCTGGCCATCGGAGCGCACGCGCCCGGCGTCGACTTGTCGGCCGAGTTGGTCAACATCGGCTATCTCGACGGGAGCGGCTCACTCTCCCAGCGATTCATGCACACGGCGGCCGTGGCGCTGCACACACGAGGAGCAGACCAGTTCTTCGCCGGCATGGTATTTCCGCTCGACGACTCGATTCGTGGAGAAATCTGGATCGTGTCGCTCGGTTACCAGTACTCGACAAACTGACCCAACTTCCTGGGCGCCGCCCCGTACGCCTGCCCAGAGGATGTGCCCAGAGGAGGTGCGTCCAGAGGAGGTGCCGACAAAACACTCGTGGCAGGTGGGGCAGAAAAGTTGGGCGTCGTGGTGCTGGTCGACGAGAAGCGCCTGCGCATCGTGGACCGGAACGCGCTCGCGGGGCTGAGCGAGTAGGACGAGTGACCGTGTGGGAGTCTGCTGGGGTTGACGATTGAAATTTCGCGCTTACATTGAACGGACCAATCCGTGAGGCATGGTGCCCACGGACACGAAGACCCGCCGGGAGCTGAAGGCCTCGGCGAAAGGAGAAGAGAAGATGCAAACTGGAATCGTTTCGTGGTGGCGAGCGCACCGTGGACATTGTGGCAGTGCTTCGGCGTGGAGCTGCAGCCCGGGCGGCCACCGAGGTCATGATTGGTCGGGGGGCGGCGACGGCTTCGGCGGCGGCGGCGGTGGCGATGGCGACGGGTTTGGGGGATTCGGTGTGCGTCGACCGCTGCGCTTCTTCGCCTACAAGCTGGAGCTCGACGACCGTCAAGTCGCCGAGTTGGCGAGGATTCTGGACGAGATCAAGACCGAGCGGGCCCAAGCCGAAGTGGATCGTCGACGTACGTTATCGGCCTTCGCCGATGCGATGGGCGGCGAGACCTTCGACCAGGCCCGGGTCAAGGAGGCCGCGGACTTGCGCGTCGCCTCCGCGGAGAGGTTGCGTGACGCGGTCGCCAAGGCGCTCGCCCGCATCCACGCCCTGCTGAGAAACGATCAGCGCGAGCGTTTCGCCTATCTGATCCGAACCGGGGTCATCACCCTGTAGGCGGCAGGCAAACGCCGCGGTTTCGTGGGAAGGGCCGCCAAGCCCTCCCCACGAGGGAGGTTGCCATGTCCATGACGACTGCAATAAGCAACGATCGCGAGGACCGCGAGGAGCGCGACTTGCTCGACGCCTACTCACGAACGGTCACCAGCGTGGCCGAGCTGGTCAGCCCATCGGTGGTGCGAATCGAGGCTTCAGGCAGCGGTTCGGGTTTCGTGACCACCCCCGACGGTTACTTGCTTACCAACAGCCACGTCGTCAGTGGCGAAAAGCGCATCCACGTTACCCTTCAAGACGGGCAGCGCCTGCCGGCCCAGTTGGTGGGCGACGATCCCCACACCGACATCGCGCTCTTGCGCATCGACGCCCCCAAACTGATCGCGCTCGCCTTTGCCGATTCGTCGGCCTTGCGCGTGGGGCAATTGGCCATCGCGGTCGGCAATCCCTATGGATTCGACTGCACGGTGACCGCGGGAGTGGTCAGCGCGCTCGGTCGCTCCTTGCGTACGAAGACCGGCCGCCTCATCGACGACGTCATTCAAACCGATGCCGCCTTGAATCCGGGCAATTCGGGAGGTCCCCTCGTCGATTCGCAAGGACATGTCATCGGCGTGAATACGGCGGTCATCCTGCCCGCCCAAGGCATCTGTTTCGCCATCGCGGCGAACACGGCCGGGTTCGTCATGGGCAAGCTGATTCACGACGGCCGCATCCGCCGATCCCACCTCGGCATCGCCGGTCAAAACGTGCCCCTGCATCGCCGCGTGGTTCGTTTTCACGGCCTGGCCAGCGAAAGCGGCATTCTCGTCGTGTCGGTGGAACCCCAAAGTCCCGCCGCGCACGCCGGCCTGCACGATGGCGACCTGATCGTTGCCTTCGGCGATCGTCCCGTGGCCAGCATCGACGATCTTCACCGGCTGCTGACCGCCGAACGCGCCGGCGTCCCCACGACGGTAACCATCCTTCGCGACCTCGAGAAACGGATGGTCCAGGTGGAACCCCTCTTGCGCGAATAGCCGATGGCCTGATGTAGCCCTGTCAGCCAGCCGTCACCGAGAAGTTGGTGACCGCGAACGTGGCGTCCGCGCCGCCGGTCGACACCAACTCGACCCCGTAGTCGATGGCTCCGAGCGTGGAGCTGGCGGGGATCCAGCCCTTGCCGATGATGTAATCGAAGAACGACAGCAGATTTACGGTGCCCGAAGTCACGTTCGTGGTGTCGACGAAGGCGATGTAGCTGCCACTCTTGTAGACGTCGTACGTTTGCCCGTCGAAGGTGACGGTGTCTTGGCGCGAACCCGAGGGCACCTGGTGGTAATTGTCCGTCCAGATCATCACCTCGGTGGCGCCGCTGCTGGCGACGCCGTTGAGCCAAATATCGTAGGCGAGCTCGTAGATTCCGACCTGCGGCGCGGTGTGCGCAAAGCTACTTGAAAGGGTGGTAAACGAGCTGATCGCGGGCGCGTTGTTGAAGTCCTTGTGAACGTTGGGGTAGGTCTTGACGGCTCCGTCGCCGCTGTCGTTGTTCATCGTGGCGATCACGTACCAGTTGTTGTAGTCGCAGACGTACATGGTCTGCGACACCTGGTAGCCGGCTGCGTTCCAGGTGTCCGTATCCAGGTAATAACCGCTCAGCGTGATGCCGTCCTGGGGGTTGGACGCATTCATCGGCAAGACGTGCGTAGGATTCGTGCAAGTCTGCGACACCGCCGAAGTACCGCCGGTCGAGGTCCCAGGCCCCCCAGCAGCGCCGCCAGCGCCGCCTCCCATCCCGGCGCCACCCATACCGCCACTTCCACCGGAGCTGGACACCCCAGCGCCGCCGGAAGCGGTGACAAGGCTGCCGTCCGTCGTGGACGTCGGGTTGGAACCGCCGCAACAGCAGAGCACAGTGAGCGCCGCGAGCAGCAGCGTGGGTCCAACGGGCGGCCGTCTGCGGCCGACCGTCCGCTTCAACGGCTTTGGCGGCGCTTCCGCGATGTCATTTCTCGTCGGAATGATCGTCGCCCTCCTCCTTGGAGTACCAGTTCGCGAGCTCGATCCCGCCACGAAGGATCTCCAGAATCTCGGGGCCAGCCTCGGTTTCGCTGATTATTCCGTTGGCGATAGCGCCGGCTACAGCCAGCTCGATGGCGTCTCCGGTGTATGTGGTGAAGAGCCGGCGATTGGGGCCTTGATGGAATCCGTGGATCCGCTGGTCCAGGTCGTGGGCGGTTATCGCGCCGCTGCGCCATCGAGCGAGCTCCCCGTCGAGGGTCGTCAGCTCCCGAGAGAGTTCTCGGTCGTAGGCAATGCCCGCGAGCTCGCGGATGCGCCGTCGCCGTGATTTTGTGAGATCTCGCCTCATGCCATCTCTTCGTCCGGCGAACGTCCTGGCGTTCAGCAGCAAGGGCGGAGGTAACCACCTTCAACGGGAGCCCAAGCGTGCCATCTGGTCCCGTCCCAGAAGGGCATAAGCAAGGGCTGCCGGCCATTGAGCTGCGAAAGATCGAGATAGGGGATATCGCTCAGGCTGATCAAATGGAGAGTCATGGCTTGGTCGGGCTAACGCTTTGCCGTTCAGCTGCGAGCCCGTCGCACGAACGGTTCGTTGATGTTACTCCGATTTCCCTGCGGCGGGTTCGTCAGTCTGCAACGGCTTGGTTAGCCATCGCCAAGTTCGAGCCGACGACGCCACGCCCTCGGATTGCGGCTGCCATGAAAGCAGGCAATCACCACGACGCACTCTGGATAGACTCGATACAGAAGCCCAAAGGGAAACCGACGAATCGGCGCGCGACGAACGTCCCGGTAGAGAATCTGGTAGGACTCGGGCAGTTCGGAGATCGCGTTTGCAGCATGGGTAGCTGCACGAAGGAACTCAGCGCCGAGGCCCGCTCTTCGTCGCTCATACCAACCGTTCGCGTCAGCCAGATCGGCCTCGGCTGCTGGCCGAAGAATGACCGGCTTCACCGTGAAGAGCCGATGCGACGAACCGCCTCGTCCCAGGCTGTGCCAGTCGGGCCTTCACGTTCCAGATCATCGAGGCGACCGTCGAGCTCTTCCCGCTGCGCTGGGGTCAAGGGAAGCAAGCTCGCAGCGGAACCAATGCTGTCCCAGAGCCTCCCGATCAGATCCAAACGCTCATCGGTACTGAGACGATCTACATCGATAGCTGGCATGGCCATGAACGTAGTATTCCACACTGCATCTGTCCTGCCAACCTACACGCCGTAGCGTATGGCTAACGCTTTGCCGTTCAGCGGCGAAGCCGCCGCCGAGCCGGTCCGTCGATGTTACACCAGAAGTTCCTGCGGCGGCTTCGTCCGCTGCAACGGCATGTTATGCGCCCATCGCCTCGGCACGCGCCTTTCGCCTGCGAAGGACCTGGATGAGAGGCATCAGCGGGAGGAGTACCGTGACTAACGCCAGAGGGCCGAGTGCACCGTCGTAGGTCGCCATGATGAAGGTGAACGCGGGATTGACCATCATCGCCCAATCGAAAGCTCGGTCCGACGGCAATAGACCTGCACCCTCTAACGAGGCACTCGTCAACATATAGGAAGGGCCCAGAAGCCAGATCCCAAGAAGCCAAAGGAATGCGCGCGGCAAGCCCTTCAGAGTCTTGCGGCCAAATCGGTCCAGCCGGAAGAATGCCCAGATGGTGAGAGTTGGCAAGATCGGAGCCAGAGTATCGTGTAGATGATTCTCATGGATGCCTCGGGGTGCGCATAACGTTATGGCGTTCACCCGCGAGCGGCCGTCCGCGGCCGGTCGTCGGGTGCAACGCCGGGTTGGGCAGCGACTGGACGACGACGGGGAATCATCATCCTCGGCCTCGCCCCCGGACACGCCGCTTGACCGACGCCAACTCATTCTCGGCCTCGATCCAATTGCTAACGGGGTCCCACCATGAGGCCCCAGTCTGGTTCTGCCAAAGGAAGTAGGCCTTCCTTTGGATGCGCTCGTGTTTCCAGCGTGGGCGATCGCTCCACCAGGGAGGCCATCCGTTCGCGACATCAAAAAGCCAGATGAGAGCTTCGTTGTGCGGACCCCGCACGAAGAGTCTGTGTTCCGGCGCAAGGGGAGGCGGGAGCTGGATCTGTCGGGCGAACGCCACCATGAGGTTGCCGCAGGATTCGAGCGTCCCCAAGACGACGTGGGCCAAGAGCGGTAGTAGCGAGACGAGGTTTTCGTTCTCCCGGTGCTCCGGGCGCCAGAACCACTCCTTTTCGAATCCGAACGCGCTGTTCGGAACACAGAAGCCACGCTCTGTTACGTAGATTGCATTCGGATCCTTCCCGAGATGGACAATTTCATCCCGAAGCCGCCGCACCTTGATAAAGAAGGGCGCCGCGCTTGCGTACGACTCAGCCATGGCCAATGGGAGAGCATACTTCTCAACGAGTTCTGCCGGCTCTCGCACCTTGCCGTCGGCGAGGACCATTTTCGAAAACGTCGGTGGTAACGACGACTGCTTTCGTCGCGCCTCAGCGTCCTTGTCCAGCAGCATAGTGGCATTTCTCCAGATCCAGGCAATTGCCTCTTGAAGGAGGTCAAAGACGCTGCGGGACAGGATGAAGATGTACTCGAACTCGGTCTTTGCGAACTGGCCGACATCGTCGATCGCGTGGCGGTTCTCGAAGAAATGGCTCAGTTTCTCGATCGATGTGCCGAGATTGTGAAAGTCTTCCGTGATGCCGCTGATCATGCGGCAAATCTCCGGCCAGCTCGCGTGCTGCCACATGAGCTCGACGAAGGGAATGATGACGTCGTTCTCGTTCGCGGGCTGCTTCGCGACGTATGTCACGTGGGAAACTTCGACAATCTTAAGCTCGAGCAAGCCCTTCTCCGTCTCCGCCCAATAGTGCCATCGCTGACCATCCCAAAACGGCATCAGATTTGGGATACGGGCATCAAGCGCCCGAAGGTCCAAGTACGTCACAAGCTTCAGGTCATCTCGCGAAATGCTCATGGGTTCCTCGTCTGTCCGCGCGGTTGGACGGCTCCTTCGCTGGGCGCGGGGGATATCGAACCCGTCTGGGCTGCGTTGCTTGCGAGTCGAAGCTCGTAGGTTTTTCCCGCGCGCGTTCGCACGACGCGGCTGAGATTCTCGAGGGTAGCCACAATGCGTGCCGTGTCCCTGCCTGGCGCACCGACGGCCTTGCCCAGCTTCGTCTGGAGCAGACCAGGGTTCTTTGCAATGCAGCTCTCTATCTTCGCTGCGAGTGCCATGTCCGCGAAGGCGTCATCGACGATGTCGCCCCAGCCCTCCTTCAGGGTAGGAACGCGCTTCACCACCTCAGCTACCTGTCGCAGCTTCGCGCCATCTTGCAGGGCAGCCCAGTACCTGCACCCGACCTCGATCGCGGGGATAGAGCAGATGTCGAACGCACCGAACTGCCTCTTGGTGTCGGATACGAGCGAAGGCAATAGAGGGAGGCTTTGTGCACAGCACTCCAACATTGAAAGGTAGTCGTGCGCAGACTGCCTGCTGCGGATCCGATCGAGAAGCCCGAAGTACGTCTGAACGTCGGAACTCGATGCGACCGCCGGAACCCAGGCCACCTCAGGCTGCGGATTCTCTGCCTTCCCGAAGAGTCGCGAAAAGAGTCCCATCGAATCCTCCTGAGATGGTTGGTGGAGTCTGCCCAACGTCCTGCCGTTCAGCGGCGAGCCCGCCGCCGAGCCGGCCCGTTGATGTTACACCAATGTCCCTGCGGCGGGTCGTCCGCTGCAACGGCCGGTTCGACGGTCCTGGCTCCAATGCCTCTCTTCATGCGCCGCCGCCAAGGGCGTTCGACGAACTGCTGGCCCAGCTGGCTGAAGTTTCACCTCGTGAGCAAACCTCGGTTCAACCTGGCCGTCGATTTCGAAGCCTGCCCGCAGTCGCCTTTCACAGCCGCGCCTGCTCACCTGGCCTCGGCTTCGCTTCAGAAAGCCAACCCCTGTCCGAAAGGAGTTGCTCACCTCGCTGCGGTCGCCTTGCCAACTGCGGGTTGCCCCTCGCCGGTTTTCCGTGGCCTCACCTTGCCTGACGTGATTGGGGATCCGTCGAACGCCTTGCCGTTCAGTGGCGAGGGCCGTAGGTGAAGGTCGATAGTAGCACTGCCGGGGCCGCGCGGCGGCCTTCCGATCATCGGATGAGCCGCACGGCCCCGGCTCGTAGGACATCGACCGAGAGTTGACAGGCCCTCGTCCGCTGCAACGGCATGTTGGACATCGGGACCGCGCACCTAGCCTTCGCGGCCCTCCGAGGCCCAGGCTGAGTCTTGCGTCCTCGCGATTTTCGGAAGACCACGATGGTGTGTGTCGTGAGGTCGGGATCGCGGCGCTAACTGCGTGCGAGGACGGGTCGCTGCCGTCTCGCTGATCGTGTTCGCGAGATCAGCCGCCCGAGAGGAGATGCCGGCGCCGAAGCCGAGCCGGACGTGTTCGCGGCAGCTGCATGCCCCACCGCGACCGCCGTGACCAAGCCAGTCGCGACAGTCACCGAGATTCTCGCCAGCAACATCGCATCGTCGACCAAGAGCTGCCGTTTCGTGGCCGCCAGACCTCCTTCGGCCGCCTCAAGCGGTCCTGCATGTCCAACGCCTTGCCGTTCAGCTGCAAGCCCGCCGCCGAGTCGGCGGCTCGACTCTACATGATGTCCCTGCGGCGGGATTGCCAGCTGCAACGGCATGTTCGACAGCCTTCACTCTCGGGGCGTGGTCAACGTCTGCCCGTCGTGGCCTAGCGGCCCTTGGGAATCACGTGGGGAGATGTGGTTGCTCAAGGCTTCCATCACTTGTGTCACCGCTCGCCGGCGGCGTTGTGGCGTGTCAATAGGGGCTATAGTCTCGCTGCCGCGCGATTGAACCTCCCAGTCGATTGGCGCCACGCGGGACGTGCTCTGGGCAATGTCTACCGAAACAAGGATCTCACCGTTCTCAACGTTGATGAGTCTTGCCTGGAAAGTGTACCGCGCTTCTTTGAGCAGGAGGTGCAAGCCATCGGACTTGGCCGGCGGTTCTAGTACTTCCTTGAGTTTGCTCGGATCGTGGTCGTCCAGCACAAAGTACCTTTCCGCGGGGGAGAATCCCATCTTACCGACCTGCAAAAGCGCGTCGGCGTTTGAGTCCTTGGCGAGGATCAAAGCTCGCTCGAGATCGGAGAGTCGCGATGCTTCGATAGCCCGGCCTTCGGTAGGGCCGGACGCGACGCGACCGGTTATGCCGGAGGAAATCACCCGAAAGCCCTTGCCAAGGAGAACCCTCTCCAAATCCGCCAATTCCGAGCGCTGGCCGCGTTCACTTCCTCGAGGGGGAAGAACGATGACTGCTGATATACGCGATTTTGTCTTGGCGGGCTCGCTCCGATCGGAAAGAGCATCTGGGGCCAATGTGAGCCTCGCCACAGCACACGCCGGTACGATTGCGCCCAAGAGTGCCAGGCAAATCGCCGTTCTGATGTGGTGCATGTCCGCCTTTTGTCCTGATGCCATGAGGAATCGCCGGTCTGTCGAACGTTTTGCCGTTCAGCTGCAAGCCCGCCGCCGAGTCGGCGTCTCGATTCTACACCGATGTCGCTGCGGCGGGATTGGCTGCTGCAACGGCTTGTTCGGCGGCTGGCGTCGCTCGGCACCGGATCGCTGTGCCAACGCTGTCTCCTATCTTGGATTACGTCTTAGCATCCGAAATCCCCTTTCGACCGCCGCGCCCACCAAGCCACCGACAAACGCACCTGCAAGGACGATTGGGGCGAATACCGCAACGAATCCGATCGGGATTCCAAGGAGGAACATGATGTCTCCGCACAGCCAAGCCATGATGCCTCCCCCCATCATTCCGCCCAGAACAATGCCGAGGTAGAAGGCGAATGGGAGCATGGCGAGGCCACCTGCCCATGCCCCAACGCGCGCCCATTTCGTTTTCCGTGCCAACCAGCGAAACATCGTCAGAGCCTAGCTCACTAGGGGTGCCCCACGCGGATTGTAATCCCCCGTCTCACGCTCTCCTCCGTAGCGAAGATGACGTCGGCCGAAGCAACCTACTCACCAAAGTGTTTTGTCGCAATTCCATGATGGTCCGCCGAACGCCTTGCCGTTCAGCTGCGGGCGGCCGTCTCCGGCCGACCGTCAGCTGCAACGGCATGTTAGCCTGCTCACCGTTTTCCCTTTCGATTTTTCGCTTCTTCTGCTCGCCGCTGTGCCCGGTTGACTTGGGCAGGCGCCGCGGCAGATGGCGTGAAAGAAAGGCTCCCGGAGGCTGTTAGCGCCTGCGCGAAAACTCCAGCGACCTCTGGGTTGCGTCCGAGCGCCGTGATGAGCCTCCTTCTGGTCCACTTCGTGGCCGGACTGCTCTCGCGTCAACAAGTCGATAAGCTCGGGCGATCGCATGATGGCTTTTATTGCCGTGACCTCCGGCTTTTCCTGCGCCGGCTCTTCGTAGCGTGGATACGCATAGCGGGTCAACTTTGCAAGTTCGAGAAAGTGATTATCTGGTTGAGCGTGATTCCGCGACAGGTAGTCGAAGTACTGCTTGAACTTCTGCGACAGCTCTTTGAGCCCGCTCGGGGTGTTTTCGTATTCAATATAGCGCTGGTGGGACAGATCGAATGGAAGTGCCGGACCTGCCTTGTCACGAATTAGGACTGTCCCCGTTCTGCAGGCATGCCGCAGTCCGAGCTCGTAGAAGACATTCGGATTGGGATATGTCAGATCAGCTACCACGATCTCCGAGTGCATCAACCTCGTTAGGATGTCGGACGTGATTGTTCCGGGCATCGCGACGTCGTCAGCCCGGGCGACGTCGAGCTCTGGGTCGGCCTGAAGAAGCGCCTCCTTGATCAGATCATCGTATCGCTTGCGAAGGTCTACCGTCGTCGTGACTTGACCAGCAGTCTGTTGGTCACCGATTGGCATGATAACGAAGCACGAGCGTTTCATTGCTAGATCCTCCAGTTTCAAACAGTCAGGCTAACTAGTATTATGCAACTCTAGCCCCCGTGCCCTGGTCAGTCTATCGCCCTAAGACGAGCGGTGAAATGTCCTGAGAATCCCAGGGGTTGCCGCGGCTGGAGACCGGAAAGGGGGGAATAGACTGCAAGGCGGGCACGTTCTCCTGGCTTCTTTGCGCTGCCGGGTTCGGTCCTTCTCACATGTCGAAGGGACTGCGCACGCCCCGACCGCCCCGGTTGAGCACGTGCGTGTAGATCATGGTCGTGCGGACGTCCTTGTGGCCGAGCAGCTCCTGGATCGTGCGAATGTCGTACCCTGCCTCGAGCAGGTGTGTCGCGAAGCTGTGACGCAGAGTGTGGGCGGTGACGTGCTTGCCGATCCGGGCCGCGGTGACGGCGCGAGCGACGGCGCGTTGGAGAACGGTTTCGTGGACGTGGTGGCGACGCCGCTCACCAGTCACTGCATCGACGTAGTGGCGACTGGCAGGGAACAGCCACTGCCAGGGCCAGTCCCGGCTCGCTCCAGGATACTTGCGGTCCAGCGCGTCGGGGAGGGCGACAGAGCCTGAGCCGGCGGCCAGGTCAGCTTCGTGCCGTGCACGCACCACTGCCAGATGCGCGCACAGGGGTACGTCCAACCGCCCTGGAAGCATCGTTACCCGGTCTTTACGGCCCTTTCCATCGCGAACCATCAGCTCATGGCGGTCGAAGTCCAGATCCTTTACGCGAAGCTTTGCGCACTCGAGCACGCGAAGACCGGACCCGTAGAGCAAGGTGCCCATCAAGCTCGCCACTCCTTCCATCCGTTCGAGCACGGCCTTCGCTTCGTCGCGCGACAGCACAACGGGTAGTCGGTCAGGCCGCTTGGCGTGTACCACGCCACCGAGCCATTCGAGCTCGCGGCCGAGCACGCGCTCGTAGAGAAACAGGAGCGCGGCCAGCGCCTGGTTCTGCGTTGACGCCGAGACGTGCTGATGGGTAGCAAGATGTGACAAGAAACCTGTAACCTCCGGCTCGCCCATCACGTCCGGGTGCCGCTTTCCGTGGAACAAGATGAACCGGCGAATCCAGCCGATGTAGGCTTCCTCGGTGCGTGGGCTCATGTGCCGGGTCCGCATGGCCAGTTTCGCCCGATCCAGCAAGCGCGGACCGTGCTTCACGACAGACAAGGGCTGGCCGCCGAGAGCGGCGGAGTCATGCTCGGTCCGGGAATCGGCCGCATGTCCAGGTGCCGGACGCTGAAGCCGAACTACGGTCGCTTGGGGGTCAGTTTGCTCATGGGGAATGGTCATTCCCTTTGCCTGTTGCTAGCAGCGTGCCAGGGGGGCCGAGGGCTTCGGTAGATCCACCAGAGCGTGAGCGGCACCTCGATGGAGCACCGAACGGTTTGAAACGCGCAACCCGTTCGGTGCTCTACACCACGATCCGGCGCCGCAGCCTGCGCACGGCGAAGGCGCCCGCCACCAGGGTCGCGACGACCAGGAAGGCGAAGTCGGCGAGCATCACGGGCGAGAAGTGGGAGAGGGCGAGCGAGCGGGCCAGTCGGACAGCATGGGTCAGGGGCAGGACTTCGGCGAACGGACGGAGCGCGCGCGGTAGGCTGGCCAAGGGAAAGATGGTTCCGGAAAAGAAGAACATCGGCGACAGGAAGCCGGTGAAGTAGAAATTGAAGTGGTTGATGTTGCGGACGAACGAGGCCACCAGCAGCGAGATCGCGCCGAACATGGTGCCGGTCAGAAATCCGATGGGCACGGCGAGCACGCCCATGGGCAGGGGAATGGCACCGAAGAGGGACATGACCAGCACGACACAGGCGCTGAAGAACAGGCCTTTGCTGCCCGCCCACAGGATTTCGCCGACGAAGAGATCGTTGACGGTGACCGGCGCGGCGACCATCCCATCGTAGGCTTTCTGGAATTCCAGCCGCACGAAGGTGCCGAAGGTGCACTCGTAGGACGACGTGAACATGGCCGAGGTCACGGGCAGCGCGGTGGCGAGAAAGACCAGATAGGGGATGCTGTCCATGGCCGCGATGTACCTGCCGAGGCCAAGCCCGATGCCCACCAGGAAGATCACCGGTTCGAGGAAGGGCGGCAGCCCGTTGCTAATGAGGTTGCGCGTGTACACGCGCATGTGGCGGTACCAAACGCTGTACAGGCGCCAGGCGAGAGCCGGCGGATGAATGTCACTGGCGGGCATCGAGCCTCCTACCGGTCGCTTTGAGAAAGACGTCCTCGAGGGTGCTCGGACGCAGATGGAAGTCGCCAGGTGGTAGCTGGTCGGCCACTGTTTTCAGGGCCGCATAGTCTGCAGCGTAGACGCTCACCGATTCTTCCGATTGCTCGACGCGGGCGGCGCCTGCCGGCAGGCGTTCGAGCGCCTGCGGCGCGAGCTTTACGTCGGTCAGCTCCAGCACATAGGGTTCGATGTGGCTGGCGAGGAGCAATTTGGGGTTGCCGCGCAACACCGCCTTGCCCCTCTCGATGATGAGGACGTCGTCGCAGAGCTGGAACGCCTCCTCCATATAGTGGGTGGTCAGCATGATGGTGAGACCACCGCGTTTGAGCTGGCGCAGCTTGTCCCAGATGGTGTGGCGCACTTGCGGATCGAGACCGGTGGTCGGCTCGTCGAGGATGAGCAGTCGTGGCTCGTTGAGCAGGGCGCGCACGATGACCAACCGGCGCTTCATGCCGCCCGAGAGCTCGCGGATGCTGGCCCGGGACTTCTCGCGGAGCTCCATGAACTCGAGCAGCTCGGCGATGCGCGCCTCGGCCCGCTTGGCGGGGATGCCGTAGAGTCGGGCGAAGACGCGCAGGTTCTGCTGCACGTTCAGCTCTTCGTCCAGGTTGTCGTCCTGGGGGACGACGCCCGAGCGGCACTTGATCTGAAGCTCGTCGCGCTCCGGATCGAAGCCGAACACCGAGACCGTTCCTTGCGGCTCCGGATCGCGCTCGGCCTTGCGATAGATGAGGCGCATGATGGTGCTCTTGCCTGCCCCGTTGCGGCCGAGAAGCCCGAAGCACGTCGAGGGCGCCACGTCGAAGCTAACCCCGTCGACGGCTTTCACGTCGCGGTAGGATTTGTGGACATTGTCGAAAACGATGACGGCGTCGGTCATGGCCGCCTAGAGTTAGCACAACCTGGCCGCAAAGGCCGGCTCTACCGGTCTGGACTTCACGCTGCGATTCTTCGGGTGCTCCTTCGACAAGACCCACGCCCGGGTTTCACTGGGAGCCGCTGGCGAGGGCCTGGATCTCGGTGGGGTCGAGCGCACGGTTGTAGACGCGGAATTCGTCGACATTGCCGTCGAGGTAGGGATCCGAGAACTCCGATTTCCCGATGTAGTAGTTAGGTGCATTGCCGAGGTCCGCTGGACGCAGGTATAGCGCGGCATTTGTGCCTACCTGAACGCCGTTGAGGTACAAGATGCCGCCGCCCGAACCGAGCACTACCGCGACGTGATTCCAAGCTGCCGTCGGTAGGGCGGCCTTGCCGTCGATGACTTGCTCGTACGAGGATGCGTTGCCGTTCGTGCTGATGGCGAAACGAAGGGTGTGTGTCACGGAGTTGCTTGGGGTCAGGAACATGTAGACAGTTTGGTTCTTGCCGAAATCGAAGATGCGCTGCCAATCGGCGGTGTTGTTGATGTAGACCCACGTCGCGATGGTCGCTTCACACGCGGTGGCCAACAGTCCCGTGGGCAAGGTCGCGTATCCTTGACTGGCTTTGACAAAGTCCAAGGCATTGCCAACCTTGCCAGCGGCGAAGCCGTAGCCGGCGGTTCCTCCCGTGCCGGTCACCAAGGTGGCATTGTTGTTGTTGCCCGACAGATCGGGCAGCACCGTGCCGGTGGCCTGCTCGCAGGGATAGTAGGCGACCAGGCCTTGCGACAACCCCGCATCGAACGCTCCGGGAACGTATCCGGTGCAGACGCTGCCAGCGTCGACGGCGCCGGATGTTCCGCCCGTCGCGGCGCCGCCGCTTCCAGGCGAAGCACCGCCTGAGCCGCCCTTGCCCGTGCCACCGCCGGAGCCGCCCTTCGCGCCCGTGCTGCCGCCGGTGCCACCCCGTCCGCCCGTGCCGGTCGCACCACCCATTGGGGTATCGGACAAGGCATCCAGGGTCGAACCATCTGTTCCACCGATGGGCACGTCCGACGCTCCATCTCCGCTGGCGCCTCCCGTCCCAGGTTGTTGGACGTCCGCTGCTCCGCCGGATCCCGCCAAGGATGTGTCGATCCCATTGCTGGCGACATCCGGCGCACCTCCCGAGCCGCCCGCCTGCGCGCTGTCAATCCACCCCAAGCCGCTGGCGTCGGTCCCGGTCGCACCACCCTGGCTATCGGCCGTGGCGTTGCCATCGAAAGGTGCCGCGGCACCTCCGCTGCCACTGCTCCCACCACCGGCGAGCGAGCTTGCGTCGTTTGGGTGAGCGCCTTGCCACGGCGGGGTGAGATTGACGCAGCTTGGCCCGAAGACCGCCATGGTCGTTGCCCAGAGCACGAGGGAAACAAATTGGACTGTTCTGGGCGATGGCGTTGGTTCCATTGTTTCTCAATTTCGCCAAGCGTGGGGTTGCGCAGGCGTGTTGTCGGTGCCTGGTGCGGTGCAGGTCGAGGGGGTCATGGCACTGGCGCTGAACATGTTGAAGCTCTTGGTATTGTACCTGTCACGCGAGCCACCAATCCATGAAAGCGCTCCAACAGTCGAAAGTGCTCCAACCGTCCCCGATGTGCCCAAAGGTGCGCCACCACCGCCGTTGTCTGCGCCGGGCTGGGTAGTTCCAAGAACGAACGACCCATCTTCAATCCTCCTCTTCGGAGGAGAGGTCGTCGCGGATGAGCCCACGGCGGGGTTGTCCGGGGAGAGACTGGCCAGGGTCAGGGGCGCCAGGCATAGGGCGGCGTTGGTGTTTGGTCCGTGCCGGGCGCCACGCAGGTCGTGGCGTCGACGAAGCCGGCACAGGTGCCGCTGGAATGGTCAGCGCGCAACTCGACGTCACCAACAAGCGCACCTCCGCTCAGGTTTCGTCCTTCGAAGAAATCAAGCGGGAGAAACGTCGTCATCGCCTGGGTCGACGAGCCAGTCACGGTGAATGCGCTTCCGAAGATGGTGAGCGCGCCAACCGTAGCGTCGGTCACCTTGCCGCCCAGCACCTGCGCGTGGTCCTGGATCTTCGCCGATCCGGTCACGCCGTTACCGGTTACCAGCGCATAGGGCCCGACGAAGACAGTCGATGCAAGGCCCGAGGGGCCACAGCCGCCGCCGTTGCTAACCCGCACCGTGCCTGACGGACACGCATCTTGCTTGCCGTTTTGGAATCCATCCGGCCAGGCGTTCGCAAGCTGGATCATGTACGGATAGCGCGGTACCGTGTCGTACGCCTGATCCCAGACGATATCGTACCAGGCCGATGGAGTCGCCGTCACCACAAGGAACAGCGCTTCGCCCGAGCCCACGCAGAAGTTGAGCGAACCATCGGACCCGCTCTGCAGGGCGCTGTAGCGTGCGGTCGTAATGCCCGAGTCGGTGGCGACCAAGCCCCAGCGCCAGTCGGGGCTCGACGGCGCCGACGTCACGCCACGGAAGGTAACCGTCACGCTGGTTGCGCCTGAATCGGGATAGAGTCGGACGATGTTGTAGCCGTAGCGCTGGGGGGCCATGTAGAATGGCGAAATGAGCTCCCGATTCGTCGCGTAGTTGGTATCGAGCGGTTCCACTTTCGTCAGACGCAACCTGCGCTCGTTCTTCGACGTGTCGGTGACCAGACCGTAGTTCTTGCGGAAGAGCGCCCCTTGATTGCCCCCCGCCGTGCTCTCGGGCGCAGGATCCTGGTAGTCCCAGGTGATGTTGTGCATCGCATATTCGCCCATGAAATTGTTCAAATCGCCGAGCTGCCACTTCATGCCGTTCATGATTGCGTGCCATGGGTCGGCCACCGGGGTACCTGTCCAGATCGCGTTGACCGCACTGTAACAATACTTGTCCTTCAAATATTCCTCGAACTGCCAGGTGCAGTAACGGCTGCGCGTGGAGCCCGCATAGAGGTGGGCCGTGTTGGCCTGGTATTCCGAGCAGTGCACGTCGGTCGTGTGGTACTCGACCTGCTGCTGCGCGGACCAGTTGGCATCGTCCTCGTAGATCCAGCCACAGGTGTTCGATTGAGTGCACGCCAGCCCGCCCTCGTGACCTTGCACGCCATGCTTGAACTCGTGTGCGAGGCCCCAGTGATCCGACAAGCCACCCGTGCCGATCCACATTCCCATCCGGTTGCCACTGAAGTCGCCGCCGGTGAGTCCCCAGCTCGAATGGACGTGAATGTTCGCCTTGATCTTGGTCGCCGTGTTGCAGAACGGCTCGCGCATGTACATCGGGCTGCCGAAGTAGAGGCTCCACACGGTCTCCAGATGATCGATAGCTCCCTGCGCCAAGGCAGCCGTGGTGGAGGACTCGTCCCCGTAGACTGCGAAGTGAGCGGATTCCGAACGCAAAGTCATGGCTGAACAGCATGGATCGTCTTGCGGCCCCCCCGCCGTCCACGTGCCCGCCGTGCAGGTTGTGGGGGGCGCCGTCGGGCAGTTGGTTGCCCAAGTCGTGGTGGAGGTGCCCGGGTCGCAACTACCTGGAGGTAGCGTGGAGCCGCCCGTGCCGGTGGTGCCACCCGTGGTGGCGGATCCCCCGGAGGCAGCGGTGCCGCCGCTGCTGGTCGTTCCTCCCGCGCTGCTCCTGCCGCCCGTGGTCGTCGTTCCACCCGAGCTCGATGTGCCGCCCGCTCCGGTGCTGCCGCCAACGAGCGATCCACCGCTCGAGCTGGTGGAGCCACCCGAGCCCGCTCTTCCCCCCAAGCCCGTGGCTACGCCCGCGTCTGGCACGCCACCGGAAGCCGAGGCGCCTCCCTTGCCTCCGGCCGAGGAGCTTCCGCCGCTGTTGCACGCGAGGGGACCTGTTACCAGCAGGACGCACAGTGAAACTGAAGTCGAGCGAAGCGTCATCCAATCCTCCTGAATCTTGGTCTCACGAGGAAAGTCTTCTCGGGGCGCCGAAGCGGCTCACGGAATCGTCGACAGCGCCAGACCCCATGTGCGTCAGCCACGTCGGGCCGGAACGCCTTCGACGTCCTTGGTCACCGGGATGGCTTGGAAGGACAGCCGGCTGGCCAGCTCGGCAGGGCAGGGCTCGCCGCCCGCCGCGCCATCGGGGATGGCGCCGATCAGCTCCACCCGACGCTGGCCGCAGCCCCAAGTCGCCAGCGCGAGGCAAAGGCCGAGGGGCAATCCAGCCGCCGCAGGGCGAACGCAGTGCATGCGCGGAAGATAGCGCATTTCCATCACGGCGGTGTTTCGGTGCGGCTGCGAAAGCCTACACATGTCCACCGCGCGCCTGGATGACGGCGTGAAGCCATCCATGGAAGCGCCACGCCCCGCCCAGGGCAACCAGCGCCGGCGACAACATGCTGAAGGCGCAAATCACCTTGAACGGCCAGCGTCCCTTGCCCGTGTGGACGAAGAGGTACACGGTGGCGAGCGGCGAGAACAGGAAAATGATCAGAGCCCACCCATGGTGGCCATCGCGAAGCGCGCTGACGATCATCACGATCCAGGCGACGAAGGCGAAGAGGACGGCCACGATCGACAGCACGAAGAGGGTCAAAAGCAGGTGTCTGAGCTGGAAGCGCTCGGGCTCGGTCAGGGGACTCGTGCCGGCACGAACCAGTTTCGCATCCACCATGGAGGTGGCGATGGCGGGTCCGTCCTTCAGCAGGCTCTTTCCCGACAGGGCTCTTCGCAGGTCCACCCCGGTCGCGCGTGAGGGCTCGGTGGTCGTGGGAGCGGCGCTCGGCTCGCTGGCGGTGCCTTCATCGTCGCCCTCGAACGGCCCATCGGTGCTGGTCTTCGGCCGGTCCGCGCTTTCGATCACGATCTTGGCCTGGGCGCGATACTTGCGCGGGATTTGATCCAAGCGATTGACGAACACGTCGCGGCCGGTGCTTTTGTCGCGGTACTTGTAGAAGGTATCCCCGCGGCCGGACGTGCTCCACAGGACGAACCCGATGCACACAACCACGCCGAGCCGGGTCTTCGTCCTCATCCCATTCATCCCGCGATTGAACCGCGGCTTGGGGGATCGCGCAACAATTGCCACCTTGCGGCCCAAGATGTCGACACACGAAAATTTGCGGGGAAGGGCCAGGTTTCCTACCATACGGGAATGGTTCCAGAGCGCCGTCGGGCGGAACGAGATCGTCGCGAGAGCTGGCGAGTGCCGGTGGTGTGCGCGGTTCGCAACACGGTCGAGGGCCGACTGCACCTTGGCCAGACCGAGGACATCGGTCCGGGCGGCATCACCCTGCGCCGTCCGCGCGACGTGCCCATGCTGCCCGAGACCCCCATGACCCTGACCTTCGATCTACCGGGAACGCAGAGAACGATCGACGTGGATGGGCTGGTGGTCTCGGATCGACGCACGGGCTCCTTCCGTCGCACGGGCATCCGGTTCGTCGGCCCATCGTCCGAGCAAGCGGCCCTGCTGTCCGAGTTCTGCCGGCGTCGCCGAAGCTGACTTGGCCGCGCGGGGTGGCAGGGCGGGAGGCAGGTGCCGAGGGTTGGGCGAGGCGTGAAACGGGCAGCCCCGCCCCGCCTCGCCGCGCTCGGCGACCTCTCCGCCCTGCGGGCACTTCGGGTCCTACACGCCCTACACCTGCCCCCGCGGCTTCGCCGCGCTCTCGCCCGCTTCGCGGGGCGAGGTGTTTCAGGTCAGGGTTCCCATTACAATCATCCATCCCTAGACCTAGATCTCTTCGATCAGAATTTCACGCTTGCGGCCCGGCCTTTGCTGCGCGGGCTCGGCGATCATGCGCGACACGCCCCACGCCGAGACGAATTGTCCCTCGCGGCCAAGCCCGGGCAGGTTCTCGTTGCTGGCCAGATAGACGTTCTTGAGGCCGGTGGTGTGGGGCGCGCCACCCAGGCCGAGCACGCGTTGCAAATCGCAGCTCAGGGCGGGCGTCATTGGGGTGGGCGGAATACCGGGCAGGCGTCCGCGCTCGCTCGGATCCACGCGGGCCGCGGGGCCAAGCTCGGGCGGCAACCCGTCGTGCGGCGAAGCCACCACGATCAGGTGCCGGTCGTGGAAGGGCATGATGCGCAGAAGCTCTTCGCGCAGCCGCGCGCGCACCACCGAGAGGTAGCCCAGGCTCTCGCTGGCCGAGGCCGAGACCAGGCATTCGAGCCAAATCGGGATCTGGCTTTGCTGCCGGGGAGGCGGTAGGCCCACGGTGATGCTGAAGGCGTTTTCCTCGAGGCTGGGCTTGGCCGGATCCTTCACCGCGATCACGCGCGCGCCCATGCCCTCGGGCAAGGCCTCGGGGCGAACCAGCATGCACAAGGTGTAGCGGAAGCAGGCTGGCCGGATGGACGAGGCAATCTCGCGCAGGCGACGGGGCGCTTCGCTGCCCGCCAGCGCCACCAGGGAGGCCGCCGAGCCGGCCCAGATCAAGCGGCCAAAACCGATGGTTTCGTCGCGCGGTCGCACCCGGAGCCCGTTCAGATTCCCGCGCCGCCACACCAGCTCGGTGGGTACCACGTGCTCGCGGATCTCGCCCGAGAACGTGCTCAGCTTGTCCAGAAATAGTGTGCGCAGATCTGCTTCGCTGGCCAGGCGATGGAAACCTCGGCGCGCGACATCGTAGGCGCGCGCTTGCACCAGGCTGCCGAGATCGGCGGGGGAGAAGCCGCTGGCCAAGGCGCCCAGGGCGGCAATGCCGGCGCGCATGAGATGGTGAGGCGCGAGCGGCGCCAGCAAGTCGGCCTCCGAGGAAGGAAGCTGGGCTTGCACACGGCTGACATCGCGGCGCTCCCAGAAGCCCTGCGGAGGCAGGGTCATGTCCGAACCGAGGAGTGGATCGAGAATGGCGCTGGTGGCGCGCAGGCGGGCCAGGATGGGCTCGATGGTGCCGTGGTCGTCGGGGAACTCGCGCACCAGCTCCGCCAACACGGCCTCGACGCCGGAGGTGAACTCGACGCGGTGATTAGGAAAGACGAACTGCAGCGAGGGCTGGGCCTGCGGGGCGCGGCGACGAACGATCTGGGAATGGCCAAGCTCGCGCAGAACGCGTGCCACAGGTTCGGAATCGGGCGGAGGCAGCGTGCCCGGTTCGCGCGCCAGGGTGTAGGGCCCGGCCTGGAATGCCGCCGGCACGGCGTCGTGACCGCACAGAAGCACGCGCAGCCCGCGCCGACCGAGCAAGCTGGCGGCGATCAGGCCGGTCAGCTCGGAGCCATGGACCACGACGTCGAAGTAGTTGGTATCCACGAGAGGCCGACAGTCTCCGGGAGCAGGGTGGAACGAGTCAACAGACAAGTCGCGGCAAGATGGCGATGGCTGCCCACGACGAGGTGCCCATGACGAGGTTAATAGCTGCGACTGTGGTTGACAGGGCGACCCTGGGCGGTTGAAATTGGCTGTTCCTGCCTACGCAGATCCCACCATGGCCTGGTACAAACGAAGCAAGAAGGTAGACGAAGAACCGCAGCTCGAAAAGCGCAGCATTCCGGCCGGCGTCTTCACCAAGTGCCCTGGCTGCAACCAGGCGTTGCTCACGGCGGATCTGCACAAGAACTTGGACGTCTGTCCGTCGTGCGATCACCACTTCGCCATGGCGACGCGCGATCGCATTGCCAGCATCATGGACGAAGGCAGCGCGGTTGAATTCGATCACGGCATCGACAGTATCGATCCCCTCGGTTTTCGCGATTCCAAGCGCTACAGCGACCGGCTCAAGTCGTCGCGCAAGTCGAGCGGCGAGGTTGAAGCCCTGCTCGCTCTGGCCGGTCGCATCGATGGCATCGAGGTCGAGACCGGCTTCTTCGTGTTCGAATTCATGGGCGGGTCCATGGGTTCGGTGGTGGGTGAGAAGATCACGCGCGTGTTCGAGCGTGCGCTCGAACGCCGCGTTCCCGCGCTCATTTTCGCGGCCTCGGGCGGGGCGCGCATGCAGGAGGGTATTCTCTCTCTTATGCAGATGGCCAAAACCAGCGCGGCCATCGCACGCCTGCGCGAGGCCCATGTTCCCTACCTGTCGATCCTGCTGCACCCGACCACGGGCGGCGTGGCGGCCAGCTTTTCCATGCTTGGCGATCTGCACATCGCCGAACCCAAGGCGCTCATCGGCTTCGCCGGTCCACGGGTCATCCAGAACACCATGCGCCAGAGCCTGCCGCCGGGCTTCCAGCGCTCCGAGTTCCTGCAAAGCCACGGCTTCGTCGACATGATCGTGCCGCGCAAGGAGCTGAAATCCACCCTCGCGCTGTGCCTGCGCTGGTTCGGCGCGCGGCCCACGGCTGGCCAGAACTGACCGATGCCTGATTTGGAGCGCGGGCGGAAGACGGGCGAGCCCTACCGCCGCTTCCTGGCCCGCCTGCAAGAGGCGCGCGGCCAGGGCGTCTCCCTCGGCCTGGATCGAGCTCGTCTCGCGCTCGAACGTCTGGGCTCGCCCGAGCAGCGCCTGCCGGCCGTGCACATCGCGGGGACCAACGGCAAAGGCTCGTGCGCGGCCCTGACCGACTCCATCCTGCGCCAGGCGGGCCTGCGCACGGGGCTCTTCACCTCGCCGCACCTGACCCGATTCACCGAGCGCATCCGCATCGACGGCGAGGAGATCGACGGCGATCACTTGGCTCTTCTCGACGAGGCCGTGGCGGCCACGGGGGTGCCGCTGACGTTCTTCGAGATTTCCGCGGTGCTGGCTTTTCGCGCCTTCGCCGAAGCCAAGGTCGACGTGGCGATCCTGGAAACCGGCCTCGGCGGTCGCCTGGACGCGACCAGTGTCTGTCATCCCGTGGCCTGTGCCATCACCAGCATCGCCTTCGATCACGAGGCCATCCTGGGCCATACCCTCGGTGCCATCGCCTACGAGAAGGCCTGCATCGCCAAGCCAGGGATTCCGCTCTTCCTCGGGCCGCTGGCCAGAGAGGCCGACGAGCGGATCGCCGAGGTCGCGCGGGCCACGGGCGCTCCTGTCTTGCGCCCCGGCGCGGACTACCCTTCAGCGCCGGTCGCGCCGGCATTGCCCGGCTCGCACCAGCTTGCCAACGCGGCGCTGGCGGTGGCGATCTCTCGGCGCGCCGCCGAGTCCCTCGGGCGGCCACTTGGCGGCGACGCGGTCTTGCGCGGATTGGCCGAGGTGCGCTGGCCGGGACGGCTCGAGCGCATCGGCGAGGTGCTGCTGGATTGTGCTCACAACGTCGAGGGTGCATCCGCGCTTGTGGCTTCGCTGCCGCAGGCGCCCTGCCGGGTCCTGGTCACCTCGATCGTGCGCGACAAGAACGCGGCCGGCATGTTGTCGGCCTTGGCGCCCGAGTTCGATCGCGTGGTGCTTACGCGATCGCAGAGCGATCGTGCCGCGGATCCGAAACAGCTTGCGGCATTGGTTCCCGGCACGAGGAACGGAGATCGACAGGTCGTGTGCGTCGAGAATCCGGTGGCCGCTCTCACCTTGGCGCGCCAGCAGGCCGGCGGGGTCGCCGGTGGCCTGGTGGTGGTCGCGGGCTCGATTTTCCTGGTGGGCGAGCTGCGCGCGCACCTGCTCGGGCATGGCGAAGGGGCAGCCGAGGCCTCGGACCCACTTCCCTAGCGCGCCGCTTCATTTGCCGAAACCCGGAAACGGGGCTTATCATGGGGCTCGGGGTGAAGCCAACGTGCGCGTAACGACTTGTTTCCTGAGCACCGCTTTCGTGGCATGCGTGGGCGTATTCGCGACCTCGGGTCCAGCGGCTGCCCAGCCCGTCACACCACTTGAAAAGAGCATGGAGGCCGTGCCAGGCCCAGCGCTGGGAATGAAGTACGAGGGCGTCGTTCCGGGCCCGACCGGCAGGAACCCCTTACCCGCCGCCCCCAAGGGTGGACCGTACTTGGTGTGGACCGGGTTTCAAATGACGGCGACGGGATCGCGCGTTTTCTTGCAGACAACCCAGTCGGTGCAGTTCGATCTGAACGAGGGCGCGGTCAAGAAATCGGGCAAGTCGAAGCTGTCGGTGTTTCTACGTGGCTGCCGCATCTACATGGCCAACAACCGGCGCAAGATCGACACGCGCTTCTTCGCGACGCCCGTCGCGGGGGTATCCGCGCGACAGCGGGGACACGATGTGGAAGTTCGCTTGGCCCTGCGCGAGGTGGCGACCGCGGTTCCTCATAGCGAGGCGGGGCCCGACGGGACCCAATTCGTGATTCTCGATCTTCCCCCGGGCAAGGCCTCGCCCGAGCCGAGCGCGCTGCAGGACCTGGCTGGCGAAGACACCCCCAAGTACAGCGATGGGGTCACAGTTCCGGCTGCCGCCGATACACCGTCGCCCAAGGCGGGCAAGAGAGCCAGAGGATCCGAGCGGTAGGGAATTTCGCATCGACAAGGAGCACATATGAAGCGAGCATTGGTGTTGCGTGCAGCGTGCGCGATCGTCGGCGCGGCGGTTTCCGTTCTAGCTTGCTCGAGCTCGAACCCGATCTTGCCACCCGGGGCAATCCCGCTAGACAGTGGTCTTGGCGAGCGTGGGATCGCCAGCCAGCCCGATACCTTGCTCGAAGGAATCGAGGCCGGTGTTCTCGATGCGAGCGTTCGTGATGGCGCCAACGACGCGGCCAAGGATGCCGCGAAGGATAGCCCGCTTCCAGCCGACAGCGCGGAGGTAGGCATCGATGCCTCGCCCCCTTCCACGGTGACGGTCACGATCTTGTCGCCCGTCGCCAGCCCGGGCGCGGATGGAGGGGCCTCCGATCCGCCCGTCATCGCCAAGTCCGATCGTCTGGCGCCCACGGTCCAGGTCGAGGTCCAATCGATGGGCGGCGATCCCACGCTCGATGTCGTGACCCAGGTCAAGGCCTCGATCGTCGGCGAGAGCAGCAAGTCGACCGGTGCAACCCTCAGCTTGAACCAAACCCAGTACAGCGTCGTTCCCGAATCGGGCAGCAAGATCTACATCTACGCCGACACGCCGTTCGATTTGAGCAGCGTGGCCGGCGACTTCTATGACCTGCAGATCGTGGCTACCACGGCAGGCGGCGTGGTGGGGACAGCCTCGCTTCGCATCTACATCGATGGTGGCCCCATCATCACCTTCCTGCAGCCCTCCGATGGCGCCTATGTCAAAGGATCGGTCGTGGTCACGGCCATGGTCGTCGACAACCGGTCCGGCGTAACCGGGGTGACCTTTTCCGTCGGCCAGTACCCGATCGATCCATCCGCCGTCGCGAGCAACGGCGCCCAATACTCGACCACCCTCGATTTCGGCAGCTTCAATCCACCCCTCGACGGTGACCAGATCGTCACCGCGACGGCGACGAATGGCAACGGCAACGTGTCCGTCGCCGCGCGCAACTTCACCATCGACAACCTGGGACCCACCATCAGCGCCACGAAACCTGCCAACGGGGACATGATCGGCAGGATCATCAGCATCGAGGCCAAGGTCGACGACCCCGCCGGCGTCATGGATTCATCGGTGATCGCGGTGGTCGCCAACGGCGATGTTCACTTCCAAGTCAACCTGGTCAAGGGCGCCGACGGAACCTATCGGCAGCTCTTCGACACCACACAGCTTCCGAGCTACGCCATCTTTCCCAGCATCTCTTTCCGCGCCCAGGATGTCCTCGGCAACGAGTCCTCCGTGGGCTACCTGGTCTCGCTCGACAACACGCCGCCCATCCTGGATCTGGATCCGCCGGCCAATTTCCGGATCGTGAAGAAGGACGGAACCTGCAGTTGGCCGTTCGACCCCGTCGGCCCGGACGCGATCGACGACGGCTCGATCGTGAGCCAGCTATTCGACATCCGCGCCCGCGTCGAGGATCGGGGGAACGCCCCTCTCACCGGCACCTCCGATTTCATACCCATCGCCACTGTGGATCCTGCCAGCGTGAAGGTCCTACTTCTCGACGACACATCCCAGCCCTTGGTGGTGGACACATCGGATCCGCCGGATGGATTCTGCGACGACATCAATCCCGACCTGGTGCCTTCGGTCTCTCCTCAGTCGTCCAAGGACGCGCAGCTCCTCAACATGGTGTCCCTGCCTTTCAATACAGGTGCCGGCGATTTTTCGTACCAGCCGGACCCGGGGTTGCTCTTGGATGGACTCACTTCCTGTGTGCGAAGCAACGCCCAACCACCGCCGGCCCTCTGCGATACGACGTATAGCCCGGTCAAGAACCAGGCTTTGACCTATTTGCTAGCCTATGCCGTTCAACTCAGTCAGCCGTCGATCTGGACCATCCCTCCTATCGTAAGCGATGGGTTGCAATGTGCTGGGCGCCAGTTCGACGCCTCGAACAGTTTGCGCGATGGCTGGGCGTGCGTCGCGGTGGAGGCGAGTGACAAGGTGGGCAACAAGCAGGTCTCGCGCCCGATTCGCATCTGTGTGACTGGCCAGCCGGGCAGCACGGCTTGCACTGCGACCGCAACTGGCGGCGCGGACATCGCCAGCGTAACCCTGCCATCCATGCGATCCGGAGATGTCGTGGTAACAACCAAGGCACCCGTGGTGGGCCGTGCGAGCGCGTCTGTCGTCAAAGGCGACACGTTGGTTTTCTCGCAGGTTTCTCCTCCGGCAGTTGCGAGCATCAATGGTGACCACACGGTCGATCCCCAGGGCACTACAGGAACCCAGTTCATTCTGACCGACCTGCGGGTGTCGCCGGCCGACCTCTGGGTGCAATCCGACGATCCCGATGCGGGTGCGCTCGTTCAAGTCAAAGGCCAGAATTACGTCTTCAAGGAGAAGGTCGGATTCGTTTACCAGGACGGCGCAGAGATTCAAGTCACCGGCACCGAGCTTGCTGCCGTCACGGGACCGGTCTTTCTGCTCACGAACGAGGCCACGCCGACGGACAGCGATGATCCGCCGTACGAAGTCGACAATGTCCAATCGACCGGGTTCGGCTTGGTGGGCACAAAGGTCACCTTGTCCGGCTTCGCCACTGCGGACTCGGTTCTTCCCAACTGTACCGGGACAGTCGTGAAACAAACCTCGGGATCGACGGTGGACGGCACCCAGCCCTGCAAGCCATGGTCGTCATTTCCACTGTATGAAGAACTGCTTCTCAAATAGCGGTCGGCACCAATCTAAGTACAGATTCCCGCCATTTCGTGCATCCTGAGTACGAAGCCTGTACCAATGATGGTCGGCAGCCGCCTGGCCGTTACCAGGACGTGGTGTCGAGACCGCGGGCGATGCGCTCGCGTGAGCGCGCGGGGGGCTTGCCGTACCAGGCGGTCTTGGCGGCGGGGGCCGCCTCGAGCTCGAAGGGGATGAAGAGCACCTTGAGGAAGCGGTTGCGCCCGATGCGCTCCCAGCCCAGGACACCAAGCAGTGCCTCCCACATGTAATCGCCTGGCCGTTTGATCTCCGACTCCCAGAAGGGAAACACGAACAGGTGCGACGTGCCGGCGTTGGTGCCGAGTCCCTTGCGATAGTAGATGTTCGGGAAGACGTAGGTCACGTCGGAGGTCGCACGCCTGACGCCGACATAGAACGGGAACGCGACGGTGGTGCTGCGCTCCTCGCTCCAGAAGCGCCAGAAAAGCGGGAAGGCGATGGTGGTGGCGTCGGTCGGGCTGCTGTGGCGGTAGAAGAGCGGCGCGACGGTCGTGGTGGTGCCGCTGACTTCGTTGCGGTAGCGGAAGAAGAGCGGCAGCACCATGGTAAGCCGGCTCTGGTGGTAGGAATGGAAATCGTAGACCAGGGGCAGGCCGATCGTCGTGGACGACGTGATATCGCTGCGGTGCCAGACCAGCAGGAACCACGTGCTGAGCGACCGCTCGGGACTGGTGCGCTCGTAGTGGAGGAGGGGCGGGATGACCAGGGTGCGGGTGTCGGTGGCCTTGTCGTGATGGTAGAACCAAAGCGGGAAGAAGGTGTGGAAGCTGGACCTGGTGGTGTTGCGCCAGAAGAAATTGCCCGCGTACCACCACAGGCTGTCGGGCGTGCTCTTGTAGCCGAAGGGAAGGGTCAGCACGGCCTGCGAGGTCGGCGAATGGCGTTCGTAGAAGAGCGGCACGATGGCGTTGCTGGCGGTTGACTTCTTTTCGTCGCGTGAATACCAAGCGACCGGCAAGAGGCCGCGCGTTCGTTCGCTGCCCTCGTGCGCCCAGTACAGCGGCCCTGCGAGGGTCATCGCTTTGTCGGCGCGCTTGTCGGCGAAGTGCCAGAAGAGCGGGAACCCGACGGCCCAGCTATGGTTGTCGTCGCGGCTCTGGTACCACAGCGGAAGGACGGTCCGGAACATGTCGCTGTCGTGATTCGATTGGTAGTAGAGCCAAGAGAGGATCTTGCGATCTCCACTTTGGCGATTGGTGTGCGACAGGAAGAGCGGCGTGACGAGCAGGTCGCGCTTGGGTGTGTGCGCCGAAAGATAGAAAGGAAGCAGCCCGGATGACGAGCCGCTTTGCGAATGGTGGGTGAAGTAGGGCACAACCACGCTGGTGTGGGAATTGGGCGAGCTCGACAGCCACACGAAGGGAAAGAAGGTATCGAGGCGATAGCCGTCGTTCTTGCGCAGGCGGAAGAAGGTGGGAAAGATATAGGTGCCTTGTTCCTGCTGGTTCCGGTAGTGGCCCCAGAGGGGAAACAGCACGCGCGCTTGGTGCCCGGGACCGTCGGTCGCGACCAAGGGACCCCACATGCGCGTCCGCTCGCCGGTGTCGAGCTGGGTATGGTCGAGATAGAGCAGGGGGATTCCGCGCACGGCGAAAGACTGGTTGCGATACCAGAAGTAGGGCCCGGCAAAGCCAGCCTGCTTGTCGGCGGAACGCATCCAGGCGGTCACCGGCGAGACGAGCAGGGTCGTGGCCGCGTCCCTGCGGTAGTGGAAGAGCGGGAAGACGGTCAAGCTGGTCTGGTCGCTGCCGCCCGGCTTGGCGCCGCGGCGGTAGTGAAAGAGCGGGAAGAAGGCGTCCGTGGTCTCGCCGCCTTCCGTGCGGTGCAGGTAGTTGGCCACCACGGTGGTCGTTCGATCCTTCCCATCGTCACGGAACCGCCAGAACAGGGGAAAAAGAGCGAAGTGACGCTGCTCGCCGCCGCCGCCCCAAAAGAGCAGGGGAGGAATGCCGGCAGCATAGCCTTTCGGATCGTCGTAGCGGAAGTAAAGTGGCGCGATGGTGGTTGCCGTGTGGCTGCGCTTGTCCACCAGATTCCAATAGAACGGGAACTGGTAGCGGTAGCTGCCCCAATCGTCCCGCCCGGAGAAATAGAGCAAGGGGAAGATCATCGTGGTCGACGAGGACTTGTCGGACGAGGCGTAGTAAAATGGGAAGAACAGGCTCGAAACCGCGTCGGCCTTGCGGAAACGCCAGAACAGCGGAAAGACGATGGCGTGGCTGCGATCCCTGCGGCTGCCGAAGAAGGCCAGGGGGAAAAGCCCGCCGCTGCTCCCGCCGTCGGCGAATTTGCGGCAGTAGGCCCACAAGGGAAAGATGCCGGCCGCGGTCAGCTTCTCGTCGGGCGAGTTGCGCCTGAAATAGAAGGGGAGGAACGAATGGGCGGTGGCGCCGGTCGCGGCGTCGCGGAAGTGCCAGAAGAAAGGGAAAAACGCGTCGGTCGTACCCGCGGGATCGTCGCGGTGGTAGTACGGTCCGAGGATGGTCGTGTGTGCGTCGCCAGGGATGTCGTGGTGGTGGTAGTAGATGAGCTCGTAGTCGATCTCGCCGGTCTTGTCGCGCCAATAGGCGAGCGGCGGGACGAGCATGGTCAGGTAGCGCGAGCCGGCCTTGTCGTCGCGCTGGTAGGTTCCGAGCGGCCATAGGTGGAACGTCCGCGCCCCGTCATCGTTGCTCTTGCGAAAATAGAACGGGACGACGAGCTGCCAGCTCGAGCCGGCCTTTTCGTCGCCAGCCCACCAGGCCAGCAAGGCGAAGGTGCCGATGGATGAGCCCTTGCTGCGGAAGTGGAAGAGCGGCGGAAGAATGGTGGTGCTGGCGCCGGGCGAGCGGAAGCTCCACAGCAGCGGGAAAAGGACGTCGTAGCTCGATGCTCGCGAACGGCCGTACCAGTAAAGCCACAGGAACGATCCCGTGGTGGCCTTGTCCTCCACCGAGGCGTAGCCGAGCAACGACGCGAAGGTGCCGCCGGCCGGCGTGACGTTGCGATAGAAGAAGGGGATCGAGAGCAGGTTCTTGTCGTCCTTGTTCCGCCAATAGAAATTGAGCGGCACCGCGTAGGTGAAGGCCGAGTCCTTGGACCGCGTGGAGATCGCGAAGGGGAAGAGCAGGTCGAACTGCGATGCGGGGCTTCGCGTCCAGAAATAGAGCAGAAACCACATGCCGAAAGACTTGCCGTGATCGGGATCGCCGATCTTGAACGACAGCAGCGGCGGCGCGGCCCAGCCGAACTTCGTCGATAAGTAGAAGAACGGCCAGAGGGCCCACGAGCGTGCATCGGGCTGCGTGGTTTGCGAATAGGGTGGGATAACCAGCACCACGCGCTGTTTGAGGCGGTCTTCCACGCGCCAGTAGAAGGGCGCGAGAATCTGGGTGTGGCTCTCGGGGCTCCAGAAATGAAAATAGAGCGGCGCCACCACGCGATGGCCAGGGTTGCCCCGGTTGGAAAAGTAAAAGGGAATGAGGGATGTGCTGCGGCCCTCTCTACGGTAGAGCAGGATATCGATGCCCCGTTCGAAGGGCTGGCAGGTGCCGCTCTCGCAGATGGTGGCTGCTGGACATTGGTCGTCGCGCTCGCAGGCTTGGGCGCTGCCGGCGGGGGGCGGCGCGCTCGGCCGCGACTTGGGCTCCGGTTTGGGTTGGGTCTCCGGTTCGGCCGCCATCTTGGGCGCGGGCGGAGGCTCCGGTGCGGGCATGGTTTTGGGCGTCGGGAGCGAGCTGTCGGGCGCTTCTTCCGCCTGGGCGGTGTGGAAGGGAGAGAGTGTCTTCGCGGCTGGACGGGCGAAGGGATCGAGATTGGCCGCGGCCCAAACGGGCGACGGCGAAAGCCACGCCGACGCACAGCCGAGGGTGGCGGCCAGGAAGGGCAGGGTGAGGCGAAGCTTTTTCATCCGTGCGCGGGATCGGTGATGGAGGCTTGCCCGATCACTGCGGCGGCAACATCTTCCATTCGCTGTTTTCTCGCACAAAGGGAATGTCCACCGTCTCCGAGTCTTCGCCCTTCTGGCGCGTCACCTTCAGGGTCGCACTGTCGCCCTTGATGGACGAACCCTTGAGCGTGAACTTGGTGCCCTCGACTTCCTTCTGCATCTTCTTGAGACCGTCGCCCACCTGTCCGACCTGCATGGCCAGCATGCCCTGAAACATGAGTGCGTAGCAGTCGACGACCTTCTCCAGGCTGCCCTCGGCAAGCGCCTTGCGCCAGCGATCGAAGGTCTTTTCCGGGGTCGAGAGCTCCGCGCGCGGCGCCGGCAACTGGAAGGTGATGCTCTTGATCTTTTCCTTGGGCACCTTGACCGTCGAGCCTTGCGATTCGACCGAATACACGCCGTCGTAGTAGTGGACGATCTTCGCGTTCATCTTGGTCTTGTCGAGGAACTCGATGACCTCGGCGCTGGCCGGTCGAACCGTTGCGAAGATCGCGAGGCCTGCCAGGCAGAAACTGAATACACAGAAACCTCGCCCCGCGCAGCTGGGAGAGGTCGCCTCGCGGAGCGAGGCGGGTGAGGGGCACGGCGGCAAGACTGTGGTGGGTATCCGGTGTTCGGAAGATCGGCGGGAAATCGTCATGGGGTCCTAGGGAAGGAGGATGCCGGGGGCGGGGAACTTTCGGGTAACTTCTAGCACCTCGGCCAGAACCTTGGCCGCGGTCTCGTCGTCCGGCTTGCCTACCACGCGGTCCATCCACCCCGCGATCAGTTTCATCTCCGCCTCGCCCATGCCTCGGCTGGTGACCGAGGGCGTGCCCAGGCGGATGCCGGACGGATCGAAGGGCTTCCGCGTGTCGTAGGGGACCGAGTTGTAGTTGAGCTCCAGGCCGGCTTTATCGAGGGCCTTGGCCGCCACCTTGCCCGGCACGTTCTTGTTCGTGAGGTCGATCAAGATGAGGTGGTTGTCGGTGCCACCGGAGAACACGTGGAAGCCGCGGGCCATCAGCTCGGCGGCCAGCACCTTGGCGTTGGCGACGACCTCGTGCGCGTACTGTTTGAAGGCGGGCCGCGCGGCCTCGTCCAGGGCCACGGCAATTCCCGCGGTCGTGTGATCGTGGGGACCGCCCTGCAAACCGGGGAACACGGCCTTGTCGATGGCCGAGGCGTAGGGCTGCTTGCACAGGATCATGCCGCCGCGCGGACCGCGCAGGGTCTTGTGCGTCGTGGTGCTGACCACGTCCGCGAAGGGAACCGGGGAGGGATGCGCCCCACCCGCGATCAAGCCGGCGATGTGGGCCATGTCGACGGCGAAGCGCGCGCCGACCTCCTTGGCGATCTCGGCGAACGCCGCGAAATCCCAGTGGCGCGAATAGGCGGTGCCGCCAGCCCAGATAAGCAGCGGGCGCTCGCGGCGGGCGATGTCCCGGACCTCGTCCATGTCGATGCGCCCGGTGTCCTTGCGCACGCCGTACTGGACCGATTGGAAGAACTTTCCGGTGATGGAGACGTTCCAGCCGTGGGTCAGATGCCCGCCCATGGGCAGGGCCAACCCCATGACCTTGTCGCCGGGCTTGAGAAACGCGAGGTAGACGGCGAGGTTGGCCGGCGAGCCCGAGTAGGGCTGCACGTTGGCGTGCTCGGCGCCGAACAAGGTGCATGCGCGTTCTTGCGCCAGGGACTCCAACGGGTCGACGTTTTGCTGACCTTCGTAGTAACGCTTTTGGGCATAGCCCTCGCTGTACTTGTTGGTGAAAATCGAACCTGAAGCCTCGAGCACGGCGCGCGAGACGTAATTCTCCGAGGGAATCAGGCGGATCTTCTCGGCCTGGCGGCGTTCTTCGGCGCGCACCAGCCCATGGACCTGTGGATCCGAGACTGACAGCGGTTCATCGACGACCTTCATGGCTGGCAAGCTAGTCTGCCAAGGGGGCAGAGTCAACGCGCACGAGAAGTTCCGCTGGCAAGCAACATTTTTTTAGCCGACAAGCAACTTCTTTTCGGTCGGACCGAGAACCTTCGTGTCCTTTCAACACCCATCAGGAGGCCCGACCATGAACCCGAATCGCAACTTCTTCCGCAATGTTTCCTTCTCGATCATCCTCGCCGCCGTGTCGCTGCTCGTCCCAGGCTGCGACCACAACCAAGGCGCAGGCGCCGACGAATCAGCTCAGGCCCTGCTGTCCTTGGCCCCGATCCCGGACAACGTGACTTGCGTCCGCGTCACGGTGGCCGGGGATTTCCGTTCTTCGGTGAACGACTTCGACGTGGTTCCGGGCGACACGTTCTCGCAGGCGCTTACCGGGCTGCCGGTGGGGGCGGTGGTCTTCTCGGCCAACGCCTATGCGGCGGCCTGCACCAGCGTTACCAAATCGACTATTCCCATGTGGATCAGCGATGAGAAGACGGTCAACCTCGTTCAGGGAAAGAGCTCCAGCGTGACCTTGACCCTGTACAAGAACGGCCGTGCCAAGGTCAGCGTGGAATTCGCCGACCAAGAAGACGGTGGCACCGACAGCGGCGCCGCCGGTTCTGTCGACGGTGGTACGCCCTCGGGCGGCTAGCGCCGAGCAAACGCGCCTGGCGGAGGGGCCGCGCCTCTCCGCCTTCTTGCGTGAGCCATCGACGCGGCCAGCGCGCAATGATAGGTTGATCCCAGAAGCGAGTCAGCGGTCAGTATGTCAACCACCAAAGAGCTCATTGGAACCCAGCTCGGGCGTTACACCATCGTCGAGCATCTGGCGACCGGCGGCATGGCCGAGATCTTCCTGGCCCGCCAAGAAGCCATGGGCAGGTTCAAGAAGGAGCTTGTTCTCAAGGTCCTGCAGACGCGCTGGGAGGAGTATCCCGAGGTCGTCGACATGTTCCTCGGCGAGGCTCGCATCTCGGCGCTGATGAACCATCCAAACATCGTGGACGTGTTTGACGTGGCCGAGGAAAACGGCCGCCACTTCATCGCGATGGAGCACATCTCGGGGCGAACCCTGACCGAGCTCGCCAAGCGCGCCATCCAGGTGACCAAGTCGATTCCCGTCGAGGTCGGCGTCTTCATCGCGGCCGAGGTTGCCAGCGCGCTCGCGTACATGTACGACGGCAGCGGCGGCATGGGCGAGCCTTTCCGCGTGGTTCACCGGGATATCTCGCCGACCAACGTGCTTATCGGATCGACAGGCGAGGTGAAGCTGATCGATTTCGGCATCGCGCGCCAGGGGCTGGCCGTCATTCAAGAATCCGGTGCGCGTCCGGGCAAAGTCACATACATGTCCCCCGAGCAAGTGCGGGGTGCGCCCATCGATGGCCGCTCGGATATCTTCTGCCTGGGAACCATCCTCTATGAAATCACCTTGGGGCGGCGCCTGTGGCGCGGACCGCGCGAAGTGGCCGTCAAGCGCATCGCCGAGGAGCGGCCCAAGCCGCCCACGTTCGTGCGTCGCGACTATCCGACCGATTTGGAGCTGATCGTCCTGCGCTCGCTGGAGAAGAAGCCGGAGGACCGCTACCAGTCGGCCACCGAGCTCCATGAGGATCTCCAGAATTTCCTGGCCCGGTCGGGCGCGCACCTACGCAACAACTTCCAAATGGCCGACTATGTGGCCAAGATCTTCTCGGAGGAAGCGGACGCGCTGATCTCCGATTCCGGTCGCCGCCGGGCGCAAGCTTTCGTCGAAGGCAGCGACAGCGTGGAGGCCGAGCAAGCGGACTTGGATTTCGACGTCCAGCACTCCGAAGGTCCGGGTGCGGCCTTGGCCCGTGCCATGCGCGCGTCCGCGCTTGGCGTCTGGGCCGATGTTGGCGCGGCGGATGCGGCGAGTGGCGCCGTGAGGGAATTCCAAGCCCCGGCACAAGCTGCCGCCAATGATGCCGAGAGTCAAGCCAAGGACGAGCCTGCACCGTTGTTTTCCGAATCTGCAAGCGACCTGGAACGGGCTGCGGAGGCTGAAGAAGCCGCCAAGAAAGAGGACGCCAAGCCCAATCCAGCGTCTGCGCAGGTGGCGGTGCCGGCCCAGGTCGCACCCAAGGCTGCGCAGGACGACGTTTCAGAAGACGTGCCTGGGCGCTGGAACGGAATCGTGGTAGCGGGGATCGTTCTTGCGGTGGCCATGGCCGTGGGACTGTTGTGGTGGCTGCGCGGATCCTAGGGGCGGCTTTGCGTTCGCGGGAAAACATCGCTCGTAGGTCGCCAGGGGTGCATCCCTTGCCAGGGCTGTGCTACCCTGGGAAACCGAGGACCTTCCAGGATCTAGGATGAAGTTCGTCTGCGACCGCTGTCAGACCCGCTATTCGATCGCGGATGAAAAGGTCAGGCAAAAAATCCTGCGCATTCGCTGCAAGACCTGCGGCAATGTCATCGTGGTTCAAGGCAAGCGTTCTGCTGCCACTGGTGGGGACGCGCCTGCGGACGACAGGGCGACTTCCGAGCATTTCGAGTCCGCCAGGACCGCGGTGTCGAGCGGCCCCAAGGCCGTGCCGTCGAGCGCGCCCAAGGCCGTGCCGTCGAGCGCGCCCAAGGCCGTGCCGTCGAGCGCGCCCAAGGCCGTGCCGTCGAGCGCGCCCAAGGCCGTGCCGTCGAGCGCGCCCAGGGCGGCCGTCCATGGTTCGCCCCCGCCTCCCCCTGCGGCGCCGGCTGGCACTGATCCTCTTGGCGGTCGCGTGGAATGGTACTTGGCCGTCGGCGGCGTTCGCAGTGGTCCGTTTTCGCGCGCGGAGGCCGCGCGGAGGATCATTTCCGCCGCGCCTGGCAAGGCAGTGCACGTCTGGAAGGAAGGGATGCCGGGCTGGAAGCCATCGGGCGAGGTTTCGGTCATCGCTCGGGAGCTGAACCTGCTCAGGCCGCCGCCGCCACCACCCCCATCTTCCGGTCCCGCGAAGGCCCCATCCGCGCCACCTTCGTCCCTGCCGCCCAAGGTGGCGGCCATGCCTCCCACGGTCGCCAAGGCCGCCAAGGCGGCCCATGAGCTACCGGCGTCGCTCTTTCCCGGCAAACCCCTCACGCCATCGCCGGCGGGCATGTCCGATTCCCTGGAGATCGCCTTGGAAACGGATTCGGGAGCCTTTTCCGACATCACGACCAAGAAGGCCAAGGACCTCCACGATCTATCCAAAGAGTCAGACAAGGGTAGTTTCGCGGACAGCACGACCAAGAAGGGCAAGAACCTCGGTGCCATCGAGGCCGCCTCGCTGTCCTCGTCCGCGCCAGCTTTCGCCGAAAACGATAGAACACCGCCACCTGTTCATCCGTTGCCGCCCGTGGCCGCGAAGGCCAAGCCTTCGACAGCCTCCAGCTCGGCCACCTTGCCGGTGGTCGCCGCTCCGGCTGTTTCGTTCCACCAGCCTGGAATCGAGAGCCCGGCCGCGAGCTCTCATGCCATGCCGGTCGTGCCGGCCGCTTCCACCGGTGCAACCGTTCCTCCTGGCCAACCAGAGTTGGGTGGATTTGCCGAGGTTGTTCGCGCCGTGGCGGCCAGCGACCCGCCAAGCAGCCCGATGCAGGCCTTTGCCTCGTCCATCACCCCGTCGGGCTCCGAGACGTCTCAGGTATCCTCTGATTTCGGCTTCTTGGGCGGCAGACGCCCTGGTCTCAAGTACGTGGTGGCGGCGGGCGCGATTGTGGTGTTGGTCATTCTCATCGTCATGGTGACCTTGCGCATGGACACGCGAAAGGTCCCCGACGTCGTTCCCGCCCCTCCCTCGACGACCATGGAGCCGGCGACGTTGCCCGAGTCGAAGCCGGTCGCCGCCAAGCCGCCCAAACCCGTGCCAGTTGGCGAGGAGAAGCCCGCGTCGGCCGCGCGCGCGACGGGCAAGCACGGCTCGGGCAGGTCGTTGCGACGGATGGATGTGAGCCCCGCGTCCGGGCGCCAGCCATCTCCGAAGTCGCCGGCCAAGCCCGTCCTGCCGGAGCGGCCCAACCCCTTCGACGAGACCAAGACCGTGTCGCAATCACAGATTAGTGCGGTGGTGCGCAACAAGGCGAACCAGGACGCACTGAAGTCGTGCTACGAACGCGCGCTGAAAATGGACAACCACCTCACCAGTGGGCGCATCGACGTGACGGTTTCCATCGCTACCTCGGGGGTGGTGCAGCGGGTGGTCATAGACGCCCCGTCCAGCTTCATTCTCGTCGAGCCGTGTATCAAGAGCACGGTCAAGCGCTGGGTCTTTCCACCCAACGTCGAGGAATACGGGACCAATTTCCCGCTCATCATGCAGGGCGGAATGTAGATGTAGAGCAGGGCCGTTCGGCGGCGCACTGCTACACTTCGGCCGATGTCACCGACTTCCCACCGCCATCCCTATGCCGGCTTTCTGGCTCGGGTGCAGAAGCCGTCTCGCTACACGGGCGGCGAATACGGCGAGAGGCGCATCGATCCCGCGACGGCGAGGGCGCGTGTGTGCCTGGCCTTTCCCGACGTCTACGACATCGGGATGTCGCACCTTGGAACCAAGATCCTGTATGGCCTTTTGGGCAAGACGGAGGGCATCGCGTGCGAACGCGTGTTCGCGCCCTGGCTCGACATGGAGGAGGAGCTGCGCAGCCGGTCCCTGCCGCTTTACACGCTGGAAACGGCGAGCCGGCTGGGCGATTTCGACATTGTCGGCTTCTCCCTGCAGTACGAGCTGAACTTCACCGGCGTGCTGAGCATCCTCGATCTCGGCGGGCTGCCATTGCGCGCGGCCGCGCGAGCGGATACGGATCCGCTGGTGCTGGCGGGGGGGCCCGTCGCCACGCACGCCGAGCCGCTGGCGCCCTTCGTTGACGCCTTTTTCATCGGTGAGGCGGAAGAGCGGCTGCCCGCGTTGTGCCTGGAGGCGGCGGAAATGCGGCGCGCGCAGCTCGGCCGCTCGGAGATCTTGGTACGCCTGGCGCAAAGATATCCCCTCTACGTTCCAGCGCTCTACGCGACCGAGCGCGACGAAGTCAGTGGATTCGTCATCGTCGGCGAGCCCATGGATGCTCGGGTTTCCAAGCGCACCCGTCGCGTCTGGGTGAAGGATCTCGACCGATTTCCGTTTCCCGATGATTCGCCGCTTCCCCACGCCGAGGCGGTCTTCGATCGCATGGCCGTGGAGATCGCGCGCGGCTGTACCGAGGGCTGCCGCTTCTGCCAGGCCGGTGTCATCTACCGGCCGGTGCGCGAACGGGATCCGGTGGCGGTCATTGATGCTCTCATGGGCGGCATTCGCAAGGGCGGCTACGACGAAACCTCCCTGGCCTCGCTGTCGCCGGCCGACTACTCGTGCGTGACGCCGCTGGTTCGCCGGGCCATGGCCACGTTGCGCGACGACAAGGTCTCGTTGTCGGTCTCCTCGCTCCGCGCTTATGGCCTCGATGAGGAATTGCTTGGTGACCTGGCCGCGGGGGGAATCACGGGCCTGACCTTTTCCCCCGAGGCCGGCACGCAACGCATGCGCGACCTCATCAACAAGAACGTCACCGAGGACGACATCCTGGAAACCGCGGAGCGCGTGTTCTCGCGCGGGCACCAGCGCATGAAGCTGTATTTCATGATCGGTCTGCCCACGGAGACCGACGAAGACGTCATCGGCATCGTCGAGACCGCCGCGCACGTGCAGGCCATTGGGCGGCGCTACCTGCGCGCCGCCAAGGTCACGGCCGCGGTATCGACCTTCGTGCCCAAGCCGCACACGCCCTTTCAGTGGGCGGCCATGGACGGCCGCGAAGAGACGGCGCGAAAACACGGACTGCTTGCCGAGCACGCGCGCCGCCTGCGCGTGGAGCTGCGCACGCACGAGAATACGCAGTCGCATCTCGAGGCCATCTTCGCGCGCGGCGATCGCGCCTGCGCGGAAGTGTTGGAACGCGCGTTCAAGCTCGGCTGCCGGTTCGACGGCTGGAGCGAAGCCTTCCGCGCGGAGCTGTGGCAGCAGGCCATGGACGAGGAGCAGGCCGCCCACGGTTTCGATCCCGAGCGCTACCTCGGCGCAATCCCCGAGGTCGCGCGCCTACCCTGGGACCACATCGATGTGGGCGTAGAGAACGACTTCTTGCGCAAGGAGCTGCGCAAGGCCATGCAGGACAAGGTTTCTCCTCCATGCGGAAAGCCGGCGGGTCGGCTCTTGCACCCCGCCAGCGTCGCCGATGCCGAAGCGGCCGACGATCGAAAGCTGGTTTGCTACGACTGCGGGGTCGCGTGCGACCTCGGCGAAATGAAGCGCCAGCGGTTGTTCTTTCTGCGCCGGATGAACGCCTGGTCGCCACGCGCGCCGCTGCCGAGCGTGCGGCGAAGCGGCCCAAGCAGCGGCCGTCGCGGCTCGCCCCGACCAGCGACCGATTCCATGCAAGGCGAGCACGCTCGCTTTCGCCTGCGCTACAGCAAGCTGGGCCCCGCCGCCTTCCTCGCTCACCTGGATCTGGTCCGCCACCTGCCGCGCGCCTTCCGTCGCGCTGGCCTGGAGATCTACTACTCGAAGGGCTTTCACCCCAAGCCCGGGCTGTCCTTCGGTCCCGCCTTGGGCCTGGGAATTCCATCTCTTGGCGAATACCTCGACGTGAAGCTGGTGGACAAGGTGACACCCGACGAAATCCTGCGTCGCCTGCGTGCCGTTTCGCCGCCTGGGATTGAATTCTTGGCCGCGGCGGCGTTGGTGGACGGTGAT
Source organism: uncultured delta proteobacterium (assembly GCA_963824555.1). GTDB lineage: Bacteria > Myxococcota_A > Polyangia > Fen-1088 > Fen-1088 > Fen-1118. Next base: position 2,889 of record CAWGPW010000033.1, on the reverse strand, counting down.
CGGCCCCTCGGCCGCGTGCTCGCCGAGGCACACTATGCGGTTCGATTGCCCGTGGGGTTGTCTGCCAGTGCGGCCGAGACCCTGTGGAACGCAGGCGCGCCGTTGTTGGCAACCCGCCGCGAGCGTAGCGACAGCCGAAGGCCCGATCGCGGCAACACCAGCGACGTGCGCAAGAACATCGTGTTCGCGAAGATGTGCGGGACCGAAGAGCGGCGGCTGCTGGCCGAGAAGCTCGACTGGCCGGAGGCGGAGCGGGTCCTCGCGTTCGGCCTGGTGGTCAGCGCCCTGGGCAGTGCGAGACCGGTGGAAGTGATCGAAGCGTTCTTCGGGGAGGGGGCGCCGGGTGGTTGCGAGATCGTGAGGACGGGGCTGTACGCGATGGCCGCGGGTGACACCGTCGACCCGGTGGAAGTCGCGCGCTTGCGGGCGGAAGAGGCAACCGCGAAGAACACGGAGAGCATCGAGGTAGCGGAAGACGCCATGAGCCTTCGCGTTGCCGCGAAGGAGTAGAAGAGGCGCGGCAACCCGCCTGGCACCTGCTTTCTTGCCAAGCTATACCTCCGACAGGGAGGAGAAGGCATGCGCTCATGGCAGAGGAATCTTGCAGTGCTGATCGGGATGGTCACGTCGTTCAGCGAATGCGCAGGAAAGTCGGCCCAAACCCCACCACGGACGGTGGCGGACGCGACCATCGAGCCATCTCCGGCGACGGACCTTTTGCAACATCACCGCTATCACCACCACGGTGGCGTTCTGATGCTCATCGCGATGAGTCTCGACACGCTCGGGTTGTCACCCGAGGAGCAAGCGCGCATCGAAGCGATACGCTCGGATCTCATCGCGAAAATGGAGCCTTCCAGAACCGACGAGCTCAAGCTGATTGGGCTTCTGGCCAGCGGCCTGGAGCAATCATCCATCGATCCGGCCAAGGTGAATGAGGCCATTGCTCAAATGGCGACCTCGTCCGCAGCCGTGCATGCAACCGCCATCGATGATTTGAACCAGCTTCACGGCATCCTGACACCGTCCCAGCGGCGGGCTTTGGTGGAGAAGGTAGAAGCGCATTGGCAATTGTGGAAACGAGCCAACATCAGCGAGAAGAGACCGACCGTTGCCATCGGGCAAGAGATCGGATTGACATCCGACCAAATCCGACGCGTGCAGAACGAGCTTGACGGGCAACCCCCGCCATCGCCCGCGAAGGAAAACGAGATTCAGGGTTACCTCCACGGTTTCTCGCAGGCGTTCACCGCCGATACCTTCGATGCAAGCACGCTCAAAGCGGCGAGCGGCGCCAATCGCCAGATGGCAGAGTGGGGCGCGACCCGGTTGGCCCGCTTCTGCGAAGCGGTCAATCCTCTGCTTGCCATCGAGCAGCGACAGGAGCTGGTCGATTTGCTGCGAGAGCATCTGACCCACGATGAAGGTCAAGCAAAGGAGTGATGCCATGACTCGACTGTTTTGCTTCGTACGCGAGTCGGCGGTGGCCAGCGCACTTTGTTGGACCCTGCTTTCGTTGGGCGGCTGCTATGCGGGCACCGGCTACGCCGTGGTATCCGACGACTACGACGACCTGCCGCCCGACTTTGTCGTGACGGCACAGCCCTATTACTTCGAAGGACGGCCCACCTATTGGTACCATGACCATTGGCACTATCGAGACGGCAACCAATGGCGGTACTACCGTTCCGAGCCGGCGCCTTTGAGCGCGCTCCGGAACCAGCCGCGGTTTTCGCGCCAGGCGCCTCGCACTTACGAGCGCCCCTCCCATCCACCACCACCAGCACGCCCCCAAGCGCCGCGCGGCGGCGGCCATCGGATGCCGAGACGTTAGCATCGGGACTCAGGTCGACCGGAACGGGTCCATCGACTGGCTGTCCACAGAATCAGGGTGAACAATCGGCGCTGGTGAAGCAGGCCTCCACGTCGGTCTCGACCTGGGTTAGGGTGTTGCACTGGAGGGCCGAGGTGCAGTTCACGAGTTGCGTGATTTTCGGGCATCCCCCGGTCGTGCACCTGGCGATGCACGTATCCACGGTTGCGTAGTTCGAACCAAGTAGCGTGCTGGGGGCGACCCCGAGCTTGGTTCCGCAGGCAAAGAGGTTATTGCAGGCGTCTGTGCACGTCTTGTCGGAACCGCCGCAACCGGCGATGCCAACGAATGCGACAGCGGCAACCATTGTCAACAAAGAGCGAAAAGGCCAGGAATGGGACACGGGTTCCTCCGATCGTGAGCCCGACTATACACCATCGTGTGCAACAGTGGATGGTGTCGTGGTCGATGTCCGTATCCCACCACGTCGGCAATCGCCGCGGATTCCGGCGGCGGCCGTTGGTTCGGCACGTGCTCCTCGATGTACTTGCCGGGAGTCGTCACTCGTACTCGCATCGGCGAGAAATGCAAGGTAGAAGACCGTAACAGGAGGTCTTCGAGCATGCGGAGGATCATTCGGACGTTGGGAGTTCTCGCGGTACTCTTCGCGATCGTTGTCTACGCTAGGGACTGCCGAATGTCCTTCAACCAATGGAAACATTGTGGAGAGAATCCAAGGCCAACCAGGTATCGTGGGCGATTGGGTCCACTTCGATTGGAGACCCGCCGGGATATTCAGCGATGTCCTGTACGTCGCTGGGAAACCTGCGGCCCGGCTCGTGAAATATCATTTTCACCTGGCCGACGACGTGATCGATATTGCCTCGCTCGACGCGACAAGGACATCGCGGTACTGCGGAAAGTAGGGGCTCTACGATATGACCGTCCGGCGCCCTCAGATCCCTCGGGAAGAATCAACCTCACCCGTAAGCCAACCCCAAGATTTCGGACCACCGCGGAACACCTCCGCTCGCACTCCTTTCGTCCTCCGCGACCTCTTCCTCCTCTGCGCTCTC